>NZ_BSQF01000001.1:0-106553 GCF_030268205.1 Allomuricauda sp. NBRC 101325
TCTCCTTTATCTCCTTGAACACCTTGGATACCCTGTGGGCCTTGGTCTCCAACTGGACCCTGTAAACCTACAGGACCTTGGTCGCCCGTAGCGCCTTTATCTCCCGTTTCTCCTTTATCGCCTTGGATTCCCTGAGGACCCTGGTCTCCAACTGGACCCTGCAATCCTACTGGACCTTGGTCGCCAGTGGCACCTTTGTCACCAGTTTCTCCTTTATCTCCTTGGACACCTTGGATGCCCTGTGGGCCTTGGCCTCCAACTGGACCCTGTAATCCTACCGGACCTTGGTCGCCCGTTGCGCCTTTGTCGCCCGTTTCTCCTTTATCTCCCTGGACACCTTGCGGGCCCTGGTCTCCAACTGGACCCTGTAATCCTACCGGACCTTGGTCGCCCGTTGCGCCTTTGTCGCCAGTCTCTCCTTTATCTCCTTGAACACCTTGGATACCCTGTGGGCCTTGGTCTCCAACTGGACCCTGTAAACCTACAGGACCTTGGTCGCCCGTAGCGCCTTTATCTCCCGTTTCTCCTTTATCGCCTTGGACACCTTGTGGGCCTTGGTCTCCAACTGGACCCTGCAATCCTACCGGACCTTGGTCGCCTGTGGCTCCTTTGTCGCCAGTTTCTCCTTTATCTCCCTGCGGACCTTGTGGTCCAACTGCACCCCCGGCTGCAATAGCCGATAATGCAATTGATATAATATTATCCTCAGAATCTGTAATTACCAAATCAGAACCTATAACTTCCATTCTTCTGTTCACTGTATTGGCATCGGAATGGGTCAGCTCCCACGAATTCCCATCCCAGAAAAACAATGTACCTGAATTGGTATTGATATAAATATCACCCAAATCAGCCCCAGTGGGCGATGTGGCACCAGCCAAAGTAACTTCGGTCCCTTTGAGGACTTCACAATTACATTGATCTTGAAGGGTAACGGTAGTTTGGGAAAAGGCAATTCCTGTAAACAATAGAAATAATAGGGCAAGTATGCACTTCTTCATGAGGTTACGGTTTGTTGAGGGTCGTATCTGCTGTACTTTTTGTATTCATCAATATTTGAAATCCAACAAATTCCATTTAAAAAGAATTCACCAAATTTTTAATATGCTACAAAATTACCCTAGCTTATAGGGGAAGAAAATAATTGTTGTAAAGGCTCATTTTCCGATTGTATAGCTATCTTTTTTTGAGGTAAGTCAACATTTTATTTTAGGTTTTTGTTAAGACCGTTCGTCGATAAGCCCACTTATACCGTTTATTAACATAGGTTATTTCCTACAAACAACATTGAATCCAGTAAATATTTCAAGAAAAAAAAGCGACCCGAAATGGGTCGCTTTTTTTGTATGATAAGTCTAATTTTTTACTCAAAAATGATAAACTCAGATCGTCTATTCAATTGATGTTGTTCTTCTGAACAGGGCACACCATTGGCACACTCATTAACCAACCTGGTTTCACCAAATCCTTCCCCTTCTAGTCTATCCCTAGAAATTCCTTTCGAAATCATATAATTTACTGTAGACTCAGCTCTTTTTTGTGACAACCAAAGGTTGTAGGCATCAATCCCGCGACTATCGGTATGGGAGTTGACTTTGATCTTCAAGCTAGGATATTTCTCCATTGCAACAATTACTTTTTGAATTTCAATCTCAGCGTCTGGACGAATGTTGTATTTATTCAAGTCGAAATAAATGGTACTCAATTGCAGTAATTTGGCCAAATCATCTCCAAATCCACCTGTAACCAAATCTCTTTCCAAATAGAAATCGACAATCCTTGGCTTACCATCCGATCTTCCCAAATATTCTTCTGCCGGTACATAACCATCTCGTGATGCCCGAACAAAGTTACCTTTGGAACAATCCAACATCAATATATAATTTCCATTGGAATCGGTAATGGTGGATGAAACTTCCCTGTTCTCTTCATCAATGATCTTTACGGTCGCCCCTGCCAATACTTCATTAGAAATACGATCACGAACCGTACCCGTAATTTCCTGTAAGCAATCCAGCACCAAAGGCTCATTTTCTACAAAGCTGTAAATGTCGTCCCCGCCTAGCCCTCCATCCCTATTGGATGAGAAATATCCAGTTTTGTCTTCTGCATTAAATATATATGAAAAATCGTCTGCAGGTCCATTTACTGGCCGACCAACATTTACAACGGGCTGATTATAATCGTTATAGGCAATTTTGCTCGCAAAGATATCGAGACCACCTAATCCTTGGTGTCCATCCGAAGAAAAATACAACACTCCATCCTGTGTAATAAAAGGAAAGGTTTCCCTGCCCACGGTATTGATGTTACTTCCCAAATTTTCTATGGGTCCATAGGTTCCGTCACCTATAATATCTGTCATAAAAATATCGGACTGCCCCAAGCTGCCTGGCATATCGGATACAAAATACAATCTCTTTTCATCGGGACTCAGCACGGGATGTGCCACAGAGTAAGCATCGCTATTAAAGGGCAATTCCGTAATATTGGTCCAAATACCATCCACATTTTCGGCGCTATAAATTTTTAAACGGATAATACCTGCATCATCCTTTTTCTTTTTACCGTCCAAAATATTGTTTCGGGTAAAATACATCATGGTCCCATCCTTAGTTACCACTGAAGTGGATTCATGAAGACGTGTATTTACATCACCGGGCAATTTTACCACTTTGTTGTTCGAGGAGCTATCGGCATTTACTTTGTAAAGATCCAGGAAATCACTGGCGTTCCAGGTATGTCTATATCTTGCAAAGTTTCCCGTATCCCTATCGGAAGCGAAAATCAAACCTTTTTCATAATAGGCTGCCGCAAAATCGGAATACTTGCTGTTGTATGGGAAAGATTTTAGGGTGTACCTCCCTGAATTCTCTTCGATTTTAGCCATGTAATCGGTGTCGAAATTTTCCGAAACGGCAGTAATCTCCTTAAAATCTTCCATTAATCTGGCCGATTCTTGGTAGTTCCCCAAGGATTTTAAACTCTGGGCATATTTAAAAATATCCTCGACTTCCATTTCATCTGGAAAGGTTTCTTCCAACTTTTTGAAGATATCGGCTGCTTCTTGATATTTGGCATTGAAGTAATAGGAATTCCCCAATTTTTTCAATAGATCGGCAGAAACATATCCCTTGTCCAATACTTTCTTATAAATATCTATAGCGGGACTGAACGAATATTGATTGTAGTCTTCATTAGCCCTGTCCAACACCCTTGTCACCTGCCTACTTGGGACACTATCTTGTTGAGCTATACTATGAAAGGTAGCCCCAAAAACCATGATCAATAAGAAAAGTACTCTCTTTAACATCATCAACAGGTTTTAAAAGAATCTAGGTGAGATGGTTCTTTGGAACGATTTTAACAATTCCAAGCGCAAAAACACTTCAAATGAACCATCGTTAAACTGGGTGCCTCCCAATTCTGTTGTTTCTCTATCGTAGGCTAGTCCCACCATTAACTGCTCGGTCAATTGAAATCCTACCAAACCACTTAATGCGGCATCCCAACGATAGGCCGCACCGAAACTAAATTTCTCCGCGAACAGGAAACTGGCAGAAACATCTACCTGTAAGGGAGCGCCACTCACAGCCTTCGTTAATAAGGCTGGTTTAAATTGCAAATCAGCTCCAATATCAAAAACATATCCTGTTATGAAATAGAAATTCATGCGCTCGGCAGATAAGAAATTTACGTCACCTTCGGAATTGTCATTATCGAAGTAATCAGCTTCCAACACATTGGGCAATGACACACCTGCATAGAATTTGTCGGTATGGTAATAAACCCCTAAACCAAAGTTTGGTGTGAATTTATTATCGATGTTGTCCTGGCTTACCACTTCTTGGTCAAAGTTTCGGAGTCCATTAAAATCAAGGCTCAACATATTCCCCCCGACCTTAAGTCCAAAAGATAATTTGGCATCCATGGAAACATCTATGGTATAGGACACCATGGCATCCAAATAGGTTTCCTGAACCACCCCATCCCCAATATTATCATTGACAATTGAGATTCCATAACCCAATCTACTATTGCGAATGGGGGAATGAAGATTGATCGTAAAGGTTTCCGGTGCCCCATCCAAACCTACCCATTGTGATCGGTACAATGCGGCCAAACTCAATTGCCCACGTGAACCAGCATAGGCCGGATTTACTGTCATGGTGTTGTACATATATTGTGTGTACTGGGCATCCTGTTGAGCGGAAAGCTCATTGGAAACAAATCCAATCAACAACAATAATGGGATAATAATCTTTGTTCTTACCATTATTTAAAGTGGTTATCTACTTATATAGATGTATTCGGAATCGGTAAAACTACCTTCATCCGTTTCATAATTAAAAATATAAAAATATACTCCTGCAGGCAGGTACTGGTTCACACCAATCGATGACCTTCCCCTAGAGCGACCATCGAACACATTGTTGATGTTGTCGTAATTTGTTCCTTCATATACTGCAACACCCCATCTATTGAAAATTCGAAGCGTGCTACTCCTGATCTTGTCCACTCCACGGATAAACAGGAAGTCATTTTTTAGATCTCCATTCGGGGTCAACAATTGATTTACCTCTATTTTAGAGCCTTCCTCGTTGTTCTCCTCATCAATTATCACGGTTACCGTTGCAGTATCGCAATTTTCCACATTCGCTATTTCACAAATGGTATACTCAATGGTATAGGTTCCTGGTGGAATTCCATCTTCAATGGTCACACTTCCATTTTCATTAATGGTCAATATACTGTTAGAGGTAGAAGTCAATATTACGTTTTCCAAAGTAACCGGTTCCCCATTCAATGTATCATTGAGCAACACATTGCTACCATCAATGGTTATATCGTCGCTATCTACAGTGTACGAATCATCGACTGCATCAATAAGGTTGCCTCCCATTCCTTCTTCCACTGTTACGGTTACTGTCGCGGAATCACAATTGTCCACATTGGCAATCTCGCAAATGGTGTAATCGATGGTGAAGGTTCCTGGAATGGTTCCTGGTGCCACAGATATGCTTCCATCTTCGTTAATGGTTAGGGCATCTGTTGGTGTTGACGACAAAATCACATTCTCCAAACTTACCGGCTCGCCGTTCAAGGTATCGTTGGACAACACATTGCTATCGGCAATTTCTCCATCCACGTTCACAATGTATGAATCTTCCACAGCATCAATGACGCTTCCACCCATTTCTTCTTCTACTTCGACAGTTACCGTTGCAGTATCACAATTGTTTACATTGGCAATCTCGCAAATGGTGTAATCGATGGTATAGGTTCCTGGAATGGTTCCTGGTGCCACAGATATGCTTCCATCTTCGTTGATGGTAAGGGCATCCGTTGGGGTCGATGACAAAATCACGTCCTCCAAACTTACCTGCTCTCCGTTTAAGGTATCGTTGGACAATACATTACTGTCTGCAATATCTCCGTCTCCGTTTGAAACATAGGTATCTTCAACGGCGTCCAAAACATTTGAACCAACTTCGATATACACGGTTGCCGATGCACAAACATTTGGATCAACATTTATATTACAGACTTGATAAACGATGGTTACCGTTGTGTTTGATTCTGTAGCAACTGGAGTATAGGTCAATATCCCTGTTTCGGCATCCAAAGTTAAGGTTCCGCTTGCGTCACCTCCAATTCTGGATAAATTGGTCAAGCCAAGATTGGTAGCATCATTATTGGGCAAATAATCATCATTCTCCAAAATATTGATGGCCACTTCTGTAAGAGCTGGGGTTGAACCTGAATCATCCCTTGCTGTGGCATTCAATGGATCTGGATCACTACCATTCGGATTGCCATCTCCATCACAATCAAGCGCTTCCCACTCTGCTGATCGGGGCAAGGTTACACTTTCCGGGTTGTAATCACAGGGATCCAATGGATCTGTTCCATCTTCGACTTCGTCCTCATTGGTTACCCCGTCTCCGTCGCAATCACTAGTATGCCAAGTAGAGGATGGATCAACTGTTTGACTTTCCAAAACAAAATCACAGGCATCATTGGGATCTGTACCATCTTCTTCCTCATCACCATTGGTAACCCCATCGCCATCACAATCTGCAGTTAAATAATCTCCACTTTGTGGCAATGTAATGCTCTCTGGGTTGTAATCGCAAGGATCAAAAGGATCTGTACCATCGGTTTCTTCATCCTGATTGGTAACACCATCGCCGTCGCAATCGCCATTTAAATATTCCTCGCTTTGTGGAACTGTCACATGTTCCCTTATGTAATCGCAATAATCCAACGGATCGGTTTCATCCTCTTCTTCAATATCGTCGGGCACACCATCTCCATCGGTATCCGTTTCATCAGTTGGATCCAAATAATCTGGAGTACCATCACCATCGGTATCATCGTTGGTTGGGTCTCCGTCGCCATTTGCATCTTCTTCGGGGGTTGGAATTCCATCGCCATCATCATCGATATCCCTATAATTTACATCATCCTTACCATCCCTGTCGGGTAAATCGGTTGCTGGATCTTCTATTTCATCATTTACATCGAACCCATCATTTACGTCACTTCCTTCGTAACCATCATCAAGACCATCACCATCCGTATCTGTTCCTGTAAAGGTCCAATCCGGAATTCCATCAAAGTTAAAGTCGTTCCCCTCGTTATTGTCCGGTACCCAATCATTGTCCGAGTCATCATCCAAATAATCCGGTGTTCCATCGGAATCCGTATCCTCCAAGGACAATCCAATGGTATCTCCACTTTCATAGGCATCGTCCACTCCATTTCCGTTCACATCCTGTCCTGAAGGCGGGATATACCCGAAAGTCGGCTGTGCTTCTACATTATCAGGAATCCCATCGTTATCACTGTCTATATCCAAACGGTCTGGATACCCATCATTATCGCTGTCCACATCCACACTGAAATTGGTGGTCTGTGGATTATTAAAGTTGTCCAGACAGGTAAATTGGATTCCCGCCTGTCGAGCCACATTGGTCTTAAAATTATTATCGACATCTGCCTGAATTCCAAATCTGAAAACAAATGAATCGATGTCTACAAACTCAACGGCCACATTCACGGCCGACACTTGATTGGAAATCCCGTCATATTCCTTAGATCCCCCATTGACCAAAAACCCTCCTGTGGTATTCTGAACGGTTATCTCATTATTTTCATCCAGCGTATAACTGGCCGGGGTATTGAATCTATTGTATTCTTGATATTCAGCATTACCATCTACATCCAAAAAGTTAGCACTCAATTCCTCCAAAATTACCGGAGTGTTAGTGCCAACCTCAACAAATGAGATTCTAAAATCCACATAAGGTCTTCTATCGGTTGAAGTTGTAGTAAAATAAATTTCAGGTTTAAAAAATTCCGGATCTGTTGCATTTTGATCGAAGTACAGAATTTCTCCGTTATCCACTTTTTCAATGGTCACCAAGGCATCCAGATTATTGGTTACTTGTTGGTAACGATAAACAGCTCCTTCCGTCAAAGCCACTCCAGATTCCAAAACGGGCTCACTTCCAAAATTTAATTTGGGAACCGTGTTACAATCAAAATCTTCACTTATAACACTGGATTCATTTTGATCTAGAATACCATCATTATCGGAATCCATATCCAAATAATCCGGCACTCCATCGGAATCGGTATCTATTGGGGTTATTCCCTCTCCAGCTCCAGGAACAGATTCGTAGGCATCATCCAAACCATTTTCATCGGAATCGATCCCAGAGGGCAACTGAAAAGTTTTATGAAATTGGGCCTCGTAATTGTCCAATAATCCATCACCATCAGAATCCAAATCCAAATAATTTGGGATTCCATCGCCATCACTGTCCAAAGTAAATCCTTCGACAACATCCAAAATACCATCATTGTCGTCATCAATATCGATATGATCGGGAATACCGTCACCATCTGTATCCACATCACTATTAAAAATAATAGTAGCAGGCATTTCATTCCCTGAATAAAAAGCGGAAACAATGGATGGATATATGGGAAATCCTAAAATTAGAATGAGCAGTATAATACCCTTCCTGAAATTCAAGAAAGTAATTTTTTCCATAAATGATAAGTTTTGGTCAACTAATCACCATGGCTGAAGTAGAACTCAAACGTGTAAGAAATTGGGGTTTCTTTTGTTTTTAATCTCTCTCTTCTTTGGAAACCGTTGGTCCCCATTTAGTCACATAGTTACGTGATCTGCCCTATACCACCTATTTTAATCGATAAAAGGCAATTTCACCATCCCCACCTACCTCATCTTCTTGTTTTACAATAGAATAAAGAGAAACATCAAGGAAAAAGCTTAAAAACGGGCGAAAAATACTTCACTTTTCCGATTTGATAAATTACTCAAGGGTATTTTTATCCAATGATATTAACAATCGGCAATCCGGTTTAAAATGACAGGTAAAACATTTAATTCCCTTATTTTTGCCGAAATTTTTGTTGATGGAATTTGTAAAGGAAATAGCAAGACGAAGAACTTTTGGGATTATCTCACACCCCGATGCCGGGAAGACCACATTGACCGAGAAATTATTATTGTTCGGGGGAGCCATTCAAGAAGCGGGTGCCGTAAAGAGCAATAAAATTAAAAAATCGGCAACGAGTGACTTTATGGAAATTGAGCGCCAAAGAGGTATTTCTGTGGCTACTTCTGTTTTGGCCTTTATTTACAAAGACAAAAAGATCAATATTCTGGATACGCCCGGTCACAAGGACTTTGCAGAAGATACCTTTAGAACACTTACCGCTGTGGATAGTGTTATCGTTGTAATTGATGTTGCCAAAGGGGTTGAGGAGCAGACCGAAAAATTGGTGGAAGTATGCCGTATGCGCAATATTCCCATGATTGTTTTTATCAACAAATTGGATAGGGAAGGTAAGGATGCTTTTGATCTTTTGGACGAAGTGGAACAAAAATTAGGCCTTAAGGTTACCCCATTAAGTTTTCCGATTGGAATGGGATACGATTTTAAAGGCATTTACAACATCTACGAGAAAAACATCAACCTGTTTAGCGGGAGCAGTAAGAAAAATATTGAGGAAACCATTGCTTTCGACAATTTGGACAGTCCCGAATTGGAGAAAATCATAGGTGCGAGTGCAGCACAAGAACTGCGGGACAATTTGGAATTGGCCGAAGGGGTTTATCCTCCTTTTGATAAGGATGCCTACTTAAAAGGGGAACAGCAGCCTGTATTTTTTGGTTCCGCTTTAAATAATTTTGGGGTTCGGGAGCTTCTGGATTGCTTTATCAATATTGCTCCTGCCCCACGACCCAAAAAAGCCGAAGAGCGTTTGGTAAATGCAGATGAAAAGGAATTTTCAGGATTTGTTTTCAAGATACACGCCAATATGGATCCAAAACACCGAGATCGTTTGGCCTTTGTTAAGATTGTTTCCGGAACTTTTGAACGCAACACCCCCTATTTACATGTTCGACAGAACAAAAAATTAAAGTTCTCGAGTCCCAATGCATTCTTTGCAGAGAAAAAAGAGATTGTGGATATTTCATACCCAGGAGATATTGTTGGACTACACGATACGGGTAACTTTAAGATCGGGGATACATTGACCAGTGGCGAGGAGCTCCATTACAAAGGAATTCCGAGTTTTTCACCGGAGCATTTCCGTTATATCAACAATGCCGACCCCATGAAGGCCAAGCAGTTGTACAAGGGTATCGACCAACTTATGGACGAAGGTGTGGCCCAGTTGTTCACCTTGGAATTGAATGGCAGAAAAGTGATTGGAACCGTTGGAGCGCTTCAGTACGAAGTTATCCAATATCGTTTGGAACACGAATATGGCGCCAAGTGTACCTATGAAAACTTCCCGGTTCACAAAGCGTGTTGGGTAGAACCACAAGATGAAAAAAATGAAGAATTCCAAGAGTTTAAACGCGTAAAACAAAAATTCTTGGCCACTGACAAAAAAGGACAATTGGTGTTTTTGGCCGATTCCCAATTCTCCTTACAGATGACACAACAAAAGTATCCAACAGTTAAATTACATTATACTTCGGAGTTTGATTAAGTCCAATGACTTGTTATAATATAAATGGAGCAATTATCTACAATGTGTTAATTTTTAGTACATTGTATATAACAACCATTTAAACAAACTATTATGACGTCTACTTTAAAACCCCCAACCTGGTTCTGGGCCGTTAGTGTAATTGCCCTTTTATGGAACTTAATCGGTGTGCTCAACTATTTGAACCAAGCCTTTAACCAAGTTGCACTACTTGAAGGTATGGATCAGGCACAACGAGAAGCCTTTGAAGGTATTCCAGCTTGGGCCACAGCAGCATTTGCCATTGCCGTATTTTCGGGAACCATTGCCTGCATTGGTCTTTTAATGAAGAAAAAATGGGCCAAACTTCTCTTTATCATCTCATTTGTAACAGCTGCCGCGCAGTTTATCCATTGGCTATTTATTTCCAATGCGGTAGAGGCATTTGGCCCGTCCACCTATACCATGCCTATTATTGTATTGCTGATAGGACTGTATCTTATCTCCTTTTCCAAAAAAGGAATTGAAAAAGGATGGTTAAAATAATAATCAAAAAAAAGCCCTGATCTAATGATCAGGGCTTTTTTTAAGCTTCTCCCGTAGGTCCAAAATTTAATGGAATCGGTGGTTGCTCATAATCCTTTATAGGGCCGTGGGCCTTTTCAAAACGGGTCACATTATCGTTCAACGCTTTTAAAAACTTCTTGGCATGTTGTGGGGTCAGAATAATGCGGCTCTTCACTTTCGCTTTAGGCGCTCCAGGCATCAAACTAATAAAATCTACCACAAATTCTGAAACTGAATGGTTGATGATGGCCAAGTTGGAATAAGTTCCTTCCGCCGTTTTTTCATCCAATTCTATATTGATCTGTTTTTGGTTCTGGTTTTCGTCTGCCATAAACTTTATAAAAAGAAAACCCTGACCTAAAGGCCAGGGTTTGTTACTATTTAGAATTTGAATTCCTCTTTTCGGGCCATGATCTCATCGTATTCCTCTTTGGAACCTACAATGATACTGTCATAATCCCTCATACCGGTACCGGCTGGAATCTTATGTCCTACAATTACATTCTCTTTCAAACCTTCCAAGGCATCAACTTTACCGTTTACAGCGGCTTCGTTCAATACTTTGGTTGTTTCCTGGAAGGATGCGGCAGAGATAAAGGACTTCGTTTGTAGCGAAGCTCTTGTAATACCCTGCAAGATTGGAGTAGCTGTGGCAGCAACTGCATCCCTAGCGGAAACCAAAGTTTTGTCCTCTCTCTTAAGAATAGAGTTCTCATCCCTTAGCTCGCGAATGGTTACAATCTGACCTGGCTTCAATCTATCTGAATCACCGGCATCCTCAACAACTTTCTTACCAAAGATCTCATCGTTCTCGTGGATAAAGTCGTCTTTGTGTGCCAATTGGTTCTCCAAGAAAATGGTATCTCCTGGGTCTTGGATTCTTACTTTACGCATCATCTGTCTTACAACAACCTCGAAGTGCTTATCGTTGATCTTCACCCCTTGTAAACGATATACTTCCTGTACTTCGTTCACCAAGTATTGCTGTACTGCAGATGGTCCTTTAATGGCCAAGATATCTTCTGGGGTAATAGATCCATCAGACAATGGCATACCGGCACGTACGTAGTCGTTCTCCTGAACCAAGATCTGGTTGGAAAGTTTTACCAAGTACTTCTTCACCTCTCCAGTTTTGGATTCGATGATGATCTCACGGTTACCACGCTTGATCTTACCAAATGATACCACACCATCAATCTCAGAAACAACTGCTGGGTTGGATGGGTTACGGGCCTCGAACAATTCGGTTACCCTTGGAAGACCACCGGTAATATCCCCTGCTTTAGCAGACTTACGTGGTATTTTAACCAAGATCTTACCTTCTTTGATTTTCTCACCGTCATCTACCATAAGGTGTGAACCTACTGGCAAGTTGTATGAACGCAAAGTTTCTCCTTTACCGTCCTTGATCAACAAGGTTGGGATCAACTTCTTGTTTCTGGATTCAGAAATTACTTTCTCTTGGAAACCGGTTTGTTCATCGATTTCTACTTGATAAGTCATCCCTTGTTCTATATTCTCGTATGCAATCTGTCCAGTAAATTCGGAAACAATTACACCGTTATATGGATCCCACTGACAAATGGTATCACCTCTAGAAATAGTATCACCATCTTTCACAAACAATTGTGAACCGTAAGGAATGTTGTTGGTACTTAAAGTGATTCCTGTTTTGGCATCAACGATCTTAATTTCAGTTGTTCTGGAAATTACGATGTCAGTTTTGGTTCCTTCAGCGTTTTCACCTTCAACAACCCTTAGATCCTCAATCTCGGCAATACCGCCAAATTTGGCTTCCAATTTGTTGTCTTCAGAGATGTTACCTGCAATACCACCTACGTGGAAGGTACGCAATGTCAACTGTGTACCAGGTTCCCCGATGGACTGTGCTGCAACAACACCTACAGCTTCACCTCGCTGAACCATTTTGTTGGTTGCCAAGTTTCTACCGTAACATTTGGTACAGATACCTTGAGGAGCCTCACAAGTCAATGCAGATCTTACTTCAACCTTCTCGATTGGAGCAGCTTCTACCTTCTTCACATCAGCTTCTTTGATTTCCTGACCAGCTCTAAGGATCAATTCCTCAGTCAACGGATTGTATACATCATGAAGTGATACCCTACCTAGGATTCTTTCACCAAGGCTTTCAACGATCTCTTCATTTTTCTTCAACGCTTCAACCTCGATACCTCTTAGGGTCTCACAGTCTTCAATGTTGATGATCACGTCTTGGGAAACATCCACCAAACGACGGGTCAAGTATCCAGCATCCGCAGTTTTCAAAGCGGTATCCGCAAGACCTTTACGCGCACCGTGGGTAGAGATAAAGTATTCCAAAATCGATAGACCTTCCTTAAAGTTGGAAAGAATCGGGTTTTCGATAATTTCGCCACCACCTGCAGTAGATTTTTTAGGCTTGGCCATCAAACCACGCATACCTGTCAACTGACGAATCTGCTCTTTGGAACCCCTCGCACCAGAATCCAACATCATATATACAGAGTTGAAACCTTGTTTGTCCTCACGAATTCGCTTCATGGCCAATTCGGTCAACATTGCATTGGTAGAAGTCCAAACATCAATAACCTGGTTGTATCGCTCATTGTTAGTGATAAGACCCATGTTATAGTTCATCATAATACCATCTACCTGCTCGTTGGCTTCACCGATCATTTCCATTTTTTCGGCCGGGATGATAATATCACCCAAGCTGAAGGACAATCCACCCTTGAAGGCGAAATCGTATCCCATGGCCTTGATCTTATCCAAGAATTCCGCAGTTGTCGGTACATCGGTAACGGCAAGAATATCCCCGATAATGTTTCTCAAGGCTTTCTTGTTCAATACCTGGTTGATGAATCCTGCTTGTTCCGGCACTTCTTGGTTGAACAATACACGACCTACAGTGGTTTCAATAATTTGATTGACCAATTCTCCTTCTGCATTAAAATCTTTGGTTCTTACCTTGATTCCAGCGTTCAGGTTTACTTTCTTTTCATTGAAAGCAATCTCAACTTCTTCTGGAGAGTAGAATGTCAACCCTTCACCCAAAACAGGCTCTTCAGGGGTAGACTTTTTCTCTTTGGTCATATAATACAGACCCAAAACCATATCCTGGGAAGGTACGGTAATCGGAGAACCGTTGGCTGGGTTAAGGATGTTCTGAGAAGCCAACATCAATAATTGAGCTTCCAAAATAGCCTCTGGTCCCAATGGCAAGTGAACTGCCATCTGATCCCCATCAAAATCCGCGTTGAATGCGGTACATGCCAATGGGTGCAAACGAATCGCCTTACCTTCGATAAGTTTAGGCTGGAACGCTTGAATACCCAAACGGTGCAATGTGGGGGCACGGTTCAACAATACTGGGTGTCCTTTAAGGACGTTTTCTAGGATATCCCATACAACAGGCTCCTTTTTGTCGATAATCTTTTTGGCAGATTTAACGGTCTTTACAATACCTCTTTCAATCAACTTACGGATGATGAACGGCTTGTACAACTCAGCTGCCATATCTTTAGGAAGACCACATTCGTACAATTTCAATTCCGGTCCAACAACAATTACGGAACGAGCGGAGTAATCCACACGTTTACCCAAAAGGTTTTGACGGAAACGACCTTGCTTACCTTTCAAGGAATCAGAAAGGGATTTCAATGGTCTGTTCGATTCTGTTTTTACCGCAGATGCTTTTCTTGTGTTATCGAAAAGGGAATCCACAGCCTCTTGAAGCATACGTTTTTCGTTTCTCAAGATCACCTCTGGTGCCTTGATCTCCATCAAACGCTTCAAACGGTTGTTACGGATAATTACCCTACGGTACAGATCGTTCAAATCGGAAGTTGCGAAACGACCACCATCCAATGGCACCAATGGACGCAATTCTGGTGGAATCACCGGAATCACTTTCATGATCATCCATTCTGGGTTGTTCTCGCGGTTTCCTTGAGACTCACGCAAAGCTTCCACCACTTGAAGACGTTTCAAGGCTTCTGTTTTACGTTGTTTTGAAGTTTCGGTATTTGCTTTGTGACGCAATTCGTAAGACAATTGCTCCAAATCGATACGAGCCAAAAGGTCGATCAAACATTCGGCACCCATTTTGGCGATGAACTTGTTAGGGTCCGTATCTTCCAAATATTGGTTTTCACTTGGAATGGTCTCCAAAATGTTCAAATACTCCTCTTCGGTCAAGAAATCCATTTTGTGGATCTCCTCACCTTCTGGACCTTTGGCAATACCTGGTTGGATAACCACATACCTTTCGTAGTAAATGATCATATCCAACTTTTTGGAAGGCAATCCCAAAAGGTATCCTATTTTGTTTGGTAACGAACGGAAGTACCAGATGTGTGCTACAGGAACCACCAAGTTGATGTGTCCCACACGGTCTCTACGTACTTTCTTCTCAGTTACTTCAACACCACAACGGTCACAAACGATACCACGGTAACGGATACGCTTATATTTACCACAGGCACATTCGTAATCCTTTACAGGACCAAAAATACGCTCGCAGAACAATCCATCACGCTCAGGCTTGTGCGTTCTATAGTTTATGGTTTCAGGCTTCAATACCTCTCCACGGGACTCTGCCAAGATAGACTCTGGAGAAGCCAATCCGATGGAAATTTTATTGAACCTTTTTTGTGCGTTGTTATCTTTAATTCTAGCCATAATAATATGGTGGTGATATAATTAATTTATAGTGTTCTATTCTTCCAATCTAATATCCAAGCCCAAACCTTTAAGTTCGTGCATCAATACGTTGAAAGATTCTGGTAATCCAGGTTCTGGCATTGTTTCGCCTTTCACGATGGATTCATAGGTCTTAGCCCTACCGATAACATCATCGGACTTCACAGTCAAAATTTCCCTTAGGGTAGATGAAGCACCGTAAGCTTCCAATGCCCATACTTCCATTTCTCCAAAACGCTGTCCACCGAACTGGGCTTTACCACCCAATGGTTGCTGTGTGATCAATGAGTATGGTCCAATAGATCTTGCGTGCATCTTATCGTCTACCATGTGACCTAGTTTCAACATGTAGATCACACCTACTGTTGCACGTTGGTCGAAACGCTGACCAGTTCCACCGTCGTAAAGGTACGTATGTCCAAATCTTGGCACACCTGCTTTATCGGTCAATGCATTGATCTCGTCCAAAGTGGCACCATCAAAAATTGGAGTTCCATATTTCTGACCCAATTTAAGACCTGCCCAACCAAGAACAGTTTCATAAATCTGACCAATGTTCATCCTTGAAGGTACACCAAGTGGGTTCAATACGATATCCACTGGGGTTCCATCTTCCAAGAACGGCATATCTTCTTGACGTACAATACGTGCCACGATACCTTTGTTACCGTGACGACCTGCCATCTTATCACCTACTTTAAGTTTACGTTTTTTAGCAATGTAAACTTTAGCCAACTTCATAATACCTGCAGGAAGTTCATCACCAACTGAGATGGTAAACTTGTCTCTTCTTAAGTTACCTTGAATGTCGTTCAACTTAATCTTATAGTTGTGCAACAAATCGGCCACCAAGTGATTGGTATCTTCATCAGTTGTCCAGCTTCCACCTACCAAGTGAGCAAAATCATCAACGGCGTTCAACATTTTGATGGTGTATTTCTTTCCTTTTGGAAGTACTTCTTCACCCAAATCGTTCATTACACCTTGAGATGTTTTACCATTGATCAATCCGAACAATTTCTCGATCAATACATCTTTCAATTGTTGGAACTTCACTTCGTAGTCCATCTCCAATCTTGAGATCGCTTCTTTATCTTCGGAACGTTTTCTCTTATCCTTGATGGAACGAGAGAACAATTTCTTGTCGATAACCACACCTCTCAATGATGGGGATGCTTTCAAAGAAGCATCTTTTACATCACCTGCTTTGTCACCAAAGATGGCACGCAAAAGTTTTTCTTCCGGTGTAGGATCAGACTCACCTTTAGGGGTAATCTTACCGATCAAAATATCACCAGGTTTTACTTCTGCACCAATACGGATCATACCGTACTCGTCCAAATCTTTGGTAGCTTCTTCAGATACGTTAGGAATATCGTTGGTCAACTCTTCAGCTCCCAATTTGGTATCCCTTACTTCCAATGCATACTCGTCAATGTGGATGGAGGTAAAGATATCCTCACGAACCACTTTTTCGGAGATCACGATCGCATCCTCGAAGTTGTATCCTTTCCAAGGCATAAAGGCCACTTTCATGTTTCTACCCAAGGCCAATTCACCTTTTTCTGTAGCATAACCTTCACAAAGTACCTGACCTTTTTTCACTTTGTCACCTTTTCTTACGATAGGCTTCAAGTTGATGGAGGTTCCTTGGTTTGTTTTTCTAAACTTCACCAATTCGTAGGTTTTGGAGTCTTCCTCGAAGCTCACCAAACGCTCTTCGTCAGTTCTGTCGTATTTAATGGTAATTTTCTGGGCATCTACATACTCCACAACTCCATTACCTTCGGCATTGATCAATACCCTAGAATCGGTAGCAACCTGTCTTTCAAGACCTGTACCAACGATTGGGGAATCAGGACGCAACAATGGTACGGCCTGACGCATCATGTTCGATCCCATCAACGCACGGTTCGCATCATCGTGCTCCAAGAACGGAATCAAGGATGCAGAGATGGATGCAATCTGGTTAGGAGCAACGTCAGTATAGTGGATTTCAGCTGGGTCAACAACTGGGAAATCCCCTTCTTCCCTTGCAATTACCTTATCTGTATCAATTTCACCATCATCCTTTAATGGAATGTTGGCTTGGGCGATCTTCATTCCTTCTTCTTCCTCAGCACTCAAGTAAATGTGTTCTTTTACATCTACTTTTCCGTTTTCGACCTTGCGGTAAGGAGTTTCCAAGAAGCCCATATTGTTCACCTTGGCAAATACAGAAAGTGAAGAGATCAAACCAATGTTCGGTCCTTCAGGTGTCTCAATCGGACACAATCTTCCATAGTGGGTGTAGTGAACGTCACGCACTTCGAAACCGGCTCTTTCACGGGAAAGACCACCTGGCCCTAGTGCGGATAATCTACGTTTGTGTGTAATCTCTGCCAATGGGTTGGTCTGGTCCATGAACTGAGACAACTGGTTGGTACCGAAGAAAGAGTTGATCACGGAAGACAAGGTCTTGGCGTTGATCAAATCGATCGGGGTAAATACTTCGTTGTCACGAACGTTCATACGCTCACGGATGGTACGCGCCATACGTGCCAAACCTACACCAAACTGTTGGGACAATTGCTCCCCTACAGTTCTTACACGACGGTTGGACAAGTGGTCGATATCATCGATCTCTGCCTTGGAGTTGATCAACTCGATCAAATACTTGATGATGGTAATGATATCTTCCTTGGTCAAGACTTGTTTGTCCATTCCAATATCCAAACCTAATTTCTTGTTCATTCTATAACGACCTACTTCACCTAAGTTGTAACGTTGGTCGGAGAAGAACAATTTGTCGATAATACCACGAGCAGTTTCCTCATCTGGCGGCTCGGCATTACGCAACTGTCTATAAATGTGCTCTACCGCTTCTTTTTCAGAGTTGGTAGGGTCTTTTTGCAATGTATTATGGATAATGGCATAGTCTGACTGTGCATTGTTCTCCTTGTGAAGCAAGATGGTCTTCACGTCGGCATCAATGATCTCATCAATATGCTCTTTTTCCAAAATGGTATCACGGTCCAAAACGATCTCGTTACGTTCGATGGATACTACTTCACCAGTATCCTCGTCCACGAAATCCTCATGCCATGTGTTCAACACCCTTGCGGCCAATTTACGGCCCAATACTTTTTTAAGTCCAGCTTTGGAAACTTTGATCTCTTCTGAAAGGTCGAAGATTTCCAAAATGTCTTTATCCCTTTCGAAGCCAATGGCACGGAACAAAGTGGTTACTGGTAATTTTTTCTTCCTATCGATGTAGGCATACATTACCGAGTTGATGTCGGTAGCAAATTCAATCCAAGATCCTTTGAAAGGAATTACCCTGGCTGAATACAATTTTGTACCGTTCGCGTGGAAAGATTGCCCGAAGAACACACCAGGTGATCTGTGCAACTGAGAAACCACTACCCTTTCAGCACCATTGATCACGAATGTCCCACTAGGGGTCATGTAAGGAATGGTTCCCAAATACACATCTTGTACGATGGTCTCGAAATCTTCGTGCTCTGGGTCGGTACAATATAATTTTAGACGCGCCTTAAGTGGTACGCTATAGGTAAGTCCACGCTCAATACATTCTTGGATGGAATATCTTGGTGGATCTATAAAGTAATCCAAAAATTCCAGTACAAACTGGTTTCTGGTGTCAGTGATTGGAAAATTCTCCATGAAGGTGTTGTAGAGACCTTCGTTCCCTCTTTCGTCAGATTTAGTTTCTAACTGGAAAAAATCCTGAAACGATTTTATCTGAATGTCCAAGAAATCCGGGTATTCCGGTATGTTCTTAGCGGATGCGAAATTAACTCTTTCAATAGTGTTTGTGAACATCTATGGACAAATTTTGAACGTGAATACTTTGTGGGTTCGTGTATGACTTTATACACTCCTATTTTAAATAGGCTAAGGTCTAACCAATAACTGGGTAGACCTTAACCAAATTTTTATGGGAAAAGCTATTACTTAAGCTCAACTTCAGCTCCTGCTTCTTCCAAAGAGTTCTTGATACCTTCTGCTTCATCTTTAGAAACACCTTCTTTAACAGCTTTAGGTGCGCTGTCAACGATATCTTTTGCTTCTTTCAATCCAAGACCGGTCAATTCTTTAACCAATTTAACTACTGCCAATTTAGAGGCACCAGCTGCTTTAAGGATTACGTCGAATTCAGTTTTTTCCTCAGCAGCTTCTTCACCACCACCAGCAGCAGCGCCACCAGCGATAGCTACAGCAGCAGCTGCAGGCTCAATACCGTATTCTTCTTTCAAAATGTCGGCCAATTCATTTACCTCTTTTACTGTAAGGTTTACCAACTGTTCTGCAAAATCTTTTAAATCTGCCATTTTTCTATCGTTTAATAAAAATTTTTAAAAATATACTTAGTTTATTGTGCGCGAATTATTCTCTTTCAGACAAAGTCTTAAGGATTCCGGCAAGTTTACCACCACCTGATTTAAGACCAGAAATAACGTTCTTGGCCGGTGATTGCAACAATCCGATGATATCCCCGATAACTTCTTCTTTGGACTTGATGCTTACAAGCGTATCCAAAGTTTCGTCACCGATGAAGATGGCTTCCTCGATGAAAGCTCCCTTCAATAAAGGTCTGTTTGATTTTTTTCTAAAGTCCTTGATAAGTTTCGCAGGCCCGTTCCCTGTTTCGGACAACATCATGGATGTATTTCCTTTCAAAACAGTTGGAAGTTCACCAAATTCCTTATCAGAGGCTTCCATTGCCTTTGCAAGCAATGTGTTCTTAACAACCGCAAGTTTAATGTTTGCCTTAAAACACGCTCTTCTTAAGTTAGAGGTATCTACGGCATTCAATCCAGATATATCCGCCAAATAAATATTTGGGGCATCGGCCAACTGTGCAGTCAAATCTCCTATTACCGTTGCTTTTTCTTCTCTTGTCATAGTTATAAAATTGAACTACCAGTTAGTTTAAACTGCTTTTGGATCTAATTGAACACTAGGACTCATGGTACTGGACAAGTGGATACTTTTCATGTAAACACCTTTTGCAGCAGAAGGTTTCAACTTTACCAAAGTCTCGATCAATTCCTTGGCGTTTCCAGCGATTTTATCCGCGCTGAAAGAAGCTTTACCGATTGCAGCGTGTACAATACCTGTTTTGTCTACTTTAAAGTCGATTTTACCGGCCTTAACATCAGATACAGCTTTAGCCACATCCATGGTTACGGTACCAGTTTTAGGGTTAGGCATTAAACCTCTAGGACCCAAAATTCTACCTAATGGACCCAATTTACCCATAACGCTTGGCATAGTGATGATCACATCAACATCGGTCCAACCGCCTTTAATCTTATCTAAATATTCATCCAACCCTACAAAGTCAGCACCAGCTTCCTTAGCTTCTGCTTCTTTGTCTGGAGTCACCAATGCTAAAACTTTTACGTCTTTACCTGTTCCGTGAGGAAGGGTAACAACACCACGCACCATTTGGTTCGCTTTTCTTGGATCTACACCCAAACGAACAGCGATATCAATGGAAGCATCAAATTTTACGTTGGTAATTTCTTTTACTAAAGCGGACGCCTCTTGCAAAGTATACAATCTGTTCTTGTCGATCTTTGCTTGGGCTTCTTTTTGCTTTTTAGTCAATCTTGCCATTTCTTAATTGCTTTAAGATTTTAAAAAGGTTTTTGTCCAGCTATTTTCAGACCCATTGATCTTGCAGTACCTGCAACCATACTCATTGCAGATTCCACAGTAAATGCATTCAAATCGGCCATTTTGTCCTCAGCGATTGCTTTTACTTGATCCCAGGTTACTGAACCATTCTTAACCCTGTTAGGTTCACCAGATCCTTTTTTAATCTTAGCTGCTTCCATCAATTGAACTGCCGCAGGTGGTGTTTTTACAACAAACTCGAAAGATTTGTCTTTGTAAACGGTGATAGCAACAGGCAATACTTTGCCCGGTTTGTCCTGTGTACGCGCATTAAACTGCTTACAGAACTCCATGATGTTAACACCAGCAGCACCTAAGGCGGGTCCAACCGGTGGCGATGGGTTCGCAGCACCTCCCCTAACTTGTAATTTAACTACCTTATCTACTTCTTTTGCCATTTTTTCTAATTAAATTTAAAGTTGTGTCAATTGGAAGCAACACAGCTTTATAAATGTAACAGCTCTTTTTATAGTTGTCAGATTTTAGATGCCAGTAATGAGA
The DNA here is from genome assembly GCF_030268205.1 of Allomuricauda sp. NBRC 101325. GTDB lineage: Bacteria > Bacteroidota > Bacteroidia > Flavobacteriales > Flavobacteriaceae > Flagellimonas. Next base: position 21,475 of record NZ_BSQF01000001.1, read on the forward strand.
ATATCAGTTCCAGCTTCCTTCATCTTTCTTTCTATACTTTTTCAACTTGCATATAGCTCAATTCCAATGGTGTTTTTCTTCCGAAGATTTTTACCATTACCTCAAGCTTACGCTTTTCTTCATTGATTTTCTCAACAGTTCCATTGAATCCATTGAAAGGTCCATCAATTACCTTAACCGTTTCACCCAGCACAAATGGAATGGATACGTTGTCTGTATTGACAGCCAACTCGTCCACTTTCCCCAACATACGGTTTACCTCCGATTTTCTTAAAGGCACGGGGTCACCACCTTTTACTTCTCCTAAAAATCCAATCACATTGGTAATGGAACGGATAATGTGCACCATTTCACCACCAAGATTGGCCTTGATCATGATATATCCTGGAAAGTAAACCCTTTCTTTGTTGATTTTCTTTCCATTCCTGATCTGTACTACTTTTTCGGTAGGAACAAGAACTTCTTCCAAGTAGTCGCCAAAACCAGCTCTTTCTACTTCGCTTTCAATATAGCCCTTGATCTTATTTTCTTGACCACTGACCGCTCTTACCACATACCATTTCTTCTCTAGTACCTCAGACATACGATCGATCTTTATCCTATTAACTTATCAAAATACAACGTGATCAACTTGCTGAACAAAGAATCAACACCCCAAGTTACCAACGCAAATAGAATAGAGAACACCGCTACAATAACCATTAAGTTAGAGGCCTTAGAACGCTCCAACCATGTTACATTGTTCTTTAGTTCTTCCCATGATTCCTTTAAGTAAGTGACCATAATTTCCTGTATTTATCTTGAACGGGAGGAGAAAATTCCTTTGACTTCACTCGGGACAATCTTCTCGTCTCCTTAGACTTTTTTATCTTGCACGGGAGGAGAGACTCGAACTCCCGACACCTGGTTTTGGAGACCAGTGCTCTACCAACTGAGCTACACCCGTATATAATTACACTGAAAGGTATCCCGAGTAAACCGGGACACCCTTTAGTGTACTATTTATTGTAAAATGATTAATCTAAAATCTCAGTAACCTGACCAGCACCTACTGTTCTACCACCTTCACGGATAGCGAAACGTAGACCTACGTTCAATGCGATTGGCTGAATCAAATCTACAGTGATTGTCAAGTTATCACCTGGCATTACCATTTCAACTCCATCAGGAAGGTTGATGTTACCTGTTACGTCAGTTGTACGAACGTAGAACTGAGGACGGTAGTTATTGTGGAATGGAGTGTGACGACCACCTTCTTCTTTTTTAAGGATATAAACCTCAGCTTTGAATTTAGCGTGTGGCTTAACAGAACCTGGCTTACAGATTACCATACCTCTTTTGATATCGGATTTTTCAATACCTCTCAACAAAAGACCTACGTTATCACCAGCTTCACCTCTATCAAGAATCTTACGGAACATCTCAACACCAGTAATAGTAGAAGTCAATTTCTCAGCTCCCATACCGATGATCTCAACAGGGTCACCTGTATTGGCAACACCAGTTTCGATACGTCCTGTAGCAACAGTACCACGACCAGTAATAGTGAATACGTCTTCGATAGGCATCAAGAATGGCTTATCAACATCCCTTGCAGGAAGTTCGATCCAGTTATCAACAGCTTCCATCAACTCCATTACAGTGTCAACCCATTTTTGCTCACCGTTCAAAGCACCAAGTGCAGAACCAGAGATTACAGGTCCGTTGTCACCATCGTACTCGTAGAAAGAAAGCAATTCTCTTACTTCCATTTCAACAAGCTCCAAAAGCTCCTCATCATCAACCATGTCCACTTTGTTCAAGAAAACAACCATACGTGGAATACCTACCTGACGACCCAAAAGGATGTGCTCACGAGTCTGTGGCATAGGACCATCAGTAGCAGCAACAACCAAGATAGCACCGTCCATCTGAGCAGCACCAGTAACCATGTTCTTTACGTAATCCGCGTGACCAGGACAGTCAACGTGAGCGTAGTGACGGTTAGCTGTTTGATACTCAACGTGAGAAGTGTTGATAGTAATACCTCTCTCTTTTTCTTCTGGTGCATTGTCGATGGAATCAAAGCTTCTCATCTCAGAAAGACCTGCGTTTGCCAATACTGTAGTAATAGCAGCAGTCAATGTAGTTTTACCGTGATCCACGTGTCCAATGGTACCAATATTTAAGTGGGGTTTGGAACGATCAAAAGTTTCCTTTGCCATTTTAAAATGATTTAATTCTTAGTTTATATTAGTGTACAAATCGTTTTGAGCCAATGACGGGAATTGAACCCGTGACCTCTTCCTTACCAAGGAAACGCTCTACCCCTGAGCTACACCGGCTTATTTGGTTTACAGGTTCAGAGTTTAAAGTTACAAGTCAAGCTCGCCAAAACTTCAACCTTTACTTGAAATTCATTTTTCAAGTCTTAGAGCGGGAGACCGGGTTCGAACCGGCGACATTCAGCTTGGAAGGCTGACGCTCTACCAACTGAGCTACTCCCGCATAATTTTTTGGGACAAGCCCAAAAAAAGATTCCATTATTTCAAAAAACTTCCCTTTGTGCGTTGTTCCGCCGAACAACTTTTGTGGGGAGAGCAGGATTCGAACCTGCGAAGGTGAAAACCAACAGATTTACAGTCTGTCCTCGTTGGCCGCTTGAGTATCTCCCCGCCTTATTTTCAGTAACTTACGAGCCGATGGAGGGACTCGAACCCACGACCTGCTGATTACAAATCAGCTGCTCTAGCCAGCTGAGCTACATCGGCATTTTACCGCTTGTTTTTCACAAAAAAAGCCCGCTATTTCTAACGGACTGCAAATGTATAGATATTTTTTTTCTTTCAAAATATTTTTTGAAAAATTTTATCATGCTTTTGCCCTTAATTTTTCTTTTCGTTTTACAAGCTGTCTTTCCAAAGAGCTGCAAGCCGAATCAACTGCCTCCTCAAAGGTCTTACATTGTTTCTTAACCACAAATCGCTCTCTGGGAACTGACACCATGATTTCCACTATCTTATTCTCCTTTGCACTAGTGTTTTCCACTTTTAAAAATACCTCAGAATCCACGACCTTGTCATAGAACAGATCCAACTTATCCATTCGCTTTTGGATAAAGTCGAGAAGTTTACCATCAGCTACAAAATTTACCGATTGTGCGTTTACTTTCATAAGATGTAGTTTTTTGTACTGTCAAAGACAGTGAAGTTAAACAATACAAGAAATTTTATTCCTTGTTCCTTGGATGGGCATTTTGATGAACTTTTTTAAGTTCGGCTATACTATTGTGCGTGTACACTTGGGTAGATGCCAAACTTGAATGCCCCAATAATTCCTTCACGGAATTTAAATCAGCCCCCCTGTTCAGCAAATGTGTTGCGAAGGTATGCCTTAGTATATGAGGACTCTTTTTTACCTTGGGGGACACTAAACTAAAATACTTATTTATAGTTCGATAAACAAGTGTTTCGTAAATTTTAAGACCATCTTTTGTTAATATCAGATAGGATGCATCTTGTACATTTTGAAGCTGTGATCGCTCAACCATATACGCTTCAATACTTTGCCTGGTAACGGGTAAAATCGGAATAATCCTTTCCTTATTTCGCTTTCCCAACACCTTTAACGTTTGGTTGGCCAGATCCACATCCTTTAATTTAAGGTTTACCAGTTCCGCCCTGCGCATTCCGGTGGCGTATAGTAAATCTATTATAAGCCTATCTCTTACCCCCTCAAAATCATCTTCAAATGGATTCTCGACCAGAAGTGCATCCATTTCCTTTTCAGAAAACGGAATCTCCACTTTTTTCTCGGTTTTTAAGGCTTTATGTTTTTTTAAAGGGGAAACGGTAACCTCGCCAATCTTTAATAAGAATTTATAATAGGCTTGGAGCGAAGATATTTTTCTATTGATGGTTCGATTGGATACCCCGCTTTGGGAAAGCTCTACGATCCAATTTCTAATGAGCGGATAACTTATATGATTAATGGACGATTCGTCGTATTGCGTTTCACAAAAATGGGCAAATGCATCAATGTCCTTTTGGTACGCCTTTATGGTGTGCTCGGAATACTTCTTTTCCAATCGTAAATAAGAGATAAAAGCGTTTACGGACATATACCAAAGGTAGCATTTAGATCATATATAGGTATAAACGAAAAATCCCGCTCCAAAATTGGAACGGGATTAAAATATATTTTGTGTAGGCTATACCCTATACTTCTTCTTGGTCCCTAAGACCTTGAATGTATTGAGCTTTTTGAATCTGAGCTCTACGCTCCACAGAAGGCTTGGTGAACTGCTGTCTGCTTCTCAACTGACGCATTGTACCTGTTCTGTCGAACTTACGCTTAAAACGCTTTAGTGCTCTATCGATGTTTTCTCCTTCTTTTACTGGTATAATTAACATGGGCTACAACCTCCTTTCTTTAAAATTTTTGGTCTGCAAATATACAAAGGTTATTCAACCTGAAAAGAAATATTTTATTTTTTTCAATACCGCCTAAACTGTAGGCTTTTTATACTCCTTTTTATCCACTATGATCTTGGCCAATATTTCCTTTAAAATTTCTGAGGTTCCACCGCCAATTGGGCCCAATCTGCTATCTCTGCTCAATCTGGCCATAGGATAATCCTCTATATAACCATAGCCTCCCAAAAACTGCAGACAGTTATAAATAACCTCATCGGCCATTTGGGTGGATTTTAATTTAGAAATCGTAGCTTCTTTTACCACATATGCTCCCTTTTCCATTTGGGCAATGGTGGCATAGTTGAACTGTTTGCACAACAACATATCCGCATGCAGGTCTACCAATTTGTGTCGCAAAGCTTGGAATTGATTAATGGATTTACCGAAGGCTTGGCGTTCAGACATATATTGCAAGGCATAATCCAAAGCAAACTCTGCCCTAGCATGTGCATTGATTCCCATAACCAAGCGCTCCAACGCAAAGGCCTCCATGATATAATTGAAACCTGCATTCTCCCCTCCCAACAAATTGGTAGCAGGGACCTCAACATTATCAAAGGCCAACTCGGCAGTATCGGAAGCACGCCAGCCCAATTTATTCAATTTACTTGCGGAAACCCCTTTGGAGTTTTTATCCACAATAAACATGCTGATACCTTTATGGCCCGCATCTTTATCCGTTTTTGCAGCAAGAATGATATAGTCCCCATAAACCCCATTGGTAATAAAGGTCTTGGAACCATTTATAACATAGATATCGCCCTTTTTCTCTGCAGTAGTGCGCAGGGCCGCAACATCGCTTCCACCAAAAGGCTCGGAAATTCCCAAGCAACCAATTTTATCTCCAAGAACACTCGGCTCAAGATAAGCCCGCTTCTGTTCTTCATTGGCCAATTTATTAAGGTAGGTCATTGCTAAGTATTGATGCGCCCACATGGCCGCAGCAAATCCTCCTGAATTGATTTTTTGAAGTTCCTCCAGAAAAATAACGGTATAAAATAGGTCCAATCCCAATCCAGAATATTCCTCTGGGGTCATAAGGCCAAAGTACCCCATCTCCCCGAACTTGTTCCATATATATCGGTCTATTTGACCCGACTCCTCCCATTTTTCAACGTGCGGAACAACATCTTTCTGTAAAAAATCCTTCAAACTTTCGCGGAACAAATTATGCTCTTCCGTGAAGTACATATCGATCATACCTCCTAAATTAAAGCGACAAATATAAAGCTATTCTATCCAATTTTTCGGTTGGAAATCCATCCACATTGCCTAAATCCTTAAATGAGGTAAATGGACCATTGGCATTGCGATATGCCACAATACGTATAGCAAGTGGATTGGGAATATATATTAATTCGGATAGTTGCGCAACATCCGCCTTGTTCACATTTATTTTATTTACTGACTGAGTTTCCTTTACTTGGAACTTACGCAAGGTATTTTCAACCACTTCGGGTTGCAAACCATACACATCGTACAACTGTTCGTTGACCAAAAAGCCACCCAAACGGTCCCGGAATTTTATGATCCTTTTTGAGAGTGTTGCCCCAATGCCATAAATCGTTTCCAATTCTTCTGCAGTGGCCTTGTTCAAATCCTTTATATTAACAGAAGTTTTGGGAGGAATACTTTTCCTCATTGAAGGTTGTTTCGTATGTATCCAAGTTGGAAATTTAAAAGAAGGTGAGATAATTTCCAGTAGCGAGTCTGAGATTTGGGTCACTTGCTGAAACTCTTCTGTTGAATTCACAAACTTACCCTGCTCACGGTATGCATGAAGTCTATCCAATTCCTCAGGCAACATACCCAAAGTATATCCTTTGTAATCGGAAATATAATTAGGGTTGAATGAAGTTATTTTTTCATCCTCCAACACCAATTGTTGCCGAAGACTATCCAATTGTGCTTGCTCAACTTCGTTAAGGGCAAAATGCGACTGTCCAGAAAAGGGCTTGTCTTTTAAGTAGTAATAGCCCACTTGAAAGCAGATCAGAATCAACAATAAAAAGAAAATCCCACTTCGTTCTTGTTTTTTGAACCTGAAGTGGGATTTGTTTATCATATAATTTTGGGATTAATCTTCTGTGATGGCGTCTGCCTTCAATTTAATAGCACCCATATATTTTTTGAGTTCCGCTTTTACTTTAGGAGCTAGGATCACAATACCGACCATGTTCGGTACCATCATACCAAAGATCATGGCATCTGAGAAGCCGATTACAGAACCTAAACTTGCAGAAGCACCTACGATCACAAACAAACAGAATATAATTTTATAGGTGTACTCGGTTCTTTTGGTACGACCAAATAGGTATGCCCATGCTTGGTATCCATAATACGACCAAGAAATTTGGGTGCTAAATGCAAACAATACCACCGCAATGGTCAAGATATAAGGGAACCAGCTGATTACGGATTCAAAAGCCCCAGAAGTCAACAAAATGGCATCTGCATCATTTAACGAAGCATTGCTTGGATCCACATTTCCAGTAATGATCAAAACCAACGCTGTCATTGTACAAACCACAACTGTATCAATAAATGGTTCCAACAAAGCCACCAAACCTTCGGAAGCAGGATACTTGGTACGTACCGCGGAGTGTGCAATGGAAGCCGAACCAACACCCGCCTCATTGGAGAAGGCAGCTCTTCGGAAACCTTGGATCATTACACCAACGGCACCACCGACAATTCCTACCGGAGCAAATGCTCCTTCGAAAATTTGCGCTATGGCCCATCCGATCATATCATATTTGGCAACCAACACAAATAAAGAAGCTCCAACATAGATCACTACCATAAATGGTACAATCTTATCGGTAACCTTTGCAATGGATTTAATACCACCAATAATCACAATACCAACCAAAATGGCCATTACCACACCAAAGGCCCAACGATATCCATAAAGAAAGGATTCGGTACCCCCGGTCATATTTTCAAAAAGCTGAACGGCCTGGTTTACCTGGAACATGTTTCCACCTCCAAAGGATCCCCCAATACACATTACAGCAAATGCGCCGGCCAATACTTTACCTAGTGTCTTATTTTTTAAACCTTTATTAAGGTAATACATTGGACCACCGAAAATGGTTCCATCAGGTCCAACATCCCTATATTTTACCCCCAAGGTACATTCCACAAATTTTGAGGCCATTCCCAAAATACCTGCAACGATCATCCAAAAAGTTGCACCAGCACCACCGATCGAAACGGCTACAGCCACACCTGCTATATTACCAAGTCCCACAGTTGCGGACAGGGCTGCGGTCAAGGCCTGGAAATGCGAAACTTCCCCGTTGGAACTTTCATCCCTAATGGTGTCGATGATGTCGCCATCTACAACAATTTCGTCTTGATTGTCGGCCAAATGCTTGTCGAGACTTTCAACTTTGTTCATGTCGACACCTGCAGCAATTCCATCTTCACCATACAATTCCTTTGCGCCGTACTTTTCAATATCCTCATACTTGCCCATTACCACTTTAATAGCAGTAACAACACCTGTAAAATTGATGAACTTGAAATAAAAGGTAAAGAAACCTGCTCCTAAGATCAAGGGGAAGAGCACCCAATAAATTTTAATGTTCTCTGAGAAGGGGATTTGGTAAAAAATGAAGTTTACGAACCAACCTGTGAGGTCTCCAAAAACTTTATCAATTTTTTCGTCGATTCCCACTTCCTGCGCCTCTTGGGCCATGGACATTAAGGGTAAAAAAATTGAGCAAATAGATAGAAGCTTATACTTCATAATAATGTTTTGGTTATGTTAGTTTTTTGTAAAGGCCCCAATATCCTAAAAAAATTCAACGGAAAAAAATTAATGATTGTTAAACCTAACCAATCTGAAACATTTCGTTAAGTTTTCTTATTTGTTCGGGCCTCCCCAACACAATTACCTTGCTTTTGGGCTGCAAAACCATATCTGCTTCGGGGTTGATGATGTACTTGCCATCTGGAGCGATATACCCTATAATTGTGCATCCGGTTTTCCTTCTTAGATCCAGATCCCGTAACGAATGACAATCCATTTGATTGGTAAAATCCTCGATTTCCACCTCTTCTAAATTGGTGGTATGTTCCCCCTCGATGGAAAGTTTGTCCATAAAAGTGATCAAGTCGGGCATAACAACTAAAGAAGCCATATGATCCCCTCCAATTTTATCGGGCATGATCACTTTATCGGCTCCTGCAAATTGAAGTTTTTTAAGGGAGGTTACTTGCGAAGCCCTGCTTATAATGAAAAGGTTTTTGTTGAGTTGCCTTGCGGAAAGTACTATAAAAAGGTTTGCCGCATCGTCAGGTACGGCCGTGATCAAATATTGGGCACGATCTATCCCAGCTTCCATCAAAACTTCGTCCTCATTGGCATCCCCCTCAACAAATAATATATCCTCTTCGTGACGCTCAATAATTTCCTTGTCCTTTTCAATCACCACAAAAGGTTTTTTATAGGCCATCAATTTTTCTGCGGCCTGCATGCCATTTCTTCCAAATCCACAAACCACCACATGGTTGGTCAAACTATCTATTTGTTTTTTCACTTTTTTCTTTTTTAGGAGTTCGAGCTGATTTCGGCCCAACACATATTCCGAAACCACCGAAATGGCAAAACCAAAGATAAAAACACTGGTTACGATTAAAAATACGGTAAAAATCTTTGCATCCGCATCCAAGGGACGTACTTCAGAAAATCCGACGGTGGTCACCGTGATGATGGTCATGTAAAGCGCCTCGATCCACGTAAAATCGGAAATGAATTTATACCCGACCACACCAAATACCAGCACCGTAACCATTAGGGAGACTGCGAGCAGTATTTTGGAGCGAAGTAATCGAATCATAAATTAGAGGTCAAAAACAGAGGTTCGTTTGGTATAGACCAAATCTTTTATACGGAGCCAAAATGCAATAAATAGGTATAGGGCAAAACCAAAACCCAAGGTTACAAAAGTGAGGTAGATAAAACTGGTTCGCACTACACGAGCTCGAATTCCAAGTCGTTCCGCAATGCGCCTGCACACCTCAAAACCTCGCTTCTGAAAATAATAAAGGGTATTATAAAATAAAGACATACCTAAAATTATATATTTCTGTTCAATAATTGGGCACCCACAACACATTGCAGACATTTATTTTTTGTGCAGTAGGATTGGTACAACGTTAATTTGGCTTGACTTTCCAAAGCATTTTTGGTTTGCGACCCAAGTTGGACAAAGTTTTTGATGATGGTATTCTGTTCGCTATCAACCTGGGTCATAAGGGCAATCAGGTTTTCATGATCATGTAAACCCAAATGCTTGGCGTAGCAAAATTGCAAAGGCACCAACGTATTGATGATGATCAAATCGACAAAAGATTTGGAAATGCGTTTTTTACTTTTCCTTGAAATCTTACCAAAGGTAAAATGGTCTTCCCAATAGGCTCCAGTTTCTACTTGGAACGCATCATACACTTGCTCTTTGGTTTTTAACGTCATCAAATGGGCAAAAAACTGATGTTTACCTTTATAAATATTGACCAATTGTGAAATTCGAATGGTGGGAAAGTTGGCGGGCCGCAATCCAAAGAAATTAGGTTTTTCGGTCTGGGTCGACAAACCAAATTTTCGAACCATATAATCATATTCCTTTTTAAGTTGAATGAAATAAGTGTCAGTGCATTCCACCTCCAAAAGTCCGAAATGCCCAAAAAGCAAAGCTTCCAATTGTGAAGGATCGTTTGACACTTTTCGAACAATGGAAAAATTCAATTGCTTTGCACGTTCCAAAAAATAGGAGCCATTTATTTTTGAACCGAAATTTTTGGCCAACAAGATAAAAAGGACAGCTTCCCAATCATTTTTTGATGCTGCAAGCAGCTCAAATACCAATTTTGACTTTTCTTCCAGCCTTTCGATGTACAAACGATGCAACCAATTCTCAAAAAGAAAACTATCCACTCCTCCAAGATCTCTTTCACAATTGATAAAGTTGACTTTGGACTTTTCAAACAAATTTTGATAGCTAGCAAGTAATTCTGGGGATACAAATTGCTGCACTTCCAAGGTGGGGATTTGAGTACCATCTTTCCTAAAAACAGCAATGTCATCTTCCCATACCACATGGAGGATGACATTGTTGTAATTTTCATCGGCTTCGTGATGGTGCGCATACCAATCCGAAGATTTAAGGTGCATCTCCACATTACCGACCCACAACTGCCCATCTATTGCTACTTGGGCATTGAAAAAATCGGGGCCAGCCAATGTATTTTGGAAACCTTTCGACTTAATGGAAACGGTTTCCTTATTGGTGGTGTACAATCGTTTTGTTGGAAGCTTGTTGTGCTTCCACATAAAATATAGTAGGTCTTCTCGCATCGATTTGGGATTGATGGAGGGTGTTTGTCTACTCTTCTACGTCTCCCTCCCAGTTCATAAAGCCACCTTCCAAATTATATGCATTCTCTATTCCAATACTGTTCATGATGGCACAAGCCTGACCGCTTCGGTTGCCCGACCTGCAGTACACGTAAAAATTCTTGGACTTGTCCAACTTGTCCACTTCCTCCAAAAATTCCTGACCCAAATAAATATCTATATTAATGGAACCGGGAATAAACCCTTCTTCTACTTCTTCGGGAGTTCTTACGTCCAAAATGATGGCGTTGTCATCGTTTTGCAATTGCTCCGCCCATTCTTCTTGTGATAAATCTGACATTTTTAATTTCTTTTAGAGCTACAAAAATAAAAATCCGGAGCATTACCCCGGATTTTAACCTATTTTATTTTTCAGATCAAGCTTTTATGCTACATCCAATAGCCTTAGTGGTTTTTAATGGAATCTCTTTTCCTGCAAGCATGGCATCCACCGCATTTTCAACAAATTTCTCATCCACACTGGCGGCATCTTGGTAATTATCATCAATAGCACCAATATATTTCACTTCATTACCTTTTGATGTCTTCTCCAATAGAAATACATGCGGCGTACGGGTTGCTCCATATAGTGGATATACTTTTTGGCCTTCATCTATTAAATAAGGAAAAGAAAAACCTTTACTGGAAGCCCGCTCCTTCATTTTATCAAAACTATCGCCGGGTTTCTTTGATGGATTGTTGGGCATAATCGCCACAACAGGTACGCCTTTCGATTTATATTTTGCATCTAAAGCGATGATTCTATCCTCGTAAGCTTGCGCATAGGGGCAGGTATTGCACGTAAAAATGACCAAATAGCCCTTTGCATTCTTGTAATCTGAAAGTGAGACCATTTTTCCGTCCACGTTTTTCAAAGAAAAATCCGCAGCCATATCGCCCACCTCATATCCTGTGTCCAAAGGAGAAATTTCTTCTGAACTGATAACTCCCATGGCCAACGATGCTCCAACAAGCAACAACAAGGCCACTATTCCAAGTATTTTGTTTGTTTTCATAGAAATTTATTTAGTGAATTTGCTCAACTCTTGGTTCAATTCTTCGTAAGTGAATCCTCGTTCATAAAAACTGCGCTTATCCTTATTATATATTAAGGTAGCAGGAATGGCTCCACCCCACTCCTCCGAAACTTTCGGAATCCACACATTTTGCTTGGGATCGTCCAATATCACTACCTCAGATTGAATATTTTTCTTTTCCACATAAGGTTCCAATCGGGACTTCCACATATTGGGCATATCCAAGTTTACCAAGATTACTTTTACATTATTATCCTTTTGCTCAGCATATACCTGTTCAAAATGTGGCATTTCTGCGATGCAGGGCTGACACCATGTTGCCCAGAAATTAATGACGTAGGTATTGTCATCATCTTTATGCAACAACGGCTCAAAAGCATCAAAATCATAGATGGGAAATTTGACATCTGATTCCACATTTTTTGAAGTCGTTTGATTTTTTTCCATCGTAGACTCGGCCACAACTTTATCTTCCACCTTTTTGTCTTTACAGCTGAAACTCAACGTCAAAACAGCCAAAACAATAAATAACCTATTCATTATCTGCATTTTACACTCTTAAAAATACAAAGCAAAAGCTACCCAATCCACTCTTTAACAAAAATTTATCGAATAAAAATTTGGATGAAAATGAAATAATCACATACATTTGTATATACAAATATTGTTTAGACATGAATGTTGAAGAGATAATAAAAACCTCGAAGGAAATTCCACTGGAACCCAGAACATTGATTCATATGCAGTTGGTACACAATAAAATCAACGAAACTATGGGCAATGCCTTAAAACCTTTTGAAGTTTCCCTACAGCAATTCAACGTGCTACGCATATTAAGAGGGCAAAAAGGGCAACCCGCCAACCTATCCACCTTGAACGAACGCATGGTGACCAAGATGAGCAACACAACGCGATTGGTGGATAAACTTTTGATTAAAGGGTTTGTGGATCGTGCCGTTTGTCCGTCCAACAGAAGAAAAGTTGAAATTGTGATTACGGAATCGGGACTTAAGGCTTTGGAGCAGATGGATGCTTCTTTAGAAAAAGCACACGAGGAAATCTATCAGAATTTCAGCAAAGAAGATTTAAAAAAATTAAACGAATTACTTGATAAATTTTAAACAGCATGAGCACAGCAATTGAAGATAAAGTGAGTACTGTACTAGAAAATAGAACCTGGCGTTATGCCACCAAAAAATTTGATGCCACCAAAAAAGTAGCAGAAGAAGATTTGAACACCCTATTGGAAGCAACCCGTTTGAGTGCTTCTTCCTATGGACTTCAACCCTATCATGTGTTGGTGATTTCCAAACCAGAAGTAAAGGAGGAACTTAAAGCAGCTTCTTGGGGACAGTCACAGCTTACCGATGCATCGCACATCATCGTTTTTGCCAATTTCGCAGATTTTGGTGACGAGTTGGTAGACGATTATATCACAAATGTGAGCGAAACTCGTGGTATTCCTTCAGAGAACTTGAATGGATATGCAGATTTTATGAAATCCAAATTGGTTAATCTTCCAACCGAAATCAAAAACAACTGGACAGCTAAGCAAGCATACATTGCTTTTGGTAATACCATGCAAGCGGCAGCTGAATTAAAAATCGACACTTGTCCCATGGAAGGTTTTGAAGCTGAGCAATACAATGAGATTCTTGGCCTAGCCGACAAAAATCTTAATGCCGCTGTAGTATTGGCCGTAGGTTACCGTTCCGAAGAAGACGACACACAACACTACGCCAAAGTGCGCAAATCAGAAGAAGAATTATTTACCCTTATATAATTATTAATCAATTACAATTTAAACAGATATTTAAACAATCATGAAAAAGAGAATTTTAAGTTTAGCCTTGATCACCCTTTTTGGAGCTTCTGCAATCGCAAATCCAATCGTTAAAGAAACCAAAGAAGTAAAGACTTCTGAAAGCACTGTTACCTGGAAAGGTTACAAAGTTGGTGGTTCCCACAATGGAACTATCTCCCTAAAATCAGGTGCTTTGCAATTTGACGGTGAAAAATTGGTAGGTGGTGAATTTGTTGTGGATATGACAAGCATCAACACTACCGATTTGGAAGGTGATTACAAAGGTCAGTTGGACGGTCACTTGAAATCTGATGATTTCTTCGGAACTGCAAACCACCCAACAGCCAAATTGGTTTTCACTAAAGTAAAAGCTACTGGTAAAAATTCGTATGCCGTAACTGGTGACCTTACCATTAAAGGTACAACAGAGCCTGTAACTTTCGATGTTTCTGTTTATGGAGACAAAGCAACTGCTTCTTTGAAAGTGGACAGAACCAAGTACGACGTAAAATACGGATCAGGAATTATTGGTACTGCCAAGGACAAATTGATCTACGACGAATTTGATTTGGTAGTTGATCTACAGATGTAGTCAACTCATGTTTAGTGTGTAAAAATCCCGCCCAACATAATTGGGCGGGATTTTTTATTTCATGTCATCACCTATTCAACGGATAATCGTTGATCCAATGAAAGCCGCGGTTTTCTATGAAATAATCTTTTCGGTCTTTTCTAATTAATTCCAAGCATACAGTATCTGCATTAATAATTCCATCTAAATTCAAACGATCACCATATTTCGCATAATTAAACGAATAGGTCTTCGTTGTATCAGAAAAAGAAATCATATTAAAGGTCTGATTTAGTGTATCCAATTCGTGTTTCATTGGATTATTTTCCCCGTTATATTGAATTACCCTACTATATCCTTTATCAATCAATAGGGATTTCCAGGCTATCATCTGCCCATTAAATGATGTTGATGTTTTATTAAGTAAGGTATCACTATTACTTGTATAGAGTTGTACATCATAGGCCCCATACAAGGTAGGTATTGGAGCTCTTTTACCATATTCACTTTGGCTTTCCATATCTGATTTAATCCAAGAAATCAAAACAATACCAACCAAAACATATTTTAAGGACAAACGTGTAATTTCTTTCTTTTTGACTTTAAAGTATGGTTCCAACAAATTTGGGACAGTTGGTCTATTTTTTATAAATAATTTCGCCAGATTACTATAATCTGGTAATAAAACCACCAAACTGATGATGGTTAAATGAAATGAAAATAATTTGACAGGAACATCATACGCAAGATTTAATACAAACACATTCAACATTACCCCAAAACACATAATGCCTCCAAGGATTTTGGTTCGTCTCCAGATTAAAAGTAAACCGCCAAGTAATTCCAATGCGCCGGCAAAAATTGTATATGGCTCTGAATATCCCATAAATCGCCACAACAATCCCATGGGAGAGGAGTTGCCAAATGTTTGTTCCAAACTAAACATGCTTAATTGGACAAATTGGAGGTAAAATATTTTGAGAAGCCCATAAATAAACATATTAAATGCTAAATAATAACGTAACGCCACTATTAAATAGGAAAATACTTTTTGTTCCTTTTTTTCCTCAATCCTAAATAAAAAACTACCCGTGGTAAGAATAATGGCTAGTAAAAGATTTACTCCAAAGAATAAATAATCAACAACGCGATCACCACTCCCTGTAGGATTCAATACTAATTGATCTTCATAACCTAGGATATTTTCATAAACCAAAGGTAAGATCCAATGCCAAAAATTTTGTACAATATCAGAAGCATAGGTTTTAATTAAAGGCAGATAATCCAAGGGGAATGGAAAAATATAAATCAAAAAATAAAAGATGACAAGCCTTTTAAAGGCGGTAGGTAATTTGTTCATAGTAGATTTGGTTTTGTGTTTGCTCAAAAGTAAAAAAAACTTAAAATCATACAAGTCAATATTTTACATTGCCGGTTTTGCATTAAAAAACATGAAATCTTATTTTAAAACAAAAGGGTATTGCTGAGTTAAAATTTCATTCCTATATTTGAAGCAATGAAATTATTTACAGCAAATAACTGGTGGTGGAGCAACTTACGTCAAACGTCGTGAGCTAAGTCCCCATTATAATCATACAAGAGGCTTGTCATCACGACAAGCCTTTTTTGTTTTTAAGAACTATTATGAAATATCAACTCAAGACAAATTTTAAAAAAATCCTTGCGGACACCATTACGCCCGTGAGCGTCTATCTTAAAATCCGGGATAAATTTCCGAACAGTATTCTTTTGGAAAGTAGCGACTACCACGCCAACGACAATAGCTTTTCGTACATCTGCTGCAATCCCATCGCTTATATTAAGGTAGAAGATGAAATTATCACCCAACGATTTCCAGATGGTAGTAAAGAAATCACCGAAATTACCCCAGAAATCGATGTGACCGAAGTTATCCACGACTTTTCACAAAAGTTTTCAGTGGCCCAAAACGATTTTAAATTCATCAACAATGGATTGTTCGGTTACATGGCCTATGATGCGGTGCGTTATTTTGAAGATGTGGAAATTTCCAAAAAGGAAGATTCCGTAAGCATCCCCGACATTTATTATGCAGTTTACAAAAACATTATCGCCATCAACCATTTTAAAAATGAGGCCTATTTGTTTGCGCATTGCTACGATTCGGAAAGTAATGTGGATGAAATAGAACAATTATTCAACGTACGTACATTTTCATCCTATAATTTCCATAAGGAAGGGGAACCAGAATCCAACCTAAAGGACGAAGAATACAAGGAACATGTGGAATTGGCCAAAAAGCATTGTCAACGAGGCGACGTATTCCAATTGGTGCTCTCTAAAAGATTCAAACAAAAATTTAAAGGGGATGAATTCAATGTGTATCGAGCACTTCGTTCCATCAACCCCTCCCCTTACCTTTTCTATTTCGATTATGGCAACTTCAAAATTTTTGGAAGCTCCCCTGAAGCGCAATTGATCGTTAAGGACGGAAAAGCTGAAATTCATCCTATCGCAGGCACCTATAAACGTACGGGCAATGATGAAAAAGATGCCGAGCTTGCCAAAAAATTGGCGCAAGACGACAAAGAAAACAGCGAACACGTGATGTTGGTGGATTTGGCCCGAAACGATTTAAGCAGAAACGGAAACACCGTACATGTGGACACCTATCGTGAAGTGCAATATTTCTCCCATGTGATCCATTTGGTTTCCAAAGTAACTGGACAGAAAAAGAAAGACATCAGCACCATGAAAGTGGTTGCCGATACTTTCCCCGCAGGTACCTTGAGCGGTGCGCCAAAACACATGGCCATGCAACTCATAGAAAAATATGAAAAAACAAGCCGTTCCTATTACGGTGGTGCCATAGGCTTTATGGATTTTGAAGGCAACTTTAACCACGCCATCATGATCCGAACCTTTTTGAGCAAAAACCACGAATTGTTTTACCAAGCAGGAGCTGGTTTGGTTGCTGCTTCTAACCCTGAAGACGAATTACAAGAAACCTATAACAAGTTGGGTGCATTGACCAAGGCATTGGAAATTGCCGAAACAATCTAGACCATGGGAAGAAAGATTTTAATGATAGACAACTACGATAGTTTCACCTACAATTTGGTGCACTATTTGGAAGATTTGGATTGTGAAGTAACCGTAAAACGAAACGATCAACTTACTTTGGAAGAAGTGGAACCGTTCGATTATATCGTTTTGTCCCCTGGGCCAGGTATCCCGGATGAAGCAGGTCTTTTGAAAGAAATCATCAAAACCTACGCGCCTACCAAACGAATTTTTGGGGTTTGTTTGGGATTGCAGGCAATCGGGGAAGTTTTTGGGGGCACTTTGGTAAATCTGGACAAAGTGTACCACGGCGTGGACACCAAGATAACTATCACCAAAGATGATCCAATCTATGATGGCATGCCCAAGACCATTCAAGTAGGGCGTTACCACTCTTGGGTAGTAGATGCTGATTTACCAGAAGTTTTGGAAACAACCGCAGTGGATGAAAACGGACAAGTAATGTCCCTACGTCACAAAACCTATGATGTAACTGCCGTTCAGTTTCACCCAGAATCGGTATTGACGCCAGAAGGTAAACAAATGCTTAAAAATTGGCTGGACAGCAAATAAAAAATTATTGCTGCGGTACCCTGAGCGTAGTCGAAGGGAAAGCAGGAATCCTAATTAATAGATTAAAATATTTCGCAAGATGCTTCGACTCCGCTCAGCATCCATTTGGAATGTCAAAATAAGAAAATGAAAGAGACTTTAAACAAACTCATCAATCACGAGATACTCCCCAAGGAAGAGGCCAAACAAATATTGGTAAACATTGCCAAGGGAGAATACAACACCTCCCAAATTGCATCATTCTTAACAGTTTACATGATGCGAAGTATTACCATTGAGGAGTTGGAAGGTTTCCGTGATGCCCTTTTGGAACTTTGTTTGGCAGTAGACCTTTCGGATTACAACCCCATCGACCTTTGCGGTACAGGTGGAGACGGCAAGGATACCTTTAATATTTCCACACTGGCTTCTTTTGTTACGGCTGGAGCCGGAATACATGTGACCAAACACGGAAATTATGGGGTTTCCTCTAAATGTGGAAGTAGCAACGTGATGGAATTTTTGGGCATCAAATTCAGTAATGATGCCGATTTTCTAAAGAAAACCATTGAGGAAGCTGGCATTTGTGTTTTGCACGCGCCACTTTTTCACCCAGCCATGAAAAATGTGGCTCCCATCCGAAGGGAATTAGCTGTAAAGACTTTTTTCAATATGCTGGGCCCCATGGTAAATCCTGCATTTCCAAAGAACCAAATGGTAGGGGTGTATAACTTGGAATTGGCCAGAATGTACGGCTACCTCTATCAGAACACCGACAAAAAATTTACCATTTTAAATGCCTTGGATGGCTATGATGAAATTTCATTGACTGGGGACACGAAGACCATTTCAAACCATACCGAAAGCATGTTGAAACCTGCCGATTTTGGAGTTAGAAAAGTTTCGCAAGAAGAAATTGTAGGCGGAGAGGATATTGCTGAATCCGCACAGATTTTTATGAATGTATTGCAAGGAAAAGGCACCGAAGCCCAAAACAATGTAGTTTGTGCCAATGCAGGAATTGCCATTGCCACCGTTGAAGGATTGACCCCAAAACAAGGTTTTGAAAAAGCCCAAGAGTCATTAATGAGCGGAAAAGGTTTGGCAGCATTAAAAAAATTACAGGAATTGAGTAGAAACTAGTGTCATCTCGAGCGCAGTCGAGAGATTGCAGAGATGCTTCACTTTGTTCAGCATGACAAAAAAATAGAATGAATATACTAGACAAAATAGTAGCCGACAAACGCAAGGAAGTCGATTTAAAGAAAACCTTGATCACGCTGCCCCAATTGGAAAGTGCATTGTTGATGGAGCGAACATCGGTTTCATTGGCCACAGTGTTACGTAAAAGCAATTCAGGAATTATTGCAGAACACAAAAGACGTAGCCCATCAAAATCCTTAATCAACCAGAGTCTGAACGTACAAGATGTAATCAAAGGCTATGCCGATGCAGGAGTTTGTGGGATGTCTGTTTTAACGGATGGAAAATATTTTGGAGGTTCGCTGGACGATTTGGTATTGGCCCGTGCTGCCGTGAACAATCCATTGTTACGAAAAGAGTTCATCATAGATGAATATCAAATTGTGGAGGCCAAGGCCTATGGTGCCGATGTGATTTTATTGATTGCCGCCATTTTGACCCGCGAAGAAATCAAAACGTACTCCGAATTGGCCAAAAGTTTGGGATTGGATGTATTGTTGGAAGTGCACAATGAAGAAGAATTGAAAAAATCCTTGATGCCCAGTTTGGACATGTTGGGCGTGAACAATCGTAATTTAAAAACTTTTGAAGTGAGTTTGGACACTAGTAAAACCCTCTCACAAAAAATTCCAGATGAATTTGTAAAGGTTTCTGAAAGCGGAATCAGTTCCATTGAAGCCATAAGGGATTTAAAAGAATACGGCTACCAAGGCTTTTTGATTGGAGAGAATTTTATGAAAACGGATAATCCTGGAGCCAGTGCAAAAGCATTTATTAACGAGTTAGAAAAATAACGTCACTTCGAACTGTCAGATTGAGCGCAGTCGAAATCAAAGTGAGAAATCTAAAAAATAGATTCCTCAATCGCTCTGCTCATTTCGGAATGACAAATAATAAGAAAATGAAACTAAAGGTCTGCGGCATGAACCATAATCCCACCGAGGTTGCACAATTGCAACCCGATTATTTGGGCTTTATATTCTGGGAACCCTCCTCTCGTTTTTTTGAAGGAGAAATGCCCGATTTGCCCAAATCCATTAAAAAAGTGGGGGTTTTTGTGGACGCACCTTTAGAAGAAGTATTGAAAAAAGTGACCCAATTTCAATTGGATGCTGTGCAATTACATGGTAAGGAAAGTGTTCAGTATTGCAACTCCTTGCGTCATGCTGAACCAGTTTCAACATCTCATGAGAGTGAGACCCCGAAACAAGTTCGGTGTAACGAGTTGGAAATCATCAAAGTATTTTCCATCAAAGATGATTTTGATTTTTCCATTTTGAAAGATTATGAATCGGTTTGCGATTACTTCCTTTTCGACACCAAAGGAAAATTACCTGGTGGAAATGGCTATACCTTTGATTGGTCCATCTTGGAAAAATACCCATCCACCAAACCTTTCTTTTTAAGTGGAGGCATTGGTTTGGAATCCATTGAAAAATTGAAAAAATTCAAGAACAGTCCAGCATCAAAATATTGTTTTGCGATTGATGTGAACAGTAAATTTGAAACCCAACCCGGATTAAAAAACATAACGTCATTGAAAACATTCATAAATGAACTCACTGACGAATTACAACTTAAAACTGACAACTGAATATGAGTTATCATGCTGATGAAAAAGGATATTATGGGGAGTTTGGTGGAGCTTTTATTCCCGAAATGCTCTACCCCAATTGCGAGGAACTACGACAGAACTATATCCAAATCATGGAGGAGCCATCCTTTAAAGAAGAGTTCCAACAATTATTAAAGGATTATGTGGGAAGACCTACCCCACTCTATTTTGCCAAACGTCTTTCGGAAAAATACAACACCAAAATCTATCTGAAACGTGAAGACCTTTGCCATACAGGCGCACACAAGGTAAACAACACCATTGGGCAGATTTTGATGGCCAAAAAATTGGGTAAAAACCGAATCATTGCCGAAACTGGAGCAGGTCAACATGGCGTAGCTACAGCTACCGTTTGTGCATTAATGGGCATCCAGTGCGTGGTATATATGGGTGAGATTGATATTGCTCGCCAAGCTCCGAACGTTGCGCGTATGAAAATGCTGGGCGCAGAGGTTCGAGCAGCGAAGTCAGGAAGTAAAACCTTGAAAGATGCCACCAACGAAGCCATTCGAGATTGGATCAACAATCCAGTGGATACCCATTACATAATCGGATCTGTAGTTGGCCCACATCCCTACCCGGATATGGTTGCTCGTTTTCAATCGGTAATTTCTGAAGAGATTAAACGTCAACTTATGGAAAACGAGGGACGTGAAAATCCAGATTACGTGGTTGCCTGTGTGGGTGGTGGAAGTAATGCCGCAGGTGCTTTTTACCATTATTTGGATACTCCAGAAGTTGGAATCATTGCCGTGGAAGCTGCTGGAAAAGGAATTCATTCAGGTGAAAGTGCTGCAACCTCGGCTTTAGGGAAGGTAGGCATTATCCATGGAAGTAAAACCTTGTTAATGCAAACCCCCGACGGACAGATAACAGAACCTTATTCCATTTCCGCAGGATTGGATTACCCAGGAGTTGGCCCAATGCATGCCCATTTATACAAATCAGGTCGAGGGGAATTTATTTCTATTACCGATGATGAGGCCATGAAAGCTGGATTGGAACTTTGTAAGTTGGAAGGGATTATTCCCGCGATTGAATCATCCCATGCTTTGGCCATTTTTGAGGATAGAAAATTCAAAAAAGACGATGTTGTTGTAGTGAACCTTTCGGGACGTGGCGACAAAGATTTACAGAATTATATCGATTATTTTAATTTATAGATGTTAGATATGAGATGCTAGACACTAGACTCTCAAATCTCACATCTCAAATCTTGATTTATGAACAGAATCAAACAAAAACTGAGCGAGGATAAAAAAATCCTTTCCATATATTTTACTGCCGGATATCCGAAACTGGACGACACGGTTCAAATTATCCAAGATCTAGAAAAAAGCGGGGTGGACCTAATTGAAATCGGTCTTCCTTTTAGCGATCCTTTGGCGGATGGACCCACAATTCAGGAAAGTTCTACTGCAGCACTTAAAAATGGGATGCACTCAGAACTACTTTTTGAACAAATCAAAGACATTAGAAAATCGGTTTCCATTCCATTAATATTGATGGGGTATTTTAATCCTGTTTTGCAATATGGCGTGGAGAAGTTTTGTCAAAAATGCGAGAAAATAGGTATCGATGGGCTAATTCTCCCTGATCTACCACTTGATGTGTACCAAGAAGAGTATGAAGCTTTGTTCAAAAAACACGGACTCATTAATGTGTTTTTGATTACACCACAAACCAGTGATGAACGTATCAAGGCCATCGACGATGCATCTGAAGGATTTATTTATATGGTGAGTTCGGCCAGTACCACTGGAGCAAAATCAGGATTTGGACAGGAGCAATCTGCTTATTTTGAACGCATTGCCAACATGAATTTAAAAAATCCCCAAATTGTTGGGTTCGGCATCAGCAATGCAGAAACTTTTAATCAAGCTACCGAAAAAGCGAAGGGTGCTATCATTGGTTCAGCTTTCATCAAACATTTAACAGAAAATGGTGTAGACAGCATTGGTGGGTTTGTGCGTCAAATTCGTTAAATTTCGAGTTTAAAACTAACTCAAGCCGATTCATGAAAAAAGCCATACTGCTAGCTTCTTTACTTTCTGCATTTTCATCTTATGCCCAAGACGAAGTAGCCATAAAATCCCAAGTGGCCGATGCCATCAATGAGCTTCGGGATTTTATTTCCATCCCAAACGATGCCCTCAATCCAGATGATATTGACCGAAATATTAATTGGTTAAAGCGCAAATTTGGGGAACGCGGTTTTAACACTGCGGTTTTGGAAACAGAAAATCTACCCTTGTTTTTTGCTGCCTTGCCCATGAATACCCAAAAACCAACGGTATTGATCTATATGCATTTGGATGGGCAATCTGTTGACCCGACAAAGTGGAACCAACCTGACCCTTATGAAGTTGTTTTAAAAGCCCCAGAGGGTGATGGGTTCAAAACTATTTCATGGGATGAGCTCAATGATGATATCAATTATGATTGGCGTCTTTTTGGGCGCTCCACTTCAGATGACAAATCACCCATTGTGATGTTATTGAACACTATCGATCTATTAAAAAATGAAGGTACCGAAATGCCATTTAATGTAAAGGTAATTTTGGATAGTGAGGAAGAAAAAAGCAGCAAACCCCTTCCAAAAGCGGTAAAAGAGTACCGTGATTTGTTGGAAGCCGATTTTTTAATGATTGTGGATGGGCCCGTTCATGCTTCGGAAAAACCAACTGTTGTATATGGTTGTAGAGGTATCACTACTTTATCCTTAACCACTTATGGCCCTATTCAACCTCAACATAGTGGCCATTATGGCAATTATGCGCCAAACCCTGGATTTCAATTGGCCCAGTTGTTGGCAACCATGAAAGATACAAATGGAAAAGTTCTGATTCCAGGCTATTATGATGGCATCAATATAGACGAGGCCACCTTAAACATTTTAAAAAGTGTTCCCGATAGTGACGAAGCCATTGCAGAAAAATTACAATTTAAAACTGCCGAAAAAGTAGGGAGCTTTTATCAAGAAGCCCTGCAATATCCTTCTTTGAACATTAGAGGTTTGGAATCTGCTTGGGTAGGTGCCAAGGCCAGAACTATTGTTCCCGAAAGTGCCACTGCTGAATTGGATTTGCGTTTGGTGGTAGAAAGTGATGGAACCCGTTTGAAAAAATTGGTGAAGGATCACATCTCAAAACAGGGATACAAAGTATTGGACCACGAGCCGAGTAAGGAGGAGCGCATGCAATTCGATAAAATCGTTTATGTAAAAGAAGGTAGCGTTACTGATGCATTTAGAACTTCAATGGACAACCCTTACGGTGTTTTCTTGACCAAAACGATGAAAGAAACCTTTGGCGAGGATGTGATTCAAATACGAACCATGGGTGGCACCGTTCCCATTGCGCCTTTTATTAACGAATTGAAGATTCCCGCATTTATTGTTCCTGCCGTTAATCCGGACAATAACCAGCATAGCCCCAATGAAAATGTAAAAATTGGGCAATTGGCCTACGGTATTAAAATGTTTTATGGGGTGTTATCCACTCCGATGGAATAAGAAGAATGAACAAATAAAAAAGCCCCGAACTATCGGGGCTTTTTTTATGGTCAATTGAATCGACTATTCGTTATTGCCTTTCTTTTTTTGCTGTCCAGGCGCATAGGCTTTGGCACTTTTAGCTCCTGTTGCTTTTTTAACCTGTCCTGGTGCCGTGCTACTTTTCACAGTACCATGGTTCACTTTACACGATGTAAACATCGCAACGGAACATAAAACAACAGTGATTTTCAGTAAATTTCTCATGTTTTTGATTTAGGGATTTGGTTGAATGTAGTGAATACAACGTAGAAATCACGTTAAAATTGACCTAAACCCCGTTTCATTTGACGAATACTGCCATAAAATTGATAGCTACACCCTTTTAAAAGAACTCACGGTACTGCATTACCCTAAAATCCAAGGTGTTGAATTTGGGATTGATTTTTTTCAAATCTTTGTATGTCTGTAAACTTCCGACTGCTCTGTTAGCCGCTCCTGATGGTGCTGTTAATGATACTGTTTTAACCGTTCTAGACTTCTCGACACCGCTCGAAGTGATAGGCAGCTCCAAATGATGGATACGGGGCACATCATCCGAAATTACTTCCAATTTTAATCCATGTTCTTTGAGTTGTTTTCTAAAGAAATACTCTGGACCATTTTTACTATTACCACCAGTGAACAATAAAGTTTGAATATTAGGATGTTTTTGAAGGTATCCGACCAAATCACGCAGAACCACATTTTGCATTCCCAAATCGGAAGCATCAATCTTTTCGCGCTCAGCACTTTGCACAATATCGCAAACGCCGATTTTATGCTTGATCAAAAAGTGTCTCCGCTGTTGAATGGCCTCATTGGTGTTTTCATATTTCAGATTCAAATCAAAGATTTGGTCCAAAATAGGCCATAACATGCCATTGCAACTCCCGTAACAAAAGTCAACATCCTCCTCCTTTAATTCTCCCGTGGTAAATCTAGGCGGGGGCAACGTACCCACAATCAACTTGGTGGCCTCCTCCAAAAGAAAAGGTTCGTAAGGATGAATGTGTTGAAATAGTTTCAAGTTTAAAGTGGTAAGTTTTAAGTGCCTTGTTCAGACTAACAAACTATTAAAAAGAGAGAATCCCCGTCTTACTGAACTCGTTTCAGCATCTCACAAATAAAAGTTTTATGAGACCCCGAATCAAGTTCGGGTTGACAAAATTTTCCTTTTAAAAATCTCTAGGCCGAGTTTCTACTTGCATTAATATTACCGTAAAGTGAGCGCGTCACAATCTTCTCATACAATTCCTTGTACTCGGATTTTTGCGTAATGTGGTACAATGCATTTTGCTGTATTACCAACAATGGCAACACAATCTTCTCACGAATTTTTACGGATTCCCTTGATATGGCTTCATCTTCCATCAATATCTTAAGACCTGATATCTGCAATAGCATCTTTTTGGAAAGTTGAAACTCATCATGAAGTATATTCCAGAAATCGCCAAATTCAGGATCATCTTTCATGTAGCTGGTCAGCTGGAAATTGGTTTTCGCCAAAGACATCATACTGTTCAACATCAGGGCTTTGAAAAATGGCACTTCTCTGTACAATTTCTTTACCTCATTGATGCGACCTTCATCCTTCAATTGTTGGATGGCTGTTCCCAAACCGAAATAACCAGGTACATTTTGCTTCAACTGACTCCAAGAACCCACAAAAGATATCGCTCTTAAATCGGCAAGAGTCAATTTTTCCTTATTGCCACGTTTTCCGGGTCTACTACCAATATTGGCCTTGGTGTAATATTTTAAGGTACTTCTGTTTTCCAAATACGGGATAAACTTATCGTGCTGTTTTAAAGCATCGTATTTATCAAAACTCAAATCTGAAAGTTCCTCTATCAATTTTCGTTGTGTTGAGGATATTACAAGCTCCTTACCAAATAGGTTATTGCTCAAACCAGCAGTCAGCAATTGCTCCGAGTTATGGATAAATTGCTCTTTTGTTCCATAGGTACTGGTAATAGTCTGCCCTTGAATGGTCAATTGAATTTCGTGATTCGCCACATCCTTGGTCTGTGCTGCGTAGAATCGATGTGTTTTTCCTCCACCCCTTGCTGGTGGACCTCCCCTACCATCAAAAAATATGGCAGCGATTCCATTTTTCTTGCAGACTTTGCTCAAGGTCTCCTTGGTTTTTAAGATAGACCAGTTGGCTTTTAAATATCCACCATCTTTGGTCCCATCGGAGAAACCGAGCATGATGGTATGGATATCGTTTCTGCGCTCTAGGTGTTTTCTATATTTTGGAATATCGAACAAGGTTTGCATCACTTCTTCGGATGCATCCATGCCTTTCATGGTTTCGAACAAGGGTACAATATCGAAAGTAATATCTTTCTCGTCCCAACCGCACCATCTGAACAATCCATACACAAATAGAACCGAAAAAATATCTTCGGAGTTACTGATGATGTATCGGTTACAACCATCTTCCCCATTTTTTTCTTGAATGGCCTTTAAATTTTGGATATTGGCAATGGTATCCTGTACAATTTCCTCATCAAAATCCTTTGGATTGAGGGAATAGTCCTTTTGCAATAATTGCTGCACCAGTTCCTTTTCTTTCAGCTCAGCCAAAGATTCCTTGATAACGCCCTCTTTTTTCAACACAGTTTCCACCACCAAATGGTGCTTACTATGATCTTGACGAATATCCAAGGTCGCAAAGTGGGTTTTAAAGATGTGCACCTTATCAATAAATTGATCTAACTCATCCAAATACAACTCGTGGTAATGTTCAATCAATTGCACACGAACCGCATCCAAATGCTCGATGATACCTTCATAGGAAATCGGAGCATTGGGGTCGAACATGGCATGGTACAATTTATCGCTCAACGCATTAAGGTCTTCTTGCATGCTTTTGAACGTAAGCTTTTTACGAAGATCCTTTAACTCGTTGTAATAGCACTTCATCAAGGTCAATCGAAGCTCATCTGCCACTTGTTTGGTAATATCCGCCGTAACAAAAGGGTTTCCATCACGGTCGCCACCTGGCCAAAATCCAAGTTTCATGAGATTGTAGTTCTCGAACTTTTCATTTTTGATGTTGGTCTTCACATACTGATACAATTCTCCAACCGCATCATAATAGGTATTACGTAAAATATAGATGATGTTTTTGGCCTCATCCAAAGGTGTCGGTTTTTTGGCATTTACCAAAGAGGTCAATCCCAACTGTTGAAGCGTCACATCAATATCGTGAAGCCTATCTTCATCTATTAGGCTTCTCAATTCTGCTATAATATCCAAAACGGCAGGGGTGTAAAACTGCGTAGGGTGCGCCGTAAGCACAATACGTGCGCTGAATGTGGACAGTTTTTTAGAAACCTTGTCCCAGTTTTTGGTACGGTTTACCAATTCAAAATAATCAGGAATGGTCAACGAAGTACTGTACTCCTGAAGTTTAGGAAATGCTGAATCCTCAACACTATCATATAACACAACCTGGCGCTCCACATATTGCACAATGCGGAACATAAAATCCAATCGCTCACGCTCATCTTGAATGTTGGCAAAGTTGGAAAAGAACACATCCAGAATTTCTTGTGGTTCCTTACCTTCTTTCAATCCCTTTTCGCATTGATCCAACAAAAGCGGAATCAAAATCCCCACGTTTTCAATGTTCTTGTAGGGCAGGCTTAAGAAAAGACTGTTGTAGATATTGAATTTATTGGTTACCGATTTTTTAAACTCTTCTAACCGTTTAGACTGTTGCATGTATTGTTTATGTTAGTGTTAAAAACAGACGAACACCCAAAGGTCGTGATTAATGTGTAACCAATGGGTTAAATTTAAGGGTATCACAATTTTAGGCACTAGGCGTTTCTATCTTAACACCAAAACCCAATTGTCACTAACAACTTAAAGATTACTTTGGATTTTACCAAAGATTTATCGGACGAAAACGGGTTGGTTTTCCTTTAGGGTGTGCTCTTCACTAAAAAGGTAACCGTCGTAATTGAAGTTTTTAATATCGTCCAAGGACTTAGCGTCAGAATCCAAGATGTAGCGCACCATAGATCCACGGGCTTTTTTGGCAAAGAAACTGATGATTTTCAACTTGTCGTTTTTCCAATCTTTAAAGATTGGGGTAATTACGGGAACTTTTAATTTCTTGGTATCTATAGCGTTGAAGTACTCATTACTGGCCAAGTTTACGAAAAGCTCTCCGTCTTCCAATTCGCTGTTTAAATGGGCAGTCAATTGTGTTTTCCAGAACTCGTACAAGTTCTTTTTTCTCCCCACTTTCATTTGTGTTCCCATTTCCAAGCGATAGGGCTGCATTAAATCCAAGGGTTTCAACACGCCATACAATCCTGATAAAATTCGTAGCGTATCTTGAAGTTGATCTAATTTTTCCTCTGGAATGGTGTAGGCATCCAAACCTTGGTACACATCGCCATTAAATGCATAAACTGCGGGCCGCGCATTTTCAGGAGTGAAAGGCGGCTCAAATTGTTGATTGCGCTCCCAGTTCAACTCTGCCAACTTATCTGAAATGGACATCAGCTCACTCAATGCCTTCGGTTTCTTCTTTTTCAGCACCGCATTCAGCTTTTCAGATTGCTCCAAAAATTCAGGCTGTGTATATTTTAAAGTTGGTAAGGCTGTTTCAAAATCCAACGACTTTGCTGGAGAGATCACAATTTTCATATGTATTTAATTTACAGTAAAAATAAGTAGGAATTTGGGCTTCAAAAAGCATTTTCCAATGGTGTTTTCAATCTTAATATTGATGAAAACTATGATTCGTGGTGTTTGGCATAACTGCGCCATTTTTCGATTCCGTTCACCATATCTTCGGGCAACTCAGAATCGAAACGCATGAACTCTCCCGTGACAGGATGTTCAAACCCCAAGGTTTTGGCATGCAATGCTTGTCTGGGCAATACCTTAAAGGTATTTTCTACAAATTGTTTGTACTTGGTAAAAGTGGTGCCTTTCAAAATTTTCTCCCCACCATAGCGCTCATCATTAAATAGGGTATGCCCAATATATTTCATGTGCACCCTGATTTGGTGGGTTCTCCCTGTTTCCAATTTACAGGACACTAAAGTGACATAACCCAAGCGTTCCAATACTTTGTAATGTGTTACCGCTTCTTTGCCATCTTCCCCATTCGGGAAAACCACCATTTGAAGTCTGTTTTTTGGGTTACGACCTATATGACCTTCAATAGTTCCCTCATCCTCTTCTACATTCCCCCAAACCAATGCGATATATTCACGCTCGCTGGTTTTTTCAAAAAATTGCTGGGCCAAATGTGTCATGGCCACTTCCGTTTTGGCAATCACCAACAATCCAGACGTATCCTTATCGATTCGGTGGACCAACCCAGGACGTTCCGAACTATTGTTGGGCAAATTTTCAAAATGATAGACAAGGGCATTGATCAAAGTTCCCGAATAATTTCCGTGACCCGGATGTACTACCATCCCTGCAGGTTTGTTCACCACCAAAAGGGAATCATCTTCGTACACAATATCCAATGGAATGTTCTCAGGGGTCAACAAAAACTCATAAGGTGGATGTTCGAACATCACTTTTACCTCATCACCTGCCTTTACCTTGTAGTTTTGCTTTACCACCTCGCCGTTCACCCAAATATGACCCCGTTTGGCCGCTTGTTGGATCTTGTTTCGGGTGGCATTTTCAATAAAGTTCATCAAGAATTTATCCACGCGCAATGGTTCCTGACCTTTTGAAGCCAAAAATTTAAAATGCTCATAGAGCTCGTCTTGCGACAACTCTTGGTTATCGATATCTGAAATATCCATGATTAGTTGGACTCAGCCTGAACCCTAGCACTTCCTGGAACCGTTCCGTTTCCGCAGATCAGTTCAATTTTGGAGGTTTTGGGCAATTTATCACCAGGCTTAATGTATTTTCCTTTGAACTTCATGTTGTACACCATATCCTTACCCAATTCATCAATGTAAGTAACACGTTGCACATCCAATCCAACCGCACGCAGCATAGACTCTGCATTACGTTGGGTTACCTGAATAATGTCTGGCACACTCACCTTTTTATAACCTGATGGGTTAACGGTAAAATATATTTTACGGTTGGATTTCACCTTGTTTCCCGCAGGTGGATTTTGGTCCAAAATGGAAAAACGTGGATAATCTGGATTATATTCGGAAGAGTCCAAAACTTGGTAACGCAAACCGGCATCCTCGACTGCCTTGCGCATTTCGGATACGGACATTTTGGAAAAATCGGGCACCTCTACAAATTCGCCATGGTTGGTAGTACTATTGAGCCATCGCAAAGACAGCATCACCAAAACAAGCACAGCCACGACCGCCAAGCCCAATTGAATCAAAAATGTCTTACTTTTTAAAAAGTTTAAAAAATTTTTCATGTGGATTACCTTATCGGGACAAATATAGGAAAGCCAACCCTTTTTTCTTTACTTTGGCTTTGCGATATTTTGAACCGATGAAAAAGAACGTTGCCATCATCATGGGGGGCTACTCCAGCGAATACAGTATTTCCATTAAGAGCGGAAATGTGGTCTTTAAGTATTTGGATAGAAGCAAATACAATCCTTACCGAGTAATTATCACCAAAGAAAAATGGTATTATTTGGATGAGGAGAATAAGGAGTTTTTATTGGAACGTTCCGATTTTAGTTTGCCATTGGATGGAAATAAAATCAAGTTTGATTGTGTGTTCAATGCCATTCACGGCACCCCTGGGGAAGATGGATTGATGCAGGCCTATTTTGAATTGTTGGGTATTCCGCATACCTCTTGCAACCATTATGAAGCAGCACTCACCTTCAACAAAAGGGATTTGTTGAGCACCCTTAAACCCTACTCAATTCCATGTGCCGCTTCCTTTTTTATTAATAAAGGACAAACCATTGACCAGGATGCCATTGTGGAAAAGGTTGGACTTCCCTGTTTTGTAAAAGCGAACAGGGCCGGAAGTAGTTATGGGGTTTCCAAAGTGTACAAAAAAGAAGAATTGGATTCTGCCATAGAAAACGCCTTTAAGGAGGACCATCAAGTTATTATTGAATCCTTTTTAGATGGAACGGAAGTTTCAATAGGAGTAATCACCTATAATAATGAAGTAAAGGTTTTACCCGCCACCGAGATCATTTCAGAAAATGATTTCTTCGATTTTGAGGCAAAATATATGGGCAAATCCCAAGAGATCACTCCTGCTCGGATTTCAGAAACGCAAGCAAAAAACGTAAAAGAAAGAGCTGAATTTATATATAAAGTGCTCGGTTTAAAAGGATACACTAGAAGTGAGTTCATTTTTATCGGGGACGAACCCTATTTATTGGAAATCAATACCACTCCAGGTCTTACGGAAGAAAGTCTGTTGCCACAACAAGCTAGAGCCGCAGGAATTTCCCTGGAGGCACTTTTTGATAGTGCCATTGAGGAAGCTTTACGATAGAAATCCGTATTTTTAAGAAACTAATCTCCATACCCAATGAGACGCGCATTGTTCCCCGGTTCTTTTGACCCGCTAACCTTAGGTCATTTTGATATTATTCAGAGAGGCGTAACCCTATTTGATGAACTTGTGATCGCTATAGGAATCAATGCCGATAAAAAATACATGTTCTCCCTTGACGAAAGGGTTAAATTCATCAAAGAAGCTTTTAAGGATGAACCTAAAATAAAGGTCACCACCTATCAAGGCATGACCATTGATTTCTGTAAAAAGATAGATGCCAATTTTATTTTAAGGGGACTTCGTAACCCAGCGGATTTCGAGTTTGAAAAGGCCATCGCCCACACCAACCGTAAACTATCAGAAATTGAAACGGTGTTCTTGCTTACTTCATCGGGCAAATCATTTATTAGTTCATCCATTGTTCGTGATGTAATTCGAAATGGTGGGGATTACACTGGACTTGTTCCTGAAACCGTTGTGGTTAAAAAATAATTCCCAGCAGACTTATTGCATTGTAAGTGATTTCTTCAAACTTGACATTTGTCAAACAATGTAAATTGATGTAAAAACCACATTTTTTACTCCTTTCACAACATTAGCTCTCTAATACCTTGGGATATTTTTACATTGGTCTAACAATTAACGGCATACAATTTCATAATACCCCCGATTTTGAAAGCAGTCGAGAACATAGACCAAAATTATTTGATAAAACAGCTCCCCACCCCTACAGCTTTTGTAGGCAACTCAGGAGTTGTGATGGATGCTTCCGACTCTTGGTTGGAGATTTTTGGTTTGGTCCCGACCAAGAAAAAGCGAAAGCTGAACATTCTTGATTTTTTCCCTGAAGCGAAAGACTTTCAAAACAACAACGCATTATCCATAAGACACAAATACATTTCAAATGACCGCATTTGTCATTTCGAAAGTTCTTTTACCCCATGGTTTGATGACAAAGAGAATGTTCTCGGGTCCATTGTCCAAACAAGGGATATTACCTCCGAAGTTGAAAAGGAATTGGAGATCGAATGCCTTAATAATATTCTTAAATACAAATCCGAAGCAGCCAAAATAGGATGGTGGGAGTACGATGCCCTTACCGAAGAAATATTTTGGTGCGAGGAAACAAAAAGAATTCACAAAGCCCCCGAATCTTACCGACCAGATATTAATGAAGCCATTAACTTTTACAAGTCAGGCTTCAGTCAAAACAGAATTTCCATGCTCTTCCACAACGCGATGACCAAAGGCCAATCGTATGAGGTGGACTTGATCATCCTTACTTTTAAAGGAGAAGAGCGATGGGTGCGTACCACAGGAAAACCCATTTTTAAAGATGGAAAGGTGGTAAAACTATTCGGAACATTTAAGGACATTCACGAACAGGTAATGGCTGAAACCAAAATCAAAGAAAATCAACAATTGTTGACCACTTTGATTGACAGCCTACCTTTAAATGTATATGTAAAGGATTTGGAATCCAAAAAGGTTTTGGTCAACAAAGCAGAATGCGATTACCTTGGTAAAAATGCCGAAGAACTTTTGGGCAAATCCGATTTCGACCTTTATGGCAAAGAGATGGCGCAAATTTCCCGTGATGAGGATTTGGAGGTAATGAAACACCTTAAACCTATTTTGGGGAAAGAGACCGAAAGCGCCAAAAAAGATGGAAAAACAACCTATTTCCTTACCTCTAAAATTCCACGCTTTGATCTAGACGGCCGTGTAAATGGTTTGATAGGAATCAGCATGGATATTTCAGCGATTAAAAAGAAAGAAGAAGAGCTTCAAAATTTGATCAGCATAACTACGATCCAAAACAAGAAGCTTATCAACTTCGCACATATAGTCTCACATAACCTAAGATCACATTCAGCCAATTTTTCCATGCTCTTGGAATTTCTGAATTATGAAGAAAACAAGGAGGAAAGAGACAAAATATTAAAAATGTTAAACCATGCGTCGGACAATTTGTTGGAGACACTTGAAAACTTAAATCAAGTAGTAGATGTCAACACCAAAACGCCGCAGTTAAAAAAACAACTTAACCTACACGATAGCATTGTTAAGGCACAACAGAATATTGTTGCATTTAGCGAAAAAAACAAGGCACAGATCATAAACAACATCCCAAAACAAATAACTGTTTCGTCTGTGCCTGCCTATTTGGACAGTATTATTCTAAACTTGATCACCAATGCTATCAAATACAAGAAACCAAGTGTAGACCCCGTAATCACCGTGGACGCATTTTTAGAAAACAACCAAGTCTGTTTGCGCGTGGCCGACAATGGCCTTGGTATTGACCTTGAGAAAAATGGCGACAAAGTATTTGGCATGTACAAAACTTTTCACCAGCGAGAAGATGCCAAAGGCTTTGGACTGTATTTGGTTCGGAATCAAATTGAAGCTATGGGAGG
Source organism: Allomuricauda sp. NBRC 101325 (assembly GCF_030268205.1). Classification (GTDB taxonomy): domain Bacteria; phylum Bacteroidota; class Bacteroidia; order Flavobacteriales; family Flavobacteriaceae; genus Flagellimonas. The sequence continues at coordinate 55,548 of NZ_BSQF01000001.1, forward strand.
AACCATAACCATAGAAAGTGAAGTTGATAAAGGCTCTGTCTTTAATGTGTATTTTAATGAAGAAAATGAATAGTATTTTTATTGTTGACGATGATCCGATCACGGTATTCGGAATCAAAAAAATGTTGAAACCTATTACCGATTGTTCGGATGTTCAAATTTTCCAAAATGGGAAAGAGGCCTTGGAAAAAATCAAAGAACGTATGGGTGGAATTTTACCTGATGTGATTTTTTTGGATATAAATATGCCCATTTTGGACGGTTGGGGGTTTTTGGATGAACTGATTTCATTGAACATCCAACAACCTATTACCATCAATGTAATAACTTCCTCAATAGATCCATTGGATTTGGAGAAATGGCAGTTTTACAAAGCACGCTGTCCACATACCCTAAATTTTAGGAACAAGCCAATTTTTAAGATAGAATTGGCTGACCTTGGGTACATTAATGTGGCTTCATAAAAAGATTATATTGTATTTTTGGTTCGCAAGAAAATTTTAAAGTGCCAACCAAAGTTCCCTTAGTCAATTTGAAGTATCTAGTTTTTTTAACCTCAATTATACTTTTCATTTCCTGTGAAAACAAAACACAGGATGAGAAACCATCATACCAAACTTTTTTTGAGGCATCGGAAGGAAAAGAGACTCCCACCTATCAAGCAACCATTGATTACTACATTACCTTAGCCAGGGATTTTCCGGAAATTAACATACATACCATTGGAAAAACCGATAGTGGCTATCCGTTGCACATGGTTACCTATAACCCCGATGGCGATTTTAATTACGAGAATATTCGAAAGGAAAAAACCATCATTTTAATTAATAACGGTATTCACCCTGGGGAAAGTGATGGGATTGATGCCACCATGATGCTCTATCGTGATTTGGCCACAGAAAAAATCAAAGCACCTGAAAAAACAGTTCTTGTTACCATTCCTATTTACAACGTAGGTGGCTCCCTAAATCGAAATACAGGTACAAGGGCCAACCAAAATGGACCCGAAGAGTACGGTTTTAGGGGAAATGCCCTAAACTATGACCTTAATCGGGACTTTATTAAAATGGATACCCAAAATGCCAATACCTTCGCGCAGATTTTCCATACCGTAAAACCCGATGTATTTATCGACAACCATGTGAGCAATGGAGCCGATTACCAATATGTGCTAACCCATTTGTTTACCCAGCACAATAAATTGGGGGGTAAAATGGGAGAATATCTGCATGACAGCTTTATGCCCGACATTGTGGGTTCGTTGGCCAACAAAGAATGGGATATTACCCCTTATGTAAATGTGTTCAATGTGCCACCAGAGCAAGGGTTTAGTCAATTTATGGACCATCCCAGATATTCAACAGGCTACACCACGCTTTGGAGCACTTTAGGTTTAATGGTGGAAACCCATATGCTAAAACCTTATAAGCAGCGGGTTGAAGGCACCTACGCATTAATGGAAAGCTTGATTGAGGTCACTGAAAAAGAGCATGACAATATTAAAAAGCTTAGAAAAGAAACCTTGGAGACTAATTTGGAACTTTCTGAATATTACTTCAATTATGAAGTGGACACCACTCAAAGCAGCATGCTAAACTTTAAAGGTTTCGAAGCTGAAATTATGACAAGTGAGGTCACGGGATTGCCAAGGTTAAAATACAACAGAGACAAACCCTTTACCAAAGAAACCGTTTACCAAGATTATTTTATCCCAAAAGACACCATCAGTGTTCCAGACGCCTACATTGTTAAACAAAGTTGGCAACGGGTAATTGATAGATTAACCACCAATAAAATCCAGTTTTTTAAATTGGAGAAGGATACCACCTTGTCTGTGGAAGCCTATAGTATCGTAGATTATGATACAAGAAACAATCCGTACGAAGGACATTATTTACATTCCGACACCAAAGTTTCAAAAAGCAGCAAACAAATCCATTTTAGGGCAGGAGACATTGTAATTCCAACAAAACAACCAGGTATCCGTTACCTACTGGAAACTTTGGAACCACAGGGTGTCGATTCCTTTTTTAACTGGAACTTTTTTGATACCATGTTGCAGCGCAAGGAAGGATTTTCCCCATACGTATTTGAAGATATTGCCTTGGAAATGTTGCAAAAAGATTCCCTTTTATTTCGAGAATTTGAAGCCCAAAAAGAACTCGACCTCAATTTTGCCAACAATTGGTATGCACAATTGAATTGGATATTTGAGCGTTCGGCCCATTTGGAAGAAGCTTATCTATCCTATCCAATTTATAGAATTTCTAAAGGAAGCAAGGCTTCGGGAATACTTGACCGTTAAGGCCAGTCTTCAAAAAGTATCTTAATATTATGGTACGATTGTTTAAGGGCCTTTTTGGTCTTTCTACGTCCTTTCCACTTTACCTTTTTGATGCCCTCAGATTTCTCAGCAATCAATTTTCCAGTAAAATCAGTGGTCATAACAAACCAATGGGTCTCTTTTAATCGAAACTCTCCATTTCTTTTAAAAATATGATAAGTGGTTTTTAAAAATCGTTCAATTTTTAGGTTACTGACCCCAGTCTCCTCTTCCACCTCACGAATAGCGGCATTTTCAATCGATTCCCCTTTATCCACTTTTCCTTTGGGCAAATCCCATTTATTGTTACGGTAGATAAAAAGTACTTTGCCCTTTCTGTTCACAACAAAGCCACCACCAGCTACTACCACTGGAATCTTATGCTTGAAAAGACTCAGGGTTTTATCTTCATCGGGATGATAAAAATAGGCCTCCTTAATTTTTTTCTTCGACAATAGTGAGATAGCTTCCATTATGCTATCACCTTCCAAAGAAAACAAGTTTCCATTAGCATCCTTTGGACGCTTGTTCGTCAAAATCATTGGAGACTCATTCACAAAAACTTCATACATTTGCGCAATGGTTTTAGATAAAGAAATTGCCAAAAAAACAGCCGAGCTGCTTTTACAAATTAATGCAATAAAGTTGGAACCCGAAAATCCTTTTACGTGGGCTTCGGGATGGAAATCTCCAATTTATTGCGACAACAGAATTATGCTATCGTACCCCGAAATCCGAAATTATGTTCGGGAAGAGATGGCCAAACAAGTGGAGAGCCTTTACGGCAAGCCAGATGTGATCGCCGGAGTGGCCACAGGAGCCATTGGTATTGGCATTTTGGTGGCAGAAGCATTGGGTCTACCTTTTGTTTATGTGCGACCTGAACCTAAATCGCACGGCAGGCAAAATCAAATTGAAGGGTATTTTGAACCAGGTCAAAGTGTAGTGGTCATCGAAGATTTGATCAGCACAGGAAAAAGCAGCCTTAATGCGGTTAGAGCCTTAAAGGACCAACAGGCAAACATTAAAGGTATGATCGCCATTTTTACCTATGGCTTTCCTATTTCCACGGAAAATTTTGAGGCAGAAGGAGTAGAACTCCACACCTTATCTGACTACGAACATCTGATCGAGCAGGCCTCCGAAACCCATTACGTTAAAGAATCTCAAATGAATACCTTGTTGGAATGGCGCTCCAATCCACAAGAATGGAAGAAATAACAAACGCATCATGCACATAGAAGCAACTAAAAAACAGGTAGCCAAAAGCGATAAAGAAGTTTTTGAATTTTTGACCGACATCAAAAACTTTGAAACCTTAATGCCCGACAACATCGATAAATTTGAGGTACTGGATGAAAACACCTTTAAGTTTGCACTAAAGGGCATGCCCGAAATCGTGTTGCGTTTAAAAGAGCAAAATCCAAATGACAAAGTAGTTTTGGGTGCTGCCAGCGATAAACTACCTTTTACATTAACTGCAGATATTTCATCATTGGGAGAAAATGAAAGTGAAGTAGCGTTAAGCTTTGAAGGGCAGTTCAATGCGATGATGGCCATGATGATCAAATCCCCTATTACCAATTTTATGGAAACCTTGTCCACCAACATGGACAAAATTGGTCAATAGAGCAACGTAACTTCCTTAAGGTCGAATTCTTTAAAAATTTGTTCTTCCAATTCCAGCACCAACTTGCCGGATGGAGACACTTTGCGGATAAATCCCATAAATCTATTTCCATCTTCATCCTCGAAGGTGGATGGTTTATCTTTTCGGAACAAAATATCCCCATAGACTGGCAATAATTGCTTCACGGTTTTTGTTTCGACATTTTCCGTGTAAAACTTTATCCGCCCGATAATCATATGTAAAATCTCATCCAAATTGTAAACCTTGCCTGTGATGGATGAAATTGAGGAAGCTTTGGCCAAATTTTCGAACTGGCTTTGGTTTACATTCAAACCTATACCAATAATGGAATGATCTATTAGTCTTCCCTTCAAAATATTTTCAATTAAAATGCCACATATTTTAGCGGAACCTGACATAATGTCGTTGGGCCATTTTACCTTGACATCTGGAACGGCAAGCGTTGTCAGCACATCAAAAATCGACAAGGAAACGCAAATATTCAAAAGAAACTGCTGATCCGCTCTAAAAGCATCGAACCTTTTTAAAATACTGAATGTCAGATTTTTACCCTCCTCAGATTGCCAAACCGCACCCATTTGCCCCCTGCCCTTGAGTTGATTTTTTGTAACCACCACGGAATAATCGGGTAAGTTTTGCGACTTAATTAATGTCCGCAAATACAGATTTGTGGAGTCCGTGGCATCAAGTTTGATTATTGGAGATTGTTCGCCCAAAGTGGTAAGCCTTATTGATTTGTTAAAAACTAAGGCTAAGAAAACAAAAAAAATATAACTTTGTAGAAACTAAAATTTTTGAATGCAGAAAACGAAAGCTAGCGCAGATGAATTGATTGCCTTGATTTTAGAAGGGATAGAAGACGTTAAAGGAGTTGATATTAATCTACTGGACCTTAGGGAAATCGAAAATACGGTATGCGACTACTTCATTATCTGCAACGGTACTTCCAATACGCATGTAAACGCAATTGTATCCTCCATCCAAAAAACCGTAAGTAAAGCTATTCAAGATAAACCTTGGCATGTAGAAGGTTCAGAGAATGCTGAATGGGTCTTAATGGATTATGTAAATGTTGTGGTCCATGTATTTCAAAAACATGTTAGGGAATTCTACGACATTGAAGGTCTTTGGGGAGATGCCAAAGTAACCATGGTGGAGAGCAGCTACAATTCATAAAAAAATAATGGCAAAAGAAAACAATACAAATAATACCCCTAAAAAGCCACGTTTTAGCTCGTGGTGGATTTATGGCGTGGTCATCGCTTTGATCATCGGTTTCCAATTTTTTGGAGGAAGCAGTTTTTCAAGTACCGAGAAGACCACTACTTCCGAATTGCAAGAATTTTTACGCAATGGTGATATTGCCAAAATTGTAATCATTACCAATACACGTCAAGCAAAAGTATTTCTTACCGAAGAAGCTTTAAATAAGGATGTGCATAAAGGAGTGGCCCAAAAGCCATTGTTGCCTTCCACAAGCTTGGTACCTCAATATGTCTTGGATTATGGGGACTTACAGATTTTTCAGAACGAAATCACAGAAATTAAAAAGGAAAACAACCTCGATACGATCATTGAATTCGACACGGAATCCAATGTATTGGGGGAAATATTCTTGACCCTTTTACCATTTGCCCTTATCATAGGTATTTGGATCTACCTGATGCGCAGAATGTCAGGTGGCGGTGGCGGTGGCGCCGGCGGACAGATTTTCAACATTGGAAAGTCCAAAGCAAAACTGTTCGATGAGAAAACAGATACAAGAACGTCTTTTAAAGATGTTGCTGGCTTGGAAGGGGCCAAAGAAGAAGTTCAGGAGATCGTAGAGTTTTTAAAGAATCCGGATAAATACACCTCTCTTGGGGGTAAAATTCCAAAAGGAGCCCTTTTGGTAGGCCCTCCAGGAACAGGTAAAACCCTTTTGGCCAAGGCTGTTGCCGGTGAAGCCAAGGTGCCTTTCTTCTCACTTTCAGGTTCCGATTTCGTTGAAATGTTCGTGGGTGTAGGTGCATCTAGGGTTCGTGATTTGTTCAAACAGGCAAAAGATAAATCTCCTGCCATCATCTTTATCGATGAGATTGATGCCATTGGTAGAGCAAGGGGTAAAAATAACTTCACAGGTTCCAATGATGAGCGCGAGAACACATTGAACCAATTATTGACCGAAATGGACGGTTTCGGTACCAACACCAACGTAATTGTGTTGGCCGCTACCAACCGTGCCGATGTATTGGACAAAGCTTTGATGCGTGCAGGTCGTTTTGACAGACAGATTTACGTTGATCTTCCTGATTTGAACGAAAGAAAGGAAATCTTTGAAGTACACCTTCGCCCGATCAAAACCGCAGAAACTTTGGATTTGGACTTTTTGGCCAAACAAACACCAGGTTTCTCAGGTGCAGATATCGCAAACGTTTGTAACGAAGCTGCCCTTATCGCTGCCCGTAAAGAGAAAAAAGCAGTGACCAAGCAAGATTTCTTGGATGCTGTAGATAGGATTGTTGGTGGTCTTGAAAAGAAAAACAAAATCATTACCCCAGAAGAAAAGAAAACCATTGCCTTCCATGAAGCCGGACATGCGACCGTAAGCTGGATGTTGGAACATGCCGCTCCACTTGTAAAAGTAACCATAGTTCCCCGTGGACAATCCTTGGGTGCAGCTTGGTACTTGCCTGAAGAGCGTTTGATCGTTCGTCCTGAGCAAATGATGGACGAAATGTGTGCCACCATGGGTGGTAGAGCTGCTGAAAAGGTAATTTTCAATAAAATATCCACTGGTGCCTTGAGCGATTTGGAAAAAGTGACCAAACAAGCTAGGGCCATGGTTACCATTTATGGTCTTAACGAAGAGTTGGGCAACATTACCTATTACGACTCCACAGGCCAGAACGAATACGGGTTTACCAAACCTTACAGTGAGGAAACCGCACAAAAGATTGACCAAGAAATATCCAAAATAATTGAAGAACAGTACCGTAGAGCCATTGCTTTGTTGGAAGAAAACAAGGACAAGCTTACGGAATTGGCGGAAAGACTTTTGGATAAAGAGGTTATCTTTAAAGACGATTTGGAAAAGATTTTTGGACGAAGACCTTTTGAAAAAGAGGAAGAGGAGTTGGAACCAGAGCCAGCCAATTAATTGTAAAGTCTAACCAAAAACAATTCGTAATTTTATTGAGTACAAAATAGAACACACACCATAAATGGGAGTTTTTAAAAAACTTTTCGGAGGAGGAAAAAAGGTTTCAAAGGAAACTGCGGAAACCCGTGGCGACCATATGCCCGACCTAAAAATCCCCGTTGACGAAAAGTTTACCATTTATTTCAAGAAAAATGGTGGCAAGTTCATTTATTGCGAAGACTTCTCGGAAGTTTCAGAAGCACTGAAAAGCATTATTTCAGAGAACGATTGGCAAAGCCATATGCTCTATACCTTGGATCCAAGATTGGAGACCCGTTTTGCATCTGAAAATCTGAAATTTACCAATAACAGGGGCGAAAGCAATATCTTTTTTACGACTTGTGAGCATTTGGTGGCACACAATGGTTCCATTTTGGTATGTTCCAATCAGATCAAGGAAAAGAAATTAAGCGAGCTCCCTTCCAACCTTATTGTTTTTGCTACCACAAGTCAATTGGTCGACTCCATTAGCGAAGCACTAAAAACCATCAAAGAACGCTATCAAAAAAATATTCCCAATAATATTACCACGTTGAAGCACTTTCAACCTACGCCAGAAAACAAAGACGATTTTCTATCTTATGGCAGCGCATCAAAAAATGTATATCTTTTACTACTAGAAGATTTCTAAATACATGAGAGAACTCTTGCGCCGCTCCATTACAGGGGTAATTTATGTAGTATTGCTATTGGGCACCGTATTTTTAAGTTCGGATGCCTTCGATTTCTTGTTCATGGCATTTGGTCTGGCCTGCCTATATGAATACAAGCGCATTGTTCGACTTAAGGGGTATTATCTTTTTGCAGCTTATTTGGCGCTCTGGTGGATTTTCATTTACCTGACCAACGATTCAACCGCCATTACCTTATTAATGTTGTTGACCATTACGGTGGATGTTGCACTCCTCATGTTTTTATTTTCTAAAAAGCCAAGAACATTTACCGATGTCCAAAAATTTGTGATTGGATTGTTCTATGTGGGTGGGGGATGCATTTTCTTGACCATGATTCCCTATAAACAGGACCAATTTGCACAATTTTTGATCATGGGCATCTTTATATTGATTTGGGTAAATGACACCTTTGCCTATTTGGTCGGGCGATTATTTGGGCGTACAAAATTATTTCCTTCAGTTTCCCCTAAAAAAACCATTGAAGGTTCTGTAGGAGGACTTATTTTTGCATTGGTTGCAGCATACTTTTTGTCTTGGTACGAAACTAGACTTTCCATAATGGAATGGATGGCCATGGCTGGAGTTATTGTTGTGGCTGGAAGTTTGGGCGATCTATTGGAATCTAAATTTAAACGCTTGGCAGGTGTTAAGGATAGTGGTGCTATTTTACCGGGTCATGGCGGAATTTGGGACCGATTGGACAGTTTGGTGTTTGCCGCACCGTTTGCATATTTGATTTTAACTATTTTCTCCTATGTTTCATAAAGAGGGTCAAAAAATAATCATTTTCACTTTTTTCTTGGTGGTTGCAGCCGTTCTTGCGGCACAATTCTATATTCCTTTGGAATGGGCCCGACTCACCGTTCAATTGGTGGCATTGTTCATTTTGATTGCCATTCTACAGTTTTTTAGAAATCCCAAAAGGCATGTCACGCCCAATTTTGATGACATTTTGGCCCCTGTTGATGGCAAAGTGGTGGTAATTGAAGAAGTGTACGAACCTGAATATTTTAAGGAGAAACGCAGACAGGTTTCCATTTTTATGTCACCTGTAAATGTACACGTGACCCGATATCCCGCAAGTGGCACCATTACTTATTCCAAATACCATCCAGGAAAATATTTAGTGGCTTGGCATCCAAAATCAAGCACCGAAAACGAGCGAACCACTGTAATTCTGCATACCCCTAAATTTGGCGAAATCGGTTACCGCCAAATCGCAGGAGCCATGGCAAGACGCATTGTGAATTATGCTGAAGAGGGCGAGCAAGTGGCACAAGGAGAAGATGCTGGATTCATTAAATTTGGATCAAGAGTGGATTTATTGTTGCCCTTAAATTGCAACATTACCGTAAAGCTCAATCAAAAAGTTGTTGGAGCAAAAACATGTATAGCTTCTTTTAGGCCAGAAGATGATCAGTAAAGACTTACATAATCGATTTAACGATGCTGTAGACTTTGTAAACAGTTACACGGATCCCATCCCTGCTGATTTACTTTTAAAATTATATGCCTACTATAAAATAGCCAAAAAGAATTCTGATAACCCTGGCAGTAGAACCCCTTTGATCAATGCTTTTAAAGCCAATGCATTATTTCAGGCCAAAAACATTGGAATCAAGGAAGCCATGGAAAAATATACTGCCCTAGTGAACAAAGAGTTGAAAAAACTTTAAGAAGCCAAATCAGGAGAAATAAGAGACTTTTCAAAGAAAGTAAAGTAAATCCCTCCGAAAATGGTTATCAGAAAATACACGGCCACCCAATAACTCCCAAGGGGTAAAAAACCATCCAAACCAAACCAATCGTTGGTCATGTAAATTAAGGCCAAACCTGCCACTCCCCTAATTATCTCAATCCAAACTGCATACGATTTACGGTCCATTAGAGTGGTATAACCATAGATTCCAACAAAAATATAAGCGCCAAAAAGCAACAATCCATCAAACCCAATTTCGGAGTAATTGTAGAACATAAACAACATGAGCATAGTTGTCATAATCAACTGAAAGAGTGCGTAACCTTTAAGTGCTGTTGATGTTTCGGGCTGGTACTTTTTAAAATTATATACATTCTCTATAATCTTTACAGGATATTTTATTTTTACATCTTTTGGTCGCCAGCCCGTTGGCATAAACCAAATTCGCATTTTGTCCCAATAATTTCTTGTTCGCCAAGCATCCTGCATCAATCGCCATAAATGTTGAAAGTTGATGATAATGGGATTCCAAGTCTCGGCTGGTTTTAACACTCCATATTGTGGTGGCACCTCATCCAATTCCTCTTGAAAAGTGCCAAACATACGATCCCAAACACAAAAAATCTGACCAAGGTTTTTATCAATATATTCTTTGTTGATGGCATGATGCACCCGATGCTGCGAAGGTGTTACGATAACATATTCCAACCACCCCATTTTACCAATATGTTGGGTATGGTACCAAAACTGGGCAAATAAATGAATGGGCGCTAAAATGGCTATCACTTTTTCGGGCACTCCCAAAAGTGCTGCTGGAATCAACAAAAGTGCATAATAACCCAACAAATTTGAGATGGGTTGACGAAGTGCGCAGGCCAAATTAAATTCCTCACTGCTATGATGAATTACGTGTTGGTTCCAGAAAAAGTTAATGTGATGACTCAACCGATGGTTCCAATAGCCTGCAAAATCCAAAGCGATAAATGCCACCACCCAAACCAACCAAGTCGAATTGATTTCCACCAAGGCTAAATGCTCCAATAAAAAGGGATAACTCACCAGAATTAAAACTAGTCCCAAAGAATCCTTGACCACATTGGTAAGTCCAGAACTTAGGCTGCTCACCGTATCCATTACATTGTGCTTTTGGTTTTTTACAAATCGGCCATAGAGAATTTCGACCAAAACCAAACCAATAAAAAATGGAGTAGCATATAACAAGGCTATTGCATATGATTCCATTGTAAATGTTTAAAGTTAATTCTGTGCAAGCATTGGATTATGCCCCATGAATTTACTCTAAATTTTTAAATAACTGAATATCATTTGCATCGGTTAAATCTGGAATGTGCTCCGACCTAGGAATACAAAGCACACTTTTGGGTTGTTCAGCAACCAAAACTCCAACTGCTTTTGGTAGCTCCTTCTCGTTTCGGACAGGGTCGATTGGACAATTTTCCAAGTAAGGGTAAATTTCTTCTCCATAGAAACTGAAAATGTTCATGCTCACTCTTAATTCTCCTTGGGCATCTTTGTAATTTGGCAATTCGGACATTTCTGGTTTTTCCACTATTTGTTGCAAAAAACCTTCTTCGGAAATATCCATTAAAGCAAATTTGGCGATGCGTTCTTCGGTAAAATCAAATCCCGAACTGGCATAGCTGATTAAAGCATTGTCAGCTTTACGTTCATCACGAAGGTCTTTCAATGCTCCGACAGAATATAAATTATCCCCGTTACAAACAGTGAAGGTAGATTTTTTTAATTCTGGGAATTGGTCCAAACATTGTTGAAGCGCATCGGCAGTACCCAAAGGCTTTTCCCTTCCCTCGGGAACAAATTGCTTTGCAATGAAGACGTTTAATTGTTCTGGTAAACCTCCAGATTCCATTAAATCTTGAAAGGCTCCATTTTCCGGACTGGTAATCAAATACAGATTTTCGTAACCGGCTGCCACCGCATTTTTCGTCAAATAATACAGGAATGGCTTCCCATTTTCACCTACAGGAATCAAACTTTTATGGGGAATATTATCCATTATCCCTTTATGGGAAGAAGAGGTTTGCAAACTCCTTTTCATTCGGGAAGATGCACCCCCCACCATAATTACCAAACTCTTGTTCTCCATAAACTACGTTGTGATGTCCACTTCATAAACGGCTTTCGCCCCTGCATTTAAAAAAGCCTGTTTTACCTCATCCTTAACTTCCTCCGTCACCATGGCCACCATACAACCGCCGCCTCCAGAACCAATGGTTTTTGCCCCCATGGCACCAGCTTTCACAGCCGCGTCCATCATTTGTACCATTTCCTTGGGAGTATTTTTGATTTGATGTTGAAGAATGGCTTGGTGTTGGTTCATTAAATCACCTAATAAATGAAGATTCGGCGAATCTTTTAAAAGCTCTTCTTTTGCTGATAAGGTAATATGATAATTGTGGATGGCCGCATACCAATACCCTTTCAATTCCTCAGGAACCGAATCCACATATTTTTCATAGTCGCCCAATTGGGCATTTTCCAATTCAAACTCTGGATGGACCTTTTGAACTGCCTCTATTGCATTTTGGGCATAGACCCTTGCATTTTTCAACACCTCCAAAGTCTTCTTGGCCAGGCCAGATTCTGCCACTAACAAGGTTCCCAAGTCAGCGCTCAATCGCGTACTTTCTCCAGATTTGGTATCGATGTAAATCAATCCGCGCTGCGCAATGGTATATTGATCCATTAAACCTCCTGGCTGATTAAAGAACAACACTTCTGCTTCATAGGCCCATCGGCCAATTTGATAATCGTTTACCAATACAGGCTCTTCTTGGGATTCAATCAAGAATCGCAACCAAGCTACCGTTAAAGCTGACGAACTTGACAGCCCAGCGTTCACTGGAATATTTCCTGAGATTTCAATGCTATACCCCTGATAAAACTGGAATCCATTTTGCTTCAATACTGCCATGCACGACCTAAAATAGTCGTCCTTTTCCACCTCTTCCAAGTCATCATTTATGGAAATAGTGACCACTTCTTCCAAGTCCTTTAAATGCAGTACAAACGCATCCTCAACAATTGGTTTAGCCGTTAGGTTGATGTATCTATTAATTGCACCAGCAATTACGGGCAATCCTAAATAGTCTTGATGGTCCCCGTAAAAACAGATACGGGCGGGAACTTTAATTTGAATCATGCTAAGAAATTATGGCCAAAGGTGCAGTTTCCTTGTAATTGCCTCTGGTAAAATCTGGAAATGGCTGGGGTGCTCCTCCACTTGCCACCGAGCGCTCACTCAACGGTCCAACGGCACTCCACAAACAACCTTCGTAAACATTTTGGTCCAAAGGCAGTCCTTTTTGCAGACATTCCACAATACGATACACCATGATGCCGTCCATCCCACCATGACCACTGCCTTTGGCAGCTTCGTTCAATCGTTTGTACAAGGGATGGTCATATTTTTCATAAAGCATTTCCAATTTTTCGCCTTGCACCCAAGAATGGTGGTCTTTTGTAATTCCTTCCACTCCTCCTTCCAAAGCTACTCGGGTCGGGAATCCAGCCATGGTTCCTTTCGTACCCTGAATCAAATTATGTCTTGAATAAGGTCTAGGGCTGGTTTCATCCCATTGTACCATAATGGTTTTGCCCATGGTGGTTTTTATGATAGATGTATTTAAATCTCCTCCTTTAAAATCCAGTTGATTCCACTTATGGTCGGCTGGATAATTTTTTTCTGCATACAATTCACGGCCTCGGGATGGGGTTGAGAATGACACCAAGCTTCCAAAAGTATCTTCCCCCCTACCTAAATTCATATATTGGGCAACAGGACCCAAACCATGGGTTGGATAAAGATTTCCATTTCGGTTAGCGTAGTGATAAGTTCTCCAAGAGCCCGTTCCACGTTCCTGCTCTTCCATTTGCCAACGCAACTCGTGAATGTAGGCGGCTTCGCCATGCAATATTTCACCAATAATTCCTTGTCTGCACATATTTAAGAACATGAGCTCATCACGGCTGTAGTTCACATTTTCCAACATCATGCAGTGCTTTTGGGTGCGTTCACTGGTGTCCACAATATCCCACATATCTTGAATGGTGGTTGCGATGGGGACTTCTACAAAGGCATGGGCACCACTTTCCATGGCACCAATGGCCATGGGAGCGTGATTTACCCAATTGGTCGCTATAAAAACCACATCTGGACGCACCTCTTCCAACATGGTTCGCCATTGGTTTTCATCGCCCCAATATTCAGCTATATTTTTATGTCTATTTTTTCCAGCTGCATCTTTGACCCATTGCACTTTCTCTTTTACCAAATCTTCATACAGATCACAAATGGCAACCACTTCGGTTCCTTCCAAAGCGGCAAAAAACTTGGCATGGGTTCCACCTCTTGCCCCGACTCCAATAAACGCAGCTCGTACGGTTTCAAGTTTCGGTGCCGAGTAACCCCCCATATAGGTGGATGCAAAGGGTCTTTCGGGGGCAGCACTCAAATAATTTGGCACAATGGATACTGCAGCCGCACCCAAGGATGTCTTCTTAAGGAAGTTCCGTCTGTCGAGGTTTTTCATATGTGGTTGTTTCTGTATTTGGGTGTCAAAGTACAAAAAGTTGCAGCCTACTTCAAACTTGCCAAACTCTTTTCCAAAGTTTCAATCTTAGCTTCTGCATCTGCTGCTTTTTTGCGTTCAACGGCAACCACTTGTTCAGGAGCATTGTTCACAAAGCGTTCGTTGCTCAACTTCTTTTCCACAGATTTTAAAAATCCTTTGGTGTAGTTCAACTCTTCGGTAATCTTTGCAATTTCTGCTTCCACATCAATGGCTCCACTGATCGGAATAAAGTATTCGTTACTCTTTACCCTAAAGGTCAATGCACCATCCAAACTGGCATCCACCGTTTCCAATTTGGAAAGGTTCCCCAATTTTTGAATGATAGCATCCATTTGAGAGTTCACACCTTCAGCATTCATCATAAAAAGTTCAAGACTATCCTTTTGTGGGATATTCTTTTCTTTTCTGATGGTTCTTATTCCTGATATCACTTCAGCAGCAAACTCAAAATTGACAATCAATTCGGCATCTACCTTTTCTTCTTTCGGCCATTGGGAAACAATCAAAGCTTCTTCAGGGGTTCTTTCCGCAATATGCTGCCAAACCTCTTCCGTTAAGAATGGCATGAAAGGGTGTAACAACTTCAAGTTTTCTTCAAAAAGTCGCAATACCTCATCATAAGTGGTCTGGTCAATCGGTTTTTGATAGTCAGGTTTTACAATCTCCAACAACCAAGAACAAAAATCGTCCCACACCAATTTATAAATGGCCATCAACGCATCCGAAATTCTATATTTTGAAAAGTGATCTTCAATCTCCACCAATGTTTGGTTGAACTTGGCTTTGTACCATTCAATTCCAACTTTTGCAGCTTCGGGTTGGGGCAATTCGGCTACTTCCCATCCTTTTACCAAACGGAACGCATTCCAAATTTTATTGGCAAAGTTGGATCCTTGCTGACAAAGGGCTTCATCGAACAACAAATCGTTTCCTGCGGCGGAACTCAACAACAATCCCACACGAACACCATCTGCACCAAAGTCCTCAATCAATTTTAGGGCATCTGGAGAGTTCCCCAACGATTTAGACATTTTTCTACGTTGCTTATCTCGTACCAATCCCGTTAGGTATACATTTTCGAAAGGTCTTTTTCCTCGGTATTCGTACCCTGCAATGATCATACGGGCCACCCAGAAAAACAAAATATCTGGACCTGTTACCAAATCATTGGTTGGGTAATAGTAGTTTACCTCATCATTTTCGGGTTCCAAAATTCCACCAAAAACACTGATGGGCCATAACCAAGAGGAGAACCAGGTATCCAAAACATCTGCATCTTGACGCAGATCTGAAGCTTGGATTTTTGGATTTTTAGCTTGCGCCAATTTTAGCGCTTCTTCTGGAGTTTCAGCTACCACAAAATCTTCCTTGCCATCGCCATAATAATAAGCTGGTATTTGCTGACCCCACCATAATTGGCGGGAAATGTTCCAATCGCGAATGTTTTCCATCCAATGGCGATAGGTATTATCAAACTTGGATGGATATAATTTCACATCCTTGGTTTTTAGTACACCTTCCAAAGCAGGTTTTGACAAATTTTCCATTTTCAGGAACCATTGATCGGACAAACGAGGTTCGATTACGGCTTTGGTTCTTTCTGAGGTACCCACCTTATTGATGTGCTGCTCGGTTTTTACCAAAAAGCCCTTTTCTTCCAATTCTTTGGAAATTTCCTTTCGTACCACGAATCGGTCTTTGCCCTCGTAGTGCATTCCAAAGGAATTCAAGGTAGCATCCTCATTAAATATATCGATGACCTCAAGGTTGTGTTTTTCCCCAAGGTTTTTATCGTTTTCATCGTGGGCTGGTGTTACCTTTAAGCAACCTGTACCAAATTCCACATCTACATACTCATCTTCGATAATTGGAATTACCCTTCCGCAAATAGGAACAATGGCTTTTTTGCCACGCAAATGGTGGTAACGCTCATCATTTGGGTTAATACAAATTGCAGTATCTCCTAAAATGGTTTCGGGACGCGTTGTGGCAATGGTCACTTTTTCATCAGAACCTTCAATGGCATAAGACAAGTAATACAAATTCCCTTGTCTTTCTTCATAAATTACTTCTTCATCGGATAAAGTGGTCTTGGCCTCTGGATCCCAATTTACCATGCGAAATCCACGGTAAATCAAACCTTTATTATAAAGATCCACAAAAACCTTGATTACGGAGGCTGACATATCGTCGTCCATCGTGAACTTGGTGCGGTCCCAATCACAGGAACAACCCAATTTCTTTAACTGTTGAAGGATGACACCGCCATATTCATTGGTCCAGTCCCAAGCATGTTTCAAGAAATCCTCACGAGACAAATCGGCCTTATTGATTCCCTGCTCCTTTAATCTAGCAACAACTTTAGCTTCGGTAGCAATGGAAGCGTGGTCCATTCCTGGTACCCAACAGGCATTTTTACCCAAAAGCCGTGCTCTTCGGATCAAAACATCTTGAATGGTATTGTTGAGCATATGGCCCATGTGCAGCACCCCGGTTACGTTTGGCGGTGGAATTACAATGGTATAGGGCTCTCTTTCATCTGGCTTACTACTGAAATAATCGTGCTGTGTCCAGTACGAATACCAGTGCTCTTCTACCCTTTTGGGCTCATATTTTGATGGAATTTCCATTTTTCGGTACAGTTTTTGTTTAATAGGATAATGGATTGATTTTTTTGAAGGGAAGCTCAATGTTAATTTTACGCTATTCTTCGAATAGAACACAATCCGAAATACGAAACAAAAATAAGTAACGTTATTCTATAACAAAAGAATTTTGGAAGCAGGTGTCAAAACATCTAACTTTGAAGTTCACCCAAAAACCAAAAATGATGAAAAAAACTGTACTCATGCTGTTTATTGGGCTTCTATCCGTAGGAGCTTTTGCCCAGGCTACAGCTAAAATCGAATTTAAAAGTGACACCGTTGATTATGGTGAAATTGAAAGAGGTAGCGATGGTGTACGTGCATTTGAATTTACCAATACTGGAGATGCTCCATTGGTAATCACAGGAGTAAGATCTAGTTGCGGATGTACCATCCCCAAAAAACCTGAAGAACCCATTTTACCAGGTAAAACCGGTGTTATTGAGGTAAAATATGATACCAATAGGGTTGGCCCTATTAGAAAAGCCATCACGGTAACCTCCAATGCGGACACACCTACCACAATCCTGAAAATTAAGGGAACGGTTAAAGGTCCCGGTGCCAAATAAGGAAAAGAAAATTATAAACAAAAAAGCCCCCGATTGTTATCGGGGGCTTTTTTATTAATCGTCGTCAAACACTTTTTTAAGAACGAAGGTAAACAGCAGATCCCTATTGTACCTTTCAATCAAAACCCTGATTCGTTTTCCTTCGCGCTCATTGAGCATTTTAAGTATTTCTTGAAGTTTATACCTGTGGATCCGTTTCCCATTCACGGCCAATATCACATCACCTTCCTGCAAACCAGCTTCATCTGCTGGACTTCCTGCCCGAATACCTGACACCACAATTTCTGGCACCAAACTTAAACGGGTTTTGTTTTCCAATAGGATTTGAACATTACCAAAGGTATCACTACCATCATCTGATACAATACCATTGGCATCGGCAATACTTTCCGCTATATAGCGAAGTCCATTGTGCTGTAATTCAATCCCTGCTAAGTTGTATTGAAATGGCTCGTTAAAGTTTCCATTCTTTTTAAGCGTAACCAGTCCGCGTGAATAGTCAAAAATCATATTGAAACGTTTCAAAACCTCTCCTCCTACGCTTCCATTTCTATCGCCCAAACTGTCCATTCCTTGGAAAGATTCACGGTAAGGAAAGGCGACTTTGGCCTCTTTCAGTTCAAAACCACCGATTCTTACCCCGTTCACTTTGCTTCGTTTTCCAAAAATATCTCCACTCAATCCTCGCCCAAGATGGTCCTCGTAATTTTTTTCAGGTATTTCCAATCCTTTCTCTGGGGAATGAAACAACCAAAGTGCATCACTACTTCCCGTATCCACCAACAATTTTACTGGAACGTTGGTGGTATCCCGCATTAAAACGGTCCCGGCCACATAAGCCTTTCTATTGTCCACTATCAATGGTATGGTCTGTGCGTTTCTCTGTTCTTTGTATTTATAATGCGTAGGGTTATACAGTTTCAATATTTTAGATGAATAGTTAACCTCAACGATAAAATCCCGAAACAAATCATAGCCCATGATCCCATGCACAGGAATGCCCAATGATGTGGAAAGATTGATGTCCTTGTCCAAAACCACATAAAGATCTTGTGCAAAATTCTTGGCCTTGCCCAAAGCGAAGGCATTTATCCTTGAGCTCAATGCTTTCATAGGCTCTCCATCCCCAAGTCCACGAATGGTAACTTCAGAAACATTATTAATGGCAACAGAATCGGATTCGGATAAATTGAAGAGAATGGGTTTGCTTACCCCAGAATCCAAAATAAAGGTAAGTTCGGTTCCATTGATCTCAACCGGGATGATGATCAAGTTATTGATAAGTTCAAACCTTATCTTTTGAAACTTTTGGTCTTTGGGCAAATGATATCCCTGTCCCATCATAAAGAGGGGAATCATTATTAAAAGCGCAAAAAATGTTAATTTCTTACCCATCATGCCCAATTTTAACCATCCATTGTTATTAAATATATAAAATAAAGTCATTCAATTCCTTTAATTTAACATTTCACTAACCGTACAATTATTCCCAAAAGTTGTTGTTTTCAACAGCTGTTTTCATCATTTTTGCCAAAAATTTCGTCATGCCAAGTATCTCAAACAAGGGGCAACAGATGCCCGCTTCACCCATCCGTAAATTGGTGCCTTATGCGGAAGCCGCTAAAAAGCGAGGGGTTAACGTTATCCACCTCAACATAGGTCAACCCGACATAAAGACACCCAAGTTGGCATTAGATGCGGTAAGAAACCACAATATTGAAGTACTATCTTACAGTATGACAGAGGGTTCCGAAGTGTACCGTCAAAAAATTGCAGATTACTATGCCAAAAAGGATATTCATGTAACGGCACAAGAAATCATAGTGACCACAGGAGGTTCGGAGGCGCTGTCTTTTGCAATGGGTACCATTATGGATGCTGGAGACGAGGTCATTATTCCAGAACCATTTTATGCGAATTATAATGGATTTGCCACGGCCATGGGTGTTAATGTGGTACCTATCGCCTCGAGCATTGATGAAAATTTTGCCTTGCCACCCATTTCTGATTTTGAGACTTTGATCAGTCCGAAAACCAAGGCGATTTTAATTTGCAATCCTGGCAACCCAACAGGTTACCTTTATAGTAAGGAAGAAATTGAACAATTGGCCGCTTTGGTAAAAAAACACAATTTGTTTTTGATTGCAGACGAAGTATATCGTGAGTTCACATATGACGGACGTGAGCATTTTTCCATTTTACAATTGGACGGATTGGACGATTACGCCATAGTCATTGATTCCGTTTCTAAAAGATACAGTATGTGCGGCGCCAGAATCGGTTGCTTGGTTTCCAAAAACAAAGAAGTAATTCAAACCGCATTAAAATTTGCCCAAGCACGTTTATCGCCCCCAACCTTTGCACAAATTGCCAGTGAGGCTGCTCTGGAAACCCCACAAGAATATTTTGATGATGTGATCAACGAATATGTGGCCCGAAGAAATACTTTGGTTACCGAACTGAAAAAATTGGATGGGATCAAGGTTGCCGTTCCACAAGGTGCATTTTATTGTGTGGTGGAATTGCCCATTGCCGATGCCGATGATTTTGCCCAATGGCTGCTTGAAAACTTTGAAATGGATGGCAGCACCGTTATGGTCGCTCCTGCTGCAGGTTTCTACGCTACTCCCGGATTGGGAAAAAATCAAATTAGAATTGCCTATGTGCTCGAAAAAGAGCAACTTGTAATGGCTGTTCAAATTTTGGGCACAGCTTTAAAGCAGTACAACGCTTAGTGAATATACTGGAGAACATATCCTTAAAAGATTACAATACCTTTGGTATTGATGCAAAGGCCCGATTTTTTGTCGAGATCACGGGCTTGGCACAGCTTCAAAAAGTTCTGGAATTAAAGGCTTATCCCGAAAAATTCATACTCAGCGGTGGCAGTAACATTTTGCTTACCAAAGATATTGATGCCCTTGTGATGCACATCAAACTAAAGGGCATTACCATAGTAGATGAGGATGAAGATATAGTTGAAATAAAAGTAATGGCTGGTGAAAACTGGCATCAACTGGTACTTTGGACTCTCGAACATGACTTTGGCGGACTTGAAAACCTTTCACTGATTCCTGGAAATGTGGGCACGGCCCCGATTCAAAATATTGGTGCATATGGGGTGGAACTTAAAGATGTTTTTGTGAGCTGTGCAGCCATGGATATGAAAACGGGCGAGTTAGTCGGATTTGATAAAGAGGAATGCCAATTCGGATACCGTGATTCCATTTTTAAAAACGATGCCAAGGGGAAATATATAATCACTTCAGTAAATCTTCGTCTTACCAAGAAAAACCATAAGCTGCAAACGGGTTATGGGGCCATAGAAGGACAATTGAAGGACAAAAACATTGTGTATCCCACCATTAAGGATATTTCGGATGCGGTTATCGCCATTCGACAAAGTAAGTTACCAGACCCAAAGGTAATTGGGAACAGTGGTAGTTTTTTTAAAAACCCTGTTGTTTCCAAAAAGAAATTCGACAAGTTCAGAAAAGCGAATCCCGATGCCCCTTTTTACGAAGTCGATGAAAATGAATACAAAATTCCCGCGGGTTGGCTCATTGAGCAATGTGGCTTTAAGGGAAAACGATTTGCGGATGCCGGGGTTCATGAAAAACAGGCCTTGGTGCTTGTGAACCATGGCAACACCACCGGAAAGGAAATATTATACCTGGCCAAGAAAATCCAAGAGGAGGTAAAGAAAAAGTTTGGGATAAAAATTCAGCCCGAAGTGAACCTTATAAAATAAGATAACCCCCACGTTAAAGTCAACTGCGGGGGTTATACCAAACCAAACTAACCAAATTTTTGTATGTCTTTGGGTTACTTCAACCCTTTTTTCTTTTTCATAGAGCTAGACTGAAAATGCTTTTTCTGCCGTAGCTTTGTCTTATATACGAGATAAATCCTATTTTAGATTTTTGCCCAATAAAAATTTTACCAAAAAAACCATAGATGAGTACATTGATTGAAAGACATATTGTGTCGCTTCTAGCGGAAAAGGACGATAGGGCCATTTCCTTACTCTATGAAAACTATGGAGATACACTTTTTGGGGTAGCTTACAAAGTGGTTAAAGACGAAGATCTTGCCCAAGATGTTTTACAGGAAAGTTTTATAAAAATTTGGAAAAAAGCCGACACTTATGACGCTTCCAAGGCCAAACTTTTTACTTGGTTGTTTCGAATTACCAGAAACACGGCCATCGATAAGTTAAGAAGTGTTAATAATAAAGCGGATAAGGAAATCCAAATGGATGTTTCAGACGTATATAAAGTTGGAGTGAAGGGTTTAAACCCAGAACATCTAGACATCCAAGAAAACCTGGATAAAATAGAAGACAAGTACAGAATTGTTCTAGAAGCCTTATTTTTTGACGGAATGACGCAGCAGGAGGCAAGTGAGGAACTGGACATTCCCTTGGGAACTATAAAATCCAGATTAAAGATCGGACTCCGGGAACTTGGAAAGATTTATGGTACAACCATGGCTTTGCTCCTTTTATTAAACATACTGCCATGAAAGAAAAAGTTAGAATATTTTTAGAGTCGGATATCCTTGAAAAATATCTTGTCGGAGATACCACCAAGGAAGAATCCCAACAAGCTGAAAGATACATCGCCATGTATCCCGAAGTAAGAGAGACCTACGATGAGCTTCAAAAGAATTTGGAGAGCTTCGCCAATATGTACGCCAGAAAAACTCCAGAGGGCCTAAAGGAAATTATTATGGCCAGCGCCAAAAAGGAGACCATGGTAAGCAGAAAAGTGCTTCGATATGCCATAGCGGCTAGTGTGGCCATTATGCTTTTTGCAGGTTCATCCGTTTTCTTCTGGAACCAAAATCAAAATCTACAGGAGGAAAACAACTTGGTCAACAGCAAAATCAAGTATTTGGAAAACAATATG
Organism: Allomuricauda sp. NBRC 101325; assembly: GCF_030268205.1. Classification (GTDB taxonomy): domain Bacteria; phylum Bacteroidota; class Bacteroidia; order Flavobacteriales; family Flavobacteriaceae; genus Flagellimonas. The sequence goes on from NZ_BSQF01000001.1 coordinate 77,816, forward strand.
AAAGATCAATTGGCCGATATGAGAAACCAATTTATCGTATTGAACAACCCAGATACCAAAAAACTACAGGTTAATGGTAAGCGCGAAGCCAAAGAATTAAAAGCTGTTGCCTACATCAACCCCATTAAAAAACTTTCGTACATCAATGTAAGCAATGTTCCTGATCTTCCAGATAACAAATGCTTCCAAATGTGGGCCGAAGTGAATGGAGAATTGGTAAACTTGGGTGTCATCAAACAATTTGACGAAAAGGACAAATTGCTTGCACTACCCTATTCAGACAAAGCTGTAGGTTACATCACTATTGAGCCAGAAGGAGGCAACACATCTCCTTCCGTGGATAATATAGTGGCCAATATCACGTATTAGGCAACCTCAAAGAAACCTTAAAGTTGCATACCCTTTCGCTAGGTATTTTGTACCTTTGTGCAAAAGTTGGATTATGAAGTTAGCACTATTGACCATAGGCCTATTATCCCTTGCATTTGCTGGAATTGCCATTAAAATCTGGGGTAAAAAAGATGGAAAGTTCGCAGGAACCTGCGCAAGTCAAAGCCCATTTTTAAACAAAGAAGGAGAAGCCTGTGGTTTCTGTGGAAAACTGCCAAGCGAGCAAGATTGCAAAAAAGACGCAGTTACCCAGTAATAAATCTTTATATTTAGGCTAAAACCCATTTTTGGAGAAAACCGAAGATTCCATTAAAGACATTATTCAAAAGGCAAAAACGGGAAATCAGATTGCCTTTAGCACTCTTTTGGACACTTTTTGGAACGATGTGTACGGTTTTCAAATGCTTCGCACCAAAAATGAAAACGATGCCGAGGATATTACCATCCGCACCTTTTCCCGTGCTTTCGACCGTATAGAAACCTACGATGAAGCCTATGAATTCAAAACTTGGCTCATTACCATTTCCAAAAATTTGCATGTGGATTTGCTTCGAAAACGCAAAAAAAGCTTTTTGGATGAAATGGAAGCCCGCGGGGATGAGGTCAAACGGGTTTTGGACGAAACACCCTCCGTTGAAGACCAATTGATCATCGAACAAAACCTTGCCAATCTGTTGCAAGACATCAAAAAGTTAAAGCCCCATTACCAAAAGGTGATCAACCTTCGATACTTCAACGAAATGAGCTATGCCGATATCGCTAAGGAGCTCAACGAACCCGTGAATAACGTAAAGGTAAAATTGCTGCGTGCCAAAAAACTTTTGGCAGAAATCATCAAGAAAAAGTGATGCTGCTTTAGGCATTAACTTTAGTTTCCAGTTTAGTATCTTTGTACCTCCAAATTTGTTTGTATGAGCACAAGTGTGGCAGAAAATGTTCTCCCCCCAAAAGGAAAGCCGAAATGGTTACGTGTAAAACTTCCAACAGGCCAAAAATACACCCAGCTTAGAGGACTTGTAGACAAATACGACCTGCACACCATTTGCACCTCGGGAAGTTGTCCCAATATGGGCGAATGCTGGGGCGAAGGCACTGCAACCTTTATGATCTTGGGAAACATCTGTACCCGCTCCTGTGGTTTTTGCGGAGTTAAAACGGGAAGACCTGAAAGTGTGGATTGGGCAGAACCAGAAAAAGTGGCACGCTCCATCAAAATCATGAAGATCAAACATGCCGTACTCACTTCTGTGGACAGGGATGACCTTAAAGATATGGGTTCCATAATTTGGGCAGAAACCGTTAAGGCGGTTCGCCGAATGAACCCTGAAACCACATTGGAAACTTTGATTCCAGATTTTCAAGGCATTTCCACCCATTTGGACAGACTTATCGAAGTAGCTCCAGAAGTGATTTCACACAATATGGAAACCGTAAAAAGGTTGACCCGTGAAGTACGTATCCAAGCGAAATACGAAAGAAGCCTGGAGGTTTTGGACTATTTGAAGAAAAATGGTGCCAATAGAACAAAATCAGGCATTATGTTGGGCTTGGGCGAAGAAGAACATGAAGTCATCGAAACCATGGAAGACCTTCGCAAAGCCAATGTCGATGTAGTGACCATTGGTCAATATCTTCAACCCTCCAAAAAACATTTGCCCGTAAAACAATTTATCCTGCCAGAGCAGTTTAAAAAATACGAGGAAATAGGTTTGGAAATGGGCTTCAGACATGTGGAAAGTGGCGCGTTGGTGCGTTCATCCTACAAAGCACACAAGCACATTCAGTAAACTTACCTGCAACCTCCCATCCAATGAAAAACATAACCCTTGGAATCAATGGCTTTGGACGTATTGGGAGAACCTTATTTAGGCTCCTGTTGAACCATCCAAATATTACCGTGGTGGCCATCAACGATTTGGCCGATGCCAAAACCTTGGCCCACTTGCTAAAATATGACAGTATTCATGGCGGTATAGCTGCTGATATTCACTCGGAAGGGGAAAATATTATTGTGAACGGAAGAAAGATTCCAATCTTAAACCATAACCATCCAAAGGATATCGACTGGGCAACTTACCAAGTGGATATGGTGGTAGAATCAACGGGAAGGTTCAAAAAAGAAGAACAACTTAAACACCACTTGCACAATGGTGCCAAAAAAGTAATTCTTTCCGTGCCACCTGAGGATGAAAATATTAAAATGGTGGTTTTAGGGGTAAATGAAGAAATTATTCAGGCTGAGGACAAAATTATTTCCAACGCTTCTTGTACCACCAACAATGCAGCTCCCATGATCAAGGTAATCCAAGAATTGTGTGGTATTGAGCAGGCATACATCACCACCATTCATTCCTATACTTCCGATCAAAATTTACACGATGCCCCACATAGGGATTTAAGAAGGTCCCGTGCTGCAGGACAATCCATTATTCCCACCACCACTGGTGCCGCAAAGGCATTGACCAGTATTTTTCCAGACCTCTCAGATGTTATTGGAGGATGTGGCATACGTGTTCCCGTACCCAACGGTTCATTAACGGATATTACCTTCAACGTTATCAAGGAAACATCCATTGAAGAAATAAATAGTACCTTTAAAAAACATTCGAAAGGCGATTTAAAAGGTATTTTACAATATACCGAAGACCCTATTGTTTCTATCGACATAAACAATAGTTGTCATTCTTGTACGTTTGATTCATTGATGACCTCGGTAATCGGTAAAATGGTAAAAATTATCGGGTGGTATGATAATGAAACTGGATATTGCTCCAGGATTGTCGATTTAATTACGTTGCTTATAAAGAAAAATTACGTTTGATCTCAGGTTTTTCAGTAAACATATCCTTAAGGAAATCTTTGTTCCTCTTGTGCATAGTATTATGTACCACCGTTGTCTTTGCCCAAAGTGACGAAAGTTCTACGGCAGAGGTAAAAGCCATTTTTGATAGATTTTCCCAATACAGACATCAAAATAAGGTGGACAAAGCCATTGAGGCCATGGATGAGGCGGCAAATATTGCCGAAAAAAATGAAGACCCAAAACTTCTGGTTGACACCTACCATCAATTGGCTCGAATGTTTATTGAAGAAGGGGATATTAAAGGTGCGCTTAGATACTTTGACAGATCTAGTATTTATTTAAAAGAAATGTCCTACCCCTATGCGGAAGCATTTCATTTGTATTTGGATGCGGCATTTCGACTACAGGAAGGCAATAATTTTCAGGCCCTAAAATCACTTCAAGAGGCTAGAAAAATTAGCAATAACAGGAACTTGAGCAACAATATTCTTTTGTTGGAAGCCTACATTTACACCAACATCACCAATTATGATGATGCCATAAAAAATCTACATGCCCTAATTGTGAATGCAGACGACAAGGAACGGGCTTATTTGGCCACCAAGGCCAATCTGCAACTTTCAAGAATCAGCATTACCTTAAACGATTTCGATGAAGGTGTTATTCACTCTAAAGCCGCATTGGAACTAGCCTTAAAATATGGATTCGCCAAAGAAACCAAAATTTCCTACGAGCAATTGTCTGAAATATTTGCTACGCAAAACAATTATCAAGAAGCATTGCTCTACACTGAAAAACTAAGTCAAATCAAAGATTCCATTTATAATTTTGAAAAAATTGAATTGGAGTCTGAAACTGCAGGTAAAATACAGATGGAGCATCTTCAGACGGAAATGAACAAGCTTCAGGCCCAGAACGAAGAATTGAGCGAATCAAAAAACCGTTCAGAAATTACCGCGATTTTAACTTCCGCCTTCTTGACCATCATATCGCTTTTGGCAGTTTCCTTGTTTCGAAACAATCAAATAAAATTAAAGACCAACGACCTACTTTATACAAAGAACAAAGAACTGGAGTTGGCAAGGGACGCTGCTGTAAGTGCCATGGAAGCCAAAACCAACTTTTTGTCCACCGTTACCCACGAACTGCGCACCCCACTCTACGCTGTAACCGGTTTAACACATTTGTTGTTGGAGGAAAACCCTGCCGAACATCAAAAGGAACATTTAAAATCCTTGAAATTTTCGGGCGAGTACTTGCTCAATTTCATCAACGATATCCTTCAGATCAATAAAATTGATGCCGATAAACTGGAGCCTTTGAACATTGAGTTCAAATTGCAAAAAGTGCTGACCGATGTTGTGGAATCCCTTCAACAAAATGCCAACGAAAACAAGACCAAGCTCATTTTGGATTATGATTCCAAAATTCCAACACAGCTCATGGGCGACCCTATAAAATTATCCCAGATATTTATGAACCTGGTGGGCAATGCCCTCAAGTTCACCAAAAATGGAAAGGTCGAGGTAATTGCCAAAATGTTGACCAAAGAGGACAATCAAGTAAAATTGTATTTTGAGGTAAGGGATAATGGTATCGGAATTTCAGAAGACCAACAGCTTACCATTTTCGATAGTTTTGAACAAGGTTCTGTGCAAATTAACCGCGAATATGGTGGAACAGGTCTTGGACTGACCATTGTTAAAAGCCTTTTGGGATTATTTGGCAGCACCATTCACCTGGAAAGTGAATTGGGCCATGGTAGCTCTTTCTTCTTTGAGTTGGATTTGGAATATGAAAGCAAAGCAAGTGAATCCATCAATTTTGAATTGGATGGTGGAGAATTTCAATTTAAAGGGCTACATATTCTAATCGTGGAAGACAACAAAATCAACCAGGTGATCACCAAAAAAATGCTGACCAAAAAAGAGATGACCAGCGATATAGCCAATAACGGAAACGAGGCTATAGACTTAGCCAAAGAAAATCAGTACGATGCCATTCTCATGGACATCCATATGCCTGGAATCAGTGGAGAGGAGGCAACGCGCCAAATTCGGAAGTTCAATCCCGATATTCCGATAATTGCATTGACCGCAATATCCTTGGACGACAGTTTGGACAGTTTCTATGAAGCCGGTTGTAACGATGTGGTCACCAAACCATTTAAACCGGAGATCTTTTACCAAAAGATTGGAGAGAACATCTATAGAAATCGAATGCTGGGCTCGGTCTAAAACAACTGCCTTAGGGTTTCTTCCATAACCATTTTATCTACTGCATTAAATTGATGCGCCACCTCCAAATAATAAAGATCATTTACCCTTCCGTCCAATCGGACAAAATCCTTTTCCGTGGTAAGTATTTTACCAAACCCGCTAAATTGACCTATTTCATTATCCGTAAAATGATGATGGTCACCAAATTCAAAATGCTCAAATTCCAATCCCAACGATTTTAAATAGTGCACCAAAGGTTTGGGCGAGGCTATTCCTGTGACCAAAGCAAAGGGTTTATTTTTTAATTCGGAAAGTGGCTTTTGTTGATTCCCGTTCGAAACAAAATCAGCATACACCAAGCTGGCAAACAGTACTTTTTGATGTGGTTCTGGCTTGAGTTTAAGGGTCATACTTTTTTTCTCCTCTTCGGAAATAGATGTTGGGCACTTGGTCACAACAATTACATCGGCCCTTTTTGATGCCATTTTAGCGTCCCGTAAATCTCCTGTCGGCAAATACCAATCGTTCACGTATAATTTGGAATACGCCGTAAGTAAAATGGTAATGGTTGGTTTTACCCAGCGGTGCTGCATGGCATCGTCCAAAACAATTACATCCGGTTGCACCTTTTGCTCCAAATTGGCCATACCATTTCTTCTATCCCCATCAACAGCAATGGTCACATTGGGGAATTTTTTATGGATTTGAAACGGCTCATCACCCAATTCCAATACCGAACTATTTTCATTGGCCAATACAAATCCTTTGGATTGTCGTTTGTACCCCCTACTCAGAACCGCCACCTTTTTATCATTCAACAACTTCAAAATAAATTCGGTCATTGGGGTTTTACCCGTTCCTCCCACACTAATATTCCCAATGCAAATGGTCGGGGTAGAAAAGGATTTGGATTTGAAAACACCTAAATCGAACAAAAAATTCCTCACATATACCACCAAGGCATAAATCAAGGAAATGGGAAAGGCTATTTTGCGAAGCACCTGAAGCATTGAACGAAAATATAATATTTTATCTTTAGCGGACTTAATAAAATTGAAATGACCGTTAACGACATCGCAAAAGTACTGGAAGAATTGGCCCCTTTGGCCCATGCCGAAGATTTTGACAATGTTGGCCTTTTAGTGGGCAACCCCACAACGAAAGTCAATGGGGTATTGGTTACCCTCGATACTTTGGAAAATATAGTGGACGAAGCCATTGCAAAGAATTGCAATCTGATCGTGAGCTTCCACCCTATTATTTTTAAAGGTTTAAAAAAGCTGACGGGCAGCAATTATGTAGAGCGTGTTGTTATCAAAGCCATTGCGAACAACATTGCCATTTACAGCATGCACACCGCATTGGACAACAGTAAAATGGGGGTAAATGCAAAAATTTGTGAAGTACTGGGACTGGAGAATCCACAAATCTTGATCCCAAAATCCAATACCATAAAAAAGCTGAGCACTTATGTGCCATTGGCCAATGTGGACGAAGTGAAGAATGCTCTTTTTAATGCTGGAGCAGGCGAAATTGGCAAGTACAGTCATTGCAGTTATAGTTTGGAAGGCACAGGAAGTTTTAAACCCCAAGAGGGAGCCAATCCCACTTTGGGAGAGGTCGGAGAAGTTCATTTGGAAAAAGAGACCCAAATCAATATCGTTTTCTCCTTTGAAAAGGAAAAACAAGTTATAAAAGCACTTTTGGATACGCATCCCTATGAAGAAGTTGCCTATGAAATTTTGACTATCGAAAACACCAATCAAGATTTGGGAATGGGCATGATCGGTGCTTTGCCCAAGGAAATGGATGAAACCGAATTTTTGCTGCTAGTAAAAAAACGAATGAATGCAAGTGTGGTGCGGCATTCCCAACTATTGGGCAAAAAGGTTAAAAAGATTGCTGTTTTGGGCGGAAGTGGGGCTTTTGCCATAGGGCCTGCCATGAAAGCCGGAGCGGATATTTTTGTGACTTCCGACATTAAATACCATGAATTTTACCAAGCCGAAAACCAACTGGTAATTGCCGATATCGGGCACTTTGAAACTGAGCAGTTTACAAAAGATTTATTGGTTGATTATCTTACGAAAAAAATTCCTAATTTTGCAGTCCGTTTATCGGAGAGTATAACGAATCCCATCAAGTATTTATAACATATATGGCGAACAAGAAAGAAAGCACTGTAGAAGAAAAGTTGAGAGCATTGTACGATCTACAACTAATCGATTCCAGGGTAGATGAAATCCGCAACGTAAGAGGCGAATTGCCTTTGGAAGTACAGGACTTGGAAGACGAAGTTCTTGGTCTTAAGACAAGAATCGACAAGTTGAAAACAGATGTTGAAACCGTCAACTTCGAAATTACTGCCAAGAAAAACCTTATCGACGAATCCAAAGCACTCATCAAAAAATATAGTGAGCAGCAAAAAAATGTAAGGAACAGTCGTGAATTCAACTCTTTGACCAAGGAAGTTGAGTTCCAAGAATTGGAGATCCAGTTGGCCGAAAAGAACATTAAAGAGTTCAAGGCGCAAATCGAACAGAAAAAAGAGGTCATTGCACAGACCAAAGAAAAATTGTCTGAGCGTGAAGGTCATCTTAAGCACAAAAAAGGGGAATTGGATGCTATTTTGGCCGAGACCGAAAAAGAAGAAAAAGCCCTTTTGAAAAAATCCGAGGAGTACGAAGAACTTATTGAAGAGCGCTTGATCAAGGCCTACAAAAGAATCCGTCACAATGTGAAGAACGGTTTGGCCGTGGTTCCCGTTGAGCGTGGTGCTTCCGGTGGTTCTTTCTTTACCATACCACCACAGGTGCAGGTTGAGATTGCCTCCCGCAAAAAAATCATTACCGATGAGCACAGTGGAAGAATCTTGGTAGACCCACTATTGGCCGAAGAAGAACAAGATAAAATGGAAAAGCTTTTTACTAAGCTATAATTTCATTTAACAGATATAAAAAAGCCACCCATAAGGTGGCTTTTTTGTTTTATACTTTGTCCTTTATAAATGGTCACTGAGCGGAGTCGAAGTGACATTATTTGAAAACTTATTCCCATAAAAAGAAAAGGGTCACTTCGACTACGCTCAGTGACCTATATTCGCATTAATTCGAAGAACTCCTAACTACCGTAGGCGGGCGTGTCAACCCGATTTAACCAAAAAAAGAGAATTCTCCCATTCGGTCGAAATGACAATCATATCAGATCATCCAATAACCCAAGGATCATTTCCTCCACTTCCTTGGAATCCCACTTATCTTCTATGTTAGGCAGTTGCATCACTTGTTGCATGATGGCTTCCTGCTGGTCCCCAATGGCCAGGGCATCGGCATAGGGCTTATCGGAAAAAGTTACCCGGCTATACACCGGCACCCATTTATCTGGATGGTTGGAAGCAAAATGCTTTTCTATTTTCTTTTGGAGCAAAAACTTGGGGTCTGCAGTTTTGCTGCTCATCTCCACAAAGTTTCTGTAACTCAATTCCGCAATCGCATCTGCATTGGGCTTTCTCAATTTTTGGTATTCATCAAAAATAATGTCCCAGTCATCTCCATGCTTGTCCATAAGTTGGTCGAGCACAAAAATATCTTCAAATCCCGCATTCATCCCTTGACCGTAAAAAGGTACTATGGCATGGGCAGAATCGCCGACAAGGGCCACTTTGTTCCAATACGTCCACGGATAACACTTCATGGTTACCATGGCACTGGTCGGGTGGTTGAAGAAATCTTTGGTCAAATCCTCAATTTCCATACGTACATTGGGAAAATACTCCTTAAAAAAGTCCTTTGCCTCTTCCTCAGTCTTGATGCTCTCGAAAGAAACCTTTCCTTCAAAAGGCAAAAACAGGGTACAAGTAAAACTCCCATCAATATTCGGCATTGCAATGAGCATAAACTCTCCCCTTGGCCAAATATGAAATGAATTTGCATCCAGCTTATGGGAGCCATCTGCATTTGCAGGAATCGTTAACTCCTTATAGCCTACGTCGATAAAGTTCTGGGAATAATTAAAGCGACTACGGCGTTGCATTTTATGGCGAACCCGAGAAAAGGCACCATCACATCCAAAAATAATATCGAACTGATATTCCTTCCATTCGCTTTTTTCGGTTTCACCTGTAAAGATTTTGGCACCAGGCAAATCCACATCCCAAACTTTTTCATCGAACTTGAAAACAGTTCCGGCCTCCTCTGCCAAATCGATCATCCTTTTATTTAGGATTCCTCGGGAAATGGACCAAATGGCCTCCCCCTCCTTTCCATATTTTTGATAATAAACAGGTTTGTCGTTTACGTGCATGGCACGTTTATCCAACGGGATGGCTATTTGTTTGATGGGGTCTTCCAAACCCACTTTTCGCAATGCCGTCCACCCCCTATTACTCATCGCCAAATTGATGGAACGTCCAGAAAATTTTATGGTTCGAATATCGGGTCTTCTGTCAAAAACGGTTACACTATGGCCTTTTTTACGAAGATAGATTGCTAATAGAGAGCCCACCAATCCCGAACCGATGATGGCGATGTTTTTTGAAGTCTGTGCCATAAATGCCCTCCTTTGGGTCATTTTAATTAAAGGATAAAAATACGGAATTTAAATTTTGCACGTAGCTGAAAGGTTTACTTGATCATCCGAACTAACCACACATATTTCAATAAAGTTGAAATGTTAAAATAATTTAACACAAGTACGAAATCCTTTGGCACCCAAATTGCCGTATATACTATAAATATCCCGCTACGGCGTCTATATATAAAAAGTCCTTCACAATAAGTTGCGAAGGACTTTTCACTTTTTATGGATTGATGGATTATTCCAAAATGCCATCCACAATACCGTATTCCACGGATTCCTCGGCACCCATCCAATAATCACGATCAAAATCTTTCATGATCCTTTCAAAAGATTGACCACAGTTGTCCGCCAGAATCTTAGCACCCAATTCTTTGGTTTTTATTATTTCCTTAGCCTGAATTTCAATGTTCGAAGCTTGTCCCCTTGCTCCTCCACTCGGTTGGTGGATCATAACTCGTGCATGGGGTTGAATAAACCTTCTCCCCTTTTCACCTACTGACAAAAGAATGGAACCCATAGAGGCTGCCAAACCAGAACATACAGTAGATACAGGACTCTTTATTTGTTTAATGGTATCGTATATCGCAAATCCAGAGGTAACATAACCCCCAGGGCTATTGATGATCAGTTGAATTTCTTTGTGGTTCTGAAGATCTAGATAAAGCAATCTATCTATAACGTGCTTGGCAGATTCATCGTCTACCTGTCCCCATAAAAACACTTTACGTTCTTCCAGTAACTTTTCTTGGATCAATTCCTGAACTTTTCCTTTTTTTGAACTCATTATCGTACTTGTTGTAAGCTTCAAAAATAATCAAATTCCAAGGAAATTTGGCTACATGTTGATCACATTACCTTGATTGCGATTTTATCTCCACTTTTTGCGACACCACATCCTTGATCGGGATTACGAATTTGCCCGTTTCGGTCAAAAGGGTAAGACTGTTATTCTCAATGGCCTCTATCACCCCTTCGTTTTCCCCAATCACAATTTTATCGCCAACGGCGTAGTTCTTCCGTGTATAAAAAGATTTTAAAATATCGGATACCACATCTCTGCTACCCAAACCAATTCCCAATGAGAACGCCAACAGAAAGGATCCCAACACCATTGTAATATTGTTGGTAATAATGGTAGTGTCCACACCAGCTTGGTTAAGTGCCGTAATAGACATAAAAATGACAATCACGTAAAACAATAAATTGCTCACGATGTTGGAACCTCCAAACTCAAAAGAGTCGAACACTCTTTTAACGGTACTCTTTACAAAGTTACCGATGTAAAATCCAATCATCAACAAAACCAATGCGCTAAAGAAACGCGGCAGGTAATGCAAAAGGTTTCCTATTTCGACGGATATAATGGTCCAATTTAAAATATCGGCGGCCACGATCAAAAAAGCCAAGACCAAAAGCCATTTCACAAAGCCCAAGATAATTTTTAGCACGTCGATGGTAAAATTGCCCTTGCCGGCCATTTCCATGCCATTGATTTTATCGTTGAGCAAATCGACTTTGGCCAATTTTAAAATCTTTCCCAATAAAAATAGTACCAGTTTAATGAATAGCCACCCAACAAGGAGCACTACAATGGCTCCCATAATTTTGGGGAACACCTTTGCTATTTCCTTGCCCATTCCGGAAAGTGAGTCGAGGGTAACATCTTTCCAATTGTTGATAGTTTCCATAATTGTTGTTTATTTATAGTGTTCTGTTTGATTTTAGTGGTCGCCCATAGTTCTAAAGAGTTTACGCAGGGCACTACCAAGATTAGTAGAAAACAAGGAGGCCACATCCATGATCAACTTTGCGGCCGCAATGTCGTTCATCACTTTTTTCTTCATGTGTGGCGGCACCTCCTTTAGGGAAGCTTCCAACTCTTTGAACGGGTTTTTGTGTTGCTCTGCCATCTAATCCAGGGTATTATAGATTTCCACTAATCTTTCCTTAGCGCGTTTCAACCTCATTTTTGCAGCACTTTCGCCAATGTCCATCAAGTCCACCAAATCTTTTATGCTTGCCCCATCTTGGTATTTCAGCAATAAAATGGACTTGTCCTCTGCCGAAATAAGTTCCAATGACTGTTGTAGCTTATCCGTTTTCATTTGGTACAGGCTTTCGTCCGGAATTTCTTCGGTCAGCTTGTGTTCCGTATCATCAACCTGAACGGATTGATCGTTCATTTTTCGTTGTTTATTGCGGTTGATATAATTAACGCAGAAATTATAGGTAAAGGAATACAGCCAAGTGGAAAATTTGGATTTTCCCTTGAATGTTCGAAGTTTAATAAAGAGCTGCAAGAACACATCCTGTGTTAAATCTTCAGCTTCATCGTCGGATTTTGCAAACCCGTAGCACTTGTTGTACACCATTTTGGCATAGCGATCGTATAATTTACCAAACAGTAAGGGATCGTTGGTCGCAACAATCTGTTTCACCAATTCCTCATCGGACAGATGGGCATAAAGATCTTCCGTTTCCAAAAACTTTTTGTCGGGGTTACTTATAAGTATTAGAAACAGATGTTTTAAAAAAGTCACTCAGTGTACAATTAATTGGTAGGCTTTTTTTAGAACGGGGCGCAAAAATAACGTAATTCATGGTATATTTGGTTAAAAACCAGACATGAAGACCCTATATTTTACCACCATCTGTGCCTTATTGTTTTTTTCGGCCTGTAAAACCGAACCGAAAAAGGAAGAAACAGCTGTTATCCCAGAAAAAAGTATTCCTGAAAAAATTGCTGCTGCCCACGGCTTCGATAATTGGAAAAGTGTGAAAGAAATCACCTTTACCTTTAATGTAGACAGGGATTCCATGCATTTTGAACGCAGTTGGAAATGGGAACCCAAAGCCAATGTGGTCACTGCCATTTCCGGACCGGACACTTTGGTGTACAACAGAAACTCCATGGACAGCATAGCCCTAAAGACCAATGGAGGCTTTATTAACGACAGGTATTGGTTGATGGCCCCTTTTAATTTGATGTGGGACTCCAAAAACTATAGTTTTGAGCATACCGCCTCTATAAGTGCACCAATAAGTGGAGAAACCATGCAAAAACTAACCATTGTATATGCCAATGAAGGCGGTTACACCCCTGGCGATGCCTACGATTTTTATTTTAAGGATGATCACATTATCCGTGAATGGGCCTATCGCAAATCCAACCAAGAAGAACCCAACTTAGTCTCAACTTGGGAGGATTATGTTGACATGGATGGTTTGCAAATTGCCAAACAACACAACCGACCCACAGGCGGACCCAATTTATATTTCACTGGACTTTCGGTAACCATGGAGTAACTTAAACACGGTTCAATTCGGAACCAAGAATTAAAATAACCAAACCCTTTTCCATCAAGAATGCTCAAGTTCTTTTTAAGTGGAAAAGGGTTTCCTTATTTCGGTAATATTATCTTCAATTTGCAAGCTTATAAAACATTCATATCTTGTATATTGAACATTCGAACTTCAAGGCAATGATATGTTTGGTTACCAGATGGTGGAATACATCCATCTTGTTGCTTGTGCGGTTTGATAACTGAAATTCAACAACCAAATAATCAATGATAACATTAATTGAAAGAGCCTCTACTTTCTCGGAACGCACGGCAATCAAGAGTGGTGGTCAACGTTACACCTATGAAACGCTCTTAGAAAAATCAAAAAATGTAGCCCTTAGGTTACTTGATGGGCAAAAGGACCTCAATGGTGCACGTATAGCCTTTCTTGTACCTGCAAGTTTTGAATACGCTGCTACACAATGGGGAGTTTGGAGAGCAGGAGGTATTGCCGTACCGCTTTGCGAAAAACACCCTTTACCCTCCATTGAATATATTCTAAACGACACCCAAGCATCAACGCTTATTTATTCTGAAGAATTTGAACCCTTATTGTCACCGCTTTTTGATAAAAGTGAAATCCATTTTATTCGATTTTCAGAAATAGCAGCCCAAAAAGGAGAATTGCCCGATGTTCAGACAGACCGCAGTGCCTTGATCCTATACACCAGTGGAACAACAGGGGCACCGAAAGGAGTGGTAACCACCCACGATAACATAGAGGCCCAAATAACCACTTTGGTCGATTCTTGGCATTGGCACAAGGATGACCATGTACTCAATGTACTCCCATTGCACCATGTTCACGGTATCATCAATATGCTGAGCTGTGCACTGTGGAGTGGAGCTTGCTGCGAATTCCTTCCCAAATTCAGTCCTGAAGAAGTATTTCAAGCATTCACCAAAGGTGAAGTAAACGTATTTATGGCCGTACCCACCATTTATTTCAAATTGATCGCTCACTATCATGAATTGGCTCCCACAGCGCAGGAATCAATTTCGAATCACCTCCAAAAATTTAGGCTTATGGTATCCGGTTCTGCAGCTCTTCCCATCAGCGTTTTGGAACAATGGCAAGAAATCAGCGGTCATACATTGTTAGAAAGATATGGCATGACCGAAATGGGAATGGCCATCAGCAACCCCTACAATGGCACTCGAAAGCCAGGCCATATAGGACAACCACTGACCGGAGTTGATATCCTATTGGGCGATTCGGATTACAAACCTGTACCAAACGGGGAACCTGGTGAAATCTTGATAAAAGGCCCCAATGTATTTAAAGAATATTGGAACAAGCCCAAGGCTACCGAGGAGGCGTTCACTCCAGAAGGATGGTTTAAATCGGGCGATATAGCTATCTGGGATGGAGACAGTATTAAAATTTTGGGAAGAAATTCTGTGGACATCATAAAATCTGGAGGCTATAAAATCTCAGCTTTGGAAATCGAAGAAGTCATTCGAAAACATTCAAATGTAAAGGATTGTGGTGTTGTTGGCATTCCAGATCTGGAATGGGGAGAAATAATAGGCGCTGCACTAGTTCCCGAAACAGATGATCTTGATATCGAAGCTTTAAAATCTTGGTTGAACGATAAATTGCCCGGCTATAAAACACCTAGAAAATATTTGGTGATGTCCGATCTACCAAGAAATGTTATGGGCAAGGTCACCAAGAACAATATCAAGGAGTTATTTACCAACAACCAATAGAGCACATGAAAATCTACGGAGTCGCATTGTTGGCAGCATGTTTTCTTTTGGGAAAACTATTGGGCCGTTTATTGGGCCACATATTAGATATTAACAGTGACATAGGCGGCGTGGGATTTGCCATGTTTTTGTTGATGACTTCAAGCATTTATCTCCGAAAGAAGAAATGGCTGGTTTTGGAAACTGAAAAAGGGATTTGGTTTTGGAGCGCGATGTACATTCCAATTATAGTGGCCATGACCTCCACACTGAATGTAAAAGCAGCACTTTCAGGAGGTGTTCTGGCTGTTATTCTGGGGATTTGCGCAACCGTAGTTTGTATGTTCATGGTTCCCCTGATCTCCAAGATTGGAAGAGAAAAAAATATCGATTCCCAGAAATAAAGGCCCATGGAGATCATTGATAACGTAATTGGAAAAAATGGATTGGTATTCGCCTTTCTATGTGTTGGAATCATCATTTTGTTCTCGACTTGGGTATCAAAATATGTTACCCACAAAAAGATACCAGGTGTAGCAATTGCAATCATCATCGGTCTGTCGCTTGCATTTTTGGGTAACGAAAAAGGAATTTCAAACATTCCCCTTTTTGCAGGGATGGCTTTACTTGGTGGTCCCATGCTACGTGATTTTGCCGTGGTGGCCACTGCCATGAGCGCAGATCTATCAAAAATAAAACAAGCTGGATTGGCGGGCCTGGTCTCCTTGATCTTAGGCGTTTCCGTTTCATTCATTTTGGGGATTTTAATTGGATTGAGCATGGGCTATACCAACACCGAAAGTCTTACCACAATCGGTGCGGGGGCCTGCACCTACATTGTGGGACCGGTTACGGGAACAGCACTCGGGGCGAGTTCTGATGTAATTGCCATTAGTGTGGCAACAGGAGTGGTAAAGACCATATGTACAACGATTTGCACCCCTTTGATAGCCAAGAAAATACAGTTGGACAACCCACATGCAGCCATCGTTTTTGGCGGGTTGTTAGGAACCACCAGTGGCGTAGTGGCTGGGCTTGCTGCCACTGATGAAGAATTGGTGCCCTATGGCGCATTGACCTCCACCTTTTATACAGGATTGGGATGCCTTTTATGCCCGTCCCTATTCTTTGTTATTTTAAGGTCCATTTTAATGTAATCAGAATAATAGTTTAAACAAGTATTTAAACGCTTGACAAATGAAAAAAATAGCACTTAAATTAGCGATAAAGGCCCCAGCAAAAAAGGTCTATGAAACCATGCTGGGCTTAAATAACAAACATACTTACGAGCAATGGACCGCTGAATTCAACCCGACCTCAACCTATGAAGGTAGCTGGAACAAGGGCGAAAAAATGTATTTTCTGGGAACCGATGAAAACGGTAAACGCGCTGGAATGATCTCTGAAATAGCCGAAAATATCCCTTTTGAATTTGTATCCATAAAACATATTGGAATGCTCGATGGGGATAATGAAATCACCTCTGGAGAGCAGGTTGAAAGTTGGGCCGGGATATTAGAGAATTATACGTTCGAAGAAAAAAATGGAATTACAACCGTTGTTGTTGAAATGGATACGGATGAGAATTACATGGACTATTTTAATGAAACTTGGCCTAGGGCATTGAACAAGCTCAAGGATATGATTGAAAATTAAAGAACTAACAACCAAATTGCCAACTGGCCCAAACTCATGAAAAATGACATCCAAACATACAATAATAGCCAATTACATGAGGACCGATTAATTTGCGATGTTTTGGCCACCACCATAGACACTGAACTTGTAGAGGCTGTTAAAAAAATTTGGCACTCCCACCCTGTTTGGTTTTTGGAAGAGAACCCTATTGTGGGTTACAGCAAAGAGAAAAAAGGAATTCGATTGATGTTTTGGAGCGGCGCTGATTTTGAAGAAGACAGTTTGAACGTGTTGGGAAAGAAATTCAAGGATGCCTCCATTTACTACAATAGCGTAAGTGAAGTTCAACACTCAGACTTAACACGCTGGCTTAAAAAATCGAGAGACATTCAATGGGATTATAAAAACATTGTGAAAAGAAAAGGACAACTAGAACGACTCAAATAAAATGACAACAACTCCTGAACACGATAAAAAAATAGCGGAGATGACCTTTTCCTCTGTTTATCCACATTACATTACCAAAGTGGAGAAAAAGGGTAGGACAAAAGACGAATTACATCAAGTTATCGAATGGTTGACCGGTTTTGACCAGAAAAAACTACAAGATTTGATTGACCAAAAAGTAACATTTAAAGATTTTTTCTCCCATGCCGACCTCAACCCTAATGCGCATTTTATTAAAGGGGTAATCTGCGGCTACAGGATTGAAGACATTGAAACCCCATTAACACAACAAGTACGCTATTTGGACAAATTGGTTGACGAGTTGGCCAAAGGCCGTAAAATGGAAAAAATCTTAAGGTCGGAATAAGTTAAAATCAAATGATTAAACAAAAAATATAACTTAAATACAGCTTATCATGGCACAAATCAATCCTTATATTCATTTTAATGGAAATGCTGAAGAAGCGTTCACATTTTATAAATCAGTTTTTGGTGGAGAGTTTGCAATGATAGTCCGATTTAAAGATATGCCCAGCGATCCAGAACGTCCAATAGACCAAAGTGAAGCGGATAAAATTATGCACATTGCCTTGCCAATAGGCAAGCATGATATACTTATGGCCAGTGACACTCCCCTAGCTATGGGCAAACATAGCGAGACTGAAACGAGAAGCAAAATTTCCATTAGCGCGGAATCCAAGGAAGAAGCCTATCAATTGTTCAATGGACTATCACAAAATGGAAAAATAGAAATTCCTATGGATGAAAGTCCTTGGGGTTCCTATTTTGGAATGTTCAGGGATCAGTACGGCATTGAATGGATGGTTGATTTTGACCCAAAATATAAAGGGCAGGCCTAAATATTACAGGCGGATAAAATAAAAACGGAAAATAAAATTCTTAACTATCTACTTTCCCCTTCGATTCAAGAAAAAAGTAATTCCGAAAATTAAAAGTGCCAAGCTCAACAACAACATAAAACTGTAATTAAGTGACGCACTTTCGGCAATAAAACCGAGTATTACCGGACCCAACAAAAACCCGACATAGCCAGATCCTGCAATAAAGGCAACACCTTGGGAAGAATCGACCCCTTTCACATTGCCCCCGATACGAAACAATTCGGGCACAATCACCGAAAATCCAAGTCCAGTCAAAGCAAAACCAATAATGGAACCAATGGTATGTTGGGACAAAACGAAAACAAAACCCACTGCCGCAATCAATGCACCCAAACCAACAATTTTAATAGGACCTATTTTGGCACTTATCCCATCACCTAAAAATCGTCCCAAAGTCATAGTGGTAGAGAAGGCCAAAAATCCTGCCCCTATCAACATCTCCGGTGCCAAGGTCATTTCTTTCAGGTACAATGCGCTCCAATCCACGATAGCTCCTTCGCTACTATAACAAACAAAACCTATAAGGCCCAAAAGAAGCAAAGGCTTAAATAATTTTATACTAAATGGTTCCTTTTCCACAGGAGCTGCCACTACATTGATGTAGTGCTTTCTAAAATAAAGGTTGATCAAAAAAACCAATACCACAGTTATACCCATATGCAGTACTGGACTGTCAATCACGGGGATTAAAAAACTTCCGAGTCCAACCAAGATCCCACCCAAACTGAAAAAACCATGGGCAGCGGACATAAAGTTGATTTTATCCTCCTTTTCAATCTCCGTGACCAAAGTATTAATGGCTATGTCTGTAAAACCTGTTCCTGCACCAAAAAGGTACAATGCACCCATCAACAAATAATAATTGGGTGCCATGAGCGGCAATATGGCTGCAACCGAAACCGCAATAACGCTGATCCACGATGCTCTTCCCACCCCAATTTTATTGATGATCTTGGAGGCCATCGGAAAGATGGTAAAAACACCCAACGACAAACAAAAAAGGGCAATCCCCAAATCAGCCTTATCAATTCCCAGCTTTTCCTTGACCGTGGGAATGTAAATGGCCCATGTTCCAAACCAAATATTAACACTGGTAAAAATCCAAGAAGGTCCAAAATACCTAGGATTGGATAAAATGAGCAGTAGTGATTTCATTTATTTTTTGATGGGGTTATTTACTCAGGATTCCCTGCTTCAAAATTTGTCCGAAGTGGTACATATCCTCAAAAGAGCAATACAAGGGTGCAGGTGCCAAGCGAATCACATTGGGTTCCCTCCAATCGGTTATTACCCCATTCTCCATCAAATAATCGAACAACGAACGCCCTTCTCCGTGCAAAAACACTGAAAGCTGGCATCCTCTTGCTTCGGGGGTTATAATCTCGAAGGTACTGTCCACCTCCTTGTCGATTTCATGCAGTACAAATTCAAGATAGGCTACAATTTTATCCCGTTTTTCAATCAAGGCCTTCATGCCCACTTCTTCAAAAATCTCCAAAGAAGCCAAATAAGGCGCCAATGATAGTATGGGTGGATTGCTCAATTGCCATGCATCGGCAGTTTCGGTTGGGTCGAACTCGGGTTTCATTAAAAAACGAGTCTCTTTTTTTGTACCCCACCATCCTTCAAATCTAGGTATATCCTCCTTTCCCAAATGTCTTTCATGTACAAAAACACCTGATGCGTTCCCTGGGCCGCTGTTCATATATTTATAACTGCACCAAGCAGCAAAATCAGCATCCCAATCGTGAAGATTTAATTCAACGTTTCCTGCGCCATGGGCCAAATCCCATCCCACAAAAGCACCTTGTGCTTTTCCAGCTTTGGTAATGGCCTCCATATCCAAAACTTGACCGTTGTAATAGTTTACCCCACCCATGAGTACCAAGGCCAATTCGTCTCCTACTTCTTCAATTTTCTGTAAGATGTCCTCGGTATGCCAAGCATGCTCGCCTTTCCGTTTTTTTACTTCAACGATGGCTTCTGATGGGTCAAATCCATGAAAACGAGTTTGACTCTGCAACATATATTGATCGGAAGGAAATGCTTTCTCTTCGCAAATGATCTTGAAGCGTTTTTGAGTAGGTCGATAAAAAGAGACCATCAATAAATGAAGGTTTACCGTCAAGGTATTCATCACGGTAACTTCCTTTGGTTTTGCCCCTACCACTTTTGCGAGACCTTCGGCCAATCGTTCGTGATAGTCCCACCAAGGTTTGTCGGCATAAAAATGACCTTCAACCGCCAATTCGCTCCAATCTTTCATTACTTCATCCACATAAGCTTGGGTGCTTTTGGGCTGAAGTCCAAGTGAATTGCCCGTAAAGTAAATTACATCCTTTCCCTTAACCTGCGGAAAGTGAAATTCGTTACGATATTTGGACAACTTATCTTGAGCATCCAGTTGCTTTGCAAACTCGAGCGTATTTTGAAATGACATAGAATTTTATTTATCCTCAAAAATACAACTTGTAACCCTATTGCAAAGCAAAGAAATTACTCCAATCGCATTTCGATAATGTGCTTTTTAAAACCCACTTTTTCGTAGGCTTTTATCGCAGGTAGGTTATCGTTGTAGACCGTTAATCGGATTTCATTGAGCCCCTTTGCTTCTGCCCAAATCTTTAAAAAATCTATGACCTGCGCATTGATTCCCTTACCACGGTAGACTACGTCCGTAAACATGAATCCGAGATACGCGTAATCCTCATGGTCTAAATAATGCCTTGCTTTTTTAATGATGGCATACCCAGATGACACAATATGACCATCTACTTCAGCCACCACAACACAGGCATTGGAATCCGCTATCATCGACTTTAAATCGTAATAGCTAACATGCCCCTCCCTAATTGTGGGGTCAAAAGGTCGTTCTGCTTTTACAATTTCTTGTTCAAATTGCAAAAGAACGGGAAGGTCATCCAAATGGGCTTCACGAATAATTAGGTTAGAAAGCGACATGAACAGGCTTTTGGTTTAAACGATGATCCAATGTACTTCTTTTCGCTATTTTTGCGAAAATTTACGCATGCATTTCCTTTCTTCCTTATTGGAAAATTACATCGCCGACAATTCACAAGTGGAGCCTGCCCTACTATCGGAGCTTACTAGGGAAACCCACCTAAAGGTGGTACAGCCCAGAATGATCACCGGACATTTTCAAGGTAGGGTATTGAGCATGTTGTCCAAACTGATAGCTCCCAAATACATTTTGGAAATTGGAACTTACACTGGGTATTCGGCGCTTTGTTTGGCCGAGGGACTACCAAAGGACGGAGAATTACATACTATTGAGGTAAACGAGGAACTGCACCAATTGCAGCGCAAGTATTTTGATAAAAGTGATTATAGAAATCAAATTGTACAGCACACAGGTGATGCTTTGGCCATGATTCCCACATTGGATTTCACTTTTGATTTGGTCT
The DNA here is from genome assembly GCF_030268205.1 of Allomuricauda sp. NBRC 101325. Classification (GTDB taxonomy): domain Bacteria; phylum Bacteroidota; class Bacteroidia; order Flavobacteriales; family Flavobacteriaceae; genus Flagellimonas. The sequence continues at coordinate 99,254 of NZ_BSQF01000001.1, forward strand.
TTATTGATGCGCAAAAAGTGAATTATGACGCTTATTTTGAAGCCGTGATTCAAAAAACAAGACCGGGCAGTGTAATTCTTTCAGATAATGTACTTTGGTCTGGAAAAGTGGTGGAACCCTTGGAAAAATCGGATAAGGCCACGGCTTCATTGCTGGCCTATAACCAAAAATTAAGTAGAGATCCTCGTGTGGAAACGGTATTGCTTCCCATTAGGGATGGCTTAACCTTAAGCCGGGTGCTATAAACCTTTGGTATAGCCAATTAAACAACAATCCTGATAAAATTCCCACGATTGCTCCCACTATTATATCAATCGGAAAATGTACGCCCACATAAATGCGGCTCATGGCAAACAGAATGGGCCAGATAAAAAACAGGATACTCCACTTTACTTTCTCCTTTAAAAAAAGGTATACAAGCACTGTCATGGAAAATGAACTTGAGGCATGACCTGAAAAAAAACTGTAATCGGTCGGACTTTTTAAAATTCTGATCAGGGTATTGATCTCTTCGGTATTGTTCGGTCGCAATCGAGCCACCGATACTTTGGTCCAATGGGTAATCACGGTAATAAACACCACCAATCCCAAAATCGTCAAGAATTTATAAAGCGCCTCCTTCTTGGAGAATTTAAAATAGAACAAGACCAAAAAAAGTACAAAAAGTGGAATCCAAGTCGTGATATTGGTCACTGTGGACCAAAAGGTGTCGTACTTTTCTATGCCCAAACCGTTTAGGTATACAAACGTATCCCTATCCCATTTGAGCAATTTTTCCAACATGGGGATTATTTATTTAAGTCTCGCTTGATGGAGCCGGTCACCTCGTCCATGTTCTTTTTCACGTCGCTGATCTCCTTTCGGATATCTTTAGTGAAATCAGAATCGATATCGGCACTCTTCTGGATTTCGCGCTTAATATCGTCAGTGGCGTCCTTAAGTTGACGCATACCTTTACCCAAACCTTTGGCTATTCCCGGAATCTTATCCGCACCAAACACCATCACCACTATAAATAGGATGAAAAAAATCTCCGCTCCGCTAATGAATAGAAAATACATAGGACAAATATAATCAGAACTACGCTGCAAAATAAAAAAAGCCCCGTGAAATCACGAGGCTCTTTAACACTGTTTTTGTTATTATTCTCCTTTGATGTTTTCCTTGAATTGATCAAAGTCTGATTTCTCTTCTTTCTTGGGCCAAGAATTGTTTGTGGTATCTATATCTGCAGTCTCCAATTTAGGATCCACAACGATTCCTACCAATTCTTTATCTGTCGCCATTACCCTACTAACTTCCTTATCGTTCTTTCTCCAGATCTCTGGTGGATAGGTTACACTTTCGGTAGTTCCATCTGCATAGGTGTACTCTACGATCAATGGCATTGGGATTCCTCCTGGTTTGTCAAAAGTGATCTCGTAGAAGAATTTAGGCTCCTTAACCTGAGATCTTTCGGCTTCGGTCATGTTGTCCATCATAAACTCTTTCAAGTTTTGTGATGTTTCTGATGGAGACTTTCCTTTCAATTCTGGGTCAAAATCTTCACTGTCCTCTTCAGCCAAAAATACCAATGGTACAAGATCTGCTTCCGTAAGGTTTCTATCTGCCATGTATTTTTTCATTTCGGCAGTAGGCTTATTGCTCACGTAGTATTTCTTTACGTCTTTCACACCTATATCCACATAATCGGTAGTGTAGAACCATCCTCTCCAGAACCAATCCAAATCAACCGCCGAAGCATCTTCCATGGTGCGGAAGAAATCTTCTGGGGTCGGGTGTTTGAACATCCAACGTTGTGCGTATGTTTTAAAGGCATGGTCGAACAATTCCTTGCCCATAACTGTTTCTCTTAGGATGTTCAATGCTGTTGCAGGTTTTGCATAAGCATTTGGACCTAATTGATACACGTTTTCTGGGTTGGACATGATGGGTGAAATATAGCTTTGGTCGCCTGCCATGTAAGGAACAATCTTGTCTGGGTCTCCTCTTCTAGAAGGATATTTTTCATTAGGAGCAATTACTGAAGGATAGGTTTTTCCAAAAGCCTGCTCGGCCAAATATTGCATAAAGGTATCCAAACCTTCATCCATCCATCCCCACTGACGCTCATCGGAATTTACGATCATTGGGAAGAAGTTGTGACCTACTTCGTGGATGATCACACTGATCATTCCGTATTTTACTCTATCGGAATAGGTACCATCCTTGTTTGGACGACCATAGTTCCAACAAATCATTGGGTACTCCATACCTTGATTTTTCGCATGCACTGAAATCGCTTTGTGGTATGGGTAGTCAAAAGTGTGCTCTGAATAGGTTTCCAATGTTTGGGCCACTGCTTTGGTAGACAACTCTTCCCAAAGTGGGTTACCTTCTTTTGGATACAGGGATACGGCCATTACATCTTTACTTCCGATTTTAACTGCCTGCATGTCCCAGATAAATTTTCTAGAGGAAGCAAAAGCGAAATCACGTACGTTGGTAGCCTTTAATTTCCAAGTTTTGGTGTCGGTTGAGAAACCTTTTTCAGCTGCTTCGGCTTCTGCTTGGGTTACAATGATCACCGGTTTGTCGTACGACTTTTTGGCTTCTTTGTAACGCTTTATCATCTCTTTGGAGAACACCTCATCACGGTTTTGCAATTCTCCGGTACCATCCAAAATATGGTCCGCTGGTACGGTAATGCTCACATCGTAGTTACCAAAGGTAAGGGCGAACTCACCGCTACCCCAGAACTGATGGTTTTGCCACCCTTCCACATCGCTGTAAACGGCCATTCTTGGGAAAAACTGCGCAATTACATAGGCACGGTTTCCATCCTCTGGGAAATACTCATACCCTGAACGGGCTCTGTTCACCGTATGATCCGGAATGTTGTACCACCATTTTACTGAAAAGGAAAGCTTTTCACCACTTTTTAAGGGTTGTGGAATGTTCACACGCATCATGGTTTGGTTGATGGTATACGACAATGGCTTGCCACTGGCATCGGTCACGGATATAATATTGAAACCTCCATCAAAAGGCTCATTGATAAAGGTCTCGGCAAAATTTCCAGCTGGGTATGCCATGTTCACCCCATCACCATCCCGAAGTGGCGATTTGGAATCTTTGGCTCGAACATTTTGGTCCAATTGCATCCAAAGAAACTCTAAATCATCAGGTGAATTATTAAAATAAGTAATGGTCTCCTCACCACTGATCTTTGCATTTTTATCATCCAACTGAATGTCCATCACATAGTCGGCCTGCTGTTGGTAATAATCTGGGCCAGGGGCACCAGATGCAGACCTGTAGGTGTTGGGAGTGGAAAACTCCTCATACAGCTGTTTGAACTTACTTTGGTTGTAATGACCAGGCTCCCGTTCCTTTTTTACTTCTCCATCTTCCTGTGCCATTAGCACTGCCCCGAAGAGAAACATTACGGAAGCAATGTAATACTTGACTTTGTTCATTTTCTATCTGATTTATATAAGTGTGAAAAATACTATATTTAAACTAAATGTAAAAGACTGTTATAAGTTTAACATTCCTTTGTTATCACTCTTGATCAATACGAAGCTTTTTTTGTTCCCATTCCATTTTACATGCACCAAATTCTTCTGTTCGTCGAACATATCGGTAAGAATTTCATTTTGTATGGTCAATATCTTTACCTCTTGTAGTTTAACGTTAGGAATTTCCATATAACAAACCACCACATCGGCGTCATATTTTTTGCCTAAAAAATTATATGCAATAGGCTCACCGTTGATCTCGACAATAAATTTTGTCTTAAAATATTTCTTGATGTAATCCTCAGCTATTTTGGATTCTTCGGGAGTGGCCAAATTCGACTTAATTCCATAGCGTTCCTCCAACAGATCATCCAGATCATCGATAAAAATGCGACTGGTTATCTGAAAGGCTTCGTCACTTTCGGAGTATTCCATATTCGTAACACTGACATAAAATTTATGGAGATTGGTAAAGGATAGAAACAACAGTATTGCCATGGGCAATAAGAGCCATTTTGCATTTTTTCTTTTCAACATATGCTATAAGACTTTATAGATTCTACAATGTTACATTTTCAACCAAGTTTCTGCAATTAACCTGCCAAAGTTATCTTTAGATATTAGTATTGAGATATAAGATACTAGGTAACTGACCTCTCTCTACTGACTACTCACTCCTAACGAAACTAATCCAACCCGTTATTTTCCCGATAGGCCCTGCTCTTCTCTACCATTACCCCCCATATTTTTAATTTATCCTGGGAACCTATAGCGGTTTGAAAGCCTTCATCCACTTCGCAGAAATACATAAAATCGTCTATTTTTTCCAAAGGAATCTTTAGCGTCGTCACAAAAAGTGAATCGGCATACGAATTTTGCACCTGCTGGGTCGTGGCATAGGTTTTATCGACCTTAACTCTATTCTTGAGCATTTTGGTCCTTCCCGTAATGGCGTTTATGATCGGATCTATGGGTGGACTCAACAGCATTCCCACATTAAATTTTCCTGCGGTCGCCGTTTGCAGTTTCCGCTCACTTTGTGTGATGATTCGTTGTTTGGCATTGGGCAAGCCCAAAGATTCCGCGGTAACAACCCCACCCGATTCGACCCGGTTCACATCTTGGGACAAATCGCCCGAAAGATTAAAGGGTCTTACCACCACTTCCTTCAATTGGTTTACAAATTCCTGCAGCGGAACCTCTACAAAACTGGTATTGTAAAGAGCCTCTGAAACCGGCAGTGTCTTCTTTAAAAAATGGACCGCTGAAAATACCAAGGTATCGTTCACATGAACATTGATATTAAAATTACCTTCCAGATCGGTAATAACGGCTTGTTCTGTAGTAATGTTCTGCACAACGACCCCAATAACATCCTTATCCATACTGGTCACCCTTCCCTGCAGTAATTTTCCACCATTTTGCGCAAAAACACAGTGGGCCACAAAAAGACAAAAGGAAAGGATGATGTTCTTCATTACTCCTCCAAGGTTGCCAAGTATTCCTTGCTTTGGGTCACCAGAAAATCAATAAGTTGAAATTCGTTTTCTTTTTTCAAGAGTGTCTGTGAAGGGATTTTATTATCACAATACAATAGAAATGCATCTATCTTATCCTGTGGCAACCGCAGGTCGGCCACAAAGAATTCGTCATCGTATACATGGCGAAGCACCTCGCTCACTTTAAGTGCAGGTCTTTCCTGTCCAGCCGCATTTTGACTTTTAAAAAGTGCCTTAAAAATATTCACAAAATTAAGTCCATCCTGCATGCCCCTAACCGATTGGGATTCGGCGATATTCTGTACGCCCGTACCTCGGTCGATATCGTAATGAAACTCTTTAAACTCCTCATTCTGAACCTGTAGAAACTTCTCTTGGTTTTCAGGGGTTACCACAACCTCATCCAGTTCCCTGACCTTTTCATTCACTTCGACCACCAAACGGTTATTCGCCAATATTTCAGGGGTTATTTTTACAATTTCGAGCTGATAATTAACTGCGGTGAACACCAATTGATCCCCTTCTTGTACAGCGATAATGAATTCCCCATTATCGTCTGTAATCGTGGCATCGCCACTGGTAGAGTTGATCACATTCTCGTTGGACACATTGGAGCTCATATACATTACCTTTCCCCTTAGCATTTGACGTGAATCTTGTGCAAAGGACCAACCCGTTACAAGTAGGGAAAACAATATCAAGAATGTATTTTTCATTATATGGTGTTTAGCAAGGGATAAAGTAAACCTTTGGTGCCCAAATATAAAAGTTAGACACCGTAAACTTTTGTTAATTATCCTTCTACAAATATACCGAATCCCATTTCCATTCACCCTTGAATTTCGTGTTTTGACGGTATTTGTGATAAAAATTAAAATAGAAGTTTAGCTTTGTTGATTACGTTCGAAAATCCTCAAAGACAAAACACCGTGAAAACCTCCATAATCACAACGATCATCGGCCTGTTTATGATCAATGTCCTTAGCGCTCAGGTTAAAATTGGCAATAACCCCCAGACTTTGAATGCAGCTTCACTCCTAGAGTTGGAAAGTGCCAATCGGGTCTTGGTGATCACCAGAGTGACCAATGCCCAGATGAATGCCATTAATCCTTTACGGGGAGCCTTGGTTTTTAATACGGACGAGGATTGCATCCATTATTTTAATGGTACTGGTTGGGTAAATATCTGCGAAGAGCTGGACAATTCTTTTACCGTAAGTACACGAGCCGATTATTTGGGCGCATTGAATCCCAATGCAAGGGATAGCACGGTGGTCATCACAACTACCACCAATTTAGATGATAGTGTAAATTACAACTTTGAGGTAGGACAAATCACTGGCGCAAATATTATTGACCAATCTATAAATGGGGATTCCAAATTACAGACCTCTTCGGTGACCACTAGGGTAATTGCCCCACGATCTGTGACTTTGAATAAATTGGCAGATGCCACCACGGGCAATCCCGGGGACATGTTTCAATGGAACGGCACCCAATGGATTTTGGTCAACGAATCCACTTTAGGTATTACCGAAAAAGATAGTATTATTGGAAATGAAGTGGTTGGCCCCACGGATGCCACATTATTATTGAGTGGTGCCGGCAGCGAGTCCGACCCGTTAACACTTGATGTTTCCCCTTTAGGAATTGATACCGCTGAATTGGCGGATGATGCAGTGACATCGATTAAAATTTTAAATGCAAGCGTGACCGATGAAAAATTGGACAAGACTGGGATTCCTTTGAGTGGGTTTGGAGACCCATTGACCAATGTTTCAATGGGTAATTTTCAGATAAACAATCTTCAGAACCCAGCACTTGATACAGATGCGGTTAACTTACAAACCTTAAATGCTGCGATTACCGCTTCGGAGGGATTGGATGATGATACCGATGATACCAATGAACTTTCTGATCTTCAGCTGAACTCCACGACTCTTGAACTTACAAATCCAGCGGCAGGGGCAACTGGTGTTGACCTTGACCTTACCTTCGCGACCGATACAGAACTTGCAAATGCGATAACCGCATCCGAGACACTGGACAACGATACGGATGCCACCAACGAACTTTCGGATATCCAGCTGAACTCCACGACCCTTGAACTTACAAATCCAGCAGCAGGGGCAACTGGTGTCGACCTTGACCTTACCTTCGCGACCGATACAGAACTTGCAAATGCGATAACCGCATCCGAGACATTGGACAACGATACGGATGACACCAACGAACTTTCGGACATCCAGCTGAACTCCACGACCCTTGAACTTACAAATCCAGCAGCAGGGGCAACAGGTG
>NZ_BSQF01000001.1:106648-1605480 GCF_030268205.1 Allomuricauda sp. NBRC 101325
AGGTGTTGACCTTGACCTTACCTTCGCGACCGATACAGAACTTGCAAATGCGATAACCGCATCCGAGACATTGGACAACGATACGGATGACACCAACGAACTTTCGGATGTCCAGCTGAACTCCACGACCATTGAACTTACAAATCCAGCGGCAGGGGCAACAGGTGTTGACCTTGACCTTACCTTCGCGACCGATACAGAACTTGCAAATGCGATAACCGCATCCGAGACATTGGACAACGATACGGATGACACCAACGAACTTTCGGATGTCCAGCTGAACTCCACGACCCTTGAACTTACAAATCCAGCAGCAGGGGCAACTGGTGTCGACCTTGACCTTACCTTCGCGACCGATACAGAACTTGCAAATGCGATAACCGCATCCGAGACATTGGACAACGATACGGATGACACCAACGAACTTTCGGACATCCAGCTGAACTCCACGACCCTTGAACTTACAAATCCAGCAGCAGGGGCAACAGGTGTTGACCTTGACCTTACCTTCGCGACCGATACAGAACTTGCAAATGCGATAACCGCATCCGAGACACTGGACAACGATACGGATGACACCAACGAACTTTCGGACCTATCACTAACAGGCACACTTCTTGAGCTAACAAATGCACAAATGGGAGCTATAGGTGCGAACTTGGCATCCTTGGATGAAACTGTTTCTGCTGGAGAAGGAATTACAATAACTCCAACTGATCAAGATTTTAATGTTGCAGTTACAAATCCTGTTGTTTCAATGGGTAAAATCAACGCTAATGGTTCTGCTGCAAAGATTACTGGGGCAAGTGTGATTCAAAATAGTACTGGTAATTACACTGTTACTTTTGGAAGTCCAAGAGGTGATGCAAACTATATTATTCAATTAACTTTATTTGGAGCAACTTCAGGATCCACAATACAGGTTACGGCACAAGATGTAAATGGATTTACCGTTCAAATTTTAGAACCTTTGGTTAATGCTCCATTAATAAGTCCATCTGTAACGGTCGATTTAGGTGGTACCTCTGACCCTCACACCCATAATGCGTCGATTGCCGCATTTCCATCTACAGACATTACCTTTTCAGCTGCCGATGCTATTTGGTATTTTACCATAACAGATTTTTAAGTTTGAGATTATTCCTCCACATAGCACTTTTCTTTACCACCAGTATAGCTGTGGCGCAATCCGCTTTGTACAATAGTGGGAATTTTCAAGTTCACAATAATGCCGAAATTGGATTGCATACCGATTTTATCAACGATGCCAACTTTGACCAAACCACGGGAACGCTCGGATTTTATGGTAACCGAGCTATAATCGTTTCAGGGAGTATTCCGCCGACTTTATGGGATGCAGAACTATTCATGGGCAGTAACCTTTTTTTGCAAACACCCATTTTTGTTCGGAACAATGTCAACTTTGTCGACGGGGATGTTTTAACGCCCACCAACCTTCAATCCGTATATCTCAGTTTTATGAACGAAGGGCTGTTTACCGGAGAAAGTGATTTTTCAAAAGTAACCGGCTTTGCCGCTATCAATGATAGGAACATATTTAGTTTTCCGGTCGGAGACCCACAACGTCTTAGACCCCTTACTTTAAATTCACAGGGCAATACCCCTTTGGCGATTTGCGGCTATTTTTTCGAAAATCCTTCCAATCCCACTTCGGTACTCAACACTTTTGATACCAACACCAAAGTCAATACCATTGGCACTGTTTCGGACCGTGAATTTTGGATCTTACAAAGTGATGTACCTGCCCAAGTGACCATTAGCTGGGATGATCGAAGTAATTTGGCGGCCATTCCCAATGCCACCTTTGAATCGATTATTGTGGTCGGATGGAACAAATCGGCCAACCAATGGGTGATCATTGGCAATGAAAGTATCAGTGGGGATATCAATCAAGGTTTTGTCACCTCCCAGACTTTTGTTCCTAGTGACTATGCGGCCATTACCTTTGGCACTATTCCGCTACCTACGGACACCTTTGCGGTGAACAATCCAACTTTGGGCAACTATTTTATGAGTCCGAACGGGGATGGCATCAACGATTTTTTGGTCATCGATGGACTTGAGGAATCACCCAATAATGTTGTCCGTATTTTTAACCGTTATGGACAAAAAGTATTTGAACAGGTCAACTACACCAACCAATTTCGAGGCATTGCCAATACGGGCACCTTGGTATTGGGACAGGAAAAAGGATTGCCCGAAGGCGTTTATTTTTACACCGCTACGCTTTTTGACCTGGAATTGGAATACACTGGTTTTTTGTTCTTGGACCAATAAACCAATTCAGAAGCAAACCATTTTACTAAAAAATACTTCTTAAATTGGTCAAAAATCCAAATTGATGAAAAGAAGGACTTTCATAAAAACAGCTTCAGCTTCCAGTCTTGCCCTTGGCATACCTCCTATTTTACCTTTCGGGGATACGGCGGAATACACCACCGAAGAACTTATGGGCAAAGCAGATGTCGCCCTTTTTGGGGAGGGCATCAACCTAAGAAAAGAAGCCTACGAGTCCTTTTTGGAAATGAAAAGTGCCGCTGAAGAAGATGGGATACACATTAAAATCGCTTCTAGCTTTCGGGATTTTTACCGTCAGAAAAGTATTTGGGAACGTAAGTACACCCAATTTACCCAAACTGACAATATGGAACCCTTGGATGCTATAGACAAAATCATAGAATATTCCACCATTCCAGGAACCAGTAGGCACCATTGGGGTACGGATATCGATATTATCGACGGCAACAAAAAAGTGGAAGGCGATGTACTTGTAGCAGATAAATTCGATGTTGGCGGTCCATATGATGAACTAAAACTTTGGATGGACATCAACTCCAAAGACTATGGATTTCATTTGGTCTATACGGAGGATCCAAGACGGAGAGGATTTAAATACGAACCTTGGCACTATAGCTATGCGCCCATCTCCATCCCGATGCTGACCGAATACAGAAGGCTCAATGTTTTGAAGTTGCTTCAAAAGGAAGATATTTTGGGATCTGAACACTTTACCACCGGTTTTGTGAAGACTTATGTGCAGGATAATATTTTGGACATCAACCCAGAATTGTTATAAGCCTTTTTTCGTACCTTCAATTCATTAGAACACTACCATCATGAGAAGAGGAAGTTGGAGGATTCGCATCCTGATCGGTTTGGCGATCGTGGCCTTTGCTTTTATTCGCCGTTGTAGCAACCAAGAGGAAAACCCATATACGGGCAGAACCCAAAACATCAACATGACCGCAGCCGATGAAATTGCCATTGGATTGCAAAGTGCACCAGAGATGGCGCAGCAGCATGGCGGTCTTTACCCCGATGAGCGCATGCAGTCTTTGGTGGATGCCGTCGGGAATCGATTGGTAAACAACAGCATTGCCCGAGAAACCCCTTACCGTTACGAATTTCATTTGTTGGCGGACGACCAAACCATTAATGCATTTGCCCTTCCGGGGGGACAGATTTTTATTACCTACGCTCTTTTTTCACAATTGAACGAAGCCCAATTGGCGGGTGTACTCGGTCATGAAATAGGTCATGTTATCGGAAGACATTCCGCTGAGCGAATTGCCGAAAGTAGTTTTTGGCAAACCTTGGCCACAGGAGCATCGGTTGGTGGCGACATGGGAAATTTGGTGGCAGGAATTGGTCAGAACACTTTATTGACCAATGGAAGGGATGACGAGTTGGAGAGTGATGATCTAGGAGTGCTGTTCATGATTCAATCCAAATACGACCCTTATGAAATGATCGAGGTAATGCAAGTTTTAAAAGCTGCTGCAGGGCCTAATCGAGTTCCAGAGTTTCAAAGCACGCATCCCGATCCAGAAAACAGGATCGATCACATTAAAGAAGCCATCCAAAAATATTCAGGTCGATAGAATCGGCACTTAATCGATTAAAAAATAGAGAAGGAAATAATTTCCTATCTTTGAGTGAACCCCAAATCCTACAACAGTTCTCTTAGCCAATTATGCTATATAAAAGAGAGAACACATGGGAACACTAGTACATTTTAAAGATCTCTATTTAGAGGCATTTAACGATTGTAAACCGAGCTTTGTGGTACTTTTATTAAAAGGGTACTCCATTTTTTGTGCGGTAATGCTGTTTATGGCGTTTTACGCATTCTTTTACAGAGCTTTTAACGGTTTCGAATTTTAAGCCGAAAGAAACACTCTTTTGCAAGAACACTACATAAGTAAATGAAACGAAAAAGCCCATCCAAATTGGATGGGCTTTTTTGATGAATAAAACCCCTCTATTTTTTCATAGCAGTTTCTAAAACTTCCAATGCCTCATCTGCATGCGATAGTTCGGCATATTTTTTGGCCGTCATACCCTTGTCACATCTTTTTTTAAGGTCAGCGCCATTGTCGATCAGAACTTTGAGCACCTCCACCTTGTTGTAACGGCAAGCATAATGGATCGGGGCCCGGCCCATTGATTTTTGATTGACATCTTCCCCAAGTTCGATGAGTTTTTTCACGGTTTCCACATCCCCTTGGATGACAGCCTTACAAAAAGTGCTGAGTTCTGGAACAACGTTTTCGGTAGTCGGTTGAATGGCTTCGGAGCCATGTTCATTGGCAGAAACGCCAGTTAGGGCCACAACCAATGCAATGGCAACCGTGAAGATTGTTTTTTTCATGATGTTTTGATTTTGATTAATGAATATTAGTTATAAAAGTAGACTGTATAAAAATCAATATGTTACAGTATTAACAGTTTTATAACCAAACTTTAACAGAATATCAGGTTTCAAAGAAGATAATTAGCAAATTCGCAATAAGAAATCCAACCAAAAACTAGGGTGTACCGCTAAATCACTTTATTTTTGAGGAACAATTTATTACAATGAATAAAAAGGTAATTCTAATGATTCTGGATGGTTGGGGAAAATCTCCAGATCCAAAGGTTTCGGCCATTGAACAAGCAAACACCCCATTTATAGATTCACTTTACAGAAACTATCCCGATGCAGATTTACATACGGATGGAATGAATGTTGGACTTCCCGAAGGACAAATGGGCAACAGTGAGGTAGGACACATGAATTTGGGTGCTGGAAGAATCGTTTACCAAGATTTTGCCAAAATCAATAAAGCGGTTCAGGAAGACACCCTAAAAGATGAAAAAGTATTAAAAGATGCCCTTGCATTTGCCAAGGCAAATAATAAACCGGTTCACTTTTTAGGATTGGTGAGTGATGGTGGTGTGCACAGTCACATCAACCACCTAAAGGCACTGATTAAAATTGCGGATGATGCGGGAGTTGAAAAATCCTTTGTACATGCTTTTACAGACGGCCGCGATGTGGATCCCAAAAGTGGAAAGGGATTTTTGGAAGATTTGACTGCCTATTGTGCTGATAAAAGTACCAAACTGGCCACTGTTGTCGGGCGTTACTACGCCATGGACCGAGATAAACGCTGGGAACGTGTAAAATTGGCCTATGATGTAATGGTAAATTCTGAAGGTGAAAAGATTCAGGATATTGGTTCGGCCATGCAAAAAAGTTACGACGAGGGGGTTACCGATGAATTTATCAAACCATTGGTCTTGACCGATGCCCATAACGAACCTCTTGCAAAAATAGCAGAAGGTGATGTGGTTATTTTCTTCAACTTTAGAACAGATAGAGGACGTGAATTGACCCAAGCGTTGAACCAACAGGATTTCCATGAGCAGAACATGCACAAAATGGACCTGTATTACGTAACCATGACCAATTACGATGAGTCTTTTAAAGGCATCAAAGTAATTTACGATAAGGACAACATCAAGGACACACTTGGCGAAACCTTGGCTAAAAATGGGAAGAAACAGATTCGAATTGCCGAGACCGAAAAATATCCCCACGTAACCTTCTTCTTCAACGGAGGTCGCGAAGAACCTTTCGAAGGCGAACAACGTATTCTTTGTCCATCACCAAAGGTGGCCACTTACGATTTGCAACCTGAAATGAGTGCATACGATATTCGCGATGCCATTGTCCCCGAATTGAAAAAAGGAGAGGCTGATTTTGTCTGCCTGAACTTTGCCAATCCAGATATGGTTGGTCACACAGGAGTAATGGAAGCAGCCATAAAGGCATGTGAATCTGTGGATGAATGTGCAAAAGATGTCATCACAACAGGATTGGAAAATGGCTATTCCACCATTGTAATTGCAGACCACGGTAATTGCGACACCATGGTAAACCCAGATGGCAGTCCTAATACGGCACATACCACCAACCCAGTGCCTTTGATCATAGTTGATAAAGACATTAAAGATGTAAATAGTGGGGTTTTGGGTGATATTGCACCGACCATTTTAAAAATGATCGGGGTGCCACAACCAGAACTAATGACCCAAAAACCTTTGGTTTAGGGAACATACCATTAAATCCATAGAATCAATTTATCTTTGCGGCTATGATTCACGTAAAGACAGCAGAGGAAATCGAATTGATGCGAGAAAGTGCCCTTGTAGTATCCAAAACTTTGGGCATGCTCGCGAAAGAAATAAAACCAGGAGCCAATCCTTTACAATTGGACAAAATGGCCGAAGAATTTATTCGGGAACAGGGTGCTGTTCCCGGATTCTTGGGCATGTACGACTTTCCCAACACCCTAAACTGGAGTCCCAACGCACAAGTAGTGCACGGTATCCCAAATAACGAACCATTAAAAGAAGGCGATGTAATTTCTGTGGACTGTGGTGCCGTTAAAAATGGGTATCATGGGGACCACGCCTATACGTTTGAAGTAGGTGAAGTGGCTGCAGAAACCAAAAAACTACTTAAAGTAACCAAGGAATCTTTGTACATCGGGATTCGAGAGTTCAAAGAAGGGAACCGAGTTGGCGATGTTGGCTTTGCCATTCAAAAATATTGCGAAGACCATGGTTATGGTGTAGTTCGTGAATTGGTAGGTCATGGTTTGGGGAAAGACTTGCACGAAGACCCACAAATGCCGAATTATGGGAAACGTGGTCGCGGTAAAAAGTTTGTCAATGGAATGGTGGTGGCCATTGAACCGATGATCAATATGGGTACCCGTCGCATCAAACAATTGAATGATGGCTGGACCATATTAACTGCTGATGGAAAACCTAGTGCTCACTTTGAACATGACGTTGCCTTAGTGGATGGAAAACCAGAATTACTCTCTACATTCCAATATATTTACGAGGCATTGGGCATTACCAGTGATGAAGAGGATGAGTTCCGTGCAAAAAAGTTGGTATTGTAATCCAATTCGTGAAAATTCGAGTAATTCGTGTCAAAAATATTTAAGTATTTCCTGAATCTTATTCCTAGACCTTTATTGATCAGGTTAAGTTATTGGGTGCGCCCAGTGATTGCACTATCACTGAAAGGAAACAACTTTACCGACCCGATTGACGGTAAATCATTCAAGAAATTTTTGCCTTACGGTTATGAGAATCCAAGAGAGAATGTACTCTCCCCTTCCACCCTATCTTTGGAAAGACACCGTTTACTTTGGTTATACTTGAAGAATGAAACCAGTTTCTTTTCCCAATCTTTGAAATTATTGCACTTTGCCCCTGAACAAGCATTCTACAAGCGTTTCAAGAAGTTGGATAATATTGACTATACCACCACGGATTTAAATTCACCTTTGGCGGATGTGAAAGCGGATATTTGCAATCTTCCTTTTGCAGACAATTCGTTTGATGTGATTTTGTGCAACCACGTTTTGGAACATATTCCAGATGATACCAAGGCGATGCAAGAACTATATCGTGTACTCAAACCTGGTGGATGGGGCATATTTCAAATTCCACAGGATTTAAAGCGGGATACTACTTATGAGGACGACTCCATAACGGACAAAAAAGAACGGGCCAAGATTTTTGGTCAATACGACCATGTTCGCATTTATGGTCGCGATTATTTTGACAAACTCCGATCCATTGGCTTTACAGTTGAAGAAGTAGATTATACCCAAATGTTACCTTCAGTAGAAGTAGAAAAATACAGATTGGCGAAAGGAGAAATTATCCCTTTGGTACGGAAATAATTATTTCTGAATCAATTCCTGGAAACCTGGGGTAAAAAACTCTTTGGTCTCCCCATTTTCATCCAAATAAATAATATAAGCTTCCAATTCCCCGTGTTGTTGGATAACCTTTTTGGAATCCTCTAGATCCATTGCCATAAAGGTTGTGGCAAAAGCATCGGCCACTGCACAGTTTTCCGCAACCACACTGGTGGCCAACACACCGGAATTTTTGGTATAGCCTGTTTTTGGGTTGATGGTGTGCACATATTTTTCACCTGTTTCTGGATCTACCCTGAACTTTCGGTAGTTTCCAGAAGAAGCCATGGCCTGATCTTCCAAGGATACTATCAATTTAAGTTGGCGCCCTGTTTCAACTTGTGGGTCATCAATACCGACCGACCATTGTTTTTCAGACACCAAATTGGTTCCCTTGGCCAAAACCTCTCCTCCAACTTCAACCAAATAATTTTTAATGCCTTTGGCATCGAGCATTGCTCCCAACCGATCAATGGCATACCCTTTTGCAACCGCATTAAAATCAAAACGAATGGAGGGACTTGCCTTGGTAATGGTGTTATCGTTATTCATGCTCACTTTATCCCATCCCACATAACTCAATAAGCTATCAACGCGAAGGCTATCGAGCTCAATCTGTTCTCCTGGGCCAAATCCCCATGCATTGGCCAAAACGCCAATAGTAGGGTCAAAATAGCCGTTTGAAGCTTCATGGACTTGGGTCGAAATATCAAAAACCTCCCTGAACATATCATCCACCACAATAGTGGAATCGCCCATATTGATTTTGGAAATATCTGAAGTAGGAATATAGGTGGACATGGATTGGTTCAACACTTGAAAAACAGAATCAATTTCCTGTTGGTAGTCCAACTCTTGGTCCGCAATGTAAATAATGGAATAGGTAGTGCCTAAAGCATTGCCCCAATTTTGATTTTTAACATTGGTTGTTGGACCACATGAAAAAAGTAATACCAATACACTTAAAACCCAGAATCGATTCATTCTATTTCTATTAATCCTTGATAATCCACGATATATTCTTCATCCAAATGAACGGGCAATGTCCTATCGGATGCATTTGCCAATCCAACCCCTGCAAAATAGGTCTTGGCCTCGAACTTAATGGCATGCTCCTTTACCGTTAGCATCAATTCCTCATCATAATCCCTGGGATCAATCGGAAACTCCACGTTGCGAACCACAATAAAATGCAATATTTTTTCCTTGAGGCAAACATATTGAGGGTTCTTTTTGAGCTTGCTGTTGATGGCCATAAATTCAAATCCATCAGCTTCCAACTCGCGCCCCACAATGTTCATGGCCAAGTTGTGCAATTCCTGTTCTGTTAATGGTCTACTCATAGCAATAAAAAAACCGATGCCTTTGGAGCATCGGTTGGTTTTATAAATACCTCTCGACAATGCTCGAGGTTAGGATTAAATTTTTAATTATCCTCCAAAGTCATCGAATCGGATATTCTCATCTGGAATACCAAAATCCTGACCCATTTTCTCCACTGCTTTGTTCATCAATGGTGGGCCACAGAAATACAATTCAATATCTTCAGGTGAATCGTGAAGGTTCAGGTAGTTTTCAATTACACAATTGTGAATAAATCCTACGAAACCATCTCCCTCTTCATCGTTAATGTCCTTTTTCACTTTCCAGTTGTCTTCTTCCAAAGGTTCTGAAAGTGCCAAATAGAACTTGAAGTTAGGGAACTCTTTTTCCAATTGTTTGAAGTGATCTAGATAGAACAACTCTCTCTTGGAACGACCTCCATACCAGTAGGAAACTTTTCTGTTTGTTCTCAATGTTTTGAACAAGTGGTACAAGTGTGAACGCATCGGCGCCATACCAGCTCCACCACCCACATAAAGCATTTCAGCTTCTGATTCGTTGATGAAGAATTCACCAAATGGACCTGATATCACTACTGGATCACCTTCTTTTAAATTGAAGATGTAGGATGATGCAATACCTGGGTTCACATCCATCCATCCGTTTTTAGATCTATCCCATGGTGGGGTAGCGATACGAACGTTCAACATGATTTCCCTTCCTTCTGCTGGGTAAGAAGCCATTGAGTAAGCTCTTTCCACAGTTTCTGGGTTCTTCATGACCAAAGGCCACAAGTTGAACTTATCCCATTCTGCCTGGAACTTATCTGGAGTTTCATGCTCTTCTGGGTGTGCCGTAATATCGATTGTGGAATATTTCACTTCGCATGGTGGAATCTCAATTTGGATATATCCACCAGCTTTGTAGTTCATTTCCTCTGGAATCTCCACTACAAATTCTTTAATGAAAGAGGCCACGTTATAGTTACGAACTACTTTGGCATTCCATTTCTTGATTCCGAATACTTCTTCTGGAATGGTAATTTCCATGTCTTGCTTCACCTTCACTTGGCAAGCTAAACGTGCTCCGTGTTGCAATTCCTTTTTGGAGAAGTGAGGAGTCTCTGTTGGCAATGCTTCCCCACCACCTGAAAGTACGTGGCATTCACATTGAATACAGGTTCCTCCTCCACCACATGCAGATGGCAAGAATATTTTTTGGTTACCCAAAGTGGACAATAAAGAACCTCCTGAGGCCACTTCCACTTGCTTTTCACCATTAATGGTAATGGTTACAGGTCCTGATGGGGATAATTTTTCTTTGGTGAACAGCAATAATGCCACCAACAATAACAACAAAACAAGAAATGCTACTACGGTAATAAGAATAGTACCCCCGGTACTTGCGGCTAATATCATCTTTATTTGTTTATGGCTTCGTTATATGAGATTGCTTTGTCTTGATCTTCCTCTTCCACAATCTCCTTTTTATTCTCTTTTTCTTCCTCAACTTTTACCGTTGCAGTCTGGGCCTCTTCTGGAGCTTCATTGTCACCAGTAAGCATACCACCAAAACTTTGGAAACCGATTCCCATTAAGCCCGTAATGATAAAAGTGATACCCAATCCACGCAATGGCGCTGGCACATTGGAATATCTGATCTTCTCACGAATGGCAGCGATGGCCAAAATAGCCAAGAACCAACCAATACCTGATGAAAGTCCATAATTGAATGCCAACCCGATGTTTGGAATATCACGGGTCTGCATAAATAAAGACCCTCCCAAAATTGCACAGTTTACAGCAATCAAAGGCAAGAAAATACCCAATGAGTTGTATAGTGATGGAGAAAACTTCTCTACCACGATCTCTACCAATTGCACCATTGTGGCAATGGTGGCAATAAATAGGATGAAAGACAAGAAACTAAGATCGTAATCGGCATATTCTGGACCCAACCATACCAATGCTCCGTCCCTTAAAAGGTATTGATCCAATAACCAGTTCATTGGCACTGTAACTCCGAGTACGAAAATTACAGCGGCACCAAGTCCTACTGCAGTGGATACCTTTTTGGATACGGCCAAGTAGGAACACATTCCCAAAAAGACCGAGAACACCATATTGTCCACGAAGATTGATCTAAAAAATAGCTCTAAATGCTCCATAATTCCTTCGTTTATGCTTCTTCAATTAATGCTCTGTTTCTAGAGCGTTGTACCCAAATAATGATTCCAACTACAATCAATGCTGCTGGTGGAATGATCATAAATCCATTGTTTTCGTATCCGATGGCATACAGACCGGTTTTGGTAACAGGATCTCCCAATACTTTGAAACCAAATAGGGTTCCAGAACCCAAAAGCTCTCTGAAAAATCCAACAATTACCAAAATGATACCATAGCCCAATGCATTTCCGATACCATCCAAAAATGCTTTTCCAGGTCCATTACCCAAAGCAAATGCTTCAAAACGTCCCATGATGATACAGTTGGTAATAATCAAACCTACGAATACAGAAAGAGTTTTACTCAATTCATAAGCAAAGGCCTTCAACACTTGGTCCACAATAATTACCAAAGCGGCAACCACCACCAATTGCACAATAATTCTGATCTTGGATGGGATAACATTTCTTAAAAGTGAAATGGCTACGTTCCCCATACTCAATACGAACAATACTGAAAGGGCCATAACCACAGATGCCTTAAGCTCCGCCGTGATCGCCAAGGCTGAACAGATACCCAACACCTGAATGGTAATAGGGTTGTTATCCGCCAAAGGGTCCAATATCAGCTTAGAATCCTTTTTTGATAGTAGTGCCATATTATTTTGTTCTAAGGGTTTCTAAATAAGGTTTGTAAAGTTTGATGCAATCCTTGATCATGGCAGATACACCATTACCTGTAATTGTTGCACCAGCCAAAGCATCAACTGCATTGTCTTCTTTATCATTGTTCAAAGGATCACCATTACCCTTGGCTACGGTAATTCCTGCAAAGGTGTTTCCAGACATAATGGATTCACCTGTGAAATCGTCCATAAAGAAGCGTTGCTTGATGTTGGCTCCAAGTCCTGGGGTTTCACCTTTGTGGTCAAAATAAACTCCTTGAACCACCATTTTGTCGTCCAAAGAAATATAACCCCAAATAGCATCCCACAATCCTTTCCCGTACATAGGAATGATGTAGAACTTTTTACCATCCTTTTCACCTATCAATAAAGGAAGCTCTGCCTTTTCTCCGCTTTTGGCCTTGGCAAATGCTTTTTGCACATCGATCAAATAAGCGTTTTCCGTTTCAGTGGCGGTAGAACCTTCCACTACCATTTGATGCGTAATGTATTTGGAAAAATCACCTTCTACGGAAGTTGTAGGTATAAAGGTTACGTCTCCGTCTCCTTCATTTTGATTAACCCCCATGGCATACAGAATGTTCTGTTGTTTTTCGAAGCGTTGATTTTCGTGAATCTTTGGTTTAAGCCCAGATGCAACAAAGGCAAGCAAAGACCCCACTACAACAACCATAACGGCCGCAAAGATTACTGTGTAGCTATTTTTATCTGTACTGATTGCCATAATTAAGCTGTTTCCGTTTTTAATGAATCAACCTCATCCGAAGATTTTGGATAAATAGTGGCCGATTTCAATCGTTTCAATCTCTTTTTAATATTTCCTCTTACCACATAATGATCGATGGTCGGTGCAAATACGTTCATCAACAATATGGCCAAGAACACTCCTTCTGGGTATCCTGGGTTGAACACTCGGATCATTACAGATAGAAAACCAATCAAGAAACCGTAAATCCATTTTCCTCTATTGGTCTGCGAACCTGTTACAGGGTCTGTTGCCATAAATACGATTCCGAAGGCCAGACCACCTACCAATAGGTGTTGCCAGTAAGGGAAACTCATTAAGGCATAGAACTTACTATAGGTTGGCAACCAACCTGCATCTACAACCCCGTTAAAAATCAATCCCATGGCCAAAGAGCCCAAAACGGCACTTACCATAATTCTCCAAGAAGCGATTTTTGAGAAAATCAAGAACAGACCTCCCAATAAAATCAAAAGCGTAGATGTTTCACCCACTGAACCAGGAATAAATCCGTAGAACATATCCATTAGGGAATACGTTGGCTCCGATCCTGCGGCCAATGAACCCAATACGGTTTCACCCGAAATGGCATCGGCAGTCCCAGCTCTCTCAACAGCCTCGTGAACCCAAACTTTATCACCACTCATCCAAGTAGGATAAGCGAAGAACAAGAAAGCACGAATGGTCAATGCAGGGTTAAGGATGTTCATCCCTGTTCCCCCAAATACTTCTTTTCCAATAACAACACCGAATGCAACGGCGATTACCAACATCCAAAGTGGTGTATCAACCGGGATGATCAATGGCACCAACATACCAGTTACCAAATAACCTTCCTCAACTTCATGTCCTTTGATTACGGCGAACAAGAACTCGATCGCCAAACCAACACCATAGGAAATAATCACCAATGGCAAAACGGTTTTGATCCCTACCAAGAAATTTTCCCAAGTCAAAAAGTGTTCAAAAAGGGAAAAGTTTTCTGGAAATCCATTGATGGCGGAATAATGCTGATAACCTGCATTGAACATACCGAACAACAAACATGGCACCAAAGCCATGATCACGGTGTTCATGGTACGCTTCAGGTCATCGGCAGAACGAACGTGCCCACCCGAATGCGTGGTCTCGTTCGGCGTATAAAGAAAAGTATGCAGTGCATTAAAGGCAGGGGCCATTTTTGTACCCTGATACTTAAGTTTTAACTGATGTAATTTATCTTTCATGCCCATATTATCCAAGTTCTTTTTGCAACAAATCCAATCCTTCCCTGATAATTTGTTGGTGTGGTTGTTTTGATATGCAGATGAATTCTGTTAATGAGAAATCTTCTGGAGCCACTTCGTAAAGACCCAATTGCTCCATTTCGTCCAAATCTTTTACCATACAAGCCTTTAGCAACTGTAATGGGTAAATATCCATTGGAAACACCTCTTCATACTGTCCGGTAACCACAAAAGCCCTGTGTTCACCATTGGTATTGGTATCCAAATCGTACTTTTTCTTTGGCAACAACCAAGAAAAGGTCAAAGCCCTTGTGTTGGACACTTTATTAAAGATAGGCTTGTTCCATCCGAAAAGTTCGTAATCGTCTCCTTCCGGAATAGCCGTAACGGTACTATTGTAGAAACCTAGATAGCCTTCAGTATTGGTTTTCTTTCCGGTAAGCACATCACCGTTGATCAACCTGAACCTATCTTCATTCACACCACTGGCATATAGGAAGGTCGAGATTTCAGCACCGATTTTTGTAGTGTAATATTTTGGGGTTTTGACAACCGAACCTACAAGCGCAACTTTTCTTTCCGCATTGAATTTACCGGTCAGTACCAATTCTCCCAACATCAACAAATCTTGTGGAGATATGGTCCAAACCACCTCCCCTTTGTTAATTGGGTCAAATTTATTGATTTGCGTACCCACCAAACCTGCTGGGTGAGGCCCTGCAACCCTGTGCAACTCGATTCCTTTCATGTGAAGGAACGGCGACCTTGGCGAATCCCCGATCGAAACATGGATTTTTCCAGGAGTCATTTTGCTCAAGGCATCGATACCCGCTTGAAGCTCCTGCTCTTTATCTTTCAGCACAAAATCAACATTGGCAGCCAAAGGCGCAGTGTTGAAACCTGAGATAAAAATCGCTTTTGGCGTATCGTCTGGGTTGGCAATTACGTCATAAGGTCTTTGCTTGATGAATGGCCAACCCCCACATTGAAGCAAGTAGTTTTTAATGGCAGCACCATCGGCCGTATCCAAATCCGGCACCTTATTTATAATGTAATTTTGTTCTTTGTCGGCAAGTATCTTAAGTGATAAGATTCTTCTTCTTGCACCCCTAACAATTTCCACCAATTCACCGCTAACAGGAGAGACAAAGTGCATTTCTTCTTTGTTCTTGTTGTAAAAGAGAGCTTCCCCTGCTTTTACTTCTTCACCTTGCTTCACCAACATTTTTGGAGTGATTCCATGGAAATCATCTAGGTTCAGGGCGTACACGTTACTGGTAACGGCTTTGGATGTCGTCTGCTCAGCAGCCCCGACGAGGTTGATGTTCAACCCCTTTCTAATCCGGATGTCTTTAGACATATTGTTGTAGACCTTTTATTATCAAAATCGGACGCAAATTTAGCACTAAAAGGATTGTTTTCATAATTATTATCCATAAAATTGGGATTAAATCGAGGTTAATTTCTTGGGCATACTTTTTGTTTATCTTTACCCTAAAATCCACTGTTGATGCGTTTTTTGACCAATCTGCTACTTATATGTTTTTCGCATGTAGCGGTTTTTTCCCAAATCATGGAGGAAATCGAACCTCCAGAAAACATCAAGACCATTATTTTTAAAGGGCCTACAGATGACCAATTTCCTGTGGTTCAGCTTGGCGAAACCATCAATTTGAGCTTCGATGATCTTACCGCCAGCGAACAGGACTATTATTATAAGATCGTACATTGTAATTACGATTGGACGCCATCCCAAATATTAAAGTCACAATATTTATCGGGAATGGACAACCAGCGAATCATCGATTACCAGAACAGCTATACCACACTGCAACCCTATTCTAATTACCAGCTCACCATTCCGAATTCCAATGTTGGGCTACGATTGACAGGCAATTATATTTTGGAGGTATACAATAGTTATGGGGAAATTCAATTTTCGAGACGATTTGTAGTATACCAAGATGCCGTGGTGGTCTCCGGGGAAATAAAAAGGTCACGTGACTTTAATTACATCAACACCAAACAAGCCGTACAATTCAGCATAAACATGGCTGCATTTCCTGTAGTGAACCCTCAAAAAGAGGTAAAAATTGCCATTTTACAGAACCATCAGTGGACTACCGCACTGTACAACATAAAACCGCAATACACTCTGGGCAGGGAACTTGTATATAAGTACTATGATGAAACCAGCTTTTTTGGCGGCAACGAATACCTTAATTTCGACACCAAGGACCTACGCTCCCCCACATTCGCCATTTCCAGTATCGAAATGAAAGAGGTTTACCATCATTACCTGTTTACCAACGACTATAGAAACGATAGACCTTATACCTATTATCCTGACGTTAATGGGGATTTTGTTGTACGGACATTGCAAGGCGACGATGTTTCGCGTGAAGCCGAATATTCACGAGTACATTTCAGCCTGCCCTACACGAATCAAATTGGATTAGATCAGGTTTACGTGATTGGAAAGTTCAATAACTATGCACTTACCGATGAAAACAGGATGGTCTTCAACGAGGAAAATGCAAAATTTGAAGTTTCCCTGATGATGAAACAAGGATTTTACAACTATAAATATGTTGTACAAAAAGAGGATGGAAGTATTGAACCGAATCTTGTGAGCGGCAATTTTCATTTTACAGAAAACAACTATTTAATATTGGTCTATTACCGTGATTTCGGTAATCTTTATGACAGTCTTATCGGTATTGGCTCATTAAATTCAAGAAATATCAGCAATTAATTATCTTTAAAACCAAATCCTGGGGAGGTATGGGGAAAAAAGACGGCTTGATCACCAAAGGTCGCTATGAACTTAAATTTAGGGGAGTAACATGTTTGAACTGTGGCCACCCGCTGGACATCAGTGATAAGTACTGCCCAAATTGCTCCCAAGCCAACAGCACCAAAAAACTTACGCTAAAGGATTTTTTTGATGAGTTCTTTTCCAGTTTGATCAATTACGATTCCAAATTGCTCAAGACGTTATCTGCACTTTTACTTCGACCAGGAACCATTACCAAAGATTATATTGAAGGAAAACGGATTACATACACCAATCCATTTAGGTTCTTGTTAAGCCTCGCCTTCCTGTATTTTTTGATGTTCACCTACAATAACCGATTTGCAAATCTGGATGAAGCCGCAAAAAAGTTCAATGGCACCATAACCTCGGATTCGCCATTTTCATTCAATTTGGAATCTATGGGCATAGATATTGATTCCGCAAAAATGAAAAGTCAATCCGAAAAAGCTTTAAAGCAGCTCGATTCTTTAAAAGTGAATAATCCCGGTGTTAAAATTGGGCTACAGGAGTTTGATTCCATTAAAGCAAAGGATCCTGATTTGGCCACACAACTCGAACAATTGGATTCTATTGGATTATTTGCAAAGTTCAATGAGAAAAAACACCACAAAGACTCTTTAATAGCTACGAACCCTGCCGAATACTTCAAGACATTGCAAGAAAAATCAGGTTTTGGCAACTTCTCATCTAAAGTGGAATTTTTTGCGAGGGTCATCCAACGAGACACCATTTTTAATTTTGAACAGGCCATGACCCGATACCAAGTAAACAAAACTTGGAACAATCGAATGGCCTTTAATTCGGCCAATAGTATTTTAAGGGTAATTCAAGAACCCGGCAGCTGGATAAACGCGACAATTTCCAAGCTGCCGTTCATCATATTTTTCTTTTTACCGGTGTTTACCTTGTTCATTTCTTTGGTTTACATCAGAAATAAGTACAACTACACCGATCATCTTATCTTTAGTTTCCACAATCAGTCCCTGTTCTTTATCTTGCTCATCCTTAGCTTAACACTGGATGCTATTTTTAACATTAGTAGCGCTGGTATATTTTTATTGATTTTCGGCTTTTACCTTTATAAGGCAATGCGGAATTTCTACGGCCAAGGCAGGTTTAAAACAATTGTGAAATACCTCTTTCTGAACACGATATTTTTGATGTTGGCTTTTTTCACCATCTTAGCAACGTTTACAGGAAGCGTCTTTACCTATAATTAGTATGTTTACACAGGTCACCAAAGGAATCAAAGTATCGGTTCGCACTTCGTTCGAAGGCACCTTCTTTAAGAATTACAAGATGCACTATGCATTTGGCTACACCATTACCATTGAAAACCTAACCAAGGACAATGTACAGTTAATGGCACGCCATTGGGATATTTTCGATGCCTTAAAAGACATGGAAACCATTGATGGAGAAGGCGTAATCGGAAGAAAACCCGTTATCAAACCCGGAAAATCGCACACCTACAGCTCCGGTTGCCTATTGGCCTCCCCTGTTGGCGCTATGCGCGGACACTACCAAATGGTAAATTTTACCAATGGAGAGGAATTTGAAGTGGAAATTCCCACATTTAAGTTCGCCGCTCCTTTTGCGATAAACTAAGCCCGATCATTTTCTATTCGATATCGGTTTACTTACCTTTGGAACCATTGTAACACCCTTAAAAATATTTCAATGGGAAAAGGATTTTTTCAAGTACCTACCGCAATTAACGAACCCGTAAAAAGTTATGCGCCAGGTTCTCCCGAAAGAGAAGAAGTACTTAAGCAATACAAAGCATTTTATAATAGCACCATAGACGTTCCCCTGTATATTGGTAGCGAGGAAATAAGAACGGGCAATACAAAGCCCATGTCTCCTCCGCACGAGCACCAACATGTATTGGGACAGTATCATTTGGCGGATAAATCCCTTGTTGAAAAAGCAATTGCCAACGGTTTGGAAGCCCGTGAAAAATGGGCCAACCTTACTTGGGAACAGCGTGCCGCCATCTTTTTAAAGGCCGCTGAATTGATTGCTGGCCCATACCGCGCCAAAATGAATGCCGCTACCATGCTGGCACAATCCAAAAACATATACCAAGCAGAGATTGATGCCGCTTGTGAGATTATAGACTTCCTACGCTTCAACGTAGAGTATATGTCGCAGATTTATGGGGAACAACCAGAATCTGCAGAAGGCATTTGGAACCGAGTGGAATACCGCCCATTGGAAGGGTTTGTGTATGCCATTACCCCATTCAATTTTACCGCAATTGCAGGTAACCTTCCAGCAAGTGCAGCGATGATGGGCAATGTTGTAATCTGGAAACCCAGTGACAGTCAAGTGTATTCGGCAAAAGTGATTGTAGATGTATTTAAGGAAGCTGGTCTTCCTGATGGAGTGATCAACGTAATTTATGGTGACCCCGTTATGATTTCTGACACTGTTTTGGCAAGCCCAGATTTCTCTGGAGTCCATTTTACGGGTTCCACCCATGTTTTTAAATCTTTGTGGAAACAAATAGGAAACAACATCGACATTTATAAAACCTACCCTCGAATTGTTGGGGAAACTGGAGGAAAGGACTTTATCGTTGCACATCCAACGGCCAAACCTAAGCAAGTGGCCACGGCCATTACGCGTGGCGCATTTGAGTTCCAAGGTCAAAAATGTAGTGCAGCCTCCAGGGTGTATCTTCCAAAATCGACTGCAGATGAAATTCTGGAATTGGTTAAGGCTGACGTAGCTTCGTTCAAAAAACCCGGCTCACCTGAGGATATGAGCAACTTTATCACCGCTGTGATCCATGAAGGCTCTTTCGATAAATTGGCCAGCTATATTGAACAAGTCAAAGCGGATAAAGATGCTGAAATTATTGCAGGCGGTGGATATGATAAATCCGTAGGGTATTTTATTGAGCCAACCGTTATTTTAACAAGCAATCCAAAGTACGATACCATGTGCACCGAACTTTTCGGGCCTGTGGTTACCGTTTATATTTATGAAGATGCCGATTGGAGCGAAACCCTTAAATTAGTAGACAGCACTTCTGAATATGCATTAACAGGAGCTGTTTTGGCTGCTGACAGATATGCCATTGATGAAGCGACTAAGGCGTTGCAAAACTGCGCTGGAAACTTCTACATCAACGATAAGCCAACAGGTGCCGTAGTGGGACAACAACCTTTTGGTGGAGCTAGGGCTTCCGGAACCAATGACAAGGCGGGATCCATGCAAAACTTATTGCGTTGGGTTTCTCCACGCTTGATCAAAGAGACCTTTATTACCCCAGAGAATTATCGATATCCATTTCTAGGGTAAAAGAACATAAACATTTATTTAGAAGGCCGCTTTAAAAAAGCGGCCTTTTTTTTCTCCAACTCTCAAAAAACACCCAAAATCAACTGTATTGGTTTCCCTAAATTATTTGACGATTTAGCTTAACACCCTTCCTTTAAACATCTGTTTGTGCGTTTGTTACAAGTATTGTTTTCAAAAAACAAGGTATTCAAAACAATTTCTAATGTAAATTTAACGTTAATTAATTGTAACTTAAACGTAATAAATCTAATTTTACATCCTAAAATCATTGGTCATGAAAGAAAAAATAAACACCTGGAGAAAAAAAGTGGTCGCGAAGTACAACCACCTATGGCGCTATGCCAAGGATTATGCTAGAAAATGTAGATTGGTCTATAAAAGAATGTACAGTATCTAATTACCCCTTGAACTTTTGGGGCAGGTAAACCACTTTTTTGGTCTCGAAAAAGTCCTCTTTAAAATATTCCTGTAAATCAAAGATTTGAACGGTATCGTACCCTTGAAGCTCCTCGGTCAAATCACCTCCTTTTAAATACAGAATTCCATTTTTGCGCGCATGCGCAGAGTCCTTTTTAATTTTTCCTTTGGTCCAATGCACAAAAGTGGGCATGGCCGCAACGGCACGACTCACTATAAAATCAAATTGTCCGGGAATTTCTTCAACCCTTGCATGATGGGTAGTCACATTATCCAACTTCAGACCTTCCACTACCTCGTTAACCACTTTGATCTTTTTTCCAATGGCATCGACAAGGGTAAAATTTACATTGGGAAAAAGAATGGCCAATGGAATTCCAGGAAATCCTCCCCCGGTACCAACATCTAAAATATCGGAACCTTCGTTAAAAATTTGAATCTTTGCAATTCCAAGGGAATGAAGCACATGACGCAGGTACAACTCATCGATATCCTTTCTGGAAACCACATTTATTTTCAGGTTCCAATCCTTGTAAAGTTCCTCAAGCTGAGCAAATTGCTCCTTCTGGAGATCAGTGAGCGTCGTAAAATATTTAAAAATGAGGTCCGCTTTCATACACCAAAGGTTATTTTTGACAAAATTAATACTTTTAGACACCTTAACACCGTTCTAACATAAAGCCTTTACGCAATAAGGGCAATTTGGTTATTTTTGTAAAAATTTTATTTATGGATAAGAGTACTGTCCGGTTTTCAAGAAAAGACTCCGCACAATTTTTCAGAACCCTGAACAAGCGCGTTAACGATTACTTCAACGAAAACAATCTCAAGAAAACCGGTAACTGGAAACTTCACTTGAAAACCATTGTGATGTTTGCCATTTTTTTGACCCCTTACTTTTTGATGTTGACCTTACATTTGCCTTTCTGGGGCTACCTTTTGCTTTCCATTACCATGGGAGTAGGTATGGCCGGAGTGGGTATGAATGTAATGCACGATGGAAACCATGGCGCCTATTCCAATAAAAAATGGGTGAACAAACTCATGGGAAGCAGCATCTATATTTTAGCAGGAAATGTGTACAATTGGCAAGTTCAGCACAATGTACTGCACCACACCTATACGAATATCCACGAACATGACGAGGACATGGAAGCGGGAAGAATCCTGAGATTCTCCGAACACGCGGAGTGGAGAAAACACCACAAATTCCAACACTATTACTCCATCTTCTTGTACGGACTATTGACCTTCAACTGGGCCATTACTACCGATTTTCAGCAAATGTACCGTTACATGAAAAGAAAATTGAGCTACGGTAAATTACCAAACCCTGTGGTAAACTGGAGTACATTGGTAATCACAAAAGTGATATACTTGACGATTTGGATCGTATTGCCTTTGATTTTTGTTGATATCGCTTGGTGGCAAGTTTTATTGGGCTTC
Source organism: Allomuricauda sp. NBRC 101325 (assembly GCF_030268205.1). GTDB lineage: Bacteria > Bacteroidota > Bacteroidia > Flavobacteriales > Flavobacteriaceae > Flagellimonas. The sequence continues at coordinate 128,855 of NZ_BSQF01000001.1, forward strand.
TTTATTATGCACTACGTAGCTGGTGTTATTTTGAGTGTGGTTTTCCAATTGGCACACATCGTTGACCATGCGGATACTCCGCTTCCTGATGAAGAAGGAAACATGAAAAACACCTGGGCTATTCACCAATTGTTCACCACAGTGAATTTTGGCACAAAAAACAAAATAGTCAACTGGTTTACAGGAGGTTTGAACCATCAGGTAGAGCACCATATCTTTCCTAATATTAGCCACATCCATTACACAAAAATTTCAAAAATTGTGAAACAGACGGCTAAGGAATTTAATTTGCCCTACCACGAATATCAAACTACCAGAAAAGCTATAATTTCGCACTTCAAACACTTAAGGGAACTGGGTAAAAACCCGGCCCTTCAATACTAGAAAAAGAAGTATCCATGAGCAACCATTTATCTGACAGGATCAAGGAAATGTCCACGTCAGCAACTTTGGCCATGGCCGCCAAAGCCAGGGAGTTACGAAACGAAGGAAAGGATATTATTGGATTGAGTTTGGGCGAGCCCGACTTCAACATCCCCGACTTCATTAAAGAGTCTGCAAAGCAGGCCATCGACGAGAATTATAGCAGCTACACCCCTGTTGATGGGTATGCTGAACTAAAAAAGGCCATCGCTCTTAAATTTAAAAGGGACAATGGATTGGATTACGGTTTGAACCAAATTGTGGTTTCAACCGGAGCCAAGCAATCCCTGTACAATGTTGCCATGGTGGTATTGAACCCTGGTGATGAAGTAATTTTACCTGCTCCATATTGGGTAAGCTATGCCGACATTGTAAAATTGGCCGAGGGTGTACCTGTTGAAGTTGCAACCGGCATCGACACCGATTTTAAAATGACACCTGCGCAATTGGAGGCTGCCATTACGCCAAATACTAGAATGATTTGGTTCAGTTCACCTTGTAACCCAAGTGGTTCGGTGTACAGCAAAGAAGAATTGGAAGGTTTGGCCGAGGTATTGAAAAACTATCCAGATATTTATGTAGTATCCGATGAAATCTATGAGCACATCAACTTTGTTGGCGATCACGTGAGCATTGCAAGCATCGATGGCATGTACGATAGAACCGTTACCGTGAACGGTGTTTCCAAGGCTTTCGCCATGACAGGTTGGAGGATTGGTTACATTGGAGCTCCTGAGTGGATCGCCAAAGGATGTACCAAACTTCAAGGTCAGGTAACCAGTGGTGCGAATTCCATTGCGCAAAGAGCCGTGATTACTGCTTTGGAAGCTCCTGTGAGCAAGATCAAGTACATGATTGACGAATTCCACAAGAGAAGGGATTTGGTTCTTGGACTGTTGGGAGAAATCGAAGGATTCAAGCTTAACGTTCCAGAAGGTGCTTTTTATGTGTTCCCGGACATTTCAGCTTTCTTTGGAAAGACTTTGAATGGAACAACGATCAACAGTGCATCTGATTTTGCTTTGTATTTGTTGGAAAATGCCAATGTGGCCACTGTAACCGGTGAAGCCTTTGGAAATCCAAACTGCATCCGTATTTCTTACGCAGCATCAGAAAAAGAATTGAAAGAAGCCATTGCCCGAATCAAGGCAGTCCTTTAATCGAAATAACAATCTAAGAAAGAAAACCTCTTGAAATTATTTCAGGAGGTTTTTTTTATGTCTTTCTCCAGAAATATGGGGTAAGCACGATCAGTACGGTAAATAGTTCCAAACGACCTAAAAGCATCAAGAAACTACACCACCATTTCCCTGCCGGCGGTAAACTATTGTAATTGCTTACCGGATTCAAGCTTCCCAACGCAGGCCCTACATTGCCCAAAGAGGAAGCTGACCCACCCACGGCAGACTCAAAATCCAAACCTAAAAGTCCCAGAACCAAGGAACCGATAATAAAGAGCAGCATATACAGCACAAAGAAGGCAATCACATTGTAAACAATATGCTCCGAAACTGTTTTTTGGTTGTATCGCAACGGAATCACTGCATTCGGATGCAAGGTTCGTTTAAACTCCAAGATTCCATTTTTAATGATGATCAAATGACGCATTACCTTGATTCCACCCGCTGTTGAACCTGCAGAACCGCCCAAGAACATCAAACCGAAAAAGAAAACGGTTAAAAAAGGAGTCCAAGAACTAAAATCAGCCGTAACAAAACCGGTAGTAGTGATTACCGCAACCACTTGAAACAAGGAATGCCTAAAGGCACTTTCTGCCGCTCCCCAAACCATGGGGTGAAAATCGGAAACGGGAACCTCAGCCTTATAATACACTCCCAGTGTTGAGACAATGGCAAAAACCGCCACAAACAGAAAGTAGGATTTAAATTCCTCATCCTTCAATACCCGTTGCACTCTTCTTGTCAAAGCGAAATAGCTCAATACAAAGTTACTTCCTGCCAAAAACATAAACAGGATAATGATATATTGGATTACCGGCTGATCGTTCCAATAGGCGACACTGGCATTCTTGGTGGAAAATCCACCCGTGCTCATGGTCGCCAAAGCATGGTTGATGGCATCAAAAAATGACATCCCTGCAAACTTTAACAAGAGGGTTTCCAAAACCGTGTACCCAAAATAAATGAACCATAAACGTTTGGCGGTATCCGTAATCCTTGGGTGCAATTTATCCCCTGCTGGACCAGGTGCTTCCGCAGCGAACAACTGCATCCCCCCAATCCCTAAAAGTGGGAGAATGGCAATGGCCAAAACAATGATACCCATACCCCCTATCCAATGGGTAAGACTTCGCCAAAGAAGAATTCCGGCAGGCAGTGCTTCTATATCATCTAAAATGGAAGCCCCTGTCGTGGTATAACCCGACATGGTTTCAAAAAAGGCATCGGTTATAGAAGGAATGGATCCAGAAAACAAATAAGGCAACATCCCCGAAATAGACATGATGATCCATCCAAAAGTCACTACAATATAGCCTTCCTTTCGCTTAACTTCCTTTTTATGGCCCCTGGTGTAGAACATGGCCATGATTCCAAAAAGCATGGTCACAATGGCCGCCAACATTATATCCAAAGTGGCACCATCCTTATAAATACCACTGGCAACCGCCGCCAAAAGCATAAAAGAGCCATTGCAAAGCAGCAACAACCCCATTATATGGATAATGATTCTAGTATTCAGTTTCATTATAGGAACAGCTTTTCTATCCTAGGAATGGCCTTGGGCAAACAGCAGACCACTACGCGGTCGCCCTGCATGATCCTAAAATCACCCAATGCGATGATTCCTTCCCCATTTCTGATAACGCCCCCGATACTGGCCTCCCTTGGAAAGTTCAGTTCACGAATCAATTCTCCATTCACCAAAGAAGATGCTTTTACCTCAAACTCCAAAATTTCGGCATTCAGGTTGTTCAAACGGGTCAAGGCAAGTACCTCCCCTTTTCGGATATATCTAAAAATGCTGTTGGCCGCCAACAGTTTTTTATTGATCAAGGTATCCACCCCAATGGAATGGCTCAATTGAAAGTAGTCCATGTTTTCCACCAAGGCAATCGTCTTTTTAATGCGTTTGCTCTTGGCCACCAAACAGGACATGATATTGGTTTCTGAATTTCCGGTTACCGCAATAAAGGCATCCATGGAATCCAAACTTTCTTCATCCAACAGCTCAACGTTGCGTCCATCTCCATTGATCACCAAGGCATGGGGCAACTCATCGGCAATATCGAAAGCCTTCTCTTTATTTTTTTCAATCAATTTTACATTGAATTTTTTGGAGCAAAGGTCTCGGGCGGTTTTAAAACCAACCTTGCTTCCTCCCAGAATCATCACGTTTTTGATGTCCTGCTTTTGCATTCCCGAAAGCTTGTACAACTCCTCTACCCCCTTATCGGAAGTAATGAAGTATACCTGATCACCTTCTTTAAAGACGGTATCTCCTCTAGGTATCAAAGTAAATTGGGTACCCGTACGCTGCAATGCGATGGGCATAAAGTGCAGTTCAGGAAAAATTCGAGCGGCTTCCTTTACCATTTTACCAACAAATGGTGCAGTTTTGGGCAAAATAACCCCGAACATGGTCAACAGACCGCCCTCAAATTCATAAGTATCATTAAATGCGGACTGATTCAGCATTAACTGAATCTCCATTGCTGCCAATCGTTCCGGAGAAATGAGTTCATCAATACCAAGTTGTTCAAACTTGATCAGGTCACGATTGTCCATGAACTCGGTATTGGAAATCCTGGCCATGGTCCGTTTAGAACCCAGCTGTTTGGCCAATACACATAAAGTTAGGTTTGTAGTTTCCGATTCGGTTACCCCGATCACTAGATCGGAATCGTCTACTTGGGCATCTTGAAGCACTTGAATGGACGTGGCATCGCCCCTTAGCACGCGAATATCCAAATGGCTATCGGCGTAGGCCAATTTTTCCTTGTCCGTATCGATCAATGTAATCTCTTGGGCTTCATAAGACAAAAGTTTTGCCAAATGGAATCCCACCTCACCTGCTCCTGCGATAATGATCCTCATTTATAGGAATATGATGTTTTTAAATTTATTCAAATGTATTGGTTCTAAAAACAATTCAGTGGGTTATGGTCGGCTAAATGACATATTTTTAGTCCAATAGACTTCAATTGTTCATTTGGTGGGCAAAATTACACAAATATTTTAGTCTCCGTCCCTTATTCCGAAGTTGTATATTTGCCAGCAAATTAGAGCCATGTCGGAAAAAGTGACCCCATATAAAGAATCCCAACTCGGTAAGAAAGAACAGGTAAAACAAATGTTCGATACTATTTCGGGCAATTACGATGGACTGAACCGAGTAATTTCCTTTGGAACAGACATTAAATGGCGAAAAAAAATCGTTGCTTTTTTAACCGACAAATCGCCAAATAACATCTTGGATATTGCCACGGGCACAGGCGATTTGGCCATTGCATTGAATCAGACTGGGGCAGAAAAAATTGTTGGTTTAGACCTTTCTCCTGGCATGTTGGAGGTTGGCAAGAGAAAAGTGACCGAAAAAAAACTGGACAACACCATCGAAATGGTGGTGGGCGATAGCGAAAATCTTCCTTTCGAGGATAATTCCTTTGATGCCATTACGGTTGCTTTTGGGGTACGAAACTTTGAGAACCTCGAAAAAGGCCTCCAAGAAATTTATCGTGTGTTAAAACCTGGTGGCCATTTTTTGGTTTTGGAAACTTCGGTACCGACCAAAACACCATTTAAACAAGGATATCGTTTTTACACCAAATACATTTTACCGAACATTGGCAGATTATTTTCAAAAGATCGTTCAGCGTATGCATATTTGAGCGAATCAGCATCAGTTTTTCCACATGGACAGGCTTTCAACAATATTTTAGGCAAAATTGGGTTTATAGGAATAGAGAACAAACCACAAACAATGGGTGTAGCAACCATTTATGTCGCCTCAAAATAGTTTAATGAAAAATTTTCTCATTCTATTTGGACTGCTCGTTTTGGCCAGTCCAACTACCAATGCCCAATTTGGGAAAGACCCTATATTAAACCTACAGAACGAGGATAAATATCTTCTTAACTGGGGATACTATCTTGGTTTTAACCAATACGATTTCCAATTTGAATATAAGGACGATATTGGCCGCGATGTGTTGGTCGATAAAACCTTTGGATTTAATGTGGGGCTTATCGGAGAGCTTCGGATCAATGAATTTTTGGATGTCCGTTTTGAACCTGGACTACTCTATACGGCCAGAACATTAGGCTTTCCTGGCTTTTCCAATGAAAATGATGCCCTTAGGGAGGTGCGTTCCACTTACATTCGATTTCCTTTATTGTTAAAGGCAAGTACACGAAGAATTGGTAACTGGAAGCCTTTTATTATTGGTGGTGTTTACACTTCCATGAATTTAGGGGCAAAGGAAGACAGTTTGGATGATAACAGTACAGGGCAATTTCGTATGAAAAAGAATGTATATGGCTACGAACTTGGTTTTGGCATTGATTTTTACACCGAATATTTTAAGTTCACCCCATCCATTCGAGGTGTTTTTGCTTTAACGGACGAATTGGTTCCTGACAACAATCCCGACAGTCCTTGGACCGGAAACATTAATGCCATGCGAACCCGAGGTATTTTTATCAACTTTACGTTCGAGTAAACTAGCTTCTTCTAATTTCGTTTAAAAGAATTGCAGTTGCCGTGGCAACATTCAAGCTTTCTGTAGTGGCTTCACCGAATTGGGGAATTGAGATTCTTTTGGTGACCATTTGGTTAACTTCATCGGAAATACCATTGGCTTCATTTCCCATTATCAGTATTCCACTTTGTGGAATTTCCTCCCTATAAACGGATTTACCATCCATAAAAGCACCGTAAACAGGTTTTTCAGATTTTTTCAAATAATCAACCAAATCCACATAATCTATTTGAACCCGGGCAATGGAACCCATAGTGGCTTGCAACACTTTTGGATTATAGCAATCAACGGTATCCAGCGAACAAACCAATTGTTTGATACCGAACCAATCGCAAAGTCGGATAATGGTGCCCAAATTTCCGGGGTCACGAACAGCATCCAAAGCCACAACCCAATCAACCTTTGAGCTATCCGAAACTTTTTCCAAATAAAAAACACCTAAAACCCCATTAGGTTGTGTGAGGCTGCTCATTTGCTTTAACATCTTGGAGTCGACCAGCTCAGACCCTTGAAATTTATTGACATTAGCAGGTTCGTCCACCAAAATAAGGTAGGGTCGAACACCTTCGTTTAAAAGCTCCCTTACCACTTTTTCACCTTCAACAACAAATAGCCCATGTTGAGATCGGTACTTTTTTTGCTTTAGGCTTACAACTAGTTTAATTTGGTTTTTTGTAACCATCTAAATCGTGTATTTTTGACGTCTATGAGGGGTTCTTTAGGTCTATTGTACAACAGGGCAAAAATAGGGTTATTGTTGCTTTTGTTCGGCATATCGGGGTGCAATACCTTAAAAAAGGTGGGGGAGGATGAATTACTGCTGACCAAAAACTCCATTTTTGTTGATGACGAAAAAGTGACCGATAGCGAAATCAAAGGGCTAATAGGTCAAAAACCCAATAGCAGTGTGTTGGGTTATCCACTGCGTTTGAACCTGTACAATCTCGCCAAAGAAAATCCCGATTCCTCTTTTAACGATTGGCTTCACAGAAAAGAAAAAAGAGAACAACGGTTGAACAATCTACTTTCCGAAAAGCAGGTAAATCGACTTCGTGAATCATTTTTAGTGAAAGGATCCAGCGAATTTCTAAAACGGATCGGGGAGCCTCCAGCTGTAATTGATACGGCAAAGACCAACAAGTCTGTGGAGCGGTTGGAAGCTTATTACAACACAAAAGGATATTTTAACAGTGCAGCGTCCTATGAAATTGTGGAGGGCAAACGCGAAAAACGTGCCGAATTGCATTATAAGGTCAACCTGAGTAAGCCTTATATTGTGGATTCCCTTCAAAAAAACATTGCCTCCCCAGAATTGGACTCCATTTATAAGTTGTCTGCCAAAAGAAGTTATGTAAAGCAAGGAGAACAATTCGACTTGGATAAATTCACTTTGGAACGAGAGCGATTGACCACCTTATTTCGGAATTCCGGAGTTTACAACTTTCAAGAAAGCTCCATTAACTACGATATTTTGCGAGACACCACCCTTGGTGCCGATGATCAATTGTTGGATGTGCAATTGAACATCAAAAAATTCAGGAGCAGCGCCAATGGTGTGGATACAACCACAAACTATAAAGTTGCCCGCATTAAAAAAATCAACATTTACGCCGATTACGACATTTTTGGCGAAGCCGATTCCTTGCAAGTGTTGGAATACGACAATTACAACATTTACTACAGCAAAAAGCTGCGCTATAAGCCAAAGGCACTTACCGATGCCGTTTTCTTTACAAAGGACAGTATTTATCGTGATTTAGACCGTTTGCGCACCTACCGCCAAATTACCAACCTGAATACGTTTAAGTACCCCAACATCGATTTTATACCGGATTCGACCCAAACCGAACTGGTATCCAATATTTATTTGGCCGCAAAACCGAAGTATTCATTGAACATGAATTTTGATATTACCCACTCCAATATTCAACAAGTGGGTACCGCTTTTAGTACTTCGGTGATAACAAGAAATGTCTTCGGGGGAGCCGAGACACTGAATATTTCAGCAAGGGGATCTATCGGTCTTTTGAGCGACGCCTCCCTTTCCAATGAAACCTTCACTTCAGAAATTGGAGGGGATGTGAACATTACTTTTCCGAGGATTTGGTTCCCGTTTAAGACCGAAAGGATCATTCCTTATTATATGTTGCCCCAAACTCGCTTATTGGCAGGTACCAATTTCCAAAGGAACATTGGTTTGGACAAACAATCCTTAAATTCTGTACTTTCATACAATTGGTCCCCTACAACTCGACATAAAAATAATTTGGAGTTGTTAAATGTTGAGTTTGTCCGTAATGTAAATCCAGATAACTTTTACAATGTGTATCGCAACACGTTTTCCAATTTGGATGACATTGCCGACCAATTTAAAGGGGACGCCCAATATGAGCAATATTTTAGAACCAATGATGACGGCGACCAATTTTTAGAAATTCCCGATGGAGCAAATCTGTTTGTACGAGATGTGCTGGATGGAAACCTTTCGGTTGCGTCGGATGAGCTGGATGAAGTGAACAGCATTGAAGAGCGTAGAAAGCGATTGACCGAGAACAACCTTATTTTCGCAACTAACTTTTCCCATACAAAAAACAGTAAAAGCGACATTAACGACCTTGATTTTTACCAATACCGTATAAAAGTGGAAAGTGCAGGTGGTATGTTGGCACTTATCGCCAATGTAGTGCCCTATAACAAAAACGATTCAAGACAAAATTTGGTTTTTGGGGTTCCTTTTTCCCAATATGTAAAAACAGAGTTTGATTATATCCGCCATTGGCGTGTTGGCGAATCGCAGGTAATCGCCTTCCGAAGTTTTGCAGGAATGGCCATTCCTTATGGAAACTCCAACAGCATTCCCTTTGTACGCAGTTACTTTGCTGGTGGTTCCAACGACAACAGAGCGTGGAATGCCTACGAATTGGGTCCTGGTAAAACCATGAACGTAAACGATTTTAATGAAGCCAACCTAAAATTGGCCTTTAACCTTGAATATCGTTTTCCGTTGGTGGGCGATCTTAAAGGTGCCCTATTTGCCGATGCGGGAAATATTTGGAACGTATTTGACAATGAAAATAATCCCGATGCCATTTTTAGTGGAATCGACTCCTTGGCAGATATTGCCTTGGGCAACGGGTTTGGACTACGTTACGATTTTACTTATTTCGTATTTAGGTTAGATCTGGGTTTCAAGACCTTTAATCCAGGAAAAGTTGGTTCCGATCGTTGGTTCGATGGGTACAACTTTAAAAACTCCACCTTTAATATAGGTATCAATTATCCCTTCTAGAGTAAATAATTTATTACTTTTGTTTCCTAATTTTAACTAGAAACCATCTTAATTATGTCCCACAACATAAAGCCGGGTGTTGCAACCGGAGATCAAGTCCAAGAAATTTTTAAGCATGCAAAAGCCAACGGTTATGCACTTCCAGCCGTAAACGTAATCGGTTCGGATACCGTAAACGCCGTTATGGAAACCGCTGCTGCATTGAATTCACCTGTTATCATCCAATTTTCAAATGGTGGGGCACAATTTAATGCCGGTAAAGGATTGTCCAACGACGGACAAAAAGCTGCCATTTTGGGAGCAGTAGCCGGTGCAAAGCACGTACACCAATTGGCCGAAGCGTACGGTGCAACCGTTATTCTTCATACTGACCACTGTGCAAAAAAATTATTGCCTTGGATCGATGGTCTTTTGGATGCCAGTGAAGAGCATTACAAAGCCACAGGAAAATCCTTGTTCAGCTCACACATGATCGACCTTTCCGAAGAGCCGATTGAAGAGAACATCGAAATCTGTAAGGAATACTTGGCTCGTATGAGCAAAATGGATATGACCTTGGAAATCGAATTGGGAATCACCGGTGGTGAGGAAGATGGTGTTGACAATTCAGATGTTGACGATTCCAAACTATATACACAACCAGAAGAAGTAGCCTTCGCTTACGAAGAACTTTCTAAAGTAAGCCCAAAATTTACCATTGCAGCTGCCTTTGGTAACGTTCACGGGGTTTACAAGCCTGGAAACGTAAAATTGACTCCAAAAATCTTAAAAAACTCCCAAGAGTTTATCTCAGAAAAATATGGTGTTGGAGAAAATCATATCGATTTTGTATTCCATGGCGGTTCTGGTTCTACTTTGGAAGAGATCAGAGAGGCCATTGGTTACGGTGTAATCAAAATGAACATCGATACCGACCTTCAATATGCGTTCACGGAAGGTGTTAGGGATTACGTTCAAAGCAAAGCCGATTACCTTCAAGGACAGATCGGAAACCCAGAAGGTGACGACCAACCCAACAAAAAATATTACGATCCACGTGTGTGGCTTCGTGAAGGCGAAAAAACCTTTATTGCACGTTTGAAAAAAGCCTTCGAGGATTTGAACAACGTAAACAGCCTATAAATTTTTCTGTATAACTAAATTTTGATTTCATGTCGTCTTGGTTTAAAAGAAAGGAAAAAGGAATACAGACACTAACAGAAGAGAAAAAAGACACCCCCAAGGGGTTATGGTACAAATCTCCAACAGGTAAAATTGTTGAGGCAGATGAATTGGCCAAGAACTTTTATGTTAGCCCAGAAGATGATTATCACGTAAGAATTGGAAGCAAGGAGTATTTTGAGATTCTTTTTGATGACAACAAGTTCAAAGAGCTTGATGCCAAAATAACTTCCAAGGATCCATTGAAATTCGTGGACACCAAAAAATATTCGGAGCGTTTGAAGGCTGCTGAGTCCAAAACTGGGCTTAATGATGCCGTAAGAACCGCCATTGGCAAGTCCAACGGAAAAGATTTGGTAGTTGCATGTATGGATTTCGCCTTTATCGGTGGATCTATGGGAAGTGTTGTAGGAGAGAAAATTTCTAGGGCCATCGATGTGGCCAAAAAGAAAAAAGTTCCTTTCTTGATGATTTCCAAGTCAGGTGGTGCCCGTATGATGGAAGCTGCGCTTTCATTGATGCAGTTGGCCAAAACTTCCGTGAAATTGGCACAATTGGCCGAGGCCAAAATTCCTTATATTTCATTGTGTACCGACCCAACTACGGGTGGAACAACTGCTTCCTACGCCATGTTGGGAGACATCAACATTGCCGAACCAGGTGCATTGATTGGTTTTGCCGGTCCACGTGTGGTAAAGGATACGGTTGGAAAAGACCTTCCCGAAGGTTTCCAAACGGCAGAATTCTTAAAAGAACACGGGTTCTTGGATTTTATTTCCCACAGAAGGGATTTGAAGAAAAAAGTCAACCTTTATATCGACTTGATTACGAATCAACCCGTTAGAGCATAAAAAAAGCCCCGAACTCGGGGCTTTTTTTTACGTCAACCTGAACTAGTTTCAGGTTCTCATCAATATAGGAAATCAATTTAGTGAGATTCCGAAACAAGTTCGGAATGACGAACCTTAACTCTTTTTACCGTTCTTTATTGAAAATCCTTTTTTTACACTTCCAAAAGGTTATTTAATAAACACGGTAAATTCAAAAAAAGAATTATCTTTGCACGCTGATTGATAGTCAATCAATACATAATAATCATTTAAATAAATATTGGAATGTATTTAACCAAAGAAGTAAAAGCTGATATTTTCAAGAAATTCGGCGGCTCTGAGAGCAACACCGGTTCTACGGAAGGACAAATTGCCTTGTTCACACACCGTATCAACCACTTGACACAACACCTTAAAAGAAACCACAAAGATTACGGAACTGAGCGTTCTTTGGTGGCATTGGTAGGTAAAAGACGTAGCCTTTTGGATTACCTAAAGAAAAAAGATATTGAAAAATACCGTTCTCTAATTAAGGAACTAGGTATCAGAAAATAAAAATTAAGGGGAGGCTTTGGCTTCCCCTTTGTTTTAGTTGGACGCGTTCCAACGCTATACAAAGTCCCAAGAGAAATTGGGCAAACACAAAAAGCTTCAAATAGTTTTTCATTGGTCAGTGCCCACGGCACAACACAACAACAACACAACCCGACCGCCCGGAAGGCGGTAGACCAAATGTTCAACAACCACACCTTAAAGGTGCGGTAACATTATTTTTATGATTCCAAAAACATTTAAAGAGGTCATTGACCTTGGTGACGGTAGGGAAATCTCTATCGAAACCGGTAAATTGGCAAAACAGGCCCATGGTTCTGTGGTTGTCCAGTCTGGCAAATGTATGTTGCTATGTACAGTTGTCTCCAATTATCAAGCTGCGGATGTGGATTTCTTGCCACTAACCGTAGATTACAGAGAAAAATTTGCCGCTGCAGGTCGTTATCCTGGCGGATTTTTTAAGCGTGAAGCAAGACCTAGCGATGGCGAGGTATTGACCATGCGTTTGGTGGACAGGGTTTTGAGACCTTTGTTCCCAAAAGATTATCACTCCGAAACTCAAGTGATGATCCAATTGATGTCCCACGATGAAGACGTAATGCCAGATGCAATGGCAGGTTTGGCCGCTTCTGCAGCCATTCAATTGTCTGACATTCCTTTTGAATGTCCAATTTCTGAGGTTCGCGTAGGTCGTATCGATGGTGAATTCATCATCAACCCAACTATGGAGCAATTGAAAAGTTCCGATATCGATATGGTGATCGGTGCTTCCGAAGATTCAGTAATGATGGTAGAGGGTGAAATGGGTGAAATTTCCGAAGAGGAAATGGTAGAAGCCATCAAATTTGCCCACGATGCCATTAAAGTTCAATGTGCTGCACAGATCAAATTGGCCGAAGCTTTCGGTAAAAAAGAAACCCGTGAGTACGAACCTGAAGCAGAGGACGAAGAACTTCAGAAAAAAGTTAAGGACTTGGCATACGATAAAGTTTATGCCGTAGCCAAAGCTGGTTCTTCCAAAAAAGAACGTAGTGAAGCTTTCGCCGCTATCAAGGAAGAAGTAAAAGCTACTTTCACAGAAGAAGAATTGGAAGAGTTTGGCGGATTGGTTTCCAAATACTACCACAAAGCTGAAAAAGAAGCTGTTCGTAACCTAACCTTGGATGAAGGACTTCGTTTGGATGGTCGTAAGACTACCGACATTCGTCCTATCTGGTGTGAGGTGGATTACTTGCCAAGTGTACACGGTTCATCCATTTTTACCCGTGGTGAAACACAGGCGTTGGCAACCGTTACTTTGGGAACCTCTAGAGAGGCCAACCAAATTGACATGCCATCGTACGAAGGTGAAGAAACATTCTATTTACACTATAACTTCCCTCCTTTCTCCACTGGTGAGGCACGACCAATTCGTGGTACATCCCGTAGAGAGGTAGGTCACGGTAACTTGGCACAGCGTGCTCTTAAAGGTATGATCCCAGCGGATTGTCCTTATACCGTACGTGTGGTTTCCGAAGTATTGGAATCCAACGGTTCGTCTTCTATGGCTACCGTATGTTCTGGTACCATGGCCCTTATGGATGCCGGTATCCAATTGAAAAAACCAGTTTCTGGTATTGCAATGGGATTGATCACCGATACAGAAACAGGTAAATTCGCTGTTCTTTCCGATATCTTGGGTGATGAGGATCACTTGGGTGATATGGACTTTAAAGTTACTGGTACTGAAGATGGTATAACCGCTTGCCAAATGGACATTAAGGTAAAAGGTCTGTCTTATGAGATCTTGGTAAAAGCTTTGATGCAGGCAAGGGATGGAAGAATGCACATTTTGGGCAAATTGGTTGAAACCATTGAAGCCCCAAGACCAGAAGTGAAATCTTACGCTCCAAAAATCATTACCAGAATTATCCCTGGTGAGTACATTGGTGCCCTTATCGGTAAAGGTGGTGAGGTTATTCAAGACCTTCAGAAGAAATCCAAAACTACCATTGTGATCAATGAAGATCCAGAGACCGAAGAAGGTATCGTGGAAATCTTGGGTACCGATCAAGATGGTATCGATATGGTATTGAAAAAGATTGATTCTTTGATGTTCAAACCAGAAGTTGGTAGCGTTTATGAAGTGAAAGTAATCAAGATGTTGGATTTTGGAGCTGTTGTGGAATACACCGAATCTCCAGGAAACGAAGTATTGCTTCACGTATCCGAGTTGGCTTGGGAACGCACCGAAAATGTATCCGATGTGGTGAACATGGGTGATGTATTCGATGTGAAATACTTTGGTATCGACCCGAGAACCAAAAAGGAAAAGGTATCAAGAAAAGCCTTGTTGCCAAAACCTGAAGGGTACAAAGAGCGTCCACCAAGAAACGACAAGGATGGTGACCGCAGAGGTGGTGGCGACCGAAGAGGTGGCGACCGCAGAGATGGTGGTGACCGTAGAGGTGGAGACCGCAGAGATGGTGGAAACCGCGACAGAAAACCAAGAAGGGATTAATCCCATCTTTTTATAAAACCAAAAGCCCGTTCCTAAAAGAGCGGGCTTTTTTATTCCTTATAAATTGAACCTGCGAACGTATCCGAAAGTAAGTTCGCTAAAATCCGCCTGTCCCAAATTTGCATTGATAAAAGCTCCCACGAAAAAGTTATGTTTTGGTGCTTTGTCTGTATTTAACATATAATATTTCAACCCCATTCTACTCGAAACCAATTGCTTTACATTATAATAACCATCGAGTTCGCCCAGCACAATTTCTTCTTCCCCATTCGGAAAATAGGTGTATCCCTCGTTCAATTGCCAATCAATTTTATAGAAGGGTTTATAGTAGTTCATCCCAATATTCAATTCCATTCCAACATGGCCCAACAACAATTCAGCACTTCCTGAAACACCCAAAGCCGAAGCATTTAAAATCGGATTTTCCGTTAAATGGGGTTCTTGGGTTCGGACTAAGGTTTCCTCATTTTTAATGTAGTTGTAGTAGTGTCGGTAAAAATTATAGTACAGCCCCACTCCCAACTTTACTGTTTTATTGATAATTTTTCCTGCAGAAAAAGCAACGGCAAAAACTTCTTCCTTATCATTAAAAACATCTGAAAAGGAATTCTGGCCCAATCCGAATCGTCCTGTATAATACCATTCCAAAACCTTAGGGTATTCTTCAGGGTTTTTCTCGACTAAAACCACTTCCTCGTTTTTAAAATTGATCGAAGTTCCCAAGAGAATTGAATTATAACCTCTATTGGGTTTGCGAGTATGACCATTGGAATGATGAGCATAACCCACTCCCATTCGCCAATTGGTAGATCTATTTTTCAAAAGGGTATAATATAAAAAAGAGTTATACGACCAATTTAATCTTGTCGACACTCCTTTATTATAAGGATTGGTCTCTTGATCGTAAAGTTTTGTCATATAAGATCCTCCCATGGAAACCCAAAGGCTAAACCCATCCAAGGTTTTGGGAAACAATGAAAACTCTGCATATGGCATAACACTGTATGCATATCCCAAGGCATCTTTGTTTCCTAAATCAGTAAAGCCAAGGGAAATTCCTGTTTTGGGGCTATTGAGGTGGTATCGCCAATAGTTTTGTTCACTCGATTCTAACTGACCTAAATTAATGAACAGGCTTTTTTGTAATCCATGTTCCGGAAATTCACTGTTGGAGTTGCCCAACATGCCCACATACACATCAAAACCCAGATAACCATAAGTTTTGGACGGCTCTTGCTGTGCCGATACGAGAAGGGGAATCAACCAAAAGAAAGTAAGGACAAAACGGATGATGAATCTCATTTATGAAATTGGAATTCCCTTATGTTAACTCTATTATTTACATTTTATGATGCAAAAAAAGGAATGAATATAACCAATGTCAGCTTTGAAAGGGGTGTGAATCCAAAAAAATAAAATAAAATCAACCAAAATGTAACTTTTCACGTTTTTCAACGTATAACCTTATGAGCTCAGGCTCTAACATATAATTGAAGGGAAAAAATAGATGAGACAGTTAAAGATTACAAAACAGGTTACCAATAGGGAAACCGCGTCGTTGGACAAATATTTGCAGGAAATCGGTAAGGTGGATTTGATCACTGCTGATGAGGAGGTGGAGTTGGCACAGCGAATTAAAGCGGGAGACCAAGTGGCCTTGGAAAAATTAACTAAAGCAAACCTAAGGTTCGTGGTTTCTGTTGCCAAGCAATACCAAAACCAAGGACTAACATTGCCCGATTTGATCAATGAGGGCAACTTGGGATTGATCAAAGCAGCACAACGTTTTGATGAAACCCGTGGATTTAAATTTATTTCTTATGCTGTTTGGTGGATTCGTCAGTCCATTCTTCAGGCATTGGCAGAGCAATCCCGTATTGTACGTTTGCCATTGAACAAAATTGGTTCCATTAACAAGATCAATAAAACATTTGCTTTCTTGGAGCAAGCGCACGAGCGTACTCCTTCTGCAGAGGAAATTGCCAAAGAATTGGACATGACCGTGGAAGATGTAAAGCAATCGTTAAAAAATTCAGGTCGTCACGTATCCATGGATGCACCTTTGATCGATGGTGAGGATTCCAACCTTTACGATGTATTGCGCAGTGGTGAATCCCCTAACCCAGATAAAGATCTTTTGCACGAATCTTTGCGTACCGAAATCGAGCGTGCCTTGGAGACCTTAACACCTCGTGAGGCCGATGTTATCAGACTTTATTTCGGTTTGGCGGGTCAACATTCCATGACTTTGGAAGAAATTGGAGAGACTTTCGATTTAACCCGTGAAAGGGTTCGTCAGATTAAAGAAAAAGCGATCCGACGCCTAAAACACACCTCTAGAAGTAAGATTTTGAAGACCTATTTGGGTTAAAGTGTGAATTTTACCCTAAAAAGTTACAGTTAAACTATCCTTAAATTTGATTTTTGGCAGGAAAGTTGTAATTTAGTAAGATATAACAGTTTATCATGACTGTTCGTTTTTTGATTGATGAATAAACTCCGGCTGATTACCGGAGTTTTTTCATTTATATACTTTCCTGTTTTTTGCTTTTGGTTTACAACAAAAGTGGACTCTGGCTTATGGGGTTGGAGCAGATTTTTTACTTATTTGGCTTATTCTCGATACAATTTTTTGATTCGCTGCGTCAAAAAATCACTCGAATTGACGCGGATGGATTGAGAGTTGCGGGTTACGGTTTGAAAGTTCTTTAGATTCTTCAGTCGTTACTCTCCCTTCAGAATGACAATATACTTTCAAATGTGTCATTCTGAACGTAGTGAAGAATCTCCTTTTCGATTCAAGAGACAATACTTTAAATAGAATCAAGAACCAAGAGCCAAGACTACATTTTGACATTTATGTGAAAAACCAAAGTTTTTTGAAATAGATTCTTCAGTCGTTACTCTCCTTCAGAATGACAATGTGTACATAAAAGTGTTATGTTGAACTAATACCTGAGCGATGGTTGCTGAGCGTAGTCGAAGTAAGCTTCTGGAAGTGAAGAATCTCCTTATCGATTCAAGAGACAAGACTTAATATAGAATCAAGAACCAAGAGCCAAGACTTTATTTTGTCATTTCGAACCGACCGAAGGGAGTGTGAGAAATCTGCTTTATTTGGTTATTCGTTTTTCGTTCATGGTTCTTGGTTGAAAGTTCTTTAGATTCTTCAGTCGTTACTCTCCTTCAGAATGACAATGTGCACATAAAAGTGTTATTTTGAACTAATACTTGAGCGATGGTTGCTGAGCGCCCGCCTGCGGCTGGCAGGTAGTCGAAGTAAACCTAAGGAAGTGAAGAATCTCCTTTTCGATTCAAGAGACAAGACCACATATGTCATTTTTATAAAAACCAAAGTTCGTAGTGGAATAGATTCTTCAGTCGTTACTCTCCTTCAGAATGACAGTCCGTCATTTCGAACCGAACGAAGGGAGTGTGAGAAATCTGGTTTATTTGGTTATTCGTTTTTCGTTCATGGTTCATAGTTCTTGGTTGAAAGTTCTTTAGATTCTTCAGTCGTTACTCTCCTTCAGAATGACAGTCCGTCATTTCGAACCGACCGAAGGCAGTGTGAGAAATCTGGTTTATTTGGTTAAGGGTTGATGGTTGATGGTTGATGGTTGATGGTTGATGGTTGATGGTTGAAGGTTGAAGGTTGAAGGTTGAAGGTTGAAGGTTGAAGATAAAATAATTGAAAATTGTTTATTGCTAATTGATTATTGTCTATTGTTCATTGTAAATTGTTAACTGCTCATTGCTTATAGCCAATTATAAAAAAAACCACCAAAGAACCGAAGCCCCCTGGTGGAAAAATTAGTAACAAAAAATATATTTACGTTTGGTTTAGGGCTGGCAATCCGTGCCTCCAGCATCGGAAATAGTCCAATTATAATCGCCCATTAAGGTTGTTCTTACTGTTTCTCCCTCTGAACCATTACAGAAATTAATTCCTGTGGCCCCCAACGTTACATTTTGTGGTATGGTCAATTCTCCAGATTGCAATGTACCCCAACCTGCCAAGGTAGCACTATAGTTTTCGGCTGACATTCCAGAATTGTTAAATACATTGGCCAAACCTTGCCAAAAGATATCCGATAAAGATTGAATATTCCATGTACCCAAATTTCTATTAAAACTGCTGGCACCAAGGAACATCGAACTCATGCTGATAACATTTTGGGTATCCCAACCACTGATATCAGTATTAAAATTGACCGCATTACGGAACATAAAACTCATATATTTTACATTTTCAGTGTTCCAACCATTTATTTCCCCAATAAAATTAGATGAATTACTAAACATGGAGCCCATAAACTGTACATTTTGAGTATTCCAAGTATCGAGTCCCATTCCTGTGAAAGATGTTGCATTATCAAACATTGAATCCATACTCGTAACATTTTGGGTATCCCAACCCGTTAGGTTTCCATCAAATGAGGATGCATAAGCAAACATGCTCTCCATATTTTGCACCTGACTTAGGTCAGGTTTATCGGTAGCCATGTATATCATATTTCCACAACCTGCAAAAGCATATTCCATACTTTTCCATTGAATGCTTCCCCAATGATCAATACTTAAAAGGTTATCCTTAGAAGCACTTACATCCATATAAATAGCTGGAAATTCCCCTATTATAGATACAGTATACACATCTGCCGAATTATACGTATGATCTATGAAATCATCTGTATTGGAAGGTTTTACTATGTTCTCCACTGTACCATCTCCCCAATTAATTGTGAAAACATAATCGAATCCATCGTTGTTGTTTATCCCAATTTCAATAGTTTCACCATTGTTTACATCCCAAGTGGTCACAAATGCTGCAGGATCGTTGGAAAGGGCTTCAGGTATATTGATCACCGTTACGGTTACGGTTACATCGGTGGTATTTACCTGATCGGTCACTTGTACGGTAATGTTGTGTACCGGGGTTGCCCCATTAAATGCCTCAAAATCCATGTTATTATCAGCCAATAAACTGATCATACCCGTTTCGGGGTCCACTTCAAAAAGACCGCTGGCATCTTCCACAATACTATATTCCAATGCGTCTCCGTCGTTATCCGTTGCACTTACAGCACCGATTTCGTACACATCGTCCACATCCTCATTGGCTTCAAAAGCATAAGATGCCTCGTCAAAAGTCGGGGGCACGTTGGCATCGGTCAGGACAATGGTAATCTCGGCCGTATCGGACAAATTTCCGTCATCGGATACCTTGACCGTAATAACATGGCTGGAAAATTTTTCAAAATTGAATGTCTTTCCTGCTGCCAAGCTCAATTCACCCGTGGTCTTGTTGATCGCGAACAGGTCAAAATCGTTTTTGGAAATCTCGTAGGACAGTTCATCTTTGTCCGGGTCCATGGCGTCTACCTTCCCTAAGGGTTGGGCATCTGTAGCATCATCTTTCGCATTTAGGGTCTGGTCATTGATCACCGGTGCATTGTTTTTGGTTACCGGGAGCGGCACAACATTATCGTCTTTGCCACAGGACCAAATGGTTAGCCCTGCACAGGCCACCAGCATAAGTTTTTGGAGTTTCATAATCAATCTTTTATGGTTAATGCGCACAATATCACTAGAATGTGCGCACCTTGCCCCTTCCAATTGACGGATGCCCTATTTGGATTGACGGATGAAGTAAAATGGAATACATGGCAAATGGAACCGGTACTATTATTTAAAAAAATACCTAACCCCTGCCCCGACCATAACAAAGGTTTCATCAACCTTGCTGTTCACATGGTAGTATCCCGTTACAGGAACATAAAACGAGAGTGCATCCGTAAGGTAAAAATCCATTTCAAAAGAGGTAAAAACACCGTAGAGCAACCCACTTTCGGGAATTGCATAGCCAAACTTGGCAAACGATTCCCCTTTATTGATGTGTTCATAACCTCCAGATAAGCCACCGCCCACATAAATATAAAATCCACGATTAGGGCGGGAAATAACTGTTTTAAAATAACCTAGGTTCATTAAATAATCGGTGTATGGAAACTCAATACTGGAATCGGGTTGCTCGGTAGATTTGATCATGGCAAGGGATAGATGCCAATAATCGGTAGCATTGGGATAATGGTTTACCTTCAAATTCAGACCATAACCATTGGTTCGATAACTTGGGTTAAATGCAACGGATAAGTAACTGCGTTGTGCAAACATTTCTTGGGTGGAAACCAGTAAAAGTCCCAACACCAGCAATGGGAATACATACTTTTTCTTCATGCTTTTTGAAGATTTGGGCAGCAAGAACTATAAACTAAAATCTAGAGCCTGAGGTTTACGGCTCTTTAAAGGTTGAAGATAGACCCATCATTACCGGGATAAGTCCACCACAATATTAGCCAAAAAATGGTACAATGAGATCGGTGTTCCAAATTATTCGAGGAACGGTATAGGGGTTAAGGGTTAAAGGTTAAGGGTTGAGGGTTGAGGGTTAAGGGTTAAGGGTTAAGGGTTGATGGTTGAGGGTTGAGGGTTGATGGTTGATGGTTGATGGTTGATGGTAAAATAATTGAAAATTGATTATTGCTAATTGATTACTGCCCATTGTTCATTGTAAATTGTTAATTGGCTAAATTTGTAGTATGGATAAAAAATGTATCGCCCCATCGCTATTGGCATCCGATTTTGCCAACCTACAACGAGATATTGAAATGGTGAACCAAAGTGAGGCCGACTGGTTTCATTTGGATGTGATGGACGGCGTTTTTGTCCCGAACATTTCCTTTGGTATGCCCGTGATACAGGCCATTGCGAAATATGCCAAAAAACCATTGGATACCCACTTAATGATCGTTAACCCCGATCAGTATATTAAAACCTTTGCCGATTTGGGTGTGAACCACTTAACGGTTCATTATGAAGCATGTCCACATTTGCACCGAACACTACAAGCCATAAAGGCAGAGGGTATGAAAGCTGGGGTTGCCATTAATCCTCATACTTCGGTAAACCTTTTGGAAGACACCATTCAGGATATTGATATTGTGATCGTGATGAGTGTAAACCCAGGGTTTGGAGGACAGTCCTTTATCGAAAATACCTATCAAAAAATAAAGGACCTGAAACAACTCATTCAAAGCAAGAATGCCAACACCCTCATAGAAATCGATGGTGGAGTAAATGCCGATAATGCCAAAAAATTGATAGAAGCCGGTGCCGATGTTTTGGTAGCAGGCAGTTTTGTATTCAAAAGTGAAAACCCCACGGAAACCATTAAAAAATTAAAAGCAGAGATAGCATAATGCAGGAGTTTGATGTTGTAATTATTGGAGGTGGGCCCATCGGTATTGCTTGTGGTCTGGAAGCTAAAAAACAGGGATTGAGCTACATCATTCTTGAAAAAGGCCCTATTGTGAACTCCTTGTTCAATTATCCGATGAACATGCAGTTCTTCTCCTCTTCCGAGAAATTGGAGATCGATGATATACCATTTATCAGCAAAGAGGCTAAACCCAAGCGAAACGAAGCTTTGGAGTATTACCGAAGGATCGTGACTTCCCATCAATTGAACATTCATCTTTTTGAGAAAGTGACCAAGGTGGAAAAACAAGGCGACTACTTTCAAGTTGTTTCGGAAAAAGATGATTATCAAGCCAAAAATGTAGTGGTAGCAACAGGCTTCTACGACCTACCCAACACCATGAAGGTTCCTGGGGAAAATTTGCCCAAGGTTTCCCATTATTATAACGACCCTCACTTTTATGCCAGTCAAAAATTGGCTGTAATCGGTGCCAGCAATTCGGCCATCGATGCCGCTTTGGAATGTTGGAGAAAAGGGGCCGAAGTCACCTTGATCATTCGTGGACCAGAGGTGGGGCAACGGGTAAAATATTGGGTGCGTCCCGATATCATCAACCGAATAGAAGAAGGCAGTATTAAAGCGTATTACAATTCCACAGTAAAGGAGATAACCCCTCATGACATTACCATTAACACGGATGATGGGGAAGTGACCCTTGAAAACGATTTTGTTTTGGCCTTGACCGGTTACATGCCCAATTTTGAATTTTTGGAAAAGTTGGGCATCGAACTTTCCGAGGATGAAAAACGATTGCCTACCTACGACCCAGAAACCATGGAAACCAATGTTGATGGGTTATTTTTGGCAGGTGTGATCTGCGGGGGAATGGAAACCCATAAATGGTTCATTGAGAATTCACGTATCCATGCCCCGATTATCATGAACACCATTAAGCATAAAATGCAATTGGTAGATAAGGAATAATTCCACCTTAAAATTAAAACGTATGAGTTTTTACGATTTTGAAGCAGAACGATTGAACGGTTCCCCAGAAAAAATGGAAACCTACAAAGGTAAAACTGTGATTGTAGTAAACACGGCCAGCAAATGTGGGCTTACTCCCCAATACGAAGGTTTGGAAACGCTTTATGAAAAATACAAAGACCAAGGTTTGGAGATACTGGGCTTTCCCTGCAATCAATTTGGTCATCAAGAACCAGGCAATGCCAATGAAATCAGTGAGTTTTGCCAAGTGAACTACGGGGTTAGCTTTCCCATGTTTGCCAAGGTAGATGTAAATGGAAAGAATGCCCATCCCCTTTTTAAATTCTTAAAATCTAAACTGGGCAGTTTGCTGGGCAGTAAAATCAAATGGAACTTTACCAAGTTTGTCATCGACAAAAATGGAAATCCCGTAAAACGCTTTGACCCTACCACCAAACCCGAAGCTATGGAGGGTTATATTAAGGGGATTTTATAGGCTAAACCACTTTCAACTGTGCCTGCAATTCCCCAGACTCTTTGATCATAGTCCGTCCATCCTTAAAACTAAGATACGGATGCCCTTTTTGATGGTTGAGCATACTTATTTCACACAACATACCCCAATGTCGAGCAACCTCTTTCCAAGCCCAGAACAAAGAATGTTTGGGATCATATATATGGGTAGCCTCTCCTCCTGCCCCGTTAATTTCGATAATACTGAAGTTTTTACCTTGTGAAAGGTCATCAAAGGAATGGTACAGCACATCCAATCTACCATAATAAAATCCATCTATTTGGCGGCAAACGGCATCAATGGTTTTAACCAATTCCTCATTGATTTTAGGACTGATATCGACAAACTTTGCACCCCGTGTATGACTTCCATAAGGTACCAAAATAAACTCTTCTCCCTTTTTCAATACGGTTTGAAGTGAGTCTCCAAACTTGTTCTGCAATGCCTTTAATTGAAAATGGCTTCTTGGATTAGATTTGATCAATTCCAAAATACTTCGCTTGCCATCCCCTGTAACGAACAAAAATTCTTTGGAAACAATACCTGTGATTTTACCAATTTCTTCATTGGGTTTTCTCACATAAAAAATCCCAACTTCTTTGGTGTAAGGGATAAGTTGCTGCACCAAAAAATCGGATGGAGACCAAGCGGCATATTTATGAAAAGCTTCTTTATCATGAATTTTTTCAACCCCAAAGGATTTCATTCCAATATTAGGTTTTGCAATGAAAGGAAAACCAATATCTGAAGCCAAAATGCGCTGCAAAGCACAATCTGAATCCTCATTTTTGGGAATAAATAGGGTTTTAGGGATGAATTGGTCTGGAATCAAATCATAGATTTCCTTTTTGGAAATCATGGCCATCCCCCCGTTTTTCATTCCAGGGTTGGCCGCGTTAAAATAGAAAATGGATCTCGCCTTAAGGGAATAATACAACCAAACGGGAAACATGGGATAATAAATCAACCAAAAAGGCCAATATTCCCAATGGGTAATTCTGTGCCATATAAGTCGTAACCGTTCCATTTTTTTAAAAAGTGAGCTCTCCTGCCGAAAAGGGCACTTCAAAAACTTTATCGTTCATCAAATCCAAATGTTTCATCAAGATTTGGTCCTCGCCCAAAATAGCTTGGGTCACGCTAAAAGTCTTTAATCCTGATTCCCTGTCAATGATAAAACCATTTTCAAAATCGTTGTGATTGTTCGAATGGAAATCCAACACATCCGAAGCTTGAATAGTAGTTGTGTTTTCTTGAAATGCTTCAAACAATTGTGCTCTATGCTTAATGATTTCATCGGAATAAAGCGTGGCGGAAGCCCAAATATGGTTTTGGGTCTTATCCAATCCCCTAAAATATTTTTGATTGCCATCCCAGCGGAATTCCACTAAACTTGAATCAAAAAGTACCAAAGTAAAGGGTTCAATTCGGTATAGTTCTATTTCCTTTAAGAAAGCCAATGGATTTTCTGAGCTTATAATATCCAATAAAATAAGTCCACGACTTTTGGCATAGGTACCGCCCATTTGATGGTTTACAAATGCCCCATTGAGCAATACACCAACGGCTCCATTCTCGTTTAAGGCAAACCATGTGCCCCCTGCCTTGGGATCTTTAGGAAAAAGTACTTTTACCGTACCAATGGTTTCCTCTTTAGGCTGATGGGCCAAAGGTCTGGAAATGTGCTCATCGCGGTTGGAGGTAATAAAATATTTCCCTTCCGAAGAAACAAAACTTACTGTGCACATGTTTTTCGGTATTGCATGGTTGATGGCGCCACTCCAAATGAAGTTGGCAACTCTTGTTTTGTAAGTTGTTCTATCCCCACCTTGATCAAAGCGTGATGGTGGATAGTATGCTCCAAGTTATACATCACTTCCCTATAATAATTGGAATCCAAACAGGCAGTCTCGCCAGCCAATTCGTAAGTGATCTTCAAATTCTTATTGGGTTGTTGGAGCAACGACTGGATTTGACTCAACTTTTCAAGAGCAAAAGTAATATCCTGCTCTATCCGTAAATCTCGTTCCCTGCGATCATAAGAAACATCGGCAGTTTTATAGCCCTGAATCAAACATAGATAAAGTTCGATAACATGTCGGGTATGTTGTCCGATCGTGGCATTGGAAAGCACACTGCATTTTTGGGAGTAACAATCCATTGGCAAAGCCGAAAGTATGTGTTTGAATTGTTCCAAGGTTTCCAAAGAGGATTTGAACATGTATGAAAAGGTTGTTTTTAAATTGTTTTATGATGTTCGGTTTCAGCTTTACCAGCATAAGATAGAAAGAAAATTCTAGGTATCCTGTATGCCAATTTCACTTTTACCTTTCTTTAGTTTTTAATTTTCTCCCAGTTCTTATCGGCCTGGTCTTTCAAATTATTTGGAGATTCGTTCAACCAAAATTGCAAGGTGTTGTTTTTGCCTTGATTGTAAAACAGGTACAGTTTCCCGTCCCTGATTTCGAACGTTTCGGGGTTTATATTCACTTTTTTTCCATTAACGGCAACTGCATAGGCACAATACCCTCCATATTGGGGCAAATAGGATTCAGGGTTCCGTTTGAACTTTTTCAAATTGTCGACACTGGAAAACTTGTAGTTTACCTCATCATAAACGGCGGTTAAATCCATTTTACCCTCCAACGCCTTTCCATCAAAATAAGCAACCACGTCATATCCATTGGCGGCAAATCCCTTTTTGGTATTGTAATCTATGCTTTGAGCATGTCCCATTACTCCAAATACCAAAATTAATATCATCATTACCCTATGCATACCTTCTAATTTTAATTGCTTACTTCCTCAAATCAAAAAGGAACAAACCGTATTTTGGTTTGATTAGTCCTCAGTAAAGTAGATTCCTTTCAACATTTTTTGTTGTTCACCGATATTTTTTGGGAATACATCTAAAGGTTGTTAGTTCCAGGCCATCCTGTGCACTATTCACCTAACATCAACGTTTTTAAGATAAACCAACAAACTCGACTCCACTTTCCCAAAGGTGGATTCTACAATACCTACATAATGCGCCAGATGATTCCCCCAACTTTACTTTCATGGCTTAGCGGCCTTTTGTTTCTATGCTCAATAGTTTCTAATGCTCAATTTAAAGAGAGCGAGCCCAATAATTTGGAACCTATTTCACTTCAATCCAAAACTTCGGTTTTACTGGCTGGACAGAAAGACTATACTTTTGATGAAATCAATAACAATCCGAACCTTAATTTTGTTCCCCTATCGAGCTTAAAAGAGAACTTGGGTTTTTCCAATGATCATTATTGGATGTCCTTTACGTTAGAGAATCCTACCGATAAGTACAAACAGTTCTATTTGGAAACTGCCCGACCCATAACGGATATTGTTGAACTTTATCTGTTGGATGGTACAGGTGAAGTTCAAAAACAGTTCAGTGGGGATAAAATTCCGTTTTCAAAAAAGACCATACAACACAGAAAATCAATTTTTGATATAGCGCTTGAGCCCCATCAAAAAATTCAAGCATACATACACCTAAAAAGTGATGGCGAGGTGGTAATGCTCCCCATGAATTTGTATTCGGAGAACAGTTTCTTTAAGCTTACCTATAAAGAACAGGTTTTCTATGGATTCTTTTATGGCATTTTGATTTTGGCGAGTATTATCTACCTGTTTTTCTTTTTTGCATTAAAAGACAGGGCATTTATTTACTACGCCCTATACGTACTTTTTATTGCCTTGATGCAATTTTCCTTGGACGGATTTTTTCATCAATATTTTACGCCCCAAGGAGGATGGCTGTCCGATAGAGCTGTTTTGCTCACTGCCTTTATCTCCCTATTCTTTTTTGGAAAATACGGCGACATATTCCTAAACTTGAAAAAAAACAGTCCCGTACTACATATTGCCAACAAAGCGATCAGCACATGTATCATTATAGCGACCTTGATATTGGCCTCAATCCCAAGTTTGTTTAAAAACTGCTATCCCTTGGCAAATGCCATTGGTATTTTGGTCTTGATTCATATGGTTAGCTCAATAATCGTATTAAAGTTGAAGAAGGAAAAAGTGGATATCTACTTTATAATTGGCATTACTTTCCTGATTTCCGGGTTTGTGGTCTTCATCCTTAATAATTTCAATACCATAGAAAATTCCTTTTTTACCAGTAATGGAACCAAGTTCGGCATTGGATTGGAGATTATCTTTTTATCCATATCCATGAGCAATAGAATCCGGAACCTGCGAATGGAAAATGAGCACAATCAATTGTTGGCACTACAAAGGGCTCAGGATATGAACGAAATCAAATCTTCCTTTTTATCCAACATAAGCCATGAACTAAGAACCCCCCTTAATTTGATCATGGGGGTAACAACATCCCTGCAAGAAAACAACGAAGAGGAAAATCTGGAAGAAAAATGCAAATTGATCCTAAGCTCTTCGAAAAACCTATTGGGTTACATTGAGGACATTCTAGATTTTACGGTCATAGAAAAAGGAGATCAGGAATTAAAAGAGGTCCCGTTTGATTTAAAATCGACTTTACTCAAGGTGATAAACGCCCAAGAGAAAAAGGCGCGTTTAAAAGATCTGGATTTTAAGGCCACCTTTTCCGAAGCTTTACCTGCGAGAATAGTTGGGGATAAGGGCAAATTGGTACAAATTCTCAACCACGTTTTAGACAATGCCATTAAGTTTACCAATCAAGGTGGCGTCGAAATTCAAATAGATTGCAAAAAAAATAAAGATAGAGCCACCTTAACATTTACAATTAGTGACACTGGTATTGGTATTTCCAAAGAAAAAATGAGTACCATTTTTGAATCTTTCACTAAGAAATCCTTTATGGACAAACGAGAATTCAGTGGATTGGGATTGGGACTTTATATTGTAAAAACCTATGTTGACCTACAGAAAGGGCAGGTTCAATTTATAGACAACAATCAACAAGGTACCATTTGCGAACTTAATTTAAGTTTTGAGATTGATGAGGATGTTGTTCTGGAAAATGAGGAGCAAACAATCGCCGTAATCGACAAAAAATTGGACTTAAGTAACATCCTTTTGGTAGAGGACAATAAAATGAACCAAACCGTGGTAAAATTATTGTTCAAAAAGAATTGGGGAGATATTAACCTGACCATAGCCAACCATGGAAAGGAGGCATTGGAACTAATGAAGACCAAATCCTTCGACTTAATTTTGATGGATTTACAAATGCCTGAAATGGATGGCTTTGAAACTACATCTATTATTCGAAGTGGTAAAGCACAATGTCCGGCAGATATTCCAATTGTGGTTCTAACAGCGGACAACACCAGCGCTACCCGTAAGAAAATATTTGAACTTGGCGCCAATGATCTAGTGACCAAACCTGTTAATGGTCCGCTTTTGTTTTCCAAGATAAATAAACTTTTCTTGGCAAAATGCATGCATAAAGTGGCGTAATCTTTTAAAAATAAAATTTCATTTTAAGGTATGGTGTAGATGGTCATTAAATTTGAAAAGCATAAAAAGCATGCCCCAATAGGAACATGCCTTCTTCATTTTTTGCCTTTCTGTAGCTTAAGAACCTGTAACCAATTTTAAGAATTCCTTATCCCTTTGTGGGGAAACAAAGCATTCGTTATCGAAAAACATGGTAGGTGTATCGGTTGCATTGTAAACGGGCCATTCCGGTAATGCATCGTGGTTTGGATCACCGGTTTTGGCAAAATTGATCCAAGCCTGACTCATTTTGTGGGCCAAGATATGGGCCTTTTCTCCGCCACCTGTCATTTGTACGCCTCTTTCGATGTTATCAAATACAAATGGAAGCTCCATACAGTGTAATGACTTGTATTTTCCATCAAAAACCGGCGATTGCCACGTAAATAAATACATATACACGGGAGCTCCCCCTTTTAAGGCCGACTTTCTATTGGCCTGTACAACTGCCCCCGGACGGAACATAGCATCTATATCCAATAAATCGGATGGTTTGGTATCGTTTGGATAGGCTTTTTTTACAGCAGCGAGATAATCATCTGCTTTGTCCTTGAAAGTATTTTTGATATGTGCCATGATTTCCTCTTCCGAAGCATTAAAGAAGCGACCGTTGGCAAAAGGCGTAAATTCGTTTTTAGTGGTCCCGATCAAAAGCGGAATATCTTTGGATAATTCAAAGGCTTCATCCGACAGCAATTGATAAGGGAATATATTACCATCATGACTTGGTCCCCAGTTCAATGATCCCATTCCGATTACAGGTTTACCTTCTGCTTTCATTTTTTCTCCAACTACTTGCAAGGCTTTGGAGCTTGCAGCGCTCAATTGTTCAAAGGGAATGGATTGTAATTGATCTACTTGATCGGAAGTCAAACCGAGTTGATTCATCACTTCCGCTCCAATAGCCTGAGTAACCTCCTTTTCCAACATATTGGCACGCATTGCACCACTTTGGTTGATCGCCTTATGAAAAAGTCCTTTGGCTTTGGGCATGGCCATTAAATTGTTCACTTTGGCTCCTCCACCAGATTGACCAAAAATGGTCACATTGTTCGGGTCTCCACCAAAGTTTGAAATATTGGCTTTTACCCATTCCAAGGCAGCCACAATGTCCAAAATACTATTGTTGGCCGAAGTTTTATACTTTTCTCCGTAGGCAGAAAGGTCCAAGAAACCAAGCACGTTCAAGCGGTGATTGATGGAAACTACCACAACATCGCCCTTTTTGCTCAAGTTCTCCCCATCATAAGAAGGCAACTCTTGACTGGAACCCGCAGTGTATCCTCCACCGTGAATCCAAAATAAAACGGGTCTTTTCTTTTGGTCGGTATTGGGGGTCCAAACATTAATGCGAAGGCAATCCTCACTAGTGTAACCCCAATCGTGGTCAAACACAAATTCGGGTTCGTCCGAAACTTGTGTGGTAGGGGTCAATAATGGGGCAACAGGACCGTACATGGTGGAACTACGAACGCCTTCCCATGAATCTACCTTTGTAGGAGCCATAAATCGTTCCGCTTTAGCGTAGGGAATACCCTTATAGGTATAAATTCCGTTTTTAATAAAACCTCTTACCTTGCCAGATTCTGTATTGGTAACGGCAACATCTTTGCCAGTTTGAAGTTCAATTTGCGCTTCTACTTTAGATACAAGCAATGCAAATGCTATTGCGAATAGCATCGTTGATTTAATTTTCATATGAAATAGTTTGATAGTTTATTTTATGCCCTATGAAAATAAATAAAATTTCAGGAGAAGATTTAACAAAAGACCCTAAAGCTTAAAGTAGTGGTCTTAATTTGAGGTTTTTAACACATTTTGACGGAGAGTGACATTTATGAACAATCAAAAAGCCCGAAAGCGGATTACTTTTGGGCTTTTAATAAAAGTTCTTAAGTGACCCAGGGAGGATTCGAACCCCCAACCCTCAGAGCCGAAATCTGATATTCTATCCAGTTGAACTACTGGGCCATTTTATTAACTCTTAAAAAGAGTATTCCAATTATTTCAATCTTGTCTCAGAGCCTAAATCTGATATTCCCCGCCTGCGGCTGGCAGGTATCCAGTTGAACCCCGCCTGACGGACAGGCAGGTACTGGGCCATTTTTTATGAACTAAGCTTTGCTTTTACAATGGTAGAGATGGTTTTTCCATCGGCTTGTCCGGCCAATTCTTTGGAAACCAATCCCATTACCTTTCCCATATCCTGCATTCCAGTTGCACCAACTTTCTCGATGGTCTGCACCACAACTTTTTCAATCTCTTCTTCGGTTAGCTGTTCTGGTAAAAACTTCTCGATAACGGCTACTTGTGCCAATTCTGGCTCGGCCAAATCTTCTCTTCCTTGCTCTTTATAGATTGTGGCACTGTCCTTACGTTGCTTTACCAATTTCTGAATCAACTTTACTTCATCTTCTTCAGAAAGCTCTGTACCTACTTTTTCAGTTTTGGCCAACAAAATTGCCGACTTAATGGCGCGCAATGATTCCAAGGCAACGGTATCCTTTGCCTTCATTGCTGCTTTCATTTCTGTCATTACCTTTTCTTGCAGTCCCATTTACTTTATTTTAGGGTTGCGAAGATAAAAAATAAACCCGAAAGAAAACGAACTTTCGGGCTTATGCTTTCCACTAAATCAATGGATGTTAATGTACACTACTAATCAACATTATCGTGCAAAAAAGAGTTATTGGAACGCAGTTGAAGATCATCGTTGCTATCCTCACTTAAAGTGGTTCTAGAAACCTTCTGCTCCTTGGGCACATCATTTAGATCTACCCCCTGACGTTTGTACGCAGGCTCCTTTTCTATTTCGTCTATACTACTTCTATTGTTTTGAAACTTGTAATTGAAGTTTTTCAACTTTCTTCTTCTTTCATCAGCTCTATCCCTTAAAATATCACTGATCGAACTGTTCATGGGATCCATACTGGCCGAAGTTTCCTCTTGTTCTTTCTCCTCAACCTTAATGGTCTTTTTCTCAAATACAAGCTCGTTTTCCACCAACTTTGGTTCATGGGTTTCTGCCATTGACCTTGCTCCGGTCAATTTGTTTTCCAACTCCATGTATTCCTCCAAGTTGTAACGCGTTTCTCCCTGCTTGTTATATTCAAGAACCGGGTTTACTTCAACATATTCGTTCACCTTTACATCTCCAATACCATCATCCAAATTGAAAGTGATGGTATGCTCCTTTTCATCTTCCTCCTCTTCTTGTTGATTCAAAGGCATATCAAAACTTAAGGTAAACTGATCCTCGTTGGATTTAGAAGCAACCACTTCAGCATCAACCACATCGATATTGTTCAAAATGCTTTTTGCCTCTATAATAATGAAGTCGTCCTCTTTGGTTGGTTCCGCCAATACCTCCTCATAGAACACATTAAAGTTTCTGATGTAATTGGTGGTCGGAATCAATTCAGGGTCTTTTGGTGCTGGAGCAGGAGCTTCCTGTTCCTCCACCATTTCCAAAGTATGCTTTACAATCGTTGGTTCTGGTTCTGGTTCTGGCTCGGGAGTTCTTTCAACCCTTACCTCTTGAACCGCAGTAGCCTCTGGAGTTAAATCTTGTTGTGCGGTTTGCTCATCTTCCAAGGTATAAAACACCTTTTTGGATTCGGTGTTTACAATATTGTCCTGCTGATCCACATTAAATCCAGTAGCAATTACCGTTACGGCAATCGCTTCACCCAAGTTCTCATCTTCACCCACACCCATAATGATGTTGGCTCCGTGACCTGCCTCGATTTGGATGTGATCGTTGATTTCCCCGATTTCATCAATAGTGATTTCTTGGGAACCAGACACGATCAACAACAATACGTTTTTCGCACCTTGTATTTTGTTATCGTTCAACAATGGAGAATCCAAAGCTTTCATAATGGCTTCGGTGGCCCTTGCAGAACCTGAAGCGACCGCAGAACCCATAATGGCGGTTCCACTATTGGAAAGCACCGTTTTGGCATCCCTAAGGTCAATGTTTTGTGTGTAGTGATGCGTAATTACCTCTGCAATACCCCTTGCTGCAGTGGCCAAAACTTCATCAGCTTTTGAGAAACCGGCCTTAAACCCAAGATTACCGTAAACTTCCCTTAATTTGTTGTTATTGATGACAATGAGCGAATCTACATTGGCACGCAATTTTTCTATTCCCGTTTGAGCTTGTTTGTTACGCATGGCTCCTTCGAACTGGAAGGGCATGGTCACAATTCCCACGGTAAGCACATCCATTTCTTTGGCCAATTTGGCAATCACGGGAGCTGCTCCCGTTCCTGTACCACCACCCATTCCGGCAGTGATAAAGGCCATTTTGGTGTTTTGTCCCAACATGGATTTCAAATCTTCCATGCTTTCCAATGCTGCCTGCTCTCCCACTTCTGGGTTTGCACCAGCACCTAAACCTTCTGTCAATGAAACTCCCAATTGTATTTTATTGGGCACAGAACTGTTCTGCAATGCCTGGGAATCGGTGTTGCAGATTACAAAATCCACTCCATTGATTCCGGCTTGGAACATGTGGTTGATGGCATTGCTACCTCCACCTCCAACGCCAATAACTTTAATTACGTTGCTCTTGTTCTTGGGCAAATCAAAAGCGATGTTATCAAATTCAGTGTTCTTACTCATAACGGTTGTGTTTCTTATGGGGTTTATTATTCTGCGTTATCCAAAAAGTCTTTCAACTTCTCGGACCACTTATCAAAAATTGAT
The DNA here is from genome assembly GCF_030268205.1 of Allomuricauda sp. NBRC 101325. Taxonomy (GTDB): domain Bacteria; phylum Bacteroidota; class Bacteroidia; order Flavobacteriales; family Flavobacteriaceae; genus Flagellimonas. Next base: position 162,267 of record NZ_BSQF01000001.1, read on the forward strand.
TTTCTATCACCATGGGAAGTCACAGTTGCCTTGGCTCCCATTTCTTGTTCTTGTTCCACCAACACCTCTTCTTCGACCAAGGTGTTTTCTTGATGAAGTCCCAAGCTCTTCTTCCTAGCTTCCAAGGAATTCATCAACAATCCAACTGCGGTAGCGTACAACGGACTGGCCACTTCTTCATCGGAATCCCCGGCCAAATGCTCGTTCGGATAACCAATTCTGGTGTCCATGCCAGTGATGTATTCCACCAACTGCTTCAAATGCTTCAATTGGCTACCACCACCGGTTAGCACAATTCCAGCAATCAGTTTTTTCTTTTGCTCCTCGTGTCCGTAGTTTTTGATTTCCACATACACTTGCTCCACGATTTCCACCACACGGGCATGAATGATCTTGGAAAGGTTTTTCAGAGTGATTTCCTTAGGCTCACGTCCACGAAGTCCAGGAATGGAAACGATCTCGTTGTCCTTATTCTCACCTGGCCATGCGGAACCAAATTTTATCTTCAAAAGCTCGGCCTGCTTCTCGATGATCGAGCAACCCTCTTTGATGTCTTCGGTAATTACGTTACCCCCGAAAGGAATCACGGAGGTATGACGGATGATTCCGTCCTTGAAAATTGCCAAATCCGTGGTTCCACCCCCTATATCGATAAGGGCAACACCAGCTTCTTTTTCTTCTTGACTCAAAACAGCATCAGCAGAGGCCAATGGTTCCAAGGTTATATTCCCAAGATCCAAACCTGCACTTTTAATGCATCGTCCAATATTTTTGATGGAGGAAACCTGCCCAACCACCACATGGAAATTGGCTTCCAAACGTCCGCCGTACATTCCCACTGGTTCTTTGATCTCGGATTGTCCGTCCACTTTATATTCTTGAGGCAATACATGAATGATTTCCTCACCTGGAAGCATCACCAATTTGTACACTTGATTGCACAATTTGTCCAAATCATCCCCATTGATCACTTCTTCTGAATTGGGACGTGTGATATAATCGCTGTGCTGTAGGCTACGGATATGCTGACCAGCAATACCCACCACAACGGAACCAATCTTAAGGCCTGAGTTCAACTCCGCCTGTTCCACAGCTTGCTGAATGGAAGAAATGGTCTGAGTGATGTTGTTCACAACACCACGGTGCACCCCAAGACTTTTGGATTTCCCAATGCCCAGTATCTCAATTTTCCCATACTCATTTTCCCTACCGATTATCGCTACGATCTTGGTAGTTCCAATATCCAACCCAACTGAATAATTACCCTGTTCCATATTTTAAATTTTGGTGCAAACCACTTGATTGTTGAACTCCAAACTCACTGTTGCATATTCTTCCAAGGTTTTATCCTTGGTGGCCTTGGTATAAAAGGCCATAAAATTTTTAAACTTTACATTCAGGTTTTCCACCCCTCCCAAATTCACCACAAAGTTTTCCATGCGGAATTTGAGTTGGTAGTTCCCTTCTTCTTCAATATGAATACCGATGACATTTTTCCTAAGAAAATCATCATCGTTGATATAGTTCAAAATCACATAGGCATCCTCTAGGGTCTTTCCGGTAATCTTACCTGTAATTATAGGCACCCTTGCCGAGTGATACCTTGACAAAGGCATACGACCTCCCGTGTCATCCAAATAAAATTTGGAGACGCCTTCAACTCTCCCAATGGGTTTGCGCTGAATAATTTCAGAGATAAGCTCCCCGTTTACAGTAAGATAGACTTGGGCATTTTTGACCATATCGTTGGATAGAATTACCTCCTCTATGGTATTCAAAACTAATTGTTCTTTTGCCCTATTTTCTAGGGGTCCGCATTTTTGTATTAACAATTTATTAACCGCATCCTCTGTTAAGTACAGGTTATTTTCACCCACAAACTCAACAGCGATTTTGCTCACATGTCTTTTGCTGTTTCGTTGATCGGCAAAACCGTAGAGCGCGACCACGGCGACCAACAAAAAGGTCAGTTTTATGTAATCCCAATTAATGCGCATAACTCAATTCTTTTTTGATTTTTGGCACTTCTAAACCAATATCACCTGCACCAAGGGCGACCAACACGCCCGATTTGCAGTTACTCACTTCTTTGATCAAGTCTGATTTCGCAACCAGTTTCTTGTTCGGATTCTCTATTTTGTCCAACAACCATTGCGAGGTCACCCCTTCAATGGGCTCTTCTCTGGCGGGATAAATTTCTAGTAGAATGATCTCATCGAATTGCGATAGACTCTTCGCAAAATCATCGGCAAAATCTTGGGTTCGGGAAAACAGATGGGGCTGGAAAATCACAGTGACTTTCTCACCTGCATGCATTTCACGAACTGCTTGATACACCGCATTGATTTCTGTGGGATGATGTGCATAATCGTCGATGAACACAATATCCTTTTGTTTGATTTGATAGGAGAACCTACGCTGAACTCCTTTAAAACTCCCCAAAGCTTCAGCAAGGCGGTGTGGTGGGCAGCCGGTTTGCACCGCCATCGCGAAAGCAGCTAATCCATTGAGCAAATTGTGCCTTCCAGGTTTGTTGAATTTTACATTCGTGATAACCTCTGAAGGCGTGACGAGATCAAATATGTAGGTACCATGTTCAATGTTAATATTTTGAATGCAGTAATCAGAGCCATCCTCAATACCGAAAGTGCTTCCTTCCAAGGACAATCCGTTACGTACAAATAGTTTTCCGTTGGGTTTAATTTTCCCCACAAACTCCCTAAAAGAGTTTTCCAATTCCTCTTTGGTGCCATAAATATCCAAATGGTCGGCATCCATCGAAGTTACACAGGCAATGGTTGGAGTAAGACGCAAGAATGAACGGTCAAACTCATCGGCCTCTACTACCGAATATTCTGTTCCCTCCAACACAAAGTTGCTATTGAAATCTTCCGAAATCCCACCCAAAAATGCCGAAAATGGCAATTCACATTCCTTGAGCAAATGAGCCAAAATACAGGAGGTAGTTGTTTTCCCATGTGTTCCAGCTACGGCAAGGCAAAAAGAATCTTTAGTGATGATGCCCAACACTTCGGAACGCTTTTTAATATCGAAACTGTTGTTTTTATAGAATTGATATTCGGAATGCGAAACAGGAACGGCAGGCGTATACACCACCAAGGTTTGTGGATGTTTGAACGTATCAGAAATAAAATCCACATTATCTTCAAAATGGACCGAAATACCCAATTGCTCCAAACCTTCCGTAATTGGCGTTGGCGTTTTATCGTAGCCGGCCACTTCTTTTCCAATAAAATTGAAATAGCGGGCCAAAGCGGACATACCAATACCTCCGATTCCGATAAAATAGACGCTATGTATATCCTTTAAATTCACTTCAACAACTTTTCAATTTCATCCACAATATGCTCCGTAGCCTTTGGCATGGCCATCTTTTTAATTTCTTCTCCCAATTTTTCTTGCATTTCCTTTGACTCCATTAATCCAGAAAAACGAGTTTCAAATGCTTCATCTAATTCAGTTTCGCGGAGCATGACGGCTGCATCTTTTGCCACCAAAGCTTGCGCATTTTGGGTTTGATGGTCTTCCGCCACATTGGGCGATGGAATAAAAATCACTGGTTTGCCCACCAAACACAATTCGGAAACCGAACCTGCACCTGCTCTGGAAATGATCACATCTGCCGAGGCATAGGCCAAATCCATTCTGTTGACAAAGGCCAATACTTTTACAGATTCGGATTCGTATTTTTTATATTCTTCGAAATACAATTTTCCGCACTGCCAAAGCACTTGCAGTCCTTGTTTTTTAAAGAAACTAAGTTCTTTTTCTACCAATTGGTTGATGCGTCTTGCACCAAGGCTACCTCCCAAAACCAATAGAGTCTTTTTATCACCATCAAGACCAAAAAAGGAAGCTGCTTCTTTCTTGCTTTCCTTTATCTGCACCAAGTCAGTTCGGATGGGATTTCCTGTTTTTACAATCTTTTCCTTTGGAAAAAAGCGCTCCATCCCATCGTAGGCTACGCAAATCTTCTCTGCTTTGCTCGCCAATAGTTTGTTCGTAATCCCTGCAAAGGAATTCTGCTCTTGAAGCACACATGGAACACCTGAACTTTCAGCCATTCGCAACAAAGGTCCACTAGCAAACCCTCCCGTACCTATGGCAACATGGGGTTTAAACTGTTTCACTATTTTTCGTGCTTCTAACAAACTACTTATCAGTTTTAATGGAAACATGAGATTTTTCAATGTCAGTTTCCGTTGTAATCCACTTATCCACAAACCTTTTATTTCGTATCCAGCCTGCGGTACTTTTTCCATCTCCATTTTATCCTTGGCTCCTACGAACAAAAACTCGGCATCAGGATGCCTTCTTTTTAATTCGTTGGCTATGGCCACTGCGGGATAAATGTGTCCTCCCGTTCCTCCTCCAGAAAGTATAAACCTATATCTGTCCACTTAATACTTCTAAAGGATTCGTTTCATCTATATCGTAGGATTGCTCCTCTAAATTTTCTTTTTTATTGCTGGCGCTCAACACAATTCCAATCGCCATACAGGTCATCCAAATGGATGTTCCCCCCATACTGATCAGTGGCAAAGGCTGACCTGTTACGGGAAACAACTGCACAACAACCGCCATATTGATGAATGCTTGAAAAACAATTGGCAAACCAACCCCTATCACCAGTAATTTTGAAAATATGGTTTTGGCCGAATGCGCCACCACCACAATTCGAAATAGCAACAACAAGTAGAAGAAGAGCAAAGCTCCCCCTCCCAACAATCCATATTCTTCAATAATGATAGCAAAAATGAAATCCGATGTACTCTGCGACAACATGTTCTTCATCACACTTTTTCCAGCTCCCTTGCCCACAATTCCACCTTCAGCAACTGCGATTTGAGCCAAGGTCAATTGGTGTAAATCATCCTTATCAGCTAATTCTGGATGAATAAAAGTTTCTATCCTTGATTTCCAAGTTCCTGCCCTTTGTGGCAAAACTTCGGGCGCTTTAAAAAGTACAAATAGGAACATTCCTCCAAGTACAATTCCCGTACCGACCATCGCCATCAAATATTTTAAAGGATAACCTCCCAAAAAACACAACACCAACACCATAAAACTGATGATGGCAGCCGTAGAAAAGTTTTCGGGCAAAATCAATAAAATCACCAAGGCAACCGGCAACCAAAGTGGCAACAAGCTTTCTTTAAAAGTGATTTTTACATCCTTGATTTTGGTCAAGTATCTTGCAATCCAAATCATTAAAACCACCGAAGCCAAGGTGGAAGTTTGAAAATTAACGCCTACAAATGGAATCTTTATCCATCGGTTGGCAGTCACCCCTCCAATTCGGGTTTCAACGGTTAAAGTGTAAGCCAACAAGAGCAACACAATGGGCAATGCAATTATGGACAAGCCTTTAAAATAATGCGTCGGGATTTTATGAATACCGTAGATGATTCCGAAACCTAAAAACAACAGAACGGCATGCTTTACCAAATGGCCCAAAGTGGTTCCGTCTCCATTGACGTACACCAAATTGGTACTGGCGCTGTACACTGGCAAAAATGAGAAAAGAGCCAAGAGGGCCACTACGCCCCAAATGGCTTTATCACCTTTCAGATTTTTGAAGATTGCAAACACGTTCTACAAATTTTTAACTGCGGTTTTAAATTGATCTCCTCGGTCTTCGTAATTATTGAATAAATCGAAACTGGCACAAGCAGGCGACAACAAAACGGCATCTCCACGCTCAGCAACTTTGTAAGCCACTTTTACAGCTTCCTCCATGGAATAGGTCTCGACCATCGGCTCCACAACATTCCCAAAAGCTTCAATCAACTTGGAATTATCAACACCCAAGCAGATGATGGCCTTTACTTTTTCACGTACCAATGGCATCAACTCGGAATAATCGTTTCCTTTATCAACTCCACCAACAATCCAAACGATTGGTTTTTTAATACCATCCAAGGCATAAAAAGTGGCATTTACATTAGTCGCTTTGGAATCGTTGATGTATTCCACATGATTGATTTTCAACACCTTTTCCAGCCTGTGCGCGGCTCCTTGAAAGGACTGGATACTTTGACGAATAGTCTCCTTCCTCACCCTCACTAAATGCGCTGCCATGCTGGCCGCCATTGTATTCTTCACGTTGTGCTGACCTTCCAAGGCCAAAATATCTCTACTCATTTCCAAGGTTTTATTTTCTAATTTTATTTTAATCGTATTCTCTTCCAACCAAGCTCCTTCTTCCAATTTCTTTTGTACAGAAAAGGGTATCAATTTGGATTGAACTGGGTGTTCCTTTAGCCATTCCACTATCACTACATCATCGGCATCATAGATCAGGCAATCATTTTCATCCTGATTCATGGCTATCCTGAATTTGGAAGCGATATAGTTTTCGAACTTGTACTCGTATCGGTCCAAATGATCTGGAGTAATGTTGGTAAGGATGGCAATATGCGGTTTAAAATCCACGATTCCGTCCAATTGAAAACTGCTTATCTCCAACACATAATGGTCAAAATCTTGTTCAGCCACCATTTTGGCATAGCTATCACCGATATTGCCTGCCATTCCCACATTCAACCCTCCATCTTTCAACAAATGATGGGTCAACATGGTAGTGGTGGTTTTCCCGTTACTTCCCGTGATTCCAATGATTGTTGCATCGGTATATTTTGATGCAAATTCAATTTCAGATATCACTGGGATGCCTTTTTCAACCAATGCTTTGACCAAGGCAACTTTATCAGGTATCCCAGGACTTTTCATCACCACATCGGCGTTCAGGATTTTGGCTTCGGTATGCTCACCAGACTCCCATTCAATCTCAAAATGTTCAAGAACTTTTTGGTATTTCTCCTTTATTTCCCCTTTGTCCGAGACAAAGACTTCAAATCCTTTTTGTTTGCCCAAAATGGCGGTTCCCACGCCACTTTCTCCTCCTCCGAGTATTACCAATCGACCCATTTATCTAATTTTTAAGGTCACAATACTGATGATGGCCAACATAATTCCTATGATCCAAAAACGGGTCACGATTTTACTTTCGTGGTACATTTTCTTTTGATAATGATGATGCAATGGCGCCATCAAGAAAATCCGTTTTCCTTCTCCATATTTCTTTTTGGTATGCTTGAAATAGCCCACCTGCAGCATCACAGAAAGTGACTCCGCAAAGAAGATTCCGCACAAAATCGGAATCAACAATTCCTTTCTAACGATGATGGCGATCACTGCAATAACACCTCCAATGGTCAAACTTCCCGTATCTCCCATAAAAACTTGGGCTGGATAGGTGTTGTACCATAAAAATCCAACCAAAGCCCCCACAAAGGCAGCGATAAACACAACCAATTCTTCTACACGGGGCAGGTAAAAAATGTCCAAATAGCCCGAAAACTGAATATTACCAGAAACGAATGCGAAGATTCCCAGCGTTAGCACTATTATGGCCGACGAGCCTGCCGCCAAACCATCAATTCCATCCGTAAGATTCGCTCCATTGGACACCGCGGTCACAATCAAAATCACGACCCCAATAAAAATGATCCAAGCATAGTCCGCTACGCCATCTCCCATCCAAGAGATAAAGTCAGCGTAATCCAACTGGTTGTTTTTAAAGAAAGGCACATTGGTTTGAAGTGATTTGGTTTCTTCTCCAAAAACCTTCTCTACTCTAAAATTCTCAGTGATCGTGGTCGTATCTTTTTCCTTAATGGTCACATCTGGGTGGAAGTAAAGCGTCAACCCTACAATCAATCCCAACACCACTTGTCCCAGTACCTTAAAGCGACCTTTAAGACCTTGTTTGTCCTTTTTAAAGATCTTGATGTAATCGTCAATGAATCCGATAATTCCCATCCAAATGGTAGTCACAATCAATAGGATCACGTAAATATTTTGTACATCAGCAAACAACAGCACAGGCAACAATGTGGACCAAATAATGATCAAACCACCCATAGTTGGAGTTCCTGCTTTTTGAGATTGACCTTCCAATCCCAAATCACGAACGGTTTCACCAATCTGCTTTCTTTGTAGAAAAAGAATAATCCTTTTTCCGTAGACCATTGCAATCAATAGAGACAGCAATACCGCCATCGCCGCCCTAAAAGTGAGGAACTGAAAAAGTCCCGCCCCCGGAATGTCGTATTGCTTATCTAAAAAATCGAACAAATAGTATAACATGGTCTACTTTCCTATTTATTTAGGCTATCCAAAGCCTCTTTTACTTCTTTAAAATCATCAAATTCAACTCGAACCCCATTGGTCTCCTGATAGGTTTCGTGTCCTTTTCCAGCCACTAGAATAATATCGTTGGACAAAGCCAACTTGCATGCCGTTTTTATGGCTTGCTTTCTGTTTTCAATGGACAATACCTTTCGGCTATTTTGAGGCTCCACTCCAGCTTCCATTTCTTCAATAATGGCCGCAGGGGATTCGGAACGAGGGTTATCTGAGGTAAATATGGCATGGTTGCTCATTTCTGAAGCGATATGACCCATAACCGGACGCTTAGACTTATCACGGTCACCACCACACCCCACTACGGTGATGACGTTTTCATTTCCAGTCCTCAATGCATTGATCGTAACCAATACATTTTTAAGTGCATCCGGCGTATGGGCATAATCAACAATAGCCGTTATCTTATCTTTTGATATGTAATATTGAAACCTACCATCCACATTTTCCAACTCGCTCATCAATCTTAGGGTCTCCATTTTCTCAAGCCCTAAAAGATTCGCGGTGGCGTAGATGGCCAATAAATTGTAGGCATTAAAATCCCCAATCAATTTGGACCACAGTTCATTTTCATCAACCTTTAAAAGTTGGCCATTGAATTGCTTTTCCAAAATCTGGGCACGGTAATCCGCGAAAGATTTAAGTGCGTAGGTATATTTTTTGGCCTTGGTATTCTGCAACATGACCAAGCCATTTTTATCGTCAATGTTTACCAATGCGAAAGCGGTTTTTGGCAGACCATCGAACAATTTCTTTTTGGTATCACGGTACTCCGCAAAAGTTTTGTGGTAGTCCAAATGGTCATGAGAAAGATTAGTGAAAATCGCACCCTCAAACTGTAATCCTTCGGCTCTTTTTTGATGGATTCCGTGTGAACTCACTTCCATAAAGCAGAACTCCACTCCCACTTTGTTCATTTCACTCAGGTAGTTGTTGATGGTCAACACATCTGGAGTGGTATGGGTAGATTTGTATTCCTTATCATCCACCAATACTTTTATAGTGGAAATCAACCCTACTTTATAGCCTGCCTTTTTGAAAAGGTTGTATAACAGTGTGGTTACCGTAGTTTTTCCGTTGGTTCCCGTAACCCCAACCAGTTTTAGGTTTTTGGATGGGTTGTCATAAAAGTTGGAAGCAATAATCGCCAAGGCACTATTGCAGTTATCCACCTTTAAATAGGTAACACCATCCACCATCAATTCTGGAAGATCTTCGCAAACAATGGCTCTTGCCCCCGAATCCACAGCTTTTTGAATGTAGTTATGTCCGTCGGTCACAGTACCACGAACGGCCACGAACACATCGTCCATTTCCACTTTACGGGAATCGAAATGCACATGGTTTACCATTACATTGGTATCGCCACTAACAGCAGATAGACTTACCTTATATAATATGTCCTTCAACAACTTCATGAAAGCTCCAATACTATTTTTTTAACTTCTTTGAGATTGGTTCCTTGGTTCACGGATTGTGCTTTTACTTTTCCGTTTCCTTTCACCTCTACCTCTATGCCCAGATTTTCCAAAATGGCGACTGCGTCCATTCCGCTCATACCTTTTACATTGGGCACGGTACTATGTTTTTTCTGTACCTCTGCATAATATGCTTGGTACTTTTTGTTCAATTCTTCGTCTATGATTTCCTTTTCCTCCACTTCATCTACCATTGGGGAAATCGCATGAATCTTTTGCGCCATGGATTTAAAAACAGGCCCAGACACATCGGCTCCATAGTATCCCTCTTTCTTATCTGGCTCATGAATGATCACAATGCAGGAATATTTTGGATTGTCCGCTGGGAAGTAGCCTGCAAAAGTTGATATATAAGCCAACTTATCTGGGTCCTTGGCCACATAGTTTTTCTGTGCAGTTCCCGTTTTGCCTGCCATGGAAAAATTCTTGGAATACAGTTTATGACCTGTACCGTAATCTTTCTCCACTACATCTTTTAGCAACTGCTGTACTTTTTTCACGGTTTCCTCAGAACAAATGGAAGAATTGATTACCTGCTTATCAAATTTCTTCACCACTTTGCTACCCTCTCGAACTTCAGTGATCAAGCGAGGTTTTACAAATACACCATCATTGGCAATGGCATTATAATAAGCTAGCGTTTGCATTGGGGTTAATGACACTTCGTAACCATGCGACATCCACCCTAAAGAGATTCCAGACCAACCTTTATCTCCAGGGTAACGGATTACAGGGTCACCCTCACCAATAATGGGCAATCCCAATTTTTCGTGCAATCCCATGTTCATCAAGCGATTCACAAATTTTTCGGGTTGCTCCTTATAATTTTCATTGATGATCTTGGCAAATGCGGTGTTTGAGGATAAGGCAAAAGCCTTGGCTACGCTAATTTTTCCGTACCCTCCCCATTTGGAATCTTTTACTACACCATCATAAATACGGTATCTTCCATTTTCGGTATCTATCACAGAACTGGTATCAACCACTTTATCTTCCAAGGCAGCCACCAATGACATCAATTTGAAAGTGGAACCTGGCTCATGGGATTCCCCAACAGCGTAGTTCAACTTTTCATAATATTTTCCTTCGGAAGTTCTTCCCAGATTGGAAATGGCCTTTACCTCCCCTGTTTCGGTTTCCATTACCACCACGCAACCGTGATCCGCTTTGTATTTTTCCAATTGCTTTAGCAACTCGTGATGCGCAATGTCCTGAATGTTCACATCGATGGTTGAAACCACGTCCAAACCATCTTGCGGCTCTACAATATTATCCAAACCAACTGGCTTCCATTGCCCCTTGGCGATTCGTTGTTTTAATCTTTTTCCTTCCTTGCCGCGCAAATAGGTTTCACCGAAAGCGCCATCCATTCCCACACGGGTGTAATAGCCATTTTCATCCACGCGCTCATACCCAATACTTCTTGCAGCCATCTGACCTAATGGATATTCACGCACTACGCGATGGGTTTCTATAAATCCACCTTTATATGGACCAAGATTGAACAAAGGGAATTGTTTGATGCGCACATAATCCAAATACCCGACATTGCGGGCAACCAATTTGTATCGGTTTCCATTGGCTTTCGCCTTACGGAACAGCTGACGGTAATAGGAAGACGGTCTATCAAAAAGCAACCCCAACGAATCGGAAAGGGCAGCTACGTGTTTTTGAAAATTTTCTTCGGAAACGGTCTGGGCATCAAAACGAATCTCATATTTAGGAACTGAAGCTGCCAACAAGCTCCCATCTTCAGAATAGAGGTTACCACGATTGGGTTCTATGGTAAACATCTTTTCCGTCTTGCTCAACGCCAGTTTTTGATATTCCTCGGCACGCACCACCTGAATATCTACCAACTTCACCACCACGGCAATGGCCAATACCACAAGACCCCCGGAAACCAGGTACAGTCTATTCATGATATTTTTTTCAGTGATGGCCATTAGTCTTCAGATTTTACCCTAATTTTTTTTGGTGGATTTTGTGATGGCACCAACCCTTGGGCCAACATGCTCTCGCGCAAAGTGGATTCCAATTTCAATTGTTGAACACTGGAACGTGCTTCAAAGAATTCGCTCTTTAACATGCGTACCTCTTCGTTCAAGGCGGCAATTTCGAGTACTTTTTTATCGGCATTGTGGCTACTGGAGATCATCATGGCAGCCAAAAAAGAGGCAAACAATAAAAACAGCCAGTTCTTGGGAGCATCTCCGCTCACCAAAAACTTCCCTTTTAATATGTCCAGTAATCCTTTTCTCATTTCATGTTCAATTTTCATTCCTGCAAAAGCAGGAATCTATTTGCAAGCCATCTTTCGACTTCTTGTTATCTTACGCTTCGACTTCCTGCCCGTCCGGCAGGCGGGCGCTCAGCGTCCGAGAACTTTTATATTTTTTCCGCAATACGGAGTTTTGCACTTCTTGCTCTATTGTTCTGCGCTATTTCTTCTTTTGATGGCACGATCAATCCTCCAACTTTTTTCATGGGCACATTGATGTTCCCATAGAAATCCTTTTCAGGTTCCTCATCAAAACTTCCAGCTCGGATAAATCGCTTTGCCAAACGATCTTCCAATGAGTGGTAACTGATCATACTCAACCTTCCTCCTTCGTTCAATAACTCGGGCACTTGAAGCAAAAACTCCTTGAGCACCTCGATTTCTTGGTTGACCTCAATGCGAATGGCTTGATAGATCTGTGCCAAAATCTTGTTCTCTTTCATTTTGGGCAGAAACCTTTTCAAGACTTCTTTCAACTCATCTGTAGTTTGAATGGGATTTTCCGATCTGGCCTGAACAATGGTTTTCGCCATGGCATTTGCATTGCGCAGTTCTCCATATTGAAAAAGTACTGTTGCCAAATCTTCTTGGGAATAGGAATTGACCACCTCGTAGGCCGACAATTCGCTGCTTTGGTTCATCCGCATGTCCAAATCGGCATTGAACCGAATGGAGAAGCCTCGTTTAGCTTCATCGAACTGATGGGAAGACACCCCAAAATCCGCCAAGATTCCATCAACTTTCCGAATGCCATAGAACTTTAAATACTGTTTGAGATAGCGAAAGTTCTGGTTGATCAATTGAAACCTTTCATCTTCAATGGCATTCTGCAGGGCATCTTCATCTTGATCGAACGCGAACAATTTTCCGCCTTCACCCAATCTTTTCAATATTTCTCTGGAATGTCCTCCGCCACCAAAGGTGACATCCACGTACACTCCATCCTTTTTTATATGTAATCCGTCCACCGACTCTTGCAGCAGTACTGGATTATGGTATGCGCTACTCATCGTCTGCAAAAATCTCTTCGGCTAAATCAGCATAATCCTTTTCACCCTCAGCCAAGACTTCCTCATACATATCCTTGTTCCAGATTTCGATTTTATCGAAAACCGCATTGAGCACAACTTCCTTGTCTATTTTGGCGTAGTCCACCAAATTCTTAGGAATTTGCAATCTGCCCGAATCCCCATCAATGGTCACTTCTTTCATGCCCGCCACAAAGTTTCTCACAAAAGCATCATACTTTCGGTTGATCTTACTTTTCTTCATGACTTTCTGCATGAGCACATCAAATTCTTGCTTGGGATATAGCTCCAGACATTGCTGAAAAACAGACCGCTTAATCACGAACCCATCCTTTAAAACAGGCAAAAGCTGATTCTTTAAAGAGATGGGCAATAGCACCCTCCCTTTAGTGTCAGCTTTACAATCATGTTGTCCGATGATATGGGTCACTAGGAATCAATTGGTTACTTAATACAACTCAAATATATAGATTTTATTTCCACATTTCTCCACTTACCCCCACAATTGTTAATAAATTCCCCACTTTTTGAAAAAATCAAAGAGATTTAACAGCAAAACTTCGGGTTTGGAAATTGCAGATTCGGGAATCAAAATGGCACTTTACCTAAAATCTTCTTACCGTTTAGCTAAAAAGCTAAATTCTTTATGATATGAATTACCTATATTTGCCGCTCTTACTACCAACTAACATTTGATGGAAGAGCATTTAATTGAGGACGGAAAATATAGATACATTGAGATAGGGGAAGGAACCCCGATGATCATATTGCACGGACTAATGGGAGGATTAAGCAACTTCCAAGGCGTTTCTGAGTATTTCCCATCCAAAGGGTACAAGGTGCTTATTCCCGAATTGCCCATTTACGACATGCCGCTTTTAAAGACCACGGTAAAGCACTTTGCTAAGTTTTTGGAAGAATTTATTGAGTACAAAGGGTTGAAGGATGTGATTCTTTTGGGCAACTCCCTTGGTGGACACATTGGCCTTTTACACACCAAACTGTACCCTAAAATGGTAAAGGCTTTGGTAATCACAGGTAGCTCCGGACTTTACGAAAGTGCCATGGGCGATGGGTATCCAAAGCGTGGTGATTATGAGTTCATTAAAAAGAAGGCCCAAGATGTTTTCTACGACCCCGAAGTGGCCACCAAAGAAATCGTGGACGAGGTTTTTGCCACGGTAAACGACAGAATGAAGTTGGTAAAGACCCTTGCCATTGCCAAAAGTGCCATCAGGCACAATATGTCCAAGGATTTACCGCATATGAAAACCCCAACCTGTATTATTTGGGGCGAGAATGATACGGTTACCCCTCCGAATGTGGCCAAGGAATTCCATGAATTGTTGCCAGATTCCGATTTGTATTGGATTGAAAAATGCGGACACGCCCCTATGATGGAGCATCCAGAAGATTTTAACCATATTCTTGAAGCTTGGCTGGAAAAGAGGGGATTTTAGATTTTAGAATCTAGTATCTAGTATTGAGATATTGGACACACATCATTTAAATCTAGCTTCTCAAATCTAGCGTCTAACATCTTTTTACAATGAAAATTAGTTCGGCAGATTTTGTAATGAGCAACTCCAATGTTGCCAAATGTCCCAATGAGCCATTGCCAGAATATGCTTTCATTGGCAGATCTAACGTTGGAAAATCTTCCTTAATCAATATGCTCATGGATCGCAAAGGTTTGGCCAAAACCTCTGGTAGACCTGGAAAAACCCAACTTATCAATCATTTTAAGATCAACAGCAATTGGTTTTTGGTGGATTTGCCCGGTTACGGTTATGCTCGAGTTTCTAAAAAAGACAAGAATACCTTTCAGAAGTATATTACCGAGTATTTTCAAAAAAGAAAGCAATTGGTGTGTGGTTTTGTTTTGGTGGACATCCGTCACGACCCACAACCTATTGATTTGGAGTTTATGGAATGGTTGGGCACCAATCAAATTCCATTTGCAATCATTTTTACCAAGGCAGACAAGTTGAAACCCAACACCATTGAAAAATACGCCAACAACTATCTACAAAAACTTTTGGAAGGGGTTTGGGAAGAAGCACCTCCACATTTTATTACCTCATCTTCCAACAGATTGGGTCGTGATGAGCTTTTAGAATTTATTGACGGCATCAACCAAGACTTTTTTAAGAATCAGTAAAACTACACTTTCTTCCACTTTGCCTATTTACCATCAGTATTAAATTCTGTACTTTTCACACAAGTATCGGAGCATGGATGTTTTTAAAACCTATCACAATGTAAATAAGTCGGATGATTCCCTAAGTTTTGGGATTTCTCGAATGGAGGACATCTATGCGAAAAGAAGTGGAAAACCAGATGAACCCCATCGACACGATTACTATACCATTTTAGTGGTTTTGGATGGTGAAGGGCAACACTTAATTGATTTCAATCAGCATGCCCTTGAAAAAAATCAGGTGTTTTTTATAAGTCCAGGGCAGGTGCACCAACTCACCGAAGACAAACCCACCATCGGGTATGCCATTGTTTTCTCCTCCCAGTTTTTGGTGCTCAACAATATTCCTGTCAATTTTATTGAGGACATCAACCTGTTCAACGATTTTGCGCATACACTTCCCTTAAAGGTTGACTCCAAAGTAATGGATAGGTTTTCGTCCTACGCCAACGAAATGATAGGGTATTATAATGGAAACGCATCTTACAAACTGGAAGCCATAGGCGCACTTTTAAAACTTTTGTTGATAGGTTCTCACAATCTTTGTTCCCTAAATCAATTGGATGTGCAGACGATGGAATCGGGCGGATCTTTGGTGCGTAATTTTAAACAATTGGTAAATCAAAATTTTGCAGAATGGCACCACACCTCATCCTATGCCGAAGCTTTGAGCATTACCCCCGATCATTTGAACAGAGTGGTGAAATCCTTGACAGGGAAAACAGCCAAGGAACACATTCAAAGTAGGTTGACCATTGCCGCTAAACGTATGCTTTATTTTTCAGATCTATCCAACAAAGAAATCGCCTTTGAATTGGGCTTTTCCGAACCCGCCAACTTTAGTGCATTTTTTAAATCTTGCACGGGTAAATCACCCAGTTCGTTCAAAGCTTCTGCCTAATATCGGATTTTCATAAAGGCTTCCCGTTTTTTCATACCGTTCAAACTTCAAGGTATGGCGAACTTTGTATCAACATAAAAAAGGAAGATCATGAAAACGGTATTACACAAATCAAATACGAGAGGACATGCCAACCACGGATGGTTGAATTCGCACCATACATTTAGTTTTGCAGGGTATCACGATCCCAACCGAATGCATTTTGGGGTACTTCGTGTTTTAAACGATGACCAAGTAGCTCCTGGACAAGGTTTTGGAACCCACCCTCACGACAATATGGAAATTATATCCATTCCTTTGGAAGGGGATTTGGAACATAAGGATAGCATGGGCAACACCACCGTTATTAAAGAAGGTGATGTTCAGGTGATGAGCGCTGGCACGGGAATTTACCATAGCGAGTACAACAAAAACAGGGATAAAGAAGTGAAGTTTCTACAAATTTGGGTTTTTCCAAAGGAAAGAAACGTAGCGCCCAGATACGATCAAATCTCAATTCGTGAAATAGAAAAGCCCAATACCTTTTATCAAGTATTGTCGCCAAATGCGGATGATGATGGCGTTTGGGTGCACCAAGATGCTTGGTTCCACTTAGGAAAATTTGATGCTGATGCCACCGACACCTATACTATAAAAAAAGAAGGCAATGGTGTTTATGCCTTTATTTTGGACGGTGAAGTGGAAATCAACGGTCAAAAATTGGAAAAACGTGATGGTTTTGGACTTTGGGAAACGGACAGTTTCGATTTTAAATCCTTGACCGACAGTCGGGTTCTACTCATGGAAGTTCCCATGGCGCTACCCCGAATTGGTGGATAATAACTAAAAAAAAGCCTCTTGAGAGGCTTTTTTTGTATCCAACTAATAGCATCCATCAATTGAAACTCTGCATTCGTCAATTTAGGTCTCCTATACTGCTTTGCCTTCTTTTAATTTGAATAAAAATCTATTAAATGAACGAAAGTAAAATAGAATTATCCGGATTTTTAAAAAGAATCAACCTGATTCATAAGGCGATCATGAGCAGTCCCCTAATAATTGGAATAGTGGTTTACCAAGTATCGGATAACCCTTATCTATTAGTTTTTGAAGCATGGGATTTGCTAATGGTTTTCGTGATTTCTGCGCTGATACTTGGTTTTTATCTAAGCGACCTGCTCTTTAAAAAATATGTATTGGCAACTTCCCCAAACGCTTCTTTAGGTCAAAAGCTTGAGAAATTTCAAGCGGCTTTTTTATTAAAAATGGTGTTTCTGGAAATGCCCGCGCTTATAAGTGCTGGAGTCTTTGTTTTGACGCAAAATTTACTCTACCTCATCATAATTGTTGGAGTTGTAGTCTACTTGGGGTTTCTTAGTCCTACAAAAGAAAAAATAATCCTTGCTTTGGATTTAAGGGGAGCAGAAAAGGATAAAATAAATCAAGCCCATTAATGGGCTTGATCTAAACAATTTTCTATTTCTTCAACTCCAGTTTCTCTGCGAAGTAATCACAGAAATCCTTCATTGTCGCGGTCATCTTTTCGTCTTGGGTGGCCTTAAAAAAAGTATCGGCCATGGTCACCAAGGTTTGATGAAAGAAAACTTTCATTTCATCTACGGGCATATCTTTGGTCCAAAGATCGATTTTTAACGACTCTTGATTTTTACTGTCCCAAACTGATAGCATCATGGCTTTGGCCTCCTCTTCGTTCACTCCACCATCTTGCGCTGACCATTTTAATTCTTCGGGCACACGATTTTCATCCAACCCTACTTTTAATTTTATTTCTGAAGTATGTACTACTGCCATCTTATCTTTTTGGTTTGTAATTCGATTTCTTTAATATTTCATCTGCGGGCATCTCCATTAACTGCTGTAAACCCACATCATTCTTTTCCATAAAGGCACTAACAATTTGCCATCCCATGTATCTTCCCAGTCTTGGTGGCGACTCATTGTCGAGCTCCAGTCCAAATTTTGAAAATGGAGCTGGGTCCAAAAATTTTCTATCCAATCCGTTGTCGGTACTATAAAGTAATTCGCGCTCCACGAAATATTTCCAGATTTGCTCTTCGTTCTCAATAGCCCAATCCATTTGTTCTTGGGTATATCCAATTTTTTGGGCATCGGTATCAAACGGAATCAGTTTATCTTTTAGATAAAGTTCTTTCCCATAATAGACCATTCGGGAAAGCAAGGTGCGATTTCTCGGGAAATTCAACACCGTTTTCGAAAAGGCACTGGCGACATCAGAAACCAAAAACGATTTGTCCAACGAAGCGGCAATATAGTTTTGAATGCCTTCATAAAAATAATGGTCTGTCCCTAAATAATTATCCAATCCAATCAACAACAGGGTATCGGCCAAAATTATGCGATCGTCATATCTAACATCGGAGGTCAAGGTTACCACATGCGGCACTATGGTATTCGGATAATAATATTTGATGTGTTTAAAAAGGGATTCCAAATCTTCGGTTTCAGATTTAAAATCGCCAAAAGTCTTATCCACTTCTTCAAATAACTCCACCTGTAGTGTATCTGTCAACTTTGCTATCCAAACACTATCCGAAAACTGTACTGGAAACAAATAGGGAAATTTGTTCTTTAGCACAGGAATGTCACTTGCATCCGCCGTGGCAAATTCTCGATCAAAACGGGACACCTTTAGATCGATTGGAACCTTCGCAATCTCCTCCTCTATTTTATTTTCTTCATTACAAGCCCCCAACATTAAAATCATCGATAATAAAAGGCCAAGAAAAGATGGGATTTTAAAGTATTTAACGAACCACTTCATTTTTAAGAGGACAGGGATTAAATTTACAGGGCACAAAGGTAATTTATAGAATCTAAATAGTAAGATATGCAAACAGAAAAGGTAATAGCACATATTGTTGACTGGTTAAAGGATTATGCGATCAAAGCAAATTGTAAAGGATTTGTCATCGGCGTTTCTGGAGGAATCGACTCTGCGGTTACCTCTACCCTTTGTGCGAAAACCGGGTTGGACCTTTTGTGTTTGGAAATGCCCATTCACCAAGGTGAAAACCAGGTGACCCGCGCAGATAAACATATTGATTGGTTAATCGAGAACTTCCCGAATGTTTCCAGACAAGCAGTTAACCTTACTCCTGTTTTCGATAGTTTGGTCGATGCATTCCCAAAAACCACCACGGAAGAAGAAAGATTTATGTCACTCGCCAATACCCGTGCAAGATTACGTATGACCACCTTGTATTATTTTGCTGCCCTAAAAGGCTATTTGGTCGCCGGAACAGGAAATAAAGTAGAAGATTTTGGTATTGGATTCTACACCAAATATGGAGATGGGGGAGTAGATTTGAGCCCGATCGCCGATTTGGTAAAAACTGAAGTGTATGAATTGGGCCGTGTGCTTGGCGTGAACCAAGATATTATGGAAGCGCCTCCAACGGATGGTCTTTGGGGGGATAGCCGCACGGATGAAGATCAAATAGGCGCATCGTACCCTGAATTGGAATGGGCCATGAAAATGGATGACCTTGGTAAAACTGCAGATGATTTTACGGGAAGGGAAAAAGAAGTTTTCGCCATTTATAAAAGGTACAATTCTGCCAACAAACATAAGATGGTTCCTATACCCATTTGTGAGATTCCTGAAGGTTTAAAGTAACCAGTCAACCAAAAAACCCTAAACTAAAACGAAAAAACCATAGTTTTTCTATGGTTTTAAGAAAAAAATTAGAGTTTTACATCGGTAAATTGTTATCTTGCTTGCCACTAAATGTAAGTATTTAGCCACTAACCATACTTTAAACGAATTTAAATGATCAAAGTTTTAATTGCTGATAACCACCCCATTGTGAGGCTTGGTATTAAGCAAGTGCTTGAATCTAGTTCAGATATTGAAGTTATCTCAGACGTTTCAACTACCACTGAACTTTTTGAAGCTCTAAAATCGACGACCCCCGACGTAGTGATTTTGGAAATGGATATTCCAGAAATCAACGGTATAGCTACATTAAGAAAACTTAAAATGGATTATCCTGACATCAGAACTTTGATGTACAGTGGTCAATCCGAGGATGTATACGCCCTAAGCACCATTAGAGCAGGTGCTTTTGGTTACCTGTCCAAAACCGCAGACGTGGATTACATTATTTCCGCCGTTAAAAAGGTAAGCGAAGGAAACATGTTCATTACCAATGAACTTGCCCAACGTTTGGCCTTTGACGAGGGAACACAAAAACCACGCAGGTTCTTTAGAAAACTTTCTTCCAGAGAGGTTGAAGTGTTGAAACTTTTGGCCAGCGGAAAAAGAAACAAAGAAGTTGCGGAAGGACTAAACCTGAATGAAAAAACGGTAAGCACCTACAAAGCACGTTTAATGAAAAAATTAAATGTGGACAACTTGGTAGACTTGCTACAACAAGCCAAAGCTTTAGAGCTTTACTAGAAAAACCAAACTAACTTGAACTAATCCCGATCAGAAATGGTCGGGATTTTTTATTAGGAAAGTACCCTGTTCAATTTAGCGTTCAACAATTTATTGAGCTGAAGGTAATTCATGATTTCCTCCAATATTTCCGTGTTGTCGCCATTGTTATCTTGGGTTCGCTCCTGTAGTTTTTGAATTCGATTCTTGATCAAATTACATCGAAGGGTTAAAATGGTTTCCCCTACCAATTGGGCCACACCAACTTGTTTTTCTTTTGGATAGATATCCTTACGCTCCCAATCGTGAAGAACGTATTGCTCTTCTTCCATTAAAATGGAAGAAACCTCGGCAACAATTTCCTGTTCCAAATCAGTCATAAAAGTGTTCACTGAAAAATCAGCATCTTCATTAAGGCGCTCAATCAGTTTATAATAGATGACCTTAAACTGTTCATTGGTCAATTCAATTTCATCTTCCTGAAGATCTAAATATACTTTTTCATAGACTTTAGCTTCGGTAACTTCTGGTTCAAGCACCAATTCACCATCTTCATTTTCTTTCAAGACCAAATCCTCGAATTCCTGCTTTTGGTTTCCGTAGAGCAGCAACACCTCAATGATCTTGCGCTCCAACTCATATTGCACATCAACCTTTTCAACAACGGCATCGTTCTTTACCACCTCAAAGGCCTTTTGTTCCTGCTTTACCTTTTTATTGGTATCAGCTTGAAACTTCTTGTCGATTTGTGCCAGTGTATTATAGAGCACCTCCTCAGAAATCTGCATGATCCTGGCACACTCCTGAATGTAAATTTCCTTTTGGATACGATCAGGAATTTTACTGATACTGTTCACGATATCCCGAACCGTATCGGCCCTTTTTATTGGGTCATTGGCAGCTTCTTCCGCAAGTAATGAGGTTTTAAACTGGATAAAATCTTTAGCATTTTCCTCCAAATAGAGCACCAAATCTTCATAAGTGTTGTTCTTGGCAAAACTGTCAGGATCCTCCCCTTCAGGAAATGTGCAGACCTTAACGTTCATACCCTGTTCCAAGATAAGGTCGATACCACGTAATGAAGCACGCAATCCGGCAGCATCCCCATCAAAAAGTACAGTTATATTTTTGGTAAGTCTGTTGATCAATCGAATTTGCTCGGGAGTCAACGCTGTTCCACTGGAGGACACCACATTCTCTACACCCCGCTGAAACATTTGGATAACATCCGTATACCCTTCCACCAAATAACAATTGTCTTCCTTGGCTATAGCCTGTTTGGCAAAATTGATACCATAAAGCACCTTGCTTTTGTGATAAATTTCACTTTCGGGTGAGTTTAAGTATTTAGCGGCTTTTTTATCACTGGTCAAAATACGTCCACCGAATCCGAGCACCCTTCCACTCATGGAATGGATGGGAAACATTACCCTTCCCTTAAATCTATCGAAAGTTTTGGTTTCGCCACCAGCTTGTTCCTTAACAATGGTAAGGCCCGTTTTTTCCAAGAATTCCAATTGATAGCTTTCATCAAGTGCTGCTTTTGTAAAAGCTTCCCATTGATCCAGACTATAGCCAAGACCAAACTTTTTGATGGTCTCATCGGTAAAACCTCGTTCCTTAAAATAAGTTAGTCCAATGGCTTTTCCTGGTTCGGTGTCCCAAAGGATTTCGGTAAAATATTTTTGGGCGAACTCAGAAACCAAATACATGCTCTCCTTTTCACTGGCCAGCTCTTTTTGTTCATTGGTCTGTTCGGTTTCCTCTATTTCAATATTGTATTTTTTGGCGAGGTATTTAATGGCTTCAGGATAGGTAAAATGTTCGTGCTCCATTAAAAAAGCCACCACATTACCTCCTTTTCCACTACTAAAATCCTTCCAGATCTGTTTCACGGGCGACACCATAAAACTAGGAGTTCGCTCATCCGTAAATGGACTCAACCCCTTAAAATTGGAGCCCGATTTCTTCAACTGCACAAAATCACCGATCACCTCCTCCAGTCGGGCGGTTTCATATACTTGATCTATAGTGGTTTTTGAAATCACGGAAAAACGTTAAAATAGCTGTTAAAGGTAAATAAAAACAAAGTTTTCACGAATTGGAAATTCAATTTGGATTTTCAGATTTAGTATCTTAGAAGCATCTTACTGTTTTACAGAACGGCTGATGCCCTAAAATTGAAATTTATGAAGATGAGAACACTGCGCAGTATCTGTTTTATAACCCTATTGACCTTCTATAGTTTGGGACTTTCTGCCCAAATGGCCGAGAAAGCAGCTCCCATTATTGAAAATGGGGAAGCTCAAGTGGTCGAAGCTTTTTCCGACCCCAATAAATGGATAAGACATGATCTTTGGGTAGAAACGGAATTTGATTCCGATGGTGATGGTAAACTAGACCGTATGCATGTGGATGTGACCAGACCTGAACAAACCGATTCGGAAGGTCTTCAACTCCCTATAATTTATGAATCAAGTCCGTATTATGCCGGCACAGCTGGTTTGGACAAGGATATTTTTTGGGATGTGAAGCATGAATTGGGTGTTTTGGGCAAACCAAGAAAGCATCCCGAAGTAACACGCATTGGAGAACGCCCGGTTATTTCCAATTCCCAAATTCAAACTTGGGTTCCGAGAGGATATATTGTGGTTCATTCTTCGTCCCCGGGCACTGGACTTTCCGATGGAGCCCCAACGGTTGGTGGCGACAACGAATCTTTGGCGCCAAAAGCAGTGATCGATTGGTTGTGCGGAAGAGCAAAAGGATACACCGAACGCGATGGGGATAAGGAAGTAAAAGCCTATTGGTCCACTGGCAAGGTGGGGATGACAGGAACATCATACAACGGAACCATTCCATTGGCTGCCGCAACCACAGGTGTGGATGGATTGGAAGCCATTATCCCAGTTGCACCGAACACCTCCTATTACCATTATTACAGATCTAATGGTTTGGTACGTTCTCCTGGAGGGTATTTGGGCGAGGATATTGATGTACTTTACGATTTTATCCACAGTGGTGATGAGGCTAAAAGAGCTAGAAACAACCAAGTAGTTCGGGACACCGAAATGAAAAATGGTTTGGATCGAATTACTGGCGATTACAATGATTTTTGGGCCGGTCGTGATTATTTGAACGATATGAAACCCATGAAAGCGGCTCTTTTGATGTCGCATGGCTTCAATGATTGGAATGTAATGCCCGAGCACAGCTACCGAATTTATAACAAGGCTAGGGAAATGGGATTGCCTGTACAGATTTATTACCACCAAAACGGACATGGTGGGCCGCCACCTGTTAGTATGATGAACCGATGGTTTACCCGATATTTATATGGTGAAGAAAATGGTGTGGAGAACGACCCAAAAGCATGGATTGTTCGGGAGTATGACAAAAAAGACAATCCAACACCCTATGCCGATTTTCCGAACCCTGAAGCGAAAGATATAAAACTTTATTTAACGAAAGGAGCCCCTGAAAAAGGTGGACTTTCGCTCACAAAACCAAATAAACAAGGTACGGAAACGCTGGTGGACAATTATTCATTTTCGGGAGCTAGTTTGGCCCAAGCTGAAACCACAAAGCATCGTTTGATTTACCTTACCGAAGCCTTATCTGAAAACGTACATATTTCGGGGATTCCTAAAGTGACCATTAAATTGGCCAGTAGCAAACCAGCTGCCAATCTATCCGTTTGGTTGGTTTCTCTTCCTTGGAAAGAAGGATACAACACTCAAATTACCGACAATATCATTACCCGTGGTTGGGCGGACCCTCAAAACCACAGTTCACTTACAAAAGGCGAAGCATTAAAGCCCGGTAAATTTTACGAGGTGTCATTTGATTTGATGCCCGATGACCAAATTATTCCAAAGGGACAGCAAATTGGTTTGATGATCTTTTCGAGTGATAAGGAGTTTACACTTTGGCCAGAACCTGGAACGGAATTAACGGTTGATCTGGATGGGACAGTATTGACTCTTCCAGTAGTTGGAGGTAAATTATAAAATCACATTATCTCAACTGATCGATATCATTTGAATTACTTTTAAAATTAAGTGTCTTTGGGATAGTTTAATCATTATCCCATTTACATGAAAATTTTAATTATTTACGGCACCTCAGAAGGACAGACCCAAAAAATTGCAGCATTTATGTCGAACATTCTTTTGGAAGAAGGCCACTCCACACTAATGGCAAACGCAACCGAAAAGCCACCTGCTCCAGAAGATTTTGATGCGGTTTTAATTGGCAGTTCCATCCATCTGCATTCCTACAAAAGCGCAATCAAATCCTATATAAAGGAAAACTTGGTATCCCTAAACGAAAAATTGACAGGGTTTTTCTCCGTGAGTTTGGCCATGGCCTCCAAAAATGCCACAGAACATGAAGAAGTTAAAGAGATCACCAAATCATTTTTAACCAAAACAAATTGGCAGCCAGACCACATATATTATATGGCAGGTGCCCTACAATTCACAAAATATGATTATCTTAAAAAGATGACCATGCGAACCATTGCCAAAAAGGAAAGACCTGGCGAGGAGATCGATATTAATTCGGATTACGAATATTCAGATTGGAAAAAAATTGAAGCTCAAACCTTGAACTTCAGCATTAGTTTACAAAATTTAAAACTCCATGGACAAACATAGTTTTACCACACTTTCTGAGGCCGTTAACACATTGACAGCAGAAGGTTATAAAGAAGATTTTGAGGCAAGGGAAAACAGCATTTTAGCTCTTTATTCCAAAAAAGATTATCAGCCAAGTGAATTGAATATTGTTGCCACCTTTCGCTTTGAGGGCATAACCGATCCAAGCGATGAGGCAACGGTTTTCGCCATTGTGGCTTCAGATGGCACCAAAGGAACATTGGTAATGTCCTACAGTGCTGAACACGGTCAAAATGTGGAATTGATCAGACAAATTCCATATTCACAAGAGTAAGCTATCCAAAGAACTTGCCCATGGCCGACGGCTGGTACAGCAACCACCCTGTTAGGCTAAACCTACTTTTATGGGCTTCCAAAACGGCATGGGGCACTTCTGCACTTTTGAACATTACACATCGGGCCGCCAAGGGTTCTACCAAAAAACTGGAACCATCTTTTTCATAAATTTCCAACTCGCCACCATCCCCAGGTTGCCAATCGTCATTTAGGTAGATGATCATGGAGATCATGCGGTTGTTTCGATTTTCGAACTGATCTAAATGCTTGTCGTAATGCCCTCCCGAAGGATAATGTGCCAAGTGAAATTCATAGCCCGATAAACTGAGGTAACAGTAACGGTTGAAAATGTGCATGGTCTCATCCAATAATCCCCAATACGATTCCAAATGGGCATCTCGTTTGCGATCCAACCAATACGTAAAATCACCACGAATCTTGGTGTTTATCTGATTTTCATCCAAAGCACCGATACCCGCCAAGGTAAATGCGGGCAGTTTGCCCAGAAAAAAAGATTTGATCTCGGTATATAGATCCTCGCGTAGAAAGTGATCAATGATCACATAATCGTTATTGGAGATGTCATCCATCCAAGACAACCAATCCTCCAAACCATGATAGGCTTCCAACTTTCAAAAATGTGAGCGAATGTAGAGAATATTTAAAAACGAATTTTAAATTTCTTCACTCTGGAATTGGAAAACCATACCTTCGTATCACAATTATTTTTTACAATAGCCTTAGCAATGATCCTGTTTTTCGGCACAAGACCTGGAAAAAAAGAAAGCAAGCAACTTCAAAATGTTACTTGCCCTTATTGTCATCAGACCAATACCTTAACCGTGGTGGCACAGCCCAATTATGCCCATTTGTTTTGGATTCCTATTTTTACCATCAATAATGTAAAATATGCCGAATGCTCCCATTGTAAAAAAGTGTATTACAAAGAGGAATTTACGCCTGAGATGGAAAATGCATTATCCTCAAAATAAAAAACGTGGCCAAATAATCTTTGACCACGTATTCATTGATTAACACTTAAGAAATTTTAAATACTTAATCTAAGCCCTAAAGAGATATTGTTTTGCTCCACCTCGGCATCTTTGAAAATTGGGTTCAAATCATATTTTAAGTACAACTGCATATCACCAAAGCCCATATAGCCGCTTAATCCATAGATCAAATTATTGGTGTTATAGTCTCTCTTCAATTTATCCTTTACCCTGTCACCTTCTCTTGTGTACTTAAGTTTTTGACGTGTTCCCAAATTAAAACCACCATATCCTCCCAAGCCAACTTTAAATCTATTTCTGGTGGAATATCTAATGGTATGTTCTGTTTTTTTAACCTTGGAGGCCCCCATTTCAAAATGAATGGGAAAAACAAGATTGTCCATACGTAGCTTAGCCTTGCTCAAATCATATTCAAAATCCTCCAAAACCACTTGGTTCCCGTCCATTACAAAATATTGGTTTCCTGTTGGTTTTAGGCCATTAAATTGAAACATGAAACCATAATTAAATCGTAGCCAATTGGAATTATCAAAGACCCGGGTACGCCATTGCCAACCAATTTCAAAAAACTTACTTCCACCAATTTTATACGGAGAATCATCCAACGATTGACCATCAATAAGTGCGTTGTTCAATCCAAACGTTAAGATAATATCTGAATACGTACGTCTATCGTATTTAAATTCTCTATCCCACCAATCATTGGAATTAATTCCAAAGGCATGTTCGCCATCAATAAATATGTCAATGTTCCTAAATTCCTTATCCAAGGAATCCAATTCGGACAATGACAGTAACTCGCCTTGATTTCTTTCCAATAAGGCAATCTGATTATCTACAATTGCCGTTCTATTTTCAATGTTCAAAGCACGTCGCTTCGCTGCCTCTTCTTTTAGAAGTTTGGCTTCGGCTTCTGAAAGATCTCCTTCATCCAATCTTTCATTGATTTCTTTTACCTCAAATTTCAAAGCATCCTTCTCTTGTTCAACGATGCGCTTTTTCTCGATTTTCAACGCCTCGATTTTCTTTTGGTAATTCTCTTGTCCAACCATGGATTGGGAGATGAAAAGCAAGAATACCAATGCGGAATAAAATGTAATTGTTCTCATGATTTGTTTTGGTTTAGCCATCTTCCACCCTTTCCACCTAAACGAATAGGCGGAAAAGAATCGAAGCATGGTTTTGATTGATGAATAATTATTCGTTACGGTCGGCGACCGCGGTTCGCAGTTTTAAATAGCCTGTTTTTAAGGCATCAAATATTTGGTCCCTGAAAGATTCGTCGAGTTCGTCCTCCACTTCGGCCAGTAAGGACATGGCATCTACAGAACCACTTGAGTTAAAAAGTCTATCGGCCATAATTTGTTTATGGGCTTCATATAGCAAGGAGTCGACTTCGGCATCGGAAACGGCCTGCTGGGTGTTTTCCATTTGTGCTACCTGCGCCACGACTTCCTCCAATTTTTGGGCAATCAACATATCCCTATTTTGCTCCAATTCAATTTTTACAGAACCGGCATCCGTAGATGGTTCCAATTTTGGTTGGGCAATGGCCAGTTGATTGGATTCCGGCTCTCTTTGTTCTTCAACCTCTATGGATTCAATGCTCGACTCCACTACAGTTTCTTCAACTGGAATTGATTTTTCCACTTCAAAAAGCTCCTTTTTATCATTTACGATCACATCTTCCTTCACTTGTTCCTCTACCAATTGCATAGGTTGTTCTTGTGGAGTGGCATCTGACATAAAGTAAAAGACCGACACCATTACAATTCCAACAATACTGGCAGCAATAGCATACGGAAACCAACGCTTTCCTCCTCTTTTCTCTTCAACGGAAACTTCTGCAGCAATTTTCTCCCAAGCATTGGTCGACGGTTTAATTTCCCGCTCCTTAAGTATTTCCTTGATATGTTTTTCCAATTTATCCATATCCTAAATTTTATATGCCCAATTCTTTTCGGGGCGACATTCCTTTTAAGGTCAAACTTTCCTGAAGCATTTTACGGGCCTTGAACAATTGGGATTTTGATGTGCCTTCTGAAATGTCTAGCATCTCCGCAATTTCCTTGTGTCCATAACCTTCAATGGCATAGAGCAAAAAAACTGCTTTGTAACCCTCTGGCAGACCGTCAATCAAATACTGAACATACTCCACATCCAGCAATGCTTCTTGATGGGTTGGAAGTTCTTGATGCACATCCATCGCATCCTCATCATACACCACAAACTGTTTTTTGCGCAGATGGGAAATACTTTCGCGAACCATTATGGTACGGATCCACCCTTCAAAACTCCCCTTGAAACCGAATGAACTTAGATTATTGAATACTTTGATGAATCCCATCACCATAACATCTTCGGCATAATGCAGGTCTTTTACATATTGCCTGCACACCCCCAACATTTTGGGCGCAAATTTTTCGTACAACAACTTTTGGGCTTGCTGGTCCCCTTTTATTGATCGCTTGATCAATTGCTTCTCGTTATTGTTTAAAGCGATAATCTTCAAAGTTATGGTTTCAAAAGTGCTTCTATTTTAAAGACGCGTTGAAAAATAGAAAGGTTGCCTGAAAATAAAATTTTTAGGTATAAAATTGAATATCAGAAAATTAAAATTTATTTTTTACGGTCAACCACGTAGTTTACCATCAATTTAAGGGAACTTTTATGTTCTGAATCCGGGTAATTGTCCAAAATGGCCAAGGCTTCATCCTTAAACTCCAACATCTTGGTCACGGCGTATTCCAATCCACCCATTTCTTTTACGTAGGCGATGACTTCACTTACCCGCTTCTTGTTTTTGTTGTGCTTTTTGATGGAGTTGATGAGCCACTTTCGTTTTTCGGCATCGCTTTGATTCAAGGCATAAATCAGGGGAAGCGTCATTTTTTGTTCCTTGATGTCGATACCTGTAGGTTTTCCAATCTTCTCGGCCCCATAATCAAAAAGATCGTCCTTGATCTGAAAGGCCATTCCGCAAAGCTCACCAAAACGTCTGAAAGTCTCCACTTCTTCGGAATCGGGTCGAACCGAACAAGCTCCCATACTGCAACAAGCTGCGATCAAAGTGGCGGTTTTTTGGCGGATGATATCGTAATACACCTCTTCGGTAATGTCCAACAAACGGGCTTTTTCTATTTGAAGCAGCTCGCCCTCGCTCATATCCCGTACGGCGTTGGAAATAATATGAAGTAAGTCGTAATCCTTGTTTTCCAAGGAAACCAATAAGCCCTTGGAAAATAAAAAGTCGCCCACCAAAACAGCGATCTTGTTTTTCCAAAGTGCATTGATGGAAAAGAATCCTCTACGCTTGTTACTATCATCGACCACATCGTCGTGTACCAAACTTGCGGTATGGATCAATTCGATGATGGAAGCTCCTGTGTAGGTACGCTCATTCACTTCACCATTCAACAATTTAGCGGTCAAGAATACGAACATGGGGCGCATTTGTTTGCCCTTTCGGTTTACAATGTAATAGGTGATTCTATTGAACAAAGCCACTTTGGACGACATGGATTTAAGGAATTTCTCCTCAAAAAGTTCCATTTCATCTTCTATGGGCTCCCTAATCTGCGAGACTATTTTCAACTGTCGGGTTTGGCAATTTTGGTTTTGAGACCCTAAAAGTAGCGAAAATGCCACAGTTGGTCACAGGATAAAAGAAGATTTAAGACAGATGTACGATTTGTTCGTTGTTCACACTTGGTTGTTGGTTTTTAGTTAATGGTTGTTCGTTATTTGTCAATAGCTTCTTCAACTTATACTTGGGTTTGGGTAAAAGGTGAAGGGTGAAGGGTTTTGGTTGTTCGTTAATCGTTATTGGGTGGTCGTTTCTCCAACTTTGAGCTTGACTCTTGAACTTGATCTTGGGTGAAAGGTGGAGAGTTAAGGGTAAAGGGTAAAGGGTAAAGGGTAAAGGGTAAAGAAAAATACTGTTTACTGAAAACTGATCATTGCTAATTGCCTACTGTTTATTGGCCAATTGTCCGCAAGCGGCATCAATATCCTTACCGCGAGATCTACGTACGGTTACCGTTATTCCATTTCGTTCCAAGGTGTTTTTATACAATTCAACTGCCTTTTCGGATGCTTGTTGAAACTCCCCATCATCTATAGGATTGTATTCAATAAGGTTGACCTTTGATGGTGCGAATTTGCAGAACTTTACCAAGGCATCCACAGCTTCTTGGGTGTCGTTGATACCTTTCCAAACCACATATTCGTAAGTAATCTTATTCTTGGTCTTGCTATACCAATATTCCAAAGCTTCGCGAAGGTCCTTTAAAGGAAATGTTGCGTTGAACGGCATAATGGAAGTTCGCACCTCATCAATGGCAGAGTGCAAAGAAACCGCCAATCCGAATTTCACCTCTTCATCTGCCATCTTTTTAATGATCTTGGGTACTCCTGAGGTTGAAACCACTATTCGCTTTGGAGACATGCCCAACCCCTCGGGAGATGTGATCTTATCAATGGCTTTCAAGACATTGTTGTAGTTCATCAAGGGTTCTCCCATTCCCATAAAAACGATATTGCTCAACGGACGGTCAAAATACAATCGGCTTTCGTTGTCGATTGCCACCACTTGATCGTAAATCTCATCTGGATTCAGGTTTCGCATACGTTTTAGGCGTGCCGTAGCACAAAAACGGCAATCCAAACTACACCCCACTTGACTGGAAACACAGGCCGTGGTTCTTGTATCTGTCGGAATCAAAACGGATTCTACAATCAACCCATCATGCAAACGTACCGCATTTTTAATGGTACCATCGGAACTACGTTGCATTTGATCCACTCGAATATGGTTGATCACAAAGTTGTCTTCCAACATTTGTCGGGTTTCCTTGGAAATATTGGTCATGGCATCAAAGTCATGGGCAGATTTTTGCCACAACCATTCGTAAACCTGGTTGCCACGAAATGCCTTGTCACCATGTTCCACAAAAAATTGTCGGAGTTGCTCCTTGGTCAATGCCCGTATGTCCTTCTTTTTGATTTCCATCACTTAAAGATACATAAGAAAAAATCCCGCCGGTTCTTACCTAACGGGATTTCCCTTTTATAAAATATTGTTCTTATAGGATCAACATCGCATCCCCGTAGGAATAAAAACGATATCCTTCCAAAATAGCCTGTTTGTAGGCTTTCTTTATTAAATCATGACCTGCAAACGCAGAAACCATCATCAACAAAGTTGATTTTGGCAAGTGAAAGTTGGTGATCATACAATTTGCAATGCTAAAATCGTATGGAGGGAAGATAAATTTGTTGGTCCATCCCTCGAAGGTATTCAAGGTCTGTTCCGAAGAAACGGCACTTTCCAAACCTCTCATCACTGTGGTTCCAACGGCACAAATTTTTCTTTTCTTGGCTTTGGCACTGTTCACTACCTCGGTAGCTTTTTCATCGATCACCAATTCCTCGCTATCCATTTTGTGCTTGGACAAATCTTCCACCTCAACTGGGTTAAAGGTTCCCAATCCAACGTGAAGCGTCACTTCGGCAAAATCGATGCCTTTGATCTCCAAACGCTTCAATAGGTGCTTAGAGAAGTGCAAACCGGCCGTTGGAGCTGCCACCGCACCTTCATGCTTGGCATAAATGGTCTGGTAACGCTCTTCATCCTCAGGGGTTACTTCCCTTTTGATGTATTTTGGCAATGGAGTTTCCCCCAATTCCCTCAATTTTCTTCTAAAATCGGTATAAGAACCATCGTAAAGGAAACGCAAGGTTCTACCTCTAGATGTAGTATTATCGATCACTTCTGCCACCAAACTTTCATCATCCCCGAAATACAATTTGTTTCCGATACGAATCTTTCTTGCAGGGTCTACCAACACATCCCAAAGCCGTTGTTCTTGGTTCAATTCCCTAAGTAAGAACACCTCGATTCTAGCTCCAGTTTTTTCTTTATTTCCAAAAAGTCGAGCAGGAAACACCTTGGTATTGTTCAAGACCATCACATCACCTTCGTCGAAGTAATCAATTAGGTCTTTGAACATTTTGTGTTCAATTTTTCCGGTATCTCTGTGAATTACCATAAGCTTGGATTCGTCCCTGTGTTCCGCAGGATGTTCGGCCAACAATTCTTTTGGCAATTCAAAATTGAAGTTCGATAATTTCATTTGGACTTTTTTTCGTTTTTTTAAAGAGGGTGCAAATATACGACCTCGTGATGGGGGATGTCAAGTAATTTGATGATTAAATGCCCTTTACATTTCGGCAATGCCAAATCCAAGGGTCTTAAGATCATTCCAGAAATCAGGATAGGACTTGGAAACCACGCCCGCATCGTTCACCTTTAAATCAATTTTTAGAGCTAATGGGCCGAAGGCCATCGCCATTCTGTGATCATTATACGTATCAACGGCCACTCCGGCATTTAAGGTTTCGATTGCATAAAGCGTTAGACTTTCGGCATCAATATCCACTTTGGCCCCAAACTTTCCAAGTTCGGTCTGCAATGCGGCCAAACGATCGGTTTCTTTAATGGGCAGGGTATGCAATCCTGTTAAATGACACCCAATTCCCAACCCCAAACAGGTTACTGCAATGGTCTGGGCAATATCTGGGGCATTGGATAAATCGTATTCGAAGAAATTGGTTTTGGCTTCCGCTGTTTTTGAAAGTGTAATTTGATTGTGCGAAAAAGTGGTTTCTACCCCAAAATGGGTATAAATTTTAGCCAGCACACTATCGCCTTGCAACGAACTTTCTTTGTAGGACGAAAGTTTAATCTTTGAACCCACATCTGACAAAGCGGCAATGCTGTAAAAATAACTGGCCGAACTCCAATCGGATTCCACCACTAAAGTGGTGTCGGATACACTTTCCTTGGGCTCCACTTTGATTTTGTTACCTTCGAATGAAGTTTGAACACCTATTTGTTCCAATAATGCTAAGGTCATTTTGATGTAAGGAACGGAAGTGATTTTCCCAATCAAATCCAATTCCAAGCCATTTTCCAAACTTGGGGCAATCAATAATAAAGCGGAGATATATTGACTACTGATATTGGCTGGCAGGGAAACTTGGCTCTGCTCCAACTTTTTACCTGAAATCCTCAAAGGGGGATAACCTTCTTCTTTTTCGAATTGAATATCGGCACCCAAGGCTTGTAGGGCTTCGACCAAAACTTTAATCGGTCGCTCTTGCATTCTGGATGAACCTGTTAGCACCACTTCCTTACCTGCTTGAGAGGCAAAATAGGCGGTTAAAAAACGCATAGCGGTACCAGCGTGGTGAATGTCCACCGTTCCGTTTGAGATTTTCAAACCTATTTGCATTACTTCCCCATCATCGGAATTGGAAAGGTTCTCAATGTTTACATTTGGAAAAAGTGCCTGAAGCAACAACGAACGGTTCGTCTCGCTTTTGGAGCCTGTTATTCCAATTTCTTTTTGGATGGTCTTAGTTGCAGGTGCGGTAAGTTGAAGTCTCAATTTTCTTCTCTTTGAATGAATCTTCAAAACTAGAAAAAACAGCCCTAACGACAGTTTATGGGCGCAACTTTATTTCAGCTTTTTGTTATTCTGGTGGCGGTCGTGATCACGCTTTGTTTTTAAGTCCAATTTTTTGTCAAAAGCTTCTTGCAAATCGATTCCTGTCTGATTTGCCAAGCACAATACCACAAAAACCACATCGGCCAGTTCTTCTCCCAAATCTTTGGCTTTATCGGACTCCTTTTCGCTCTGTTCCCCATAACGACGGGCAATGATACGTGCCACTTCCCCAACTTCCTCGGTAAGTTGTGCCATATTGGTAAGTTCGTTAAAATAACGAACTCCATGGTTCTTGATCCATTCGTCTACGGCCTTTTGTGCGTTTTCGATATTCACCTTGCTTTATTTAATATGAAAACACAAAGGTAAGCACAAGCTCGATTATATCTTTTCCAAAACCAGATAACTGTTATTTTGTGCATTTACCGCATTCTCAAAAAATTTCTTCACGAATCCATAACCTTCACTGGTATAGTGGGGCGCTTTTAACTGCAAACTGTACTGCACCATTACCTTTCCTTGTGATTCCGAGCAATTAAAACGTAGCATTCCACTATTTTCGGGCAAGGACAAAATCAATGTTTCAGGAAGTTCCTTTATCTTATATCCTTCGGGAACCTCAATATTAGCGTAGTACATGTATGATCTTAAATACCCAAAATCCACAGGATAGAATCTCTGTTCCGCAATAAAGGGGTTGGTTTTAAAAAATTTTATGGCAAAAGGATTAAAATAAATTGTTGCCCCGGATTCTACCCCATCCATCTCGAACTCGAAATGTTCCACAAGTTTGCTATCGTCCGATTCTTCATCATTCAGTTCATAGTTCTCAATACTAAAATCCCCAGTAGCGCTTTCTTCCAACTCGTCCAAATATTCATCCGTGGTCAATGAGGCCAACTGATTTTTTTTGAACAAAACCTCATATCCAGTAGTAATCTCATCAAAATTTCCTGTGACCAAACCATTTTCCAGATCCAAAGACATCTCTATTTGTATGGCCCTTCTGTTCTTGTTCTCGGGAACTATATCAAACCAATAACTTTCACCATCCAAATCCATGACCCTCCCATAATAATTTAAACAGCGGTATGGCAGCATTCCAAATGGCAAATATTTTTCGGTTGCATCCAACAAATAAGAGGTTCCATCGATATCAACCTTGGCAATCAAATAATTAAAATCCGACATTACCGGATGTGATTTTTTGGGCAAGCCATTGTTTCTTGTTGACAGCACCATCATATCCGTATCCACACCAGCTGCATTGAGAAGATTGATCAAGGTAATATTGATTTCGGCAACGTTCCCCTTGCGTTCATCAAAGGCTTCTTTGACCCTATTGTTCAAATAAATTCCATAATCGCCGTTCCAAACAAACCAATTTTTGACGAATTCGTGAATTCGTTTTGCTTTTTCCAGTTTATCGCCGCCGCCGCCGATCAAATCCAAAGGTACATTTCGCTCAAAAAAGTTTTCTTTTTTAAGTTGGCGCCCCAAGTCCTTGTCTGCTTTGAATTCTTTGTCAACATCTTTCCAACTTTTGGTATACCTGTCCGTTGCACCGTTGAACCGAAGATGCTCGGACAGCTCAAATTCCAAAGAAGACCTATAGTTTTTAGGGGATAACATAAAACTTTCATCCTCTTTAAAGGCGGGTACGTCTTTCATGACATACTTTAGCACCTCACAATCGGCTTGTTTGGAAGTTCCTGGAATTGAAAAACACTCTTTTTTAATGGTGGCTTCGTTAATATCAAGAGGAAGTTCCCCAATCAAGGTTCTATTGTACCGGTAATTTCCGGGAATCTTGGCATTGTACTCGGTATATACTTTGGGAATATCCCCTTGGAATTTCCATCCGTTGAGATTGAAAAAAAATGGTGACTTGATTTCGTAGACATATTCCAAAATGGAACCTTCTTGCACAGCTGGGAATGTAAATCGCTTCTCCGACCATCTTTCGGTCAAATCCACATCGAATACATCCTCTTTTTTAAGTCCTGTCCTAACCGTTCCATTATGCGTAATCGCCCTTATTTCTTCAACCGTTTCCCTTCCGTTATCGGAACGATAATATGGAATTGATATATCGGCAACTGCTATACCTTGTTTGTCCAAAACTTTGATTTTGGCACTATATTTCTTAATAAGCCAGACATAATTGCCCCGAATCTCAAAGAAATTTTCGCCCTTTTCATAGAGGTATACAGCATGGGCCGTTGTATCCTTTTCATAAGTTTTGAAATTGCTCTCGAAAGGGGACAGCATCCCAAATTCCAATTCCATCTGTCCAAAGCCCAGAGCACATTGAAACAGGAGTAGCTGTAAAAAAATTCTTTTTCCCATGCTGATATTCCTAAATTTTGGAAAGTATAATTTTTTCGGTCTCTTTATCCACAATGTGTTTGTACCACTCCTTAATATCGTGATAATATTGAACAGGGATCACTGGAGTCGCAATTTCCATTTCAACTCTGGCACTAATGCTTTTTCCAGACGAGGTTATATTGTATTTAAAATGTCCCAAATTATCTGGCAAGGCCAAAGACACGGGCGCAGGAAGATGCTCCAATGTATACCCTTCGGGGATATTTATGTTGATAATATATTTGTCTTCCCAAGGAAATCCATAATCAATTGGGAACTCTCTTTTATCCGCCTTAAATGGATTTTGACTGGTTGCCAAGTGAAACATTGGTGAAAAATACATTTTGTTACCTATTACTTCATACCCTCCCTCCTTTTCGAAGGAATAGGACTGCACAACAGGGGCAGAAACATCAGATTGGTTCTTAACCTCAAAATCGGATATTTCCATTTCCACATATCGTTTTTCGATTTCCTCCAAATGCGAGTCCTCGCTTCCACTAGCATAGTTTTCCCTAAATTGAAAAGCTATATTGTTGGTATATTGTTGTCTGAATTTCCCAGATATGCCACCTTCACCATCGAAGGATACGTTCATCATTATAGCATCCATGGACTTCTCTTGGGGCAATAGATTAACACCAACAGATGATCCATCTTCTTTGATCATCCTACCGAACCAATTTAAAGCCCGTAATGGCAATATATTTGGAAATGCATTTTTTTCGGTAGCATCGTACAATACGATTCCTTCATCGAACACTACTCCGGCAATCACATAATTAAAACCATCCCGGGATGGGAACAAAGGTATTCCATGTGAACGTGTGCTCACCAAGACCGGATTGGCTTCCAATCCTGCATACCTCAACATAGAGGTCAACATTAAATTTATATCGGCCGCATTGCCCGTATTTTCCTTGTAAGCCCGTCTTACCCCGCCAGAAGAACAGGAAACACCAACATATTCGTCCCAATTCATCTTGTTCTGAACAAATTGGAATATGGCCAAAGATTTTTCCAAATCCGTACTGGCTCCCTGTAGCACCCGATCTATATCCTCTTCAAAATATTTGGTCCTATCCAATTCAGGACCGAAATCATCATATTCATAAATGGATTTTGCAACATCTTCCCATGAAACACTATAATCTTTGTAGGGGCTATTGGGAAAGCGCGTAGCGGCAAGTTCAAACTTTATGGATGTATAAAAATTATCCATGTTGCTTGTATACCTTTCTTCCAATAATGGTGGAATGTTTTCTGCGGAAACCAAATGGATTATTTCCCTGAAATCCACACTACCTGTTTTTTGGGAAGTATTCCCTAAACGGCCATTTTCGTCATTGCTCCTGTAGGTGACACTAACAGAACTGTTTTCAGAGGTTTGATCAACTTTAATGGGATGAGATCCTTTGCTATATTTTTTAAAAATGAAATATTCCGGGATATCCAACCTAACATCCACAACATCTAAAGGAATTGGATATTGCAGCTTAAATTCGTCTATATACCAATATATGGGAGAAGATACCTCAAATTGAATATCCAGAACACTTCCTTCCTTTACATTGGGCATGGTTATCGAGGCCCTTTTTCTGTATTTATTGACCCTTTCTGTAAAAACCCCATCGTTTTTAAGCTTTTCACTTACCACTTTACCTTCCTCTATATTAAAAGTATAGCCTTTTACGGATGAGATATTTTCCTCGTCTCCACTAGCAGCATATAAAGGCACCTGAAGTGTTGCCCAATCAAAACCATCTTTGTTGTAAATTTTAATACGATAGTTGACCTCGCGCAACAAGCTCCAACCCACTCCACTTACATACCGGTAACGAACCCATTCCTTTTTAAATAAAATTGCGGCATCTGCATCGGGGTGCATCGGATGTTCTGCTGCCTCGATCTCTTCTTTATTGACTTTTCCAAATTTAAAATCGTTCGCAATGGTCAGTTGCGAAGCCATAACAAATAGTACCAGTAATAGTTTTAGTTTCATTTTAAAGTTGTTGGTTGAGTATGATTTTTGCATTATCGCTACGGGCCACCTTTTTTCGAAATTCGCGATAGGCCTCATAGTCTTCTTTTGGGTATTTTCCCGATTTGATCAGTAATTTTCTTTTGTAGCGTAAGGTTCCCTTGTTTACCTCTTCCAGGGTAACCTCATAGTTGCCAAATTTGTTTTGAATTTTTCTGGGCTTTGGTAATTCCTCTGATGCAAATCCTTCAGGTAAGTGGATAGTATATTCATCTTCATCCAAATATCCCCTTGATATCACCATGTCCTTATGGCGATTTCTGACCTTGGATGGGACCGATAAATTCCGATTGAAAACATTCAGGGGCAAAATCAATTGTTCATTTGCACTGGAAAGATAATTTGCCGCTTTGATGTCGACACTCTCAATAAATTCCACTTCTTTTTTATTGTTTTCGAAGGACAGTTTTTCCAAGGATAAATTATTGATGTACCCCCAGTATCTTTTGTAAAAATCTTCCTGTTCTTTGGTGGATTTGTCTTTTAGCCAATACTTTTGGTCGTATTGCGTGCCCTTTGAAGCAATGGTCGCTTTCCCACTGATGCTCCTGTCCGGAAATACCGTATACTCCCCGGTAGTTTTTTGATAATTGCCCTCATCCAAATTGGCCTTGGTTTTAACCAGCTCCCCTCCTTGTGGGGTAATTTTTAAAACATGTCGATTATCCGTAAAAGTTCCCAAATGGTTGATGGGTACGGTTTGACTTGTACACTCCAACCATACATCTTCGCCGTTTATGGGAACATTTAAAAAAACATGGTTTCCTTGCATCGATGCAAAATCACTGTCGAGACTGCGAATGTGATCATCACCATAAACCACGGTGTAATACGATTCGATTCCAACCGCGCTTAACAATGCTTTGGTGTAATTGGTAAGTCCCTTGCAGTCGCCATATTTTACGCGGTCTACTTCTTCCGCGCTGATGGGCATCCAACCTCCAATACCCAATTGCACGCTTATGTACCGTGTATTTGCTTGCACATACTCATAGATCAACCTGGTTTTTTCAAAGTCATCATCTATTCCCTTTACCAGATTTTGAACCTTTAAAATGGTATTCTTATCCAGTTCGTCCCTATCCACAATCAGTTGGTCATAAATCCATTGTCCCAATTCCTTCCAATTACTGGCTGTACCATTAACCCCTTCCAAATGGAATTTGTTCAATCCTATTTTCACTTGGGGCGCAAAGTCCCTAAAGGATGGTGACAGGGGTTCACTTTGGATGGCCTTAATATTTTTGGCCTGATACTGTAATCGATTCGGGGTATTGCTTGAACTGATCTCGTAACCCTCAAAACTTTGTTCATGGTGCCTAAAGGGAATGCTCTCATCAGCTTGGAAGCTAAATTCACTTAGCTCTGTGCTCACATTATAATCGTCCAGAAAATTCCAAACAGGGGCGAATGCCGTATTTGGCGTGGTATACTCTTTTACAAATTCAACAGTGTATGGATATTGGGTTGGTGTGTACCTTAAAAACATGGCTCTTGAATCGGAATAAAGTGTTCCTCCTCCAATAGCACTTTGGTCCACAAAATCCTTTTTCTTAAATTTTTTGATTTCATTCCCATTGGCATTGTACACAGTAGCCTCAAGGTTTGAGATCTTATCATTTTTTTCATAATAAGCATAGGCGCCCACATCGTCATCCCCATCTTGGTTGAGTACAGTAACGACCCTATGATAACGAATCTCCATTTTATCTTGGGCAGAAACAACTACCTCCATTTTGTCCAATCGAACCACAGCATCCGCCCCATCAAGAAGGTTCTCGGGGATAGAGTTTACATTATATTGGGCATGGACAAAATTTAAAAAAAGGAAAAAAAGGGTAAGTGCAAAAAATCGCATTAGTTTGGTTAGGGTTTGGTCTTCTAACGCTAATGTGATTAATTTCTTACAAAAAATCAATAATAAATCGACAAAATACGTTTACTCCCGATTTTTAGTATCAATGATTATGGTCACAGGGCCATCATTAAGAAGTCTAACTTTCATATCGGCTCCAAAAATTCCAGTACCGACCTTTTTGCCCAATTTTTGCTCCAAAATCTGAACAAAATTTTCATACAATGGTATGGCCACATCTGGTTTGGAGGCTTTGATATAAGAGGGGCGATTTCCTTTTTTGGTCTGGGCATGCAAGGTAAACTGGCTTACCACAATTACATCTCCCTCAACATCTAAAACAGAGCGGTTCATCACATCATTTTCATCGCCAAATATTCGAAGATTGGCTATTTTCTGGGACAACCATTCTATATCTTCTGTTCCATCTGCATCTTCAATGCCCAATAAGACCAAAAGACCTTTACCTATTTCTGATATAATTTTGCCATCAACGGTTACGCTGGCTTCTGATACTCTCTGAATTACGGTTCTCATTATCTTTCTCTGTATGGATTGTCCTCTTCCCCTGTTAGCATTTGTACATAGC
The DNA here is from genome assembly GCF_030268205.1 of Allomuricauda sp. NBRC 101325. Taxonomy (GTDB): domain Bacteria; phylum Bacteroidota; class Bacteroidia; order Flavobacteriales; family Flavobacteriaceae; genus Flagellimonas. The sequence continues at coordinate 203,117 of NZ_BSQF01000001.1, forward strand.
TTCGGTACCTGCTCCATGCAATCTCATCTTTTTCCAGAGCTTCTTTTACGGCACATTTTGGCTCATCGAGATGAAGGCAATTATTGAACTTACATTCGGATTTCAATTCAAAAAATTCTGGAAAATAATCCCCGATCTCATCTTGTTCCATATCCACAATACCAAAGCCTTTGATCCCAGGTGTGTCGATAATCCGTGCGTTGAACGATAGATCGTACATTTCCGCAAAGGTGGTGGTGTGCTGGCCTTGTAAATGCTGTTCGGATATTTCGGTCGTCTTTAAATGAAGTCCTGGTTCCAAGGCATTGACCAAGGTAGATTTTCCAACTCCAGAATGACCTGCAAACATGCTGGTTTTGTCCACCATCATTGCCTTTACCTTGTCCACATTTTTACCGTCAATTGCTTCGATTGGGATGCATTTGTAACCAATATGGGAATAAAGTCCCATGAGGTAATCCACTTCATCCAATTCCTCATCGCTATACGTATCCAATTTATTGAACAGTAACACCACAGGAATATCATAAGCTTCAGCGGTGACCAAAAAACGGTCAATAAAAGCAGTGAATGTCGGCGGATTGTTCAAAGTGACCAATAAAAAAACTTGATCCAGGTTTGCGGCAATAATGTGGGTCTGTTTGGAAAGTTTAACCGATTTACGGATGATATAGTTTTTACGTTCGCCAATTTCAGAAATCACGGCAACGGTTTCATCCCCAATTTCTTCCAATTGAAACACTACATGATCACCCACTGCAACAGGATTGGTGCTCTTGATATTTTGGGTACGGAACTTGCCTTTTATGCGACATTCATAAAAATCCCCTTCCTCCGATTTTACGGTATACCAGCTACCTGTTGATTTGTAAACAGTTCCGTTCACTATTTATTTATATTTTCATTACAAAGAAACAATATTCCTTATTTTTCGTCCTATAACTTTGACAACAGTTTTTAATATTCATTAACTATTTCCATTATGAAAAAATCAGTTTTTATTTCCCTGCTTGCCCTTATGGCTGGATTCGGCGCTTATGCACAACAGTACAAAGTGGTAACCAGTGTAGAATCCATTGTTCCAAACGGATTGGGTAGATCAAGAATCATCAATGCCTTGGAGGACAAAGATTACAAGGAGTACACCAGCGTTCAAACAGAAGATGATAACACCAGAAACAAATCGGACCGAGGGGATATTCGAGTGAAAAACTTTGAAGAAACCAAATTGTTGAACTTTTACAATATTGGTGGTATCCGTTTTCAGAACATTGCCGCCAACGATGCTGTGATCACTTCCATGATCAACGATATGATCACCAATGGCTGGGAATTGGCCTTTGTGGTAAGCGGAGTGGAAAGTGATTCTGGCAAGGATGATAGTCAAGGTATTTTTATTACCCGATACATCTTTAAAAAGTAAAACAAGTACAAATTAAAAAGCCCCTTGGAAAACCAAGGGGCTTTTTTTGTTTGCAATCTTCATTAATCCTTAATGTAGATCCTACCACCTACAAAGGTTTTTTTATGTACTGTTTTGGGTTGCCCGTACACATAAACGTCTCCTCCGGCAGTTACATTGATATCTACCAATTCGGAAGCAAAGACATCGGCTTCACCTCCTGCAGAAATTTTAATATCGGTATTGGACGTTCTCAATTCCCTTCCTTCAAACACTCCTCCTGTATTTAACACAACACTTTGAGTTTTTGCCAAACCTGAAGCTTCAATAATACCACCCGTTACCGCGCGGATATCTGCATAATCCACATCCATTCCTATATGAATCGTTGCTCCTTCCTGGGCCCTAAGTTCAATCTTACTCTTTTGCACCAATTCGTTACAAGTAATTTCGGCACCCTCATTACCATCGATCACATCCAAATTGGTGTAGTATACTTCAATCATGGTGTCCTCTCCCTGAAATTTCTTGTCCAACTGCATACGAAGTTTCAAAACTCCATTTTTATTGGTCCATTTAATGTCATCCACATTCCATCCTTTGATCATAATTCGGTTTTCATCCGATTGAATCAAATTGACCTCGATAAGGTCGAAAACTTTAATCTCGTTGAACTCTCCAACTTCCGTGTCGATGATCCGTTGCGAAAACATGATCAAGGGAAGCAAAATCAAACTAAGGGTACCTATTTTTTTCATGTTGTAGTGTTTTTACTCTTGAAAGATGGATGAGAAACGGTTTTGTTACAGTTAAAAACAAAAAAACCATCCGAAACCCAAATTTAATACCTGGATCGGATGGTTTTACAACCTAAATCTTTAATTCAACTAAGCGTTGATGATTTTTTCCTGGTGGTTGATGGATTCTTGGTGAATCGCTTTGAACATTTTCAAAATAAACTCCTCGCTCAATCCTCTTTGCTCACCTTCCAAGATCATGTTGCCCAAAATGGCGTTCCATCGGTTACTTTGAAGTACGGCAACATTCTTTTGCTTTTTCAATTCCCCGATACCATCAGAAACTTTCATTCTTTTGCCTAACAAATCAATCAACTGATTGTCCAACACATCGATCTGTGCTCTAAGGTTGGTCAACTTGCTGTTATATTCGGCTTCTTCATCAGTTTCTTTTCTAATTCGAAGATCTTTCATAATCTGAACCAATGTTTTTGGGGTTACTTGCTGTGCAGCGTCACTCCAAGCATTGTCTGGATCGTAATGTGTTTCGATCATCAAACCATCAAAGTTCAAATCCAATGCGGTTTGGGATACATCAAAAATCATATCACGCTTACCAGTAATGTGGCTAGGATCATTAATGATAGGAAGATCAGGAAACTTGGTTTGCAACTCAATGGCCAATTGCCACTCTGGAATGTTTCTATACTTCGTTTTTTCGTATGTGGAGAACCCTCTGTGGATCACACCCAATTTTTCAATATTGGCAGCGTACAAACGCTCCACTGCACCCAACCACAAAGAAAGGTCTGGGTTCACTGGGTTTTTAACCAATACAATTTTATCGGTTCCTTCCAAGGCATCGGCAATTTCTTGGATAATGAACGGGCTTACGGTAGAACGCGCCCCGATCCACAATAGATCTACATCATACTCCAACGCCAAATCAACGTGGGCCCTATTTGCCACCTCGGTAGCAGTTTTTAAACCTGTTTCTTCCTTAACTTTTTGCAACCACTTCAATCCAATTGCTCCTACTCCCTCAAAGTTTCCAGGACGAGTTCTTGGCTTCCAGATTCCAGCGCGGTAGTAGTTCACGTCGGTATCTTTTAGTTCATGTGCAATTTTAAGCACCTGTTCTTCGGTTTCTGCACTACATGGACCTGCAATAACCAGAGGATGCCCCAAATTCATGTCATCCAACCATTTTCTCATTTCCTTCTTGTTTTCCATAATACTCTCTATTTTTTTGTAAGTGGTATTCCTTTTAGTATTTGTTTTATTTTATTGGTGTTACTCATTTCTTGGTGGACATTTTCAAAATCGTTGTCCAAAATCAGTTGCTTGAATGTGGTAAGGTTTTGAATGTACTCTTCCAAGGTTTCCACCACATTGTCCTTATTCTGTTCAAAAATAGGCGTCCACATATCGGGTGAACTTTTTGCCAAGCGAACGGTACTCTCAAAACCACTCCCCGCCATGTCAAAAATATCACGTTCATTTTTCTCTTTCTCAATAACTGTCTTTCCCAACATAAATGAGCTAATGTGTGATAAATGAGATACGTAGGCGATGTGTTTGTCGTGTGCTTCGGGGTTCATATAACGAATTCGCATTCCGATTTCCTGAAATATGGCCAACGCTCTTTCTTGCAATTTGAAGGCCGTTTTCTCCACTTCGCAAATGATCATGGTCTTTCCCGTGTACAAACCTTCCAAGGCCGCGGTCGGACCGGAAAACTCGGTTCCCGCTATGGGGTGACATGCCATAAAATTTCTACGATTTGGGTGTTCGGCAACCTGCTCGCAAATCAATCTCTTGGTGGAACCTGCATCTATCACCACGGTATCATCCCCTGCGGCATCCAAAATTTTGGGCAATTCGGTCACCAACACATTCACGGGAATTCCCACATACACCAAATCCGCAGTTGCCAAATCTTGGTAATCCCCTTTTTTATCTATGATTTGAAGTTGAAGTGCCTCTTCCAAATGCGCTTCACTATTATCCACTCCAATCATTTCCGCTTCGGGATGCAACTTTTTCACATCCTTGGCAAAAGAACCGCCAATCAATCCAACTCCTATAATGACTATTTTCATAATCTAAAATCTTTCTATGGCTTCTTTGATTTTTTCTTCTTTCACACAAAGCGAAAAACGAATGTAACCTTCTCCATTGCTCCCAAAAATGGTTCCTGGGGCGATGAAAATATCTTTATCATACAAAACCTTGTCTATAAATGCTTCGGATGCTTCAGCTCCCTCGGGCAATTTGCACCACACAAACATGCCTACTGCATTTTTATCATAGGTGCATCCCAATTTGTCCGCCAATTGAAACATCAACTCACGTCTTTTGGTGTACACGTTGTCCAATTCTTCGAACCATTCTGGTCCACTTTGCAAAGCTGCAATGGCCCCTTTTTGAATGCCGTAGAACATTCCAGAGTCCATATTACTCTTTACTTTCAATACCGCATTGATGTGTTCTGCACTCCCCAACACCATTCCTACTCTCCACCCTGCCATATTGAAGGTTTTGCTCAAACTGTTCAGCTCCAACGTGCATTCTTTAGCTCCATCAATGGATAAAATACTGGTAGGATTGCTCGATAAAACAAAGCTATAAGGGTTATCGTTTACCAAAAGAATTTCATGTTTCTTAGCAAAATCTATCAACAACTTAAGTTGTTCCAAAGTTGCGGTTGCGCCAGTGGGCATATGTGGGTAGCTGATCCACATTAATTTTACTTTGGATAAATCCTTTTTGGTAAGTGCCTCCAAATCTGGAAACCACCCATTTTCAGCAGTCAAATCGTAATTTACCGCCACTGCTCCTACCAAATTGGTCACGGAAGCATAGGTCGGATACCCTGGATTGGGCAACAACACCTCATCCCCTACATTTAAAAAAGCCATACTAATGTGCATGATCCCTTCCTTGGAACCCATCAACGGCAAAATTTCCGATTCTGGGTCCACCGTCACGTCAAATTTTTGCAAATAGAAATCCGCAATGGCCTCCCGTAACTGCGGCAAACCTTGATAACTTTGATATTGGTGCGCCCCTGCATCGGTTATGGAATCCCGTAGAGTTTCCAACACCAAAGGTGAAGGCGCCAAATCTGGACTTCCGATTCCCATATTTATAATGGGTTTGCCTTGGGCAACCAAACCTCTTACCTCTCTCAATTTTTTGGAGAAGTAATATTCCTGAACGGTATTTAACCTATCTGCTGTGACCATTACAACAATGCATTTTTATATTCACCCAAAACCTGAAAATCTTCGGACATGATCTCCAACAACGATTTTGCTTTGGCAAAGTGATCGTATTTTTCGAAAGTGACATCCACAAAAAAGGCATACTTCCAAGGGGTCTCAATCACCGGAAGGGATTGAATCTTGGTCAAGTTCATATTGCAATCACTCATCACGTTCAGCACGGTGGCCAAACTCCCCCTTTTATGATCGGTAATGAATCGCAACGATGCCTTGTTGATTTCTTCTTTGGGCAGTACTTTATTCTGTTTTTTTACAATAATGAACCTTGTGGAATTGTTTACAATAGTCTGAATGTTGTCCGCAATAATTTCCAAATCGTACAACTCTGCGGCCATCTTAGGTGCGATGGCTGCAATATGTTCCAGTCCTTCTTCTTGAATTTGTTTGGCGGTTTCGGCAGTATCCGCACTTTCCACCAATTTAATATAGGGGTAATCCTTGAAAAACTCCTTGCACTGCAACAAGGCCATCGGATGTGAATGTACCTCTTTTACATCTTCCAGGGTTTTTCCTTTGAGCACCATCAAATTATGGTGGATGCCCAAATAATGTTCCCCAATCACATGGATTTTATTGTGGTACACCAAATTGTAATTGGGAATAATAGAACCTGCGATGGAGTTTTCAATGGCCATAATGCCCTTGTCGGCAGTACCTTTCAATAAATGGTCGACTACGGCATCAAAACTGCTGCATTCCATCAACTCAATATCATCCCCAAAAAAATCTATGGCCACTTGATGGTGGTTAGATCCCTTAATTCCCTGAATGGCTATTTTTAAACCCATGGCAAAAAAAAAGTCCCGATTGCATCGGGACTTTATAAATTGGTTATACTTTAAACGTATCTATAATAGTCCCGTACCTCTTTGAAAAAAGAAGTAAAAATAAAAACGGTTCCAGAAATACGTGTTTGTCATTTTCTTGTAAATTCTCGGCCAATTTAGTTATTCATTCTGAATTGAAAAGTCTTTAACGAACTTTTTTTGAATTTTTTTCAAAAAATACATTTCCACTGCACATTATTTTACAGAAACCATACTTTTTTAAGAATACTCCTTTTGCTTCCATTTCAAATTTGAACAGTAACCTTTTTCCTTTCTGTTTGAAACACAAGGATTAAAACATCGAAAAGTGTATTTTTGATTTGACTCCAAGTCTTATAAATGAAAGAACGAACATACCTTTTAAGGGAAAAGCCAAAGTTTGAAATTATTTTGTCAACCGATTCAGTTAAAATCATAGACAAAAGTATCAGTCAATCAAACGAATCCTTCCTACTTGATAAGCTTGAAAAATTCGAAATAAAAGAAAAAAGAACTAACTGGCTGATAACTATACTTAGCTTTGTTTTAGAACTCTTTATGAGCACCTCCCCAGGAAAATATTCAGAAAATCCACAATTGCATATTAAATATATTGGGAAGTCGTTTAAATATTATTTGAACGATTGTAACTTTCAGCTTTTGACCGAAATCGAGGAAATCATTAAACCCAAAAACCTTTAAATGTCCATTACCGTACAGAACATCACTAAAACCTTTGGTTCACAAAAAGCATTGAACAATGTTTCCTTTACCATTAACAAAGGAGAAGTAGTTGGATTTTTAGGCCCGAACGGTGCTGGCAAATCGACCATGATGCGGATTTTGACCACCTACTATAAAGCTGATGAGGGGGAAGCTGCCGTTAATGGTTTTGATGTGTTGAGCGCGGAAAAAGATGTTCAAAAAAGTATAGGGTACTTGCCAGAACACAATCCATTGTACTTGGAAATGTATGTAAAGGAGTATTTGGCCTTTAATGCCGATGTGTACAAAGTGGACAAGTCCAAAATCAATGAAGTGATTGAACAAACGGGATTGACCCCTGAAGCCCACAAAAAAATCGGGCAATTATCCAAAGGATATCGTCAACGGGTGGGGCTTGCCGCTGCCTTGTTGCACGACCCCGAGGTTTTGATTCTCGATGAACCTACAACCGGTCTTGACCCCAACCAATTGATTGAAATCCGAAAATTGATTCGTGACATCGGAAAAGAGAAGACTATTTTACTTTCCACTCATATTATGAAAGAAGTGGAAGCCGTTTGTGACCGTGTGATCATCATTAACAAAGGCGAATTGGTGGCCGATAAAAAGTTGGAAGAACTTCGCGAAGCTGAGGAACAAATCATCGAAGTTGAATTTGATTACCGTGTGGAAGAGCAATTGTTGCAGCAAATGCCCAATGTGTCTCACGTAAAAAATATAGTGGGATTTGTTTATGAAATTACTTTCAATACTTCCAAAGATATGCGCCCTGCTGTTTTTGATTTTGCACATGATAACCAATTGAAAACACTTCAACTGAGCAGAAAAAACAAAAATCTGGAAAGCTTGTTTACGGAACTGACTTCAAAGGCATAGCCTAATCATCCCCAAATACAAGTGCCGTTGTTCTATTAAAACCATAACATTTGTGGTACTTTTGCACCTCAGAAGAAATAGGACTAGATGAAGAAGAACAACGCCAGATTGGAACTCTCCAAAGAAGAAATGAAAACCTATGGTTATCAAATTGTTGATGCCATTGTGGAACACCACGCCACCCAACACCAAAAATTGCCCGTAGCCCTAGGTTCGCGTGAAGAAATGGACTCCTTGTTTTTGGAGGAGGCCCCCGAAGAAGGTTCCGACCCAACGCAGGTGCTCAATTTTGTTTTGGATAAAGTGATGACCAACAGTGCCAATATGGCCCATCCAAGATCCTTTTCCTTTGTGCCTGGCCCAAGCAATTACATCAGTGTAATGGCCGATGCCCTTGCTACAGGTTACAATATTTTCTCAGGTGGTTGGGCCGCTAGTCCCGCAGCTGCCGAATTAGAAATCGTGACCATTCAATGGTTGTTGAAGATTTTCGGGTTCCCGAAGAAAAAAGGTGGTGGGATCTTTACCAGTGGAGGCTCCATGGCAAACTTGACTGCTGTGGTAACTGCCCGCAGAGTTAAATGTGGGGATGATTTCTCCAAGGCTGTCATCTATCTTTCGGACCAAGCCCACTCATCCAACATTAAAGCGATTCGTGTTTTAGGATTTAAAAAAGAACAGATTCGGATCATTCCAACAGATAGTGAACTGAAGTTTTCAGTCAATAAACTAAAAAACTGTATTGCCAAAGATAGATTGGAAGGTATGTATCCTTTCTGTTTGATTGCCACGGCGGGAACCACAAATACGGGTACTGTAGATCCATTGGTAGAACTGGGCAAGATTTGCAAAAAGGAAGATATTTGGTTTCACATTGATGGGGCTTATGGCGGAGCTGCCATTTTATCGCAAAAGGGGAAACAGGCGATGAAAGGAATTGAAAAAGCCGATTCGTTGACCGTAGATCCACACAAATGGTTTTTCCAACCCTACGAAATGGGATGCCTCTTGGTTCGAAACCATAAAAATTTGAGTAGCACCTTTACCGAAAAACCGGAGTATTTAAGAGATATTGAAGGCAATACTTCTGAAATCAATTTCTATGATCATGGAATTCAATTGACCAGAAGATTCCGTGCCTTAAAATTCTACATGTCCTTAAAAACTTTTGGTTTGAAAGAATTTCGTGATGCCATTTCTTATAATATTGATTTGGCAGAAGAGGTGGAAACCAAATTGAGGGGCAGCAAAAGTTGGGAAGTGGTATTTCCTGCAACTTTGGCTGTCATTAATTTTAGGTACAATCCCATTTCAAAAAATTACAGTGAAAAAGAGTTGGATAAAATCAACCAGTACATTTCTGGAAAAGTGGTGGATTCCCGAAAAGCGCTTTTGGTCACCACTATTTTGAATGGACAGATTGTGCTTCGTATGTGTCTCATCAACCCAAGAACCACGATGGAAGATGTGACCGAAACTTTCGACCTTTGTAAAAAATACGCTTTGGAAATTGAGGCGAAAATGGCCAGTAAGGTTTAAACCTCTTCTTTAAAAATAGCATTAATAGCCAAATCCAATTCATTTTGAACTTTCGGATCCGTACAGTTGATTAAAATGGCCACCACTTTTTCCTGTTCTGGGTATACAAAAAGGTTGGTATAGGCTCCTACGTTACTTCCAACGTGTCCAACAAATGGTCTCCCTTGACTATCTTGACTCACTTGAAATCCCAGACCATAATAAGTAGGCTCTCCATTCACGATTTGAGAGGTCAATAATTCCTCATAGGTTTCCATTTTGAGCAATTTTTGTTCTAAAATGGCTTGACCCAATTTTGCCACATCTTCACAAGTGGACAAATACCCTCCCCCTGCCAATTTGTAATTATTATTTACTTCAGTAGCTTCAGTAAAACATAATGCCCTTTTTGAATAAAACTGTGCTTGGCTCGAAAAGTCATCATTTGGAGTGAAAACATTTGTCAATCCCAAGGGCATTAAAATATTTTCTTTGACGTAGTCTTGAAATAAAATGCCACTCGCCTCTTGCATCGCCAAAGACAACAAAACAAAATCGAAACTATTGTAGAGATATCCGTTTCCCGGTTCAAAAAGTAGAGGGGCATCCTTAAAAACCGAGATGCTATCCTTAATGGAAAAATCTTGGTTCAAAGCAAACTCTTTACCTCTATATCCTCTAATTCCTGCTGTATGACCTGCCAATTGCCGAAGTGTAAAATCATACTTCTTTTTTGAATAGTAAGGCACATAGGAATAGAAAGATTCGTCTAAATCCACAATGTGGTCCTCAATCATTTTTCCCAAAGCCAATCCGGTAATACATTTGGAAATACTTGCAATGCGAAACACCGTTTGTCTTGGGTCCACCTTAATTTTTTCCTCAAGATCAGAAAAACCATAGCCTTTTTGAAGTACTATTTCACCTTTCTCTAAAATAGTAACGGCCAAGCCAGGAACTTTTTTTTCTGCTACCAGATTATGAAAAATAATATCGGCTCTTTCCAATCCTTGTAACCCAACCAAAGACTTTACCTTAGGAAAAGGAGAAAATAAATTTTTAATATGCGTGAAGAGATTCCCCAAGAATTTGGTTTGAACCCCGAAATTAAAGAGAAATATTAAAGTGAAAGAGGATAAATATCATCAATGGCAGTTTCTTAATCCTGAAAAATCAACCTGCCATTGTAAAGTTCCTCTACATTGATCTCTGGAGGGGTGCTTACACTGATGACGTCGCCAGTACCTCTAATGACCCCACTTATGCTTTGTTGTGGGTTTACATATGCATCGTTTGAACCTCTATGATTAAGAATTACATTTTCGGAAATTAAATTTTCGGCCTCAATTCTTGAATCTCCTGCTGCGACAGTAATATTAAAATTCGCTGTATTCCCTTTTAGTTTGAAATAGGCAATTCCATTCACTACAATCCTTACCGATGTTGCATTGAGGTTTAAATCGAAGGAACCGTCGGTAGTTTCCGTTTCTGGATTATTGAAACTTTCTGCCAACAAAGTTACACTAGGATAATCCAAAACGCCATCACTGGAGATCAATAGCCCTGTGCTGCTCCGAATTTCAGAAATGTTCGGGGAAGTGATATAAACCGTGGTCAGACCATAATCACGAACATAATTGCAGCTATTTTCATTTCGTAAAATCAAACGGTTATCTTCAACTGTTGCAGAAACATCGTTCAACAAATATTCTCCGGTTTCCACCTCCACCAATTGTTCATCTCCCTGTTTTAAAACCACATTCAAGTTTTCAAAAACGGTAATCTTGGAAAATTCAGTAACATCTACAGTTTCACGAACTAAATCCCCTGCATTTTGGAAACAATCGGGAACGTTGTCGCCATTGCAAGAAATCAATAGAAATGTAAATAGTATCAAGCACTTCTCGACTGCGCTCGAAGTGACATTCATAATCTTAACAAGATTTCTAATTTTTAACATCTCAATACTATAATCTAACACCTATTCCAAATTCAACGGCCTCGGCCTTGGCTCCATGTGATTTTAAAGTCAATGCTCCAAAAACCTTGTCTCCAAAATAGCGCTTCATTCCAATTCTATTATACATTTTCCCTTCAAAATCAAAAGGATAGTACACATAATACCCCAATTGGGCCACCACACTCATCTTATTCACAAAAAGTTCGTGACCTACAAAAACACCAATTCTTTTATAATCGGTATCCGAATCTACCTCAGACTCAGGAAATGAGATGGATTGATATCGAATCAATTCCTTTAAAAAATTGGAAAAGAAGAAATCGGTTCCCAATTGAATGGCGCTTCGCTTTCCCAAACGTTTATCAGCATAGGCCGATATAGTGGCAAATCCATAGCGTCCCATATTGATCACATCACTTTCATTTGCCCCTGCACGAAACACTAAATTGTACCGAATCGGTTCTGTTATCTTCTCCGAAGATTCTGGTTTCACATATTCGTAGGTCGTATCGTGATCCAAGGAATAGGTCAATCCGATATTAAATGCAAAAGTATTGGTAGAAGTATTGGGTGCCTTAAAATTGGCATTGGAATAATGGATAAATGAAAACCCAGCATTCACACCCAGACCTGCCAACAAATTTTCCTTATGATAGTTAAGCATCAATAAGGTACTGCTCAAAATATGGCTTCCGTAGGCATTGTTCCTGAAATTTTCTTCTTTGTCGTACGGATTGGTATTGTAGGCCAAGCCTTGTGCAACTCTCAATTGCATATTTCTCTTTAGAAAATAAAAATTGTAATGACCGTATAGTCCAAAATGCTCGCCAAGGGTCGGATTGTTCGTATTCTGATATACAAAAGTGTAACCTGTATCGGGATAACCAAAATCAGCTTCCCATGCTTTATGTCCGTAAGTTTTTCTACTAACTCCAAGGATCACCCCGGCTGGATGATCGGTTATCAAATGCGAAATATCAGGATTGTGCAGCAATATAGAGCCATAGAACTGATTTGCATCGAGCACAAATGCTTTAGGGGCTTCATCGGATTGGGAAATCCCAACAAATGAAGTCAGTAATATAGTTAGGCTAAGTAGGTACCTCATGGGGCACTAAAGTAGGAAATTAAAAACACCTGTACTTATCTTTAAAAAAGTAACAAGAAATAATTATTTGTCATTCTGAACGCAGTGAAGAATCTACAACCACTATTGGACATTCACAAAGCAATTAATTTCTTTTAGATTCTTCGGTCGTAAAACTCCCTCAGAATGACATTGATTAAAAAAGTTCCTTTGCTATGGCCATCACATTATCTGATTTCCCCATGGAATAATAATGCAAAACGGGAACACCAGCCTCCCTTAATTCCTTGGACTGCTGTATGGCCCATTCCACCCCAACTTGACGTACCGCTATATTGTCCTTACATTCTTCCACCGCATTGATCAGTTCTTCTGGAAGATCAATACTGAACACATGGGGCAACAATTGCAAATGCTTTTTAACTGCTATGGGTTTAATTCCTGGAATAATAGGCACTTCAATACCCATTTCGCGTGCCGCTTTTACAAAAGCAAAGTATTTTTGGTTGTCGAAAAACATTTGGGTGACAATATAATCCGCTCCCAAATCCACTTTTTCTTTCAATCGTTTCAAATCGGATTGTAGAGATGGAGCTTCCATATGCTTTTCTGGATAACCTGCCACTCCAATACAAAAACTACTCAAATCACTGGATTCAAAAGTTTCGTGAAGATAATTCCCCTCATTGATATCCTGAATTTGCTTTACCAATTCGGTGGCATATTGATGTCCACCTTTGGTGGGCATAAAATATTTTTCCTCTTTACGGGCATCACCTCGGAGCGCCATCACATTTTCAATTTCCAAATATTGACAGTCCACCAATAGATATTCAGTCTCTTCCTTGGTAAACCCACCACACAGTACATGGGGTACCGTATCCACATTGTATTTATGCTTCAATGAAGCACAGATGCCCAAAGTTCCAGGACGCGTACGGGTCAATTTTTTATCCAACAAACCATCTTTCTCCTTGTAAATATATTCTTCCCGAGATGTGGTCACATCAATAAATGGTGGCTGGAACTCCATCAACGGATCAATGTTATTATAAAGTTCCTGAATGCTTTTACCCTTTACTGGAGGTACAATCTCAAAACTGAACAAGGTTTCCCCATTCGCTTTTTTTATGTGATCGGTGATTTTCATCTGTTATTCGTCAACTATATTCGGCGCCAGCCATTTTTGGGCTTCTTCCAATTTAATATTTTTTCGTTCAGCAAAATCCTGAACTTGATCTTGTTTAATTTTTCCCAATCCGAAATACTTGGCCTCTGGGTGTCCAAAATAATAACCGCTAACACTTGCTGCAGGCCACATCGCCAAGCTTTCGGTCAACTTTACACCTATTTTTTCTTCCACGTCCAACAAATCCCAAATGGTCAATTTTTCCAAATGGTCGGGACATGCAGGATAGCCAGGTGCGGGTCGAATACCTCGATACTTTTCTTTAATTAAGGATTCGTTATCCAAATTCTCATCCACAGCGTAGCCCCAATGTTTGGTTCGCACCTCTTTGTGCAAATATTCGGCAAAGGCTTCCGCTAATCTATCGGCCAATGCCTTGATCATGATTGAATTGTAATCATCATGGTTCTTTTCAAACTCCGCAGCCAATTCTTGGGTTCCAAATCCTGTGCTGACACAAAAGAAGCCCATATAATCTTGAATTCCTGAACCTTTGGGAGCGATAAAATCCGCCAATGCGATATTTGGAACAGTTTCTCTCTTTTTTAATTGTTGACGCAGGGTTCTGAAAATAAAAGTTTGACCCTCGTACTCGACTGCACTCGAACTGACAATTTCAATATCATCTTCATTAATTTGATTGGCCGGAAACAACCCGAAAATGGCCTTGCCCTTCAACAACTTCTCATCCAAAACTTGCTTCAGAAGGGTTTTGGCATCTTTAAAAAGTTCTTTGGCTTGTTCCCCCACGACCTCATCATTCAAAATATCAGGATATTTTCCATGCAAATCCCAACTTCTAAAAAATGGCGACCAATCGATAAATTCCTCCAATTTTGTCAAATCAAAATCTTCCATAACCTGAACCCCCAATTGGTTCGGCTTTTTAATATCGGATGGATTCCATTCGATTTGCAATTTATTCATTCGAGCCTCGTCGAGCGTTAAATATTCCTTGTGTTTGGAACGGTTCAAAAATTTATCCCGGAAACTCTCGTAATCCAGTTTGATGGCTTTTTTATACTTCACTGAGGTTTCATCGCTCAACAAATCCCCTACCACCGTAACAGCTCGGGAAGCATCGTTCACGTGCACCACAGAATGACTGTATTGCGGGTCGATTTTAACCGCGGTATGCGCTTTACTTGTAGTAGCACCACCAATCAAAAGGGGCACTTCAAAGTTTTGGCGCTCCATTTCTTTGGCCAAGAACACCATTTCATCCAAAGATGGGGTTATCAAACCACTCAACCCTATGATATCCACTTGCTCTTCCTTGGCTTTATTGATGATTTTTTCTGGGGGAACCATCACACCCATATCTATAATCTCGTAATTGTTACAGGCCAACACCACACTCACGATGTTCTTTCCAATATCGTGCACATCGCCCTTAACAGTTGCCATCAAAATTTTACCTGCTGCTTTGGCATCCTTATCTTTTGATGCTTCAATATAAGGGGTCAGATAGGCCACGGCCTTTTTCATTACCCTTGCTGATTTTACCACTTGGGGCAGGAACATTTTTCCACTTCCGAACAAATCGCCTACCACATTCATCCCTGTCATCAGGTTGCCCTCGATGACTTCCAAAGGTTTGGTTGCTTGCTGACGGGCTTCTTCTACGTCTTCAACAATATATTGATCTATTCCTTTGACCAAGGCACGGGTAATTCTATCTTGAAGTGGTTCTTCTCTCCAAGACAAATCCACCTTGCTTTCCTTTTCCGTACCTACAACGGTTTCGGCAAACTCCAACAAGCGTTCGGTAGCATCGTCCCTTCTGTTGAGCAACACATCTTCTACATGCTCCAACAAATCTTTTGGTATATCGTCGTACACCTCCAACATGGTCGGGTTTACGATTCCCATATTCATCCCAGCTTTTATCGCATGGAACAAAAATGCGGAATGCATGGCCTCGCGAACAGGATTGTTTCCCCTAAAAGAGAACGACACATTACTCACGCCACCACTAACACTGCAATAGGGCAAATTTTCACGCACCCAACGTGTTCCTTCGATAAAATCGATGGCGTTGTTCTTGTGCTCATCCATTCCCGTTGCTACTGGAAAAATGTTCAGGTCGAAAATGATATCCTCAGGAGCAAAATTTACTTCGTTCACCAAAATATCATAAGAACGTTTGGCTATCTCTTTTCGGCGTTCCAAAGTATCGGCTTGCCCTACCTCATCAAAGGCCATTACAATAACGGCAGCACCGTATCTTTTAATCAATTTGGCATGGTGTACAAACTCTTCTTTACCTTCTTTTAGGCTAATAGAGTTCACTACACATTTTCCTTGCACCACTTG
This sequence comes from Allomuricauda sp. NBRC 101325, assembly GCF_030268205.1. Lineage (GTDB taxonomy): Bacteria > Bacteroidota > Bacteroidia > Flavobacteriales > Flavobacteriaceae > Flagellimonas. The sequence continues at coordinate 219,021 of NZ_BSQF01000001.1, forward strand.
CAGTCCTGCTTCGATGATTTCCCACTTGGAACTATCGATCATGATGGGAACTCGAGCAATATCAGGTTCGGAAACAATCAAATTCAGGAATCTGACCATGGCCTCTTTACCATCAATCAGACCATCATCCATATTAATGTCGATGACTTGTGCACCACCTTCTACTTGGTCACGTGCAATATCCAGTGCCTCATCAAACTTTTCTTCCTTTATCAGCCTTAAAAACCGTTTGGAACCTGCCACATTGGTCCGCTCCCCCACATTGATGAAATTGCTTTCTGGTGTTACGACCAAGGGTTCGAGACCACTTAGCTTTAAATATCGTTGTTCGTTGTTCGCTACCATAATCTAAAACTAAGCTGGGGTCAACAGTTTTCTAGGTTTGTAATCTTTAACCACATCTGCAATGGCCCTGATATGTTCTGGAGTGGTTCCGCAACATCCGCCAACAATATTTACCAATCCTTTTTCTACATATTCCTTGATTTGAGCTGCCATTTGCTCTGGAGTTTCATCGTACTCGCCAAACGCATTGGGCAAACCTGCATTAGGGTGGGCAGAAACAGCAAATTCAGATTTAGCCGAAACCACCTCCAAGTGGGGCACCAATTGTTTGGCTCCCAAAGCACAGTTGAATCCAACCGACAAGATTGGGATATGCGAAATAGAAATCAAAAATGCCTCTGCCGTTTGTCCTGACAAAGTCCTGCCTGAAGCATCGGTAATGGTACCACTAACCATTACTGGAACTTCTAAGTTTCTTTCTTCCTTTACTTCTTCAATGGCAAAAAGTGCCGCTTTGGCATTCAAGGTGTCAAAAATGGTCTCTACCAATAAAATATCAACGCCTCCATCGAGCAACGCCTCAACTTGTTGTTTGTAGGCAATTCGAAGCTCATCAAAAGAAATGGCTCGATAGCCAGGGTCGTTCACATCGGGCGACATGCTTGCAGTCTTATTGGTCGGGCCAATACTCCCCGCCACGAACCTTGGTTTGCTTGGGTCTTTTTTAGTGAATTCGTCGGCTACTTCCTTCGCGATTTTAGCCGATTTGAAATTGAGTTCATAAACCAATTCTTCCATACCGTAGTCGGCCATGGCGATGGTGGTACCAGAAAATGTATTGGTCTCCAAAATGTCCGCACCTGCTTCCAAAAACATTCGATGAATGTTTTTAACGGCTTCAGGTTGGGTCAATGACAATAGATCATTGTTACCCTGCAAGTCACTCGGCCATTCTTTGAAGCGTTCGCCCCTAAAATCCTCTTCTTTGAATTTATAGCGCTGCAACATGGTGCCCATGGCTCCATCCAGCACTAAAATCCGTTTCTTCAATATGTCTTCAATTTTTTCCATAGTACAATTTCCTTCAAAAAAGGATGTAGTGAGATCAAGAAAAGTGCGGAAAAATACGTTGCTGTATTCTTTTCGTTATCCTTCCCCCTTTCAGGTTTATTTTCCGAAAGGTCTTGAAATGAATTCAAGACAAGGGTAGAATGTAGCACCTTCTCGAGGTCGAGGGTTGCTAAGGCTTCGCAGGGTCTAATCCCTCCACCTTTCTTGATAACACTTTCAATTTATAAATGAACTGAACTGCAAAGAAACGGCACTCCCTAGTGAAAAGCAAAAAAAGCCCTTGAATTTTTAGAAATCCAACAATAAAAAAACGGATTGATTCCTCAACCCGTTTTTTTATTGCAATTGTGATGTTTTTAAACCAACATCCCTCCTGAAACTTCGATGCGCTGACCGTTGACCCATTTGGCGTCCTCGGAGCATAAAAATGCCACCACGCCACCAATGTCACTCGGAATTCCAACACGGCCCAAGGCCGTAATACTTGCAATAGCTGTTCTTTTCCCCTCATCGTTTTTATTGGTTCCCCCTCCAAAATCGGTTTCAATGGCACCTGGCGCCACCACATTCGACCTAATTTGACGTCCACCCAATTCTTTGGCTTGATATCGGGTCAAAACTTCAATGGCCGCTTTCATAGAGCCATACACGGAATATCCTGGGAATGAAAATCGAGCCAATCCACTCGAAATGTTCACAATTCCACCTCCATCCGATAGCATTGGCAATAACTTTTGGGTCAGGAAAAACACCCCTTTAAAGTGAATATTGACCAAAGTATCCAATTGCTCTTCTGTAGTTTCTGAAATTGGTGCATTAATTCCAATCCCAGCATTATTGACCAAATAATCCAAGTTCTTTGCATCAAAATGAGAATCTAAAACTTTTTTGACCTCATCAGCAAAGGCATCAAAACTATTGGAATCTGCAACATCCAATTGAAGCGCGTAGGCTTTTTGACCTAAACTTTCTATTTCGTTTACAGTTTTGTCAGCCTCCTCTTTATTGCTTTGATAGGTAATCAAAACGTTCAACCCTTTTTCGCCCAATTTGATGGCCATATTTTCTCCTAATCCACGGCTACCACCTGTGACCAATGCTACTTTTTCTCTGTTCATTGTATTTGATTTTTGATTTCAATACAAAAGTAGTCGCGATAAACCCCATGGGTTTGCGAGCATCAATCCGTTTTTTGCAAAAATCAAACTTTAAGGGCTGACCTAAATTTTAAAGGTGATAGTTGTGCATGTTTTTTGAAGAAATTGGAAAAGTGGGCCACTTCTTCAAATCCTAGACTAAACGCAATCTCTGAAATACCCCAATCTGTATTGTTGAGCAAAATTTTCGCCTCTTCAAAAATCCTTGAATGGATGATTGCGGTGGTCGTGTTTCCAGTGGTTTCTTTCAACACCTTGTTTAAGTGATTGGCATGCACGGCCAAACGTTCACTAAAATCGTTGGCGGTTTTTAATAAAATACCCTGTGAAGGAGTATTAATGGGAAACTGTCGTTCCAAAAGTTCCACAAACAAATCGGTTATACGAATGGATGCGTTTTTATTGTTTTCCTGCGATTGAATTGGATGCAACTTTTGCCCCAAATGCAATAATTCGGTCACATAAGCTCGAATCAAATCAAACTTAAAGGCATAGTCTGAAGAAAGTTCGCGTTCAATTTTTTTGAACAATTGCTCCACCTCTTCATATTCATCATCTGAAATATTTAGAATTGGAAAACCTCCGGGCTGAAACAAGGGCAACTTTTCCAATATGATTCCACTTTTATCTTTAGATAAAAAACTCTCAGTGAACACGCAAAAGTAGCCTGATTGTTCTTCATCCTGAGGCACATAATGGTAAGGTATCTTTGGAGAAGCAAACAAAAGCGCCTTGTCTGCAATATCAATGGTCTTGTCGGCGTATTCCGCCCGATTTTTACCATGGATCAAACTGATCTTGTAATAGGAACGACGATCGTATCGCATTTCGCCTTTACTCAACCTTGCCCTATATTCGGAAATATTGAAAACATTAAAATGCCCAATATCCTTCCCAATGTTTTCAGGAATGGGCAAACTCAACTTTCCGTAGAAGTCGCGAAGGGTAAAAAGACTTTCCATGCTCTTGTAAAATTCAAATATACCCCAAAATCAAAAACACCTCTCAAAATTGCTTTTGAAAGGTGTTTTTACTTGCTAAAAACTATAATCTATCAATTGATGCTCTGCACCACTTCTTTTTTGGCTTCTTTTTTAGAACCATCAAATCCTTGAACACCACCAACCGTAGTGTATTTCATTACAAATCGCTTATCTGGGTTAATGATTTGATAGGCAAACTGACACATTACCGCCGCTTCATGGAAGCCTGACAAAATCAATTTAAGTTTTCCAGGATAGGTGTTCACATCACCAATCGCAAACACTCCTGGAATATTGGTTTGGTAATCCTTGGCATTGTTTACCTTGATGGCATTTTTTTCTATTTCCAAGCCCCAATCTCCGATAGGCCCCAGTTTTGGTGACAATCCAAACAACGGAATAAAGAAATCGGTTTCCACATAGGCATCTTCCCTTGCTTCATCGTTATATTTTATAACAACGGCCTGCAGCTCGTCCTTCCCATGAATCTCATTAACCTCTGCTTCGGTATACAATTGAATCTTGCCCAATTTGGCCAATTCCCTTGCTTTTTCAACGGAGTCCAAAGCACCTCGGAACTCGTTTCTACGGTGCACCAAAGCAACTTCGGATGCTACATCGGCCAAGAAAATAGCCCAATCCAAAGCGGAATCACCTCCACCAGAAATCACTACTTTTTTATCGCGGAATTGTTCTGGGTCTTTTACCATATATTCCACTCCCTTACTTTCAAAAAGTCCAATATTGGCAATCAATGGTTTTCTTGGTTCAAAAGACCCCAGTCCACCAGCAATTACCACAACCGGTGCATGGTGTTTGGTTCCTTGACTGGTTGTTACTATAAAGGAACCGTCATCTTGCTTCTCCAAAGTTTCAGCTCGCTCACCCAAGGTAAATCCCGGTTCGAAAGGTTTTATTTGCTCCATGAGGTTGTCCACTAATGTTCCTGCCAAAATCTCTGGGTAGGCTGGAATATCATAGATTGGTTTTTTAGGATAGATCTCGGAACATTGTCCGCCTGGTTGCGCCAATGCATCTATTAAATGACATTTTAGCTTTAACAATCCTGCTTCAAAAACGGTGAACAAACCTGTTGGCCCTGCTCCGATTATAATGATGTCTGTTTTGATCATACTACTACTTTTTAATTGCTCTTAAGATTCCCTTCGACTCCGCTCAGGGAACTTTCAAGCTCACATTTGTACTACACTTTTTCTTGCAATTTTTCTCCCTTGATTTGATACTCTTTTTGAATATCCGATATTTTTTGACGGTGGTTTACCACCTCTCCGATCACTATGATCGCTGGATTGGACAACTGCTGCTCCTTTGCCTTGTTCTCAATGGAAGCAACAGTACCGATTCCAATCTTTTCTTGTTTCGTGGTTCCATTTTGAATAATGGCCACAGGCGTATTTTCTTTTCCTTCTTTTTTAAACAACTCCATTATCTCTCCTAATTTGGACATGCCCATTAGAATGATAACGGTTGCATTGGACTTTGCAGCCAATGCCACATCGTTTGATAATTTATGCTCTTTGGTAGTTCCAGTGATTACCCAAAAACTTTCCGCAGCTCCTCTTTTGGTCACTGGAATGTTTTGTGATGCTGGCACGGATACCGAAGATGAAATCCCAGGCACAACGGCTACTTCAATTCCGAATTGAGCAGCGTACTCCATTTCCTCAGCACCACGGCCAAACACAAATGGATCACCTCCTTTTAAGCGCACAATATGCAATCCTTGATGGGCACGTTGCACGATCAAATCGTTGATTTGTTCTTGTTGATAGGCGTAGCATCCTTTGCGTTTTCCTACGAATATTTGTTCAGCTTGGGCAGCATATTCCAATAGCTCGGTGGCCACCAAGGCATCATACAACACAACATCTGCACTTTGCAAGGCTTTGATCCCTTTTAGGGTAATCAAATCCACATCGCCAGGGCCTGCGCCCACCACTGTTAATTTTCCACTAGGCATGTTGTAACTCCAATTTTCTGAACGCTTCCAATTTATCCAATACCGTTTTGGCATCTTCCAAATAGCTTTTTGCAAAAGCTTCGGAGGGTTCGTTCTGGTTCAACTGAAGGACCACTTGTTCAAACCCACCCTCAAAGGCTATTTTATCTGTATCCACATACAACCTGTCAAAATCCTTGATGATGCTCGCATGGGTATTCACTTTTACTTTTTCTGCAGTCAACAATGCCTTGGCAGAGTTAACTATGGATTGATAAGAGTAATAAATACTAGCCGCCCATTTACCATCATTAATAGCTTCTTCTGCATTTTCAATCTTCTCTTGACTTTCAAAGAACAAGGTGGCAACCAAATCAACAATTACTCCTGCACATTCTCCAATTCCTATCTCTTGAACATACTTTTCTTCGTTACCCCAGTCAATAAAATCTTCTTGGGTCAAATTGTCCACATCAGTCAATGGTTTTAGAAAGTCGTAGAAATAAATCTGACCTTTTTCCTCGTAATAGTCTGTGAATGATACACCGTTTCCATTGGCTTCAAAATCATCCAAAATAAGACGTAATGCTTGTGGTCCTCTTTTACTTGGGATCTTGGCCACTTTATCGGCAAACCTCGCTTTACCATCTCCATAATTTCCTCCACCCAACAATACTTGAAGCGCAGGAGCCACCAATTTATCTTTGGTTCTTACGGACATTCCTTGGAACCCAATGTGGGCCATATTGTGCTGTCCACAAGCGTTCATACATCCACTGATCTTGATTACCACATCTGGATTTTTGATGTACTGCGGATATTCAGCCTTGATTACTTTTTCCAACTCATCTGCAATTCCAGTGCTACTGGCAATACCTAAGTTACAGGTATCGGTTCCTGGACATGCCGTGATATCCAATGCTTTGTTATAACCAGCTTCGGCAAAGCCGAGTTTTTTCAATTCTTGGTAAAAGAAAGGAACCAATTCCTCTTTTACATAAGGAACCAAGATATTTTGTCTCAGGGACAAACGAATCTCCCCTGCGGCATAATCTTGCACCAATTTGGCCAAATCTCGTGCTTTATCAGTGTAAAAATCGCCCAAAAGAACTTTGATACCGATAGCCACATAGCCTTCTTGTTTTTGAGGTACCAAGTTAGTTGACTTCCAATCTTCAAAGGCTGCTTGGTCTTCAATTATAACTTCAGGCGTTTCAACTTTAGCGACATTTACCTTTGGATAATCTTCAAAGTTTATTGGATAGGTTTGATGTGGAATTGCAGTTTGCTCTTCTTCCAACAATTGTTTGAAACCATCCAGACCGATATCTTTCAGCAAAAATTTCATACGGGCTTTGGCCCTACTTTTTCGTTCTCCGTATCTATCGAACACACGGATAACGCCCTCCATCATTGGAATGATTTTATCCGTAGGTAAAAAGCTGTACAGTTCATCGGCATGGCGTGGTTGAGAACCCAATCCACCGGCCAACATCACTTTAAAACCTCTTTCACCCTCCTTTACTTTGGCGATAAAACCAAGATCGTGCATATAGGAAAGTCCAGTATCAGCATCACTGGCCGAGAAAGAAACCTTGAATTTTCTACCCATTTCCTGCCCAATAGGATTTCTTAAGAAATATTCAAAAACGGCTTGGGCATATGGAGAAACGTCGAACGGTTCATCCACATCAATACCTGCAGTTTCACTGGCTGTTACGTTACGAACGGTATTCCCGCAAGCTTCGCGAAGCGTTACATCATCCTTTTCCAATTCGGCCCAAAGCTCTGGAGTTCGTTCCAAATCCACATAGTGAATCTGAATATCCTGTCGGGTAGTGATATGCAATCTTCCACGAGAATATTCATCGGAAACATCGGCAATTCGAAGCAATTGCTTGCAGCTAACCTTACCATATGGCAATTTGATACGAATCATTTGAACCCCAGGTTGACGTTGTCCATAAACTCCACGTGCCAAACGTAGGCTGCGGAATTTTTCCTCGTCGATGTTACCATCCTTGAACTGGCGAATTTTTTTCTCCAATTCGATGATATCCTTTTGTACTACTGGGTTTTCTATCTCTGTTCTAAAACTTTGCATATCCTATTTTTCCTATCTTTTTTATAGAGTTTAATCAATAAAACTCCCCTTTCTTCCACTTGATTAGAAGAAAATTATTCTATAAATCCGACGCCTGCTGTTGTATTTGTTCGACTGTCTATGATGATGAATGAGCCATTCGTACGATGATCCTTGAAACTATCATAAAAAATTGGCTTGTTCAGTTTCAATCGCACTTTGGCAATATCGTTCATTTGCAGTGCGGTTACATTTTCTTCAATCCCTGAATAATCTGGATGAATTTTATGTTCAATGGCATCAACTTTTGCCAACACTTTGTTGACTCCATGCTGTACCACATATTTTCCTCCAGGAACCAAATTATCCGCATCCATCCAAGAAACCGTAGCTGTTAATTGTTTGTCCACCGTTGGTAGGTCATTAGCTTTGACCAACATATCTCCTCTGCTCACATTCACCTCATCTTCCAAGGTAATGGTCACTGATGAACGTCTTGGTGCTGTTTTGAATTCTTGGTCGTAAAAATAAATGGCCTTGATTTTTGAACGGGTCATTGATGGCAATACCACTACTTCGTCCCCAACACTAAGTTCCCCTCCATAAACTTTACCCGCAAATCCACGAAAATCATGGAATTCCTCTGTTTTTGGTCGGATTACATATTGTACCGGAAACCTTGGAGTCCCTATATTATAAATGTCCTTTTGGTCCAATTGCTCCAAATGTTCCAATAAGGTTTGGCCTTGATACCAAGACATATTATCCGAACGGTTAACCACATTATCCCCTTTCAATGCACTCACTGGAATAAAGGTAATATGTTGATCTTGGTAATCTCTTTTTCCCATTAATTCGGAAAAATCAGCCTTTATATTATTGTAGACCTCTTCGGAAAAATCGACCAAATCCATTTTGTTGATGGCCACGATCACATCTTTAATTCGCAATAGATTATTGATGAAAAAGTGTCTGTTTGTTTGCTCAATCACTCCCTTTCTTGCATCTATCAAAATAATGGCAGCCTGAGATGTTGAAGCACCCGTAACCATGTTTCTGGTATATTCCACGTGACCCGGGGTATCGGCTATAATGTAACTTTTGGTTGCTGTTGAAAAGTAGATATGGGCCACATCGATAGTGATCCCCTGCTCTCTTTCAGCTACAAGTCCATCGGTTGCCAGCGAAAAATCAAGGTAATCGTACCCTTTTTGCTTGCTGGTTCTTTCAATGGCCTCCAATTTATCGTCAGTCAATGACTTTGTATCGTACAACAATCTTCCAATCAAGGTACTTTTACCGTCATCTACGCTTCCTGCTGTTGCTATTTTTAAAACTTCCATTCTCTTCTTCCTATTAAAAGTAACCTTGTTGTTTACGTTTTTCCATTGCGGCCTCGGAACGCTTATCATCTATCCTTGCCCCTCTTTCCGAAATTTTGGAATCCCTGATTTCAGCAACTACTTTATCAATTGTATCCGCATGGGACTCCACAGCAGCAGTACAGCTCATATCTCCTACGGTTCTAAAACGAACCATTCGCTCTTCCACTTTTTCATCATCTGCCCTAAATACCACACCATCTTCCGCGGACCAAATCAGTCCATCACGTAAGAAAATGTTCCTTTTGTGAGCAAAATAAATGGATGGAATTTCAATATTTTCTTTTTGGATATAGCTCCAAACATCAAGTTCTGTCCAGTTACTGATCGGGAAAACACGAACATTTTGCCCCAATTCAATTTGGCCGTTCAACATATCGAAAAGTTCTGGACGCTGGTTTTTCTCATCCCACTGACCAAAATCGTCGCGTACCGAAAAGATACGCTCCTTTGCCCTAGCCTTTTCTTCATCCCTTCTGGCTCCACCGATACAAGCATCAAACTTGAATTCTTCAATTGCATCCAACAAAGTTGTGGTCTGCAACATATTTCTACTGGCGTATTTTCCAGTTTCTTCAACTACTTTGCCTTGATCTATAGAATCTTGAACATTTCTAACAATCAGCTCAACTCCAAGCTCTTCCACCAACTTATCCCTAAACTCAATGGTTTCTGGAAAGTTGTGACCTGTATCGATATGCATTAAGGGAAACGGAATTTTGGATGGCCAAAATGCTTTTTGCGCCAACCGCACCAATGTAATGGAGTCCTTGCCTCCAGAGAACAACAACACAGGTCTTTCGAACTGTGCAGCAACTTCTCTAAATATATAAATGGCTTCGTGCTCCAACGCATTGGCATTGGGCCTATCCGCACTGTTTATTTTTGATTCTGAAATTTGTACCTCTTCTGTAAGTGTGCTCAAAATGCTTTCTTTTTTTGAATTGGGTTATTTAGGTATGCAAACCACATTCACGGTTTGCCAATACTTTTGTCGGGTCGAAATATTTATGCTCATTGGGCAGTCCATGCTCTTGTAAATACGCATCCAACTGGGTATCACTCCAATGATAAAATGGACTTACCTTTAAAACTCCGTCTTTGCTCAAGCTCAACACATCCAAAGAATCCCTCAGTGCAGTTTGACCTTTACGAAGATTGGTAAACCAAACATCTGGCTTGTGTTCTTCCATAGCTCGTCTGAACGGCTCCAATTTTACCTGCTCCGTGAAGATGGCATGCTTTGGATCATCTATCTGAGGAATTCCCATAACAGCATCGCGATGGGAAGATGTTTGTTTTGGAACGTATAATTTGATGTTCAATTCCAATCTTGAAATCAATTCTTCGGCATGTTTGTAGGTTTGAGGGGTATTATAGCCCGTATCACACCAAATAACAGGTATGGTTTTATCCACCTCGGTCACGGCATGAAGAATTGCAACTTCATACGGACGAAAGTTTGTGGTTACAACCGACTTGTTACCATGAGAAATAGCCCATGAGATGATTTCCTCAGGCGGAATTCCCTTGAACTGCTTGTTTAAACTCTGTATTTCTTCTTGTGTCAATGCCATCGCTCCAACTATTATTTACCCCATTTAATGGAATTCCAGATTCTTTCGTGAAAAAAATAAAGCACCATTTTGGTTACCAACTCCACCATACCTATTGAAAAGGCCAAGGTCAATGTCCCTGTTACAATCCATGAGATCAAAATGGTATCCATGGTTCCTACTATTCTCCAACTAATTGATTTTACTATACTTCTTTTTGGGCTATCGGAACCACTATCCTTAACATACGTGCTTTGTTCCTTTTCGCTTTTAATTATCAATTGATCGGTAATCATTTTATTCTGTTTATTACCCTATCATTTTAGTAGGGAATACAAACATATAAACTATTTTCAAAACCAAATACAAAATGTATGCTAAAATATCTTTTACCCTATAGTTTTAGTAGATTAATTAATTTCTGAAGTGTTTTTTACCATATTCTCAATGGTAAATTTGAAAATGAAGCGCTTAACTACAGTAAATCTGCCAACGTATTGTTCCTGTAGACCTCTAGGGCACTGTCCCTTACTTGAAGCATTAATTTGTGAACGGAGCATTCACCCTCATCTGGGCAATCGTCACATTTTTCGTAGAAATTTAAGCTAACACATGGCACCATGGCAATGGGACCTTCCAACACACGCATTACGGTGGTCATGGGAATGTCTTTGGGTTCTTTGATCAAGTAATATCCCCCACCTTTTCCTTTTTTGGAGCCCAGAAATCCGTTGCGCCTAAGAGTAAGTAATATGCTTTCCAAAAATTTTTGGGAAATGTTCTCGTGCTTTGCTATTTCAGCAATTTGAACAGGCTCCTTACCCTCTACTTTTGCAAGAAAGGTAAGTGCCTTAAGTCCATATTTTGTTTTCTTGGAGAGCATTACACGAATATAGGGAAATTTAGTAATCTACCTCCTTAAAAGATACCTTTCGGTTTACCCCAAAGCTTGCTCAATATCCGCAATAATATCGTCAATATGTTCCAACCCGACCGAAACTCGAACCATACCATCAGAGATACCTACGGCGAGCCGTTCTTCGGTGGTCAATTTGCTGTGTGTTGTTGAAGCAGGGTGCGTAACTATACTTCTGGAATCCCCTAAATTGGCTGAAAGCGATAGCAATTCAATACTGTCAAAGAATTTTCGACCAGCTTCCAAACCACCTTTTACTTCAAAAGCAACTACACATCCGCCAGCTTTCATTTGCTTTTTGGCAACCTCATGCATTGGGTGCGATTTTAGGAACGGATATTTTACCCATTCAATTTTATCATGACCCTCTAAAAAAGAGGCCAATTTTAAGGCATTCTCACAATGACGGTCCACTCGAATGGCCAGAGTTTCCAGACTTCTTGATAATACCCATGCATTGAAAGGAGATAACGCAGGACCCGTAATTCTTGAAAAACGATATACCTTATCCATCAACTCACCACTACCAACTGTAATTCCTGCCAAAACCCTGCCTTGACCATCCATCAACTTCGTCCCTGAATGAATTACCAAATCAGCACCAAACTTAATGGGCTGTTGTAGGTAAGGTGTTGCAAAGCAATTGTCGATGATAAAAATGAGTCCGTGCTTCTTGGCAATCTTCCCCAATGCTTCCAAATCCAAAACATCCACGCCTGGATTGGTTGGGGATTCAGCATAAATGATTTTGGTGTTGTGCTGAATCATTCCCTCGATGGAATCCAAATCATCCACATCAAAATAACTGGTACTGATATTCCACTTTGGAAAAAAGTTGGTAAAAAGCGTATGCGTGGAACCAAAAATACTTTTGGAAGAAATTACATGATCACCAGCATCCAAAAGGGCTGCCAAAGTTGAAAAAACAGCTGCCATTCCAGAAGCATATGCAAATCCATTTTCAGCACCCTCCATCTTACAAACCTTTTCAATCAGTTCATTGTTATTGGGATTGGAATACCTGGAATAAATATTACGTTCCTTTTCCTCCGCAAACGAAGCACGCATATCTTCCGCATCTTCAAAAACAAAGCTGGAAGTCATATAAATGGGGCTGGAATGCTCCAAATTCTGACTACGCTCCATTTGTGTGCGAATTGCTTCTGTTTCAAATTTTTTCATCTTTATAATCTTTTATGTGGCTTCGACTACGCTCAGTCACCGAATTATCCAATTTATTTTAAAGCAATGACTATGTCAGCCATCCAGATACCATTAACTAGGGTAGTTGAGCGTAGTCGAAACTACCCCTTCAAAACCCAAAATAAATAATCAATTGTGTCATCGACTACGCTCAGCCACCTAAAACATACAGTTCTGGAAACTTGAGCGGAGTCGAAACAACTTTATATTACTTCTTTAAAATATTTAAAATTCGTCTCGTTCTTGCATTCAGACAATTGAGGCAAAACCCCAAATTCTTCATTCATCAACGCCTCTTTCTTTGCTCTCGACCAACCTTGAATTTGTTTTTCTCGTTCAAATGCTGAAGTAATACTTAAGTATTCTTCAACATATAACAATTTAACTGGCAATCTTTTCTTTGTATGGTTTGCACCTCTACCATCTTGATGCTCGTTTATACGTTTGTCCAAATCGATGGTACTGCCTGTGTAATAGCTGTCATCTGAACAATGTAATATGTAAACGAAACCTTTCACGAACCAATTATTGTGGCTTCGACTACGCTCAGCCACCAAACTAATCTAGAATCGGTAGCTGAGCGTAGTCGAAGCTATATCTTTTCTGCTATTCTTAATATATCACCAAAAACTCCTCTTGCGGTCACAGCAGCACCTGCCCCTGCACCTTGAATCACCAATGGATTTTCTCCATAGGATTCTGTATAAATTTCGATAATGGAATCGGAACCTTTGATCTGTCCCAAGGCACTTTCCTTTGGAACCGAAATCAATTTCACATCCAAAATCCCTTTATCCTGTTGAAGATCTCCATGTAAATCGCCCACATAGCGAAGCACATGGCCTACTTCTTGTTCACTCTTGATTTCGGAATACACCTCATCCATCTCACCAATGCGAGTCATAAAATCATCAAATTGGAGGGGTTGAAGTTGTTCAGGAATCAAATTCTGCACATTAATATCCGAAAATTCATTTTGAAGATCGAGCTCGCGGGCCAAAATCAACAATTTTCTACCCACATCATTTCCTGACAAATCCTCTCTTGGATCTGGTTCGGTATAGCCATTTTCCATCGCTTCCTTAACAATGGTGGAAAAAGCTGTTTCTTTCTCCGAAAATGCATTGAAAATATAGCTCAACGAGCCTGAAAACACCCCTTTGATTCTTGTGATGTTTTCTCCAGACAGGTGTAATAATTTGATCGTATCGATCAATGGAAGCCCTGCCCCAACATTAGTTTCATACAAGTATTGTTTTTGATTCGCATCCAAACATTTACGGAGGCTTTTATAGGTATCAAAACTCAATGTATTCGCAATTTTATTGGATGAAACCAAGTCAAAACCATGTTTTACCAAAGGCTCATAATTCTCTACAAAGGTGTTGCTAGCGGTGTTGTCCACAGCAATCAAGTTCTCCAAATGATTCCTTTTAGCAAAGGCAATGATGTCTAAAACTTCATAGGGAACTCCCTCCTTTTCCAATCTTTCTTTCCAATTGGAACCGATGCCTTTGGCATCCAACAAAACCTTTCTGGAGTTGGAAACCGAAAAAATGCGCAAGTCCAAACTTTTGCGTTCTTCAATGCTCTTTTCTGAATTCAGGATTTGGTCAATCAAAGTACCTCCAACCGTTCCATGACCGAACAAGGCCAAATTGATTTTCTTCGCGATTCCGAAAATCTGTCCATGAATCACATTGATGGCTTTATGAAGATCGGATTTCTTCACCACCATACTCACATTCTTCCCTGTCACCGTGTTATTGAACAACAACGGAATCACCTGGTTTTTCACCAAAGCGTTAAACGGCTTGTGAAAACTGCTCAAATCCATTCCCACAATGGAAATCACCGAAACATCTTTTACCACTGTTATTTGGTTGATGTCTTGACTTGAATAATCCGTCTCAAATTCTTGATCGAGAACTTTTTTGGCTTTTTCGGCTTTGGACTCATCCACCACCAAACCAATACCTCGCTCGGAAGAACCCTGCGAAATAATTCCCACACTGATGCCATTCTGGCCCAATGCACGGAAAATTCGCATGTCGACTCCAACTTTACCGAGCAATCCCCTACCTTCAAGATTAATTAGAGCCATATTGTCCAGCACCGAAAGTGATTTGATTCCTCCATTATCGGTTTTAGGGCCAATCAAAGTTCCCTCATTATCGTCGTTGAACGTATTGCAAATGCGCAGTGGAATGTTTTTCTCGATAAGCGGAATTATGGTCTTAGCATGCAAAATATTGGCCCCAAAATTGGCCAGCTCATTGGCTTCGCTATAAGAAATCACATCAATCAACTTGGCATCGCTCACCAAATCGGGATTAGCCGTAAAAATCCCATCTACGTGGGTGTAATTGATCAATTCGGAAGCATCCAAATAATTCGCCAACAAAGCAGCGGAGTAATTACTTCCGTTTCTTCCCAAAGTGGTGGTTGAACCATCTCGATTAGACCCGATAAATCCAGTTACGACAGGAATAGTATCTGCTTCCAATTCATGGAAATAACGAAGTACATTTTCTTTGGATGCACCTTGGTCTACCTCCGCATTGCTATAATTATCGTCCGTGGTAATCAACTTTCTGGAATCGAAAAGCTTTGCTTTTAACCCAGATGCTTTGAGTGCGGCAGTTACATATTTGGCGGACAACAACTCCCCAAAAGACAACATTTCGTCCTTGGTTTTGAGACTGTAATCCCCAGTCAAGGAAACCCCGTTCAATATTTTTTCAATGGCATTGAGCTCATCAGAAATATCAACATCAAAGTTGTTTTTTTGATAGGCTGCGAACTTCTTTAAATCTTCTTGGAAATCCTTGCCATCAGCAGCTTTGTCCAATAAATTTTCCAACTGATCTGTTGCTTTGCCCCTAGCGGAAACCACCACGGCAAAATGTTCATTGGCATCAGCTCTTTTAGAAATGATGTTGAGCACTCTTTCAATGCCCTCACCATTGGCCAAGGATTTACCACCAAACTTTAATATTTTGATGCGCTCCTTTTTTGCTTCAGGCTGAAAAACGGGTTGCAACAATTTTTCCAACTGCTCAAATTCCATCAAAAAGGCATCGTGACCATGCAGCGATTGCACTTCTCCATAGGTAACATTGGCATTGGCTTGGGCCAATCGCTTAAAGGTTTCCTTGTTTTCCTCCGCGGTAAAGAACAAATCGGAATTCACTCCGATGATATGAATTTTCATTTCACTTTCTTGAAGTGCTTTGAAAGCTTCATCCCCATTTCGAGTAATGTCGATGGACTTCAATAATTGGTTCATCAACTTATAGGCGGATAGCTGAAAACGCTCCTGTAATTTTTTCCCGTGGTGCATCAACCAACTTTCCACATTGAACACTTTCAGCTCTTCATTGGTACTGCGTTTGAATCGTTCTTTGAAAGATTCTGGGGTACGATAACACAACATGGCATGCATACGGGCATCGTGAACTGGCTGTTTGGAATTCACCAAAAACTGCTCCTGAATCTGACAGTTGGCAATCAACCAATCCGTAGATTTCCAATCGGATGCCACTGGAATCAAATGTTCTGTGATATTCGGATCAAAAGCGGTCATTTCCCAAGCGATTCCACCACCCAATGAACCTCCGATAATAGCAAACAGCTTTTCAATTTCAAGTTGCTTTAACCCCAACAAAAAGATTTTGGCTATGTCTCCAGCCACAAAATCCTTATAATTTTCTATGACAAAACCATCGTATCCATTTCCAGGGATATTAAAGGAAAGAACTGTATAAATATTGGTGTCGATGCATTTTCCTTCACCTATCAAATCGGTCCACCAACCACCTTCGCCTGCCACATTGGAGTTCCCCGTAAGTGCATGGTTCACCAACACAATGGGTGCCGAATGCAAGGGCTGTCCAAAAATTTCATAGGAAAGTTTCAGGTCTTGAACGGACCCGCTTATCGTTTCAAATTGTTCTATGGCCAAATGCCTTAATTCCATAATAGCAAAATAAACCCAAAAGGGTCAATTAGTAATAAATAGTATGGTTATAAGAAAGTGGGGCAGAGACTACCTGTTTTCGTTATCTATTCCCGTTGGGATAGAATGTAGCACCTTCTTGGTCATGGACACCAAGGGTTGCTAAGGCTTCAACGGGTCTATTCCCTCCGCCTTTCTTGATAACTTACAATACGTGTTTGAACTTCGTTGGGACAAAGATACTGATGGAAATATAGATTTTCCTAATCTTTTCGGATTTTTTCACCGAAGATCAATCTTTGTCCCAAGGTTCAATTATTAAATTTTATTTCAAGACGGTAAACTCAATATTGGAATCCGTGAAAACGGTATGCGTCTGTGTTTTAAAGTCTGATGCATCCGCCTTAAAGATGTTGTCCACATAGGTTTGCGGGTTCAAATCGATAAGTGGGAACCAAGTACTCTGCACCTGAATCTGCAATTTGTGTCCTTTTTTTATAGTATGGAACACATCTTGAAGCTTGATGTTCACATCCGTTTTCTCATTGGGCGTAAACGGCTCAGGGTCAGAAAAACTATTTCTAAAACGACCACGAAGCACTTCACTTCGCACCATTAAATGGTAATTGCTCATCTTCAAGTGATCTTGCATTTCATCATTTGTTTCCGCATCAGCAGGGTGCACATCAATCACCTTTACAATCCAATCGGCTGCAGTACCCGTGGTGGCCACTTTTAAATGAGCCATAATATCACCGGCCAAGGTAAAATCTTTGTCCATCACCTCAGTTTCAAAAACCAAAACATCGGAACGGCGGGCCGCAAAACGCTGATCATCCGTCATGTATTTTCTTGGTGTGAAAACCGTTTTCACATCCTCGGAATAAGGTACTGGCTTTTTTATATCACTTATAAATTGAATTCCGCTCACTCCTTTTGAGTCTGTAGTGAGTTCTTGATCTTCGGAAAGGTACATGGTCTGTTTCGCTGCATTTGCAGGTGGCCATGTATCGTAAGTTTTCCATTCTTTTTTACCAGTATCGAACACATAGGCTTCGGGCAACCCAGAATTTGGACTTCCATCCCCCTTTAAAAAGTGGTTGAAGAATTTGGTCTCGATATCTTTCTGGAAAAACAACGAAATGGAATCGCCGAAGTAGTAGTTACCCACCACATTTCTTTCACGATCTCTGGCCCAACCTCCATGGTCCCAAGGTCCGAACACCATTGTGTTATAGTTACCATCGTTGTATTTTTCAATGTTTTTATAGGTCTCCAATGGCCCATAAAGATCTTCGGCATCAAACCAACCACCCACGATCATAGTAGCTACACTGCTCTTCACATTTTTTAAATGTTGAATCAAACCGCGACTCTGCCACATCTCGTCATAATTTGGATGCTCTTTCAGTTCATTCCAAAAATAATCATCGGTCACACCTTCTGGACGCATTTTAGGCGTATCGGCTGTTTCGTATTCAAAAAAGTGGTCTAGATTTTTCAACGGTCCTGCATCCAAAAAGTACTGATATTGATCTTCGGTTGGCAGACTTGGCAAAGTATACCAAGCGGTGTCCACGGGTTGATCACCATTAGGTCTTGGTGTTCCAAATAAGGAAGTTGCTCTAAAATAACTCAACAAATAGGCTCCGTTATGGTGGAAATCATCAAAAAAGAAATCTCCAATACAAGCTTGAGGTGAAGCGGCCTTTAAGGCAGGGTGCGCATCCACCGTAGCATAGGTGGCATAATGTCCTGGGTATGAAATCCCCCAAATCCCGACATTGCCGTTGTTGTTTTCCACATTGTTTACCAACCATTCAATGGTATCGTAGGTATCGGAACTTTCGTCCACCTGATCATTGGATGTTTTATTGGGAATATAAGCTCGCATGTTTACGTAATGCCCTTCACTGAGCCATCTTCCTCGCACATCTTGATACACAATAATGTTCCCCTCTTTCATCAAATGCTCATTAGGGCCAATCTTTGTTCTAAAATTTCCCTCACCATAAGGTTGTGAGCTATAAGGCGTACGCTGCATGATGATGGGATACTTCTTTGAGGTATCTTTTGGGGAGTAAATGGTGGTGTGCAAAGTGATGCCATCACGCATCTCAATATCCACTTCTTTTTTAGTGTAATTATCGGCCACGTAGGTATCTACCTCGGCCACTTCGGTCTTTGTTGTTTTATTACAACTGACTACGGCAAACATCATGCCGATACTTAAGAAAAGAATTTTGAAATTGAATTTCATGCTGAGTTAGTTTTTGAGTTTCTAAAGCTACTAAAGAATGAAGAGGGAGACAATAAAAAAAGGAGCCCGTTTTGGACTCCTTTTTCATTTTATATTGTTAATAGATTATAGACCAAAGGCTTCTTTCACATGATCTACCATATCCAATTTTTCCCAAGTGAAAAGTTCCACTTCTTTTTCGATTCTACCATTATATGGAGATTCAAAAATCTTGGTCAAGGTTTGTGGTTGCTTGCCCATGTGCCCGTATGCTGCAGTTTCCAAATAAATGGGATTGCGCAATTTTAAGCGTTCTTCAATCGCAAAAGGTCGCATATCGAACAATTCCGATGCCTTTTTGGCGATTTCGCCATCACTCAATCCAAGCTTGGAAGTTCCATAGGTTTCCACAAAAATAGATGTAGGTTCCACTACTCCAATGGCATAACTTACTTGCACCAAAATTTCGTCTGCCACTCCTGCTGCCACCAAGTTTTTGGCTACGTGACGTGCTGCATAAGCGGCACTTCTATCCACTTTACTCGGATCCTTCCCGCTAAAGGCACCGCCACCATGAGCTCCTTTGCCCCCGTATGTGTCCACAATAATTTTTCTACCCGTAAGTCCTGTATCTCCGTGAGGTCCACCGATTACAAACTTGCCTGTAGGGTTGATGTGGTATTTAATTTGATCATTGAAAAGTTTCTGAATTCCTTCCGGCAACAATTTGATGACTTCCGGGATCAAAATCTTGATGATATCTTCTTTGATCTTGGCCAACATCACCTCATCAGCATCAAACTCATCATGTTGGGTTGAAACTACGATGGTATCAATACGCTGTGGCACATTATCATCGGAATATTCAATGGTCACCTGAGCTTTTGCATCGGGTCTTAAATAGGGAATACGGGTTCCCTCCCTTCTCAATTCGGCCAACACCTGAAGTATTTTATGGGAAATATCCAATGCCAAAGGCATATAGTTTTCGGTTTCCTTGGTGGCATAACCGAACATCATTCCTTGATCACCTGCACCCTGCTCCTCTTTGCTTCCTCGGTCTACCCCTTGGTTAATATCTTGGGATTGCTCATGAATCAAAGAAATCACACCACATGAATCACCACTGAACTGATATTCACCCTTGGTGTATCCTATTTTATTGATCACCTCACGGGCTATGCTCTGCAAATCCACATAGGTATGACTTTTTACCTCCCCAGCAAGCACTACCTGTCCTGTGGTCACCAACGTTTCACAGGCTACCTTACTTTCTGGGTCAAAGGCCAAAAAATTATCCAACAATGCATCACTTATCTGATCCGCAATCTTATCTGGATGTCCTTCGCTAACGGATTCTGATGTAAATAAATATGACATTACGTTCAATTAATGGGAAATCTTGACTTAGACGTGCAACCGAAGCTCTCAATCATCGATGAAGAGGAGTCAAACCACCATGGGTTTGAACTGCTTTAGCATTTTTCTTGTGCCCTCTTTACTGGCATCTGAGGTTGCAATCAGTCAAATCTTTCCTCGTTTTGTGAGGCAAAAGTACATATTTGCAACATATTTTAAAACTTTGTTGACGATGCTTTTTTATAAAGGCTATTTAACCAGTTTTTTTTCGTCTACTGGATATACTTTGTATATTGCGGCGATTAGAATTTCCCTGATCATAAACACCAACTTTTAAACACTCACCCCTATGCATATTGCAGTTGCAGGTAACATTGGCGCTGGCAAAACCACTCTAACTAATCTATTGGCCAAACACTATAAGTGGGATGCCCATTTTGAGGATGTGGTGGACAACCCTTATTTGGATGATTTTTATACCCAAATGGAACGTTGGAGTTTTAACCTGCAGATATACTTTTTAAACAGTAGATACCGTCAAATCCTAAAAATTAGGGAGAGCGGCATGAATGTGATCCAAGATCGTACCATTTACGAGGATGCGCACATTTTTGCACCCAACTTGCATGCCATGGGGTTGATGACCAACCGTGATTTTGAAAATTACCGCAGTCTTTTTGAGTTGATGGAGAGTTTGGTACAACCACCAGATTTATTGATTTACTTGAGAAGCACCATTCCCAATTTGGTAAAGCAAATCCATAAACGTGGTCGGGATTATGAAAATTCCATTTCCATTGATTACCTCAGCCGTTTGAACGAACGCTATGAAGCCTGGGTAAATACCTATGCCAAAGGAAAGCTGATCATTTTTGATGTGGACAATCTGGATTTTGTGGACAATCCCGAAGATTTGGGTGAAGTGATCAACCGCATCGATGGGGAGATTCACGGGTTGTTTGAATAGTTCCCATTTCTATATTTCCAATTACTTTATTTTCCATTCTTTTGATTGAAAGAATATTGGGTATATTTAATGGTATTTGCATTTCCAAATAACCAAAAAGCACTACCATGACAACTAAACATCCAATCCCATTTAAAGTATTCTTCATTGTTCTGTTTTTACAGGTTTTTACCTATGCGCAAGAACTAGCCAAAGTACCCGCAGAACAAGTGGGCATGTCCTCGGATCGCCTTGCATATTTAACTCAAACTTTTCAAGGGTATGTGGATCAGAACAGATTGCCTGGTGCATCCATTTTGGTAGCTCGCAAAGGCAAAATTGCCTATTTCGAAACCTTTGGGAAAAACGACATTGAGAATAATATTCCGATGACCGAAGGTTCGATTTTTCGGATTGCATCACAAACCAAAGCTATTGTAAGTGTTGGGGTGATGATACTTCAGGAACGAGGCAAATTATTGATTACCGATCAGGTTGGTAAGTTTATGCCCGCATTTCAAAAAACCAAGGTAGCTGTTCGCAAGGATGATGGCGGTTATGACATTGTTAATGCAGAGCGAGCCATCACTATTCGAGATTTGTTGACACATACTTCTGGAGTTTCTTATGGTAGTGGTATTTCGGCAGATCTTTGGGAAAAAGCAGGAATTCAAGGATGGTATTTTGCCGATCGGAAAGAACCCATTCAAACAACTATTAATCGAATGGGAGACCTACCGTTTGAAGCACAACCCGGCGAAAAATTTGAATACGGATACAATACGGATATTCTTGGAGCACTAATCGAAGTGGTTTCAGGAGAGCCTTTGGATGTTTTTCTAAAGAAAAATATCCTTGACCCACTGGGCATGACAGACACCCATTTTTATCTTCCCGAAGCAAAAAGAGAGCGATTGGCCGTGGTGTACTCCCCTACTGAAAATGGATTGGAGCCAGCCCCAACACCAGGTGGCATGGTTGGTCAAGGGGCTTATGTAGATGGCCCGAGAACTAGTTTTTCAGGTGGAGCTGGACTTTTGAGCACTTCGATGGATTATGCCAAATTCCTGCAAATGATGCTGAACAACGGAACTTTCAACGGAAATCGTGTCCTTTCCAGAAAATCAGTGGAACTGATGACCGTTAACCATTTGGGCAAGGCACAATTCCCTTGGGTAGGTGGAACTGGTTTTGGTTTGGGCTTTTCGGTGGTTGAAGATTTAGGAAATTTGGGCACCCTAGGTTCTGTTGGCGAATACGGTTGGGGCGGTGCTTATCACTCCTCCTATTGGGTAGATCCCCAAGAAGAAATGGTGGTGGTCTATTTTACACAATTGATTCCATCTGGAGATATTGATGACCATGGAAAATTGCGCGCTTTGATCTATCAGGCCATTGTGGATTAAAAAATAATTCCCGTTTACTCATTCAGGAGGTTCGTTCCCTCATTGGCACTTTATTTCGGTTGTTTTTGAAGTTAGTTTAGGATTGGGATTTACCCATCACTATTAACTATGCCTTTTATAG
The DNA here is from genome assembly GCF_030268205.1 of Allomuricauda sp. NBRC 101325. Taxonomy (GTDB): domain Bacteria; phylum Bacteroidota; class Bacteroidia; order Flavobacteriales; family Flavobacteriaceae; genus Flagellimonas. The sequence goes on from NZ_BSQF01000001.1 coordinate 241,646, forward strand.
GCTCAAAAACTTTGAAATTATGAGACCGAAAAAGAACCCACAGTTAGACCTGAGAAAAAACAGTTTGCTGTATTTTATGGTTGGAATGACCGTTATTTTACTCCTCACCTTTTTGGCGTTGGAATGGAAAACCTTTGATACCAATTCGGATTGGGATGTAGGTATATTAAAAGTCGATAAGGATTTAATCGAGGAAGCAACCATCCTAAAGCTTAAAATTCCAGAACCTCCAAAACCCAAAATTCAAACTCCGCCAAAAATTGAAATTGCGGAAGATGATGAAAAAGTAGAGGAAACTTTTATTGAGTCCAACGATATTGATTATGATACTCCTGTAGCTGAAGTTGAATCCATTGAGGTTGCAGAAGTCGATGTGCCCGATGAAATTCCCTTTATGTTGATTGAAAATGCCCCTATTTTTCCTGGGTGCGAAGGAGAAACCACAGAAGAGGGAAAACGGAATTGTTTTCAAGAAATGATGCTAAAGCATATCCGTAAAAATTTTAGATACCCTGAACCTGCGCAAGAATTAGGCTTAGAGGGCAGGGTTAATGTCATTTTTACTGTTCAAAAAGATGGAAGTATTGGGAATGTGATGTTACGTGGTCCCCATGAAAGTTTGGAGAAAGAAGCTGCTAGAATCATCTCCAAACTACCAAAACTGACCCCAGGAAAACAAAGAGGAACACCCGTAAAGGTTCCGTATTCCATTCCGATTACTTTTATATTGAATTAAATAGATATCTCGACTGCGCTCGATATGACATTCAAATCAATAAAATAAAAAAACCACGCCGTTGGGCGTGGTTTTTCCAGCTTTATTAAAGCGCGAGCTAATCCTTTGCCTCGGCACTCTTGTATTCTTGAATCTTTTTTTCCAATTCTTCTTTGGTTGCGGCCGTAAACTCTTCTGTTTCTTCCACCAACTCCCCGTTTATTTCTGTACTGGTGGTCACAACGGCTTTAAAAGTTCCGTCCTCCATATTGCTCACTTCCACACGGATTTGCTTTTCAACTGCTTTGGTTTCCATCATCCCATGATCTGTCACAGTAATAACCGTTCCATCTTCTTTGGTCATGGAAATTTCATCAGCGGGTGCCAAACTCACCAAACTTGGAGCGATAACCAACGCCACAACAGACATCAATTTAAGCAAAATATTTAAAGATGGGCCAGAAGTATCCTTAAAAGGATCCCCAACCGTATCACCTACTACGGCAGCTTTGTGTGCATCGCTTCCTTTTCTACCTTCACTTTCAATGGTTTTTTTGGCATTGTCCCATGCTCCACCGGCATTGGATTGGAAAATAGCCATCAAAACTCCAGCAGTAGTCACGCCTGCCAAAAGTCCTCCCAGCATTTCGGCTCCACCAATAAAACCAACAGCTACGGGAACTGCAATTGCCAATAATCCTGGCATTACCATTTCCTTAATGGATGCTTGCGTGGATATTTCCACACATTTATCATATTCTGCCACACCGTCGGCGGCTTCAAAAATTTCCAAATCTTCTTTACTTGCCTTGGACAGGTCTGCATCGTACTTGCGCATTACCTCCAAAGCAGCTTTTAACTTAGGAATATCCCTAAACTGGCGACGTACTTCTTCGATCATGGACATTGCTGCTCTACCTACTGCATTCATGGACAATGCTGAGAACACAAAAGGAAGCATTCCTCCTACTAAAAGTCCTGCCATTATATCGGGTTGGGATACGTCGATGGATTTAACCCCTGCCGTTTTCATAAAGGCTGCGAACAAGGCCAAAGCAGTCAACGCGGCTGAGGCAATCGCAAATCCTTTTCCAATGGCGGCAGTGGTATTTCCAACAGCGTCCAATTTATCTGTTCTTTCACGAACTTCACTTGGCAATTCGGCCATTTCGGCAATACCTCCAGCATTATCGGAAATAGGTCCGTATGCATCGACCGCCAACTGGATTCCTGTATTGGCCAACATTCCCACAGCTGCGATGGCGATTCCATACAATCCTGCAAAATAATGGGATACCAAAATCGCGGCAGCGATCAAAATAATCGGAATAGCTGTGGACATCATACCCACACCCAAACCTGCAATTATATTTGTAGCTGAACCTGTATCGGATTGACGAACAATCGAGTTTACGGGTTTTGTTCCGGTTCCCGTGTAATATTCGGTAACCTTACCCACCAAAAGTCCTGCTACCAATCCAGCGATAGTGGCCCAGAATACTCCCATAGAGGAATACTCAATTCCACCCTCCATCCAAGATTCTGGAAGCATGGCATTAATTATAAAATAAGAAGCCACCAACATTAAACCAGCTGAACCAAATTCACCAATGTTCAATGCGGTTTGAGGATTTCCTCCATCCTTTACCTTAACAAAGAAAGTACCGATAATGGACATCACAATTCCAACCGCAGCTAAGGCCAAAGGCAAATACACGGCACCCAAACCATCATAAGCTGCTTGAAATTCAGGCAAACCAGCAAAAACAGCACCTAAAACCATAGTACCAATAATGGAACCTACGTAGGATTCAAAAAGGTCAGCGCCCATACCGGCTACATCCCCAACATTATCCCCAACGTTATCCGCAATGGTTGCAGGGTTCAACGGGTGATCTTCCGGGATTCCTGCTTCCACTTTACCCACCAAATCAGCACCAACATCAGCAGCCTTGGTATAAATTCCACCACCAACACGTGCAAAAAGTGCAATGGATGAGGCTCCAAGGGAGAAACCAGAAAGTACGTTCAATACCTCACCTAGTTCCCATCCTTGTCCGCTATAGATCATAAAAAGTCCACTCAACCCCAAAACACCAAGACCCACAACACCAAGTCCCATTACGGCTCCACCTGCAAAGGCCACTTCCAAGGCTTTGCCCAAAGAAGTTCTAGCTGCATTTGTGGTTCGTACGTTGGCTTTGGTTGCGACTTTCATTCCAATAAAACCAGCTAGAGCGGAACAAACGGCCCCTACCACAAAGGATACGGCCACCATTCCATTGGAACCGGCTTCGTTGCTTCCTTTAAAGAAAAGCAAGGCTGCAACGGCCACAACAAATATGCTCAGTATTTTGTATTCTGCCTTTAAGAATGACATTGCCCCATCGGCAATGTTCTTGGCGATTCTTGCCATTTTTTCGTCCCCGACCTCTTGTTTGGTGATCCATACATTTTTAATAAAAACGTACAATAGGCCCAAGACACCGAAAATGGGCAAAAACTTCACGATTAATTCCATAGATTGAGTTGTTTAGTATTTTACAATGGTAGCTAATGTAGTAAAATACGAAGTAATAAAAAAAATGCGCTTTTAATTAATAAAAGCGCATTTTTTTAATGTTATTATTAGGTAATCTATATCGTAAACGTGCGTCTCTTTTTATGATCGCTATCATCGTAACGTTTTACACATTCTTCATAGATTTTTATGGCTTCGGTTACATCGCCCCATCCACCTGTATCTACTTTCTTCTGTTCCAAATCTTTATATACTTGGAAGAAGTGCTCAATCTCTTTTAAACGGTGTGGGTTCAATTCACTTATATCATCCCTCTTACTCCAAATAGGGTCAGACACAGGCACACAGATCAATTTTTCATCCGGTCCTTTTTCATCGGTCATATGGAAAACCCCAACAGGCTTCACTTCTATAACCACCATTGGGTAGGTTGGCTCGGTGCTCAATACCAAAACATCCAACGGGTCACCATCCAAGGCCAAGGTTTCTGGAATAAAACCATAATCCCCAGGGTACATCATGGATGAAAAAAGGGTTCTGTCAAATCTGATTTTGTTTAAAGTAAAGTCGTATTCGTACTTATTTCGGCTACCTTTTGGAATTTCTACCAGTACATCGAAGGTAATACTCGGTTTTTTAGACATTTTAGAGATTTATATTTGTTGCAAAAATAACTAGTACAACTGGAAAAAACCGAATAAATTGCTCATTTCATTATAATTAAAAACTAAATCCGAAGCTACCGGTAACACCAAAACGTCTTGCATCGGGATTCTCGAGGTAATTCCCCCTAAAATTGAAATCTATCCTAAATATTTTAAGGATGTTCCCGACACCAAAGGAATACTCCCAATACAATTTATCGGTTGGGGCTTGAAGTGGAATATTCGTCGGCGAACTCATTGCAATATTCTCTTCGGACAGTTCTCCCCATGCTCCCCGAACACCAACGATCTCCCTTAAATTAAGTTTACGCAACAATGGAATCCTTGAAAACAACCTTCCATTAAAGTTATGCTCCAAATGAACGGTTGCATAGGTATCGGTCACGAATTCGTAGAAATCCAAATTGGGAAAAACGTTGTAAATGGTGAACAAGGTTTGGTTCCCTGGAATTACGCTGAGCAAACTTAAAGGAACTGCCCCGAAGGTCTTACCTGCCTCTATACTTGTGGTCAAGCGTCCAAAACCACCAACTTGCCAAGGCTGGGTATATGAAAACTGTAGTTTCTTAAAATCGAAATCACTTTCCAAAAACCCGTCGATTCCGTGGGTGTATTTTATAAAGATAGTACTGTAGTCGTCATTGATATCGGAACGTTCCACGCCATAACCTATGGTTCGCTTTCCTGGCGTATAGATCAAGGTGGTGCTGATATCAAATTGTTTTACTTCGGAAGAGATGCCCGTAGGCGAAGTCGGATCTACATAATCCAAACTAAAAGCATTGGGCAATGCCGAACTCAATTCCCGATAAGAACTTCCAATGTTCAATTTTACATTGGTGAAGGGCTCTATTTCTATATTAAAGGTAGAAAGATTGATATTGCTCAACCTATCATTGGTGCCAACAGTGACCAAAGATGAAGAAGCTATACTTCTTCCCATTACATCATTAGTACTGGTCAAACTTAATCCCAATTGTTCAATATCGCGCCGATTACCCCCAGAAATGATCAAACGGTTCTTTCTGTCCAACAAAAACTTGCCTTGAAAACCATGCTTAAATTTTCTATCATCAAAACCGTAGGCCATATACCCTTCCAGTCTCCACATATCGTTCTGACCAAAATAGGTTCGGGCCCCGCCCCGTAAACGAATGCCTTCGGCATCGTTAAAACCAACGGAACTATAAATATCCCCAAGGTCAATGTTCCATTTATCAATTTCAATATATCCCGAACCTAAAATACTGACCAGGTCGTAATAGGTTCTGAACTTTGGCACTGTTTTTAACGTATCGAGCAGTTTAAAGATTCCTGACTCGTCATCATTCAGCTGTTCCAATCGTGCATTTTTCCAAAAAGTACTGTCCTTTTCAAAAACCCTAGGATCGTAAGGGTCTGAAACAGCTTTATAAAAATCCTCAGACCTCGGCATATTGAAACCATAATTATCAAAAACCGTGGTTCGCTTGCCATAAACCCCTTTGGACTTTTCTTTCTTGTTGAAACTGAAATCACTCAACATATAATCCCGCTTCAACAAAAACACCGAATCGTTGACCACTTCAAAATCCTGTTCAATATAAATATCCTTTACCCAGTTGATATTGGCACTCTTGGTAACCTGAAGATTTATCTTCTTGATGGCAAAAGTGGTATCGTTCACCCAAAAATCACCTTTAAAGGTAAGCTCGTTCTTACGTCTCGGGTAATAAATGATATTGTAGCACCATTTGTTGTCTATAAACGTACTATCGGACAACACATAATTGTACACATCAACTCCTGTTTTGGATAACGGACTGGTAAAACTCTTGTCGAAAAACTTAAGGTAATTGTTGTAGATGTTATAGTCGGAATATAAGTCCTCAACAAAAGCGGTAATAGCTTGGTTACCGCTAAATCCTGAATTTTTGTTCCCTAAAACATCCTCCTTTTCGCGATCCAGAATGTTATCACCATATACTTTGGAGAAGGTTTCATTCAAGAAAATGGGCAAATAGGTTTTTCCCGTAATTCTTGACGTATCCAAATCTTCGAACATAAATTCCAATCCTTTGAACAGCTTGCTCTTGATCATGGCACTGTCGATGGTATTGAGGTCGAATTCTATTTTTTCGTACTTATCGTATTGGTATTGGTCGAACATTCGAACCCCATTCTGCCTTTTTTTAGCCCATATTTTTTTAAGGATATCGATGGCTGGATTGTTCTTTTTGGATTGTTTTCCCGTGTAAACCACTACTTCTTGGAGTGCTTCGGCCGATTCGGCAAGTACGATCTCCAAACCATAATTTACCTTTTGGGTCAATTGGACCTCCTTAGTCTCATAACCAATAAAAGATATTCTAATGGTGTCATAGGTTTCATCAGATTCCAGATAAAAGTGGCCATTATCGTTGGTAATGGTTCCTTCAGAAGAATTTACGAAGATGATATTGGCAAAAGCCACAGGCATACCATAATCATCGGTAACCATACCTTCTACCTTGGTTTGACCAAAAGCAGCGATACCTATTAGAAAAAATAAGGGTAGTAGGAATTTTTTCATGAGCAGATAGTAGGGACAAAGTGAAAACCAAAGGGTTTTCCTTCCTAACCTTAGTTCAAATTTGGATTAAATGAATTAGTTATCAAAAAATTGTTCCCAAAAAAAGCCCTATCAACTTAGTTGACAGGGCTAATATACCTTACAAATATGATTTTACTACTTATATAACACCTTTTTAACAGCCTTGATCACATCATCGGCGTTTGGCAACCAATCGGCCAAAAGTACTGGCGAGTATGGTGCTGGTGTATCTGCAGTGTTCAATTTTACGATAGGAGCATCCAAATAGTCGAATGCTTTATCCTGAACGTGATATATAATTTCGGTTGCTACGTTACCAAATGGCCAAGCTTCTTCCAAAATTACCATTCTGTTTGTTTTTTTAACTGAGTTCAAAATGGTGTCGTGATCCATTGGACGTACAGTTCTTAAATCGATGATTTCACAACTGATACCTTCCTTCTCTAACTCTTCAGCAGCCTTGTAAGCTTCCTTGATGATTTTTCCGAAAGACACAATGGTCACATCGGTACCTTCTCTTTTGATTTCGGCCACACCCAACGGAATGGTGTATTCGCCTTCTGGCACTTCACCTTTATCTCCGTACATCTGCTCAGACTCCATGAAAATAACAGGATCGTCATCACGGATAGCCGCTTTCAACAATCCCTTTGCATCGGCTGGGTTGGAAGGAACAACTACTTTCAAACCTGGACAGTTTGCGTACCAGCTTTCAAAAGCTTGGGAGTGCGTTGCTGCCAATTGGCCTGCAGAAGCTGTTGGCCCTCTAAATACGATAGGGCAATTAAATTGACCTGCCGACATCTGACGGATTTTTGCAGCGTTGTTTATAATTTGGTCAATTCCCACCAAGGAGAAGTTGAAGGTCATAAATTCTATGATAGGTCTGTTGCCGTTCATGGCAGAACCAACACCGATTCCGGCAAAGCCCAACTCAGAAATCGGGGTATCCAGCACACGCTCCGGTCCAAATTCGTCCAACATTCCTTTTGAAGCTTTATAGGCACCGTTGTACTCGGCAACCTCTTCACCCATTAAATAAATGGTATCATCTCTGCGCATTTCTTCGGACATTGCCTCCGCAATGGCTTCCCTAAACTGTAATGTTTTCATTGAATCGTACTATAATTAGTTGGTGTGCTTAAAAACGCAAGCAAAAATAGCAAAAAGTACACGAACATTACCGCGCCTGAAACCAAAAAAACAACAAAATTTATTATGCATGCATAATAAATTATCAATTTTATCTTTATATTTGAGCAGATAAACCTAAAGTATATATGAAGATTTTAGTTTGCATTAGCAACGTACCGGATACTACTTCCAAAATCAATTTTACGGAAGGCGACACCAAGTTTGACACAAACGGGGTGCAATTTGTGATTAATCCGAATGATGAATTTGGATTGACGCGTGCCATGTGGTTCAAAGAAAAGCAAGGTGCAACGGTTCATGTGGCCACTGTGGGTGGTGCACAGACCGAACCTACCATAAGAAAAGCCCTGGCCATTGGAGCCGATGAGGCCATTCGTGTGAATGCCGAACCAAAAGATGGTTTTTACGTAGCCCAACAATTGGCCGAAGTGATAAAAAATGGTGGTTACGACCTTGTAATTGCCGGACGTGAATCCATTGATTATAATGGCGGAATGGTTCCTGGAATCCTTGCTACACTGTTAGATATGAACTTTGTGAACATGTGTATCGGCTTGGAAGTTGACGGCACTTCAGCTACCGCCATTCGCGAAATTGATGGTGGAAAAGAAAAATTGAGCACCTCCCTACCCTTGGTAATCGGAGGTCAAAAAGGATTGGTTGAAGAAAGTGACCTGAAAATCCCCAACATGAGAGGAATTATGATGGCTCGCCAAAAAGCATTGAACGTTGTGGAACCCGTTGAAGCTTCACAACCTACCCAAGACCAAAAATTTGACAAACCCGCTGCCAAAGGCCCAGTTAAATTGGTTGATGCAGGTAACGTAGGAGAATTGGTCGAACTATTGCACAACGAAGCGAAAGTTATCTAAACAAGAAAAAAATTATGTCAGTATTAGTATATACCGAATCCCTAAAGGGAAAGTTCAAAAAGAATGCCTTTGAAGTGGCCTCTTACGCACATAAAGTGGCTCAAGACCTGGGCACAACGGTTACCGCTGTTTCTTTTAATGCAGAGGATGCTGCTGCCTTGGGCACCTACGGGGTTTCAAAAGTTTTAAAAGTTTCCAACGATAGCTTGGCTACATTTAGCGCCAAAGCTTATGCCGATGTATTGGCCCAAGCGGTAAAAGCGGAGGATGCCAAAGTTGTTATTTTAAGTTCTACGGCAGACACCAAATATTTGGCTCCCATTCTTGCTGCCAAATTAGGCGCAGGATATGCCCCAAATGTGGTTGCTGCACCCGACAGCACTTCTCCTTTTGTGGTAAAAAGAACGGCTTTCAGCAACAAAGGATTTGCCCATACCGAAATCTCTTCAGACATCAAGATTGTTGGAGTTTCCAACAATGCTTATGGTGTTACGGAAAATGCTGTTTCTGCATCTGTTGAAGAATTTAACCCCACTTTGGCCGATGGCGATTTTGCCGTGAAGTCCGTGGAAGTAGATAGAGTGGCAGGAAAAGTGACCATTGCCGATGCCGATATTGTGGTTTCTGGTGGTCGAGGTCTTAAAGGCCCTGAAAACTGGGGCATGGTCGAGGAATTGGCCGAAATTCTAGGTGCCGCAACCGCTTGTTCCAAGCCCGTTTCCGATTTGGGTTGGCGTCCGCATAGCGAACACGTTGGTCAAACTGGAAAACCTGTTGCCAGTAATCTTTATATCGCCATTGGTATTTCTGGAGCGATTCAGCATTTGGCAGGGGTAAGTGCCTCCAAAGTAAAAGTGGTGATCAACAACGACCCAGAGGCACCTTTCTTTAAAGCTGCTGATTATGGAATAGTTGGCGATGCCTTTGAGGTAGTGCCCGAACTCATCGAAAAATTAAAGGAATTTAAAGCCCAAAACGCTTAAATTTTGTTAATTTGCCCATTGCAAGGGGCTGTTCAGATAACTGGTTATGTCACTTATTTGAACAGCCTTTTTTGTTTTAGGAGGATAATATGAGCTTAGTACGATTAAAAATAAAGGGAATATCATACAGTCAAACACAAAATGGCGCGTATGCCCTTATTTTAAACGAAGTAGAGGGTGACCGAAAATTACCCATTGTCATTGGCGCATTCGAAGCACAATCAATTGCCATTGCATTGGAAAAAGAAATAAAACCACCAAGACCTTTGACCCACGATCTTTTCAAGAATTTCGCGGATCGGTTTCAAATTGTGGTAAAGCAGGTCATCATCCATAAATTGGTCGATGGGGTTTTTTACTCCAGCATTATTTGCGAACGCGAAAATGTAGAGGAAATCATTGATGCTCGAACTAGCGACGCCATCGCATTGGCCCTTCGTTTTGACGCTCCTATTTTTACCTATAAAACCATTTTGGACAAGGCTGGAATCTTCTTGAAATTCTCATCCAAAGAAAAAGAGGAAGATGATAACGATAGCATTGTAGTGGATGAAATTCTTCAAGAAGGGGAAACCGTGGAAATTGAATCCAGTGCCGAAGCCCAAGGGTATCGTGAGTTGTCCCTAGAGGAACTCCACAAAGAATTGGATAAGGCAGTGGCCAACGAAGACTACGAAAAGGCTGCCAAATTAAGGGACGAAATTTCCAAGCGCAAATAAACTTACATGGCCAAAAAGACCCAAAGTTTCCTGATACTTTTACTCATTTGTTCGGTCGCTTTCGGCCAAAGTTCCATACCCACAGATTCCTTGAACGTCGCCATTGGCACCACCATTGTAGAGGAAGTTACCACAGCACAGACCGCTGAAATAATCCCCAACCAAGGATTTTCGGTGAGTACTTTGTTGCGTGGCGCATTGGGAATGGCTGTTTTGATCTTGATTTCATTTTTGTTCAGTTCCAACCGAAAAGCCATCAATTGGAAAACGGTAGGCATCGGATTGACACTTCAAGTTATTGTTGCAATTGGAGTTCTCAAGGTTAGCTTCATAAAATTGGTTTTTGAATGGATAGGTGAAAGATTTATCATTTTATTAGAATACACCCGAGCAGGAAGCCAATTCCTATTTGAAGGTTTAGTGGTGGACATGGACACTTTTGGATACATTTTTGCCTTTCAAGTGTTGCCTACCATTGTATTTTTCTCCGCTTTGACCTCTGTACTGTATTACTTGGGAGTGATTCAGGTGGTGGTAAAATGGATGGCTTGGTTACTATCAAAGTCTTTGGGCATCTCTGGTGCTGAAAGTTTATCCGTTGCAGGAAATATCTTTTTGGGGCAAACGGAAGCTCCATTGCTCATCAAGGCCTATTTGGAAAAAATGAATCGTTCCGAAATCCTATTGGTAATGATCGGTGGAATGGCGACCGTAGCTGGAGCTGTTTTGGCCGCTTACATCGGGTTTTTGGGAGGAGATGACCCTGAACTCAGATTGGTATTTGCCAAACACCTTTTGGCCGCCTCCGTTATGGCTGCCCCTGGTGCTATTGTAATTTCAAAAATTCTATATCCTCAAACAGAAAAAGTAAACACAGATGTTACGGTTTCTGCAGAAAAAATTGGATCCAATATTTTAGATGCCATTGCCAATGGCACTACCGAAGGTTTAAAATTGGCCTTGAACGTGGGTGCCATGCTTTTGGTATTCGTAGCTTTTATTGCCATGATCAATGGCATTTTGGGTTGGGTAGGTGATTTGACCACCTTCAACGGTTGGATTGCAGCCAACTCCCCCTATGAAAGCTTTTCCATCGAAGCCATTTTGGGTACCATCTTCGCACCTCTCATGTGGTTGATTGGGGTTGCCAACGAAGACGTCATGCTCATGGGTCAACTCCTCGGTATTAAATTGGCCGCCAGTGAATTTGTAGGTTACATTCAATTGGCCGATCTTAAAAACGTGGCCAACGGAGTTCATTTTTCATACAACAAATCGGTGATCATGGCCACCTATATGCTTTGTGGCTTTGCCAACTTTGCTTCCATCGGCATCCAGATTGGAGGTATTGGTTCTTTGGCGCCTGGTCAACGTAAAACCTTATCCGAATTCGGAATGAAAGCCGTTTTGGGCGGGTCTTTGGCCTCCTTGCTTTCTGCTACCATTGCTGGGATGATACTAGGGTAGAGAGATGTGTGGAGCGTCAGTTCGAGTTTTTTCCTTAAGAAAAAGTATCGAGAACAAGCTTTATATAATTGAAATTCTAACTCTCGATACAATTTTTATTCGTTCACACTCTAAAAATCACTCGAGTTGACGAATTCTTTTTACAAACGAAACTGGTTAATAAACTTTTCATAAGTCTTTGGATTTTCTATTTCAAAAACCTACGCTTTAGGGTAATTTCGATGGATTGATTTTTTGTCAGATTAGAGCTGGTACCCTGAGCGTAGTCGAAGGGGCGAGCGAGATGTCTTAGATTTCTCCTCATTCCATTCGTTCGAAATGACATTTATAATGAACTAGACAGCATGAAACAATACCACGACCTTCTTACACATGTTTTGGAGCACGGCAACCAAAAAGGCGACCGTACAGGAACAGGAACTTTAAGTGTTTTTGGATATCAAATGCGGTTCGACCTTTCTGAGGGATTTCCGATGGTGACCACCAAAAAACTACACCTGAAATCCATTATCCATGAACTGTTGTGGTTTTTGAAAGGGGATACCAATATTGAATACCTCCAAGAAAACGGCGTGCGAATCTGGAACGAGTGGGCCGATGAAAATGGCGACCTTGGTCCTGTTTATGGACACCAATGGCGTAATTGGAACAGCGAGGAAATCGACCAAATAAAAGAGGTAATCGACACCCTAAAAAACAATCCGAACAGCCGAAGAATGCTGGTTTCGGCATGGAACCCCAGTGTTTTGCCCGATACTTCAGTTTCTTTTTCTGAAAATGTGGCCAATGGAAAAGCAGCTTTACCACCATGTCATGCATTTTTCCAGTTTTATGTTGCCGATGGCAAACTTTCGTGCCAATTGTACCAACGTAGTGCGGATATCTTTTTAGGAGTTCCTTTCAACATTGCTTCCTACGCTTTGTTTACTATGATGATGGCCCAAGTGTGCGGTTACCAACCCGGGGATTTTATCCACACCTTTGGTGATGCCCATATTTACAACAACCACATGGAGCAGGTGGAACTGCAATTGAGTCGTGACCCTCGCCCCTTGCCCACCATGAAAATAAACCCGGAAATAACAGATATTTTTGACTTTACCTTCGACGATTTTGAGTTGTTGAATTACGACCCGCATCCTCATATTAAGGGAATGGTTGCGGTGTAATTATTTTTAAAATAATGAGCGTCACGCTGAACTTGTTTCAGCATCTCATAAAATCAGAGAATAGCTTTTGAGGCCATGAAACAAGTTCAGGGTGACGAGAAATCAGTTTGGGTGGACGTAATACTGCTCTTAATAGAGAGGTTTTCATGTTCGATTACAATTACCCAACTCTTTCCTAATTCCATTCAAAGCTCTTGCTACATTTTGAATTTCTGTTCGAGAAAAACTCCCCTCTTCCACATAAAAAAGCATTTCTACTCCCAATTGTAAAACTTCTGCAAGTTCCTTTGGTGAAGCATAGGCATCCTCAAATAATTTAGAAAAAATTCTGTTGTTTTGGGTCATGCTTCAAATGTAATGCAGCTGAATAAATAAAGCGTCATAATAAATTATGACCTTTGACTCTGAACAACAGATATGCCGATTACCATCAAATTGTGCTAATTTAGAGCAAGTTATTGCCAACTTTATATGGTTGATTACTTATAAATCTAAACTATGGGACGCCTGCACTTATTCGAATTTGAAGACCAAAAATGGTTTCCGTCATTTTTACGGAACTACGGCACGGATTTCCTTCAATTTTTGTCGAACAAGACGAAAATGTACAAACCCGTTATCCCCATTATTTTAAAAGGGTTGGAAAAAAGTGGCACAAATCAAATTGTGGATCTAGGTTCTGGCGGTGGTGGCGGATTGCTTTGGTTAAACTCAGAATTGAAAAAAGAGATTCCCGATTTAAATATTACCCTTACCGATTTTTATCCCAACATCCCAGCCTTTGAATACACCAAAGCCCAAGCCGATAATTTTAAATATGTTTCCACACCAGTTGACGCCCGTAATGTGCCCGAAAATCTGAAAGGGCTTCGTACCCAATTTTTATCCCTACACCATTTTAAACCCGTAGACGCCAAGCGTATTTTGCAAAACGCTGTTGATACGGATAGCCCAATTGCCATTTTTGAAGGGCAGGAAAGAAGTGTTCCAAGTATATTGGCCATGCTGTTTTCTCCTTTGAGTGTTTTGCTTACCACTCCTTTTATCAGACCTTTTAAAATTGGCCGTATTATTTTCACTTACCTCATTCCCATTGTTCCCTTATTTGTATTGTGGGATGGTGTTGTTTCTTCTTTGCGCACCTATTCGGTAAAGGAAATGGAGCAATTGGTCGACTCGCTAGCCAACAAGGAAAAATTTGACTGGGAAATAGGCAGGGTAAAATCAGGCCCTGGGGTTGTGCTCTATCTTTTGGGCATCAAAAAATAGTTTTCTTAACAGGATTCTTTTCCAATTTCCGTAGAAAGGAATTTATACCTTAGTGGAAATTAGCTAACCGACCAACCTCATGAAAAATACTTTGTTTATTCTAGTAGCATTGTTGACTTCCCTTATCACAGAGGCACAATTTATTAAAGAGAAAGCCCTTAACGTTCAAATTGGGTATGCCATCACGGCCCCATACGATACTTGGAGCAATGCTGCCGATGATGGCTTTTTTGCCCAAGGAGAGCTAATTTTAAAAGCGGCCTCTTGGGTTGAATTCAGACCCTATGCCGGATTTATTTTCACAAATGCAGATACCAATTCTGGAGAGGAATTTTCAGAGACCAAAGCATTTTTATTGGGCGGCAAAGCTAGATTAAGAGCCCCCATTCCATGGATTGCCCCTTATGCTGAAATTGGAATCGGCACCTCCATTGGCTCTTTTAAAACATATACCTTTTTTGAATCCATTGATAAAAGCGGAATTATTTACCACATTCCCTTTGCTTTTGGATTGGAACTTGGTCCTGATCATAATGTGGACATAGGTTTGGCTTATTATTTTCAACCTACCGTGGAACAATTTGCCGGTGCTTTTGCCATTGGACTTACCATTCCTCTGCGGAATTAGACCCAACAATATGTTATGTAATCAATCCATTACCCGCTTTTGTATTAATTTAGAACATTACAAACTTAAAAGCACATAACCATGAAAACTGCACTGAGCACACTTTGCCTGATATTATTTTTGGTAGGATTTAGTATTCCTACGCATCAACCTGAAAGCACCAACAACGTGAAAACCACCGTAACCACTTCCAGTAAATTACGCCATGTAGTTTTATTTAAATTTAAGGAGACATCAACCGAAGCAGATATCAAACAAGTAGAAGAAGCTTTTAATGCCCTTCCTTCCAAAATTGATTTGATAAAGGGATACGAATGGGGCACAAACAATAGCCCTGAAGGCTTGAACAAGGGGTTGACCCACTGCTATTTTTTAACTTTTGACAGTGAAGAAGATCGGGATGCTTATCTTCCACATCCAGCACATCAAGCTTTTGGTGCTGTCGCCGGGCCACATATTGCAGATGTAGTGGTTGTCGACTATTGGACGAAGTAAAAAAGAAATCCGCCACCGAGGCTTGGGGAACTCCCGATGGCGATTCTATTTTTTAAAGTTCTAATACGGCATTTTCGGTGCCAGCGTAATCGTTCCATTGGTAACGATCGGCCTCCTCATCGTTGGTATAAGTGCCGTCAATTAAATATCTAAATTCGTAACTGTTTTCCACAGGTAAATCGAACGTACCTTTAAAGGTTCCGTTTTTCAATTTCGTTAAGCTGCTCTTTTTAGGGTTCCATTTGTTGAAATCCCCAACTACCGCAACTGTCTCTGCCTCGTCTGCTGGAACAGTGAATGTTACTTTGCAAACAGGCTTGCTCTTTAAGTATTGTTTTTTAATTGCCATGGTACCAGATAATTTTAATTCCGATACAAAACAATACATAAAACCGTTTACTTACAATTAGTTAGCATCGATTTATCAAATTGATAAAATGCAGCTAACCCTAGGGTTACTTTTGTCAAATTTAATTGTTGAATTTTACCAATTATCGTTTTGAAGACCAACGCTTTAGAAGTGTTCCAATAACATCTATCTCCTCCTCGGTATTGTAAAAATGAAAGCTCAAACGTATACCTCCTCCCCGGAGTGAAGCCACTACATCTTCTGCCGCCAATTGGTTAAAAAGCTTCTCATCCCCCTTTATACTGAAAATGGTACTGTGCTGTTTTCTCTGCGAAATAAAAGGTTCCAACAGCCCCAGTTCCGAGAAGGTTTCCATTCCCTTTTTGGACAATTTTTGCAATTGTGATTGAATATGTTCCTGGCCGATTTCATCCAAAAAATCAAGGGCAAACTCCATACTTCCAAAGTTGAAGGAATCCAAATGTCCAGGCTCCAAAAACTTACAGAAAGCTATATTGTTTCGTTGGGAGGCATCGTTGTTTACGGAACCATTTCCAATTCCTTTTAAATCAAATTGGTTCTTGACCTCATCCTTAACCAGAAAAAATCCATTACCATACCCCGCCAACAACCATTTATAGGCACTGGCCCCCAGAATATCGATTCCAGAATCTTCAAAGTGGAAAGGTTCCTGCCCACAATATTGGGTACCATCCGCAATGATCATCAGGTTGGGAAAATCTTTTTTAAGTTGTTTTAAAAAGTCAAGATCAATCTTAACGCCATTGACCCATTGCACCAAACTGAGCACAAAGATGTCAATGTCATCCGATTTTACCTTTTCATAAATACGCTCCTCCATGTGTTCATCGATATCCACATAGGCGCGATCAAAATTACGGGTTTCGAAAGGCCAGTTTACAGAAGGATAATCGTTATTGAGCAACAACACTTTTTTATTCTTTTGCATCCCTTCCAACAACAAATTGAAGCCCAAACTAAAATTGGGCAACAAGGCTACATTTTCAGGTTTGCAATGAAAAAACTTCCCAACCGTTTTTTTGATTTGAGGCATATGGGCAAAACTTTTGTTTTTCATATCACTGCCGCCAATCAAAAAGTCTAAATCGTGTCCCTGCCTCCATTCCATCAAATCTTCACTTAAAAGTCCTGCGGAAGCGGTGTTGGCATAGATACTTTGGTTAAGAACGGGGAATTTTTTTCTTAGGTGTTGCATTGCAAATGGCTTTGAATCTAATTACTTTATCTTTGTTGATAAAGATAGCCATTCCATGTTGTCATTCGGAAAAAAGAACAAACCCAAAATAGATTTGGAGCAGCATGAACTTTTGGAACATGCCCAAAAACGCATTGCCCAAAAGAAACGGTTGTTTACCCATTTCGTGATTTTTTTGATCGGGAGCATCTTTTTACTTCTGGCCAATAAAGTTTTAAAATATGGTGAGGGTCATGATTGGTCGGTTTGGATCGTGCTTTTCTGGTTCTTCCTTCTTTGCCTACACACATTCAATGTATTTGTGACCCAAAAATTTATGGGCAAGGAATGGGAGCGCAAACAACGGGAACGATTGGTGGCACTTCAAAAGAAAAAAATAGCTGAGATCCAAAAGGAAATTGAAACGGATTTCCCGCTTTCCAAAATCAATAAAAAAAAAGAGTAGTGAAAAAATTGATCATTATTGCCGCGGCAGGTGAAAACAATGCCCTGGGCAAAGACAATGACCTCGTATGGCACCTTCCGGACGATTTTAAGCGGTTTAAGACCATAACATCGGGGCATAAGATCATTATGGGAAGAAAGACGTTAGAGAGCTTTCCCAAGCCCTTGCCCAATCGTACACACATCGCGATTACCCGAGACACCGATTACACCCCTAAATTCCCCTGCACCATCGTGCATTCGTTGGAAGAGGCCATTGCACTGGTTGCACCTGATGAAACAGCCTTTATTATTGGTGGAGGTGAAATCTACAATCAATCGATGGCAGTTGCTACGGACATTGAATTGACGCGTGTTCATGAAACGTTTGAAGCGGATGCCTTTTTCCCAGAAATCGACCCAAAAAATTGGGAGTTGGTAAAAGAGGAGCATCATTTAAAGGATGAAAGGCACCAATACGATTTTACCTATTTGACCTACCGCAGAAAATAAGTTTAAAAGACCAAGAAGGAAATTTGCGCTGTTGGTGCATTGACCAATTGCTTAAGCACATCTATCTCTTTATTGCTGTAAAAAATATGGGTGGGTACATTATTTTCCTGTGCCAACAAGCTGTTGTGCTCCAAAACGGCCTTGGTCTGTCGTGCCACTGCCTCCCCTGAATCGATAATGGTAATGTTTGGTGGCAATAGTTGTTTTAGTACAGGGATCAAATAAGGATAGTGAGTGCAGCCCAACACCAGACAATCGATATCTTGCTCTAACATGGGATCCAGAAATTGCTTTAGCAAGGTTTTCATTTCATCTGATTCGATATCCCCAGATTCAATGAGTTTAACCAATCCTTTGCCTTCCTGTTCCAGCACTGTGATTCCTTCTGCGTAAAGTTTAGAGGTATTGTGAAAAAGACTACTTGAGAGTGTTCCCTTGGTGGCCAAAACCCCAACCTTTTTAGTTTTGGTCTGTAACGCCGCAGGTTTAATGGCAGGCTCTATGCCTATGAAGGGAACAGAGTAGTTGTCACGAAGGTAATCGATGGCATTGGTTGTGGCAGTGTTACACGCAACAACAATCAACTTACAGCCCCGATTTAAAAGAAACTCGGTATTCTTAATGCTAAGTTGCAGTATTTCTTCCTTGGATTTTTCTCCGTAGGGTGCATTGGCGCTATCGGCCAAATAAATGGTACTTTCCAGTGGTAGCATTTTTGCCACTTCTTTCCAAATGGAGGTACCTCCTACTCCAGAATCGAAAACACCTATGGGTTTGACCATGATTAAAAATAGCTACTTTGAATTTTTCCCACAAAAAAACCGCTTTTTGATTAGAAAGCGGTTTTTAATTTTTTTAAAAAATCTGGATTAGAATCCCAATTCTTTCTTTACAGCTGCCAATAAGTCTGGACCGTTTGATACGATCAAACTCAATCCTGGGCTAGCATCGATCACATAATCGTAACCTTGTGCTGCGGCCACTTTTTCGATAGCTGCTTTTGCTTTATCGGAAATAGGAGCAAACAATTCTTGTTGCTTTTTCTGCATTTCTTGCATGGCAGCTTGTTCAGCCTCTTGAATATTTTTTTCGAAACCTTGAAGTTCAACGGCTCTTTGCTCGTTTTCCTCTCTAGTTTTGGAAGTAGCTTCGTTTTGGTATTGTGTGTATTTGTTTTGAAGCTCGGTCATTGAGCTTTGAATGTCCGCTCTGTAAGTTTCCTGCAACTTCTTCAATTCGGCCTGTGCAGACTTCATTTCCGGCATATCTGTTAACAACTGCTGAACATTGATATGGGCAACCTTACTCTGAGCATTAACAAATCCAGTAGCCGCTACAAACAAAACAAGTGCTACCGCTATCCTTTTTACATTTTTCATGATTCTCTCTGTTACTATTTTGACTTTAAATTTAGTGGTCCAATATACTTTATCCTATTGAATCTTTTTGTTGTTCTTGCGCTTTTTTTCGCTCTTCCAATTTAGCTTTACGACTGGCCTCGCGCTCTTCCAATAATTTTTGTCTTCTTTCTTCGTATGCTTTTTTGCGCTCTTCCCTTAATCGCAATTTTTCTTCCCTATCCGCTTCTGCCTGCTTTTCCTTTTCAGCTTGTGCCGTAGCGGCATTTTCTTGTCGTTCTCTTAGGGCATCGCTTATCTCATCATCTGCTTCGGCTTCCTCGGCCTCGAACTGTTCCAATCGGCTAATTTCCTCCTGTTTTTTGTTCGATGCACTAATTTTCCTTGTTCGACCGATCTCACGCAACACCAAGTCACTGATATCGTGCCTTTTTTCGGAGTACAACATTACAACATCTGCCGATTTATCAAAAATAAAATCGTATCTTTTATTGCCTCCGATTTTCTGTACCTCGTTAAAAACTTGGTCTTGGATGGGCTGAATCAATAACTGCTTTTGAAGCACCAAATCGCCACGTGGTCCAAAGCGGTCTTGCTGATAATCCAGCATTTCCTTTTCCAAGATTTGTATCTCTTCTTCCCTTTCTGCAATAAGTTCGTCGGTAAGCAGTACTTTTTCGGCCATAAGGTCCTTTTTCATCTGCTCCACCACACTTTGTTTCAAATCGATTTCTTGCTTCCACTTTTCAGCTTTGGCATTTAATTGCTTTGTGGCTTCCCTATACTCCTCTACATTCTCAAGAATGTATTCCATATCTACATAACCAATTCGCACACCTCTTGTTGTTTGGGAAAAACCAAACAAGGAGGTCATCAAAACAAGTAATACTAAAAGAACTTTTGAATTCATCTTTGATTCCGCATTTTACATAGAAAATATCGTGCCAAATTAATCAAATCCTTTTAAATGAGTTGTTTACGGATTGTTAAGACACGATTTCCCATTGATTAAAACTGCTGCCCGATGATGAAGTGCGTTTGCCAGCCACTTGGTCCGACCGATGTTGGTCTGGAGTCGGTATCGAATCCATATCCAAAATCAATCCCCAAAAGTCCGAATGCCGGCATAAAAATACGTAGCCCCACTCCGGCAGATCTTTTTAATTCAAACGGATTATATGCCTTAAAATTGTTGTATGCATTACCCGCCTCTAAAAAAGTAAGGGCATAGATGGATGCGGATGGCTTTAAGGTTAATGGATAACGTAGCTCCAAGGAGAATTTATTATAGATGGTACCACCGTCTTGTTCTAAATTACCTGTGATTGGATTCGTACTGTATGGGGTCAAGGATTGGTTTTCATAACCACGTAGCTGAATCACATCCCTACCATCTAAGGTAAAGTTTCCAAGTCCGTCACCACCTACATAGAAACGCTCAAAAGGAACATCCCCGATATCGTGGTTGTAAGCACCCAAGAATCCGAATTCTGCATTGGTTCTCAATACCAATTTATCCACCAAAGTGGTATACCAGTCACCTTTAAATTTGATCTTAAAATATTCCAAAAGTTTGAAACGCTCTTCTTCCATACGTTCCAAATCCTCACTCAATCTTGCGAACTCCAATTGACCCTCGGTTGAGTCGTCATCACTTAGCTCCAACAATCTTCTTGTGGTGTCATCGATATCCTCCTTCAACTGCTTGTAATCCTTACCACTGAACAAGGAATAAGGCGGCGTCATTTTAGCGGTCAATTCAAAATTGGAACCCGTCATTGGGAAAATTCTACTTGGCCCTTGTGAACTTCTGGAAATACCCAATGTGTAGCTCAACGAGTTGGAACTACCGTTACCAAAGTTGAACAATCCACTGTTGTAATTGTTAAAGTCATACAACTGATAACTTACAGCATGGGAAATGGTAAAGAAATCATCTGGCCATTGTACCCTTTTTGCCAAACCTGCAGATATACCTGTAATGGCAAAACCTCTTGTCTTATCCACATCCAATCTACCACTGCTGGTATAACTTGTTCCAAATTGTTGGGTTCTTGATAATGAGAAATTGAACCTTACCGGTTTTTTACCCCCCAACCAAGGCTCGGAGAAGTTTAAACTGTATACCCTAAATGTTCTACTTGCCTGTAAACGCAAAGCAAAGGTTTGACCATCTCCCATTGGAACGGGCTTGTATGCATCTTTATTAAAGATGTTCTTCAGCGAGAAATTACTGAATGAAAGTCCCAATGTTCCAATAAAACCACCACCACCAAATCCACCTTGAAGCTCAATTTGGCTTGAACCGGACTCCACTAGACTATAGTTGATATCAACGGTACCTGCATTTGGATCAGGGTTTTGGATATCTGGAACAATCTGCTCTGCATCAAAAAATCCCATTTGACCCAATTCGCGAATACTACGTACAATATTGGACTTGCTATATTTTTGACCTGGACGGGTACGCAATTCCCTAAAGATTACGTGGTCGTTGGTCTTATCGTTTCCTGAAACGGTCACGTGATCCAAGAAGGTCTCCTTACCTTCTATGATCCTGATCTCAAAATCGATGGTATCGTTGACAGCTGAAACCTCAACAGGGTTAATGGTTGAAAACAAATAACCATTGTTCTGATATAGGTTGGTAATATCGTTGGCATCGGGATCGGATGCATCCGCTACCCTTTCTTTTAACAATACACCATTATAGGTATCCCCTTTTTTGATTCCCATTACTTGGGCCAAAACCCTATCGGAATAGACTGTGTTACCTACAAAATCAATATTTCCAAAATAGTATTTGTCTCCTTCTTCCACTTTAATGGTCAGGTCAATACTTTTTTCGTTCACTTTTACGAAGGTATCCGAGAGTACCCGGGCATCCCTATACCCTCTTTCCGCATAGGCTTCCACCAACTTGTCCAAATCTTCCTGAAAATCAGCATCTATATATTTAGATTTTTTCCAGAAACGACCTGGTTTTCTTTTCTTGGTATTTTTTAAGGACTTGGCCAGTCTTTTATTTGACAATTTCTCGTTACCGATAAAATTGATCTTTCTAACCTTTACCTTATCGCCCTTTTTTACATTGATCACCATGTTCTGGGTGTTGGTGCCCGACGTATCGGCTACCGTGGCAATGTTTACGTTGGCATTAAGGTATCCTTGTTTTTTGTATTTGTTTTGAAGGAAGTTTTTGGTGTTGGCAATTAAACTCTCGGTGATTTTCTTCCCCTTTTTAAGGTCGGTGTCATCGATAATATCTTGAACCTTGCGCTTTTTGACCCCGTAAACGGTTACATTGTTCAAAGTTGGACGCTCCAATATGTTCAATTCCAAAAAGATTTGGTCCCCCTCGATCTTGGTATAGTACATCTCTACATTGCTGAACAAATCTAGGTTCCACAATTTTTTGATGACCGCACTGATCTCATCACCCGGCACTCTAATGGGTTGTCCCACGCGCAATCCGGTGTAAGTGACCACGGTTTGCTCGTTGTAACTTTGTAGTCCAGTTACGGTTAGTCCGCCCAGAATATAGTTTTTACCATCCTCCAAGTTGGTTTCTTGGGCTAGGCCAGGAACTGAGAATAGCAGTAGGGGAATTAATATTTTAAGGTGGTTACGTAAAGAATCTACAATACCTTTAAGTGAGTTGTTCGCTAGTTTTTCCAAATCTTCGTTCTCTATTTTGGTAACTTAATATGGCTTCTACCAAATGATTTTCTCTAAAATCCGGCCAAAATACATCAATAAAATATAATTCAGCGTATGCAATCTGCCAAAGTAAAAAATTACTGATCCTACATTCGCCACTTGTGCGTATAAGTAGGTCTACATCAGGCAAAAAGTGCGCGTAAAGATGTGTATTAATAACCGCTTCGTCAATATTTTCAGGTGAAATTATATTATTTTTAACTTTGACCGCAATCTCCTGAACTGCTGTTTTAATCTCTTCCCTAGATCCATAACTCAAGGCCAAGGTCAAAGTCATTCCCGTATTGTTTTCCGTTTTTGACATTACCTCGTTGAGCTCTTTAAAAGCCTTTTCGGGCAAGGTGTCTATTTTTCCAATGGCCCTTAACCGAATATTGTGCTTGTTCAAGGTTTTTAATTCCCGCTTCAATGCTGTGACCAATAACTTCATTAAAGTCTCAATCTCGACTTGTGGTCGATTCCAGTTTTCAGTGGAGAAAGCGTATAAGGTTAAAAAGGGAATTTGAAGCTTGGCGCAGCTTTCCACGGTCTTGTTCACTGCCTCCACGCCATTTTCATGGCCAAACATTCGGAGTTTACCGCGTTGTTGGGCCCAACGGCCGTTACCGTCCATGATTACGGCAACGTGTTTTGGCAATTTGTCTTTGTTAACGTCTTCTAGCGTGTACATTTTATTGAAAACAATCCTGGCAAGGTTTACGTCCAAAGGTATAAGTCAATGTTACACCTGAGAAAACGTACCAGTCGTCGCTCAATATATTTCCGAATCGGAATTGCTCAAAATTGGAACCTTCTGGGTTACTCGCGTCCAAATTGTCCGTAAAAGTATATCTGGCCCCAATCTCGGCTCCTAGAATCAAAAATCGATTTAAACGATACTTAGCCCCAACCGTCATTGGAATTGCAAAACTACCTTCTTTTTGGTTAATATCCTGCACTTGAAGGGCATCAATATAATTAAAATCGTACCTAAAGTAGGTTAAACCCGTATATAAGTAGGGTGTAAAGGCAGGTCCGAGCTTATGAAGATTGTATTCAACAAAGTTAATTTCGAGCCCAGCAGAGAATTCCAGCACCGAATTATCGACCACATAGCCACGTTGTTGCCTGGACTGCATGTGCGATTTATTGTCGTTTGCCGTAAAACTTCCGTAGGTTACGCTTCCCCTCCACGCATAGCGTTTTCCCGCATTCCATTTAAAGATTCCTCCAAAAGCAGGCCCCGTTGGAATAAGGTAATTGGTTCTTCCCACATCACCGATCATGTTTACACCTCCTGCAAACACACCAATCTCATAGGTTTGCGCACTTACCTTGATCACACAGCACAGAAAGACTGCTAAAATTATCCGCATTTTATCCACTAAATTTCAGTAATTAAGAGTAAAGGAAGGTCAATAAACACTGATTTATGATTGTACTCCTTTGTTAAACAGATTTTCGCCGCTTTTATTGTTTCTGATGTGTTCAATTGCGTCGATCTTCGCCCCAAAGCAGTTTATTGCGCAGTGTTTTTAAAAAGCTTTCGGATTTATATTCGATCATTTTAATAGTAAAATCGGATTTTCTGATTCTGATTTCCTTGCCATTGGGGATATCCGCAATTCTGGAATCCAACGAAACCAAATGCGTTTGTTCCCTACCCGAAACCTTCAAGCGTATTTTGGTATTGTCGGAAATAACCAAGGGACGGGCATTTAAATTATGTGGAGCAATGGGTGTAAGCACCAACGACTTTGCTGTAGGTTCGATTACCGGACCACCGCAACTCAACGAATAGCCCGTAGAACCTGTAGGTGTTGAGACAATAAGTCCATCCGACCAATAGGCAGTTAAATATTCATCGTTCAACCAAGTTTCCACCGTGATCATGGATGTAGTATCCTTTCGGCTCACCGTGATCTCATTCAAGGCAAAATTGAGACCGTTGAACTCATCCTTTTCAGAATTCAAGTCCACTTCGACCAAACTGCGTTGCTCAATAGTATAATGACCAGCCACAAACTCAGTGACCAGTTTTCGTACATTTTCCTTTTTAAAGGTGGATAAAAATCCGAGCCTTCCTGTGTTCACTCCAACAATGGGAATACCCAAGTCCTTCACATAGGTTACGGCACGCAACATGGTTCCGTCGCCACCAAAGCTCACGAACATATCAAAAAAACGATCCAAACCTTTGGTTTGGTTAAACTCGCCTTTAATATGTCCTTTTGAAATTTCTGATATGTGTTTGTTGAAACCCTCTTCCACATAAATGGAAGCACTGTGCTTTTTGAGCTCATCGATCAGCTCTTCCACACATTGTTTATCCCCTTCTTGAAAAGTTTGACCGTAGATGGCTACTTTCATGCTATACGTTAAGATATTTTTCGAGATAGTCGGAACGCTGTTTCAAATCTTCCAAGAACTGATCATCACTGTTGCCGAAATCAATAATGTAGTTGTAGCGCCTAAAGGTCTGAGCCACCTCGTTCATATTTTGCGTCCCGATCTTTAAGGTAATCTGTACCATATCATTTTCCGCATTGGTAATAAAGGCTCCCAATAAACGGGCGTTGTTACTTTCCACTATCTGGGCCATTTCACTAAAAGAGTAATCCTTTACCCCGGTTGATACCACAATAATGGAACCAGGTTCCTTAAAAAATGGAGTATCTATGAACAGATCAACAATATCATCCAAACTATAATACCCCAATACCAATTGATCATTATCCAAAATGGGCAGCAGATTGGCCTCATTTCTAGAGAACATTTCCAAAACATCCAACCAAAAGGTCTCCTTCTTCACAAAAAAATGCTCCATTTCGTACCTGAAATCCTCTATCTTTTTTTCAGGCTCAAAGCAAGCAAGGTCGTTTTCGGACAACAACCCTAAATAAATGCCATTTTCGGTAACGGCCACATGGGAATAGGTGGTGTCCTCAAAAAAGGCAATAACATCTTTCAAGGTTTCCGAAACCTCGAAGACAGGCACTGTATGGTTAATTCTGTCGTGGATGTACATATCACAGCTATTAGGTGCAAAATACTAATTATAAATGGCAAAAGGCATGCCGAATTCTTATTTTTGACAATCTAAAAAAGAACTACATGACAAAGTTAAGTGTCAATATAAATAAGCTGGCCACATTGCGAAATTCTAGAGGTGGCAATGTTCCCAATTTAATTGAAGCAACAAAGGACATCGAATCTTTTGGCGCCCAAGGCATTACCATTCACCCAAGACCCGATGAGCGTCATATCCGTTACCAAGATGCACGCGACCTTAAAAAGGTAGTGACCACAGAATTCAATATTGAAGGAAATCCCGTGCCCAAGTTCATCGATTTGGTTTTGGAAGTAAAGCCCACGCAGGTAACTTTGGTACCAGATGCCGAGAATGCCATTAC
Source organism: Allomuricauda sp. NBRC 101325 (assembly GCF_030268205.1). GTDB lineage: Bacteria > Bacteroidota > Bacteroidia > Flavobacteriales > Flavobacteriaceae > Flagellimonas. The sequence continues at coordinate 267,868 of NZ_BSQF01000001.1, forward strand.
CTCCAATGCGGGTTGGAATACCCTTATGCACAAAGATTTTTTGGTTGATGTGATCAAAACATTCAAAGAAAATGGTATCCGAACTTCCATTTTTGTAGATCCAGATGTTGAGATGGTAAAAGGTGCCGCTGAAACGGGCACTGACCGTATTGAGCTGTACACCGAAAGTTTTGCCATTGAATTTGCCAAGGGCAACAAGGATGGCAGCGTAAAACTTTTTGCCGAAGCTGCCGAAATGGCACACCAACTGGGGTTAGGAATCAATGCAGGCCACGACTTAAGTTTGGACAACATCAAATTCTTTAAAGAACATATTCCAAACCTTTTGGAAGTTTCCATTGGTCACGCACTTATTTGCGAGTCGCTATATATGGGATTGGAAAATGTAATTAATATGTACTTGCATCGATTAAAATAATGGAGTTATTACATTCTAAAATACTGGGAGAGGGAAAACCTTTCATTATTCTGCATGGCTTTTTGGGCATGTCCGACAATTGGAAAACATTAGGCTCAGAATATGCAGAACAGGGGTATCAAGTTCATTTGGTGGACCAGCGCAACCATGGCAAAAGTTTTCATTCACCAGATTTCGATTACGAACTCCTAGCCCAAGACGCCATTAATTATATGGACCACCATGGAATTAAGTCCGCTTATGTGCTTGGGCATTCCATGGGTGGAAAAACGGCCATGCAGGTGGCGACCTCCCATCCAGAACGGGTTAAGAAATTAATTGTGGCCGACATTGCCCCCAAGTTTTATCCACCGCACCACGACTTTATTTTCAATGGGCTGTCCAAATTAAATTTTGATGAAATCTCCAATCGCCGCGAAGCCGATGAAGAATTGGCAAAACATATTAAGGACATGGGCATTCGCATGTTTTTGCTCAAAAATTTATATTGGGAAGAACAAGGAAAGCTAGGTTTCCGCTTTAATTATGAAATTTTAAAAGAAAAAATGGGCGAAATCGGCGAGAACATTGCACCAACGGCCATTTATGAAGGACCCAGCCTGTTTTTACGTGGAGACCGATCGGAATACATTATGCCCAATGACTATCCAGAAATAAAAAGACACTTCCCGAATTCAGAAATTGAGACCATAGATAAAGCGGGGCACTGGCTTCATGCAGAAAATCCAAAGCAGTTTTTCGAAAAGAGCCTAAGATTTCTGAATTCTTAAAATCACACCCTTTTTATTATGCATGCATAATTTTTTTACCCTTTTTATTGTCTGTATAACAAATTTAATATAGATTTGGTTCATTCTGAATTTACCAAAAGATTAACGTATACAAACTCTAACTGCTTATTGATATGAAAAAGTTTTATGCCCTAATTCCAATACTAGGCTTATTCTTGATTGCATGTGAAGACGATACCCCCATAGTTGAAAACCCCGAACCCACCCCCGAATACACTGCCGGGTCTGCAGATTTTACCAAATATGTCGCCGTAGGAAACTCACTTACCGCAGGATATTCGGATAATGCCCTTTTTGTTGATGGGCAAACCGCATCCATGCCCAATATGTTGGCCAGTAATTTTGCCTTGGTCGGCGGAGGCAATTTCGAAATACCTTTTATGGCAGACAACTTAGGTGGGATGACCTTGGGAGGAACACCTATTTCAAGCAACAGATTGTATTTGGCATTTGCGGCAGATGGCCCTGCCCCTACACCCGTTGCCGGGCAAGGAAGCACCGAAGTAACCAATAAATTGAGTGGACCTTTTAACAATATGGGAATCCCAGGTGCCAAGAGTTACGAACTTTTGGCCGAAGGTTACGGAAGTGTTGCAGGAGTCGCCATGCAAACTGCAAACCCCTATTTTGCCCGCATCTCTTCATCGGAAACTGCAACAGTACTTGGCGATGCGGCAGCACAGGAACCCACCTTCTTTTCGTTATGGGTAGGATCAAACGATATTTTATTGTATGCCACTGGTGGAGGAACTGGAGTTGATAGAACAGGCAACTTGAACCCAGCTTCCTATTCCAGAAACGATATTACAGATCCCAATGTTTTTGCATCTGTTCTTAATGGCATTTTGCAAACTATGACCGCAAATGGTGCCGAGGGCGTAATTGCTAACCTTCCCAATGTAACAGACGTTCCTTATTTCACTACCGTACCTCATAATCCAATTCCTTTGGATGCTGCAACCGCAGCCTATTTAAATAGTGAGGCAGCATACGGTGCTTACAATGCGGGATTGGCGCAATTACAATTAGGAGGTTTTATCACTGAAGATGAATTGGCTAAAAGAACTATTTCGTTTTCTGCTGGAGAAGGGAATGCAGTTGTGATCATGGATGAGGACTTGACAGACCTTACAGGATTTAATCCTGCCTTGATCAATATGAGACAAGCTACAGCAGATGACCTTTTGGTTTTGACCTCAAGCACCTTTATCGGAACCTTGGCCGATCCTGCGAACCCAACATCCATTAATGGCGTTGCCGTTCCTTTGGCGGACCAGTGGGTATTAACACCAGAAGAACAGACCTTGGTTGAAACTGCTGTTACATCCTATAACCAAACCATTGCTGCTTTGGCAACACAATATGACATTGCCTTTGTTGATGTAAATTCCCTTTTGGCCGAGTTAAATTCAGGAGGATTTCAACTATCAGATGGGAGTGTGGTAACCGCCACATTTGCCACTGGAGGTGGATTCTCTTTGGATGGGGTTCACCCAGCACCTAGAGGCTATGCCATTTTGGCCAATGCGTTTATAGAAGCAATCAATACGAAATACGGATCGAATTTGCCCGGGGTTAATCCTTTGGATTATACCGGACTATATATTAACTAAGCAAACATTAATTTTTTTATCTTAAAGGCACCGCAATGCGGTGCTTTTTTATTTATAAACCTTAATCATTAACATATGAAACTTATTCTTAGACTTTTGCTCAATGCCATCGCTGTGGTAATCCTTTCTTATATATTGCCAGGGGTCGGGGTCGATTCCATGATGACCGCCATCATCGTTGCAGTGGTACTCAGTGTTCTTAACTTTTTGGTAAAGCCCATTCTAGTGATATTAACCCTTCCCATAACTATCCTCACCTTGGGATTGTTCCTTTTGGTTATCAATGCCATCATCATACTTTTTGCTGCAAATTTGATTGATGGATTTCAAGTGGTAAGCTTCTGGTGGGCCGTAATTTTCAGTTTATTGTTATCCGTTTTACAGGCAATTTTACACTCCGTTTTAAAGGAAGACCAATAAAAATCGTACGGTTTGAAAGTCAACAGTTTAAAAAGTTGTTAGCAACCTAAAAAAGCATTACTTTTGCATCCCATTTTTGAAAAGCAAATTAGGTAGGAGATGAATATAACCAAAGAGCAGATTGACGATCTTAATGCAGTAGTAAAAGTAGCAATCAGCAAAGAAGACTATCAAGATAAGGTAGAACAAATCCTAAAGGATTATAGAAAACAGGCCAACATTCCTGGTTTCAGAAAAGGTCAGGTTCCCATGGGCCTTATTAAAAAGCAGTACGGAAAAGCTGTTTTGGTTGATGAAGTGAACAAATTGCTTCAAGACAATCTGAACAAGTACCTTACCGAAGAAAAACTGGATGTTTTGGGCAACCCACTTCCAAAACAACAAGACAATTTTGACTGGGACAGCGAGAACTTGGATTTCGAATTTGAATTGGGATTGGCTCCTGATTTTGCAGTGAACTTGAAAACCAAAAAAGCGGTTACCCAATACAAGATCGTTGCCGATAAAAAAATGATCGACGACCAAGTTGAACGTATCCAAAAACAATACGGCAAATTGGTTTCCAAAACCGAAGTAGGTAAAAAAGACGAGATCACAGGTTTCTTTGCCAACGAAGCAGAAGAAATCGATCACAAGACCACTTTGGAGTTGGATAAAATCAAAAGCAAAAAAGCCATTGATGCCCTTGAAGGCAAAAAAGTAGGCGATGCAGTGACCTTGAACACCAAAGGTTTGTTCAAAGAGGACTACCTGCTTTCCAGCTCATTGGGAATCACACCCGACAAAGCTGAAAAATTGGCCATCGATGTTACTTTTACCATTGAGGAAATCAACGAAAGACAGCCTGCGGAATTGAACCAAGAATTGTTCGATAAATTGTTCGGGGAAGGAAAAGTTTCCTCTGAAAAAGAATTGAAGGACAAAATCAAGGAAGATTCTGAAAAGCAGTTCGAGCAACAATCCGACCAAAAATTATTGAACGACATCACTGAAAAATTGATTGAGGAAACCACTTTCGAACTTCCTGCCGAATTCTTGCAAAAATGGATTCAGGTAAGCGGCGAAGAAATGTTGACCGATGATCAGGCAAAAGAGGAATACGAAAAGTCTGAGCAAGGTCTTCGCTACCAATTGATTGAAGGTAAAATCATTAAAGAAAATGATTTGCAAGTTCAATTTGACGAGTTGAAAGAGTTTGCCAAAGGATTCATTAAGGCACAGATGGCACAGTATGGTCATTTGGATCCGAAAGAAGAGGAATTGGATGGTATTGCTGCAAGAGTTTTGGGCAATCAAGAAGAGGTAAGAAGACTATCCGAGCAATTGATGAGCCAAAAGCTTTTGGACCTTTACAAGGAAAAAGCAAACCTAAAGGTGAAGGAAGTGTCTTATGACGACTTCATCAAGGAAGCATATAGCTAGGCTTCGCTAAAAGAAAAATAAGTATCTTTACGGTGCCGGAAAACTAAGTTTTCGGCACCTTTTTTTTAAGATAAATCGATTTAAATCCTATGGATTACGGAAAAGAATTCAGAAAATATGCTACCCAGCATCACGGAATAAACAGCATGCACTATGACCAGATCATGAGTACCATGTATCCCATGAACATGACCCCGAACATTATCGAGGAAAGACAGTTGAACGCTGTGGCCATGGATGTTTTCTCCAGATTGATGATGGACCGTATTATTTTTATGGGTACTGGTATCAATGATCAAGTAGCCAATATTGTACAAGCCCAATTATTGTTCTTGGAAAGTGCAGACGCCTCCAAAGACATCCAGATTTATATCAACTCCCCTGGCGGAAGCGTTTATGCCGGTTTGGGTATTTACGACACCATGCAGTTTATTAAACCAGATGTAGCTACGATCTGTACTGGAATTGCAGCGTCCATGGCAGCCGTATTGCTTTGTGCAGGTCAAAAAGGAAAGCGTAGTGGATTGCCACATTCAAGGGTTATGATCCACCAACCATTATCTGGTGCTCAAGGTCAAGCGAGCGATATCGAAATTGCTGCCAAAGAGGTGCTAAAGATCAAAGATGAATTGTACGAGATCATTTCCAACCACTCTGGCCAAACGTTTGAAAAAGTATACGAAGATAGCGATCGCGATTACTGGATGAAGGCTGAAGAGGCCAAAGCATACGGTATGATCGACGAAATTTTGGTGAGGGAAAAATAAAAAACCAACAGCAAATAATTTAAAAACAGCCACTTATCGCAGAACAAATCGAAAATTTTTGCGTTATTGTGGGTGAATAGTGTTTACATATGGCAAAGGAAAACTTGGAATGTTCATTTTGTGGTAGAAAAAAACCGGAGACCAATTTGTTGATCGCTGGTTTGGATGCGCACATTTGCGATAGATGTATTGAACAAGCCCACAGTATTGTTGCAGAGGAATCCAAACAATCCAAAAACCAAGACCTTTCTTCGGAACTGGTATTGAAAAAGCCCATGGAAATCCGTGATTTCCTGGACACATTCGTTATCGGACAGGAGCGTACCAAAAAAGTGATGTCCGTGGCAGTGTACAACCATTATAAAAGGTTACTTCAACCCAAGGGAAAAGACGACGAGGTTGAAATCCAAAAAAGTAACATTATCATGGTGGGGCAAACAGGGACAGGTAAAACCCTTATTGCCAAAACCATAGCAAGAATGCTCAACGTGCCTTTGGCCATTGTGGATGCCACCGTACTTACAGAGGCAGGTTACGTAGGTGAAGATGTGGAGAGCATCCTAACTCGATTGTTACAGGCTGCCGACTACAATTTGGAAAAAGCGGAGCGTGGCATTGTTTTTATAGATGAGATCGATAAAATTGCACGTAAGAGTGACAATCCATCCATCACGCGTGATGTATCCGGTGAAGGCGTTCAACAAGGACTATTGAAATTATTGGAAGGAACCACTGTTAATGTTCCACCTAAAGGTGGTCGTAAGCATCCCGACCAAAAATTCATCGAGGTAAATACGGAAAATATCTTATTTGTGGCTGGAGGGGCCTTTGATGGCATCGAAAGAATCATTACCAAACGCTTGAACATGCAAGCCGTTGGTTATAGCGCTTCCAAAGCTGAAGATAATTTGGACAATGAAAACATTCTCCAATACATCATTCCAAAAGATTTAAAGGAGTTCGGACTAATCCCAGAGATCATTGGGCGACTTCCTGTATTGACCCATATGAATCCTTTGGATGCCAAAACATTGAGAGCTATTCTTACAGAACCAAAGAATGCCATCATCAAACAATATGAAAAATTGTTTGCCATGGACGACATCACTTTTACCATTACAGAACAAGCTTTGGACTACATTGTTGAAAAAGCAGTTGAATATAAATTGGGTGCAAGGGGATTGCGTTCCTTGTGCGAAGCTGTTTTTACCGATGCCATGTTCGATTTACCGAGCAGCGATGAAACAGAATTCAAGGTGACCAAATCCTATGCAGAGAAAAAGTTATCGTTTGAAACGATCAAAAAATTAAAAGCAGTTTCTTAAACTGCTTTTTTTGTGACCTTTTCCAAAAGCTCCAGGCACACCTCAGAAATAATTTTTTCGTCGGAATACAACATGTGTCCAAAATTGGATACTATGTTAAGGTCAGCTCCTACTTCTCTAGACCAAGAACCATTTGGTTTGAACTCATCCCGCTCACCAAAAATCAAATTAAGATCGGTATCTGGTTTTTTGTTCTCCAGTCTAATTCGAGTTGCCGAGATGGCAGTCAATGATTTCATGGGCAAACCTTTCAATGCCGCTTTATAAGCGATGGTTCCACCTGTACTGAAAGCCAGATAATGCGCCGGTTCATTTTCCTTGCGCAATAAACTGTTCACTGCCGTTTCAATTCCTCCATCCACAAAAGCATTGTATACGTTCTCTTCAGAAGATATGGCGACATCGATATTCCCCAGTTGTTGGCTATCATAAAATTCGATGTCATAATACTGTTGAAGGTATCCAAAATAAGAAGTAATCCAAAGTCCCTTTTTTGCGCCCCACATATCGGAGACAACAATTAGCTTTTCTGACATAATCTGTATGGTTTTGTGTTTATTATAGATTTGTTGCCGTGAATTTCTTTCTTAAACAACTGATTTCCATTTTTATTTGTTCAAAAGTGACCTTTCCACGACGAAAGGGCCAAATCTACGAAAACGTTTTCGTAAACACCTCATAATAGTACAACCAACCTATAATCTTGTATAAATGGTCAAAAATAGCAGCTGATTTAGTTCATCTCCAGCAGTTCTTCTATGTAACAACGTTCATTGGAAAGTCGGGGAATCTTATGCTGGCCACCGAGCTTATTCTTGGACTTTAACCAGTCATGAAAAAGGTTTTTACGTGCCACATGTACCTTGGGCATATTCAAGGTAATATTGTTGTATCGCTTGGCCTCGTAGTCAGAATTCAAGGATTTTAGGGCATTATCCAATACCTCTGTAAAATAAGCCACATCTAAAGGAGGTTTTCTAAATTCAATGACCCATTCGTGACCGCCTTTTTCCTTTCCCTCCATAAAAATGGGGGCCGCAGTATAATCCATAATTTCTGCATCGGTCTTCAGGCAAATCTGTTTTAAGGCCTCTTCCGCATTTTCAATGATCAACTCCTCTCCAAATACATTAATGTGATGTTTGGTCCGACCTGTTATTCGAATTCGATAAGGGTTTTTGGAAGTGAACCGAACCGTATCTCCAATTTTATAACGCCAAAGCCCTGCATTGGTCGTGATGACCATAGCGTAGTTGATGCCCAATTCCACATTCCACAAAGGAACTGCTTGCGACGCCTCCCCGTATGCCCCGATGGGAATAAACTCATAAAATATCCCATAATCCAACATCAGCAAAAGGTCATTGGAATTATTGCGGTCCTGAATGGCAAAGAAACCCTCCGAAGCATTATAGGATTCATAATAATTGAAATTCTTTCGAGGAAGCAGCTTTTTGTACTGGTTTTTATAAGGAGTAAAACTTACCCCTCCATGAAAATAGACTTCCAGATTTTCCCAAATCTCGAACAAGTGGTTTTTTCCCGTTTTTTCGAGCACTTGGTTCAATAATACCAACATCCACGAGGGAACTCCAGCCAAACTGGTCACATTTTCACGAATGCTTTCTTCTATGATGGCCTCCAATTTGGATTCCCATTCGCTCATGAGCGACACCTTATTGCTGGGTGTACTGCTATACTCCGCCCAAAGCGGCATGTTGTCAATCAAAATGGCCGATAAGTCCCCAAAAAAGGTACCGTTGTCTTCATAAAGTTCCTTACTGCCACCCAACCGAAGACTTTTACCTGTGAACAATTGCGAATTCTCATTGTTGTTTAAATACAGACACAAAAAATCCTTGCTGGAATTATAATGGCAATCTTCCAAAGCTTCATTACTGACAGGAATAAATTTGCTCTTGGCATTGGTGGTTCCACTGCTCTTGGCAAACCATTTAATGGTGGTGGGCCAAAATATATTTTGCTCTCCCTTTCGTGTTCGTTCGATCATTGGAGCAATATCCTCGTAACCTACAATAGGCACCCTATTCCTAAACTCTTCATACTTGGGCAGATCTTCAAAACCATACTGTTTGCCGATCAAAGTGTCCTGTGAAAAATCCAATAACTGATGTAATACCTCATCCTGAACTTCTGAAGGGTACTTCAAAAAAAGTTCTATTTGGTGGTATCGCTTTCGCAACAACCAAGAAGCGATGGAATTGAATAATGGTATTGGCATTTTAGGTATCTTTAACCAAGAAATTTAGCTAGGTATCTTAGCTAAAATAGCTTTTCTAGCTTTCATTTTCAAATAAGATCAAAACATAAATTTCATTATGCTATACGAAGGAGTCTTGCGCAAAATGCAAACCGAAAACGGTAAACCCATCCAATATTTTTTGGTTTTTGAAAACGATTTCATCAACATGAACCAAGTGCTGGACAAGGAACTCCAAATTGATTTTATAAAATTTCAATGTTTGAACTGTGGGGAGGACAAACCCATTTACCGCCAAGGGTTTTGCAGAAACTGCTTTTTTGAAACACCAACCGCTGGCGACTGGATCATGAAGCCTGAATTGAGTACTGCTCATTTGGATAAGGAAGACCGTGATCTTGAATTTGAAAAACGCATGCAATTGCAACCGCATATTGTGTATTTGGCGAATTCGAGCAATGTAAAAGTCGGGGTAACCCGAAAATCGCAGGTTCCTACCCGTTGGATCGATCAAGGCGCCCACGAAGCCTTGGAAATCGTGGAAGTTCCCAATCGATATTTGGCAGGAATCACCGAAGTGGCCCTAAAAGAGTTTGTGAGCGATAAGACCAGTTGGCAAAAAATGCTCAAAAATGAAATCGAAGATGTGGATTTGTTGGAATGGCGTGAAAAATTGAAAGCCAGCATTCCCGATGAAGTAGCTGACTATTTCTTGAAAGATAAAGAAGAAACCCATTTGGACTTCCCTGTGTTGCAATATCCAAATAAGGTGTCAAGTCTGAATTTGGACAAAACCCCAAGTTACAAGGGTGTTCTCAAAGGTATTAAAGGTCAATACCTTATTTTTGAGGATAACACCGTATTCAATGTTCGTGGTAGTGAGGGCTATTATGTGGGCATTGATGTAAATCCTAAATAAAAACCCATGGCCAAAAAAATTGGACTTACCGAGGCCATCTCCATTGGAATTGGAGGTATGGTGGGTGGTGGTATTTTTGCCGTTTTGGGACTTGCCGTTTCATTGGCAGCTGGCGGAACTCCTGTTGCTTTCCTTTTTGCAGGTCTTATTGCCCTGATCACATCCTATAGTTATGTAAAACTTTCCAAAACCTATCCCGATCGAGGAGGTACCGTAAAATTCATTAACCAAGGATTTGGGGAAAACATTTTTAGTGGCGGCATCAACAACCTGTTATGGGTAAGTTACATCATCATGCTGTCGCTCTATGCTTCGGCCTTTGGCTCCTATGCGCCCAATTTATTAAAGATTACCGATGGTCCATTGGATTTTCATATCTACGCTAGTGCAATCATTATTTTGGCCTCTGCCATTAATTATTACAGCATAAAAGTAGTTGGAGCCATAGAATCGTATGCGGTCATCATTAAATTGATAATTCTTATTTCTTTTATCGGAGTTGGTATTTATGGGCTGATGGGCAATCCGAATCTGGAACAATTATCCATAGCCAATTGGGAAACACCTCTCAAACTTGTCACTGGAGGTATGGTCATTTTTGTGGCCTATGAAGGTTTTGAACTCATAGCCAATGCTGCTCCAGACATCGACCTACCTGAAAAGAATATTCCCAGGGCCTATTATATTTCCCTCATTTTTGTGATTCTACTATACATCATCATTGCCATTGTTACAGTGGGATCTTTGCCTTTTAAAGAAATTGCTTCCGCACAGGATTATGTTTTGGCCGAAGCTGCGAAGCCGATGCTGGGTAAAATTGGCTTCTCCATTATTACGGTTGCAGCACTAATTTCCACTTTTTCAGCTATTAATGCTTCGCTCTATGGTGGTAGTCGGGTAAGTTTTGAAATTGCGGAAGATGACGAACTGCCACATCAATTCACCTATAAATTGTGGAACCAACCCATAGGGTTGCTTATTACCGCAATTTTAACCTTGGTGCTTACCAATACCTTAAAATTGGAAAGTATTTCCACTGCCGGCAGTGTAGGTTTTCTGCTCATTTTTGCGGCGGTAAATTATGTAGGGTATAAATTGGCACCTCAAACCAAGAGCAGTAAATCGTTGCCGCTAGTTGGTTTCATTTTGTGCACGGCAGCAACCCTTGTTTTGTTGGTTCAGCAATATAACTCAAATAAAATGGGAGTCATCGTTGCCCTATCCATTATAGCTGTTTGTTTTATAATTGAAACGTTATATAAAAAAACAGAGCGATGTAAAAAGCCACCAGAATAGCATCGCAACTAGTATAAATGTCTGATTTTTAAATAAAAAGAATTACTTTAAAGGAGTAATTCTTTCCAGACCATGCAGTTGACCACGTTTTTAGGGAAAGCATACCAAGTTATTTACACTTGAAGTAACCAAACCCTATATAAACCAACTTCACATGAAAAAATTCCCGAATGCATTCGTCATTTTGCTTGCGGTTATCTTTTTGGCTTGGATATTCACCTACATTATTCCCCAAGGATCCTACGAACGAGTGATTGATCCAGAAACTGGTATCACTCGAGTGGTCGATGATTCGTATCATCAAATAAGTACCGAACACCCATCGTTTTTTGACTTTATGGTTGCAATTCCAAATGGCATTGCTGGACGGGCCGAACTTATTGTACTCATCCTTTTGATCGGCGGATGCTTTTACCTCATTGAAAAAACCGACACTTTTAATCAAGGTCTGGTGCAATTGGTTTCAGTACTAAAAGGAAAAGAAAGTCTGGCTCTTGTCATCATTGCTACCATATTTACAGCAGGAGGTGTTTCTATCGGTTTGCAGGAAGAGGTAGTTGCCATGACCCCTGTTCTGTTATTGTTTGGCAAAAGTTTGGGCTACAATACCCTTACTATGATCTTCGCCAGTTATGGTTCTTCTGTTGTGGGAAGCTCCTTTAGTCCTTCCAATCCCTTTGCGGTGATCATTGCACAAAAAGAGGCGGCATTACCGTTGTTGTCCGGCAGCACATTGCGTATCATCGCTCTCCTTATTGCCTTTTTGGTCTGGGTGGCCTATCTGCTGTATTATGCCAAAAACAACCGTATTGAAAAAATAGAAATGCCCACCCAAAGTGCCATGATGAGCTCACGAAGTAAACTTATCTTGGCCTTATTGGCCATTACATTTGTGATAGTCATTTATGGCATCATTCTGTTTGATTGGGGCTTTATGCAAATGTCCGCTTGTTTTTTTGTTCTTGGAATTTCAGCAGGTCTAATTTCCAAATTTGGTTGGAACAAAACCGGGGAAACTTACATTGCTGGAATGAAAGAAATGTTGTTTGCCGCCATCATCATTGGTTTGGCCAATAGCATTTCTCTTTTATTGAAAGATGGGATGATCATGGACACCATTGTGTTTGGACTTTTTGCCCCGTTACAAAATTTGCCACCTGCCATCTCTGGGGTAATGATGATGGTTTCCCATGTGTTTTTGCACTTCCCCGTGCCCAGTTATTCGGGTCAAGCAATATTAACGCTCCCTATTTTGGTGCCACTTTCCGATTTGATCGGATTATCACGACAAACCTGCGTGTTGGCCTACCAATATGGCGCTGTAATGGCAGATTTTATAATGCCCACCAATGGAGCTTTGATGGCCGTTTTAGCCCTCGGTAATATATCATACAACAAATGGTTCAAATTTGCATTGAAACCTGCTTTGCTAATGCTGTTGATTGGAGCCATTTCCATTGTAGTTGCGGTGCTTACAGGTTACAACTAAAAAAAGTATTTGTAAGTTTAGGTCTTGAAAACCAACCATGCTCAAGTTTTTTAGAAACATCAGAAAAAAAATGCTGGCTGAAAAGAAAGTCAGCAACTACCTATTATACGCCATTGGCGAAATTGTTTTGGTGGTAATTGGGATATTGATTGCACTTGCTATCAACAATGCCAATGAAAACAGCGTTAAAAGAGAAAAGGAACAAATCTATCTTTTGGGTCTTCAGGATGAGTTCCAAACCAGCAAACTCAAACTTGAAGAGTTGATCAAGGTCAACAAACAAAGCTATGGGGATGCGAAAAAAATCTTGGAATTTATGGAAACAGATTCCTTGCCTACCGAGTCCACCCTTTCCAATTTATTTTTGAATGCCTTTGCTTTTGACATTTCTTTTAACCCGAACAACTCACTTCTCAATGAAATGATCAATTCAGGGAGTTTAAAAGATGTAAGAAACCCCAGGTTACGGTTATTGCTTACCAATTGGGTCTCCAACATAGATGATATCACCAAACAAGAAGTGATGCTCGATGTTGAAAGGACCAAAATCATTGATATGTTCCGAAGAGAGGAACAAAGCATTAAAACCATCTTTAATCTTACGGGTGTTTCTGGAGATCTGGGCCTGCCCAATGCTTCTGAAACTCAAAGCAACCTCTCGATTTTAAGTTCAACGGAATTTGAGAACAATTTGCTCATCTTCATTCTCACAAGTATGAGTACAGAAACCACACATTACACACCACTAATGCAAAGCATGGATGTAATTTTGGAAACCATTGTGGGAGAAATAAAGGAATAAAAAAGGGCGATTTTAAATCGCCCTTTCGTTTTTAGTTTACGGTATCCTTTTTCTTTTTACCGAGCAGTCCGCCTAAAATGGATTTGGCTGCATCTTCCACCTTATCCTCTTTCTTTGTAGTAGTAGTAGCGGTAGAATCAGTGGTTTTGGTCTTATCACCTCCCAACAAATTACCGATGGTCTCCCCTACACTGGATTTGGTAGCTGTGGAATCCTTGGAATTTTTATTGAGTGCGTCGGACAATAATTTACTGGCAGATTCTTTTCCTTGGTTCACCAATTTCTGTTTTTGAACCTCGACCAATTGGGTGGTCAATGTCTTTACGCCAGAAGTTAAATCGGTGGTCACAGTCGGATTGGTAAAACTTCCTCCTATGTTCGCCGTAACGGGAATGGTCATTTCCTTTAAGCTGTCATCGTTCAATTTGGCAATTAAATTGTTCACTTCGGCACCCATATATTTAGCGGGTACATCCAAAGTAGCGGTGTATTGCATTTGCTTATCGAACGAGTGGCTTCCATCCACATTGATGGCAATATCCTTATATTTTAAAGTGAAAGGCTTCACTTTTACGGTACCATTATCAAAACTCAAAGCGGTTTTCAATCCATCCAAGTTGATTTCCTTGGTGTTCAAAAAGTTCAACTTGCTATCCAAAGAAGACACCAATGGTGCTTTTTGGGTATCGATGGTTGGAGACAACAGCTCGGCCAATAAATTCCCTGAAATGGTCGCCAAATTTGGTGTAAAATCCTCATTCAAATTACCCGATAAATTAATATCAGAATTCAATTTCCCTTGAAGGGCAGCCGCCAAAGGCGTTAAGGTTTTCAACAAATCCAATCCTGCGAAAGATTCCCCGATATTGAAATTGCTCATCCCCAAATCCACATCAAAAGTGGAGCTTTCCCCTTTGGTGGACACCGATCCTTTTAAGCCAAGCGTTCCGCCAAATAAGTCAGAGGTCAAATTCTGAATGGTGGCCGTTTCATCTTTGATGGTCATGGTACCCTTAACATTTTTCAGCTTCAGGTTATCATAGATCACGGTATTTGCCGCAGCTTCCAAAGTACAATCCAAGAATGATGGAATTTTGATGCGTTCATCGCCCGTGCTAGAAATGGTTCCCTCTTCCTGCGAAGTTTCACCACTTTCCCCAGCTTCGGTATCCTCCATCATAAAATCGTTCAAAGCAAATTGGTTCGAACTCAATTTAAAGTTCCCTTGAATGTTCTCGTCATTGAACATAAATCCAAGCAAGTTGGTCAAGGTTCCACTGGCATTAAAATCAGTGCTTCCTGTTTTCCCCTCAAAAGAATTCAAGGCCACAGTTTGCGGATTGAATGTCATGGCCGCTTTGGTGATAGCTACAGGATATTTCAGTTCTGGGGAAGCATATTCAAACCCAGTCAACTCAAAATTACCGCTCATTTTGGTGTTTTGGTATTGGTGTTTCTCCAAAGAGGCCATATCAAAACTAGTCGTGGCATCGGCGTTCAAAATGCCTTTTAGGTTGTACTCATCTGGCACTGGATACGCTTTGGAAATATTGGCCAAATTCACACGGCCATCCATATGGGCGTTCACTTTGGTGTTGCCCATCAACTCCCTGATCTTTGCATTCAGGTTGAACTTATCTTGATCAATGGTAAAAGAAAGCCTGTTGATGTTCACATAAGTATCCTCAACAATTCCAGTTTCGTTATTGATTTCGGTATCGATAAACACATTACTCACCGATTTTGGCAGATCTGGATATTTGAAAGAGGCATTGTCCGAATTGATCTTGATGTTGAACGCAGGAATATGCTCCTCATCCACAATACCTTTAAATGCACCGTTTACTTCAAAATTACCCGTGGTCTGCACGGTTTCAATATTGGAAGCATAGGCTTCTGGAATCACGGCCAAAAAGTTTTTAAAATCGGACGATGGCGTTTTAAAAGTAATATCCACTTCTTGGTTGTCATCGTTCAACTTTACAAATCCGTCAAAAACCAAGGCCAATTGATTTACCATGGCTTTGTTGTCCAAAAAGGTGTACTTACTTTCGGCCAAATCAATACCGATCAGGGCATCCAAATTGATTTTATTGTTGTTCAAATATTTGGAACCATCCATTTCAAAAGAGACCAATGCCTCGGTCAAGGTTTTGAGTTCAGATTTTTCCAAGGAAAGGTCACCAGAGCCCGAATGGTTCATATCGGTAATGGCCAATTTCATTCCACTGGCCAGATCTTCGTAAATAATATCGGTGTTGGTAATAGAATACGAATCCATTTCCAAGGTAAAATTACCACCAGATTCGTCTGTTGATGTTTCTGCAGGTGTACCCTCACTCTCTTTAGCGATATCGTAGTTGGCATTCCCCTCCTCATCTGCCTTGATGTGGATTTTTGCGCCATCAATATTGAAGGTTTTGATCACCAAGGGTTCATCGGCAGCTTTGAAAAACTCTTTGATGGACATGGCCAATTCTATTTCACCTGCTGAAAACAGGGTATCTCCCTCAAAAGGAGCCTTGTTTACCAAGGATAATTTGGAAAGTTCCACATTGGCATACGGAAAGCTTTTGAGCAAGCTTAAACTTGCATCTTCAAAATCGAGCGTAGCATTGATGTTCTCATTGACCTTCTCCTTTATCAAGCCTTCAATTTTACCTCGAAGGAAGATGGGAAGTACAATGATCAGAACAAGTAGGACAAGTAGGGTTATACTGGTAATCTTCAGGATTTTTTTCTTCATACTTTAATGTTTTACAACAAATTAAAGGAGAAGTTGTTAATCCAATGAAATTTCTTCCCCTATTTTTAAGTTAAATCTTTTCCGCATTAGATAAACGAAAAAGTACAACAGTGGCGTATCCAAAAGGGCAATAATCATTTTAAAAACTACACCACTGATCAAAAGTCCATAAAATTTATCCCAAGGGAGTACCCCAAAAAGACAGAGCAATGTGATAACGGTAAGAGTATCAATAAATTGAGATGAAAAGGTTGAGAAATTATTCCGCAGCCAGAGCATTCTACCCTCAGTTACCCGTTTCCAATAATGATAAATGGTAATATCAATATACTGGGCCGCCAAATAGGCCAACATTGAAGCCAAAACACCTAAAGGTGACAACCCGAAAACTTTGGTAAAGGTTTCATCTCCTACGGGTGAAGAGGGAATGGCGGTTGAATAGTTGGCAATCAAAATAATCCCCATGGAGAAAAAGGAAGCAAAGATTCCTGCCGTTACCACTTGATTGGCCTTTTTTTGACCAAAAATCTCTGAAACCAAATCCGTGATCAAAAAAGTAATGGGATAGGGTAAAATACCTACTGAAAGCTCGAACAAGGGTGCCCCAAAAACAGTGACATCCCCAAACGGGCTCCACGAGAAAAACTTTTGAAATATGAGATTGGACACCACCAAGGAAGTGATGAACAGGGCTCCTAGGTACAGATATATCGAAAAGGCAAGTTTCTTGTCTTTTGGCGTCATCCTTTATTTGATGTTTAAGCTAAACGGCATTTTGGCCTGAATGCCCTTCTGCTCGCTGAATTGTTTAAACTCCTTTAAAATTTTGTAGGCCTCTGCCCCAATTTCTTCTTGAATCAAACTTTCACTGATTTTGGCTTTGGCGCCTCCCAAACTTTCCTGGAACTGTTCAAATCCAGATTTGTACTTGGGATACTTTTGAATGCTGTAACTCCCTATATCGGCCATGTCGGCTGCCATGGCAATGGCATCGTCCAAGTTTCCGAGTTCATCCACCAGACCAAGCGCCTGGGCATCTATCCCACTCCAAACGCGACCTTGGGCAATTTTATCAACTTCGGCCGTGCTCATGTTTCGGCCTTGGGCCACACGTTCCAAAAAGGTGTTATAAGTTTCCTCGATACTTTCCTGCATTTGAATACGGAAGGTATCGGTCATCGGTTCAAAAAAGGAATAATCCACTGAATTTTTGTTTGTTCCCACTTGTTCAGCATTCACTCCAATGTTCTCAGCTAGCTGGTTGATGTTGGGAATGGTTCCGAACACACCAATGGAACCTGTTATGGTGGTGGGTTCTGCTACAATTTTGTCACCACCGACCCCAATATAATAACCACCCGATGCGGCTACATTTCCAAAGGAAACCACCAAGGGTTTATCTTTTTTGGCCAATTGAATTTCTCTCCAAATTATGTCGGACACCAAAGCATTGCCTCCTGGAGAGTCTACACGGAGTACAATGGCTTTAACTTTTTCGTTCTTGGCGGCCTTTTGTAAGGCATCAACAATTAGGCCTTGCCCAATGTAATCCTTACCACCCTCACCGAACAAAATTTCACCTTGGGCATAAATCACCGCAATCTTATCGGTTCCTGTTCTCAAATTCTTGTTTTTGGCCTTGTACATATAATCGGTAAGGGACACATACTCCAATTCATCAGACTCGGCAAGCCCAATTTTTTCCTTTAATATGGATTCGTAGACATCGTAGTGAACGGCACCATCCAAAAGTCCAGAAGCAACAGCATAATTCGGGGTTCTTCCGCCAAGGGTGTCGGCAATTATATTCAAATCCGAAGTGGAAATTTTCCTTGATGTTGAAATATCATTGATGAGCACATCCCAAATAGAAGTGATCAATTCCTTGATCTGGGTACGGTTTTCATCGCTCATGGTATTGGACAAAAAGGGCTCAACGGCACTTTTGTATTTTCCATGTCGAATCACTTCCATTTTGATTCCCGATTTTTCCTGTAGATCTTTATAATAAAGCACCTCACTGGCCAATCCTTTAAAATCCATGGTTCCCACCGGGTTGATGTACACCTCATCGGCCACGCTGGCCAAGTAATAATCCTTTTGGGTATAAAAATCAGAATGGGCCGTAACAAACTTGCCCGAAGATTTAAAATCTTCCAAAGCCTGACGTATTTCACTGGTCTGTGCAATCCCTGCTTGCAGAATGCCGGTTGTTATGCTTATTCCAGCAATATTTTCATCGGTCTTGGCCACTTCAATGGCATGTAAAATTTCGTCCAACCCAAGTTCTTCTGCCCAAAAACTGGCAAAGGGGTCGGTATCATCTTGTCCTGTATAATCCAAAACAGGTGCCACAAAACTTAGCTCAAGCACACTGTTATTTTTCACAACCACTCCATCTTCCATATTGCCTATCAGCATCATAAAGATGAAAAACATGCCCACAACGATCATAAATGCCACAAGGCTCCCCAAAATAGAGGCAAGTAGGTTTCTCAAAAACTTCATTCAATAAAATTTAATACACTTCAAATATAACCATTGTAGTATTGTTTTGTTTATTTTGTCTATTCGATTATGGTAAGAAAACATAAGGTATATCTTTCTTTGGGAAGCAATATGGGCAACCGTTTGTCCACCCTTCAAAAGGCTATTTTTCGCATTCAGAAGGAGGTGGGACAAGTATTGGACATTTCCAAGGTGTATGAAAACCCGGCCGTGGGTTTTGAAGGGGATGATTTTTTGAATATTGTGATTTCCCTTTTGACCGAATTAAAACCATCGGCCCTGTTGGATTCTTTATTGCAGATTGAAACTGATTTCGGCAGAACAAGAAGTGCGGATGAAGGCTACAGTTCCCGAACCTTGGATATCGATATTATTTATTACGGCAACGAGGTATTGAACGAGGATCATTTGGTGGTGCCCCACCCTCAAATGCAACACCGCAATTTTGTATTGAAGCCGTTGAGCGATATTGCGCCTCAGTTTTATCACCCCGTTTTGGGAAAGGACACTCGGAACTTGCTCCAAGAATGTAAGGATAGAAGTCAGCTTACCAAAACCCACCATAAATTGTTCAAGGACAGAACCGGATTGTTTACCCAACTACAACTCATTGCCATTGAAGGGAATATCGGGGCTGGAAAAACAACGCTTTCCAAAATGATCTCGAACGACTTTAATGCCAAATTGGTTTTGGAACGTTTTGCGGACAACCCCTTTTTGCCCAAATTTTATGAAGACCAATCTAGATATGCATTTCCTTTAGAAATGTCCTTTTTGGCGGACCGCTACCAACAATTTATGGACGACACCTCCCAGTTCGACCTTTTCAAAAGTTTCATGGTAAGTGATTATGACATTTTCAAGTCGCTCATATTTGCCAAGATTACCTTACAAAAAGAGGAATACAACCTATACCGAAAGGTTTTTAATTTTATGTACAAGGAGGTAAAAAAACCTGAAATTTATCTTTATCTCTATCAAAATACAGAACGGTTGCTTTTCAATATTAAAAAAAGAGGAAGGGATTACGAGCAGAAAATAGACCCTATGTATCTAGAAAAAATCAACAGGGGCTATCTGGATTTCATTAAGAGCCATCCCAGTCAGAATAGCATAATCATTGATATTAGTGAGCTTGATTTTGTGCAAAATCCTGCCGATTACGAACATATTTTACAGCAGTTGGAAAACAATATATTAACTACAATCATTTAACAGAATTATTGTAAAATGTTTGGATATAACGAATGGTTTTATTTTATTAGCACCCTCGATTCGAGAAACTAACTAACTCAGATTTTATATATGGCCCTGTTGATCAGGGCCTTTTTATTTGTCAGGAATTGAGTTTTGACCAAAGATCCCACACCACTACCCCGGCACTTACCGAAATATTCAAGGAATGCTTTGTGCCGAATTGGGGAATCTCTAAAACCACATCACTGGCACTAACCACTTCTTGGGCAACACCTTTGACTTCATTTCCAAAGATCAGGGCGATGGTTTTAGTTGGTTCCGGTTTAAAATTGTTGAGCATAACGGCATTTTCGGCTTGCTCCACCGAAACAATCTGAACGCCTTTTTGTTTTAATTCCTCAACCAACTCCATTGTATTTTTTTTGTATTCCCAATCCACACTTTCGGTGGCACCCAAGGCAGTTTTTCTAATGTCCTTGTGCGGCGGTGTTGCCGTAATGCCACAGAGATAGATTTTCTCCACCAGAAAAGCATCAGCTGTTCTAAATACCGAACCAATATTGTTCAAGGATCGGATATTGTCCAAAATAATGATAATAGGGTTTTTTTCTGCCTGTTTAAACTCTTCAACATCCAATCGTTCCAGCTCGCTATTCTCCAGTTTTCTACTCATTTTTTAAACATTGAGGGTAAAATATCAACAATTATTTTTGGTGGAAGATGAAAACGATATATTCGTTTTTCCCATTTATCGGGCAAAAATAAAAGAAATATCCGCTAGGGAATGTCATTCCTGTGAAAACAGGAATCCATTCAACAGAATAAAATAGATTCCGCATCTAGCTTCGACTTCCTGCCTGCCGCAGGCGGGCGCTCAGCAGCCGTGCGGAATGACAATATGCTAATTATTGTTTAACGACTAAAGAGTTTGCTTTGGCAGCCAATAACAAAACAAAGAAGGTTACTCCTTTAATGCAGCAGTACAACACAATCAAGACCAAACATCCTGATGCCTTGTTGTTGTTCCGAGTGGGAGATTTTTACGAAACCTTTGGCGATGATGCCGTGAAGGCAGCCAAAATATTGGGGATAATTCTCACCCACCGTAACAATGGCGGAGATAAAACAGAGTTGGCAGGTTTTCCACATCATTCGTTGAACACCTATTTACCTAAATTGGTTAAAGCAGGTCAGCGTGTGGCCATTTGTGACCAACTGGAAGACCCAAAACAAACCAAAAGTATTGTAAAGCGTGGGGTAACCGAATTGGTAACTCCAGGTGTAGCCTTGAACGATGATATTCTTTCGGCCAAGAGCAATAATTTTTTAAGTGCAGTTCATTTTGGAAGGACCAAATTGGGGGTTTCTTTTTTGGATATATCCACAGGGGAGTTTTTAACCGCTGAAGGTTCATCGGAACAGGTGGATAAATTGCTTCAGAATTTTTCACCCAATGAAATTTTGGTTTCCAAAAAACATAAAAAGGAGTTCATGGAACTTTTTGGAAATCAATTGCACAGTTTCTTTTTAGAGGATTGGATTTTTCAAGAGGATTATGCCCAAGAAAGTCTGAACAATCATTTTGGGACTAAAACCCTTAAGGGTTTTGGAATTGACCATCTCAACCATGGTATTATCGCATCGGGAGCGATTTTGTATTACCTCTCCGAAACCCAGCATAGCCGATTACAGCACATCAACAATATTCAACGTATTGCGGAAGAGGAATATGTGTGGATGGACCGTTTTACCATCCGTAATTTGGAATTGTACCATTCGCCCCACCAAAATGCCGTGACCTTATTGGATATTATCGACAATACCCTTTCTCCCATGGGGGGACGCATGTTGAAACGTTGGCTGGCACTTCCTTTAAAGAATAAAGACAAAATTCAGCAACGTCATGAGGTGGTGGCCTATTTGAAAGAGGAAACGCAACAGCTTGAAAAAGCACAACATTGGATCAAGCCTATGGGCGACTTGGAACGTTTGATCTCCAAATTGGCCACGGGAAAAATCAATCCAAGAGAGGTGGTTCAACTTAAAAATTCCTTGGAAGCCCTAGTTCCCATAAAAATATTGGCTCAGGAAAGCAGCAATAGCTCTCTTCAACAAATCGGACAGAATTTGGATGCCTGTGAAGTGCTTCGCTCCAAAATTAAAGAGGTGTTGAACGAGGAAGCGCCCATCAACATTGCCAAAGGCAACACCATTGCCAAGGGCTATTCCGAAGAATTGGACGAATTGCGCAATTTGGCCTTTTCAGGAAAGGATTATTTGGATAAAATGTTGGAGCGTGAAACGGAGCAAACTGGAATCACTTCTTTGAAAATTGCATCCAACAATGTTTTTGGCTACTATATCGAGGTTCGAAATACGCATAAAGATAAAGTCCCAGAAACTTGGATTCGAAAACAGACATTGGTAAATGCCGAACGCTATATTACCGAAGAATTAAAAGAATACGAATCCAAAATATTAGGTGCAGAGGAACGCATTTACAATTTGGAACAGCAACTTTTTGAGCAGTTAATGGTGTGGATGCAGGAATATATATCCCCAGTGCAGCGTAATGCCAACCTTATTGCGCAATTGGATTGCTTGTGTGGGTTTGCACAATTGGCCAAAGAAAACAATTATGTGCAACCTTTGGTTGATGATTCTACAGCGCTTAACATTAAAGACGGAAGGCACCCTGTAATCGAGAAACAACTTCCGCTTGGAGAAAGCTATGTAACCAATGATGTGACCCTCAATCGAGAGGAGCAACAGATTATTATGATCACGGGCCCCAACATGAGTGGTAAGTCGGCTCTATTACGACAAACCGCTTTAATTGTGTTGTTGGCACAAATGGGAAGTTTTGTTCCTGCTTCGGAAGCACAAATTGGGTTGGTTGACAAAATATTTACACGCGTTGGCGCCAGTGATAACATTTCGATGGGCGAATCGACCTTTATGGTTGAAATGAACGAAACTGCCTCTATTTTGAACAATCTTTCGGAACGTAGTTTGGTACTATTGGATGAAATTGGAAGGGGAACCAGCACCTATGATGGAATTTCCATCGCTTGGGCGATTTCGGAATATTTGCATGAACATCCAGCTCGGGCCAAAACCCTTTTTGCGACCCATTATCACGAGCTCAATGAAATGACCAGTACGTTTTCGCGAATTAAAAACTTTAATGTTTCGGTAAAGGAATTGGAAGACAATGTACTTTTTCTCCGAAAATTAACTCCCGGTGGCAGTGAGCATAGTTTTGGAATCCATGTGGCAAAAATGGCGGGAATGCCCCAACAGGTAATCCAGAAAGCGAACAAAATCTTGAAAAAGCTGGAAAAATCCCATTCCAGCGAAGAGATGACAGGCAAGCTTCAAGCCTCACAAAGTGAAATGCAATTGAGTTTCTTTAATTTGGACGACCCCTTGTTAGAGGAAATCAAAGAGGAAATTTTGCACTTGGACATTGATACTCTGACACCTGTGGAGGCTTTGATGAAATTGAACGAGATCAAAAGATTGTTGGGCAAAAAGAAAAAGGCGACTTCCTGAAAAAATTCTTTTTTGTTTAAAGAAATGTATTAAATTTGCATCCGCGCTTGGGAAAAGTGCAATGTTCTTTAAAATGCGAAAATAGCTCAGTTGGTAGAGCATCACCTTGCCAAGGTGGAGGTCGCGGGTTCGAATCCCGTTTTTCGCTCGAAAAAAAACGCTGCTTGCAGCGTTTTTTTGTTTAAGTCCTGCTCGAGTGGTGGAATTGGTAGACACGCCGGACTTAAAATCCTGTGGGCACTATGCCCGTGCGGGTTCAAGTCCCGCCTCGAGTACAAAAATCCCTTTTAACTTATTGGTTATCAGGGGTTTTTTTGTTTCTATTTCTAAATACCCCTAAGACCTTTAATAGTACAATCACCAAGCTTCAAAATAATTCTTTAAATTCATAAAGGGTTTATTTTCAAAGGAATGGTTCAAATATTATTAAAATACAAGTATAGCTTTCTTTTACTTTTAATTGTTTTGACCCTTTGGGCAGTTTCTCTATTACCTTCGATTAAAATAAATACAGATTTCTCCCAATTTCTACCCGGCAACGATCCAGAGTATGTGTATTACCAAAGTGTGAAATCCCAATTAAAGGACGACCATGCTCTTTTAATTTTTGGAATAGAACATACGGAAACCATCTATGAAAAAAAGTTCTTAAACCATGTTGATTCCTTTGTTAACGACCTAAAAAGCATCGATGGAAGAAATAACATCCGCTCACTTACAAATCTTGCGTACCCAATAAAAATACCCATGGGACTTGTTTGGATTCCGTATCTCGACCAAAACCAAGATCTACAGACCCAAAAAAAGAGGGTTGACCGTGATTATTTATTTACCAAAAACTTTATAAACGAGAAGGGCAATGTTCTTTTCATCTATTTTGAACTGGAAGAACCTTCGAATGATGCATTGGTGGAACAAACCCTGAATTCAATCGACTCAATTGTAAACACAAATGAAAACTTGTCCATTCACCAATGGGGAAAGACCTATCTACAAAAGGAACTAAATGAGATCACAAAACGTGAAACCCAAAAAATTACGCTCTGGGCCTTTTTGTTTTTGGCACTGACACTACTATTTATTTTCCGAAAGTTACAGGCAGTTCTTTATTCCCTGATACTTGTTTGTATATCCCTGTTCCTTTTTATGGGGGGAATGGTACTTTTCAACAAGCCTTTCAATATTATGTCCAATTTGTTCCCCACCATTGTGCTTATTGTCGGCATCTCGGATATCATACATCTATCCATTAAATTCAACCATGAAATAAAATTTGGACATGATTCAAAAACTGCTTTTAAACTTGCCTTAAAAGAAATAAGCTGGGCACTTTTTATCACCTCCTTCACAACCGCCATCGGTTTTTTTATTTTGAGAATATCGCCAATGCAGGTACTAAGGGAATTTGGACTTCAGGCTGGAATCGCTGTAATTCTCACCTTTTTAATTACCCTGCTTTTGGCCCCAACCTATTTTTCAGGTTCCAGGAGCCACCAAAGATTTTTGTTGCGTACGGGGTTTTCAAGATTTACCTACCAATTGCTCCATTATTTTCAAAGACTTCATGAAAAACCAAAATTGGTCTTTTCACTAACCGGGCTTCTGGTATTGGTGTCCCTTTTCGGAGTTTTCTCGATAAACACCAACAACATCCAGTATTCCATCCCTAAAAACAGTGATTTAAAATCGGATCATACATTTTTTGAAAACCAGATGGGCGGTTCCCGATCTTTTGAAATGCTTTTGGAATCAAAAAACGATATCTCATTGGACAATCCAGAACTCCTACGGCAATTGGAAAAAGTACATACTTATTTGACTGGCATCCCATATTTGGACCGAGTAAAATCCCCTGTCATCCTTTATAAAATGATGCAGGAAGCCTATTTACCGACTTTGAAATTCAACACCGAATTGAATCTCACTAACGAGGCAATTGAGGATTACAACAAGAGCATCAATCGCTTGTCTTCCACCAATTATTTGATGAATAAGGAAAGGACATTGTTTAAAATCAATGCGCAAATGAAGGATTTTGGCAGGCATGAAGTTACCGCCAAAACAAAGGAAATACTTGAAAACAGTCTGCAATTGATAGACACCTCAAAAGTATCGCTACGCATTTCGGGAATGGACCATTTGTTCGACCGAGCCCATGAAAAGCGTATTTCAGAAATGGTGGAAGGGCTTATGCTCGCTCTAATTTTGGTCGCCGTGGTATTGGGCTTTATTTTTAAAAAATGGAGCTATACCTTGCTGGCGTTGCTTTTGAATCTTCTTCCCATCATTATAGGTGCGGGAATATTGGGATTTACCCAATTGGAATTGCGGGCCGGTTCATCCATCATCTTTACCATAGCTTTTGTAATCGCCGTTGATGACACCATTCATCTATTGAGCAAATACCAATGGGAACGAAAAAAAGGAGCATCGGTTGATGTAGCTCTAAACACTGCATTTGCCCAATGTGGCAAGGCCATTATAGCGACCACAATTATTTTACTGGGCGGTTTTTCCATTTTAATGCTCTCCAGCTATAATGAAATGTTCACTTTTGGTTTGTTAATGACCTTGATATTGGTCATCACTCTGTTAGTCGACCTCATATTGGCACCCGTGCTAATCAAAACCCTGTTTAAAAAGCATCTTTAAAATTGACTTTTTGGATCATTAACCGAATACCCCCTTTGGCTTTTAATGTGATATTCGGTTCTATCTCCGGCTGAAACCCAGCGGGAACATCGAAATCAAAATTCTTGACCAATTCCAACAATACCACCTGCATGGTCATCATGGCAAAGCCACTTCCAATACAATATCTGGGGCCACCACCAAATGGAAAAAACACAAATGATGGCCTATTTTTATCCGCCTCTATAGTAAAACGTTCAGGATCAAATTTTTCAGGGTGCCCCCAATAATCGGGATGGTGGTGCATCCCATAGATGTTGATGAGAAAATTTGCAGAAGGGCCGATTCGGATGTCATTCAATTCAACTTCCTTTTTTGGTTTTCGCATCACAGCACTAATTGCGGGATAATGCCGTAACCCTTCCTTGATCACTTGATTGGTATATGTGAATTGCTGAAGCGTATCCGCAGTAAATGGTCGGGGGTCTTGTGTTTTATTCAATTCAACCCTTATTTTTTGACTTATGGATGGGTTCAATGCCAATTCATACAAAATCCAACCCAAGGTTTGGGAAGTAGTATCGTGACCAGCCATAAAAATAGTGGTAACCTCGTCGCGCAATTGCCTGTCCGACATTCCTTCCCCTGATTCCGCATTTTTATAGTGCATTAAAGTGGATAAAAGGTCATCGGACTTTGGAGCTTTCCCTTCTCTTCTTTCTCGAATTACTTTATAAATTATAGCATCAAATTGCCTGCAGTTTTGATGAAACTTTCTGTTGGAGGCGGTCGGCCAGTTCAATGGAATTTTTATCGGACTTCGCATCCATTTTGTCGCAAACTGATTGAGTTCTTGTAAAATATGGAGCATCTCATCAATTTGATGATCTAGAGATGTTCCAAATAATGCACGAAAAACTATAGCGACATTTAATGCCAACAATTCTTGGTTCACATTTACCTCTGAATTTGGTGGAAATCCATTCAGTTTTTTTATAAAAGCACCGGTTTCATTTTGGATGATGCCTAAAGATTTACTCAATTGTTTTTTATGGAAACTGGGTTGTACCAGCTTACGCTTTTGGGCCCAAGCCTCATCATTACTGGTCACCAAGCCCTCACCAAAAAAGTAGCGAAGTATTTTGGTAATCCCATGTTTGGTAAAGGCTTTAGGGTGCTCCGAAAAAATATATTTGAGGGCATCAGGATGTTGCACGATCCAATATTTTTTACCCGCGATCCGAACATCGACCATTGGTTTTTTAGATAAAACCATATCTCCCAAAAATGCAATCGGATTTTGTAACACCTTGCGGGTATGCTCAAAAAAGAAGGGGCTTTGCTTATTGCTTTCTGACTTCAATTTACCCTTTACTAGATTTTGGCAGTGAAATTTCGCAAAGTCCTTTCGAATTATAGAAAGGGGCCAATTCCACACCATGTTTTACACTAAGTTCATGAATTTTGTCGATGCTCTCAGTTTTGATATTTCCTTTTCCAGATGAAAAATTTTCATATTTCCCTTCAAATGCCAGTACCACGGCTTCCAAAATACAACCATGTGCAATATGCGGTCTGGGATAATTATAAAAATGCTCACGGTAATCGGGTTTAAAATCATAACCATAATTTACGGTGCCCATACCTCCATGAAACACAAAGGTGCCATTCCCCTCCTCTATTTTGGTATCCAAATTTTTTGGGTAGCCGGCATCACAAATAACCACCTGTTTTTTGTAATCCTTAATCTCGATGGAAGCCGAACTGGCCACACAAATAATAATATCCGCCATGGGAATAAGTTCTTCGAGTCGGGTATTCCATTTTATTTCAGCAGAAGTGTCCGTAAACTGTTGGGCAAAGGCTTCCAATTTTCTCCCATTTCGGGCATTGAGCAATAAACCCTTTACTTTACTGCTCAAATAATGGGTACAGGCCGAGCCGATATCACCCGTGGCACCGATGATCAATACATTACAATCTTGCAAACGCTTGTTTAGTTTTAAAATGGCATCGGTTACCCCTTTTAAAATATAAGCCGAGGTCAAGGTATTTCCCGTGGTGATTTTGGAGGAAGAGGTATCGAACTGGGAAAGATTCCCTTCCAAAACAATAGAGGTAAAACCTCCCAAAGCAATTATTTTGGATTTGTGTTTTAGTGCCACGCTTATCGCTTCGTTGACTTTATTGATATTTTTTCTCAAAAAATGAGGGGTTAACTCATCGGGATCAATAAAGGTTTCGATGTAAACACCATTTACGGTTTTACCCGTTTTGGACTTGGCGGTCATCTTAAAAATGCTTCGAGGGGGTATATAACTAAAAGTTCCCTTGATTTGTGCAACGGTTAGGGGTTCGTTTTCTCCTGACCGCATCCCGTTGATGATGGATTGTACAGAAGGCCAGTTATCCTGATGGCCAATTACGGCGAAATCAATGTGAGCCTCATTCTCCATCCAACACTTTGTTTGTCAATTTGGTTTTGATGATCTGCAACCAAGCATTGCTGCCCAAAAATTTTTGTCCAGGTTGAATCCCACTCACTTTGCGAACATCAAACGCCACTAATTGTTTGTTCCCATCAAACAAAAATGCAGATTCGTGGGGCAAAATCCGTCCCCAGGCATACGCTGTCCACGATTTAATTTGAATTCCGAAAGCGTCAAAAACGTCGCCCTTTGCATCCACACACATTGGAATATGAATGCCCATCGATTCCCATTTTATATGGTCGTCATAGCTCGAAATCGCCATTAAATACACTCCGTTTTGACCAAACGCTTCTTTGTGCTTCATTAGATCCAAAAGATGAAGCCTTGAATAGGAACACCAACTGCCTCTTATAAAAATGAGCAGCATAGGGAATCCTGTTACCTCATCAAGCGGGCCAAAAGTGCCGTTGGGATATTTGACCGATACTTTGGGCATAGTCTGTCCGATTACAATGCTAGGAGCAACATCGGAACGTGGTGTGTTATCTGATGATTCGGTCAAAGGCAGTACTGTACGATTGCAGGTTGCATCAAGGTTTCTGACCCTTCTTGGGTTCAAACCCATCTTCCGAAACAAATACAAAAATGGCGTCAAAACATATTTTCCAAAAATGTAAATACCACTCAACAGCAAATACAATGGCAATTGAAAAATGGTGTGCCTTTTTAACATCGAATCTTATTTAAACGGGTAAATTGGCTATCCATTTGATGGATTGCTCACCCGGAATTCCAATATGATCGAGTGCCCTTGCATAAAGTGACAGGGCATTGCCACGCATGGAACCCACGTCCAATCCGACAATAGGCAGTGAACTTTTCATGCAATTTCCATGGCATACACCACAACTATCCGTGCAATCGCTTGTCAACGAAAACTCAGCAAGAATGGTCATGCAATCATTGTGGAGCTGCTCAAATTTTTTCAAAAACTTATCCTTGTCCTTATGTAACTCATCACGAAGAAACTCAGTGGAATGTTCCATATGTTCCTTTTCTTCTTCCGCAATGGAAAGGAACATTTTCCCAGCTTCATTGTCCAAGGCCTTACCAACATCGGTGTACATGGAAACCGCAAAGGCTTCCAACATCACTTCTTGAATCGCCAAACAGGCTATAAAATCTTTTTTCGCTGCATAGGATAAAAATATGTTTCGGACCCTTCCCCAATATTCCCCTTCTAGATTCACTTTAACCTTGAGTCCCAATTTTTCTGCATGGGCCATAAAACCTTCGGCATGCTGTCTTTCACTGTCTGCATGCTCCACGGCCTCCATTTTTTCATGGGGATCATCGATGGCTCCTGCCATGGAGGCAAAATTGGACATCCCGATCAGTTCACCTGTAATCGCTTGCGAAAAAACATCGGTAAGTACGCTCAATGCCTCTTCACTTTTTAAGTCATAACTAAGTTTTTCCATACCCATTTGGTTTTGGTTAATGATTTAAATAATGGAGTAATCTATGTAGGGAACACCGTTTCTGATTTTTTGCATCAAATGCTCACTTCGTTTCATACTAACCAACATACCCACCGAATAAAAGGTAAACTTGAGCACTTTTGGCAATTTTTTGATCATGGGATCTCTTTGATGAAACCCGATGGAAACAAAGGAATAGCCCTTTTTATACACTTGATTTTTGGCATAGGAAACAAGAAAGGAGATAATTTGCTTGTCATAGCTGGAAACCGCAAGAAATTTCATATAAAGCATCTTAACCGGTTCATGTTCTTTGGGAAGTGAAGACCAACCCATGATTTTTGCAATTCCATTTAAAAGGAATACGCCAACTTTAAGCAGGTTAGGGATTTTTAATACCACATTTTGTTTCAGTCCCATTGTATCGATCAAGGCCATGGCACCAACGATCTCGCTATCTTTCCGAACCACTACCAATTCCGTATTTTTTAATTCATCCGCGGTAACTACCCGAGCTAACTGAAGCTTTGCATAAAATGCATTGAAATATTCTATGATCTCTGGTGTAACTTCTGTTGTTTCCAGTGTTAGTCCCTGGACGATTTTTTGCCTTTTGGAACCTACAAACTCATAGGTCTCAAATGTTCCAATATTTTCAAAATCCGGATAATCGCCCCGATTGCTAAAAAACACAAATGGCCTTTTATTGCCTTTGGCAACATTTAAAAAGGCAAAATCCGCATGTTTTTGATCTAAATATTTGACCACTTCATGGGTCAACTGAAGTCCTATACCTCTTTTGCGATGGTTTTTGGCCACCTTAAAATCACTGATGTAATACAAAGGATATTTTTCCCCTTCCACAAAAAATAACTGATCGGATACACTGATACAGCCTAAAATTTCGCCCGCTTCCTCGGCAACATAGACATGGGTTTCGCCCCTTAAACGGTTCAGGTCGAAAAAATTTGGGAATCGATCGATGCGCAGGCCCATTTTGCCAGACATACCTGTTGACCTTGTTAAATATAACAACTGCTCATTATCGTTCAATTTTGCCAACCGATAGTTAACCATATCCGAATATGATCAAAAAATTATATAAAGTTCTGTGGGGGAGCCTCTTAAAGATAGGTAAATTCTTTCAAAATATGGGAATTACAATCCATTGTCACATATCTGCTCATCGACAAATGCTGGAAATAAGGATTAAAACATAGTTTTATTCATGTTCCTTTTTCATCTAAAGCAACACAAACTCCAATTCTTCCACTACGTTTGCCGCCAATTCTTCCTGTGCCTTTAAAGCATCTTTCGATTCGCTTTCAAATGTCTGGGCCCAAATTTGCAATCCATTTTTGGTATAGATCAGTTGAACGGTTATCTGATAATAATCTCCCAATTTTCGAACGCTACCATTCAAAATATAGGTTACCCCCAACTTTTTCCCGATTTCCTCCAACAAGATGTCTTTGTCGCCATAAAAAAAAGACGAGGTCTTACCAATGACCTTAAATTCATTGTTCTGGGTCAGCTTATTGATGATGGCCTCACTTATCCCCTCCAAAAAATAGGATTGATTTTGCTCCGGACTCACATCCTCAAAAGGAAGCACAGCAATGGAATTTTCCGAATTGGCATTTTTCCAATTCCAAATTGCAAAACCCGATAGAATGGCCAGAACGATCAATCCAACCAGCCATATAAGTTTTGATCGCTTCATAAAATTAGAGGAATTCAATGGTTCACATTTGCCATTTTTAGGCTCAAAATCATGCAACAAATGGGTATCACTGGGCAAGAAGCCATAATAATCCTTAAACCTTTTGGTAAAGTAGGCCGGACTACCGAACCCGACCATATAGGAAACATCGGAAATAGGATGTTCGTGTGTACGCAAGAGTTCAAGGGCCTTTTCCAATTTAATTTCGCAAATAAACTGGGTGGCCGATTTTTGGGTTTCTTTTTTAATGAGTTTATAAAGTTCCGAACGACTCACAGCCATCTCACTGGCCAAAGATTTAACTCCAAAATGCTCGTCGGACAAATGGGCAAGTACAACTTGTTTTGCCTTTAAAATAAAACCATTGTGTTTCATCATTCGAATCAGTTACAATAGGTCTAGTTTAAAATTTGGCACCACTTTAAGTTACAAAAAATATGCTTTCAATTTTAAATTTGACCCATCAGAAGTGACCCCTTCATCAATGGGCAAAAAAAAATCCGGCGAGAAGATTTCGTCCGGATTTTAAGATTTGCATGCTAACCCCAATATTCGCATATGGTATGGTTTGAAATTAGAATTCGATGGTCACATTCTTTTTCTTACCGTCTTTCATCAACTGAAAACGACCTTTCTTTTTTACATCCTTATCGTAATCGTACATTACAACATAGGCATCTTTATTGATCATCCAACCTGGGTTTTCATTATATACCTGTTGTCTGATATCCAATGGAAAAGTAATGTCGTAAAACCTTTCTACGGCTTCGGTGATCATACCGTTTTGATCATAGGTGGCAATAATGTGCCCTTTTTCTCCCGAAAAAGTAACCTCATATTCTTCCAAGCCCAGTAAATAAAGATCCGATTTTCGGATGTCATATTTGGCTGCCTGGTTTTCCAAGTCGGTTACCACTTCTGGAAAACGATAATCAAGAACTACACCTAAATAAGCAAAATTGGCGGCACCAACGGTTACTTCGGAAAGTTCTACGGTTCTTTCGGTTTCTTCCTGTGCGAAAGAAGGCATTGCAAGACACAATGCGAACAATAAAATGAATAATGATTTCATGACTCTAGATTTTAAGATTGAACATTTATTGGATGTGTAATCGATGGCCATTAATTACATTGCTAAATTGCGAATTAACCGTTTGAAAGGTTATCACTTATCAATAAAAAGCCTTTAAAAAAAATTGATAGTCCTTTCAAAAAATGGTCATTTATCCATCAAATGGGTACAGAAGCATTAAAATTCGCTTGTTACCAAAATTAGATTGTCAAAACTTAATTTATCGATAGTCCAGAAAGCTCCAAGGCCGATTGCGTTGGAATTAAATTTTTGCGCTGTACCTGCTTGAATTTTTCTTCATTTCGATAGGGATCGTACAGGGGAATTCCATTGAACAACATCCAATTTACGTTGGGCTTGTCCAAATAATAGTACATGGATTCCCTTTTTCCCAAAACGGCATAGGTATACGCCTTTCTAAAATTTACCATGGGGTTGGAGGCTTCCCTTTCCGCCTCTTCCTGTTTTCCAAGTTTGGCCAATGCCATGGCCCTCAAATCATGTCGGTTCATCAAAATGGAATCGTTGGCAATCCGCAAGGCCTGTTGGTAGTCTTGTTTAAAAAAGTGGTAATAATACCGCTGGATCAATTGCTTCTCATGGGAACCTATCCGATTAAAATCTTCACTTTTACTGAGCTCTAAAGCGGTATCAAAATCCTTATTGAACAGCAGCTGTTCAAAATAATCGTACACAAAGTTGGCATCGAGCTCATAGGCCCTCGCATAATGGGCGATGGCCTTTTCGTTAGTATTGAACACATGGTCGTAAATGCGTCCGATCTGTTGATGGAGTACCGCAAGTTGGTATATCGATGCATTTGCACTGTCGTTTTGCAGGGTTTGCCGGTAGACCTCCAACATATGCTTTCTATCCCCGCCCCGATACGCGGCATTTTCCGCTCTTTGAAAGGTAAGCCCCGTTAAATTAAGGGTGGGCGACATTTTTTCTAAATATGCGTCGGCTTCATCCAACAAACCATTGAGTCGCAACGCCTCCAGTTTCAAAAAGATATTGTTACGGGACAATGGATCTAGTTCGGCAGCCACATTTATGTACATCAAGAATTTTTTGTGATCGATTTGCTGTTCATTATTGCTAAAGTACCAGGCCAATTCAAAATTTACCATGGCATTGTTTGGATCAATGGTCAAAGCTTTTTCCAAACTCTCCAAACCCTTTTCAGGTTGCTTAAAAATATCATATTCAACTATTGCCTTGGTAACATGTGCCATAACTGCGTTGGGATCAAGTTGTAGAGCTTTGTTGATATTGAAAAGACCTTGCTCCAAATAAATGGAATCTTGGTTTTCATTGCCATTGAATTTGCTGATCTGGGCATAGGCCATTTCTGCATAGGCATCGGCAAAATCAGGATCCAAGGCAATGGCGTGCCCCAAATAGGAAATGGAAGCATCAAAATCCCAGTTGGCGACCAAGGTGGAACCATTGTACTCCTTTCCTTTTAAATATAGTTTGTAAGCTTCAATATTCCCCGTCGGCACTTTGTGCAGTAAATAGGAATGATCGGGATCGATCGTAACTTCCAAAAGTTGGGCAACACGGGTAGATACTTCTTGTTGTATGTTAAAAAGCTGGTCCATTTCCTCATTAAAGGTTTCGGACCAAAGCGCCACCCCTTTATGGTCGACCAACCGAACATTGATCAGAATGCGATCGTTGAACTCACGAACCCCGCCTTCCAAAAAATAATCTGCTTTAAGTTCCTTCGCAATTTCTGGAACGCTCATCAAAGACTCCTTGTACCGCGAAGTGGAAGTTTTGGAAATAACCTGCAAGCCGTTCAACTTGGAGAGTTTTTCCGAAATGTCCACCGAAATACCGCTGCAAAACCAACCGTTGTTCTTGTCCTTACTAATATCCTCGAAGGGCAATACGGCCACTATGGGTTTTGCTGTACCCGAGGACAGCCCCATACCACGCAAACCAAAAAATGCGGCGAATACGATCAAAGCCATAGCCACCATTACGACCATTCTTTTTTTGGTCATGGGCAGTTGTTGCTGATTTTCCTCCAATGCTACATGGTGCTTTACCTCACCCGGGCAATAGCCATATTTGGCCTTAAAACAGGTAGCAAAATAGGCTGGACTATGAAAGCCCACTTCAAATGATATTTCTGAGACCGATTTCTCGTCTTCGCCAAGCAGTTCCATGGCCTTTTGTAGACGAACATCCTTAATAAAGTGGTTTACGGAACCACCTGTGTGCTTTTTGATCTTTTTATACAGTTGGGACCTACTGGTTCCGTAGAGTTTGGCCAATTTTTCGACACAAAAATGTTCATCGTCGAAATTTTCACAGACAAGACGCGAAATTCGTTCAAGAAATCGATTTTTATTTTCGGATTCCATGAGAACTAATTGAATTTTGGCATCGCCAATACTTAAGAGGGAACTACTTTTAAATTACTAATTATTTTGTTTTAAATTATTGATTTGATACTTTTTTAACGTTTATAGGAAATTACTTTCAAATATTTTAAACTATACAAAAAATATTCCCAATTCCTGAAACTAAGCCACTTTCCTTTAAAACCTACCCTCGATTGAATCAGATACGTAAGTGATTTCTTATGTTAATTCAACATTGATGAACCCAAACCGCGCATTCATCAACTCGCAACCCCCATCCGTCAATCGCACCAAAATTGTGCCTATACCTTAAGGTAATTTTGCCTTATTAATCTTAAAAAAAATAAGAATGAAACTAGTTAGAATTTTTAGCATTGCTCTGATCGCCATGAGCATTACCTTGGTCTCTTGTTCCGGGGAAGACGGGGAACAAGGCCCTCCTGGAAAAAACGGGAATGATGGGGCCCCTGGTCTAAATGGAGACAATGGAGCGCCAGGACAAGACGGGGCAGATGGTCTTGGCTTCGACGAACTTACCCAATACGGATCTATTAGCTTGAATTTGGAAGGTGTGCGCTCCGATGGTGTTGCCTTTACCGATGCCAGCTCCTTTAAATTTAATCCCGCCCAATTTGGGGATTTGCAAACCAATGAAGTTTCCATCACAGAACCTGTTTTGGATCAAACTTTACATGATTTTGATATCTTACGATTTTTAAGTGCTCCAGATAATTCATATCAAGATACCTATATTTATATGGATCCATCGATCATTAATATTGGTCAAGACACTGAAACGATCAATGATTTTAATTTTTTACTTACCAGCTATCCCGTGATTGGCGAAGACAATAAATATTTTGTTTTGACCCTTTTCTACCCAGCATTGCAAAACTTGGAGCTTACCGATCTAGCTTTTGATGAGGCCGATAACCATCTTACCTATTCCTTTGCTTTTGATGTTGCTGCGATTGATAATGCAACAGGCAATACACTAAGTGTATCGGGCAGCGTAGATGTATATGTTTTGGAGAAAATCCAGTAATCTTTAAAACTGAATACCATGAAAAAAGTTAGTATACTATTTATTGCCCTACTGTCCATAAGCTTAGGTTTTGTTTCCTGTTCCGATGGGGAAGATGGATTGCCAGGAAAACCAGGACTCGATGGAGATCCTGGACAACCTGGATCAAATGGAGAACCTGGAGCCGATGGAAATGATGGCAACAATGCCATTGGTTATGATGAACTTACCCAATATGGCTCGGTGACCGTGAACTTGGAAGGCACCCGCCCCGATAACGTACCTTTTGAAAGCAGTGTTGCATTTAAATACTCGAACACCCAAGTAATTGATGGAATTGATGTAGCAAATAATGTTACCTCCTTGTACAGTGCCCGATTCTTAAGCACTCCAGATGGGGCCTATCAAGATGTTTATCTGGAGTCGCTTTTAACTGTGGACAATTTAGGGGAAGACAATGAAGTACTTGGTGATTTAATCTTTTTGATCACCAATTTACCCGTTGTGGGTGAAGACAATAAATATTTTGTTTTAAATGTTGCCTTCCAACAAGCTAACCCAACAGATATCATCCAAAATTTTGCTTTCGATGCAACAAATAACCATTTAACTTATTCCTATTCATTTTCAGTAAATGCCGACAACAACACTTCTGGGTTTGATCTAAATGTTTCCGGAGAGGTAGATGTGTATTTATTGGATAAATTAAATTAAAAATAGATTATTTCCCAACCTGCCCTTTAGATCCCAAGCCCTGTGCATGAATTCGCACAGGGTTTTTTGTGGCCAATTCCCACATAAAGTTACAACCCTTGCATCCATCAAATCAAAAAGGTTATCCATCAATTGACCATAAAATAGAGCATAGCATTAATCTACTTTTACCCCCAATGCCAAAAATTATGAAACTATTTAAGTCT
Source organism: Allomuricauda sp. NBRC 101325 (assembly GCF_030268205.1). Lineage (GTDB taxonomy): Bacteria > Bacteroidota > Bacteroidia > Flavobacteriales > Flavobacteriaceae > Flagellimonas. The sequence continues at coordinate 305,015 of NZ_BSQF01000001.1, forward strand.
TCTCACATCCTTCTCTTATGTTGCAGCTTGATCTTATCTTCTTGTTCTGGAGAGGATGGTTTGGATGGCGCTCCCGGTAAAAATGGGGATCCTGGAGATCCTGGACTCAATGGCGAACCGGGCACCCCGGGCCAAAACGGAATTGATGCCATACCTTTTACCGAACTTACCCAATTTGGTTCCGTGGTTTTGGAAATGGAAGGTACCCGAACGGATGGAATGGCGTTTACCGATTCCACTTCTTTTAGGTTTACTCCCACCGATTTGGAGTTTGCCCTTACCTCCCATTTGGAATATCAAGATACGCCCGATGGCACCTTGTATCAATTTTATGTCGTCCGTTTTTTAAGTATGCCGGATAGCAGTTATCAAAACACCTATTTTTCCTTTAACGTGAACATGCTGCATCCCGGAGCGGACAATATGCAACTTAAATCCTTTTCTTATTCGCTCACGAAATACGCTGTTGTTGGGGACGACAACAGATATTTTATCCTTACCCAAACCCATAACAACCAAGGACCGGAGATTCAAAATTTACAGATTACCGATGTTACCTTCGATGCCACGAACAACCATCTGCTTTTCTCCTTCTCGTACACCATTGTTGGTACGGCAAATGCAACAGGGCATCCGCTTCTAATGAGTGGCATCGCAGATGTGTATCTTTTGGAAAAAATTCAATAAAAAAAGGCGCACCAAAGTGCGCCTTTTATCTCTTTTTAAAATTGATTTAGGTAATCAAATTTCCATTCTCATCCCACTCAGCGATTATACCACGAGTACTCTGGTCCACACATTTGGCCAACCATTCCTCATCATAAGATACACCGTGCTGTTCCAAAACATCATCGGGAACCCCATCCCAAACATTGGGCATATTTCCTTTGTATCCGATCTCCTCGATTCCAATTTTGGAGGTATAAAATCCAGTCATGGTCAGGTTACGGATCAAGGAAAAGAAATTCACCTCAAAAGGTCTTTCATTTCCTGGCACTTTTGGATCGTAATAGGCTATTTCATCCAAAATGGCCTTTTGCTGTTCCGCAGTGGCATCTTTGAACTCCACCGAATTTTCCGTGTTGCATTTATGGTCCAACCACATCAATCCACCCCGTATATCAGGTTGGTAAGCTGGAACATCCTTCGCCATAAATTCGATAAAATCGACTACCTCAGCATCCGATGCGGCCTTAAATTCGGCCGATGCAGGCAGAATAAGGTCACAAAGAATGGTCAATGTGGCTATTTCATGCGGATTTAAAAATTGCTCATCGTTCAGTTCTTGGATCAATTCCTCTTCCAACGGCACACGCCCTGGATAGGTAATTTTTGGGGATTCCACCAATTGTTCGGTTTCAGCCGAGGGCTTACAACCATGTATGGCCAATCCACCGGCCACGGAACCCAGTACTATCGATTTTAAACTTTTTCTTCTGTCCATGTCCTTAAATGTTTTGTTGTTTCAATTGCTCCACAATATATTCCGAAGCCCTCATGGAAAGTGCCAAAATGGTCCAGGTACAGTTTTTATCAGCCTGTGAGGTAAATGGTCCAGCATCTACAATAAACACATTGTCCACATCGTGCAATTGTTGGAACTTATTGGTTACCGAAGTCTTGGGATCGTCACCCATTCTTGTGGTTCCCACCTCGTGGATAATGTTACCTGGGTTGTGCAAACCATAATTGGTGTCCTTACCTGGTTTTTCCCCCATAAACTCACCGCCCATATTGGTCAAAATTTCCTCAAAGGTATCTTGCATATGCTTGGCTTGGTTGATCTCGTACTGCGACCATTTATAATGGAAACGCAATACAGGAATACCAAATTCATCCACTGTGGTCGGGTCTATTTCGCAATAGTTGTCCCTTAGGGCAATGGATTCGCCTCGACCGGCCATACCTACAACCGCACCGTAATATTTTTTGGCATCGCTGCGCAACACATCGCCATATCCACCTACTTTGGTACCGAAGAATTGGTTGAATTCATTCGCATTGAAACCAAAACCATAGCTTGGCATGCCCATACCTCCCCAAACTTCGATGTGGTAGCCCCGTGGGAAATCCAATTTGGAATTATCGCCCCACCAAGGTGAGTACACGTGCATACCTCCCACACCATCTTCGTTGTAGGACACCTTTCGGTTCATCAAATCTGGAATAAAGGCAGCTCTATCGGCACCGGTTGAATCGTGAAGATATCTACCGACCACATCGCTACTGTTCCCCAAACCGTTCGGGTGTTGCTTACTTTTTGAATTGAGAAGGATTCGTGCAGAACTGCAGGCCGAAGCTCCGAGCACCACCACTTTTCCTTTCAATTTATATTCTTTTCGGTCCTCTTTATTGATGTAAGAAACCCCTGTTGCCCTACCTTCTTCATCCGTGGTTACCTCACGCACCATACAATTCACGAACAGATCGATTTGACCTCCATTTTTCTGGGCTGGGAAAATCAAACAAGTTCCAGCGGAGAAATCCGCATATACCTGACAGGCTCTGTTACACTGTCCACAATAAAAACAAACCCCACGATCGTTGTTGATTTTTTTGGTCAACATGGACAATCGGGAAGGATACACGGGAATGTTACTTTTTCTGGCTCCTTTTATATAGAAAAGCTCATGCAAACGTGGTTTTGGCGGTGGCAAAAAGAAACCATCGGGATCATTTGGCAATCCTTCGTTGGTCCCGAAAACCCCTATCATCTTATCCACTTTGTCGTAATACGGCTTTACATCATCGTAACTGATTGGCCAGTTGTCCCCGTGGCCATCAATATCTTTATGCTTAAAGTCTTTTGGACCAAAACGCAAGGAAATACGCCCCCAGTGATTGGTTCGACCTCCCAACATACGGGAACGGAACCACTCAAATTGGGTGCCATCTTTTTGGGTATAGGGTTCTCCTTCAATATCCCATCCTCCATAGGCGGCATCGAAATCGCCAAATGGACGGAAACGGGTACTTTTTCCCCTTCTAGGACTTTCGTAAGGCCATTTCAACTGGGTTTGATGTTCGGGCAATGCTGGGTCAAAAAACGGACCTGCCTCCACCACGGCCACTTTTAGGCCAGCTTCGGACAGCACTTTTGCCGACATTCCACCTCCTGCCCCCGAGCCCACAATAATGGCATCGTAAACAGTTGAGTTTTCAATAATTTGCATTGATTTGATTTTGGTTTAGCTTAATTCTTTGTAAATCAAAATATTGAATCCCACATTAACGCCTTGCCCAACATTTTGAATGTTTTAAAGATACTTTTTATCATTATAAACTAGAACGCTTTTTTAATTTTTCCTTAGGATTTGATGTCAAGAGCAAATCAATAAAATACCCGATATTTGAAAATACGTTTCAACCATACCAACTAAACCTTCAAAAACCAATGGGAAAATATAGCATACTCCTAGTTCTGATTTTATTTTCATTCAATAGTCTTACAGCCCAAAAAGGAAACAATTCCGTTCTTAAAATAAAGGACATTATGCAGGGCGACGATTTTGTGGGCCACCTTCCTTCTGGGGCTTATTGGTCTTCCAACAGCGAAACCTTATATTTTGATTGGAACCCCGACGGTGCCCTAAGCGATTCGCTTTATGCCTATTCCGCAAAAGATGGAAATATCAACAAAGTTGGATATTTGGATGCCAACGCGCTACCTTCCTCCAGATTGACCTATAACAAGGATAAATCAAAAGCCCTGTACACCAAAAATGGCGATGTTTTCTTGTTGGATGTTGCGAGCTATGCGGCAAAACCCATTGCAAAAACCACCAAATGGGAAAGCAATCCACACTTTACCGATAATGATAAGAGCATTGCTTTTGTGCAAGATGGAGAATTGTTCACTTGGGATATTGCATCTGGAACCCTTGAACAGAAAACCAATTTTGTAAAATCAAAAGATTCCGAACCCAAAAGGGATTCCAAAGACGAATGGTTGTACCAAGACCAATTGGATATTTTTGAGGTGTTGAGGGAACGCAAGGAAAAGAAAGATGCCGGAGACAAGATCAATGAGCAATTAAAAGATTTGCAACCCATTGAATTGGTTACCGGAAGTAAAAGGGTAACAGGATTGCAAATAGACCCATCTGGAAACTTTATCACCTATTCCTTGATGGACAGACCCAACACCAAAGGGACCATTGTGCCCCATTTTGTGACCGAGTCTGGCTATACTGAAGATCAAAATACCCGTTCCAAGGTGGGGGATGAACCAACCAAATATGAAATGTTCGTATACGACATTAAAAACAGAACAAGTTACCCTGTGGTTTTGGATAATTTGGAAGGTTTGGATTACGTTCCCGAATACACCAAGGACTATCCGGACAAAACTTATAAAAATGACGACCGTATAGGCACCATAACTGGTCCTACTTGGAGCCCCGATGGAACTAAAGCTGTTTTGGACATTCAAGCGAACGATTATAAAGACCGTTGGATAGTACTTTTAGATCCAAAAACGGGAAAAGTGGAGCAATTGGACCGTCAACATGATGAAGCATGGATCGCTGGACCTGGAATTGCACGTTGGGGCGGTGGTTCCCTTGGATGGATGCCCGATGAAAAAAGCATCTGGTTTCAGTCCGAAAAAACGGGGTATTCGCATTTATACACTTTAAATGTTTCCACCAAAAAAACAAAAGCCTTGACTTCTGGGGAGTTTGAAATCTATGACCCTTTTATTTCCAAGGATGATAACCGTTGGTATTTTACATCCAATAAAACGCATCCTGGGGATAGACAGTTTTACACCATGCCCTTAAAAGGGGGAAATTGGGAACAATTGACTGGAATGGTCGGTGGTAACGATGTGGCACTTTCTCCAGATGAAAAGAAAATGGCCATTTTGTATTCGTACTCCAACCAGCCAACAGAACTTTATGTTCAGGATAATCCAGTTGTTGCAGGAAAGACTACTACTGCAAAAAAGATTACGGATTCCTATACCGATGCTTTCAAAAACTATAGTTGGAAAGACCCGGAAATCATCACTTTTAATGCAGAGGACGGTGCCGAGGTGTTTGCAAGACTTTATCAACCTGAAAGCAATGTAAAAAACAAGGCTGCCGTGATATTTGTGCACGGGGCTGGATATTTACAGAATGCCCATAAATGGTGGAGTTCTTATTTTAGAGAGTATATGTTCCACAATCTATTGGTGGACAATGGCTATACCGTGCTCGATATAGATTACCGAGGAAGTGCAGGTTATGGACGCGATTGGAGAACTGGAATTTACCGCTACATGGGAGGTAAAGACCTTTCGGACCAAGTGGACGGCGCCAAAATGTTGGTTGAAAAATATGGTATCGATACCGATAAAATTGGAATCTACGGGGGTTCTTATGGTGGCTTTATCACTTTAATGGGCATGTTCAACGCCCCAGAAACCTTTAGTGCAGGTGGCGCCATTAGATCCGTTGGGGATTGGGCCGCTTACAACCACGGCTATACGGCCCGTATTTTGAACACACCTGCTACCGACAGCATTGCCTACAAACGCAGTTCTCCCATTTATTTTGCGGATGGCCTAAAAGGAGATCTATTGATCCTTCACGGTATGGTGGATGATAACGTGCATTTCCAAGATATGGTCCGTCTTTCACAACGATTGATAGAACTTGGAAAGGAAAATTGGGAAATGGCCGTTTATCCGGTTGAGCGTCATGGGTTTGTGGAACCCAGCAGTTGGACGGATGAATACACCCGTATTTTCTATCTCTTTGAAAAGTCGTTGCTGAACAAAAAATAAAATTTCAGTAAAAAAACATATCTTCCGCTTGAAAAATTAACAAACAAGCTGGATGAAAGCATTGCTGAAAGCGCTGGGCCCTGGACTTTTATTTGCCAGCATGGCCATTGGCACCTCACATTTGGTACTGTCCACCAAAGCAGGTGCGCAATATGGTTGGGTAATGGTCATTCCCATTATTTTGGCCAACCTGTTCAAGTATCCCTTTTTTGAGTTTGGCATTCGGTACACCACGGTGACCGAAAAAAGCTTGATCGAAGGATATTCCAATTTGGGTAAGACCTATTTGTGGATCTATGCCATTGTCACTTTGATTTCCACTTTTACGGTTTTGGCCGCACTTTATGTGGTTACCGCAGGATTGTGCATGAACTTGTTCAACATAACTTCCATGGGGGCTGGCACCGTTTCCCTTCTTCTGTTTTTGTTTATCAGTGTATTGCTCATTGTTGGAAAATATCGCTTTTTGGAAAACTCTTTAAAGGCTGTGATCACCATTCTTTTTGTAGCACTTTTAGTGACAACGGTTATGGTATTGCAAAAGGGACCTGTTCCCGATGCAGCTACCTATCAACGACCCGAAATTTTTAATGAGGTCGGTATTCTGTTTTTGATAGGCCTGGTCGGATGGATGCCCACCGCGGTGGAAGCCTCGGGTTGGGTAAGTATGTGGGGCATGGAAAACCTAAAGACCATGAAAAACAAACCCACCTTGAAAATTGCCTTGCAAGAATTTAATGTGGGGTACATTTTAACTGCAATTTTGGCCCTTTTTTTTATGATCATAGGTTGGATGACGCTTTATGGAACGGGCACCGAACTTAGTGGAAGTTCGGTGGTTTTTGCGGACCAATTGGTAAACCTGTTCACCGTACACATTGGAAATTGGGCTTACTTTTTTATTGCGGTAGCTGCTTTTGCCACCATGTTCAGCACCTGTATGACGGCACATGATGCTATATCGAGGGTAAGTGTGGATGTACTGCAAAAACTTTATCCCAAGAGGACTTTGTTCAAGAACAAAAATGCTTTTACACTTACAGTATTGGCCATGACGCTCATCAATTGGCTGGTCATAGTTCTGTTTAGCGCGAATATGGGCAACCTAGTGGGCTTGGCTACCTTTGTCTCATTTGTATTGGCCCCTCTTTTGGGTTGGATGAACCTAAAGACCGTTACCAGCAAAGATATTCCAATGGAAAACCAACCCAAGACCGGACTTCGATTCCTAACTTATAGCGGAATAGTTTTCCTTACCCTATTTGCTTTGTATTACTGTTGGATGCTTTTGATGTAACTAATCAAATAGTACGTTGTCGTTAAGAACAACGATCAACGAGCGTTGGTTTTGCTTGTGAAGCATTTCTAAACAATATACCCCATTGGTGCAATTGTTCAAAATCTTTTCTTCGCCATAACCAATAGAATACAAAATATTGCTGGCAGGCACTCCTTGTGCCACCAAATATTTTTTAATGGCATCGGAACGGCTTTGTGTAAGTTTAAAATTGGTGGAACTTCCTCCCCTACTGTCCGTATAGGTTTCGATTCGCATTTGAGCCTCTGGAAATGCTTTTACAAATTCGACCACTTGATCTAACTGGGCTGTAATTTCTGGATTTAGCTGAACCGAATTTGTTGCAAAATAAAAATCATCTGTTTTTACCACTTTCTGCCCTTCCCGTTCTTCCACCAGATCATCATATTGGGCCAACTCCACATTTAATCCATTTTGTTGGATTTTATCGAGTTGTTCTTGATCAAAGCGCTCGATAAATCTGGAATATCTTTCTTTGGTTCCCTCCAATACCAATTCATCGGCAGCAGGAACTTCCAATCGGTAATTTCCATCTTCATCGGAATAGGTTTCGGCAATCATTTCACCATCCATGTTCCAAAGTCGAATGGCCGCCTTTGCAATTACCTCTGAGGGCTTGTACGGTTTTACCACTTGGCCTTTAAACGTCAACGTGCGTAATCCCGGTTTTTCATCCACCTTAAAACCATAAATATCATCCTTGCCCTTTCCGCCGGGCCGATTGGAAGCAAAATACCCTAATAGACCGTCACCCTCATTGCGAATGATCAGACCAAAATCATCAAATTCGGTATTGATTTGCTGACCCAAGTTGATGGGAATCCCAAATCCTTCCCCTTCAACATTCGCTTTATAGATATCCATTCCGCCCAATCCATAAAATACATCGGAGGCAAAATATAGGCTGTTCTCGAAGATAAAGGGTGCAATTTCATTCCCGGACGAATTTATTCGAGGACCCAAATTGATGGGAGCAGACATCATTTGTCCGTTATTGGTGTATACAAAATAAATATCCGTTCCCCCATAACCGTCTTCAAAATCGGCGGCAAAATATAACTTCCCGTTGGAGTCATCGTAAAAGGGATAATAGAATGAAGTGCTCAAATCCTTCAGCAACACTTGATAATTTCCATTGACAGTTTGCTTTGCAATGGACAATGCATTTTTACCATTATCATCAAAAGCAAGTTCATCTTCATCCGTGGTATTGGACAATACATAAAAAACACTGTTCAACGCATCGGAATACGAGGGTGTCGCTTTATGGTAATCGGTGGCGGTCAATTTCCCGAAATTGTTAGCTGTTGTAATTTGTCCATCGGGTCGAATATCGGATTCATAGATATTAAAAAAGCCCTCACCCCCTGGTTCATATTTTAGTTTCTTATTCGCTGAACGCGCACTGGTAAACAACAATTTATTGTTGTAGAAGCTCGGCGAAAAATCGGTCTGGGGGCTATTGGCCTCCAAATTGAAAATTTGATAGTTTAATTCGTTGGTTGCGGAAGCATTGGTCAGCAATTGATTGTTGAAGTCCATATTCTCCATTAACTCCTTTGGAAAGTTAGATGACATGGTGGTCAAATAAGCCTGTTTTTGTTCCCTATCCGCCGATTTGGACAAACTCTGGAGCATTTTATTGTAATGATGGGGATCCATCAAAGTATCCTTTTTATAGATTTCCAAATAGGCCTCGCTGGCTTTGTCAAAATTATCCGTTTCAAAATAGGAATCCGCCAAATTCAAATACTGCTGCTCGGTCAAGGTACCCTCAGAAATTTGCTTTTCGTAGGCGGCTACCGCTTTTTGGTATTCGTACTGAAAGAAAAGAACATCGCCCGAAGATTTTTTTTGGGCAAAGCCAAAGCTTATTCCCAAAAGGGCCACACATAGGGTCAAATACATTTTTTTTGTGCTGTTCATCTTAGAAAAATCTTGGGGAATCTATTTGTTTGCCTTTGTTTTTTGATTTGTTATCCTTGGATTTATTGGTTCCCGAGCCAAATCCACCTCTACCAATATAAAATTTTAAAATGGCTTCATGGGAACCGCCACTGTACTCTCCCAGCCCATTGGTATTGTAATCGTAAGCATATCCAATAAACATTCCGTTTGAAATCTGGAATCCGGCCAAGGCGCTTACCGCATTATCAAATCTATAGGATGCGCCCAATGTAAGGGCATCGATAAATTGAAAATTAGCGGATAAGTTGAAGGTTACGGGCGACCCCTGCAAATAATTCATCAAGAAGGCAGGTTTGAACTTGGTTCTATCCCCCAATTGAAACACAAAACCTCCAATGGCATTGAACTGCATATTGTCCTCTACAATGGTTGCCACTTCATTATTATAAAGTGCATTGGTCAAGAAATTGGGAACCGAAAGTCCCAAATACCAATCTTCTTCGTGATACATGAACAATCCCGCTCCCACCGTGGGGTAAAAATTGGAATAGTTACCACCTAAAATGGATTGGTCCGAAGGATCTTCAAATGTTCCTTTGCCATAATCTATTTTGATGTTGGAACCTCCTGCATTCAACCCAAAAGACAATTTAGTTTCTTCGGAAAGTTGAATTTGGTAGGAATATGCGATATCGAAATAAGTTTGGTTCGAAGGACCAAGTTCATCGCTTATAATATTGATGCCCAATCCCATTTTTTTGTTGCTGAACGGAATATTGGCCCCTGCCCTGATCGTGGTGGGTGCCCCCGGAATATCGACCCATTGCGCGCGATACAATCCGATAATCTCTGGACTTTCCACCGTACCGGCATAAGCAGGGTTAAAACTCCCAATATTGTACATGTACTGGGTGTATTGGGGTTCTTTCTGGGCTTGCAAAAGACTTATTCCTCCCAAAAGCAATAACAAAATGAAATGATATGTACGCAATGCTATGTTTTTTTTCATTTTAATTATCCCTTACAATTTGAATCCAACCTTTGACCACATCGCTGCCATCACCAAGATCGAGAATATAAAAATAGGTGCCTTTGGGCAAATCCCCGTTTTTACCTGTGCCGTCCCAAGAGCTGTCGTACCCTTTCTTTTGGTACACACTGTTGCCATAACGATCGAAAACCTCAAAGGTATTGTTAGGGAACTGTTCATGACCGACCAAAGTTAAGGTGTCATTTATACCATCGCCATTTGGAGAGAAAATGGTACAAATAGTACCTATATCTTCACATTGGCTTCGATTTACCTGCACCGAGGCTGAATAGCTATTGTTGTTGGGATTCAAATCATTTGGAAATGATGATACCAGACTCGCTGTATTTTGAAGGGTTTCCACCAAAGTTACCCGTACTGTAATATTCAATGTTACCGTTTCTTCCGCAACCAGCTCATCAATCAACCATTCGCCCGTATTTGGGTCATAGGTTCCAGTTGAAGCGGAATGGGACTGGTATTCAAATCCATTGCCCAACACATCACTGACCACAATATCCAAAACCCTATCCATGGTGGTGTTCTCCACGGTAATGGTAAATGTCACTTCTTGATTTAACAACACCTCAGCCCTATTTACTTCTTTGGTAATTGCCAAATCGATATCCGCTGGATTACAATCAGGAGTTAAGAAAGGATCACAGGCATCCAATGGATCGGTTGCATTTTCGGGTTCTGCTATTGTATTTGGATCATCGATTACCAACACCTCTTCCCCATCGGTTAAACCATCCCCATCTGTATCTGGATTATTGGGATCGGTTCCAAGATCCGCTTCCTCCCCGTCGGTAAGGCCATCGCCATCGGTATCGGTAATACAATCGCTCACCGAAATGGTTACTTGCACCGAAGCATTTGTACATGGTGCCACAGCTCCAGTAGTGGTATATTCAAATACATAATTTCCAGTGGGCAAACCGGCAAAATCGACATTGTTTTCGGCATCGATAACCAAAGTTCCATTTGAAGGATCGGTAAAAATCGCCCATGAACCTGTATCTGCCCCAGAGAGGGTGGTATCCAGATCAATACTATTTGGACCACCATTACCGACCACATTACAGGCAACTGCATTGGTCGGCGTTCCCACATTGGGCGAATCGTTAATCTCGGCCACCACCTCAACGCGCTCGGTCTCACATCCATTCGCAGATGCAGTTACATAAAATGAAGTTGTAGCAGATATGGTGTTTGTTGTATAGGTAGCACTCGTACCAACCAGATTCCCTCCAGTTGGTGCATCGTACCAATTATAGGCAATTACACTATCGTCTGCTACGGTCGCAGTAGCGGTCAATGTTAGTATGGAAGGTCCACAGTTGGAATCTCCGCTAGTGGTTTCGATAATTGGAGTGAAATTTCGTATCAAGGTCAAATCCAACACTGGACTGGCACAATCATTTACTTCATCAAAATAAAATCCATAATAGGTACCTGGCTCTACCACCGTACTGCTATTTAAATGGGCACCTGTATCGGTTGGCACATCGCTCGTGCTCCAAGTTAAAACCGTGCCTGCTGGGGCCGTGCCTGTAACATAACTACTCAAATCGGTGTTTACCACATCACAAAATTCGATGGTTGTATCAGCACCATTAAACTGGGGCGCTGTATTTCCTGCATTACAAGGGCCTGCACAATCGTTAACCGTGACAGTTACGTCGACAAATTGATTGGCACAAGGCGCAACAGCTCCCGTAGTAGTATATCTAAAAATATAATTTCCTTCTGGCAGTCCATTAAAGTCAACCACATTGCCCACCCCAATGGAAACACCACCCCCTGGGGATGAAATAAGTGACCAGGAGCCAACATCAGCACCAGTTAAAGTAGTATCTAAATCCACAACAGTATCTCCATCAATGGCATTGCTACATGTGGCCACGTTGTTAGCTGTTCCAGCATTTGGAGTTGTACTTTGGGTAAGGGTTATGGAAACGGAAGGTCCAAAACAGTCGTTCAAGCTATCATAAAAGAACCCGTAATATGTTCCTGCGGCGCTAACCACACTCCCAACCAAATAATCCGCGGAAACTGAAATATCCGAATTGCTGCTCCAACGCAGTTCAGCACCAGCAGGGGCTACATTGGTGATATAAAAATCCAAATCTTGATTAAAGGCATCGCAAAAGGCTGTAGACATGGCTCCATCTACATTCGGTGCGGTTGTTCCTGCATAGCAAGTTTCCTTTGTTACCGTATCAACCGCGGCTGCTCCATTTCCGTTCACGTTTGACAGCACAACGGAAAGTGTAATCGTACCGTTTCCAAGATTACTTAGATCTACCCCCGTTATTTGCTGGTTCGAAGTTGAGATCGTTCCAGAACCCGTAACTGGGACACCACCTCCATCACTACTAAAACTAAATTCATAATTAGCACCCACCTCGGCCCCAGAAAATGTGAATCCAATATTGGTATCATTTCCTGAGTTGATGGGGTCTTGGTTTATGGAAACACCATATCCCGACGGAACAGCAACAAATTTGGTCGAAGTATCCCCCGCTGCCGGGCCAGCACCATTATCGTTGGTCAATGTTACGCTCAATGTGATTGTTCCATCACCCAAACTACTAAGATCTATGCCTGTAATCTGTTGTGACGGCAATGTGATTCCTCCTGTTCCTGTCACATTCCCCCCTCCTCCATTACTGCTGAAAACATAGTTATAGGTAGTTCCAAATACCGCGTTTGAAAAGGTAAAACTTATGTTATCTTCATTGAGTGAAGTAATCGGATCCTGATTGATGGACACACTATACCCAGTTGGCACAGCTGTGTTTTTTATTGCGGTATCTGTAGTTGCGGGCCCTTCGGTACCCAAAGCATTGCTTAAAATCACAGAAAGTGTAATCACTCCATCGGGCAAGCTACTTAAATCAATCCCCGAAACAGTTCTATTTGCCGTAAGTACAAATCCATTACCGGTTACTTCAGCCACATTGCCATCTTCGTCGCTGGTAAATACATAATCAAAAGTGGTTAAAAAAGTTGGCGCATTTGCCAAGGAAAAACTTACATTTTCTTCGTTGGTAAGATTGATGGGGTCTTGATCAATGGTTACCGTATATCCACTTGGTGGGTCATCATCTTCACTTTCAATGGTCACCGTTGCTGTATTTGGCGCACCAATGGTGTAACCCGACCCTGTCTCTATGGCAACAATAACGGTTTCATCCAATTCGGTCAATGCATCATCTAAGGGATCAACAACGATTACTGCGGTTTGTTGTCCATCAATAATATTTACGCTCCCTGACAATGCAACATAATCATCATCGGGGGTGGCTTCGCCCGAAACAGAATAATTTACAGTCAACGTGGAACCTGTATTGTTCACCGAACCTATATCCACGGTAAATATACCTTGTGTTGTACCCAATTCCGTTGCAGTGTCATCCGTTGCGGTAATTGTAGCAATTGGACTGTCCTCACTGTTTATGGTCACCGTGGCATTGTTTGGACTTCCAACTGTATACCCAACGCCAGCATTTAGGGTCAAGATTACGGTTTCATCAATCTCTATTTCGGTATCATTAACAGGCGTAAGAAGTATTGTGGCACTGCTGGAATTGTTAGCAATCTGCACACTTCCGGACAGGGCATTAAAATCGACTCCTGAATCGGCAGTACCTGAAACAGAATAGCCAACCGTCAAAGGAGAACCACTTATGTTGGCAACATCCAGACTTACTGTAAAAGTTCCTGTAGTGGTGCCCGCTTCAGTTGCTGTATCGTCCGTAGCGGTAATTGTTGCCGTTGGAACATCTTCACTTTCAATGGTCACCGTGGCTTCGTCTGGATTACCAACGGAATACCCAGTGCCAGCCGCAAGGGTCAAGATTACAGTTTCATCTACTTCAACCTCTGAATCATCAATAGGCGTAAGCAAGATTGTAGCACTACTGGAATTGTTGGCTATTTGTACAGTACCAGTCAGCGCAATAAAATCGTCTCCAGAAGTGGCTGAACCAGATATTACATAATTAATTGTCAAAGGTGCTCCGCTAATGTTGGTAGCATCCAAATTCACAGTGAACTCACCCGTGGTAGTGCCTGTCTCGGTCGCAGTATCGTCGGTTGCGGTTAGAGTTGCTGTAGGGTTATCGTCATCAATAATAGTGTTTGTAGCCTCAATATTTGCGGGCACATCCAATTGGGCCAATCCACTGCTAATTCCAGTTAAAGTTATTATTACAGATTCATCCCCTTCAACAATTACATCCTCCAAAACATTAATCCCAATTTCTGCCGAAGTGTCTCCTTGGGGAATGGTTAGGGTACCGGACAAGGTTGAATAATCATCACCTTCTGTTGCTGTTCCAGAAACACTATAAGTAATTTCCGTGTCAACAGGCGATACCGACGATTGGGAAACTATCAAAACTCCATCTGTAGGTGGTCCCCCACCATTGTTTTCGGCCCCATTTGTATCGTTGGCAATACTCACTGTTACGACATCCTCGCTATCAATGGTCACATCTGCCGACGTAGGACTTCCCAAAGGAAAGAGGGTTTCGTTGCTTGTTCCTGTAATTTCAAGGCGCACAAATTCCTGTTCTTCTATTTCAGAATCGTTAATCGGTGTGAGCAAAATAGTGGCCGTTTGATTGCCTGCGGTAATATTTATGGAAGTTGGAAGCACATTAAAATCAGTACCTTCATCAGCTGTTGATGCATTGGCAATGTTCAAATCAACCATAATATCTGCACCAGTTCCATTGACAGCCCCCAAATCAACTTGAAACGCACCAGTATCCGGACCATCTTCAGACGCACTACCATCAGTAGCGGATATGGTCACATCGCCTGTGTCATCATTTAAAATCGTATAGACCGTTGTTGAATTAGTCCCCGCAATAATATCCCCTGTTGCATTACCTAAGGCAAACTCAATTGTTTCGTCAAGTTCAACAACGTTTTCATTTGAAACTGAAAAAGTTGATAAATCAAATACATCGGCTAAATAAGTCCCTGCGGGGAAATTTATAACCTGGGGAGATGTAAAACCATAATCCACACCAGTTGTTGCTGTTCCCAAGCCCGTATCAAGAACTTCAATTGAAGCGGGTGCCAAAATTTCTCCAGTCACAACAATCTGTGGTAAGTTTCCACCACCAGCTTCATTATCTGAACTTGTGGCCTGTGTAAATCCCACTGTGATTTGCCCATACCCCAGTACAAATCCAAAAAGAAATAAAAGGAAAAAACATAGTCGACCAGTGCCATGAATGGAACTTGGTGCCCATGAGGTTGATTTAAGCAAAAATTGCATTCTCGTGCGTTTCAGTTATGTTCTATGTTGCCTGCTTGTAGTTAGTAGTTTGGGGATTTCAATATTACAAAAAAGGCAAGGAAGTTCCTTGCCAATTAGTTTAAATATCAGTTTAATCGGATAAACGGGATTGTCCGATTTTTAAATTTCAGCTGAGCTGGTTTCCGCCTCTCTATGGATTTTCTTTACCAATCCCTGTAACACCTTACCTGGCCCGACTTCCACAAATTCGGCAGCACCATCTTTGACCATCTGCTGAACGCTTTGCGTCCACTTTACAGGAGCGGTCAATTGCAGGATCAAATTCTTTTTTATTTCTTCTGCATTGGACACTGCAGTGGTGGTCACATTCTGATAAATTGGGCAACTTGGGGATTTAAAAGCAGTAGCTTCAATAGCTGCGGCCAATTCTTCACGTGCAGGTTCCATTAATGGGGAATGGAAAGCTCCGCCCACTGGCAACAACAAGGCTCTTTTTGCTCCTGCTTCCTTCATTTTTTCACAGGCTATGTTCACGGCATCCACTTCCCCTGAAATTACCAATTGCCCAGGACAATTATAGTTTGCAGGCACAACGATTCCATCAATTTCGGCACATAGTTTTTCCACAACCTCATCTTCCAATCCCAAAACGGCCGCCATGGTGCTGGGTTGTAGCTCACAAGCTTTTTGCATGGCAAGTGCTCGCTGCGAAACCAATTTTAATCCATCCTCAAAGTTTAGGGTACCATTGGCCACCAAAGCTGAAAATTCTCCCAAGGAATGTCCAGCAACCATATCGGGCTTAAAACTACCACCCAATACTTTGCTCAAAATCACGGAATGCAAAAAAATGGCAGGCTGGGTCACTTTGGTCTGTTTGAGGTCCTCAGCAGTACCCTCGAACATGATATCGGTAATGGAGAACCCAAGTATTTCGTTCGCTTTTTCGAACAAATCCTGTGCTTCGGAATGGTTTTCATACAAGTCCAATCCCATACCTACAAATTGCGCTCCCTGTCCTGGAAAAATATATGCTTTCATCTTAGTTGAGTTTTAAAGTGGAACAAAAATAGGCAATATTAGATTTATGGATTGTCCGATAATTAGATGTTTTGATTTTTTGATTCTCGGATGGGCCGCTTTATTTAATCCTCTTTAAACCAGCTCGAATATTTCACATAATTGTTGGCGATGCGGTCGATTTCCCCTTTACTCAATTCGGGACTAATGTCCTTGATTTTCTTGGCGGGCATTCCCGCATAAATACTGCCCGATTCCACATGGGTTCCTTTGGTAACCACAGCTCCTGCCGCAATAATGGAATTACTTTCCACCACACAATCGTCCATAATAATGCTTCCCATCCCCACCAAAACATTGTCTTTTATGGTACAACCATGTACAATGGCATTATGACCAATCGAAACATTGTTTCCGATAGTGGTCGGGGATTTTTCATAGGTACAATGAATCACGGCTCCATCCTGTACGTTCACCTTATTTCCCATTTTTATAAAATGCACATCACCTCTTACCACCGCATTGAACCAAACACTGCATTGGTCTCCCATTGTAACTTCACCGACAATGGTTGCATTTTCGGCAATAAAGCAATCGGATCCCATTTCTGGGTGCTTGCCCCTAACAGATTTTATAATCATAAAAATTGAATTAGATTTTTAGTCAAAAAAAACATCTCGGCTGCCCCATCGACTTCCAGCCCGTCTGGCAGGCGGGTGCTCAGGGAACCAGCTATATGTGACAATTTATTGAAAAAATGAGAGTAATTCCGCTTTTTTGGATGCGGATACCGAAAGTTCTTTTCCATTGGATAAAACCACACTTCCACCCTTACCTTTTTTGTATTTGACCACTTCGGAAACATTTACCAAATACGATTTATGTATGCGGGCAAAAGGATATGGTTTCAAGGCATCTTCAAAATATTTCAGGGTCTTGCTCACTACAATCTTTTTCTTTTCCAGATAAATTTCAGTGTAGTTGTCATCGGCCTTACAGAAATAAATATCGCCCACTTCCAAAACCTCAAATCCGTCCTGTTGGGGCAAGGTTATTTTACCTTCTGCTCGAATCGGACCCGTTTGAAGTACTTGTCCCTCCAACGCATTTTCCTTTTCCTTGATGTCTTTCACATACTCCACCGCCTTGATCAATTCATCAATATTTATGGGTTTCATTAAATAATAGGCCGCATGATGGTTCAAGGCATCGATGGCATATTGATTGTAGGCAGTTACGAAAATGGTCTCAAAATTTCGTTCTGGAATTTTATCCAAAAGGTCAAAAGCATTGCCAAAGGGCATTTCCACATCCAAAAAAACCAAATCGGGATTGTGCTTTTTAATCTGCTCCAAACCCTGTTCAATATCCGCAGCCTCACCCAACAATTTTATCCCACTACAATATTTGGTCAAATAGTTTCTGAGTATTTCCCGACTATTGGCTTCATCTTCCACAATAATTGCTCTTAGCTCCATTACTTTTTCTTGAGTTTAAGGGAGACTTTGGTTCCCGTTTGGTCTACATTTAAATCGGAAATGGAAACTTCCACCCTATTTTTGTACATATCGTTCAAAATCTGGATGCGCTTTTTGATGTTGCCCATTCCCTTGGATTTCTGTTTGCGCTGATTGGCCGTTTTTATCTCAGCGGATTTTTTCCTACCGATACCATTGTCCTCAATGGTAATTTCCAGCATATCGTTGGTCAATTGATTTACCTTTATATTTAAAAACCCTTTCTCATCCTTGTAACGAAGTCCATGCCAAATGGCATTTTCGATATAAGGCTGCAATAGCATAGGCGGAATTTGAAAGGCATCCACATCAACTTTTTCATCGACTCGGATTTTATAATCAAACTTATCCTGAAACCTAGAATGTTCCAGTTTTACATATAGCTCCAACAATTCCAATTCTTGGGTCAATGGAATAAAATCCTGTTCGGAATTTTCCAAAACACTCCGCATGAGCACCGAAAACTCACTTAAAAATCGGTTGGCACTACGTTCATCACTTTTGGCGATATAATTGTTTACCGAATTGAGCGCATTGAAAATAAAATGCGGGTTCATTTGGGTACGTAGTGACTTCAAGGCCAAAAGATTATTGGCCAATTTTTGCTGTTTGTTGCTTCGGTAGTACAAAAATGCGGTAAAGGCCATTAATGCAATTCCGAAAATCAGGGAATAGATGATCCATTTTTGTCGCTTGCTGGTTTCTTCATAAAGTTGTTGTTCCGTGACCGCCAAACTGTATTTACTCTGGTTGAGTTCCCGTTCCTGCTCCAAACTTGAAATTCGGTTTTGGGTATTGGCAATTTCACGACTAAACCGTGCAGCCCGTGATATTTCCTGTTCCTTTCGCACATAAAGACTGTCCACTACTGCCACATAATCTTGATAGGTCTCCAATGCTTTAGTGTAATCTCCTTTGTAGCGATACACTTCGGACAATTTTCTGGTCGCATCTTTTTGCACCACCAGATCATCATCCTTATCGGCCTCCACAATACTTTTTTCAAGATAAGGAATCGCCTCGTCCAATTTTTCTTGTGCGATATAGGCATTTGCAATTTTGTAATTGATTCGTTGCGATGTGATGGTATCAGCCCGTGAAACACCACCCCGATCTTCTGCAGGGCTAGAACGCGGCAATTGGTTCAAATCTGCTAAACTTTGTTTACGCAGTTGAATCTCATCACTATATCGACTTTTTTGATTGTAAAAATCGGCCACCTTTTCACTTTCCTGAATCATACGCTCCGGGGCCACTTTTCTGGAAAGGTTCAATGAGTTTTGATAAAATCCCTCTGCCTCAATCGACCTATTTTCACTGGCAAAAGCTGCTCCCATTTTGGAACTCAAATCGATTACTTTGGGCGAGATTTGGTTCTTTTCGGCAATCACCAAACCTTTTTGGTAATAGTCCTGGGCATTTCTAAGGTTGGACATCGCTTTATTGGCGTCTCCCAAGGCTTCAAAAAGTTCCACACGCTGATAAGGCACCATATTTTTTACATCGACCAAGGGTAACAGCACCCTCTCCCCTTCCTGAAAATCTTCATTCAACACATAGGCTTGCCCCAACAACAACTTGGTTTTGTTCGATTCCCTAGCCGCAAGTGCATCCTTAAAATTGGCTATTGCCAAATCGTACTGCAAATGGTACATATAAATTTCCCCCAGGGCCGAAAGCGACTTGGCCAATTCGGTTTTATTCCCTGAACTTCCCAAGGGCTCAATAGATTGGGCAATAAAATCAATGCTTTTTTCGAGATCTGTTTTTTTATAAAGATTCGCCGAATCCAAAAAACGCTGATGGTCAGCCATTGTACTCCTCTCACTAATGGATTCCTTTTTGATGCGCTGTGTGGAACGTCTGTCACTATAACCTTCCACCAAAACATCCACATCATCATTGGAAGTGATTCGGTGGCGCACCGTTTCAAATTCTGGGCTTTCAAAAATGAGAAAATCCCCAATGGCAGCCTTGATTTTAAATTCCCCCAAACTATTGGTAAAGGTATAATTGCCCCTATCGGTGGAAACCTGAACCTGCGCAATGGGGGTGCGATTTTCTTTTCCCATTACCGAGCCTTTGATTTCCATTTGATTTTGGTTGTTCCCGATTTGGGCAACTCCAACAATGGAAACCAGCATCATTATAATTAATATGTAGCCCTTTTTGATCATAACTTTAGTAAACATAGTGTATCCCCCGCGTTTTAAAAAATGGGTTGAACCTGAAAACATAACATTTACACCTACATTTTACCGCTTTACAAAATAACTAGGCACAGTTACTCATTCCCTTGGCTCGTTCCCTCATTCCCAATTTTTAAAGAAAAATGTTGCCAATACTTTTAGGGCATCATTTTAAAAACATTGAACTATGAAACATATCAATCAATTCCTAGGATCGGCCTTTGCCCTTATGGTTTCCGCATCGAGTTATGCATGTAACCTTACCGCTCAAGAAAGCAAGAACACCACCTTGACCACTTCAACCGTAGCAGAAAAACCTGCAAAACAATATGTAAAAATTGCCTTGCTTTTGGATACGAGCAATAGTATGGATGGCCTCATCAACCAAGCCAAGGCCCAATTATGGGATATTGTGAACGAGTTTACCCATGCCAAATGCGGCAACGATTCCAGACCGCTACTTCAAATTGCATTGTATGAATATGGTAACGACAACCTATCTGCCCGTGAGGGATACATTAGACAAGTTTTGGGCTTTAGTGATGATTTGGATGAGATTTCTGAAAAATTGTTTTCCTTGACCACCAATGGTGGGGAAGAATATTGTGGGGAAGTGATTCATACTTCTTTGAAACAATTGGAATGGGGCAAAAATGCCGATGACCTAAAGATGATCTTTATTGCAGGCAATGAACCTTTTGACCAAGGCGAATTCAATTACCAGTATGCCACCACCAATGCTAAAGAAAAAGATGTGATAGTGAACACCATTTTTTGCGGCAATTACGAACAGGGAATCAATACGCATTGGAAAAACGGCGCCATTTTAACAGGCGGGGATTATATGGCGATTGACCACAACAGACAGGTGGTTCATATTGCCACTCCTTATGACGACATCATCATCCAACTGAATGCCAAATTGAACAACACCTATGTTTCGTACGGATCAGCTGGTTATGCAAAAAAAGAACTTCAAGCTGTGCAAGATGCCAATGCGGCTGAATTGGAAGAAGCAGTAGTGGTAAAACGAGCTGTGAGCAAAAGTTCCAGATTGTACAAAAATTCACAGTGGGATTTGGTGGATGCTGTTGAAGATGACGAAGCTGTTCTATCAAAATTAGAAGACAAGGATCTTCCAAGTGAACTTAAAGGGAAATCGAAAAAGGAAATTTCTGAATACATTTCATTGAAAAAAGAGGAACGGGAGAAAATCCAAAAGCAGATCCAAGAGTTGAACTCAAAAAGAGAGGTATACATTGCCGAACACCAAAAAGAAGAGGCAGGTCAATTGGAAAATGCCATGCTCTCCGCTATAAAAGCACAAGCATCCAAGAAAAATTATAAGTGGGATAACTAGGCAAAATTGTCACATCGAGCGCAGTCGAGATGCCATCTAGTTCTCGACTGCGCTCGAACTGACATCTGAAAACCAATACATTAATTATTAGCCGCTGGACAATAGCAATCATATCGCTTGCCATCATCGCTTTGGCCGAAATCATATCCAATGGTTATTTGATGAAAGCCTCCATTATCAAAACGGATATCACCAGATTGGTAGGAATAATTATAAGAGAACAAAAAACGGTTCACATTTACCCCAACAATTGGCGTAAACAATTGCAAACGTTGTTCCCCAAACTGACCGTTGGATTGGTATTGGGCACCATCAAAACTTCTGCGGTATGAAAGTCCTCCCCAAATGGTACCAAAACTCACATCGCGGTACACCTTGGCATTTAAATCGACTGTTTTCTCTTTGGTAAAATCCGTCATCTGGAACAAAATGGAAGGTTCGATTCTGGTTTTGCTCCCAAAGACATATCCAACAGAAAACAAATACCTTCTCAAATTGTCGAACTCAGCCGCACTGTACAAATCCCTTCCAGTTCCGAGCACATTCAAAATAGCGGCATGGGCATAAAATTCAAACAAGTTATAGGACGCGCCCAAATCCACATTAAAATAGCTGGTGGTATTTTTCACTCCAGTAACTGCAGGATCGGGAATAACCGACCTAAATTCGGTTTCGTCCAAACTACTTAAAATCACTCCTGCACTCAATCCAAGTGACAATTGGTTCAAGGTTCTAAAATCGCCTCCCAATTGCAAATGGTGCGCATAGGTTCCTTTAAATCCCGTTTGGGAATGATAACCGTTGGAATCGTTAAAAAGAATGCCCCCAATTCCGCTGCGCTCCCCTACTCTTGAGTTGATATTAAAGGTTTGAAGATTCGGTGCTTCATCCACACTGAACCACTGTTTTCTGGCCGTAAGTCGAATTTTGGTCCCCTCGGCAATACCGGCCATGGATGGATAAACCAAATAGTAGTTGTCCGCCAAATAATCAAAATAAACGGGAATACCTTCCTGAGCCTTGGCAATCGTGCTAAAGCACATTGCAATAATAAGTGAGGTTAAAATGCGTCTCATGTGACGTTTGGGGCTAATGGTTGTGTTTTCACTGCAATTAAACATTTAGATAACGATTTGCGAAGTACATTATTATAATATTTTGCTGCGCATTCCAACTATTGGTATTT
Source organism: Allomuricauda sp. NBRC 101325 (assembly GCF_030268205.1). Classification (GTDB taxonomy): domain Bacteria; phylum Bacteroidota; class Bacteroidia; order Flavobacteriales; family Flavobacteriaceae; genus Flagellimonas. Next base: position 327,591 of record NZ_BSQF01000001.1, read on the forward strand.
TTGCATCAAAGATTCAACATGAAAGAGTATAACATTACCGTTGTTCCTACCAACAACCCGAAAATCATAAAGTTCGAAACCAATCATTTTTTGGTAAAGAACAACTACGAGTATAAAAATATAGACGAGGCCAAAAACTCCCCGTTGGCCCAACAACTTTTCTATTTGCCCTTTATCAAAACCGTTTACATTGCCAGTAACTTTATTGCTTTGGAGCGTTTTGAAATTGTGGAATGGGAAGATGTTAAAGATGAAGTTGCCCAACAATTGGTGGAATACCTGAATGAAGGCGAACCGATTGTCAATGAAGATGTAGCCAAGAAAAAAGAGCCCATTACCGTATATGCTGAGGTTACCCCAAACCCTGCAGTGATGAAATTCGTTTGCAACAAGCGCATTGTTCCTGCTACTTTTGAATTCAAAAATATTGATGAAGCCAAAGATTCCCCTTTGGCCAAAGAACTTTTCCATTTTCCATTTGTAAAGGAGGTTTTTATGGACGAAAACTACGTGTCCGTGACCAAATATGATGTGGCCGAATGGGAGGAAATCAATATGCAGGTTCGTGAATTTGTTCGAGATTATTTGGCGGATGGCAAAACCGTGATTTCTGACGAAGCTGTTCGAAAAACCAAGGAAACCGTAGCTCAAAGTGCAGCGCAAACCCAATATGATGACACTTCACAGCAGATTGTGGATATATTGGAAGAATATGTAAAACCTGCTGTTGCCAGTGATGGTGGAAACATTCTTTTTCAATCCTATGAAAAGCAAAGCGGAACGGTGAGCGTCATCCTTCAAGGAGCATGTAGCGGTTGTCCATCATCCACTTTTACCCTTAAAAATGGCATCGAAACCATGCTCAAAAACATGATGGGCGATAAAATCAAGGAAGTAGTTGCCCTAAACGGATAATTCATCCCTTACTGCCAAGGAAATCCCATTATAAATCCTTAAATTCAAGGGAATTATAAAACATTAACCATGGCAGTATTAAAAGTAATTGAAGTATTGGCCAATTCCGACAAATGCTGGGAAGACGCAGCTAAACAAGCATTGGAACAAGCCTCAAAATCCGTAAAGAACATTCGCTCCATTTACATCAACGAGCAGAGTGCAACCGTAAAAGACGGAAAAATTGATGATTACAGGGTAAACGTAAAAATTACCTTCGAAGTAAAATAAACCCAGTTAACAACTTAAGTGCGCCGAATAATCGGCGCATTTTTTGTTTCCTCCAATTCCTGCGCAATGAAAAAAATGCTGTCCATTGCCGTAACTTGCATACTTGCTTTCAGCTGCGAACATAAATCCAACAACGTGACGCATCAATATACCAACGACCTCATCCACGAAACAAGTCCATACCTTTTACAACATGCCCATAATCCTGTGGATTGGAAAGCATGGTCTCCCGAAGTTTTGGAGCTGGCCCAAAAAGAAGATAAACTCTTGGTAATAAGTATCGGCTATGCCGCTTGTCATTGGTGCCACGTAATGGAGCACGAATGTTTTGAAAATGAAGAGGTAGCCCAGGTAATGAATAAAAACTTCATCAACATAAAAATAGACAGAGAGGAACGGCCCGATGTAGATCAAATTTATATGGATGCCATTCAAATGATATCCGGTCAAGGAGGTTGGCCGTTAAATATTGTTGCCCTACCGGATGGAAGACCTTTTTGGGGCGCCACTTATGTTCCCAAGGATAATTGGATAAAGAGTCTGGAGCAGTTGGCCCAACTTTATAAAAACGATAAGCCCAGGGTAACCCAATATGCCACTGACCTAGCCAATGGGCTCCAAGCCATTAATTTGGTTGAAATTGAAAAAGACATGGAACTGTTCTCTTTGGAAGAACTCGAAGTTACCGTAAACAGTTGGTCGCAATATTTTGACACTTTTTTGGGTGGACATAAACGAGCTCCCAAATTTATGATGCCCAACAACTGGGATTTTTTATTGCACTACGCCACAAGCGAAAAGAAGCCCGAGCTTATGGAATTTGTGGACACCACGCTAACTCGAATGGCCTATGGTGGTGTTTATGATCATGTGGGCGGTGGCTTTTCCAGATATGCTGTGGACACCAAATGGCATGTGCCGCACTTCGAAAAAATGCTTTATGATAATGGGCAATTGGTCAGTTTGTATACCAAAGCCTATGCAGTTACCCAAAATGAACTGTACAAAAATGTGGTAGATGCATCCATTGCTTTTGTGAAAGAGGAATTGTTGGATGAAAGTGGAGGTTTTTATTCCTCTTTGGATGCCGATAGTTTGGACGAAAACGGCGAATTGGAAGAAGGCGCTTTTTACGTTTGGACCGAAAAAGAATTGACCGAACTGTTGGGCAAGGATTTTGAAGTTTTTCAGGATTATTTCAACATCAATTCCTATGGCTTTTGGGAGGAAGAGAATTATGTACTGATTCGGGACAAAAGTGACGATGAAATCGCAGAAAAGTTCAATGTTCCCATTTCAGAATTACGCCAGCAGATTGAAACTTCCCTTCAAACATTAAAAAAAGAGCGGAACAAACGCCCCAAGCCTAGATTGGATGATAAAATCCTAACGTCTTGGAACGCATTAATGCTCAAAGGTTTGGTGGATGCCTATCGCTATTTGGGCAACGACTCCTATTTGCAACTAGCATTGAAAAATGCCAACTTCCTTGAACGGGAGATGCTCAAAGATGACGGTTCACTTTATCGCAATCACAAAGAAGGAAAAAGTACCATTAATGCATTTTTGGAAGATTATGCCACTTTGATTGATGCCTACATTTCGCTTTACGAAGTCACTTTTGATGAAAAATGGTTTCAGCTGGCCAAAAATCTGCTTGATTATACCCAAGAACACTTTTGGGATTCAACATCGGGAATGTTTTTCTACACTTCCGATAAAGACCAATCGTTGATCAGACGAAGTATTGAAGTGGATGATAATGTGATTTCTTCATCCAATTCCATTATGGCGACGAATCTGTTTAAATTTTCAAAATTATATCCTGAAAACAACTACGGAGCTATTGCAAAACAAATGCTTAAAAATGTTCAGAAAGATTTTATCCGTCGAGGACAAGGTTTTTCCAATTGGCTGCATTTGGTGCTCTATTTCAACAGGGACTTTTATGAAATTGCCATTGTTGGGGAAGATTATAAAAATATGGGGCAATCGATTGGCAAACAATACATTCCCAATAGCCTCCTTGCAGGAACAGAAAAAGAAGGTAGCTTGGGTATTTTACAAAATAGGGCGGTTCCCGATACAACTTTGACCTATGTTTGTATGGATGGGGCATGTAAACTTCCCGTCTCAACAGTTGAAGAAGTACTGGAACAGCTACAAGATTAACATTTGTTTAGATTTCATTTTTTTTATTTCAATTGAATATTAAGTAGGTTGCCGTTAAACTAAAAACCGTTATGAAAGAACTAGAAAATTATCAAGAGTACATTGACATGGGCGTAGAATGGGCACTAAGTGTTTTGCCAAATTTATTGATTGCCATTGTTACCTTTTTTGTCGGTCTCTGGGTCATTAGATTGGTAAATAAAATGGTCCGCCGATTTTTTGACAAGAAGGATTACGACGAAACGCTGGAATCCTTTTTACAGAGTTTCATCAGCATCATGCTAAAAGCATTGGTCTTTGTACTTGTGGTAACCCAATTGGGGGTAAAAACCTCTTCTTTGGTTGCTATCGTAGGTGCCGCTGGTCTTGCCATTGGTTTAGCGTTACAAGGATCCTTGGCCAATTTTGCCGGTGGGGTCCTCATCTTGATTTTTAAACCTTTTAAATTAGGGGATTTTATTTCCGCCCAAGGTGTGGATGGAACCGTGAAGGAGATTTCCATTTTCAATACCAAATTGAGCACCTTCGGTAACCAAATTGCCATTATTCCCAACGGGCAATTATCCAACGGAAATGTGATCAACTACAACATGGAAAACACCCGTAGGGATAAGTTTGATGTGGGTATTGGGTATGGTTCCAACATTAAGGAGGCCAAAGAAATTCTATTGGAGATATGTGCAGATAATCCGAACATCAATACTGAACCTGCACCAGAAGTGTATGTGGGTGCATTGGGAGACAGTTCGGTTGACTTGACCTTACGTTTTTGGGCCAATAACGATGTATTTTGGGCTGCACACTTTTATGTCGTGGAACAAACCAAATTACGATTTGATGCTGCGGGAATCGAGATACCTTTCCCACAAAGGGTCATGCATCAATCCAAAACAAGCTAAGATTTTTTCTGTTTCTGCTGAAGTACGAAATCCTTTAAATAATACGGTTCAAAATAGGCTACGTCCTCAAATTGTTGGGTGCTAAATTTTTGAGAGGCCAATTGTGCCATTTCTTTCGCAGAGGGAACCACAGATTCATCAAAAACAAAATGGGGGTGTTGCAAAACGCCCCTACATTTTTCGGCCCCGCTTCCAACAATGTACACCTTCTTATCCGAAGCAAATTCCTTAAAGGTTTCCTCATCGATTATTTCGGCTAGGGTTTCCCGTACTTCTCTGTAATTTGAATCATAAACACAGGAATATACTTCCATTCTTCGGGCATCCAAAACAGGTATTACCAATTCACCCGGTTGTACATTTACTTGGAGAGACATACTCTGCAGGGTCGGGATGGAAATCAAAGGAACATCCAATGAAAAACAGAGCCCTTTGGCAGCCGAAACGCCGATTCGCAGACCCGTGTAAGAACCTGGACCTTTGCTGATGGCAATGGCATCAATGTCTGAAAACGACAAAGAAGCCTCTTCCAAGGCTTCTTTGATAAATACGTGTAATTGTTCGGAATGCGAGTAGCTCGCTGCATTGTTCTCCTTTAAAACAATGATCTCATTGTCTTTGGAAATGCTCACGGAGCAATTGGTCGTCGCTGTTTCTAAATTTAGTATTAGGGCCATAAGGCCACAAAGATACTAGTTTAATGAAATGGGCAAACCAAAGTAGAACTCCAATATTTTCAATCTAAAAATATAATCGTATTTGGTACGGATCACATCGGCTCTTGCATTATCCACTCTTGATTGCGCTTGACTGAAATCGAAAGCGTTCATCAATCCAACATTATAACGCTCTTTGGCGTAATCGTAGGCCAATTGCCTTGCATCCAAGGTTTTTTGAGCCGCTTCGTAGGCCTTTTCAAAAGTACCTACATCCACATAGGCTTGTTGAATGGTGTTTTCCAAGTCCAATTTATCTTGATCTAACTGCAACTCGGCCTGTGCTAAACTAATTTTGGAACGTTTTACCCCATTTCGGGCACTCCAACCATTAAAGATTGGCACACTCAACTGTGCTCCATAGCTGATACCATCCAAGATCCATAACTGATCGGTAAAATTAGGGGTATACAATCCACCGTTTCCATCTGGAATCAAGGTAATATCCGAATATCTAGTTCCGTATTGGAAAAATCCAGTCAATGTTGGATAGTAAGTTCCCTTTGCAATTTTAAGGTCTTGCTTGGCCAACTCTACGTTGTATTCAGAGAATTTGATATCGTTTCTAAAAGTCAATGCCTTATCAAAGATCACTTTGGCAGAATTGTCCAAAATATCGGATGGAGGAATTGCAAACTCCTCTTCAGCAATATCAAAGTTTTGATAATCGGTAATCTGAAGTAATTGTGCCAAATTCACTCTGGCAATCAATACCAAACTCTCTCCATTGATCACTTGCTGCTCTTGGTTGGCAGCAGTGGCCTCAATTTCCAACAAATCGCCTCTTGGCAACGAGCCTGCCTCAACCAATTCCTTGGTTCTTTTGAGGTCTTGTTCGGTTACTGCATATTGTGCCTTAAAGGTTTTCAACTGCTCTTTGTTCGATAACACTTGCAAATAGGCATTGGCCACATTCAAACGAATATCGTCTTTTAGATTATCCAAACGATATTGATTGGCAATGGCACTCATCTTGGCACGATTGTATCTATTGATGTTTCTAAGCCCATCGAACAAGGTAATATTGGAACTCACATTCATGCTCACGTTAAACTGTGTGCTGTTCGTGGGCAAGTTGGTGGATGGGTTAATGGAGAAACCTGTGTTGCTCGATGCGGTTGAATTCCCATTTAAGGAAGGAAGAAAATCGCCCAAGGCATCGGATCTATCGATTTGGGCATTCTCCAAATCCAGTTCAAATTGTTGTACGGTCAAATTATTTTCCACTGCATACATCACACACTCCTCCAACGTCCATTTGCGCATTTGCGCTGTGGACACGGCAACAGTGAACAACAGTAGTAAAATGGTTATGCTATTTTTCATTCGTTTTTTGATTTTTGTTGCTTATTCTATTGGGTTGGATTATTCTTCAGTTTTCTTCTCGAGCTTGTTCCAAACTTTAATTTTGGCATCTTCTTCAATACCTGAAACAATCTCAACATCGATACCATCGCTCACACCCAATTCCAAGTCCTTTCTTTCGAATTTGTTCTCACTTACCTCAACTTCTACATAAGGCTTCTCGGTATCTTTATCAAATTGAAGCAAGGCTTCTTTAATGGTCAATACATCTTTCTTTTCATCCAAAACAATGGAGGCATTGGCGCTGTATCCAGCTCTTACGTATGATGTGGTATCGGTCAAGGCCAAATCTCCTTCGATCTTAAATTGAACCGCACCTTCTTCCTCAACCCCTTTTGGAGCGATGAATTTTAGTTTGGCTTCAAATTTTTGTTGATCCAAGGCACCCAAACTGATTTCCAATGGCATGCCCACTTTCAATTTTCCAACTTCAGCTTCATCCACTTCACCTTCGAAGATCATTTTGGACATATCGGCGATGGTGGCAATGGTGGTACCGTCATTAAAGTTGTTACTCTGGATTACCTGATCTCCTTCTTTTACTGGAATCTCTAGGATAGTACCCGCAACAGTTGCCCTAATGTTGGTGTTTGCACTGGCAGAACCACCCGCAGAACCTTTTTGGATGATTTGGTAATCGGCCTGAGCGTTTTTCAACTCTTGTTCCGCTTGATCATAGGTCAACTTTAAATTGTTGAATTCTTGACTGGAAATCACGCCTTTGTCGAACAAGGCTTTGTTTCTATCGTATTCAATTTTGGCATTGCCCAAAGCCAATCGGGCAGTGTTTACGCGACCAGCAGCTTGGTTCAACGATTGCTCGTTCGGAACAACTTTGATCACGGCGATAAGGTCTCCAGCGTTTACGCGAACGCCTTCTTCCAAGATAATTTTATCGATGATCCCAGATATTTGAGGCTTGATGTTGATTTCATCTTCGGGAATAACTTTTCCGGTAACAATAACTCGGTTCACAATATCCTTGCGAGCCGCGGTTTCGGTTTTATAGAGCTCAACAGGGGTACTGTTTTGTTTTAGAAAGTAAACAGTGGCCATCAAAATCCCTACGACCGCTACTCCTATTATTGCGTATTTTACGTATTTGTTCATTATCGCTAATTTGATTTCGTTATTTATTTGAATTGATTATTCTTCTCTTAATGCTTCTATGGGTCTTATTTTCACGGCTCGGTTGGCAGGCAACAATCCGATAAGGACACTAAGGCCGACCATTAAAACGAAGGAGAAAATAAACTGGGGAATACTGATCATGGGTTTTACAAAAGGGAATTCCTCCCCACTGCCCCATAAGTGGTCCATGATGGCCAAAAATCCGACCGAGATGGCAAAACCGACCAATCCTGCAAACGCAGTAATAATGATGGCCTCCAAAATAATTTGACGTTTTACCACTTTAGGTGTTGCCCCAAGTGCACGACGAACCCCAATTTCCTTGGTACGTTCCTTAACCGTGATCAAAAGAATGTTACTAATGGCAATTACACCTGCCAATAGGGTAAAGATTCCGATGAAAAAGGAGAATCCTTGCAACACCAATGTAAACCCGGTAACGCTATTGAAAATACGGGACATATCAAAACTTCCAATGGCACGCTCATCATCTGGATGAATATCGTATTTGGCTTTAAGGATGTCCTTTATCTGTTTTTCAATCAATGGCACTGGCGTATTCTGTTCCACCGCAATGGCCATCCAACCCATTCGGTCTCCCGAGTTAAAGGCTTTTTGAAAGGTGGTAAATGGAATGAACACCGCGTTTTCACCATCAATATTAATATTGTTGTTGGGTTTATATATTCCCACGACGGTAAAGTACACTCCATTGATACGGATGCTTTCACCAATGGCTTCTTCCCCTTTTTCAAAAAGTAGCTTATAGGTTTCCTCCCCGATCACACACACTTTCTTGGATTCGTCTATATCAGATTGGTTCAAGAAACGCCCTTCCACCAATTTCTTTTTGGTGATCTGGTCGATCTCTGGATAATCCCCATAAACGGAAGAACCACTGGTTTGTCCATTTCTATATACCGTGATGGTACCTCTATGATCGGATAACTCGATTCGCGGTGCCAAAACCTCGATTTCAGGGATTTGTCTTTTTAAAATGTCGGCATCTTCCAACTTATAGCGAATCCTTCGACCACGCTCAAATCCTTTATAAGGTTCAGATGTAGATTGCCCCCAAACAAACAAACTGTTGGATGATGTTCCAGCGAAAACTTTGTTGAATCCATTGCTAAGACCATTGGCCCCTCCTAAAAGGAGCACCAAAATGATCATGGCAAAAATGACACCAAGCATGGTAAGAAACGTACGGAACATGTTCTTGCCCATCGTATGGAAAATCTCAAACCACATGTCTTTATCTAATAACCACATATCTATTTATCGCTTAGTGCTACAATGGGTTTAACATTAGCTGCTTTCATAGCGGGAATCAATCCTGCCAAAACTCCAGCAACAATCAATATAATGGTGGCCGTGATCACAGTGGACAATTCCACGGATGGATCCCTAAAGGCATCTGTTTGAAAATTGGGTCCCACAAGGGCAAGAATTATCCAGGCAAACAACAAGCCCACAAAACCTGACAGGGCCGTAATAAAAATGGATTCCAAGATTACCAAATTGACAATCTGGGAGGGACGAGCCCCCAATGCTTTTCGCACCCCAATTTCTTTGGTCCTCTCTTTGATCGTGAACACCATAATGTTTCCGATACCAACGATTCCCGCAATCAAAATCAAAAAGGTAACTGCGATGGCAACTCCGTTCAACACTGCAGTAAAGCTGCTGATGTTGTCAAAAGCCTCTGCATAGTTCCACACCCCGATTCCTGCCTGATCTTCAGGAGCTATTTTATGTCTACGTTTCATTAGGATTTCCAACTTGTTTGAAAATTCCAATGCCTCGGTTAAATCGTAATTTGGGTTATAGGTTAGCGCAATGGAGTTTACAACATTGGTGTTCCCATATATTTGTTGATAGGTGCTGATCGGAGCATATATCCTACGCTCCGCATTATCATCCCCGTCATCGGTAAAAATCCCGATGACCCTAAAGGGAAGGTTGTTCAAGGTTACAAATTGCCCCATTGGATTTTCCTTCTTGAAAAGATCCTCTGCCACCTTACGACCAATAACTGCCACTTTAGCTTTGTTGACCACATCGGCTTCATTTATGTACCTGCCTTCAGTGATCAATGTTTTTTCAATGGCCTGATGATCGGGATGTGTAGCCTGAACTGAGTATGAACCTGTTTCCGCTTTATATCTGGCAGTAGTACTGGTAAAATATCTACCACTTATGTATTCAATGTCTTCTGGAAAACTCTTTTTGATGTATTCAATGTCATCGTTCTTAAACTGAATTCGTCTACCAGCCTCAAAGCCCCCATAGGCCTTTGATGTGGTACCAGGACGAACAAAGATGGAGTTGGTGGCATCGTCGTTGAACTGCCCCGTGAAACCATTCTGCATTCCGTTTACCGAAGCCAAGAGCATTACCAAAATAAAGATGGCCCACCCCACGGAAAACCCTGTTAAAAAGGTTCGCAGCTTGTTCGTCTTAAGCGTGTTGAATATTTCTTGCCAAACGTCGCGATCAAACATATTGCTCTGCTCTTACTTGTTCTATCTTTTTATCTTCCACGATTACACCATCCTTAAGGTGCACGATTCGCTTGCACATGTGCGCAATATCCTCTTCGTGGGTTACGATCAAAATGGTATTGCCCTCGTCATTGATTTTTTGGATCAAATCCATAACCTCGTACGAAGTTTTACTGTCCAAAGCTCCCGTAGGCTCATCCGCCAACAACACTTTAGGTTCTGCAGCCATTGCCCTGGCAATCGCCACCCTTTGCTTTTGTCCACCGGAAAGCTCGCTGGGCAAATGGTCTGCCCAAGGTTTTAGACCAACTCTTTCCAAATATTGCAACGCTTTTTCTTGACGTTCTTTACGAGGAACTTTTTGGTAGTATAAAGGAAGTGCCACATTCTCCGCCGCACTTTTGTAGTTGATGAGGTTAAAAGACTGGAAAATGAATCCTAAAAATTTGTTTCTGTACTGTGCCGCTTTGGTCTCACTTAGATTTTTGATTGGCACATTGTCCAAAATATAGTCTCCTGAATCGGCTCCATCCAACATCCCTAAAATGTTCAACAAAGTTGATTTACCAGAACCTGACGACCCCATAATGGCCACAAGTTCCCCTTCTTCTACTTTAAAATTGATACCCTTTAAAACGTGAAGTGAATTACTTCCCATTCTATAGGATTTATGTAGATCTTTGATTTCTATCATGATTGGTGATGTTAGCTATCTCTTACTTTAACCTTTGCATGTAAGACATACATTCGGCCAAATTGTTACAAGATTTGTTACTTTTTTTGTTACTTATTGATTTACAGACTATTCTTCAGAAACTGAGTTCCACACTTTTACTTTGTCAGCCGCAGAGATACCAGATTTTACCTCCACAAAAATGCCATCGCTCACTCCGAGCTCCACATTTCGGCGTTCAAATTTTTGTTGTCCGGTCTCTACTTCAACAAATGGATCTTTGGTATCCCCGTCAAATTGCACCAAGGCTTCTTTTAAGGCCAACACGCTATCTGCCTTAGCCAAAATAATGGATGCATTGGCACTCAATCCCGCTCTAATAAAGGTGGTATCCTGTTTTTTAAGCGTTCCTTTTATTTCAAATTGAATGGCGCCATTTTCCTCTTTCCCTTTGGGAGCGATGTAATCCAAAATGGCGTCAAAAACTTGGTTTTCTATGGCTCCAACGGTAATTTCCAAAGGCAGGTCTTCTTTGATTTTTCCCACTTCAGATTCATCCACCTTGCCTTCAAAAATCATTTTGTCCACATCTGCAATGGCCGCAATTGTTGTTCCTTCATTAAAGTTATTGGCTTCGATTACTTGGTTTCCTACTTCAACGGGCACCTCCAAGATCATCCCGCTTACGGTAGCTCGAATCATAGTATTGGCCGCGTTGCTCAATCCACTTGTAGTTCCTGTTTTTACGATATCGTATCGCTTATTGGCGGCTGCGTAAGCTTGCTTGGATTGATCATAGGTTACTTGGGCACGTTCCAAATCCGTTTGCGAAATCACTCCTTTTGCAAACAAAGTAGATTGACGGTCGAAGTTACGGCGCTGATCATCCAAACTGATTTTAGCCTCATCAATGGCATTTTTGGCATCATTTAAAGCAGAAAGATTGGGCACCACTTTGATCTTGGCCAACAAATCACCTGATTTTACAAAATCTCCACCTTCCACATAAATCTCTTCGATTACCCCAGAGATGTTAGGTTTGATCAACACTTCTTCCAAAGGAAGAATACTGCCCGTTGCCACCGCTTTTTTAACAATGGTCTGGGTCGACGGAGCCTCGGTCTGATACACCACCGGGTCCTCCGAATTTTTCTGGTACAAATAGTACATGGAGCCACCAAATACAACTACGATGAGCAATAAGATGGCAATGGTTACCGATTTTTTCATTTTACTTCTATTTTATTGATTGATGTTAATTTATTCTGTTCGCAATGCTTCAATGGGTCGCACCTTTATGGCACTTTGTGCTGGTATGAATCCTGCCAAGAGACCGGACACCATTAAAATGGTCAAGGCGCCAGTGACCACACCCACACTTACGCTCGGGCTCATGAACATATCCACCGGCCCGACGCTATCCAACAAGGAGTTGATTCCAAATATGATGGCGGCCCCGAAAATGATGCCGACCATTCCAGAAATCAAAGTCAAGAATATGGACTCCATCAAAATTTGCTTTTTAATGGACCACGGTTGCTCGCCCAGCGCTCTTCGTATTCCAATTTCTTTGGTTCGCTCTTTAACTACTATCAACATAATGTTACTTACCCCAATGATTCCGGAGAGCAATACCATGATGCCCACGATGTAGGCTACGGCCTTTAGTGCTCCAAATAAACTTTCTACCCGGTTGTATTGTTCGTACAAATCAAAATAACCTACCGCACGGGTATCTTCTGGATGCACTTTGTGGCGTTCTTTCATAATGCTGACAATTTTATCTTTCAACACAGAAATGGAACTGCCGTCGTTTGCAGTAATGGCCATCCACCCAACATCTTCCCCTCTATTAAATGCTTGCGAAAAAGCCGTGAAGGGCACAAAAATCTCTTTCTGGCCTTCTTCACCTCCGCCGCTATTGTTCTTTTTATAGGTGCCGATTACCAAAAAGTTGACGCCTTGTATTTTGATGTAAGTGCCCAAAGCATCTTCATCTTTATCATAGAGGTCGTTTTTAACGCCATTTCCGATAATGGCCACCTTTCTTTTTTCTTTGATGTCGTTGTAATTCAAGAACCTTCCAGAAGTCACCGTCATGGGATCTTGATTGATGATTTCGGGGTAATCACCATACACATTATAAGCTCCTGTGCGAAGTCCCCGAACCACATTATTGTTCCCACCAAAGCCTCCCAGTTGGTTTCTGGGAGAAATAAACCGAAGATTGGGCACATTGTCCCTCAAAGCTTGTACGTCACTAATTTTGAACTCAAATTGTCTCCCCTGTGGTAATCCTTCGTAACCCATGGTTGTGGCTCGGGTCCACATAAACATGGTATTGGTGGCGATATCTCCAAAATCCTTTTTGATGCCGTTTTCCAATCCTTTCCCTGCTGCCAAAAGAAGGATGAGAATGAAAATTCCCCAGCACACCCCAAACGCAGTGAAAATGGTGCGCCACACATTGCTTGTGAGCACCTCTATAATTTCCCGCCATCTATCTTTATTGAACATCGCTTTCTTTTTTTAGATTAGGGTTATTCATCACGAAGGGATTCTATCACTTTTACTTTGGCCGCTCTCCATGCAGGAACAAATCCCGCCAAGGTTCCCGCCAAAATCAATACAATTACAGTAGAAAAGGCAGCATTGAAGTTGACGGATGGATTCATGATGTAATCCACCTCTACATGCGGCCCCACCAACTCTAACAGGGCCATACTGAAAATTAGCCCTCCGAATCCAGAAATGGCGGTCACAAAAATGGCTTCGTGCAAAATCATGCCCACTATGGACCAAGGTTTTGCCCCCAAAGCTTTTCGGATTCCAATTTCACGGGTACGTTCCTTTACCACGATCATCATAATGTTGCTAACACCTACCACACCTGCAATGATGGTACAGACCCCAACAAACCAAAAGAAGATTTTAATGCTATTGGTTAACCCATAAAATCTTTTCGCCTCTTCCATGGCACTCCATACCTCAATGGCACCCGTATCATCAGGTGCGACTATATGGGCTTGTTGCAAATAACTCTTCACCCCATTTTTAAAGTTGACTGCTTGCGCCACAGCTTGGTCAAAATTTTCGGCAGGTGGAAGTGTGAAGGACATATTGTTGAGCTTATTTCCTCCATTAAAAGCTTTTTGGGAGGTTGTGATCGGAATATAAATGCGTTCTTCTTCGCGATCCTCCATTTCTTTGAAAACCCCGATCACTTTAAACGGTATACCGGATATATCTATAAATTCCCCAATAGGAGAGTCGACCTTTTTAAATACGTCTTTTTTGATTTTGTTACCGATAATGGCCACTTTGGCCGTAGAAACTTCATCGGTATAATTGATAAAGCGACCCTCGATCATTCCGGCATTTTCTATAAACTGGAAATCTGCTCCAACACCTTGTACACCATAAACCAAGGCCTCTTTACCGTAGTTTACGTTTACACCTCTTACAAAAATTCGTGGGGAACCATATTCAATATCACTTTTGAACATGGTGTTTGCCATATCGAAGTTATCATTGACCAACTGGATACGCCTTCCGGGATTGAGTCCTTTGTACTCTTTGGTGGTTACCCCGGGCCATACCCAAACACTGGTCGATGCATCTTGTTTGAACTCGTTCTCGATACCGTTGCGCATACCTTGACCAAATCCCAGTAATATCACAAGAATGAAAATACCGGAGGCCACGGATAGCCCCGTTAAAAAAGTGCGGAGTTTGTTCTTTCGTATGGTGTCAAATATTTCTTGCCACCGTTCTAGGTCGAACATAGGATTTGCGATTTTTGATTGATGGAGTATTAGCTATACTCATCTATAAGATGAATAAAATCGCAAAATGTTACAGAAAAGTTGAATTATTTTTCGGTTAACTCCCTTAACCTCTAATCTTTCGGTAAATAAAATAGAACAGACCCGCCACGAGCACATAGGGAACCGCCATCAAGTAAACAATTCCATTGTTGATACCTTCCGCGGTTTTGCCATCGGCTTCACTTTCTACCACAGCCCTGCACATAGCACATTGTGCATCGGTAACTGTAGGAATCGCCATTACTAAAATTAATATGAAAAGGAATTTATACTTCATGTTTTAATAAGGGTAGTACGGCGAGATCATAACGTAAACAACAACACCTGTAACGGCAACATACAACCAAATAGGAAACGTATATTTCGCCCAAATTCTATGGCCTTCTTCATCATCCAAATAAATTTTGGAATAGGTTATCAAAACCAAGGGCACTACAGAAATGGACAGAACAATATGTGTCATTAAAATAAAATAGTACACATATTTAATGGTACCCGTTCCACCGAACATAGTGGTTTCGGAGGTCATGTGATAGGCCACATACATTACCAAGAAAAGTGCTGATAGCACAATATTGGTGATCATTAATTTTTGATGTAGTTTTCGTCTTCCATTTCGAATAGCGATCACTGCAATGACCAATAATATGGCTGTTATTCCATTAATGGTCGCGTAAATAGGTGGCAAAAACGATAAGGGTTTTGCATCGGGAATTTTATACCGAAACAATATGGCGACCACCAATGGTATCGCAACGGAAACAACCCTGATCCATCTATTGAACTGTTTTTCCTTAAGTGTAATTTCTTCCATTATTCTGCCAATAATTTTTTAATGTCTTCTTTTAGCATGGTAATCTGTTGAGGTTCTCCCTCATCGTTTACACCTTGTTTTTCAGTAATGGTACCTCGATAATAGATTAATGGATTACCAAATTGATCCTCTCTTGAGCGAATATACCCATTTTTGTCAACCAATGCGAACATTCCCGAATGCTCAAAACCACCTGGGGCATCATCGTTTTCATTGGCCAAAATGTAAAATCCTTCTTCTGCCAGTGTGTAAATTTCATCTTGATCACCCGTCATAAGATGCCAGTCCTTATCTGTAATGCCATGCTTGGCAGCATACTTTTTAAGAACTGAAGGGGTATCGTATCTTGGATTGATGGTAAAGGATGCCACCGCAAATTCCTCATTCTCTTTGAATGTATCCTGAAGCTCCACCAAATTTTCTGTCATAATGGGACAAATGGTTGGACAGGTGGTAAAAAAGAACTCAACCAAATACACCTTACCCAAATAATCTTTGTTGGTAATCAAAGTACTGTCTTGGTCGTAAAAAGCAAATTCCGGCACCTTGCGTTTTGTGCCATCATTTACCACAAAACCGAGCTTTTGCACTTGCATTCCCACACTCATTCGGTCGTTTTCAACAATTGTACCCCCCTTTACTCGCTTGGTGATCTCATAAACGGCAAATATGCCGAAAATCAGAATGATCGCGGAAACCCAGATATAGGTGTGTTTCTTTTTGTTATTTGCTCCTGTCGGCATTGTTCTTTTTTAATGCTAGTCGATATTCTGCCAAGATGATCTTGATGTCATCCACCATTTTATTGTTCAATTCTGCTACGGAAGACGTATCAAACCCATACTTTAGGCCATCTTCCTCATCATCATTTCTTCCCCTTAGATTCAAATCTTTGTCCACGATAAAAACAAAGGGGGTGGCCAAAGTTTCATCCAATTGCTGGTCTGTTCCCAATCCTTTAAAATAGGTTTGAATCTCATCCTCGGAACCATAAGCAAACTTCCATTTATCAATATCGGAAAGTTTCCCAAGTTCCTTTTTAATATCTTCCACTTGCCCCTCGCTCCCTTCAATCACTACCATGACCATTTGAAAGTCGTTGAACTCGCCAAATCTTTTATATATTTTTTGGTTGAGGTTGAAGGCATTGCCTTGTCGGTCGTTCACGTTTGTTCCCAAAAAGCCAAGAACGGTAATCTTGTCTTTCAACTGAACATCAGTATCCATCTGTGAAATGTCTGGCACATTTTCGACCAAGATGGGCAATCGACCAAAGTTATTTACGCCTGAGGCAAAAAACAAATATACCACCACAGGGAGTATAAAAAGGATTGCCAGTACAATTTTCTTTTTCATAGTGTAAAACCGTACAAAAATAAAAAAAGACGGTTGGAAAACCGTCTTTTAAATTTGTTAAATGCTGTGTTTAGAAGCTCCAAGTAATGAAACCGTCCTTGTACACATTATAAATGTAATCTGCTTCAAAAAGCAAGATGAATATCAAATAGCAAATAAGGAAGATAGGCACCCAAACGATTGTTCTTCGCAATGCCGTTTTTTCGTCCCTAAGGTGCATGAAATCCCATGCAATGTAATACGCCTTTACCAAGGTTAGGATAATGAAAATCCAGTTCAAGAGTTTCATTCCAATAAAGTAACTGTGGGTAAGTGCTCTTGGCTTAATAATACCCAATGCAACTTCAACAGTGGTAACAAGGGAAAGGAAAATAAGTACTCCCCAAATTTTTTGTGTGTTCGACTTAAATTTTACAAGTCCCTTAAATATCTCAAGTTTATGCTCGTGTGCCATTTATATAATCGATTTTTTATACCAAATAAAAGAATGTGAATACGAATACCCATACCAAATCCACAAAGTGCCAGTATAGACCTACTTTCTCCACCATTTCGTAGTGACCTCTTCTCTCATACGTTCCGATGATCACGTTGAAGAAAATAATCACGTTGATCACAACTCCTGAGAACACGTGGAATCCGTGGAAACCAGTAATAAAGAAGAAAAAATCTGCGAACAAACGGTGTCCGTATTCGTTGTGGATAAGGTTGGCCCCTTCCACTACTTGATTAGCTTCCAATATTTTTGCCAAAGATGCTTTTCTGTCCAGAACGGTCTTTTCACCTTCTTCGTTCAATTGTTCTGTACGTATCAAAATATTTGGAGTGGCTTTGAATCCTTCAACCACTTCGTTCAAGGAGAATGAAGTTTTGTAACCCTCGCTCTTGAACCAAATACCTTCACTGGCTTCATGCTTCACTCTTTCTTCTGGCAATGTTTTTGCAAATTCAGCCAAAGAAGCTCTTTTACCTGTTTCTGCATTTACAAACTGAAGAATACGACCTGAGTTGGTTTCCACAGCTCCATGATCTCCTTTGATAAATGTTGCCCATTCCCAAGCCTGTGAACCAACGAAG
Organism: Allomuricauda sp. NBRC 101325; assembly: GCF_030268205.1. Taxonomy (GTDB): domain Bacteria; phylum Bacteroidota; class Bacteroidia; order Flavobacteriales; family Flavobacteriaceae; genus Flagellimonas. Next base: position 345,310 of record NZ_BSQF01000001.1, read on the forward strand.
ATGGCACCACCGATAATGGTAAGGAACATATAAAGGATAACACTTTTTTGTTTCATTTTATGACCTGCATCCACAGCCAATACCATGGTTACGGAAGACATGATCAAAACAAAGGTCATGAAGGCCACATAATACATAGGTGCATCTACACCATGCATAAATGGAAAGTGGGTAAATACTTCATCGGCTATGGGCCAAAGCTCAATAAATTTAAATCTTGAGAAACCATAAGCCACCAAAAAACCAGAAAAGGTCAAGGCATCCGACATGATAAAGAACCACATCATCATTTTTCCATAGCTCGCGCCTAGAGGTCTATTTCCCCCTCCCCAAACGCTGTCTTCAGTACCGGTATTTACCGTTGCATCCATAAAAAGGTCGTTTTATTAAAACTTTCACAAATTTACATTTTTTGATGTATTGGAAAAGATAAAGTTGAAGTAAAAAGCCCCAACCAAATTTATTTCACGAAATACATAAATAAAATTAGGTACACCCATAGGAAGTCCAAAAAGTGCCAGAAAGTGGCACCCAACTCCATACCCAACATGTTGTCGGGGGTATACTTATTTCTAAGTTGCTGAACCAAAACCGTTAACAAGGAAATCAATCCCGCCACCACGTGGGCAATGTGCACTGCCGCGATCAAAAACACGTAGGACATTTTAATGTTACTTGTAGGTCCAGTAAAATAATAGCCGTTTTCCAACATTTGGGAAAAACCATAAAATTGCATCACAATAAAGGTAATTCCCAAGGCCAAAGTTACCCCTAAAAAGAGGGTTGCCTGCTTCTGATTGCCTTTTGATACCAATTTTTTGGCCAAAAAATAGGTAATACTACTCAAGATTATGATGGCCGTGCTCACAAAAAAGGCACTTGGCAACTCCAAATCGTTCACCCAATCTTCGCGCTTGCTACTTACAATATAGGCGCTCGTCCAACCAGCGAACCCCATGATCAAACTCACAATACCAAACCAGAGCATCATTTTTTTTGCTCTTCTCACCTTCTCCTTTTCCGTTCCTTGGGTTAAATCCATTTAACTGATAAACTTATCTATTACGTAAACAACTTGAATCAATGATATATAGGTAACACTGGCCAGCATTAACTTACGTGCCGAAACATTGTCTCTATTTTGATATAATCTGAAGGCAAAAAACAACATTACCAAGCCTGCAAGCAACACTATGGCTGCGGCTACAATGGATAACTGCAATCTTCCCGTGAATCCGAAGACAGGTAAAATTGAAACTACAATCATCCAAATGGTATAAAAAATAATTTGAATCGCGGTTCCTTTATCCTTATTGCCCGTTGGAAGCATTTTAAAACCTGCTCTTTTATAGTCTTCATCCAACATCCAACCCAATGCCCAAAAGTGCGGAAACTGCCAAAAAAATTGAATCATGAACAAGGTTCCGGGCTCAATTCCAAAGTCATCGGTTGCCGCAACCCATCCCAACATAAATGGAATGGCTCCAGGGAAAGCTCCCACAAACACCGAAAGTGGCGACTTTGTTTTTAATGGAGTATAAACACTGGTGTACAAAAAGATGGAAATAGCTCCGAACATGGCTGTTTTTGGACTCAATGCCAATAAAGCCAACACTCCTAAAATGGTAAGCACAACAGCGGTAGTCAATGCTGTTTTCACGGACATTCTTCCAGAAGGAATAGGCCTGTTTCGGGTACGCTTCATCAACGCATCCAAATCTTTTTCTATGATTTGATTGTAAGCATTGGAGGCTCCCACCATACAATATCCGCCAAAAGCAAGCAATAAAAGGGAAACCAAACTGATTTCATAAGCTCCCAACAAATAGCCCGCAAGGGATGAAAACACCACGCTTACGGCCAGTTTGGCCTTGGTTATCTCCTTGAAATCGGCAAATATCATGGAAAGATCGGTATTATTAGCAGCACTTATTGCAGACTTCATCCACGGTAAATTGGCTGGCAAAGATAACGCCACCGATTCTCATTTCCAACCTATTGACGGTCTTTGTATTATTTTTGATTGAGCTTCGACTAATTATCTAAACCAAAAACATGAAATTATGCGCATTATCTTAAGTTTTTTGCTCCTTTTACCCCTTGCTGCAGTGCATGCACAAACCGATGAAGTCAACATTACCATTGACACCCTTGGCCAAAACACCTATATGCTCACCGGGAGTGGCGGAAATATTGGTGTTTACGTCGGAACCGACAAAGTTTTTATGATTGACGACCAATTTGCTCCACTAAGTGAAAAGATCAAGAATGCTATTGGAACCCTTACTAACAAACCTATTACTTACTTGGTCAACACCCACATGCATGGGGACCATACGGGCGGTAATGTAAATTTTAATACGGATGAAACGGTTCTTGTGGCCCAAGACAACGTTCGTAAACGACTACAGGCCAATGGACAAGAAAAAGTATCGGCGAACGAGATGAACCCGATGGATTACGAAAAAACCTTACCTGAGATCACTTTTTCCGAAGACCTTACTTTTTACGATGGAGATGAAACGGTATTACTTTTTCATGTACACAATGCACATACTGATGGAGATACCATGATCTATTTTGTAAACGAGAATGTGATTCATATGGGCGACACTTATTTTGCAGGCAGGTATCCTTATATAGATATCAATAGCGGTGGAAGCATTAACGGCTACATTGAAGCACACAAAAAAGCACTTTTGGTAATCGATTCCGAGACCAAAATTATTCCGGGTCATGGAAGGCCATCCAATAAAGCTGAGCTGGAAACTTTTGTAAGTGTATTGGAAGATGTTAGAGCCACTATCCAAAAAGAAATTACCGCTGGCAAATCTTTGGAGGAAGTTAAAAGCAATCAGAGCCTTACCTTAAAGTATGATGCCGATTACGGAACTGGCTTTATAAATCCAGAACGGATGCGTGAAACGGTTTACCTAAGCTTAACCAATCCCATTAAAGAATAGCAATAAAAAAAGCCCTGACGTTTACCATCAGGGCTTTTTCAATTCCCGCCTCAACAGGAATTATATAAATTTTACTGAAGCTTAAATGTAATTGGAATACTGAAAGGTACTTTTACTGGTCTACCTCTTTGTTTTCCAGGAGTCATTTTAGGCAATTTTTCAATGATACGCAATGCCTCAGCTTCCAAGTTTTTGTCCGGTCCACGCATTCTGATATCACCGATACTTCCATCTTTTTGGATAACGAAGATAACACTTACCCTTCCTTGAACACCCATTTCCTGAGCGATTTCAGGGTAACGGAAGTTTTTACGGATGTGGGCTTGCATTTGTTCTTGGAAACATGCTTTTTTATCGCTTGCTCCTTCGCAACCAGGAAATACAGGTACGTCCTCGATTACTGCGAAAGGAACTGAAATATCTTCCTCTACTTCCTCTACTTCAACCTCTTCGATTTCAACCACTTCTTCTTCTTGGCTGGTTTCGGTTGATTCGATTACAGTTTCTTCTACTTCTTCTTCATCCTCTACCACCTCGATAACTTCTGGCGCAGCTGGTGGCGGTGGTGGTGGCGGGGTTTTAATTTGTTCGGTCATCGGTACTTCTTCGTCCAACTGATCTTCAACATTCATTGAGATGTCATAATCATTGACCTTGTCGTACTTTTTCCACTCCATTGCACCGTAGACCACGCCCAAAACAGCTGCCAATCCTATCACAAAATAGAGGGCACTATTTCTTCCTACGTCTGCTTTTGGGTTCTTTTTAAGTTCCATCCTTTTTTAAATTTAGTGTTCGCTAATTTAATTATTAATTAGTTAAATAAGCAATTAAAATTTCCATTTTAACGGCTTTTCTTTAGAAAATAGCCATCGAATCGAGACTAATCCTGCAAATGCTCCTAAAGTATTTGCCAAAACATCGCCAAATTCGGCATGTCGATCCGTAGTGATCGTATATTGTAAAGCCTCAATAATTATACCGTACATAATGGCCAGTGCAAAAATTATCAAAGTGGCCTTTTTAATTTCTATTTGTCCACGAGTTCTTTCCCTTACGGCAAGACTTCCCAAAAACACAAATACGGAATGAAATATAAAATGGGTGATCTTATCCGCATAGGGAATATGGAGTTTTCCCGTATCCAAACCAATTTCTGAAAAAGAAAATAAGCTGAGTATTGTTATGAACAACATCCAGCTTATAAATAATAAGGTATGTAAATAAGTTTTAAGCACCGATCAGTTCCTTATACTCCTCAACGGACATAAGTTCATCTATCTCGTCTGCATTACTTATCTTGATTTTGATCATCCAACCATCACCGTATGGATCGGTGTTCACTTTTTCCGGTTCATCCTCCAAAGCTTCGTTGAACTCAATGATCTCGCCACTCAATGGCAAGAAAAGATCGGAAACTGTTTTTACTGCTTCAACGGTTCCGAACACTTCTTCCTTATCCAAAGTTTCGTCCAAAGTCTCCACTTCAACATATACGATATCCCCCAACTCACTTTGGGCAAAATCTGTAATACCCACTGTGGCGACATCTCCATCTATTTTGACCCATTCATGGTCTTTGGTGTACTTTAATTCTGATGGTAAGTTCATTATTTTCTTTTTGAATTAGTCGATGGACAAATGTAACGGATTGTACAAAGTTTTTCAAAGAAACTTTGGTGCAAAATGCTAAAAATTACGTTCAACTGCCCGATCAATTCCCAAAGTTATACCTTAAGGTAAACCCAGTGTTGATAGTGGTCTGTGGAAATGCAGTGGAAACCTTGAATTCTGAAAAGGAATGATCATAGAAGAACAGGGCATTCAAACTTTTGCTCAACGCATAATCTGCAGTAAATTTCAAGGACATTAATTTCTGGCCCGATGTGATCTGGTTGTTGTCTATATCCAAATTACGGATGATGGTAATGTTGTCCCTTAATGATAGATCCGCTTTCAGGTTCAAATCCCCTTTCAAACGTGTTTTTTCTCCTCCGATATTGGTCACAAATTTTACATCTTTAAATCGATAACCCAATCCCAAGGTGTATTCCTTTCCATTGATTTCCGTCAACAAGTTATTGTCGAAACTTAGGGACAAGGTTCGATCCGTTCTTACTTGTGCCAAAAAGCTAAAAGAATTTCGCATTTCAAAATCCACCCGCATCAACGGATTGAACTCATCCGTCAACACCACATTATTGATCAGCATTTCTGGCAAAAGATCACCGGTCTCAGCATCGTATTTTGTATTCTGACGCTCCAAATTGGTTTGGAAGGAGTTGACACTATATGCGGCACGATATCCGTGACTCAATGAAAAACGTGTGAATTTCTCCTTGAACCATCGAGACTTCATCAAGCCTGTATATTTAATGTTCCAGTTCGGAATTGGAATTTCCCTAAAGGCATCCAGATTTACCCGATTTACATCTTGTCCAGTGTAGGCAGCAAAGAAAGCTGGCAACAGTACTTCTTGTTGCGTTTTGCCATAATGCTCAGGGAATCCATCTTCATCCAATTCGCCTATCAGACCACCTCTGTCGGCAACCAATCTGTTGGCGATAATGATCCTGTTTTGTTTGAACTCCTCAAAGGTCTTGGAATCGAACTCACTGCTTTTATTAAAGATGGTCCCGATCATAACGGTCGAAATGCTAAAATTGCCCATCTCATTAATCAATCCATCTACCCCGTTTGCCCAAAGTTCCGGACTGTAGCTCTCTTGAGACGAACTATTGTACATTCGGTCGGTGGTCAAATCTATGGTTATGTCTTGTGTAGGCTGTGCGGTAGCCGTTACATTCAACTGTTTGTTGGTGTTTTTGATGAATTGGTTGCTATACTCTTGATAATTGGTCAACCAACCATTTCGGGCTGCTTCAAATCGCACATCGGCCTGACTACCAAAAACAAATCCCAATGTAGGTCGAGTAGTTCCAATAAAACCTACCGATTGGGTATACCCGGGAAGCACCGTACCATTGTTCTCGCTGTAATTTACATTTACCCTTTTCACCATGGTAACAATGTCCACCAAAGTATTGAATCCTTTGCTGGTCTTTTTGGGTGCGGACTCCTCTTGACCGTCAGCCGGGTTACCGGCTTTGTCCCTTCGCACCGGAGCTTGGTTTGCCAACACTTTACCATCCCGTTTTTTTAGACCCAAGAAATCATAAAAACGTTGCATGCTCAAATTCGCGGTCAAATTATGGGTATTCGCATTTTGCACGGTATTGATATTCTCTCCAGCCACCTCGATCAATGCATCCCCACCGCGTTGCCAATCAAAATTACTGGTGTAGGTGTACTGTGCATTGATGAAATTTAAAAATGGGAACTTATCAAATGGCAATTCATAATTCAATTGCATTTGCTGCGCATGACGGTTGGGCACTCCAATATCGAAGAATCCATCCCATAGATCCAAGGCTTGATTTATTCCTGAATCAGTATCATCATCCACATTAAAATAGTTCCTTACAATATTATTGTTGGATGTCGTCAAGTTCAATCGCAGCGATTTTGTGATGCTGTAATTGAGGGCATATTGCCAATTGAACAAATAGTTTCGCTGTTGCAACAAGGGCAATTCCAAGGCATCCACCCCTGGCTCCAATACATCCCTAAAACGCTGTTGGTTAAAGGAACGGTTGTAGTTTGCATTAAAGGAGAAACTTGTTGGCAGTACATTAAAATTCAATTCTTTCAGCCATTGCCAATACTTACCGGTCAGTAACGAATCTTTTTTGGCAAAAGGTGCAACAGGTGCAGGTTTAAAATTATGGTTGTACACCAATCCTGTCTTAACGTTTTGATCCCTGAGCTCTGCAATTTCAAAGTCCCTGTGATCGGTTTCGTTGTAGCTATAATTAAAGGTAAAGTTTTCGATATCGAAAAAGTTCTCTTCGGCCTCTTCGCCCCTATTTTTTCGAACACCTATTAAATTAATACTCGTTCTTTTGGTGTAATCTTCGGCCTGCTCTTGTATGGCTTCAGCTTCTTCGGCCGTTGTGGCGGTTGAAATTCGGTCTTCCAATTTCAAATCATCGTAAACCGGATCATACTCGGGAGTAATCAAAGTTTCTGAAATCCCATAATTGAACGGCAATTGCAAGTTCCATTTTTTAGGAAAGAGCTGTCCAACATTCACATTGGTCACCACATCGTATGAAACGGCATCTTCCAAGGCACGCTGCGTTGGCGACTGATCAATAGATCCAAACCCAGATGTACTTTTACTTCCTGTTGCGGTTACATTGGCAAAATCGGCCATGTTCGCATCCATGCTCACAATTGCGGCCCATCCCCCATTGTTTTCAAGCCCGGCCAAACGAAGTTCGTTGAACCAAATCTCTCCCCTTGCCGGAACATCATCAATGTTCTTAACCCCCAACATCATTCCGCGAATGCTTCCCAACGAAGGATTACCACGAATTCCGATACGAATGGTTCCCGGTGTTCTCGGAGCAAATTCATCCACCAAAACAGGCTCACCGTTCACGATCTCGTAAAAATTGATATCGGAAAGGGAGTCGTCGGAAATACCTTTGGACTTGACCTTTCTCAAGTCACCCATGTCCACCTCGAGCTGGTTTACATCAGGCCAAATCTCGTCATCAGTTGAAGAACCATGGGGCGTAAATTGTAGCGGAAGTTCTATCTGATAAAAGTTTTCCTTAAAGTCGGTTCCCAAACGTAAAAATCCAACCAAGGGAATATCGCTGTCCGAATAGTCGGAATTAAAAATCTTTTCGGCATGCAAGAACATTTTAATGCGCTCATATTGTCGCATATCGATATTCACATTTTTGAACACACCCCTTGAGTCCTCTGGTTCCAAATTCTCAATTCGAATGGACAAGGACTGTTCATTCTGACGGATAATGGTGTTGTTGTTGTTCAATTGCTCACGGATCACACCTGGAGGCAATACATAAGGTATAGGTTGTCTACCGTAGTTCTCCTCAATGTTCACGGTATTCACATCCATTACCGTGGCATCGTCGGATGGATCGTTGTCCACATCGGGCTGCAATGAGCTTGTGTAGGTTCTCCAATCACCACGTACCAAATCAAGGGTTGCGAAACGAAGTACCACATTATCCGAAAATCCGGTAAGGTACATTCGCATAAAACTTACGGACCTAAAATCGGAAATACCTCCCACGGCATCAGTAAAGTCACTCAATGGAATCTTATATTGAATCCATCTTCTGTTCAACTGCGTACCGTTGGGCAAAGTAGGGGTCAGACCTTCACGGATGTCGGTCACATATTCATCATCGATTGTGGTGTTCGGTTTTATTTGAATACGGTATTCGTAATAACTGTTTACCGTGTTCATGGTCAAATCGCGGTCAATATCCTCCACATCGGGTAAGGTGGTTGAACCTCTATTGGTATCCGTTACAGAAACCGGTGAGTTCCCCTGGGTGTTGTTGAAATCGAAATATCTTTCCAAAACACCACCTTCCCTATTTAAATAATATTGGTAGTTATCCAAAGCTGGGTCACTTGCCGGACCATTATATATGGCTGCTTCCGCTGCATCATCCAATCCATCAAGACCAGTATCCTGCAACGTTCTATTGGTTTCATTCGCATCAAAGGCATACACCAAGGATTGGGTGGATGGAACTTGCCCCCAGATGGTTTCCCTAGGCACCTCTGTACTGGTGGTGGATGGCAGACCATTTTCATATTGTTTACGACCATCCTTTAGGATGTCTTCCGAAATATTACCCAAATTCAAAACCAATTCTCCAGCGTTGGCATCGGTGGTTTCCCCATCGATGTAGGGATCCAACACCCAAAACTGGACAAACTCCACATTGGACTGTTCAAAATTGGTACTGCTCAACGGGCGCATGATCCCCGCCCATTTGCTATCGGGAGTTTCCGTTTCAAAACTTGGATTGGCATTATAGGGCCCTTTATCATTTGGATAGTATACAATATCCAAAGTGCTCTGAACCTGTGTTTGTCCTTGGGCGATATCGGTCTCGGTAAAGACCTCATCAATAAATACGCGGCGCGTTGCGTTCGAGGAAATATCGTTATCCGACATTCCCGATGGTCTTTGATTGGTATAAAAAATGGGGTCGATGGTATACCAGGCCATTTTGGCCCTTTCGTGACCCACATCGATTCCTGTTCTGTCATTGATGAATTCAACTGGTGGACTCGCCAATGTCCATCCCAGTGATGACCTTATGTCGATTAGGGACTGTGCCCCCTCAAAATCTTCCAAATACGTAGTGGTCTCCCCTTGAAAATCTGCATTTTTCGGTGAATTTGGACTTAAAAATGCTACTTCTCCCCTTACGCTCAAATTGGAAGGAACATCCGTATCAATATTGGGAAGCTTGTTTGCCAAACGGGTCAAAAAGGGAACTTCTGTGCTAAAATTTCCATTTAAACCATAAATGGAATTGTTAACCGGCTCTATTCCGTAATTGGATTTTTGGGTCAATGGACGTTCATTCAAATTGAGGAAGGTACCACCCAAAACAAAATTTTCATTGAACTGGTGCTCCACATTGAATCCTGCAAAACGTCTTGTCTGCTGTCCAAATATGGCATTGTTTTCTACCGAAATATTAATTGGGGTATCTGAAGCTTGCAAACTTGGATCCAATATTTGAACCGTTCCTGCTTGATAGTTCACCGTATAATCTATACCTTCTTGAAGCTGTCGACCACCCGCTGTAACGGTTACCGAACCTTGTGGCACATTAAAAGCACCAATCGGAATTCCATTATTGGATTGGGAGGTATATCGACCTTTTAGTTGAAAGCGGTTTTTCTCTGCATCTTGTAAGGAGGCTGCCTTGGTCTTGGCGTACATGTTTCGGAACACGTAACGTTGCTGGTTGGCATTGTAACCTTGATCGTCGTCCACATCGTAGGTTCCCCCTCCCAATAAGTCAAAAAGATATTCACCAAAGGGTTCCACCTTTGTAAAAATGATTCGACCCGTCTGTGAATCCACCGTAATCCCTTCAACGTAATCGAAGAAACCATCCCCACCGGGCTGCACATCATTATAGGTATTCAATCTATCCAGATTAAAAACACTCAATAAAATACGATCTTCCAAACCTGTTGGCCAACCTGCATTGGGGTCTACTGGCGTTATATAGTTTCTTGGTGTAGGGTCTGAATAGAGAATATTCAATTTAAAATCTTCCTGATTCAATTGATAGGCCCCAGTGGAATAGATGTTTTTCATCATCAAGTCCCAAATCGGATCCTGTACATTGGTAATATTGCTTTTCAACAACTTCAAGACCAAAGCGTTGTTCTCAATTAAATTGGTTCCTGTGGAAACTGTTGTCGCATCAATACTTCCATTGGCAAACTCCCCAACCTGATATACTTGTCCGTTATAGGTGTATTGGAATGCAACACCCAACACCTCATCGTTGCTCAAACTTTGGCTCAATGAGATGTAACCCAATTGGGAATCAAAATCATAATCCCTTCCAGCCTCCAATTTTCTGGCATTTTCCAAAATGGAATAATCGTAACCTTGATTCACTGGATACCCCGGCACATTGAATCCATTTTCAACGGTAGCAATGTCACGGATGGCATTGGTCAATACGCCTGTGGTTCCAATTTGATTGGGGTCGTATAAGTTGGCGGAGTTTTGGGGTAATTCGGTTGCTGCTGCGGCACCATTAAAAAATCCCGGCGGATTTCCTCCAAATACCCCAATTCGGGTATTGGGCGCCAATGCTTCCCCCAAATCCTGAATGGCCACAACATTTCGTACGTTCTGTGTTTGTTGGTTACGGTTGGTCACCCAAACTTCCAAACGGGTAATCTGAACTTGGGTCTGAACAAATGGGTACGAAGCCAACGAACGGTCATAATTGTCACGAAAATAATGGGCCAAGAAAAAGTGTCGGTCCTCATCGTAGTCCAAAGCACTAAGAGAAAATTCATTTACAGTACCACCACCTTGGGCCACTACCGTATTGGTCTGTGAGCGTTGCTCGGAGAAAACGGCAGTAACTGTTGTTTTTCCAAACTGCAATTCTGTTTTTACACCGAACAAACTTTGGGCACCGGTTATCAATGAGCTATTGAGGGGCATGCTCACGTTACCGATCTCTATTTTTCGGATAATATCGTCTTCGGTCGGGGTATAATCCAACTTTACCAAATTTTGAAAATCAAAAGTGGCCTCAGTATCATAATTTGCAGTTACCTGAAGTCGCTCCCCTACTTTACCCAATAAACTTAAACTGATGCGCTGATCAAAATCGAATGAAAGATTGGTTCTGTTTCTGGGCGACAGCGCAGGATTGTCATTTTTTTGCCACAACACACCCAAATCCATGGCTACGGAACCTTGGGGAATTACCTCAATGGTATTTCCACCAAAAATGGATTCAAAAAAGCTGCTGTTCACATAAAAGTTGGGCAAAAGGTTTTTTCGATCTTCCTCGGTACCTTCCTTCTTTCCAGCGAAAGCATCAGCCTTACGTTTAAAATAAGCTTTCATCTCCTCCTTTTTTACCAGATCATAGTACTGTTCCGGTGTAAGAATCAAAGGATAGCTCACATTGTATTCGCCAACACTTTGGGTATAAATATATTGATTGGTCTTGGGGTCGTAGGTGTATTTGGCGACCACGCTATCGGGGTTCGCCAAAAGAAGGCGACCAAGCTCAACTCCGGTTTGCACGGAATCCTGAACCTGCTCATCTGTTTCCTGTGCCATTACGGAAGAAATGGTCAGCAAACAAGCCACAAAGAAAGTGTACTTAAAGCTTATCGTTTTAAGTGTTAGTTTCGCCCCTCTTTTCAAACTAGTTACAAATTTTTAAGCGCCTGTTTTATAATGTTCTCTACGCTTAGTGAAGCATCTTGGGAAAGTACCTTGTCCACAACCTTTTCAGATTGCTTTCTAAGGAAACCAAGAACCTCTAATGCAGATAACGCTTCTTCTTTATTTGTATTGTTTGATTGTTGTGAAACTTCGCCTATGTCGTAGACTTTTAAAATCTTGTCTTTTAGATCCAAAATTACCCTTTGGGCCGTTTTTGCCCCAATTCCTTTTACGGACTGGATGGAAACCACGTCACCATTGGCAATCGCGTCCCTAACTTCGGAGGGCGAAAGGGAAGATAACATGGTTCTGGCCGTACTGGAACCCACCCCTGAAACAGAGATCAAAAGACGGAAAATTTCCCGTTCCGAATTTTCCATAAAACCAAAAAGGGTATGGGAGTCTTCCTTGACCAATAAATGGGTGTAAATGGTAATATTTTCCTCGTTCGGAAGCAATGAAAAAGTATGTAAAGAAATATGTAAAAAGTACCCCACTCCGTTGCATTCCACAATGGCGTAAGTGGGATTCTTCTCTACCAGTTTTCCACGTAAATGGTTGATCATTTATACAGTTGGATTATTGTTCTGTCCTTGCCTTTCTTCTTTTTTCGCGCTCTTGGGCATCGATAACTGCCACTGCTGCCATGTTCACCATTTCATCGACACTGGCCCCCAATTGCAAAATATGGGCTGCCTTTGTCAATCCGACCATGATTGGCCCGATGGAATCAGCTTTGTGCAGTCCCTTTAATAATTTATAAGTGATGTTGGCCGACTCCAAGTTTGGAAAAATAAGGGTATTTACCTTTTTTCCTGAAATTTTGGAGAATGGGAAATTGTTGGTGCACAACACATCGTCCAAGGCAAAATCTGTTTGAATTTCTCCATCAACCACCAATTCTGGATTGGTTTCGTGCAAAATTCGCACGGCATCCCGAACTTTTTGTGCATTTGGGTGGCTTGAGGATCCGAAGTTGGCATAAGACAACATGGCCATCACAGGTTTAAAACCAAAGGTTATGGCCACATTGGCCGTCATTTGTGCGATTTCCGCCAATTGTTCGGCACTTGGATCAATATTAATAGAGGTATCTGCCAAGAACATGGGTCCCCTTTCGGTGATCATAATGTTCACGGTACTTGCATTTTTCACATCCTTGGCCCTGCCCAAAACCTCAAAAACAGGTCGCAATACTTTTGGATATGCCCTAGAATAACCAGAAATCATACCATCCGCATCACCTTCCTTCAACATCATGGCGCCAAAATAATTTCGTTTGCCCATGTTCACACGAGCACTGTATTTGGTTTCACCTTTGCGTTTTCTAGATTCCCAAAGCTTCAATGCATATTTGGTACGCATATGACTGAACTCATCAGAACGTGGGTCTATAATCGGCACTTCAGCATCAAAATCCAATTCTTTTTTTAGATGTTCGATGATATCCTTGTTCCCTAAAAGTATGGGTTGGGCAATGCCCTCCTCGTGCACAATTTGTGCTGCTTTCATCACATCGAGTAATTCAGCTTCGGCAAAAACTACACGTTTGGGATTCGCCTTTGCCCGGTTATGGAGCAAACGCACTACTTTATTATCGTTACCCGATCTTTGGTAGAGTTCTTCCTCGTACTTTTCCCAATCTTGAATCGGCGCCTTTGCCACTCCACTTTCCATAGCAGCTTTTGCCACTGCGGGCGGAATTTTGGTAATCAACCTTGGGTCGAATGGTTTTGGAATGATATAATTTCTACCGAATGTCAACCTGGTGGCATCGTAGGCAATGTTCACTTGTTCCGGAACCGGCTCACGCGTAAGGTCGGCCAAGGCACGCACGGCCGCCATTTTCATATCTTCATTGATCTTTGTGGCACGAACATCCAATGCACCCCTAAAAATAAAAGGGAATCCCAACACATTGTTTACCTGATTCGGATGATCGGAACGGCCAGTTGCCATAATGATATCCTTTCTGGTGGAGCAAGCCAAGTTGTATTCTATTTCTGGATCTGGATTTGCCATAGCAAAAACGATAGGGTCCTTTGCCATAGTGTTTAGCATTTCCGGTGTCACAATATCAGCAATGGATAGTCCAATAAATACATCGGAACCTATCATCGCTTCATCCAAGGTGTCAATTTTCCGGTCTGTGGCAAATTCTTTTTTCTCCACACTAAGGTTGTCCCGATCACTTCGGATAACCCCCTTACTGTCCAACATCACGATATTTTCGCCCTTTGCACCAAACGCTTTGTACAATCGGGTACAAGAAACGGCAGCGGCACCAGCACCACTTACCACAATTTTAACTTCGTCAATCTTTTTACCGGCAATTTCAAGGGCATTCAACAAGGCAGCTGCGGAAATAATGGCCGTACCATGTTGGTCATCGTGCATTACAGGAATATCCAATTCTTCCTTCAAGCGTCGCTCAATTTCAAAAGCTTCGGGTGCTTTGATATCCTCCAGGTTGATTCCCCCAAATGTTGGGGCAATCGTTTTTACGGTTTGAATGAATTGTTCCACATCGGTGGTATCCAATTCAATATCGATCCCGTCGATATCGGCAAAGATTTTAAAGAGCAAGCTTTTCCCTTCCATTACTGGCTTAGAGGCTTCAGGTCCAATATTACCCAAGCCCAAAACCGCAGTACCATTGGAAATTACCGCTACAATATTTCCCTTTGCGGTGTATTTATAAACATCGTCCTTGTTCTTTTCGATTTCCAAACACGGTTCTGCCACACCTGGCGAATAGGCCAACGCCAAATCCCTTTGCGTGGAATAGGGTTTGGTAGGTACGATCTTAATTTTTCCCGGCTGTGGTTTTGCGTGATATAGTAATGCTTCCCGTCTTTGTCTTTCCTTGCTCATTGCTTGAATTATGAATCGGTAAAGTTAGGGCATTATAGGTTTTTATGGGAATAAGTTTAGGCCCAGTTTTTAACAGATTTTTGAATAAAAAATTGATCTTTTAAGAGAAATACCACATCCCCTTACAATTCAGGCCCATCCAATACATTTTCATTTTGGGATTTGGGCATATTCAATCGCAAGGCCAAGACGGCGGCTATGGCAAAAAATGCCCCCGCAAACATGATGGCGTTTACCGCATTTCCACCTAAAAGGTTTTTAAAAATAGGACCAAAGGACAGGGTCTGAATCCCCATCGGGATTACGATCATCATATTTAGAATACCCATATAAACCCCTCTACGTTCTTGGGGTACAATTTTGGAAACCATACTATACGGAATTCCCATCATGGCGGCCCAACCGATACCGAACAATACCATCGGGAACAGCACATAAATGGGGTCCTTAATGTAGGGAATTGAAAATAAGGCGATCGCTGTACCCACCAAACTAAGGGCATACACTTTTTTACCTCCGAAGCGCAGGGTCAAGGGTACCAAAACCAAAGCCACAACAGCGGTCACAATATTGTATGTAGTACTCATCTTGGCGGCCTGGGCTGCCGCTTGCGAAGTATCGTAACCTAAGGATACACGAAACAATGGTGTAATAAATTGCCAATACACAAAAAGGGCATACCATTGAAAAAGATAAACTCCCGACAACTTCCACATAAACTTGGGCATTTCTTTTACAGCATGCTTAATTTCAACAAACGGAACTTTTACTCTCTCAAGAAAAGGCAAGGCCTTATGTTTGTTGATTTCCGCCAGCTCCTCATCGGATGGAGGAATTTCAGGCGTCTTTAAAACCGAAAATAGTATGGTGGCAACGGATAAAAACGACCCTATAAAAAAGGAATAGTACAACCATTTGGGCACGGCCCCTTCAACATCCTGTCCTCCCCCGAACCAATCTTGAAACAGGAAAATAGACGCATTGGCCAATAAAATACCGGCACCCACGAACAAACTTTGCATTTGGTATCCTACGCTCAATTGAGAATCGGGAAGCTTATCCCCCACAAAGGCTCTGTAAGGCTCCATGGCCATGTTGTTTCCCACATCCAATATCCAAAGTAAACCCACGGCGAACCATAATGCCGGACTCAACGGAAACGCAAACAAACACAAACTTCCCATTAGGGCGCCAATCAAGAAAAAGGGTTTTCTTCTTCCCCATCTGGGCGACCATGTTTTATCGGAAACTGCTCCAATAATGGGCTGAATGATCAAACCCGTAACGGGACCAGCAATATTTAAAATAGGTAAAAGTTCTTCATCAGCTCCCAGAAATAGAAAAATAGGGTTGATTGCACTTTGCTGAAGTCCAAAGCTGTATTGAATGCCAAGGAAACCAACATTCATATTGAAAATTTGCCAAAAACTCAGTTTGGGTTTATTGATCTTGATCATGGGAGAAGTTTAGTTAATCTGCAGTTTAGCTGGTGGTGTTATGAGAAATCCGTAAAATATTGACATTAAGATAGCACTTTTCATCAATCTAAACTCAAAATAGTATAACATTCAACTGTTTAAGCGCTACTCTTTTAAAAAATTGATGTTTCGTTGAAGTCCGGTTAGTTTGGTTCGTTTAACTGGAGACTTCTTAAAGACCTGATTAAATACATCCTCTGTGATTTCTTCCCAATCCTTTTTTGTAAAGGAAAGCAATTCTGGATTCGGGTTAAAAAGAGGTTCGGAATGTGGTTTGGAGAATCTGTTCCAAGGACACACATCCTGACACACATCGCAGCCGAACATCCACTCATCGAACTTACCATGGAATTCGCTGGGAATTTCGTTTTTCAACTCAATGGTAAAATAGGAAATACATTTGCTGCCATCCACCACATAAGGTTGCACAATGGCCTCTGTGGGACAGGCATCGATACAGGCAGTGCAGGTTCCGCAGTGATCGGTTACGGGAGTATCATATTCCAATTCCAGATCCACGATCAATTCGGCTATAAAATAAAACGAACCTACTTGTTGGGTAAGCAAATTACTGTTCTTCCCCATCCAACCCAGTCCACTTTTTGCAGCCCAGGCCTTATCCATAACCGGAGCTGAATCTACAAAAGCCCGTCCGTGGACATCCCCGATTTCTTCTTGGATGAAATTCAGCAGACTTTTCAATTTATCCTTAATCACAAAGTGATAATCGGTTCCGTATGCGTATTTGGAAATTTTAAAGGAATCTGTATTCTGTTGTTCTGAAGGATAGTAGTTCAACAACATGGAAATTACCGATTTGGAACCTTCAACCAACTTGGTCGGGTCGAGGCGCTTATCGAAATGGTTATCCATGTACTGCATTTGGCCATGCATTTGCTTTTTAAGCCATTGCTCCAAACGCGGTGCTTCTTCTTCCAAAAATCCAGCTTTGGACACCCCACATGACAAAAAACCGAGGCGTTTGGCCTCGGCTTTAATCAACTGGGTTCTTTTAGCAGCGTTCATGCCCTAAAGTTAACCCATTAAATTTCATTTTTTGGTATTTTACTTATTGGGCTTCCTTAATGTAGCCCCACCCCGCTTTCTGTTTCATGATGATTTCATAGATGCCATCCGGCACAGAACCAACGCCAGGAATCAAATCATTCATGGACATTTCATGTCTTTTCATGGTTTGCTGGCAAATCACAATGGAGACATTATCATTCTTGACAATCTCCGAAAGCGTTTCTCCCGCCACAGAGGACTTTTTGTCCACCATCTTAAAGGCACCACTGTAGATCACCAATTCAAATTCGGAATCTGGATAGGCTTCCGACATCAACCGCAAATGCTTGGCCGCGGTTCTATGTACATCGGGATTACTACTGGTGACATCAAATACTACTTTGATGGGTTCGGTCTGGGCCATGGCAAAGCCTGATACCAATAACAGTATCCATACGATTGCTTTTTTCATTTTACCAAGATTTATTCTCCTGCAAAGATGTAACCACAACCTTCCTCCTGTGCCCTACCCAAGGCCCAAACACCGGATGGCACAATTTGAATCCCAGGTAAAACGGCAGCTTTCCATTCTTCATACACTGCAGTTGGATCTTGACCTGTTTGTTGTGCAACGGCACCGCTATAAACGCTCATTGCCAAATTGCACACACAGAACATAGCCCCTCTAGCTTGCATATCCTTAATTCCCTGGATCATTGGCAGCGGAAAATCGCCTTCTTGAGGCTCATAATACGGATTTCGGTCATAGGGTGTTCCATCCGCTTTTTTAACGTGAAACATTTCGCCAAAGGAATATTTCTTCCAAAGGGCATCGGGGAATGCAAAAGGAATTCCATCGTGACGTAAAACGGTCATTGCTGTAACGTCATCATCGGCCGATCCTGTTTCGTTGTTCGACAAATAAAAGGCCCAGTTCCAAATTATGGGAAAGCCTTTGTGTGGATAGGATCCATCATAAACGATTCTATGGCTTCCCTTAATGGTCTTCATCCAGGCTTCTGCATCATTCATTTCTGAAGTGGTAAATTCTGGCATTCCCGCCAAAATAGGGTTCGTAAAGGCAGATAATGTAGAAGCAGTTGCCCCCAACATCATGGCGCCCATAAAATTGCGTCGCGTAGTTGTTCGTGTTGTTTTCATTTTACATGTTTATTTAGATTTACTGATTTGATGTTCTTTTTGATAGTACTCCATGATGGGTTGGAACGGCCCCAATTGGTGCTGTTCTTCGGTGAAGTGGTCCACATAGGGACCATAGGGGGTAGAAACTGGTTTTTTGACCAGATTGGGGAAGTCTTTTTCCCGATTGGGTTTGGTAGGCCTTAATTTTTGGTTGATGTATCCCGCAACATCAAAGGCCTCTTCGTCAGTAAGAATGGGATTGTCGTAAGTAGTTCCATAGGGCATATTGCCCTTGATAAATTCTGCTGCGGTAATCACTCGGGTCATTCCCGCACCATTATTATAAGAATCGTTTCCCCAAAGGGGAGGGTATAAATAAAGTCCTGTGGTTTCCAAAGTCTGACCCTGACCGTCCAAGCCATGGCATTCCACACAGTTTTTTTGATAAACGATTTCCCCGTTCATCAAATCCACTGCCCTATTGGGAATCTCAACTTTTAAGAAACCTTGTCCTTCTATTTTTCCATTTTTGGGAGTTGCTCTGCCCAACCAGTCCATGTAGGCCACAAGGGCAACCATTTCTTCGCTTTGTTCGGACAACACTTTTCCGTTCATACTGCGCTCCATGCACCCATTGACCCGTTCTTCAATGGTACCCATTTTATCCTCGCGTCCACGGTATTGCGGAAAGCGTTGCACTACGCCAATCAATGGTGCGGCATAGGGTTTGGTTCCGCCATTAAGATGGCAGCTTGCACAGGCCAAATTGTTGCCGGCAAAAATTCGGGTGCTATCCTTTTGTTTAGGTCCGATGTGCAGTGGGGTATTCCTAAAAATATCGAACCCTTTTTTGATGAGCTCATTTTTTTTGGAGAAGGAAAGGTTATAGACATTGTAGTCCATATAAAAGACATCATCTGGAAATTCGACATAATCACTTTTTTGATTACCGAATCCCAATCCAACCATCATTAGGGAAAAAGCCAAAACAATGATCAATGTAGAGCAAAGACCAATTTTAATGCATAGCGACCTGATCTGCTTGGATAGCAATTGAACATTATTACTATTGGAAGTATTTTGACTGTCTTTACCGCCCCCCATAATTGACCCCGTTGGAGATGAAATTAAATGGCGGATTTGGGAAATTGCCAATACACATAAGATGAAAATTGCAATGTATCAATTAGTTATCCTAAACGACATAATCTATTACAATTCCAAACAAGATACAAAAGATTAAAAAACAACCTTCCATTTCTTTTAACAAATATTTAGATAAAATGAAAAAGGCTAAAAAAGTCCGCCTTGAGTTCCTCCTTTAATCCTGCCGAGGTGTTTGTAGGCCAATTCGGTAACTTCGCGACCGCGTGGCGTACGCATGATAAAGCCTTGTTGGATTAAAAATGGTTCGTACACTTCTTCTATGGTCTCGGCACTTTCAGAGACAGCCGTTGCCAAAGTGGTAATGCCTACTGGGCCTCCTTTGAACTTATCGATGATAGTGGTAAGGATTTTATTGTCCATCTCATCTAAACCATGTGCATCCACATTCAATGCTTTTAGGCCAAATTGGGAAATATCCAAGTCTATATTTCCATTACCCTTGATCTGGGCAAAATCCCGAACCCTGCGTAATAGTGCATTACAAATACGTGGCGTTCCGCGACTGCGACCTGCAATTTCGATAGCTGCTTCGTTAGTGATAGGAACCTTAAGGATTTCTGCACTTCGCTCCACGATGGTGGACAACAGTTCGGTGTCGTAATATTCCAATCTACTTTGGATACCGAATCGGGCGCGCATGGGAGCGGTAAGCAATCCAGAGCGTGTAGTGGCACCCACCAAGGTAAATGGACTCAAATTTATTTGAACGGTTCGAGCATTAGGACCCGACTCGATCATGATATCAATTTTGTAATCCTCCATCGCGGAATAGAGATATTCCTCTACTATGGGGCTCAATCGGTGGATCTCATCAATAAAAAGGACATCACGTTCGTCCAAATTGGTCAACAAACCGGCCAAATCACCTGGTTTATCCAAAACAGGACCCGAAGTCACTTTGATGTTTACCCCCAATTCATTTGCCAAAATATGGGCCAAAGTGGTCTTCCCTAACCCAGGAGGGCCATGAAAAAGCGTATGATCCAAAGCTTCACCCCGAAGATTGGCTGCCTGCACGAAAACCTTTAGGTTTTCCAATACTTGTGCCTGCCCCGTAAAGTCATCGAATGTGACAGGCCGTAAGGCTCTTTCTATATCGAATTCTTCTTGGGAAAAATTATCGGTCGTAGGATCTAGATTCTCATTCATTGTTCCACAAATATAGTTGAAGGAACTTGATCTGTTACTGCTTTTTGATTAATTGGGTAGTATCCAAAAATTCTTGGATTTGGATTTTGGGGGTACCATAGAGGTAAATTACAGAACTTCCCTTTGCTGTAATATCCACTTCATCAACAGCAAATACTCTGGCACTGGCATCATCTTGAATGGTAAACTTAAAATTACCTGCTTGCATGGATTCCCCTTTATATCTGGATTGTTGCAAAAAATCCCCTTGCAATTGTTCCGTACTGCCTTCCAAAGTCAAGATCGAATTACCTTCCAAATCCAAAACAGCAGTATTGGACGTGGCATACACCAATGCTTCGGTTCTATGGTTTAAAGTGATGTTGAGCGAATCTGCATCCACATGAAAATCCCCTTTGCTGTTATCTTCCAAATTGATGTCCAGAACCGCAACGTTGGCCTTTATATCCATTCGTGTATCACCAAATCCATCAACAAATAGCTCATTGCTTTCTATTACGTTATTGGAGGTTACAAAACCCTTTTTCATGGAAATAGATTGCAATTCAGCATAATTTACCGTGATATCCAACTGTTTCTTTGCGGTAACTTCATAATAGGAACTGATCATCAAGGTGCTTCCTTCCACTTCAAACTTTAAAATATCGATTAGGTTATCATCAGCCACAACATGAAAGCCTGGGCTGTTGGCGCGCTCCAAATGGATTTCAAGATCATCATTTAGGACGAATGCGTTGAAAGCTGGAAGTTCATCCGATACTTCAGTAACAATTCTGCTGCCTTTTATTTTGGGTTTACGTTGTGCAATGGACAATAATGGAACCATGGCAAAGATGAGCACAAACAATTTTCTCATAACAGTGTTTTTTGAAGGATATGCTTTTCTAAAGATATTACAATTCAATCGAATAGACTTTAATCAAAATTGATACCACAAAAAAAGCCCATCCTAAATGGACGGGCTTTTTAAAATATCTTTTTCTATTCTAATGGTTGAGTTCTTCCTCATTTTCCTGAAGTGGCACGTTCTGTGGAACGAAATCCTGTCCAGCAATAATGTACTCCCCATTTTCATAGGTTTTACTGTAATCGTAAGCCCAACGGTACACATGAGGAATCTCTCCTGGCCAGTTTCCGTGGATGTGCTCTTGTGGAGTTGTCCACTCCAAAGTGTTAGAGCCCCATGGGTTAACAGGTCCTTTTTTACCGTAGAAGATGCTAGAGATAAAGTTGTAGACGAAAATCAACTGCGCCAAACCTGCGATAATAGCGAACACGGTCATCAATACCTGAACGTTGGTCAATTCATCGAACATTGGGAATGCAGTGTTCTCGTAGTAACGTCTTGGAACCCCTGCCATCCCCACAAAGTGCATTGGGAAGAATACCCCATAGGCACAAACTGCGGTAATCCAGAAGTGAACGTACCCTAAGTTTTTGTTCATCATACGACCTTGGAACATTTTCGGGAACCAGTGGTAGATACCTGCGAACATACCATACAAGGCAGAAATACCCATTACCAAGTGGAAGTGAGCAACAACGAAGTAGGTATCATGAACGTTGATATCCAAAGTGCTATCTCCCAAAATGATACCTGTAAGACCACCAGTGATGAAGGTAGATACCAAACCGATGGAGAACAGCATAGCTGGGTTCAATTGGAGGTTACCTTTCCAAAGTGTCGTGATATAGTTAAATGCTTTTACTGCTGATGGAATCGCGATCAACAATGTTGTAAAGGTAAATACAGACCCCAAGAATGGGTTCATACCTGATACGAACATGTGGTGACCCCATACAATAGTTGAAAGGAATGCAATGGCCAATACGGAAGCGATCATCGCTCTATAACCAAAAATAGGTTTTCTAGCATTGGTAGACATTACTTCGGAAGTAATACCCAATGCAGGCAATAATACGATGTATACCTCAGGGTGACCCAAGAACCAGAACAAGTGCTCGTACAATACTGGGGAACCACCTTGGTAGTGCAATACTTCACCTTGGATAAAGATATCCGAAAGGAAGAATGATGTTCCAAAGCTACGGTCCATGATCAACAACAAAGCTGCTGACAATAGTACTGGGAACGAAATAATACCAATAATCGCAGTTACAAAGAATGTCCAAATTGTCAATGGCAAACGAGTCATTGACATCCCTTTTGTTCTTAAGTTAAGTACGGTTACCACGTAGTTCAATGAACCCAAAAGTGACGATGCGATGAAGATGGCCATAGAAACCAACCACAAAGTCATACCCATACCAGAACCAGGCTGAGCCATTGGCAAAGCACTCAATGGAGGATAGATGGTCCAACCAGCAGCGGCAGGTCCAGCTTCAACGAACAAGGAGATGATCATGATCACAGAGGAAACGAAGAACATCCAGTACGAAACCATGTTCATGAATCCAGATGCCATATCCCTTGCTCCAATTTGCAATGGAATCAACAGGTTACTAAAAGTACCACTCAATCCCTGTGTCAATACAAAGAACACCATCAATGTACCATGGATGGTCACCAATGCCAAGTAAATATCGGCATCCATAACACCATCAGGTGCCCATTTGCCCAATACGGTCTCGAAAATCCCGAAAGATTCCCCTGGCCAAGCCAATTGCATTCTAAATAGCAAAGACATGGCTATACCAATGAATCCCATGATCAAACCAGTAATCAGATATTGTTTGGATATCATCTTATGGTCTTGACTGAAGATGTATTTGGTTACAAAGGTCTCCTTATGATGATGCCCGTGATCTTCGTGTCCGTGTTCGTGTCCAGTAGCTGACATAATCTATCTTAAATTTTTTTAATGTTCTTTCTTCCTATCCTAATTATTATTCCGCAGGGGTCATGCTTTGTTTGAAAGTAGACTGCTCTGCCATCCATGCGTTGTATTCCTCTTCGGTTTCAACAACAATCTTCATTTGCATGTTGTAGTGTGATTTACCACAAATCTTATTACACAACAAAACATAATCAAACTCCCATGGGTCTGTATTAGGCTTTCCTTCTGCTGCTCTTTCCGCTCTTACAGCGTTTGTTCTTTTCACTTTTTCAACCACGTCAGGATTCATTCTCATATCTGCAGTGGTAACCGTTGGGGTAAAAGAGAACTGGGTAATCATACCAGGTACACAGTTCATCTGTGCTCTAAAGTGAGGCATGTAAGCAGAGTGCAATACATCTTGAGATCTCATTTTAAAGTTTACCTTTCTACCTACTGGCAAGTGCAATTCTTTAACGATCACATCGTCTTCACCATTCGGGTCTGCTTCATCAATACCCAAAACGTTGGCTTTGTCAATGTTGATCAAACGAACATTTGCATCACCCAAAACATTATCGTCACCAGCGTAACGAGCTGTCCAGTTAAACTGTTGGGCATAAAGTTCGATTACGATAGGATCATCGTCTTCGTTAATATCCATAATGTTGGTCCAAGTGTACAATCCCCAAAGGATCAAACCTGCCAAAACCACCACTGGAATAATGGTCCAGATAAATTCCAAACGATCGTTGTCTGCATAGAAAAGGGCTTTTCTTCCCTTTTGACCTCTATACTTGTAACCGAAGTAGTGCAACAAAGCTTGGGTAATGGTCTGTACGAAGAAAATAATCGCAAAGGATACCCACATCAATTGATCGTACTCCCCGCCGTGTGCCGAAGCAGCTTCTGGCAACAACATTTTGGAATACTTCACAAAACTAAAAATGGTGATTCCGTAAATAAACACCAAGAAGGTGAACAATAGGTACCCATTGATTTTATTATCAGAATCGTTGGCTATTTCAGCGTCTTCCGTTTTGGTTTGTGACAATTCGAAAATCTTGGTCATTTGCCAGATTGCAATCGCCACTAGAACTAAAACAGTCAATGTTAATAATGCAGTCATCGTTTATCTATCTAAGCCTTAAATCGTATTATTTTAATAATGAAAGTGTTTGCTTTCTCCAATAAATGGGTTTCTTTTTGGCTGTAATGGCGCCTTGGTCAAAGTGGTAAACACTGTGAACACGAACAAACCTCCAAAGAACAAAATTCCACCTATCTCAGGTACACCAATAAACCACTGGTCACCCACAGTTGCTGGCATAATCATGTTGAAAATATCCAAATAGTGACCGAACAAAATCACAATACCTGTCATGATCACGAACCAATTTACACGTTTGTAATCGCTGTTCATCAACACCAACAATGGGAAGATGAAGTTCAATGCCAACATTCCGAAGAATGGCAATTTGTAATCAGCAATACGAGCAACGTAGTACGTTACCTCTTCAGGAATATCTGCGTACCAGATCAACATAAACTGTGCAAACCAAAGGTAGGTCCAGAAAATACTGATACCGAACATGAACTTGGCCAAATCGTGGATGTGGCTATCGTTCACATCTTCCAAGTATCCTTTAGACTTCAAGTAAACAGTTACCATGGCAATCACAGTAATACCAGATACGAACATACTAGCGAATACATACCATCCGAACAAAGTACTGAACCAGTGTGGATCT
Source organism: Allomuricauda sp. NBRC 101325 (assembly GCF_030268205.1). GTDB lineage: Bacteria > Bacteroidota > Bacteroidia > Flavobacteriales > Flavobacteriaceae > Flagellimonas. The sequence goes on from NZ_BSQF01000001.1 coordinate 370,462, forward strand.
ACACTCATGATCCAATCCCAAGACATCATGGACTCGGTTACTAGATAGAATACCAAGAAACCAGCAGACCATCTAAAGTTTTTAACGAAGTTGCTATTGTCGTTTGACTCGTCTTGAGCCAAAGAAAGCTTTCTAGATAATTGACGGTAGAAAATCCAACCACCCAAAAAGATGGCCGCTCTTACCAAAAAGAATACAGGGTTCAAGTAACCCGCTTTTCCTTGTAATAACTCGTCATGAGCTACTACTTCTGGATCCATCCAAACAAACATGTGGTTCATGTGCATTACGGAAAGTACCAAGATCACAAATACAATGATACCACCAGGCGCCAAATAACCAGTAATTCCTTCCATTACCCTAAACAATAATGGGGACCAACCTGCTTGGGCAGCTCTTTGAATGGCATAAAAGGCCAAAACTCCCAATGCGATCATAAAGAAAAAGAAAGCCGCTACGTACAATGCAGACCAAGGTCTGTTTTGCAATTGGTGCAACAAATGGGTGTCATGAGAGGAATCGTGCTCTTCACCATGGGCAGCTTCTGCACCATGACCTTGTTCCTCAACATGTTCTGCTGTTGCTTCCTCAGCATGACCTCCGTCGTGACTCTCGCCATGAACCGCAACCATAGCTTTTGCCTCTTCCACTGTTGATGGGGCAGAAACAAATCCAATTACCAGGAAGATTAATCCTAGCGCCATGGCAATGAAAGATCCTATTCTAAGTTTGTTTGAAAAGGTATACATAGTTCTCTTACTCTTATCCTATTATTTTGTTAGGTCTCCCTTTAACTTCATCACATATTCAGACACTTGCCACATTTCTTCTTCGTTGGCGAACTGTGCAGCATATGAACCCATGGAATTCAATCCATAATAAATGGTGTGGTATGCTGTACCTACAGTAATGTTACGTGCAGCATCGTTATAGTTGGGAACACCCAATATTTTTTCACGCTTTACCAAGTTTCCTTGACCATCTCCTTTTGCTCCATGGCAGATTGCACAATAAATGTCGTACAACTCTTTTCCTTTGGCCAAGTTTTTCTCGGTATCCAAAGAATCCAATGGGCTGGTGTTAACACGTGCCAATTCTTTTCCTTCTGGAGTGTTTTCGAACTCATATGGTAAAAATCCACGGGCAATGGTTCCCTCAACTGGCAACATGGCCTCTGTTCCATCAGGGAACAAACCATTGTCTACCCCTTGATAGGTTTCATAGCCTACGGGTTCGTACATGTTTGGCATGAATTGGTAGTTGGGACTGTTCTTGTCTTTACAAGATGCGGCGAACAGCACCAAAACCAAAGCAACACTTATTTTACCTAATTGCTTCATATTATTAAGACTCCTTTTCTGTAACTTTTACTTCTATCGCGCCCGTTTCCATCAACAAAGCGGCAAGTTCCTTTTCATTATCGTGTACGCCGATTTCCATCAAAAAGTGGTCATCTGTGGTACGTACATCCGGGTTTTCGGCTTTTTTAAATGGCCACATTCTACTTCTTAGGTAAAAAGTGATCACCATTAAGTGTGCTGCGAAGAACACGGTAAGCTCGAACATGATCGGTACGAACGCTGGCATATTCTCCAAGTAGCTAAAGCTAGGCTTACCACCGATATCTTGAGGCCAGTCCTTGATCATGATAAAATTCATCATCACTACGGCAACGGTCAATCCCAAACATCCATAAAGGAAAGATGTGATGGCGATACGGGTACCTGCCAATCCCATAGCTTTGTCCAACCCGTGAACCGGGAATGGAGTGTACACTTCCTCAATATGATGGTGCTCTGCCCTAACCTTTTTTACAGCATGCATCAACACATCGTCATCGTCGTAAAGTGCTTGTATAACTTTTGATGCCATAATTATTCTTTATCGTCAATTAAATTATTAGCCTCTTTGGCCTCACGCAATTTCTTGTATTTCTCTCCTGAAGCTTTCAAGATAGATTTTACCTCTGCTTGTGCAATTACAGGGAATGTTCTGGAATACAAAAGGAACAACACGAAGAAGAATCCGATAGTACCTACAAAGATTCCGATATCCACAAAGGTTGGGGAGAACATGGTCCAAGATGATGGCAAGTAATCCCTGTGCAATGAGGTAACAATGATCACGAAACGCTCGAACCACATCCCTATGTTTACCACGATAGAGATAAAGAAAGAGAACATGATACTAGTACGTAATTTTTTGAACCACATGAACTGAGGCGAGAACACATTACAGGTCATCATGGACCAGTAAGCCCACCAGTAAGGTCCTGTAGCCCTGTTCAAGAAAGCATATTGTTCGTACTCAACTCCTGAGTACCAAGCAATGAACAACTCCGTGATATAGGCACATCCTACGATGGAACCAGTGATCATGATTACGATGTTCATCAACTCAATATGTTGCAAAGTAATATAAGCTTCAAGGTTACACACTTTACGCATAATGATCAAAAGCGTGTTTACCATGGCAAATCCAGAGAAAATCGCACCAGCAACAAAGTATGGTGGGAAGATGGTGGTGTGCCATCCTGGAATTACCGAAGTAGCAAAGTCAAACGATACGATGGTGTGTACAGAAAGTACCAAAGGTGTTGCCAAACCGGCCAATACCAAGGAAACCTCCTCGAAACGTTGCCAGTCTTTAGCTCTACCTGTCCAACCGAAGCTCAACAAGCTATATATTTTCTTTTGGAAAGGTTTTACCGCTCTGTCACGAATCATGGCAAAGTCAGGCAAAAGACCAGTCCACCAGAATACCAATGATACAGAAAGGTAGGTTGAAATCGCAAATACGTCCCAAAGCAAAGGCGAGTTGAAATTCACCCAAAGAGAACCGAATTGGTTAGGGATTGGAAGTACCCAATATCCCAACCATGGACGACCCATGTGGATGATCGGGAACAAACCTGCCTGAACTACCGAGAAGATGGTCATCGCCTCTGCAGAACGGTTAATCGCCATTCTCCATTTTTGACGGAACAACAATAGTACGGCCGAAATCAGGGTTCCTGCGTGACCAATACCTACCCACCAAACGAAGTTGGTAATATCCCAGGCCCAGTTAACGGTTCGGTTTAGACCCCAAACCCCAATACCCGTGGAAACGGTATAAATGATACATCCTAGACCCCAAAGGAATGCCACAAGTGCGATGGAAAATACAATCCACCATTGTTTGTTGGCCTTTCCCTCTACCGGACGGGCAATATCCACGGTTACATCGTGGTATCCTTTGTCTCCGACCACTAAGGGCTTTCGAATAGGTGCTTCGTAATGCGACGCCATAATTTATCTTCTAATTACTTCTTTTATTGATTAAGCCTCGTTGGTGTTCCTTACTTTAACATGATAGAACACATTTGGTTTTGTGCCCACATGCTCCAATAAATGGTACATTCTATCATCTGCTTTCAACTCGGCAATTTTGCTGTCGTGATCGTTAACATCTCCAAATACCATGGCTCCACTGCTACAAGCTGCAGAACATGCGGTCTGGAACTCTCCATCTTTGATGGCTCTTCCATCTCTTTTGGCATCCAAAATGGTTTTTTGAGTCATTTGGATACACATGGAGCATTTTTCCATAACCCCTCTTGAACGAACGTTAACGTCTGGGTTGATAACCATTTTACCCAAGTCGTTGTTCATGTTAAAGTCGAACTCATCGTTGTTGTTGTACAAGAACCAGTTGAACCTACGTACTTTGTAAGGACAGTTGTTTGCACAATATCTTGTACCTACACAACGGTTGTATGCCATATGGTTTTGACCTTGTCTACCATGGGATGTTGCAGCAACTGGACAAACCGTCTCACATGGAGCGTGGTTACAGTGCTGACACATTACTGGCTGGAATGCCACTTGTGGGTTGGCCGATGGATCTTCCATTTCGCCAAATCCTCCAAGAGCACCTTTATCCCCGAACAAACCTTCCATTCCTTCCTTCTTCTCGTTATCAAGCTCGAAAGTTTCTTCTGAAGAGTAATATCTATCAATACGCAACCAGTGCATATCCCGAGAACGACGCATTTCTGCTTTACCTACCACAGGAACGTTGTTCTCCGCATGACAAGCAATAACGCAAGCACCACAACCGGTACAGGCATTCAAGTCGATAGATAAGTTGAAGTGGTGTCCAATACTTCTATCAAATTCCTCCCAAAGGTCGGCATCTGGAGAAGTCACAGGTATTTCATTGTGGTTCAATGTTACATGTGGCATTGGGTTCCACTCAGCGTGGTCTTTGGTATTGAAGATTTCCAAGGTGGTTTCCTTGATGATATCTCCTCTACCCATCAATGTTTTATGTGATTGGATACAAGCAAACTCGTGTTCACCAGCTGCTTTTTCAACAGACACTGTTTGAACATCGGAGAAATTGCTATAAAGTGTATATGCATTTACACCTGTAGCCATCTCAGCTTGCATTCCTGCTTTTTTACCGTATCCAAAAGAAAGTCCAACAGTACCTACGGCCTGACCTGGCTGAACGATTACTGGAACACTTTCCAATAAAGTTCCGTCAACAGTCAAGTTTACGTAGCTTCCGTTTACACCACCATCAGCTTCGATTGTATTTTCTAGACCCCAGCTTTCAGCATCCGCTTTGGAAACCGTTACGTAGTTGTCCCAAGAAACACGGGAAATAGGATCAGGGAATTCTTGCAACCATGGGTTGTTGGCCTGACGACCGTCTCCCATACCCACTTTGGAATAGAATACCAATTCTGTACCACTGCTAGTTGCGTTCACCAAAGAACGAATTGCAGAGGCGATTGGCACGATTTCAGTTTCTTCCTCTGTTTCAGGAGCAGCAATTTCAGCTTCAGCCTCTTCAACCACAGGAGCCACAAATACACCATCCATCAAAGCTTTATTCCAAGAACCACCTTGCAGCACATCAGCACTCCAAGTTTCTTTGATGTATTCGTAATATGTTTTTTCAACGCCCATCCAAGTCAACAAGGCCGTTTGAAACTGTTTTGTATCAAACAACTCGCGAATGGCTGGCTGCGCCAAACTGTAATGTCCTTTTTTAAGCTCTACATCGCCCCAAGATTCCAAATAGTGGGATGCAGCAGCAACATAACCAACGGATTGAGCCGTCTCATCATTATTGAAAGCAAAGCTTACAGACAAATCAACTTGCCCAAGTCCAGTTACGAACTCTTCTGAATTCGGAAGGGTGTACACTGGGTTCACACCATCCATGATCAAAGCACCAACACGACCAGCGTTCATATCAGCAACCAACTTGGTTACTTTAGCTGTGTCACCTTGACGCACGTATTTTGGCTTTTCAGCATCGAATGCTTTACTCGCCAATAATTTATTGATAGCCAAAACAACTGTTTGGGCATTCACATCATTTAAACCAGATACCACAACGGCACCACTTCCAGCTTTTTTGATTTCGGCAGCCACTTTATCAACAGCTTCATCCACATCGGAAGTACCACCTCCAACACTGCTGCCGTTCAATTTCCCATACAATTTTGCCAAGGCAATTTTCTGTTGGGTCGGAGTCATTGGGTAACGCTTATCCGCATTGGCACCTGTCAAAGACATATTGGACTCCAATTGAATGTGACGTGACATTTTACCGTGTTTAGGCACACGTCCTTTTGCATATCCACTGTCGTAACCTCCACCTTGCCAATCTCCCAAGAAATCAGCACCGAAAGAAACGATCAAATCAGCTTTTTCAAAATCGTAATCAGCCAAAGCTCTTTCACCATAAGCTTTTTCGAAAGCATTCAAAGCCGCATCTTCAGAAATCGCATCATAAACCACGTGGTTTACATTTTCTCCATAAGCAGCTTTGAACTCAGCAATCAATTTAGCAGTTGATGGACTCGCGTAGGTCTGGGTCAACAATGCAATTTGCTTGCTTGAACCTTTTAAAGCATTCAATTTTGCCTTAACGGTCGCATCCAATACCTTCCACTCGATAGGCTCACCGTTGGCACTTGGCCCTTGAACCCTCTTGCTATCATATAAGGAAAGGACAGAAGCCTGCACTCTTGCGTTAGCTCCTCCGTTTACCTTAGCATCGGTATTGTTTTCAATTTTGATGGGCCTACCTTCTCTTGTTTTTACCAAAATGCTGGCAAAATCAAAACCATCCGCGATTGTGGTCGCGTAGTAGTTGGCCACACCAGGAACAATATTCTCTGGTTGCACTACATAGGGAATAGATTTATGCACTGGTCCCTCACAAGCAGCTACAGTTGCAGCAGCTGTACTAAAACCAACATATTTCAAGAAATCCCTACGGGTAGTGTTTGAATCGGACAAGGTCTGCTTGTCACCTAAAAACTCATCAACTGGAATTTGTTCTGTAAACTCGTTGTTTCTTAGCGCCTCAACAATGGAATCGTTCGGATTCAACTCCGCTTCACTTTTCCAATATTTTTTGTTTGATGCCATACGATATATCTGAGATTATCTTCTTTTAATTCTTAATAGTGACACTTACCACATTCCAAACCGCCCATCATAGCAGCGGTCAATTCCTCTACACCATACTTTTTGGAAAGCTCTTCGTGAATTGCTTCATAGTATTCGTTGCCTTCCATTTTAACGTTGGTCTCACGGTGACAGTTGATACACCATCCCATGGTCAACGGAGCAAATTGCTCAACAATCTCCATTTCTTCAACTGGTCCGTGACATGTTTGACATTCAACACCAGCTACAGATACGTGCTGAGAGTGGTTGAAGTATGCGAAATCTGGAAGGTTGTGGATTCTCACCCACTCTACAGGTTGTGTCTCACCTGTGTAACTTTGGTTTTCCTCATCCCATCCCACAGCTTTGTACAATTTCTTGATTTCACCTGTGTAGAAGTCATTGGTATGCCCTGCAGCCAAATCTTCAGCAGATGGCCCTTCTGGGTTACCTGCGTATTGGTAGATTGACTTGTGACAGTTCATACACACATTCAATGAAGGAATTCCAGAAGTTTTGGAAACCCTTGCGGATGAGTGACAGTATTTACATTCAACTTTGTTATCCCCAGCGTGGATTTTGTGCGAGAAGTGAATTGGCTGAACAGGAGCGTATCCTTGATCAACACCTACTTGCATCAAATATCCATAAGCGAAGTAAGCACCTGAAAGCAATAGGAAAATCACAGTCACCAAAACCAAGAACTGGTTTTTAATGAATGCTTTCCAAATTGGCATGCGCTTTTCTCTTTCTTGCTCCAACACCACTCCATTGGCCTCAGCAATTCTCTTAAGTGTTTTGTTCACCAAGAACAACATCAACACCAAAAGACCAAAGATCAAAGCCAATGCCCCAAGAATCAATTCATTTGAAATTCCAGAACCACCACCTGTTGTTGCAGCAGCACCTCCAGCAGCAGCTGGCGTTGCAGCAGGCGTAGCCGGTGGAGCGGCGGTGTAGGCCAAAATATCATCGATATCTTGATTGGACAATGTTGGGAAAGGCGTCATAGCCGCCTGATTGTACTCGCTATAAATTTTGTTGGCATAGGCATCTCCAGAAGAAATTACACCCGGGCTGTTTTTAACCCAAGCGTAAATCCAAGTCTTATCCAACCCTTCGTCATCAGACAATCTTGATTCCACATTAGCCAATGCAGGACCGGTCATTTTGCGATCCAACGCGTGACATGCGGCACAGTTCTGATTGAAAAGTTGCTTCCCTTTGGCAGCATCACCACCTGCAGCATCAGCCGCAACCTCGGTAGTTGGCTCCGCAGCAGCTTCAGTTGCTTCCTGCGCGTAAAAAGAAGTGGTTGAAAGTAGGAGAGATAAACCTAAAACTTTAGAAAATAGATGGCGGTATAAAACCTTTTTCATATTTACGAAATTTCTATCGAAATCTATGGCACGATTCTTTCTATTGAAATTGAGAACAATAGCTTTTTACCCTACCTAGAGTGGCGACAAAAATAAGACATACAGGCAATTTTTGAAATCTTAAGGTATTCATAAATTACAATTTATACAGATTCTAAATAATAATGCGGAATCCTGTTTGTTATTAATAAATTACATTTGCATCAAGCTTAACAAGTTAAAACATCGGAACAGCATGAAAACCACCGTATTTACTGCAATACTTATCGGTTTAACCTATCAAATATCCGCACAGCAGGGCCAAGTGACCATTCAACAGGATGCCAAAATTGACCAATTGGTCGATTTGTACACCACAGCCCATGCAAATACCGGCTTTTACCAAATTCAAGTTGGTTTTGGAAACTATGAAAAAGCACAGGAACTTAAAGACCAGGTAGATATCGATTTTCCGGATTGGTATTCCAAAATTGAGTTTGAATCACCTACATACAGAGTGCGATTAGGTCGTTTTAAGACCAAATTGGAAGCGGAACGAAAATATCTAGAGGTTCGCAAAAAATATCCCAATGCGATGCTCTTAAAACCTAAAGAAAACGAGGCGAAACCGAAAGAAAAGTCATAAAAAAATCCCGCGAATTGCGGGATTTTTTATTTCTATATTGTTTGATGCATTGATTACAATTTCTTTTTCACTGCAACTTCTTGGAACGCTTCTAGGATATCCCCTTCACGCACATCATTGTAGTTTTTAACCTGTAATCCACAATCGTATCCTTTGGACACTTCCTTAACATCGTCTTTGAAACGCTTCAAGGAAGCCAGTTCCCCAGTGTAGATCACCACACCGTCCCTGATCAAACGAATTTGTGAGTTTCTGAAGATTTTTCCACTGGTCACCATACAACCTGCAATGGTTCCGATCTTGGAAATCTTGAAGGTTTCCCTGATTTCGGCATTACCGGTAACTTCCTCCTTAATTTCTGGCGAAAGCATTCCTTCCATTGCATCTTTTAGATCATTGATGGCATCGTAGATAATGGAATAGGTTCTGATATCGATTTCTTCCTTATCGGCAATCATTCTTGCATTACCCATCGGTCTTACATTAAATCCGATAATGATCGCATCGGAGGCACTTGCCAACAATACATCGGATTCGGTAATGGCACCAACTCCTTTATGGATAATGTTCACTTGAATTTCGGCGGTAGACAATTTCTGGAACGAATCAGTCAAGGCTTCTACAGAACCATCCACATCCCCTTTAAGGATAATGTTCAATTCTTGGAAATCACCCAATGCGATTCGACGTCCGATTTCATCAAGCGTAATATGACGTTGCGTTCTAACAGATTGCTCACGTTGCAATTGTGAACGTTTAGCAGCAATTTGCTTGGCTTCACGTTCATCCAACAATACGTTGAATCTATCACCGGCCTGTGGAGCTCCATCCAATCCCAAAATAGAGATAGGTGTTGAAGGTCCAGCCACCTTAATATCCTTACCACGCTCATCTTGCATGGCTTTTACTTTACCACTGCAAGTTCCCGCCAATACATAATCTCCAATACGAAGGGTACCAGACTGAACCAAAATGGTAGATACATAGCCTCGACCTTTATCCAAGAAGGCTTCCACTACGGTTCCGTTTGCCAATTTATCTGGATTCGCTTTTAACTCCAATAATTCAGCTTCCAACAATACTTTCTCCAACAACTCATTGACACCTTGCCCAGTTTTGGCAGAAATATCGTGGGATTGGATTTTTCCGCCCCAGTCCTCTACCAATAAGTTCATCTGTGCCAATCCTTCCTTGATCTTGTCAGGGTTAGCAGTTGGCTTATCCACCTTGTTGATGGCAAATATAATTGGCACACCCGCAGCTTGTGCGTGGCTGATGGCTTCTTTCGTTTGCGGCATGATGTCATCGTCCGCAGCGATCACGATAATCGCAATATCCGTTACTTGTGCACCCCTTGCACGCATTGCGGTAAACGCTTCGTGACCCGGTGTATCCAAGAAGGTGATTTTTTGTCCGTCCGGCAAGGAAACCCCGTACGCACCAATGTGCTGGGTAATTCCACCGCTCTCACCTGCGATTACATTCTCTTCACGAATATAATCTAGCAAGGATGTTTTACCGTGGTCAACGTGACCCATTACGGTAACAATTGGAGCTCTAGGCTTCAAATCTTCCGGAGCATCGGTTTCTTCTTCGATAGCCTCTTCGATTTCTGCGGTAACAAACTCAACCTCATAACCAAATTCATCGGCCACAATGGAAAGTGTTTCCGCATCCAAACGTTGGTTCATGGTCACCATGATTCCCAAGGACATACAGGCTGAGATAATCTTGGTAGAAGGAACATCCATCATGGTAGCTACCTCGTTTACGGTCACAAACTCTGTAACCTTAAGGATTTTGCTTTCCAATTCTTGTTGTTCAAGGTCCTTTTCCGTTTGTTGACGGTGCTGATCCCTTTTCTCTCTTCTATACTTGGCTCCTTTTCCCTTTCCAGATTTTCCTTGGAGTTTTTCCAAGGTTTCCCTTACCTGTTTTTGTACTTCTTCTTCGGTTGGCTCCACTTTGAGGACGTTGGTACGTTGTCCTTTTCCTCGTTGGTTGCCCCCTCTGTTATTGTTATTGTTGTTGTTATTATTGTTGTTGTTTCGAGGGCCGCCACCTGGGGTTTGCGGTCCATTCTTAACAATACGTTTTCTTCTTTTCTTCCTATCCGCCTCGGCATTACTGCTAGGCTTGTTCTCTTCTTTTTTCTTCTTCGGCTTATTGAACTGGGAAAGGTCGATTTTATCACCTGTAATTTTAGGACCGCTAAGTTTTTGGTATTTGGTAACGATGGTACCACCTTCTTCCTCAACCTTTGGCGCTTCCTCTTTTTTAGGCGCCTCTTCTTTTTTAGCTACAGGAGCAGCTTCTTCTTTTACTGTAGTATCTTCTTTTTTCGGCGCTTCGTCAATTACGGGAGCTTCTACTTTTTGAACAGGCACTTCTTTAACTTCCTCAACCACTTTAGGCTCTTCAACCTTTGGTTCTTCTACCTTGGGTTCGCTTGGTTTTGGATCCAAATCGATTTTCCCAACGGTTTTTGGTCCTGAAAGTTCCGCCTTGGCCTTGATTACCTGCTGTGCAGCCTCTCTTTTTTCCCTTGCTATCCTTTTCTCCTCCAACTCTTGTTCCATCTGGATTCGAATAGCTTCCTTCTCCTTACGCTTTTCCTCACCAACTTCCTTGGAGGCTACTTTTTTGCTCTTATCCGTTTGGAATTCGTCCAACAGCACTTGATACACCTCATCTGTGATTTTTGTGGTAGGACGTGCCTCTATCTCATGCCCTTCCGAAGCGAGATAGTCCACTGCCCTATCCAATGAAATGTTCAATTCCCTAAGAACTTTGTTAAGTCGTATTGTTGGATTTCCTGCCATAAAATGTTTTACTTCCCTAAAAATTCGCTGCTAATATAAGTCTAATCTTCAAATTCTTCCTTGAGGATTCGAATCACATCAAGGATTGTTTCTTCTTCCAAATCGGTTCGCTTTACCAAATCGGTCACGTCATGTTCCAAAACGCTACGGGCGGTATCCAAACCAATCTTCTTGAATTCCTCGATTACCCAGCCTTCGATTTCATCTGAAAACTCGGTCAATTCCACATCTTCCTCAACTCCTTCACGGAATACATCAATCTCATAACCAGTTAATTGACCAGCCAATCGAATGTTATGCCCACCTCTACCAATTGCTTTGGAAACTTCCTCTGGCTTAAGGTATACTTGAGCAGTTTTCTTCTCATCGTTCAATTTCACTGAAGAAACTCTTGCCGGGCTCAATGCTCGGGTTACCATTAATTGTGGGTTGTTGGTCCAATTGATCACATCGATGTTCTCGTTGCCCAATTCCCTAACAATTCCATGGATTCTTGATCCCTTCATACCCACACAGGCACCTACTGGATCAATTCTATCGTCGTAAGAATCTACCGCAACCTTGGCTTTTTCACCAGGAATACGCACTGCTTTCTTGATAGTGATCAAACCATCGAACACTTCTGGAATTTCTTGGAAAAACAATTGCTCCAAGAAAATCGGAGATGTCCTGGACATGATAATTGTCGGCTTGTTTCCTTTAAGCTCTACACTCTCGATTATTCCACGAACGTTGTCTCCCTTACGGAAAAAGTCAGATGGAATCTGCTTTTCCTTTGGAAGGATAATTTCGTTGCCTTCGTCATCCAACAGAATTACAGCCTTGTGACGAATATGATGAACCTCTGCGGTGTAAATCTCACCTTCAAGGTCTTTAAATTGCTTGTAAATGGTAGTATTGTCGTGCTCATGGATTTTGGAGATCAAATTTTGACGCAAGGCCAAAATCGCTCTTCTACCAAGATCGATCAATTTCACCTCTTCGGAAACATCTTCCCCAACTTCAAAATCGGGCTCAATCTTGCGTGCTGCGGTCAATGAAATCTCCTCATTGGGATCCTCAACTTCACCATCTTCCACAACCACACGGTTTCTCCATATTTCCAAATCCCCTTTATCGGGGTTGATGATGATATCAAAATTGTCGTCAGAACCAAACTTCTTCTTTAGCGCGCTTCGGAAGACTTCTTCCAAAATGGCCATAAGGGTCACCCTGTCAATAAACTTATCGTCCTTAAATTCCGAAAAGGATTCGATGAGCGCTAGGTTTTCCATTTTCTACTACAATTAAAAATTTAAAATAACTTTTGCTTCTTTGATGTCAGAAAAGGCAATTTGCTGTTTTTTCTGAACCGTAACTTTACCTTTACCCACGGCTTTGGGCTCACGGGCCTTCCACTCCAAGGTAATATGGTCTTCAGAGGTTTCAACCAATTTTCCTTCGAGTTCTTCGGAGGTGGTCCTTACCTTTAATTTTCTTCCAATGTTCTTTTTGTACTGACGCGGCAATTCCAATGGCGATGTGGCACCTGCAGAGGTCACTTCCAAGGCAAAATCCTCTTCTTCCCTATCCAAATTGTGTTCAATGGCACGGCTCACGTTCATGCAATCCTGAAGATTTACCCCATTGTCACCGTCCAAAATAACTCTGATCGTGTTATCACCTCCTACGGTAAAATCTATCAAAAACAAGGAAGGATTTTCTTCCAAGGCCTTGTTCAACAACGATTCCACTTTTTCCTTCAACATAATAAATCAGCAATAAAAGAGGGGACTCAAGGTCCCCTCATGAATACTTTTATATCCGTTCAGTGGTGCAAATATACGACAAATAAAACTGTTTGCGCAACCAATACCTCTTTTAAAAATTGGTTAATTGTTATTTATCAAGGATTTACTTTTTCAAAATCCGGTCAAACTCCTAAAATAGGACTACAAATTCCTACAGTTGTATGGACTTTTTAACTAAATGTTCCCTTTAACAATGGTTTGACCCAGTTTCGCAACAAATATTTTAAAACGTCAGGCATCCATTTAATTTTTGCAGCAAACTCACAAGGAAAAATGGGCACAACCTCAACCTCTATTAAAACCTTTGGTTTTTTTAACGGATGGATACCACTTTTAGCTATAATATTATTAGGAACTTCACTTTCCTACTCCCAAACCACGCTTTGGAGCGAGAATTTTAACAGTTATGCCAATGGTACTGAAAATGGCACCTCAAGCGGAGCATCTGCTAACAACTGGACAACAACCCTAACTGGAGCTGTTTGGGTGCAGGGCAATCGGATTGAAGCCAACAACTTGGGTACAGAAGGTATTTGGCAAACCGACGCCATAAATATTTATGGATATAGTTCTGTTAATTTCAGCCTTGATGTGGCCACACAATCTGCCACCAACCAGTTCGAGGCTGGATCGGATTATTTTATCGGCGAATATAGGGTAGATGGTGGTTCTTGGATAGAGTTTGAAAATGCTTCTGGAGATTCCAGTCCATCAGACCCATTGGATTCCTCTTACACCGTTAATCTTACATCCACAGGTAACACTTTGGAAATACGAATCCGTTTCTACAATACCGCAGGAAACGAATATTATTACATAGACAATATACTTGTTCAAGGTTCAACGGACCTTTGTAATGGAGAAGTTGATTTTGAGTTTTATGACAGCTCCCCTTCTGGAAGCACCACCGATAATATTCCTACTGCTGGATATCTGGGATCGGGCACTATTTCAACCTTTAACGTTGGCACCCTTCAAAATCAGGAAGACCCAGGAGATACTGACAATTTTAGCATCCGATACACTGGGTATATACAAATAGACACCCAAGGCTCATATACCTTTTACACCAATTCAGACGATGGCTCTAAATTGTATATTGATGGAACCGAAGTTGTAAACAATGATGGTGGGCATAGCCCACAAGAAAGATCGGGCAGTATTACCTTGACCACTGGTTTACATGATATTGCGGTTCTATACTTTGAAAATGGCGGCGGAGAATCTTTATCCGTCCAATATGAAGGCCCTTCCATTTCCAAACAAAATATTCCATTTTCAAAATTGTATTCCAACTGTAGTGTGGCAAGTGCCGACCTTGATGGAGACGGCATTGATGACGTTACGGATGTGGACGACGACAATGATGGCATTCTGGATGTTGATGAATGTGGTGGCATGAGTGGAAACTTTGTACAGACAGCGACCAATGTTCAAAATTTCAGCAATACTTCCAATGCGGAGGGAGATCCAGGCACCACCTATGCCTATAATCCAGTAAACACCTATCAAGGTTCTTCCATAATTTTATTTCAGTTTGCACAAGTTATTCCAATTGGAACCACGGTAAGCGTATTCTTAAGTGCAGACCCTGCCGTTGCTACTTCCGATATGCAAATTCAAAATTCAGGTGGGGGATGGATTGCCAGTGCAGGTGGAATACCTTCTGGCTCCATTACAGAAATCACCTTTACCGTTTCAAGCAGTAATTTCCAATCCTTTAGGGTAGAGGCCTACCAGTTAGGAGCTCGTGTTCACGGTGCTAGTTATGGAGGTTCTGTAGACTGCACAATGGTAGACACCGATGGCGACGGGATTCCTAATTATCAAGATTTGGATAGTGATGGCGATGGCATACCCGACAATGTAGAAGCCCAAACATCTTTAGGCTATGTTGCTTCTTCTGGAGTCGACGCAAATAACAACGGTTTAGATGATGCCTATGAAAGTACTGGCATTTCCCCTGTTGATACTGATGGGGACGGAACTCCAGATTTTATGGACACCGATAGTGACAATGATGGCACCAACGATACAACGGAAGCAGCTCTAACCTTATCTGGCAGTGATAGTGATGGGGACGGATTGGATAATACTACGGATACCTCCACAGGATATTCCGACCCTGGAGGAACCATAGACAACCCGTTGAACACAAACGGTAGCTCTTTAATGCTACCTGATTCCGACGGTGATGCAAATTCAGGAGGCGACCTCGATTTTAGGGATAACACTGTGGACGATAATGATCCACCATCGATTACCGCCACGGGCGATCAAGTTTTTTGCCCTGGTTCCACGATTGCAATTGCGGAAAGTGTTTCCATAACCGATGCTGACAGCAGCACCATGGATGCGGTTTATATCCAAATTTCTTCGAATTATGATGTATCGGGCGATCTATTGAGTTTAACAGGAACCCATCCGAATATCACAGCAAGTTGGGATACTTCAGAAGGAAAACTAACACTAACTGGCCCTGCCACCTTGGCCGAATTCGAAGCTGCCATCGCTGCGGTTGAATTTCAAACCACAGCAACGGTATCGTCAGGAGATACACGAACTTTCTCCATCGTATTGAACGAAGCCAATTATTTGGAGTCAACGGGACACTACTATGAATATGTACCCGCATTGGGAATTACATGGACCTCAGCAAAAGCTGCAGCAGAACTTAGAACATTTTACGGACTTCAAGGATATTTGGCCACTATTTCCATTCAAGATGAATCTGACCTATTGGGTTCACAAGCACCTGGTGCTGGCTGGATCGGGGCAAGTGATGCCGCTACTGAAGGAGATTGGTACTGGGTAACAGGGCCAGAAGCGGGAACTTTGTTTTGGCAAGGTAACGCAGGAGGTACCGCTTACGCCTATGAATTTTGGAATTCTGGAGAACCTAACCAATCAGGCGATGAAGACTATGCTCATATTACGGCACCAGGAGTTGGTCTGCCCGGTTCATGGAACGATCTTTCCAATACGGGAGCTGCAAGTGGCGATTATCAACCTAAAGGATATTTGGTAGAATATGGTGGAATGCCCGGAGACCCACCTTATCCCAACTTGGCGGCGACCACCAATATTACCGTTGACAACATTGCCCCAACTGCAAGTGCTCCAGCACCTATAACCATATATTGTTCTGATGATATTCCAGCAGCTGATGTAACTGTGGTTACGGATGAAGCTGATAATTGTGATGCTGATCCAACAGTGACTTTTATAAGTGATGTGAGCGATGGAGGTTCAAACCCAGAAACTATTACCAGAACTTATAGGATCACGGACGATTCGGGAAATACATATGATGTGGAACAAACCATTACCGTTAACCCATATACAATTTCTTCCCAACCTGTAGATCAAACTGTTATTGTTGGAAATAATGGAGCTTTTACGGTAACCGCATCCAACGTGGACACCTATCAATGGGAAGTGAGTACCGATGGGGGTAGCAACTTTGCCACAATCGTTGACGGAGGGGAATATTCGGGAACCCAAACAGCAAGTTTGAGCATTGTACAACCGGACACCAATAAAAATGGATATGTTTTCCGTGTTTTGGTTTCCAATAGTTCAGGCAGTTGTACAGCTTTAACCTCAAACCAAGTAATCTTGACAGTAAAATCGGGGCGGGTAATTACCAATCGAGGCATTACCTATAGAGTCAACCAAAATTAAAACCATAGACCAACAATTTAGTGGAGATCTCCTTCCAAAATTGACTGTTGGGCAAACAATTTTTTAGAAGAAAAACCGTTTCTATCTAGCTAGAGGTCTATATTTTTTTGAACGGACTTACCCCGTCAACCTCTAGGTTAGCATATGAAGAATTTTTCCTTAGGAGCCATACGATTTCTGATTTTCATCACCATTTTTGTTTTTGCTTGTAAAACAGTAAGTGCACAAACTTTGGGTGATTATCGATCTATTGCATCGGGCAACTGGACCAGTACGTCCATTTGGCAAGTTTATAATGGTACAAGTTGGATTTCCGCGACCAATTACCCAGGGCAATTGGCAGGAACCAATGATGTTTATATTCAAGGTGGTTACAGCGTGACCTTAACCTCCAATATTCCGAATACGTTGAATTCCCTAACCGTAGGTGATGGAACAGGGGCTACCGATAATTTTTATATCGGAAACACCTCTAGCCTGCAAACCGAATTAGTGACCATTGAAAATGGCGGTTGGGTCGAATGGACAGCAAATAAGGACTTTTCCCTTCCTTCTGGGGCAGCGTTTGTCGTTAATTCTGGAGGTACACTCGCCACCGACAACCCATGTAGCGCCTCAAAGCGATTAATTATCGGGAGCACTACCTATTCAACATGTAATGGTAATGGGAGTGGGATTTACAGCTTTCAAGACATAAACGATTCAGGTGGAACCATTGCGGTAACCCCAAGTTCGAACGGCCCAATTTGTGAAGGAGAAACCTTGAACTTATATAGCAATCCTTCAGGTGCCGGTGCCTCAAGTGCAACTTATAGTTGGTCAGCCACTGGACCATCTGGATATAGTTATAGTTCCACGAGTGAAAATCCTGTAATCAATGGCTTAACTGCGGGTTCTTATACTTACACGGTGACTATTTCCGATGGTACCATCAACAATACCAAAAGTGTGGGTGTGACCGTTAATGCAGCTCCTTCGATAGTATTGCAGCCGCAAGACCAAGAAACTTTTAAAGGCTCAAATGTCACTTTTTCCATCACTTCATTGAATGCGGATACTTTTCAATGGCAGGTAAGCACGGATAATGGAGCCAATTATGCCAATATATCTGATGGAAGTGCCTATTCGGGAACCCAAACAGAAAACCTGACCATTATCGCACCTGACATGAACAAAAATGGGTATCTATTCCGAGTTTTGGTGTCCAATGTTGGGTCATCTTGCAACACTCCAGTTACCTCTGATGCAGCTACTTTAACAGTTAAGTCGGGTAGTGTAGTTACCAACCGAGGTGTTACCTATCGTGTGAACAAAAACTAGAAGTAAATCCTAATTGGATTGTTTCACTTTGTTCTCAAAGGAACCTACCATTTGGTCTTGGAACAACTTTTCAATTTCGGTTAATATTTCTGGATCATCAATTGTTGATGGCACGGTAAATTCCTTTCCATCTGCAATGGCCCGTATTACCTTGCGCAATATTTTTCCAGATCTAGTTTTTGGCAATCGTTCGGCAATCAATACTTTTTTCAAGGAAGCCACTGGACCGATTTCTTTCCGAACGTCGGTTACCACTTCGGATTGCAATTGAAAACTCTCTATGCTTGCTCCTGCTTTTAAAACTGCAATGGCCAAGGGAATCTGACCTTTTAGGTCATCTTCGATACCTACCACACAGCATTCGGCAACATCGGGATGTTTGGCAACCACCTCTTCCATTTCAGCAGTGGACAAACGGTGTCCTGCCACATTGATAATATCATCTACCCTACCCGTAATGAACACATAGCCATCATCATCGATATACCCCCCATCTCCAGAGAAATAATATCCATCAAATTTATTGAGGTATCCTTTTATGAAACGTTCTGTATCTCCCCATAAATTGGGCAATGTTCCTGGGGGCAAAGGCAATTTTACAGTCACATAGCCTTCCTCTCCTCTTTCAGCTTCACTTCCATCTTCCCGCAAAATTTGCACATCGTACCCACAAACAGCTTGGGTTGCAGAGCCTGGTCTTACCTCAAAATGCTCATTGAAGCCCATCATGTTCGCGACAATGGGCCATCCTGTTTCGGTTTGCCACCAATGATCGATAACGGGAACATTTAATTTATCTCCTGCCCAATTCAAAGTGGAAACATCACAGCGTTCTCCTGCCAAGAACAAATACCGCAATCGACTCATGTCAAACTGTTTGATGAATTCCCCTTCGGGATCCTCTTTTTTGATGGCCCTGATTGCTGTTGGGGCGGTAAACATGACATCTACTTCATGATCGCTGATCACTCGCCAAAAGGTGGAGGCATCTGGAGTGCGAACAGGTTTTCCTTCGAACAAAACTGTGGTGCAACCATAAATCAAAGGAGCATACACAATATAACTATGGCCTACCACCCATCCTACATCGCTGGCTGCCCAGAATACCTCTCTTGGGTTGACACCATACACATGTTTCATGCTGTAATGCATGGCTACGGCATGTCCGCCATTGTCACGAATAATCCCTTTAGGTTTTCCCGTGGTACCCGATGTGTACAAAATATATAAGGGGTCGGTGGCATCAACCTCGATGCAACGAACAGGATCGGCAATCTTCATTAAAGTTGCATAGTCGATGTCATTTTCTTGATCGGGACGAACAGCCCCCATCCTACGGTTATAGACGATCACGTGGTCTGGTTTATGGGATGCTTTGGCAATGGCTTCGTCCACCATGGGTTTATAAGGAATAATTCGATCCACTTCAATTCCCGAGGTGGCCGTAATGATCAATTTGGGTTTGGCATCATCAATACGAATGGCCAATTCTTGTGGGGCAAAACCACCAAAAACAACAGAGTGTACAGCTCCCAAACGGGCACAGGCCAACATGGAAACCACGGCTTGGGGTATCATGGGCATATATATAATGACCGTATCGCCCTTTTCAACCCCCAACCGTTTCATTCCACCTGCCAATCGGCTTACGCGATCTCGCAGTTCCAGATAGGTGTATTTTTCAATGGATTGGGTAACTGGTGAATCGTAAATCAATGCAATCTCATCTCCCCGACCATTTTCTATATGTACATCGAGTGCCAAATAGCATGTATTCAGTTTACCTCCTTTAAACCAGCGGTAAAATCCATTTTGATCTTTGGTAAGAGCTCGTTGTGGCTTTTGAAACCAACTAATGTTCGAAGCTTGGTCCATCCAAAAGTTCTCTGGATCTTTGATGGACCGCTTAAATTCCTGCGCGTAATTAACCTCCGCCATCGTTCTTTAGTTTGAATAGTATTTTATGTGCTTGTTTGTTTGCCGTTGCAACCACTATTTCAAATCATTGAAAATGAAACTTTTGAAACTGCAACTGCACTAAATTACTATTTTAAGCCCCTGTTCTCTTCATAAATATCGCTAAATTGATATATCTAATTTTTGATTTATGCCTTCGTAAACTTCTGCACCTCAACAAAATCAATTTACTTTACAGCATGCGTCTGTTTAAAAACCCCAAGACTAAATACTTTGTAAAGCGGATTTTACCCTTTGGGGTTATTTGGCTGGTTTTGAGCTGGTTTATCTTGCTTATCGAATCCATGGCCAATGAGTACGAAAACCATAGGCCCGACACCGACATTACTGTTACTTGGACTGTATTTTTGTTTGCTTCCATTGCTGTATTTCTTGTAGGTATTACCATGGGAGCCGTGGAGGTGCTTTGGTTGGGCAAGCGTTTTAAATCGAAAAATTTCAGTATAAAAATCCTTTACAAAATGGGATTTTACCTGCTGTTCATATTGGTAATCAACCTTATTACCTATCCCATTGCTGCAAGTATTGAATTAGGTGTTTCTGTTTTAAATGAAGGTGTCTGGGAAAAGTTCTCCCATTATATTGTGAGCCTTACCTTTTTGAGCACGATGGTTTCCTTAGCTTTTAGCATTTTTGTTTCGTTATTGTATTCGGGTTTTAGCGAACATTTGGGACATAACGTGCTCCTCAATTTCTTTTGGGGCAAATACCATCAACCTAAAGAGGAGTCACGTGTATTTATGTTTTTGGATATGCAATCTTCCACTTCACTTGCAGAGCAGTTAGGTCACACGGTTTATTTTCGATTTTTAAGTGACTATTACAACCAATTGTCCAATGCCATTATTAAATATGAAGGAGAGGTATACCAATACGTTGGGGACGAAATTGTAATCACTTGGAAAAAGGAGGATGGTCTGAACCACGAAAATTGTATTCGTTGTTTTTATGCCATGAAGCAAAGCTTGGAGAAAAACACTGCCTACTTTGAAAAAACTTATGGCGATCAACCCTCATTTAGAGCTGGATTGCATTTGGGTGAAGTGACCACTGGCGAAATTGGTGCTTTAAAAAAAGAGATTTTCTTTACGGGCGATGTGTTGAACGTTACCGCCCGCATTCAAAAACTGTGCAAAAAATTTAACGAAGAGCTGATCGTTTCAGAAGATCTGGTCAACCAATTGACCAAAACAAAGGACATTTCATTTACTTCATTGGGCACTATGGATATTGAAGGTAGAGAAGCTGACATCGCACTTTTTGTTCCTACCATTTCCGGTTGACCTTTGGTTAATTGCTTTTTCCTCCGTTCAGCATAAAGTTCAAGCCCAAAGAAAGGTTGTTATACCCTTGTAGTGTATAATCCAGATTAATACTGAACCAATTGATATTGACCTTACCGCCCAAAGAACCTCTAAACCCGGAAATTTCCGT
Organism: Allomuricauda sp. NBRC 101325; assembly: GCF_030268205.1. Lineage (GTDB taxonomy): Bacteria > Bacteroidota > Bacteroidia > Flavobacteriales > Flavobacteriaceae > Flagellimonas. The sequence goes on from NZ_BSQF01000001.1 coordinate 391,948, forward strand.
TTGCACATCGAAGGGATCCACAAACTCTAGGGTATTGTTCTCGGTTTCTATCACATACCTCCCCTTTAATTCGTAGTTGGATTTTCCTGTGATGTACCCAATACTTCCGTAGAGGTTCCAAACTGGATTTTTGGTGGAAATCAGAGTTTCGAACAAAAAGGTATTTAAATAACCATCCACATGCTGGTCGCTACCTGTTATAAATCCATTGGCTTGAAAATCGTATTTGGCATCCAATCGGGTAAAGGCCCCAAAGAGCGAAATTGCGACAGGTAAGGATTTCCCTCCTTCAAAATGTTCGGTAATTTGATTTTTCAACCCAAAACCGACCACTCCAAACGCAGCATCATCAATATTCAATTTTGGAAAGTACCTAAAACTGGCTTCAAAATGCATGGGCAAACCAACACTTCCTTGCAATAAGGGAGCAGGCAACCAGTTGGTGGAAAGCAGTCCAATGCCCGTAGGTGCATCAAACTGATATTCCTCACCCTCGACCGTGGCCACAAATGTGACATTGGAATTGGTACTACCTAAAATAGTTGGAATTTTAACTTGGTTCCCACCACCCAACACAGACAAGTTTTCGTAATCCCCAATATTGATGGTTCGGGATAATTTGTCATTAGGAATAAATGAACCATTGGTTACCAGGGATAATTGTACTTGCCATTCATTGAGCACTTGGGCATCATTGTTCCAGCCACCCGTTAACGCATACATCAACCCTTCATTCAAAGGCTCCAAATAAATAGAGGTTAAACTTTCAGCATACTCAACCCCCAACACCAAATAATCCTTGAAATTGAAATCTTGAGCATGTATGGGAGAGCCTAACAAGACAAATAAAAACAAACAGACCTTTTTGATGGAACTGGGCCATTTAATCGATTGAATTATGCTATGATACCCCATAACTATAAGAGATTGATTAGTACCTATTAAAGGTATTTAATTTTTGGCTTTTTAGGACACCAAATCAAGGCTTAATTCAATCATTTTAAAATGATTACCGAATTGCGTACAACTTAAATTTAAGTTTTAGAATAATTCAGAATACTGTTGGAGTGAGTACAAATAAACAAACCCCCTTAAAATATATTTAAGAGGGTCCCTGTTAAAAATTTTAATGGTTATCCAACCAATGGTGGCTTATCCGAAATAAAGGGTTGGTTGTATAACCTTCTTCCCTCGGCTTTGTACAAGGCATTGGCCAATGCTCCCATTACAGGTGGAAATGGCGGTTCTCCTAATCCTGTTGGCGCAATTTCATTCTGTACAAAATGTACTTCAATATTTTTGGGTGCTTCGCTGTGTCGAATAATGCGGTATTTATCAAAATTGGTTTGCTGAGTTGCTCCATCCCTAAAGGTTAGGCCACCGAACATGGCATTTCCTACACCATCCACAATTCCACCTTCGCACATATTGGAAGCAGCATCTGGGTTTACCACAATACCACAATCCATGGCACAGACAGCATTTTCCACTCGTGGTGTGCCATCGGCTCCTTTTACCACATCAAGAACGTGTGCTGCATAGGTATTATGACAGAAATAAGCTGCAACACCTCTAAATACGCCAGGTTTCTCTGCACCCCAATCGGATTTATCGCGAACAAGTTCCAGTACTCCTGCCAATCTATCCGCTTCATAATCGTTGTTCTCCCCCACAGGATTTTTCATGGCCCTGTCCAATAGTTCCAGTCGGAAATCAATAGGGTCTTTGCCTGCCAATTCTGCAACCTCATCCAAAAAGGCTTGCTCCACTCCTGCCATAAAGTTAGACCTAGGTGCACGGAATGCCCCAATGGTAATATTGGAGTTGTGTTCCCATTGTTCGGCCATATAATTCTCTACTGCCCCAGCTGGAAAACGATCGGCAAATACCGGTGTTTCGGGAATTCCCCCTGCTTTTACGTGGAAGGCCACTAAATTATTGTTTTCGTCCAAGGCTGCTCGATAGGTTGCTTGGTATGATGGTCTATAAATTCCGAAGGTCATATCATCTTCCCGAGTGTACACCAATTTAACGGGAGCATTCACTTTTTTGGAAATAAGACCTGCTTCCACAGCGTAGTGGGCATAGGCCCTTCTTCCAAATCCGCCTCCCATTCGGGTCATTTCAATATCCACTTTATCGGAGGTCAATCCCAAACTGGCAGCAATCGCTCCTTCAATTAACATTGGAGCCTGTAATGGGCCTGCCAACTTAGCACCTTCTTCAGTTACATGGGCAAAGAAATTCATGGGCTCCATGCAGTTGTGCGCCAAAAATGGACAGGTGTAGCTACGCTCGATTACTTTTGCAGCAGTTTTAAAGACTCCTTCCGGGTCTCCATCCTTTCTGACTACCTGACCTGGTTGTGAAGCCAATTCTTCCATTTTTGCATAATGGGCATCTGAACTTTCCAATCCGCTGGGCACTTTAATTTTGGCTTCCATACCAAAACGATCGGCGGTGTACTCATAATCGGAAATCGGCTCCCATTGAATGTCCAACGATTTTTTGGCATTCATTACTTCCCATGTTGATTTACCAACCACAACGACCAATTCGGTAAAGGCATTGGTATCGAAAAAATTGCGTTTGTAATCGTCGGCATAGGTGTTTATCTCAAAAACATCGACAATACCGGGCATTGATTTGGCTTTTGTAGCATCGAAAGATTTTAATTTGAGACCGAAGGCTGGAGGATGGGTTGCCATAGCCACCAATGCACCTTCGTATTGGTAATCGATACCGAACATGGGCTTACCTGTTACTATTTTCTTTCCTTCTACATTCTTTTTGGAATTACTGATGATCTTAAACTCTTTCGGGGATTTTAAGGTCACTTCCTCGGGAACAGCAATCGCCATGGCCGCCGATGCCACTTCCCCATAACCCAAAGTATTTCCTGAAGCTTCGTGGGTCAAAACCCCGTCTGCGGTTGTGATTTCCGAAACAGGCACCCCCCATTGTTTGGCCGCGGCCTCTTTCAACATCTGTTTGGCCGATGCCCCTACGGTCCTCAATCCTTCCCATCGGGTTCTGATCCCTTGGCTTCCTCCTGTAAATTGTCTGCCATAAACCTCAGCATCATAAGGTGCAATCTCCACCAAAACATTGTCCCAAGCAATATCCAGTTCCTCGGCAACCATCATCGGCATAGAGGTCATAACTCCTTGTCCAAATTCAGGATTTGGACAATAAATGGTAGCCAAACCATTCTCTCCGATTTTTAAATACGAGTTGATTTCGAACCACTCTTTTGGCATTTCTAAAACCTCCGCTTCCGTAACTTGTTTTGGTTTACAGGAATTTAACCAACTAAACCCTAAAATAAGGCCACCACCGGCCAAACCTGAGTTTCGGATAAATGCTCTACGTCCTATTGTATTGTTTTGTTGTGACATGTTTTTGGTAGATTTTTAAGTTTAATGACCGATTCCAATTAAGAATTTGCGGCAAGTTTTACAGCCTTTTTAATTCGGGTATAGGTGCCACAACGGCAAATATTTCCGTTCATGGCCATCTCTATCTCTTCATCGCTCGGATTGGGATTTTTATCCAACAAGGCCGATGCTGTCATTATTTGACCTGCCTGACGATAGCCACATTGGGGCACATCGACCTCCATCCAAGCTTTCTGCACTGGATGACTCCCATCTTCAGATAGACCTTCGATGGTTGTTATTTCCGAATTGCCTACCATGGAAACGGTCAACATGCAGGAACGGGTAGCCGTGCCATCCAAATGGACCGTACATGCGCCGCATTGCGCAATTCCGCATCCATATTTTGTTCCTACCAATTGTAAGTGGTCCCGTAAAACCCAGAGGATGGGAGTGGCCGGATCTACATCCACTTGTTTTACCTTACCATTGATGTTTAGATTGAATGTTGCCATAATTTAGTCATTGTTAAAAACTTAGCGTTATCGCCAGATACCCCAAAACAGATTTCTTACTAGGGCATTAAAAGATACCATTATTTTTTGAATTTCAACAGGTTAGGCATTTCCTGTTTTGAAGTTTATTCAAAAAAAGTTCCATCTTATTTTGAACAAGCTAGATCTAAAATCGGTAATATCGGCCTGGTAATACATTTACCCGAAAGGGGTTGGAAGTTTAAAAAAACTATCTCTCAACAATCAACTCAATCGCTACAAAATTGTTTTTTTCAGCCCCGCAAACATTACACTCATAGGATTCTGGCAAGTCTTCGAATCTAGTTTTAGGAGCAATATTTGATTTGGGATCTCCGATGACATCATCATAAACCGTATAACAATTTTGGCATTGATAGACCTCGTCTTTAATCGATTCTGTTTTTGCAGGTTTATTGGAAGTAACTTCTTTTTCTTTGCCCAATTCCTGAAAGTACCGCTTACTGAGCTCTATCAATAGATCGGGCAGTTCCCTTTGATCAATATCCTGTGCAAAGGTTTGTAAACTTTGGGTGTTTGGGTCAAAATTTTTGAAATGACGAATATTGTAGGTAGGTCTAGTTTTTGGATTAAATTCTTCCACTACTTTTGAGATAGGATTCTTTTCAATGACGATGGAGGACATATGGGTTTGTTTACCCACTTCATTGCTAATACCAAAAGTGAGTCCATAGGTGCTGATGTCCTTTTGATCGAAACTCTGTACCAAATACCTTTTCAATTCGAGTGCGTTACAATCATCAACAGGTAAATGCCAATTCATCTCTAATTGTGAATGCCTTACATTTATCCCCCTTTCGCCCAAAAATAGTTCAAGTGCAGTTTTACTCTCTTTTGGAATCCCTTTAACAATCAGAGATTTCCATGGGGTAATGCAGATTTTTCCAATACTTTGATCCAAGCAAAAACTACAGAACTCCTTTAAAAACTTGAGATCATACCTGTTATTTCTCCAGTAAAGCCCTAACCAATATTGGTCGATTCCCATTCGGTTCAACCCCTCATAATAGGGAAAAGTTTGATAGGGAATGCGTAGCTCCATATCAATGGCCTTATTGTTTGGGGTAGTCAACACAGCGATAATGGCCGCAAACAACTGATCAACATTTTGGATTCCCTTATATATTTTTTCTATCTCCCGACTAACGTCCGCGATGTCCCAACTGTACACAAGTACGGGATAATAGGCACTGGATTTCCAATGCGGCAACAAAATGTTCAAATACCAGTAATCCTCATGCTCCGAAGCAATAAAGTTTAAGTTTCCGCCAAAAACAGGCACCAGTCGTTGTTTGGGATCTGTTATGTTGATTTTCAACTTGGGCAAAAAGTCAAACTGCTCCAATAAATACAAATAGGTGGAACCTTTTAGCCATTGGGTCGCATCAAAAATATCGGCACAAACATAGGAACACACTATATTTTGGAAAGATCTGTCCGCAACAACATCAGGGGAGCTTTTGAAAATGTCTTGTTTCAAATGATCTGTAGGACATAGAATATCTTGTCTGGATCCAAAATAAACCTCGGTTAATCCAGCGGTTTCCAATAAGGCGATACTTTCCATAAGTTCCCCAGGGGATGTTACCCCACCCTTGACAAAAATTCTATTTAAATCGTCATTCATGATCTTCGAATTAAACAGTGGCCGTTTTTAATTGTGTATCTAATATCCCTTTTACCTCTGGCTTGCAACTTCCACAACCCAAACCTGCCCCAGTTTGCGCGCACAAGTCCTTAAAGTCTGAACATCCTCCAGCAATGGCATCTTTCAGGTTTCCATCTCCAACTTGACTGCAAGTACAGACCATTTTTCCTTTTAATGGTTCTCTGTTCGATGCGCCACGCAACAATTCATTTCGTTTTTCCGAAAGTTCAACTCCCTCTTCAATCAATCGCTTGAATTCGGCGAACTCATTTTTATCGCCCATTAAAATGGCACCTTTTAGGGTATCATCCTTAACAATGCATTTTTTATAGAAACGCTGGCTCACATCCATTAAAATGATCTCCTCATAGGATGAATCATTTTTAGGTGCATTGACCATTCCGATACTGCACAGATCCAGATTCTCAAATTTTAAAATATTCATGAGTACCGAACCGGAATAGGTACTTCCCAAATCGCCTAAAATATAATTGGCCGCAATATCGGCCTGTTGTTCCGCTGCCGAAGTAATTCCGAAAAGTGAATTCTCAAATTCGGCAATTTCTCCCAAGGCAAAAATGGATTCGTCACTCGTTTTTAAATAAGGATCTACCAAAACGCCTCGCTTGGTTGCAAGTCCAGCTTCAATGGCCAATTTAATGTTGGGCCTTGTTCCTATTGCGTAAACTATAGCATTGCAATTAAGTGTTCTTCCTGTTTTAAGGTTCACCAATAAATTATGGGGCGAATCCTTATCTTCAAAAACGGTACTTACCTCATTATCAAAGTACAACTGAATGCCCCGCTCCAAAACATCCTCCGCCAATAAACGACTTGATATAGGATCCAATTGTCGCTCCATCAGTCGTGGCGAACGTTGAATAATACTGATATTTACATCAATCTTTTTTAAGGCAGCCGCCAATTCCAGCCCCAATAATCCACCACCAATAATCACCACATGTTGCTCATTTGCTGGAAGATTGGTCTGGGCCAAATACGCTTTAAGTCTGTCGGCATCGCCTCGTTCCCGCATGGTAAATCTACCTGGCAGGTCCATGCGAACATCTGGGGGAACAAATGCACGGCTTCCTGTGGCCATAATCAACAAATCGTAATCGTGGGCAACTCCATTATCATCAACTACCTGTTTTGCATTCCTATCAATTTTTTGAATGCCATTATTGGCAAAAAGCTCCACTTTTAACTTATCAAGTTCACCCTCTTTTAATTTTTGCAGGGCTTCCCATTCAAGATCATCATTGACATATTCGGGCAATAAAACACGATTGTAAAATGGGTATTGCTCCTTGGAAAAGACCTTGATTTCATCTCCCCTATTCTTTTCACGAAACGATTGCACAAATCGATAGGCCGCTGCACCAGCACCCACCACTACAATTTTCTGAAAGGGTTTTCTATATTTTTCTACTTGTACAGCACAATACTTAAAATCAGGTTCCTTGGAAACAGGATCCACAAGATTATTCGTCAAATTGTTGGCCCTACTAAAATCGTTATTGAGAATTTTTCCCCAGTGCATGGGTAAAAACACCACCCCTTCGCGAATATCATAATTGATTTTTAGCTTGACCCTAACACTACCACGTCTACTTTTTACGGTAACAATATCGTTTTCCCGAAAGCCCCTCACATAAGCATCGATTTGGTTCATTTCCAAATAGGGAGCAGGAATATGGGTAAGAAGTCGTTTTACCTTTCCTGTTTTTGTTCGGGTATGCCATTGGTCTCGTACCCTTCCCGTATTTAAAATTAAAGGAAACTCCGGGCTTGTAGTTTCGGATTTGTTGTACAGATTTCTTGGCGCATTGAAGTGCGCCTTTCCATCCGAAGTAAAATATTGTTGGTCCTGAAACAATCTAGAAGTTCCTTTATGGTCAGGTGTAGGAACAGGCCATTGAAAGCTACCTTCGGTTTTCAATCTTTCATAGGATAGTCCAGAAATGTCAATGGTTGTGCCCTTGGTCATCAAACAATACTCATCATACACTTCGGAAGCATTGGCATAATCAAAACCATGGAAACCCATTTCTTGGGCAAAACGCCATAAAATTTCCACATCGGGCATTGCCTCGCCCGGTGCATCAATCACTTTGGGCAAATAACTGATTCTTCGTTCCGAGTTGGTCATGGTACCCTCTTTTTCCAACCAACCAGCTGCCGGAAGCAACAAATCTGCATATTTGGTGGTCTCCGAATTATGGGAAATATCCTGAACAATGACAAAATTTGCCTTTTCAAGTGCTTTTTCAATTTGTTTGGCATTGGGCATGCTCACAATGGGGTTGGTGCAAACGATCCAAACGGCTTTCATTTTTCCAGATTCCAATGCCTCGAACATTTCGGTGGCCGTGTACCCGGGTTCGCCATGAATTTCCGTGCCGCCCCAAAATTCCTGTACCTCTTTACGATGTTTTGGATTTCCCAAATCGCGATGTGCAGCCAATAAACTGGCCATGCCCCCTACTTCCCGACCGCCCATGGCATTGGGTTGTCCTGTGAGTGAAAAAGGTCCTGACCCTGGTTTTCCAATCTGCCCCGTGAGCAAGGAAAGGTTTAGGAGCGAAACATTTTTATCCACTCCAATCACACTTTGGTTGAGCCCCATGGTCCACATACTGATAAAACCTTTGGCATCCGAAATCATTTTGGCTGCCAAAACAATTTCATCAGCTGTAATTCCACATTTTTCCGCAGCTTGACGAATGGTAAGCTCGAATGCAGTTTGTTTACAGGCCTCAAAATTGGAGGTGTGCCTTTGAATAAAGGACTTATCTATTTTCTTCTTTTCAATCAACCATCTGGCCATGGCATTGAAAAGAATCACATCGGTACCCGGTAAAATCTGCAAGTGCAAATCAGCCAAGGCACAGGATTGTGTCTTACGGGGATCCACCACAATGATCTTTACACTTGGATTTTCTTCCTTATGTTTTTCAATTCTTCTGAACAAAATAGGATGACACCAAGCTGGATTGGCCCCAGCTATCAAAAAACAATCGGCCAACTCGATATCTGCGTAGGAAATGGGAACGGCATCATTACCAACCGTTTTTTTGTATCCCACAACAGCTGAACTCATGCACAAACGCGAGTTGGTATCAATATTATTGGTGCCTAAAAATCCTTTGGTCAATTTATTGGCCAAGTAATATTCTTCGGTAAGACATTGCCCGGACACATAAAAACCAACACTATTTGGCCCATGTTTTTCAATGATACTTTTAAAGACTGCAGCTGCCCGCTTAAAGGCCATATCCCATGTAACACGTTGCATGGGGTGGTTTCTGCTCCACCGCATTTCGGGATAAAGAATCCTGTCCGATGTGTCCTGCGCAACATAATTCAAGGTTTTTCCCTTGGTACACAGCATGCCTTTGTTTACAGGATATGATTCATTACCCGTAACTGAAAGCACGCCTTTGACATCCTTTTTTACGGTAATGCCACAACCTACTCCGCAATAGGAACAAATAGTATCGAATGTATCCTTCTTCTGCATGAAAGGAGATTTTTATATTCCTGATTTTCCAATAATTAAAAATATAAAAATACGTACAAATACGTAGTATTAATTTAGCAAAAGTGTGCCAAAAAATTGAAGTTTTGGTAATAATAACTGGCGAATGCCGAAGAAATGCCTAAACCAGGTTAAACTGCTGGGCTTTTTTGGAGAGATCGATAAGATTTTTGACCTCCATTTTCTTCATTAAATTGAAACGATGGGTGTCTATGGTTCGCTTGCTATTGTTCAGTTTTTCAGAAATCTCCTTACTAGTGTAACCTGCCAAAATCAATTCCAACACCTGAAGTTCACGATTGGTAAGGTCGAATGGGTTTTCTTTGGCTTTGGTCTCAGGAGTGCTTTCCGTAGATGGCGAAGTTTTGAAGAGATTGTTCACCAAAACATCGGAAATATCTCCACTAAAATACTTACCTCCTTCGTGCACCACATGAATCGCCTTAACAAATTCTGACTTGCCGGTATCTTTCAAAAGATAACCACTGGCGCCTGCTTGCACAGATTTTAAAATATATTCTTCGGAATCGTGCATGGACAAAATAATGCACTTGGTCTTCAGACCTCCCTTGGCATTTAAACGCTCAACCGTTTCAATACCTCCCAATTCGGGCATTCGGATATCAATAATCAAAATGTCCGGAGATTTTTCGCCGACCATATCAATGGCTTCGAGACCATTGGGAACCTCACCGATTACGTCAAGGTCCTCCTCTTCTTCCAACAAAGCTCGAATTCCATCCCTCACCAGGGAATGGTCATCTGCCAAGACAATGGTTATCGTTTTGTTTAGCTCCGAATCGTGCATGAAACAAAAATAAATGAATTATCTAAATATGAAATCACTTTACCACAACAAAAAGGGCTGCATCCAAACTAAAATGGAACAGCCCCTTAAACACTAACCAACTTATATCTTAATCCGCTTTTGCCGTGCTAAAAAATTTAGGTTTGATAATCAACATGGCCCATGCCCAATTTTGAGTGCTTGCGGCAACATCTTCTGCAACTCCTTTTAGTTCGTACATGCCATCTGCGGCAAACATGTGGGAATATCCAATTTTAAGGGAATACCCGTTAAACCCTTGGGTAAAGACCAAATCCACCTCGGTACCCAATGCATTTTCGCCACTTGGCAAATCTTGCTCGCCTTTAAAGTTCAGCACTTTCGCCAAAAGGCTGGATTTTTCACCCAATTTGAAATTGGCACTGGCATGTATGTCGAACAATCCGATTGAATTGGCATGGTTGCCCACGTAGAAATAATCCATAAAACCATTGAACTTGTGATTGGTTCCGTACAATGGGAAAAACGCACCGGTCTCTCCTGCTGTCTGTCCATCATTTCCACTGATGATTTCAATTCCAGCACCCAATCCAATCGCACTTGATGCTTTATATGTTGCATCCAATCCCAACAAGTAAGCACCTTTCACATCCAATTCTCCTTGGCGCTCCCCAGTTTGAAGAAATGCGTTGGCAGCTAACCCGAAACTACCTTTGCTGAAAGTAAGATGTGTTCCCAAGGTTTGTAAATTGCTCAATCCATCAGCATTGCTTTGGTCATCAAAATTTTGGAATCCATTATTCATCAATACCACACTTGCTCCAAAAGTTTCCCATTTCTTTTTTAGATAAAGCATTTGCATGGTTTTGTAGCTAAAAAATCCAGTGGTATTATAGGCGTTGCCCACAGACTGAAATCCAGTTGGGTTATCAAAATCTTGATTGTAGGCAAAAGCAAAATCCAAGATGAAATTATCTTTTGCATATTTGATCAATGCGGCATCGTGGTTTCTTCCTTGCTGAGCCCAATCCAAACCACCAAGAATTCGCTCATCATCGTAAGAAAGTATTTGTCTACCTAATTTAGTGGACCAACCTGAACCCAAATTCAATTCGGCCCAAGCTTCAAAAACGGCAAAGGAATCATTTTGATCATCAGGTAAAATCTGACGGTTCTCCCCCCAGACCATTACATCTTGAATGCTTAAATAAAACTTGTATTTTTCGGTTTGATAGGCAGCGTTCAAACGAGCCCTCGTAGTGATTGCAAAACCTGGATCTGCTGCATCAGGAATAAGGCTTCCGAATCCATTTCTATATTCAGTTCTAGGTCTAAACTGACCATCCAAAGTAAATTGGGCTTGCGCTCCTACAAGGCATAGCAATAGCATGCCAACGGTTAATATTAGCTTTTTCATTTTTTGAGATTTGTTAATAGGTTATTTAGAAAATGGAACTATCAATGCTCCAAAAAGTCAATAAGGTGTTTTCTGTATTTGTAATAATCGTCGTGCTCCAAAACCGATTTTCTGGTTCGTGGCCGTTCAAAATCTATGGATAGAACATCGCCAATTTTTGCTCGTGGACCGCTGGTCATCATGACCACCCTGTCCGCCAAAAAAATAGCTTCATCCACATCATGGGTAATCATTACCGCAGTTATTTTTTCTTTGTTCCAGATTTCAATCAATATATCTTGAAGCTCTCCTCTTGTGAGTGAATCCAACATTCCAAAGGGTTCATCCAACAGCAGCACTTTTGGTTTTATGGCAAAAGCACGCGCAATACCTACCCTTTGTTGCATACCTTGGGAAAGTTCATTGGCTTTTTTGTGAAATGCGCCCTCTAAACCCACTTTATCCAAATAGTACATGGCAATGTCTTTTCGTTGCGACTTGCTGGCATGAGGAAAAACTTGGTTCACGCCCAACATCACATTTTGCAAAGCGGTCATCCATGGCATTAAACTCGGGGCTTGAAAAATTACGCCACGGTCTGGTCCTGGTCCTTTGATCGGGTTTCCCAAAACGGAAATTCTTCCGTCAGAAATGGGATTTAAACCAGCAATCATGGAAAGCATGGTGGTTTTTCCGCAACCTGAATGTCCAATAATGGTCACAAATTCCTCCTTTAAAATTTGAAGATTCAAGTGCTCCAATACCACGTAATCTCCCTTTGGCGTTGGGTACACTTTTTTCAAGTCGTGCAAATCCAACATAATGTTGTCCGATGGGTACACTACCCCATTTTCGTGCCCTTGGGCCTGTTTTGATACTTCTACTACCATTTCCATAGGTTTTAACAATTAGGCAACAAAGCTTTTAGGTGTCAATTCTGGTAATTCGTATACTTTCTTGGAGGCTGATTTTCGCTCTTCCCCAATGCCCATCAAATATTCGATGATGGCGTTTCTGGTCTTTTTGTACTCCAAGTTATCATTGAGTTCGGTCTTATCCCTTGGTCGTTCAATATTAATATTAAACTCTGGCCCCAAGGTTGCATTTGGGCCTGGTTTTAGTGGAATAATACGGTCTGCCATATAAATTCCCTCGTCCACATCATTGGTGATCAACAAAGCGGTACGTTTGTCCTTGCTCCAAATTTTTAGGATTTCATCCTGCAAATTTCCACGGGTCAAAGCATCCAAAGCTCCAAGTGGTTCATCCATGATGATCATTTCTGGATTCATGGCCAAAGCCCGAGCTACGGATACGCGTTGACGCATTCCACCAGACAATTCCTTTGGTCTTTTGTTGATGGCTGGAGAAAGATTCACCATGGCCACATATTCCTCGACCCTTGCATTTATTTCCTTTTTACTTGCTTTGGGAAAAGCTTCTTTCACGGCCATGTGCACATTTTGCCCCACGGTCAACCACGGCAACAAGGAATAATTTTGAAAAATCACCCCTCTCTCATGACTTGTATCCACCACAGGCTCACCTTTAAAAAGTACTTCACCACTGGTCGGCTTTAAAAGTCCATTGATCAAATTCACCAAGGTGGTCTTTCCACTTCCTGTAAAACCAACGATGGCTACAAACTCCCCCTCTTCAATGGTCAGGTTAATGTTTGACAACACCTCTGTGGCATTGGCTCCGCGACCATAGGTCATGCTTACATTTTTAAGTTCCAAATAGGCCATTGCTGCTGATTTAAGCGGTTGCATTTTTATTAAAAGACACCATATTTTGAATAGTCAACATGATTCTATCCAACAAGAACCCGATGATTCCGATGACGAACATGGCCACAATGATCTTGGAATTGGAGTCGATGGCTCCATTCTGAAATTCTTCCCAAACAAAGGATCCCAATCCTGGGCTTTGCGCCAAGAGCTCAATGGCAATCAAAACCATCCACGCAACGGAAAGCGTAATGCGCAATCCTGTAAAAATCAATGGTAATGATGATGGCAAAATCACCTTAAACACTTTTTGAATAGGACCCAACTTGAGCACTTTAGCTACATTAATATAGTCTTTGTCCACGGTGGCAACCCCCATGGCCGTGTTGACCAAAGTGGCCCACATGGCACACAGTCCCACACTGATAAAGGAGATGATAAAAGCACTGTCAGAATCGGAATCCTTGGTCATGGTCTTTACGATCATGAAAACCAAAAGCAACCAAACCACAGGGGAAACCGGCTTAAAAATCTGAATCAACCAATTAAATGAGTTACGCAATGTAGTGCTCAATCCGATAATCACCCCAACAGGAACAGCGATGATCAATGCCAAAAGAAATCCTGCAAAAACGGTTTTTAAACTGGTAAAAATCTGGTCAACAAAAGAGGGTCTTCCCGTATACACAATGGGAGCCTTTCCCTCCGCCTCACGTGTGGCATTCAATGCGGCGGTTTTTGCTTTAAATTCCGCTTTATCCGCACTAATTGCTTTATGATCAGCAATCAACGTATTGAACGATGTCCATACTTGTGCTGGCGACGGCAATGTATTGGGCTGACAACTCACATCTCCCGAAGCGATACAAGCAGCCATTTGATCGGCGGCCTCCTGACCTTGATCTGTAAGGGCTTTTTGAATTTTATAATCCGCCTCGATATTGTAGAGGGCTTTGGCACCAACATGCCACAAACCAACGAACAATATAATCGAAGCCAATGGAATCAATACTTTTCTTACCAAGGTCTTGCCATTCCATTTGGGCATGGCAGGAATCAATTTGATTGCGAAATCCTTGACCATAGTGCCAAAATTCCCCTTTTCATCCTGAACTACTGTAACGCTTTGCTTCATCATTTTTAAGATTTACAAGGATGAGTCATCCTCTTTGTTTCCAATTTTAAAACTGTTGATATACCCAATTGGGTCTTTGGCATCATAAGTCTTGCCATCGATAAAATCAGTTGTTGCTGGCTTGTATCCATCAGTCGCAGGAATATCTCCCGATGAAAGGTGTCCCTCGGTCAACAAAGCTTCAGCAGCCTTTTTCCAGATATCAGGACGGTAAATATCCTTGATGGTTTCATCATACCATGCAGCTGGTTTCGATTCTGGAATTTGTCCCCATCTTCTCATTTGGGTCAAGAACCAAATACCATCGGAATAGAAAGGATAGGTTGCATTGTATTTAAAGAATACATTAAAGTCTGGCATTGCACGCTTGTCCCCTTTTTCAAATTCAAAGGTTCCTGTCATGGAATTGGCAAGTACCACTTCATCGGCACCAACATATTGTGGCATTGAAAGTATCTTAACTGCTTCCGCTCTATTTCCAGGCTCATCCAACCATTTTCCAGCTCTTATCAATGCTTTTGTAACCGCAACCGCTGTATTTGGATTTTCCTCCACAAACTTCTTGGTCATCACAAACACCTTTTCAGGATTGTTTTTCCAGATATCATAATTGGTGGTTACAGGTACACCGATTCCTTTGAAAACCGCTTGCTGGTTCCATGGCTCGCCTACACAGTACCCATAAATAGTACCTGCTTCCAAAGTCGCTGGCATTTGTGGTGGTGGAGTTACGGAAAGCAACACTTCTGCATCAATCTGGCCTTGCACATTATCGGCGGTATACAACCCTGGGTGGATTCCTGCAGCAGCCAACCAATAACGAATTTCATAGTTATGGGTAGATACAGGAAACACCATTCCCATTTTAAAGGGCTTTCCACTGTTTTTATATTCAGAGATCACAGGTTTTAAAGCATCCGCTTTAATAGGATGAACTGGTTTTCCATCATCCCCAGTGGGAACATTGGGTTTCATTTTTGACCAAACATCGTTGGAAACCGTGATTCCATTTCCATTTAAATCCATGGAGAAAGGGGTTACCAATTCTGCTTGACGTCCAAAACCTGCTCCAGCAGCTATTGGCTGACCCGCCAACATGTGCGAACCATCCAGTTGTCCATCGATTACCCTATCCAACACATTTTTCCAGTTGGACTGTGCTTCTACCGAAACAAAAAGACCCTCATCTTCAAAGAATCCCTTTTCTTTTGCAATGGCCAAAGGTGCCATATCCGTCAATTTGATAAAACCAAAAGTTAATTGTGGTTTCTCAATTTCCAATGCTGGGGCCGTATCAATCGCCTGGGCAACATCCCCCGCTGTTTTTTCTTTCTTTCCTCCACAAGCAACCAAGGCAGCTAGTATTAAAAGGCTAGAAAATTTTGTAATGTTTGTTTTCATAAAGCGGTACTTTTATAATGGTTATCATCAATTACAGGGTAAAACTACGTATTGTTTTTTTATTTAACTAAGTATATTTACGTATTTATACTGATATTCAATGAGATTTGTGAATTTGAATTTTTGAAAATGGTCAAATTGAAGAATATTTAAATTTTCTAGGTTCAGATCTCGATATCCTCGATCAGGATTAAAATCAAAAAGTGGATTGAAGTACACGTTGAATCTCATCTTCATAAAAGAAGTTATGGTCGGCCACCACTTCGCCTATAACAATGATACCAGGCTTGTTACAATCCAATTCCTTATATATATAGGTTGTATCCGATAAGGTTCCTACCAGGCAACTTTCAGAAGACAAAGTGCCATTTTGGATTACAGCAAAGGGTGTATTGCCTCCTCTATATTTCATCGCGGATTGCGCTATCTCCTTTAGTTTACGCACTCCCATCAATATAACTAAGGTTGCAGAGGATTGGGCAGCCAATTCAAAATCCTTGGAAAAACTATGATCCATTGTAGTAGCGGTAAGCACCCAAAAACTACTGCTTACCCCTCTTTTGGTCACAGGAATACCTTGACTTGCAGGAACGGCAATAGCACTTGTGATTCCAGGAACCACCTCAACGGGTAATCCAAAGGATTGAGCGTGATCAATTTCCTCAGAAGCCCTACCAAACACAAATGGATCACCTCCTTTTAAACGCACCGCATGGCCGTAAGTAAATGCACTTTCTACTATTAAGGTATTAATTTCGTTCTGCGTATAACTATGCTTAGCACATCTTTTACCTACGTATATTTTAGGAACATGAATGGGTATCTCCTGAAGCAATGCTTCATCGACCAAAGCATCGTACAAAACAACATCGGCCGACTGTAAAACCCGCAAACCCCTTACTGTTATTAGGTCTGAACTTCCAGGCCCTGCTCCTACCAAACTTACTCTTGCTTTCATAGTTATACCGTATTATTAAGGTTATTTCAAGTACTTTTTATCATTTCCTCAACAAGAATACGTAATTATTTTTGAAAAATCAGTATTTATTTAAGTAATTATACTTAGTTTTGAATCGTATTTCAAATCTTTGGCATATGAAAACAGTAATTGTAGTAGGAAATGGTATGGTTGGTTATAAGTTCTGTGAGAAGTTCAGAGCGCATCCTGCCAACTCGGCATTCAAACTTATAGTCTTTGGTGAAGAGCCAAGACCCGCTTACGACAGGGTTCACTTAAGTGAATATTTCGGAAACCAAGATGCAAAAGCCCTGGAATTGGCCCCAGCCTCTTGGTATAGTGACAATAATATAAATCTTATTACGAATGAACGGGTAACGGACATTCTGAACGAGACCCAAGAAGTACGCACCATTTCAGGAAAATCCTTTTCCTATGATTATTTGGTATTGGCTACGGGTTCCGCCCCCTTTGTTCCCCCGATTAAAGGCGTTGAAAAGGAAGGAGTATTCGTGTACCGAACCATTGAAGACCTTGAGGAAATGTTGTCCTACGCCGCCCAAATAAAAGCCATTAAACCTGATGGACGCGCAGCCATCCTAGGCGGGGGGTTATTGGGTCTTGAAGCTGGCAAAGCTGTTTTGGATATGGGATTGGAACCTCATGTGGTGGAGTTTGCTCCTAAATTGATGCCTAGACAATTGGATACACGTAGTAGCAATGTGCTTCAATTAAAATTGGAATCCATGGGCATTCAAATTCATTTGGGCAAGGCCACCAACCAAATATTGGGTGAAAGTGTAATCGAGGGAATGGATTTTGGTGAAGATGACCAATTGGATGTGGATATGTTGATCATTTCCGCTGGTATTCGCCCTAGGGATGAACTTGGAAAAACTTGTGGTTTGGATATGGGAACCCGTGGAGGAATCGTGGTGAACAACAAAATGGAAACTTCTATTCCTAATATTTATGCGATTGGAGAGGTTGCCCTATACAATCAAATGATTTACGGCCTTGTTGCCCCTGGGTATGATATGGCCAATGTGGCAGCAAATCAAATTCTTGGAAATCCTGAAGTATTGATGCCAGCTGACATTGATATGTCAACCAAATTAAAATTGATGGGAGTTGATGTAGCCAGTTTTGGCACACCCTATATGCCTGCTGAAAAAGGCTTATCCATTATCTACGAAAACAAAACCAAGCACCTATATAAGAGGATTAACGTAAGCCACGATGGTAAAACCTTGTTGGGTGGAATTTTGGTAGGTGATGCCAATGATTACAACATTTTGCACCAGATGTACCTCAACAACATGAGTCTTCCTGAAAATGCGGAAGAATTGATTGTAGGAGCACGTGGAGATGGTGGTTCAGCTTTTGGAAGTGCTATAGATCTGCCCGATACGGCTCAAATCTGCTCATGCGAAAGCATCTCCAAAGGAAAAATCTGTGGTTCCATAAAAGAGGGTACATGTAATTCCTTGAAAGATGTTATTGGATTGACAAAAGCCACTACTGGATGTGGCGGTTGTAAGCCCATGGTTGTGGATTTGGTCAATGAGACCTTAAAATCTATGGGTAAAGAGGTAAAAGACGTTATCTGCGAGCATTTTGAATATACCCGTCAAGAATTATACGGAATTGTAAAAGTGAAAAACATTCAAACTTTTGATGAGGCCTTGGACAAGTGCGGGAAAGGAGACGGTTGTGAAGTTTGCAAACCCGCCTTGGCCTCCATTTTTGCGACCATTTATAATGATACCGCCAACAAGGAAGATGTGATTCAAGATTCAAACGACCGCTTTTTGGCAAATATCCAACGAAATGGCTCGTATTCAGTGGTTCCTAGAATCCCCGGAGGTGAAATCACTCCAGAAAAATTGATTGTGATCGGTGAAGTGGCCAAGGAATACAACCTATACACCAAAATAACAGGTGGACAACGTATCGACCTATTTGGTGCGGAACTCAATGATCTTCCTGCCATCTGGAAAAAACTGATTGATGCTGGTTTTGAAAGTGGACATGCCTATGGAAAATCATTGCGTACGGTAAAAAGCTGCGTAGGTTCTACATGGTGTCGCTACGGCATGGATGAAAGTGTGAGTTTTGCGATAGAATTGGAAGACCGCTATAAAGGATTGCGTTCCCCACATAAACTTAAAGGAGGGGTTTCGGGCTGCATTCGAGAATGCGCTGAAGCCAGAGGAAAAGATTTCGGAGTTATCGCCGTGGATGGTGGTTGGAACCTCTACGTATGTGGAAACGGTGGCGCAACTCCAAAACATGCGATACTATTGGCCGAACAAATAGACAATGAAACCGTAATCAAATATTTGGATCGCTTTTTAATGTACTACATCCGAACCGCAGCACCACTTATGCGTACCGCGACTTGGTTGGATAAATTGGAAGGTGGGATTGATCAACTCAAAAGAATTGTGATTGATGATAGTTTGAACCTTGCCGAAGAATTGGAAATAGAGATGCAATCTTTGGTTGACAAATACGAATGCGAATGGAAACAAGCTGTGGAATGCGAAGAAATGAAA
Source organism: Allomuricauda sp. NBRC 101325 (assembly GCF_030268205.1). Classification (GTDB taxonomy): domain Bacteria; phylum Bacteroidota; class Bacteroidia; order Flavobacteriales; family Flavobacteriaceae; genus Flagellimonas. The sequence continues at coordinate 411,033 of NZ_BSQF01000001.1, forward strand.
AAGCGCTTCTCCCATTTTGTCAACACCGAAGAAAGAGATGACAACATGGTCTTTGTACCGATGCGCGATCAAAAAATGCCTGAACCTTGGACCAACTAAAACCAATAACTATGGATTCTATTTTATCTGAATATACAACAGTAGACCCAACAACCGTTTCCGTTTGGTTCAAAGCCTGCAACGTTAACGATATTCCAGAAAACGGCGGGGCGTGCGTGAAATACAAAAACAAACAAATTGCAGTGTACCACTACAAACGCAAACAAACTTGGTACGCTTGCCAAAACCTTTGTCCACATAAAATGGAAATGGTTTTGAGTAGAGGAATGCTTGGTGATGCCGATGGTATTGCAAAAGTGGCCTGCCCAATGCACAAAAAAACGTTCTCGCTGGAATCTGGAGAAAATTTGAACGGAGATCTGCCCGCAATAGCCATTTATCCCATTAAAATTGAGGATGGCTTTGTGTATATTGGTTTTTCTGAATAGCTTTAGAAAAATCATTTTACATGGGCAGTCCCAGCAAACTTCAAGAGGCATTTCGGTTATTTGACGAGGCCAATTCCCAAGACCCCAATACGGAGGTCGAAAATGGCGTGGAACAGCCCAAAGAACTGCTCTATGCCAAGCGGATGACCCAAATTTTGGATGAATTTGCTCCCGATGCCCCTGAAGCCTTACAGTTAACAGCTAGATGTCAGCATATTTGCCGTTGGGAAATTCCACGTGACTCTTATGAAATGAATCGAGTGGGCTACCTTAAATGGCGACAGGATCTAAAAAAATTCCATGCGGAAAAAGCTTCAGAATTATTGGCCAAGGTGGGCTATGATCAAGAAACCATTGATCGGGTCGAATTTTTATTGCTCAAAAAGCAGTTGAAAAAGGATGAGGACACCCAAACTTTGGAAGATGTAATCTGTCTGGTCTTTTTGAAATATTATTACGAACCGTTTTTGCATAAGCACGATGAAGCCAAATTGATTTCCATTCTTCAAAAGACTTGGAAAAAAATGTCGGACAAAGGTCATGAAGCCGCTCTTAAACTACCCCTTTCAGAAGATGGATTGGCCTTGGTAACAAAAGCATTATCCACCACATAAAAGAGTTTTAAAAGGCAATGGATAAAAACAACCAACAACAGGCATTGGACGTATCCACATTTGTACGGATACGGAAATGGTACCTCCTAGCCCTTGCCGCCATTGCCCTGACCATTATTGTTGCCCAAATATTGATTCAACGACATTTGGATGGCCAATTATTCGATTCCAGGGTCATCAATGTTGCAGGAAGACAACGCGCCTACAGTCAAAAATTGGTCAAAGAAGCTTTGCTTTTGCAAAACTCCACCCTTTCCGAAAATGAAAGGGAAGAACTGTTGTCAAAACTTGATCAAACGTTATGGGTTTGGAAAGTTTCCCATGACGGACTTCAAAATGGGAATGACAGCATTGGATTGCCCAAAGAAAAGAATACGACCATTTTGGCACTGTTTGATGAAGTTTCCGTTCACCACAATGCCATGGTGAGTGCGGTCGAAACTATTCTTTCAGGTAGAGACTCCATTCAATCCAATGCTCAAGTTGAAATTTTACTCGCCAACGAATCCGATTTTTTGTCCAAAATGGACCAGATCGTAAACGAATACGATAGCATCAGTAAGGACCAACTGGAAAACCTGAAGTTTAAAGAATATATGCTCTTGGTATTTTCCTTTGGTATTTTATTATTGGAGGTGCTTTTTATCTTCCGCCCGCTCTCCATTCAAATTCGGGAAACCATTCGAGATTTGGTCAAAAGCCAGATAAAGTCCGAAAAAGATGCGTTGGAAATCAAAAAAGTGGTTCAAGAGAAAGAAAAATCATTGCAAGAATTACGGGAACTCAATTTTGTAATAGATAATGCCGCGCTTTTTGCAAGTACCCGTTCCGATGGTTCTGTCGTTTTTATGAGTAAAAAATTCTTGGCCCTTTTAGAAAAGAAAGACCTCCCTCCCAATGCACAACTTTCAGAAATATTGACGGAAGATAGTGGTCAACAGCAATACTTGAGGGAAATCATGACCAAACCGAGACGGGATATCCGCTCGGAAGAAATTGAGATCAAAACCAAAACGGGCAAAAAATTATGGTTGGATATTTCCATCATCCCCATTCATCAAGCGAGTAAAAAACACAATGTGCTCCTGCTCTGTTCCGATATTACCGAGCGTATGCAAAACCAAATAAAAGTGGAACAGCTCAGGCTTGAAAATTATGAGGAACGAATGCGCCAAAAGCAGATTCAGGCGAGTTTGATCGTGGAAAGTCAGGAAGAGGAACGCAAACGTATTGCCAAGGATATCCATGACGGTATTGGACAGATGCTCACCGCCTTGCGGTTCAACATTGAGTCCATCAACCTTTCCAACATGGAAAAAACCAAGGAGAAAATCGACTACCTCAAAAACTTGACTTCTGATCTGATCAAAGGAGTAAGGACGGCCACCTTTAATTTAACGCCCCCGGAACTGAGCGATCACGGCATCTTCCCTGCCCTGCAAAAAATGACGCAGGAATTGAGCAAATTGACAGGGAAAAATATATTGTTCGAAAATAAGGCCGAAGAAAATATCCGTTTTGATTCTTTGGCCGAAACCAATATTTACAGAGTTACGCAAGAGGCTGTGAACAATGCCATTAAATATGCGAATGCGAGCTATATTTTGGTCACCATTAACTTTACGGATAACCTTTTAAGCGTTGTGATAGATGATGATGGAAAAGGATTTGATCCTGCTATTTTAAAACGTCCACCAAAAAACAATAGCGAGGGCGGAATGGGCGTATTTTTTATGAAAGAACGGATAAGCTATATCAATGGTAGATTGTTTATAAGTTCCACTCCTGGTGAGGGCACTCGGGTGACCATCAATTACAGCTTAAAACAAAGCGAGAAAAAGAATTTAAAGAGCTTAAAAAATGAAAATTAGAATAAAAGGCGATTCCATTCGATTCAGATTGACCAAAACAGAGGTGGAAATTTTCTGCTCAACAGGTGTCTTTTCGGAAACAACCCACTTTGGAACCTCTGAATTCAATTATAAATTACAAGCAAAGGAAGGTATTACTGCTATGGAAGCGGATTTCTCCAACAATACCATTACTCTTTTTTTACCAGATGAAGAAAGATCAAGTTGGGCCACTTCGGATAGAGTAGGCTATCAAAATGAAATGTCATTGGAAAATGGAAAAGAACTCTCCCTGCTCTTAGAAAAGGATTTTGCTTGTTTGGACAATACCACCGAAGATCAATCAGACAATTACCCGAATCCCAAGGTTGGGGATAATTGTTAGGTACCTTCAAAGAAAAACCCCTTACATCTTTCGACATAAGGGGCTTTCTGTTGGCCTACAAGGACTCGAACCTTGAACGACTGAACCAAAATCAGCTGTGTTACCAATTACACCATAGGCCAGTACCATTCAAACACTAAACTTGATTCAGCATTTGAGCGTGCAAATTTAAAACAAACTTTGGTTTCAACAAATATTTTAATCAGAATCCGAATAAAATTTCTCCCAACAGCATGTTAAAGGTTTTCGAAAAATGACCGACCGTCTCTTCTATATTTACTAAATTCGCCCCAACTCGGTCAATAACCAGCTTTATGTTTGCAAAAGACTTCAAAAAATGGGATACCATCCTCGGGTGGGTTTCTTTCGCTATCGCCTTTATAGTTTACGCACTTACCGTTGAACCCACAGGAAGTTTTTGGGATGCAGGGGAGTATATCTCCACTTCGGCCAAACTACAGGTAGGACACCCTCCAGGAGCACCTTTACTTCAAATGATCGGGGCGTTCTTTGCTATGTTTGCCTTTGGCGACGAAACAAAAATCGCACTTATGGTAAATGCGGTATCCATTGTTTCAAGTGCCTTTGCCGTATTGTTTACCTTTTGGACCATCACGAATTTGACAAGAAAGCTTATTTCCAAAGAAACAGCTATTTCCAACCCTCAGGCGATTGCCATTTTTGGTAGCGGATTGGTAGGTGCTCTGGCCTTTACGTTTTCCGATAGCTTTTGGTTCAATGCCGTGGAGACCGAGGTTTATGCCATGGCGAGTTTTATCATGGCGCTTTTACTTTGGCTCGGACTTAAATGGACCGATAATTTGGACGACCCAAGGGGCCATCGTTGGTTATTGTTGATTTGTTTTGTGATTGGTCTGACTTTCGGAATCCAGTTTATGGGCTTCTTGGCCATTCCGTCCATCGGACTTTTGTACTACTTCAAAAAATACAAGACCACAACCATAAAGAATTTCCTATTGGCCAACATCATCGTGGTTGCCCTTTTGATTTTGGTCTATAAATTCTCCCTTACCTACGTTTTGGAATTGTTTGGGTGGAGCGAAGTATTCTTTATCAATGAAATTGGTCTGCCCTTTAATTCAGGGACCTTAATAATGGGATTAATTTTCGTGGCTTCTTTTTATTTTGGACTACGATACACCAGAAAACATAATTTTCATACGGGAAACATTATCGTTTTGAGTTTAATGTTCCTGCTTTTAGGTTTTTCTTCTTGGTTGATGCTGCCCATCCGTGCCAATGCCCAAACAGTGGTAAACGAGAACAATCCCGCCGATGCAAGAGCCCTTTTGGCCTATTACAACAGGGAACAATATCCTGGTGTCGACAGCCCTATTTACGGAGCCTATTATTCAGATACCTTTGCTGCTTCAGGAAAGGATAGGGATGATAGCCCAAAATATGAAAAGGATTATGCTACAGGGAAATACATCATCGTAAACCATTACGAAGGCGCCGTTCCAGGACCCAATCCAAAACATGTTGGCATTTTGCCTCGAATGTGGAGCGATCAACATGCCGAAAATTACATGCGCTATTTTGGTGCCCTCGATTTTAAAATAAAATCGGAATATATTTCCAACAATGAGCTTCGTCAAACCGTAAGTCAATTCAAAGCGGCCTATGCACAAGGCGATATAGACACATCACAATACATTCGTTTCTTAAGGGAATTTGGCCAATACATCGAAGTACAGCCTCCTACCTTGGGACAGAACCTAAGTTATATGTTCGACTTTCAGTTCGGATATATGTACATGCGCTATTTTATGTGGAATTTTGTCGGCAAACAAAACGACATGCAGGGCAAGTACGACGAAAACGGAAACTGGCTCAGTGGTGTAGGTTTTATAGACAGTCTCCGCTTGGGAAGTCAAAAAAACCTACCCAGCGATTGGGAAAACAACAAAGGAAGAAACACCTATTATTTCTTGCCCTTGTTACTCGGAATTTTGGGGATTGTTTTCCAAATTTCCAAAAACCCAAAACAATTTTGGATGCTATTTGTGTTCTTTATGTTTACCGGTTTTGCCATCCAATTTTACACCAACCCATCCATATTTCAACCTAGGGAACGGGATTATTCCCTGGTAGGTTCGTTCTATGTGTTCTGCATTTGGATCGGACTTGGGGTATATGGATTGTTCGAAGAATTTAAAAAACTATTGTCCGCTAAAATCGCGGCACCGGCCATTAGTGCTATCTGTTTATTGGCAGTACCCTTTTTAATGGCATTTCAAAACTGGGACGATCACGACAGGGCCAATCGTTATACGGCAAAATCAACCGCAAAAGCGTATCTGGATTCTTGTCAAGAAGACGTGGGCGCCATTTTGTTCACTATTGGAGACAACGATACCTTCCCGATCTGGTATGCACAAGAAATTGAAAACTACCGCACCGATGTTCGCGTTGTGAACACCAGCCTTTTTGCCACGGATTGGTACATCGACCAAATGAAACGCAAAGCGTACGAAAGTGATCCAATTCCATCACAATTAACGCACGACAAATACCGCTATGGCACACGGGATGCCATTTACCACAGAGCGATCACCGAAAACCGTTGGGATATCAAGGACTTTATAAATTGGGTAGCTAGTGATAAGGAACAAACCAAATTTGGTCATATTTTGAGCAATCAAGGGGCTGATCTATCACAGTATCCACAAAGCACGTTGGATATTGTATACTACCCTACCAATAAAATTCGTATTCCTGTCAACAAAAAAAATGTATTGGAAAGTGGATTGGTAAAAGAGAAAGATTCCGCATTGATCGTTGATTACATTGACATCGACCTTCCGGAAAGCGTATTGCCAAAAAACCGTATCCTCATGTTGGACCTGATCGCCAACAACGACTGGAAACGTCCGATTTATTTCTCTGGTGGAAGTTTTGACAGTGCCGAATACATTTGGATGAAAGATTACCTGCAACTGGATGGATTGGTGTACAAATTGGTGCCTATAAAAACACCAAACCGCAATTCCTTCGAAATGGGCCGCATCGATTCCGACTTGATGTACGATATCGTGAAGAACTGGGATTGGGGCAACTCCGGAAGTGATAAAATCTACCACGATCCACAAACACGCTCGCAAGGACTTTCCTTTAGAAGTAATTTGGCCCGTTTGATGGAAACCTTGATCGCCGAAAACAAAATTGACAAGGCCAAGGATGTCATCGATATGTCCTTGACCAACATGCCCGTTGAATATTTCTATTTCTATGCCTTTGTAGAGCCGTTTGTTGATGGATATTACAAAGTTGGAGAAACGGAAAAAGCACGTGAACTGTTCCACCAGCTCAAAAAAATATATCAAGAGCATTTGGAGTACTACGCTTCATTGCCTTTGGATGAGCAATATGAGAAAATAGACGATATCTTATCCGACATGCAGGCCTACCGCCGAAACATTGATATTCTGATCGAGAACAGGGATAAAGACTTGGCAGAAGCGGAGACCTTGATCTTTAATGAGTATATTGACAAATTCTCACAATTTGTGGATGACGAAGAGGATGCTTTGGAAGACCCTATGCTTATGGATCCAGACCTAGAGGATTCGATTCCATTGGACACCATAGAATCTGTGCCCGATTCAGTTGAAATGGAGCAACAATAAAAAAGAAAGCGAGGTAAAAACCTCGCTTTTTTGATTAAATATATTCGTTTAAAATACCAATTAAAGTATTGGCATCTTGCTCGCCGCTCTGTCGCCAAACCATCTCCCCTTTTTTGTAGATCATTAGGGTCGGAAGTCCTTTTATGCGCAAAGCTTGGCTCAGTTCTTTGTTCTTGTCCACATCTATCTTGATCACTTTCCCCTTTTCGCCAAGTGCCGCAGCAACATCGCTCAAGATAGGATGCATAGACGTGGATTGTTCATTCCATTCTGCATAAAAATCCAACAGAACTGGAATTTTCAAATCGATAAGTTCACCAAATTTAGACATGAATTCAAAGGTTTACAGTCAAAAATAAGAAAAAATGTTAACGTTTGGCACAAGCGGAATCGTTAGCATCCCTCGAACTTGGTTAAATTCAGGTTAAACTGATTACTCAATCCCATCCTTAAATTTAAGAAACACTTTATCCAAAAATACAATAGCCTCGCCCCCAAATTTTTCAGCTTCAACTTAACAAAGACAAATCAAGACCTAACTCCATGCTAAACTTGCTTTAAAATTTAAAAAATCCATCATGAAAAAATTAATGTTTGCCCTAATGCTATTGACCTGTACTTTAGGCATTTCCCAAGAAAACGACCAAGAGTATGCTGAAATTTTGGAACATCAAATCGAAACCCTTCAGTTAACCGGGGAGAAGAAAGAAGCCTTTGTTGAGATCAGCAACAAGTATTTCGAAAAATTCAAGACCACGAGGGAAAGTGAAGGTTCTCGTATTTCCAAAATGAAGGAATTGAAATCTATTCAAGACGATAAAAACGAAGAGTTGAAACAACTTTTGAGCGACAGTGAATTTGAAGCATTCAAAGAAATGCAAAAGGAAAACAGGAGCAAGCTCAAAGAGCGATACAAGCAACGAAACAATTCATAACAATCAACAATTTCATCCATTCATCCCGGCTTCTTCGGTCCCATGTTGTGGATTGAGGAAGCCTTTGTACTTTTAAACAATGAAAATGACCAAATCGGAAAAAAGGGTCTTGTTCCTCACCTCGGTTTTTTTAGCGATTGCCTTGAATGTGCACCGCTTGTTTGTTTTTCTACCCGGGGAAGGAAGACGAATTGGGCTGCCTTGGGTATTTAATGCCCCTGAACTTGCCTATCAAACCCTTTTCCAATTCGGCTATTGCATTTTTCTTGGCTATCTGAATCTAAAATGGCTGCGATGGGAGGGTGCCGATAAAAAGGAAATCACCAAAAACGTTGGGTACAACTTACTTTTCCTAATCCTATTTTTAGCCTTTGGAAGTTTCAGTCAAAAGTTTCTTTTCGAAAATGCCCCAAACCTAAAACTGTTCATTTTGGGCTATATGTTCCGATTGATCACTAGCTTGGTGTTACTTTCCATATTGCTTAAGATTACTTTATTGAACAGGATTCAAAAGCGAAAAGAACTGGAAAACGAGCAATTAAAATCGGCCTATTTTGATGCAGAGATCAAAAATTTAAAAGCTCAAATCAATCCACACTTTCTTTTTAATTCATTGAGCAGTCTATCCGCCTTGATCAGGGAAAACCCAAACAAGGCCCAAGATTACATTAACCATTTATCCAAGGTGTTTCGCTATTCATTGGGCAACCATCATGAACAACTTATTGGTCTGGACAAAGAATTGGAGCTGTTGGATTCAAACATCCAGCTTTTAAAAATGCGTTTTGAAGAGGCCTTGGACATCCACATTGATGTACCAAAATCGCTGGGCATAAAACTCCCCCATATGTCACTACAACCCCTTTTGGAAAATGCGGTAAAACATAATTTTGTCTCTAAAGAATTTCCACTGCGCATCGACGTTTTTCAAGAAGATCACAAGCTCATTTTTAGAAACACCCTAAAAGAAGCCATTTATAAAGAACCTTCCACGGGGATCGGGCTTTTAAATTTGAACGAACGCTATACTATTTTGATGGGAAAATCCATTGACATCATAAAAACTGAGCAACATTTTACCGTACAATTGCCAATAAACACCTAATTCCATGCCAATCAACATTGCCATAATTGAAGATGAGCCGGCCATTGCCCGTAATTTGGAGTTTACCTTAAAAAATTTGGAACCCGAGATCAAGGTCCTACAAAAATTGGATAGTGTAAAAGGTTCTGTTGAATGGTTGCAAGAGCATATTGGGGAGTGCCAACTGCTGTTCATGGACATTCGACTTATTGACGGACTTTCTTTTGAAATTTTCAATTCAATTCCACCAAGCGTTCCTGTAATTTTCATCACGGCTTATGATCATTATGCTTTAGAAGCATTTAAAGTGAATGGTCTGGACTATATTTTAAAACCTTTTCAAACGGAAGATGTGGAAAAGGCCCTAAAAAAGTTTAAGTCTACCATGGGTAACAAAACTGGGGAAAATGATAAAATCCACGAGCTTTTAAACTACCTCCAAAACAATACCCAAAAATCGTATCGCGAAGCTTATTTGGTACACTACCAAAACAAACTGATTCCACTTCCCGTGGATAAGATCCAATGGTTTTTTACAGAACAGGAAATTGTGTACGCCCATACCGCTGATGGAAAAAAATACACCATTGAATCCACTTTGGACAAAATTCTCGCCGAAATATCCCCAAAACTTTTCTTTAGGGCCAACCGTCAATTTATTGTGCAGCGTTGGGCCGTAAGGGATATCGATTTTTACTTTAACGGGCGACTTGTAATCAACGTGGAACCCAAAACCCATGAAAAAATAATCGTGAGCAAGGCCAAAGCTCCAGAATTTAAAAAATGGATGGACGAATAGGCTTCCTGTAATGGTTCAACATTGATTTTGTCAGCTTCACCCAAAATTCACCTTCGGTACCAGCTATTTTAAGGCAACTTCACTTAAAAAAGTGAAGATTATGCAAAACGACATTCGTACGGAGATGGGGGGAATCGTATTCCTGCTATTGCTCTTATTAGTGATTTTAGAAGTTATTTGGAGTTGGAGAAATGACAAAAAAGTATATGAAACCAAGGACACCATTGCCAACTTGGTCATATTTGCCGGATTTCAACTTTCCAAAGTCTTCTTTTTTGGATTTCAGTATGCTGCCCTGTCCTATTTGGCTCAGTTTGCCCTATTTCAATTAAAAATCAATGTATGGGTATTTCTCATCAGCTTTATTGCTGTTGATTTCGTTTACTATTGGTACCACAGGTTCAGCCATAAAATAAAATTTCTCTGGGCATTTCATTTGGTACACCACTCCAGTTTGTTCATGAACCTTACCGTATCGTACCGCCTCAATTGGTTGAGTGCCTTGTTGACCCCATTCGTGGTTTCACCTCTTATTCTACTTGGTCTGCCTTTTGAGTTGGTCGCAGTTTCCTTTGGATTGAACTTATTGTACCAGTTTTTTCTGCATACCGAAGCCGTGGACAAATTGGGTTTTATCGAAGGAATTTTCGCGACTCCATCGGCACATCGGGTTCACCATGGTTCCAATGAGGATTATCTAGATAAGAATTTTGGCGGCGTTCTCATGATCTGGGACCGCATGTTCAGCACTTACCAACCAGAAACCATAAAACCAACTTATGGAATTACCTCTGGGTTCATTAGCAACAACCCATTGGTATTGGTCTTTAAGGGCTTCTACGATTATTTCAAGGGCAAAATGGATTACAAGGGTTAAAGGATAATTCACCCTCTAAATTGTCAGCCTCACCTTTTTTGACCGCATCAAACTTTGAATACCGGCCTAGTTTAGCCAAAAAATAACAGTAAAAAGAAAATTAATTTTTTAAACCTTAACAATTATGAAAAATCTGATCTTACCAAAAAACAATTTTAACACAAAGAATCTTTTAGTATTGGGAATCGCAGCATTTGCCCTAACCTTTACTTCCTGTAGCAAAGGAGATGATGACCCCGACAATGCAGAAACCGCGATCACCGAGGAGGAAGCAGCAGAAGCCATTGCCTTATCCGTATCCCCAGAGTCTGGAGGAATGGTAGAAATAACCCAAGAGGCCATTTATACGTTGGAGGAAGACAACTCAACCTCGGGCAAGGCCGAAGATTATGAATGCGGAGTGGAGTATGGCTCATCCTACAACATTTCGGGGCAATCTGGAAACATTTCGTATGATGCCAGCTTAACTTGGAGCTGGATTGTAGCATGTGGAACGGGCATTATTCCATCCGCAGCTGATTTTGACCTAATGGGGACCTCAACTTATGATGGCCCAAGACTTTCCAGCGATGCAAGTACAACTGCAGCAATCAATATTATCAATTTGGATAATAGTAGTAGCAGTTATTTGGTAAACGAAACATTCAACATTTCCGGCTCCCAAGAGTCCAATGTAAGTACCATGAATTCATTTACAAGCACCATTGAATTTACCACTACAAATTTGGCCATACTTAAGTCCAACTACAATATTACATCCGGTACCATTTATGCCAGTTTTGTAGGTAAGGCTTCCAATGGCAACTCCTATAACTATTCCGGCACCTTGGAATTTACAGGAAATCAAACTGCAACACTAACCATGGGCAGTGGCAACACCTACGATCTGGCTTGGTAGGTTGTTCCATAATTCTAGTTTGTGTTGATTTAGCCCCTTAAAAGGGGCTTTTTCTGTTTTATGGGAGTAATCCTGATTTTTGTCATACGGTTTAACCCATCTTATTTGTACGTTTACAGTTGATTTAACTGTACAGCATCTGACTGAACAAACTTTTGCACATCAGCCACTTACTGTGTAAAACCTCCCCCTTATGAAAACATTATTCATTACTCTAACTGCATTTTTAATGACCACCATCACCTTTTCACAGGCTGGACACATTATGCAAGGTGTCGGTTCTGTGAACATGTCGATGGGAGGCGCGGCCACGGGACAGCCCTTGGATATCTCTGGGGCTTTGCATTGGAACCCTGCCACGATCACAACTTTTGATGACAAAAGCATTAAACTGGATATCGGTTTGTTTTTCTCTTCCCCAGAAGTAAGCTCAACGGTACCCGAATTTGACAACCAAGGTCAACCTACGGGCAATTTTTACAGTGGAACTACCGAAGATGACCGCGGTGTTTCTCCCATGCCTGCTTTAGCAGCGGTGTGGAGCAAACCTGAAAGCAAACATACTTTTGGTGCTTCAGTATTTGGCATCAGTGGTTTTGGGGTCACTTTTCCTGAAAGTATGAGCAACCCCATTACCATGCCGCAAGCCAATGGTGGTTTTGGACGCATTGAATCGGATTATATGCTGTTACAGGTTGGACTTGCATGGGCCTATGAAATTTCCGATGAATTTTCCATCGGGATTCAACCCACTTTCAACTACTCCTCTTTGGAATTGATGCCCAATCCAACCGCAAACCCAACCCAAGCAGGTTACCCAACCGCAGACAGGGCATCAGCTTTGGGTTTTGGAGGACAAATCGGGGTCTTTTATCATTCAACAACAGGAATTAAAGCTGGGGTTTCCTATAAAACCACTCAGTATTTTGAAGACTTCGAATTGGAGAACACCTATTTGGATGGCTCCACAAGCACCAACACATTCAATATGGATTATCCTTCCATTCTTTCCTTTGGTTTGGGATATTCTTTGGGTAACATCGACATAGCCTTGGATTACAGAATGGTCGATTATGAAAATACGGATGGTTTCTCAAATGTCGGTTGGACAGAAACTGCTTCCGTGTCTGGCTTTGGTTGGGAAAACATCAATATAATCTCTGCAGGTATCCAATACAAAGGGGTGGACAAATTACCCATTAGGGTTGGATACACTTACAGTTCCAATCCAATTAATAGTGACGTTGCTTTTTTCAATGTTCCAGCGACCGCCATTATTAAAAACGCCTACCAATTTGGGATAAGCTATGAATTTAGCGACCGCTTTACATTGGATGCCTTGATTCATTATGGTACCAGTGGAGATGCAACTTCCGGACCTCTTCTGAATCCACAGTTTATTCAAAACTATCCGCCCTATGGAGCCATTCCAGGAAGTGAGGTTTCTTACGACATGACTACAATGATGGTCGGATTTGGCGCATCCCTTAAACTTTGAAATAAACCAAAATAACCATAGAAAAAGGCACTGAAGTTGATTCAGTGCCTTTTTTATTTCCATTGTTAAACCATGCTAAATAAAATTTTAAGATTCTGAAATTCAGTATCTTTAATAGGCAACAATTAAATATATCGTCATGGCAATTAAAAGTTACACAGGAAGAAGAGTCAAGGAGATTCCCAAAGAAACAAGGCTAAAAGTGAGTGATTATATGACTCGAAATCTCATCACATTTAATCCAGAACAACCCATTGAAGAAGTGATTGAAGCATTGCTCAAGTACAAAATTTCTGGAGGACCAGTAGTCAATGAGAAAAACGAACTTATCGGAATGATTTCAGAAGGCGACTGCATCAAACACATTAGTGATAGCAGATACTACAACATGCCCATGGCCGAGCGAAAAGTGGGTCTTCGTATGGTCAAAAATGTAGAGACCATCGATGGCAACATGAACATTTTTGATGCGGCCAAAAAATTCCTAGAAGTAAAAAGAAGGCGTTTCCCTATCGTTGAAAATGGAAAATTGGTGGGTCAGATTTCTCAAAAGGACATACTTAAAGCCACTATGAGCTTAAAATCGGAACACTGGAAATAGTTGTATTATGCAACCTTTCCTTTTTTCTTCAAGGTGATTACAGATACCTCTGGCCAAATACCAAAACGTCCAGGGTAACCAATAAAACCAAAACCTCGGTTCACATTGATAAACTGATCCATTTCTTTATAAATACCAGCCCAATATTTGTAGCGCCATTTTACCGGACTCCATTTTACCCATCCCGGAATCTCAACGCCAAATTGCATTCCGTGGGTGTGACCACTTAATGTTAAATGAAAATGGTAGTCATCATAAATCACTACATCTTCCCAATGCGAAGGATCGTGGCTCAATAATATTTTGAAATCATCCTGATGGACACCCTCCTTGGCCATTTGTAAATCGCCTGCTTTTATAAAACCACCTCTACCCCAGTTTTCTACGCCGACCAAGGCTATTTTTTCGCCATCTTTCTCCAAATAACGGTTGGAATTCAGAATCAGGTCGAAGCCCATTTCCTTTTGCATTGCTTTTAGGTTCTCCAAGTTTTGGGCCTTGGCTTCTTCCGTATCCCAGACGGCATAATCCCCATAATCATGGTTCCCCAAAATGGAAAACACCCCATCTTTCGCCTCCAAACGGGAAAAAACCTCTTTCCAAGGCTCCAATTCATCAGAACGGTTGTTCACAATATCCCCCGTAAAGAAAATTACATCACTTTGCTGCTCGTTTACCAAATTCACCCCATATTCCACTTTTTGGTAGTCATCAAAACTACCACTGTGTACGTCCGAAATCTGCGTAATCTGATAGTTGTGAAATGCATCGGGCAAATCCTCGAACTCAAGTTCATATTTTAAAACTTGGTAGTTATATTTTCCACGGTACATACCATACAGCAATGCACCAAATGGCAAGGAGGCCAAACCAAGGGCCAAACCACTAATAAATTTTCTTCGGGAAGGAAAATAACCTGCATCAGTATCGGAAATCCCTACGATTTTGTTGTAACCGTAACCGATCAATCGCACCACATCTTCCAACAAAAGAAAGAAGCCCATAACCAAGGCCAACAAAAAGAAGGCTGCGAAAATGCTACCAGCTATTGCTGCAGTGCCTTTGAACCCATCACTTGGGTCGTAGGTCATTACTTTAACGGCCAAAAATAATAGGGCACCCAGAAAAAGGGCTATATAGGTCCAGTGCATCCATGGACTTTTGAACAAGGTCCTAAATGCTTGAAAACCATAAGTGGCCAATATCACATAAATAACGGCCAATACTAAAAATCTCGACATACAATCTTTTTTGCAAAATTAGGGTTAATCTCCTATCTAGCAGGGCTTTTAAATATTATTTAACGGCTGCAATAATAGCTTTGAGCAACTCAGGATTGGAAACAGCCACCTGATCTTCCACTAAGTGTTTAGACGAGTTCATGCTTATTTTGTTACCAATATTCAAGGTATTACTAAAAGTTGATCCCGAACAATGAATGGCATTTAAACCTGCATTTTTAAACTTCATTGCATTATCAGGCGAGACTCCTCCCCCAGCCATTAGGGTCATGGTGGTATGCTGCTGCCATGTCACCAATTTTGGCAATCCAATTGCTGCAGAAGTTTCTCCACCAGAGGTCAAAACGGTTTGTACACCAATGGATTCGAGTTCTTTTAAGGCATCGGAAGGATTCGATACCCAATCAAATGCCCGATGAAACACAAAATGTAAATCCCCAGTTAAATCAACAAGTGTTTTTGTCCTTTCAACATCAACTGTAAAATCAGGATGCAGAATTCCCGATACAATCCCATCGACCCCCATTTCTTTACAGGCCAAAATATCGGCTTTCATCACTTCAAATTCGTAGTCTGAATAGGTAAAATGCCCCCCTCTCGGACGCAACAGCACATGCACAGGAATGTTCAACTGCTTTTTAACCAATCGGATAAGTCCAGCCGAGGGAGTTATCCCCCCAACGCCAAGCTCCGAACACAACTCAATTCTGTCTGCTCCTGCCTTTACTGCATGCATTGCCGATTCCAACGAATTGGCACAAATTTCTACCAGCATATTGTATATTTATGACCCTTAAAAGTAAACAACCCAACGCATGGAACGACGCAAATTCCTTAAAAATTCGAGCCTTACCGCCGCAGGACTGGTTTCTGCCAGTACATTGGCCTCCTGCAAAACCGAAACCAAGCCCGAAGTGGCTCCATTGGCAACTGTTGCACCCATAAAACCAATTGTGGTCTGCACTTGGAATTTTCTCAATGCCACCAACAAAGCTTGGGAAGTATTGAGCGCTGGAGGAAATGCACTCGATGCCGTAGAACAAGGTGTGATGGTGGAAGAAGCCGACGTAACCAACGAGACCGTTGGCAAAGGTGGTCGTCCAGATCGCGATGGCAATGTGACTTTGGATGCTTGCATCATGGACAAAGATGGGAATTGCGGTTCTGTGGTCTATCTTCAAAATATCGCGCACCCCGTTTCAGTGGCCCGAAAGGTGATGGAAGAAACCCCACATATTATTTTAGCTGGAAAGGGTGCTGAAAAATTCGCCTATGAGCAAGGCTTTAAAAAAGAGGATTTGTTTACCGAAAGTACCCGAAAACAATACGAAGAGTGGTTAAAAACCTCGAAGTACGAAACCACCATCAACATTGAAAACCACGACACCATTGGAATGTTGGCCATTGATGCCAACGGGGATATCGCTGGAGCATGTACCACTAGCGGAATGGCCTACAAAGTAGGCGGTCGTGTTGGGGACTCCCCTATTATAGGCGCAGGACTTTTTATTGATAATGAAGTGGGTGGCGCTACAGCTACGGGAGTGGGAGAAGAAGTCATCCGAACTGTGGGCAGTTTTTTAATTGTGGAATTGATGCGTCAGGGTAAAAGTCCACAAGAAGCCTGTGAAGAAGGGGTAAAACGTATCATGAAGAAAAATGAGGGCCGAAAGGATTTCCAAATAGGATTTTTGGCCATCAACAAAAATGGAGAAACAGGGGGTTATTGCGTACACCCAGGATTTACCTACCGTGAATATTCCGAAAAGGGACATGAGAATCGAGAGGTAACCAGTTTTTATGAATAGAGGTTAGATACAAGACCGCTTCGCTGTTAGATATTAGATGTTAGAACACTACGCTTTTATATTCAAGAAACAAGAGCGCTTCGCTTCTAGAATCAATATGTCTTGACTCTTGACTCTCGTATCTTTTGAAGCTTTATTCTCAAATCTAACATCTCAATTCTGATATCTATTAAACATCAATTCGTACTTTTAAAAACTCGTACTTCTAACTTTGTACTTCAAAAATTTATACCATGTCTGATCAAAAAAGACTTTTCCTTTTAGATGCCTACGCACTTATATTTCGTGGATACTACGCCCTCATCAAAAACCCGAGAATCAACTCCAAGGGAATGGATACTTCCGCCATTATGGGGTTTATGAATTCCCTTTTTGATGTGATCAAACGCGAACAGCCCGACCATTTGGCCGTTGCTTTTGACAAGGGAGGCAGTGTAGAGCGCACCGAGCTTTTTGAAGCCTACAAAGCAAATCGGGACGAAACACCAGATGCCATCCGAATTGCAGTGCCTTATATCCAGCAAATATTGGAGGCCATGAAAATTCCCGTGGTGGAATTGGCGGGCTACGAAGCCGATGACCTTATCGGTACGTTGGCGAAACAGGCCGAAAAGGAAAATTACAAAGTCTTTATGGTGACCCCCGATAAGGATTTTGGACAGTTGGTAAGCGAAAATATTTTTATGTACCGTCCAGCGAGAATGGGCAACGGTATTGAGATTTGGGGAATTCCCGAAGTACAAAAACGATTTGGGGTAAAACGTCCGGAGCAGGTCATCGACTATTTGGGCATGATGGGTGATGCCAGTGACAACATTCCAGGGTTTCCAGGCGTAGGGGACAAAACCGCTAAAAAGTTTTTGGAGGATTTCGACTCCTTGGAAGGTTTGTTGGCCAACACCGACAAGCTAAAAGGCAAAATGAAGGAGAAAATCGAGGAAAATGCCGAGTTGGGCCGTCTTTCTCGAAAACTGGCGGAAATCAAAACAGATTGCGACGTACAATTCCATGCTGAGGATTACGAAATGTGTCCACCAGATGCAGAAAAGGTACAGGAAATCTTTGAGGAATTGGAATTCCGAAGACTCAAGGACCAATTCATCAAATTGTTTACCGAAGAAGCCGAAGCAAGCACGCCTGTGACAAGTACACAAACCGCGAAAGAGGAGGCCAAAGTTGCTGGTAGTGGCCAGTTCACTTTATTTGGTGGTGACCCAACCGAAGCTGCTGCGACCATCAAAGATGTGAACAGCAGAAAAACCATTGCCGATGTTTCCCATTTGTACCAGAATGTGCAAAACGGATTGGGCATGGAACTCTTTTTGGAACTATTGATGAAGCAACCCTCCGTTTGTTTTGATACGGAAACCACATCATTGAATCCATTGGAAGCAGAATTGGTGGGCATTGCCTTTAGCTGGTCTCCTGGCAAAGGGTTTTATGTACCATTTCCCGATAACGAGAACGATGCCAAACCCTTAATTGAAAAATTGCGTCCGTTTTTTGAATCGGAGTCCATTGAAAAGGTGGGGCAAAACCTGAAATACGACATCAAAGTGATGCAAAACTACGGTGTGGAAGTCAAGGGCAAATTATTTGACACCATGTTGGCCCACTACCTCATCAACCCCGATATGCGCCACAATATGGATGTGCTGTCCGAGACCTACCTCAACTACACACCGGTTTCCATTACCGAACTCATTGGCAAAAAAGGCAAGAACCAGCTCAGTATGCGCCAAGTTCCTTTGGAAAAACAAACCGAATATGCGGTAGAGGATGCCGATGTTACCTTTCAATTGGGATTAAAATTCACACCTGAGTTGAAAGAAGCCCAAACCGATAAATTATTTGAGGATATCGAGATTCCATTGCTTCGCGTGTTGGCCGATATGGAATTGGAGGGCATCAATTTAAATGAAGCCTATTTGAAAGATCTCTCGACCGCTCTCGAGAAAGACATTGCGGAGTTGGAAAAGAAAATTTACGAAGATGCAGGGGAGGAATTCAACATTGCTTCCCCAAAACAATTGGGTGACATCCTATTTGGTAAATTGAATTTGGTGGACAAACCCAAAAAAACCAAAACAGGTCAGTATTCCACTTCGGAAGATGTTCTCTCCTATTTGGCAAAAGACCACGAAATCATTAAAAATGTGTTGGATTACCGTGGATTGGCGAAGCTAAAAAGCACCTATGTGGATGCTTTGCCCAACGAGGTGCAACCAAAAACGGGTCGGGTGCATACCGATTATATGCAAACCGTAGCGGCTACGGGTCGTTTGAGCAGTAACAATCCGAACTTGCAAAATATCCCTATCCGTACCGAACGGGGACGCCAAGTACGAAAAGCGTTTATCCCCCGCGATGAAAATTATGTGTTGTTGGCAGCGGATTATTCCCAAATTGAATTGCGCATTATTGCGGCATTGAGCGAAGAAGACACCATGATTTCGGCCTTTAAAAATGGGGAGGACATTCACGCATCCACTGCCTCTAAAGTTTTCAACGTGCCGATTGAGGAAGTGACCCGAGAACAGCGTAGCAATGCCAAAACCGTAAACTTCGGAATAATTTATGGGGTTTCAGCCTTTGGATTGAGCAATCAAACGGATTTGAGCCGAACCGAGGCCAAAGATCTCATCGATACCTACTACAAAACCTACCCGAAATTGCGGAATTACATCAGCGAGCAGATAGATTTTGCCCGTGACCATGGCTATGTGCAAACGGTCTTGGGACGTCGTCGTTATTTAAAAGACATCAATGCGGGCAACCAAGTGGTGCGCGGTGCTGCGGAACGAAACGCTGTGAATGCACCCATCCAAGGGAGTGCTGCGGACATCATCAAGATTGCGATGATCAACATCCACAAAAAGCTTTCGGAAGGGAAATATAAAACCAAAATGTTGTTGCAGGTACACGATGAATTGGTGTTCGATTGTTACAAACCTGAGTTGGAGGAAATGAAAGAACTCATTAAAACCGAAATGGAACACGCCTACGAGTTATCTGTTCCTTTGGATGTGGAAGTCGGTATTGGTGATAATTGGTTGGAGGCGCATTAGAAGTTACTTAATGAAACCCTCCAAAATCATACTTCCCATAATTGTGATTTCGCAGTTTTGCTGCACATCACTGTGGTTTGCGGGCAATGGGGTAATGCAAGACCTGGTTGCCACTTTTGGGTTAAGTGATAGCGCTGTGGGGCATTTGACCTCGGCAGTACAGTTTGGATTTATTGTGGGCACTCTGTTGTTCGCAATTCTATCCATAGCCGACCGCTTTTCGCCATCCAAAGTATTTTTAAGCTGTGCCATTTTTGGCGCTATCTTTAATCTTGGAGTGATTTGGGAAGGTAACAGCTTGGCTAGCCTTTTAAGTTTTCGATTTTTCACAGGATTTTTCCTTGCAGGCATTTATCCCGTAGGCATGAAGATTGCCGCAGATTATTACGAAAAAGGATTGGGCAAATCGTTGGGGTTTTTAGTCGGGGCGTTGGTGGTCGGCACCGCTTTCCCCCATTTATTAAAAAACATGACGAATGCCTTTCCGTGGAAAATGGTCTTGTTGGCCACATCAAGCTTGGCAGCTTTGGGCGGTCTGCTAATGTTAACTTTTGTTCCAGATGGGCCATTCCGTAAACCAAGTCAAAAAATAGAATTGTCGGCATTTGTCAAAGTCTTTCAGCATTCTAAATTCCAAGCCGCTGCGTTCGGTTATTTTGGACACATGTGGGAACTCTACACCTTTTGGGCCTTTGTCCCGATTATGCTGCAGACCTATGCATGGGCAAACCCTCAAGTTGCATTTAATATTCCGATGTTATCCTTTATAATAATCGCCCTTGGCGGACTGGCCTGCGTTGTTGGAGGATATATATCACAGCAATTGGGGACCAAAAAAGTGGCCTTTGTGGCCCTTTTGCTTTCTTGTATTTGTTGCTTGGTTTCGCCATTGCTGTTTGGTCAATCATCAGAAACACTTTTTATCGCTTTTCTTATTTTTTGGGGTTTGGTGGTCATTGCCGACTCTCCCCTATTTTCCACTCTGGTGGCGCAAA
Organism: Allomuricauda sp. NBRC 101325; assembly: GCF_030268205.1. Taxonomy (GTDB): domain Bacteria; phylum Bacteroidota; class Bacteroidia; order Flavobacteriales; family Flavobacteriaceae; genus Flagellimonas. The sequence continues at coordinate 431,824 of NZ_BSQF01000001.1, forward strand.
ATGCTTCCCCAGAAATTAAAGGAACTGCACTTACCATTGTCAATTGTATCGGATTTGCAATTACTATCATCAGTATTCAATTGTTGAATGAAATTAGAACTTGGACTTCTTCCAACGCCATATATATGGTCTTGGCCATTGGCCCCATTTTAGGGTTGATGGCCCTCATTTCAAAAAGTAAAACCTCAACCGACGTACCAACTGCAATCAACAATTAATCCGTATCTTGAAACGTCGTTTTAAGCATACAAAACGACATCACATCAAAATAAACAGCAGAACAATGAAATCCATCAAATTCCTCCCCTTGCTACTTGTTTTAGTGGCAATGACCAACTGTGGCAATCCAAATCCTGAACCTAACGAACCCACCCTCACTCCGGAAACCGTTCAAGATGAGCGGGAATTCTATCAACTAAAAATCTATTCCTTTAGTTCGGAAGCGCAAATAGCTGCAACCGACGATTTTTTGAAAAATGCCTTTATCCCCGCAGTGAAAAAGCAGGGCATCGATAAAGTTGGGGTATTTAAATTCATCACGAACGAAACGGATACGGTACAAAAAACTTTTGTCCTTTTGCCTTTTAAAAGTTTGGATCAATTCAAGGAATTGGAAGGTAAACTTATGGAAGATGAGACCTACATGGCAGCAGGAAGTGCATACATCGATGCCAATTTTGACAATGCGCCCTATGAAAACATATCGTCCATTGTAATGCAAGCTTTTACCGATATGCCCATAATGGCAACCCCAAATTTGGATGGTCCTCGTGAAAATCGTATTTATGAATTGCGCAGTTACGAATCTCCTACCGAAAAATATTACATTAATAAAGTTGATATGTTCAATGCTGGTGGCGAAGTAAAACTTTTTGACCGTCTCAATTTCAATGCAGTGTTTTACGGGGAAGTGCTTTCTGGCCCCAAAATGCCCAATTTAATGTACATGACCACCCATGCCGATATGGCAACTAGGGATAAAAATTGGGAAGCTTTTGTAGATTCTCCAGAATGGAAGGCCTTGACCGCCATGCCCAAATATGAAAACAATGTGAACCATGCCGATATATGGTTCATGTACCCAACCGACTATTCCGATTATTAATTGTTATAAATGATAGAACTCATCTACTTCACGGGCAAAACTTGCGGGGTGTGCAAAGTGCTCAAACCAAAGTTATTGGAAGCGGTACAAGAAAACTTTCCGGAGGTAAACATCCGTGTGGTAGATGTAGAGGAAGAAGTAGAATTTACCGGCCAATCCATGGTTTTTACGCTTCCTGTGGTGTTGATCAAACTCGATGGCAAGGAAATGTACCGATTTGCCCGTAGCTTTTCGGTGTATGAAGTGCTTCAAAAACTGGAGCGCCTAAGCGTGCACTAAGCTGTTTTTCAATCATTTATTTAAGTTTTTAAACCCTTAAAAATTTCCATCAACGGATTGAACAATTTTATACCTTCATTCTACTTTTAACAGGTATAAAATGATTCACCCAGATACAGAACTTAGATTTATCAGTAACGAAATTGGTTACGGCGTTGTAGCTACCAAATTTATCCCAGCAGGTACCATTACGTGGGTCTTGGACCAATTGGACCGAGAATTTACCCCTTTGGAACTGCAGCATATGGAGCCTATTTACCAAAACATTTTGGACACCTACACTTTTAGGAACAACAAAGGGAACTATATCCTTTGTTGGGACAATGGACGCTATGTGAACCATAGTTTTAACTCCAATTGCCTTACCACGGCATATGATTTTGAGATTGCGATTCGCGATATTCAGCCAGGGGAACAACTTACGGACGATTATGGCTACCTAAACATTCCTTTGCCCTTTAGGGCAGCAGATGAAGGAACACGACGAAAAATTGTGTATCCGAACGACCTTTTAAAATATTATAAGGTCTGGGACAATAAAATCAAGAAGGTATTTGGCAACATTACCAAACACCAACAACCACTGCGTCCTCTGTTGCCCGAGCAACTTTGGAATAAAATAGAGGGCATTGTTGCCGGAAGGGATGAAATGGATTCCATTTTGGCCAATTTTTACCATGGTACGGAAGTCGAAAAAATGGTCAATTAAGATTTAAATAAAAAAGGCACCCCGAAAGGTGCCTTTTTCATCTTCTTCATAGCATAATTAGTTGCCAAAACTATTGGCCAATCGTGGTTGCTGAGTCTTGCTTTTTATAAACAAATCCGTAAGCGGTTTAAAGTGTCGCTTCCACTGGTAGGGAGCAAAATCGAACCACAATTTAACTTCTGGGGCATTGCCTTCCGCTACCTTGAATCCACCATCGATGGTAAAATCCAAACGTTCGAATGCATTTGCAGATTCTTCGTCCCCATCCTGGTATATAAACTGGTTTCCCCAACCTGCCAAATAAAAACGCAAGGCAGTGTATGTACCTTTCGGCAAGGAAAGCACACTTTTGGAACGCAAAAATGTTCCAGAAGCTATTCCTTTAAAGGAAACTGGATTTTGACCAGGAAAATCTATTATAAAATGTTCTTTACCATTTTCGTCGATTGCGGCGAATTTGGTAATGTTCAGCATCATTTCGGAAACCTTGAGCGATGTTGCAGGCTCGTTTCTTAAGATCAACTCGGCACTCCCGTTCTGGGATTTGTACCAACCTTCCATCACGTGAGGTGCGTAAGGCGCTGTTGACCATATTGTTGGATAAAAATTTGTCTTTTTCATAGCAATTGTAATAGCATAACTATACGGGTACAAAGTTGCGGTAGTTTTCCTACCACTACGTCCATTAGATTATCCATTTACTATGCTCCATTAACCTAAATAGGCTATTTTAAGATTATTTTAGGTTAAAATGACATAACCTTAACTTTTCAATCTTTAGATTTCCAACGTACACATATGAAAAAAATCTATTTGGGCCTGACTATTCTCACGCCTTCCAATAATCTTTGGTATCAAGTCCCTGATGATCTTTTTATCAATCCAGAAAATCGTAAAACCACCTCCCTCAATGAAGGCTCGCATTAAAAAGAAAGCATTTTGGACCTTGCATAATTTTTACGGCACTTGGGAATAGATCAGCTTTTATACCATTGGAATAGCGTAACTTTTCTCTCTTAACTTGGCAGCATGAAAATTAGCTACGTTTTTTTGTTACTCGCGCTCGTGGCCGAAATTGTCGGAACCATTGGTGGCTTTGGCTCTTCGGTTTTCTTTGTGCCTTTGGGCAATTTTTATTTTGATTTCTATTCCGTGCTGGGCATGACGGCCATTTTTCACCTGTCGAGCAACCTCAGCAAGATTTTCCTTTTTAAAAAAGGGTTGGACAAAAAGCTTCTGCTCTACATTGGGGCTCCCTCAGTTTTGTTTGTGATTGTCGGTGGATTTCTTTCCAAAATGGTAAATGGTTATTACTTGGAAATTGTGTTAGGTGTTTTTTTGGTGGTTTTCAGCCTTTTGTTCCTGATCAAAAATGAAATTGTAGTACTACCCAATAAAAAGAATGCTATTGTGGGAGGAACCCTATCTGGTTTTTCTGCTGGACTTTTGGGTACAGGAGGTGCAATTCGGGGGTTAACCATGGCTGCATTCAATTTGGAAAAAAGTGCTTTTATTGCCACCTCGGCATTTATCGATTTCCTAATCGATTTCTCGCGGACCTTTGTCTATTACGAAAATGGATATATCGGCAAGCAAGAATTGATGTACCTGCCATTTTTATTGGTCATTGGATTGGTGGGCACCTATTTGGGCAAAAGAATACTAAACTATATCCCCCAGGATAAATTCAAAAAAATCAGTTTGATTTTGATTTTACTGATCGGTTTAATTACCATTGCCAAACTAGCCTTTAATCATTGGGGTTCCGTTTCGTCGTAGTTGGCCTCTATTTGATTCAATACGTTTAAAAAAGTGGCGAATTGGGCAGGGTCAATATCCTTAACCGCCAATTTTCGAAGCTGCATGGCCGTGGGCAAGGTCAAATCCAAAATTTCCTTTCCTTGAGCAGTGAGTTCAAGTTTGAATCTTTTTTGATCGCCCTCGAAACGGGTTTTCGAAATCCAACCCTTCTTTTCCAATCCACCGATAACCCGTGAAGTAGTGGCACGGTTCCTAAAATTGTTCTTTACAATATCCCGCTGGCTGGCTTCATCCCCCAATAAATGAATTTGATATAAAATTACCCATTGCTCAATGGTCGTATCCACACCCAATTCCTCAAAAGCCTTGAGGTAGGCCTTTTGAATCTTCCGAAGTACCAAATCCAAGTGGTACCCCATTCCCTGTATTTCATCTATTCGATTGAGCATGTAGTGAGCAAAAATAGGGATTCAGACTTTTATATTGGAACCCTTCTAAAAATACTCCCCTCAATTTTAACCTAAAATTTGCCCAACGAAATCGCTTTCGTACCTGATTTTTATTATTTTTGTTGTTGATGCAACAAAAAAGAATTGAACAATAAAAACAAAACAAGCAATGGAAATAACAGCACTTCCAAAATCAAAAGATACCTCCCAAGACTTTATGCCCATTAATGGGACCGATTATATTGAACTTTATGTAGGCAACTCCAAACAGGCTGCACATTTTTACAAAACCGCTTTCGGATTTCAATCGTTGGCCAAAGCTGGATTGGAAACTGGCCTAAAGGATAGGGAAAGTTATGTGGTGGTTCAAGATAAAATCAGATTGGTGCTTACCTCTCCCCTTAAAAGTGGCACTGCCATCGGCAAACATATCGACACCCATGGTGATGGCGTAAAAGTGGTTGCCCTGTGGGTGGAAGATGCCACTTACGCCTACAATGCAGCTATGGAACGCGGGGCAAAATCGTACATGGAGCCAACCGTTGAAGAAGATAAAAACGGAAAAGTGGTTCGCTCCGGAATTTACACCTATGGTGAAACCGTTCACGTTTTTGTAGAGCGCAAAGATTATGAGGGCACATTTCTGCCAGGATTTGTACAATGGGAAACCCCAGATTTCAACCCTACCTCAACAGGTCTAAAATTTGTAGATCATATGGTGGGCAATGTAGGTTGGAACAAAATGAACCATTGGGTAAATTTCTATGAAAACGTACTTGGGTTCCGAAACATTCTTTCTTTTGACGACAATGATATTTCTACAGAGTACACGGCTTTGATGAGTAAAGTGATGAGCAACGGAAATGGACGTATAAAATTCCCTATCAATGAACCTGCTGAGGGCAAGAAAAAATCGCAAGTAGAAGAATATTTGGACTTTTACGAAGGTGAAGGCGTTCAGCATATTGCTGTTGCCACGGATGATATAATTCAAACCGTTCGTGATTTGAAGAGCCGTGGGATAGAATTTCTGCGTGTACCCGAAACTTATTACGATGCAGTAACCGACCGCGTGGGTGAAATCGATGAGGATATTGCACCGCTTCGTGAGTTGGGAATTTTGGTAGATCGTGATGATGAAGGCTACTTACTTCAAATTTTTACCAAACCTGTAGAGCCAAGACCCACTATGTTCTTCGAGATCATTCAAAGAAAAGGAGCTCAATCTTTCGGAAAAGGTAACTTCAAAGCCTTGTTCGAGGCGATTGAACGCGAACAAGAAATCCGAGGCACTCTACACTAAAATTTCAAGTGCTAAATGTTAAGTTTTAAGTGCTGTGCATTACTTACTTAAAACTTATAACTTTAAACTAAAACTTAGAGATAATGCCTATTTATCATAAACTCGGGAAAATTCCGCATAAACGGCATACCCAATTCGAAAAACCCAATGGCGGGCTCTACTATGAGCAACTTTTCGGCACTATCGGATTTGATGGCATGTCTTCGCTTTCCTACCATGTTCACAGACCTACTCAGGTAAAAGAGGTTGGAAAAGCCATTGACGTAAGCCCAAAAATTGCTGTTGCGAAGAATATCACTAGTCGAAAGTTTATCGGATTTGATGTAGCTCCCAAAGATGATTTTTTGGAAGCACGCGAACCCCTATTGGTGAACAATGATGTACATATAGGTTTGGCTGCTCCGATAAAATCTGTCACAGACTATTTTTATAAAAATGCCGATGCGGACGAAATGCTTTTTATCCACCGAGGATCGGGAACATTAAAGACGTTTTTGGGAAACATTCCGTTCGAATATGGGGATTACCTCATCATTCCAAGAGGTATGATCTATCAAATTGAATTTGATACAGAAGACAATCGCATTTTATATGCCGAGTCTTTCCATCCAATTTATACCCCAAAAAGATATCGTAACTGGTTCGGTCAACTTTTGGAGCACTCCCCTTATTGCGAGCGCGATTACAAATTGCCGCAAGACCTCGAAACTTTTGATGAAAAGGGAGAGTTTGTAATGAAAATCAAAAAGCAGGGCATGTTGCACCAGCTCGTTTATGCCACACACCCATTTGATGTGGTCGGTTGGGACGGTTACAACTACCCCTACGGATTTTCCATTCATAATTTTGAACCGATTACGGGTCGAGTACACCAACCGCCACCTGTACATCAAACCTTTGAGACCAGCGCTTTTGTAGTGTGTTCGTTCTGCCCAAGGTTGTACGACTACCACCCCAAAGCGATTCCAGCACCTTATAACCATTCCAATATTGATTCGGATGAAGTATTGTATTATGTTGATGGCGATTTTATGAGCAGAACAGGCATTGGCCCTGGTTATATTTCGTTGCACCCTGCTGGAATTCCCCATGGACCGCACCCTGGTACTTATGAGGCCAGTATCGGTAAAAAAGGCACAGAAGAATTGGCCGTGATGATTGATACGTTCAAACCCTTACAAGTGACCGAGAACGCCCTCAAAATTGATGATGGCAAGTACTATAAATCGTGGTTGGAGTAGTTTAGTAGTTAGACATTAGAGTCCAGATATTAGAAATGGAAAAATCAACCTTAACCGAAGAATCTAAATTCTAACTACTCAAATCTCACATCTTATAAAAAATGATCATAGAAATACCTGAAAACTCAGATTTTTCGATTCACAATATTCCATTCGGGATTTTTTCCACGGAGGATAGAAGTCCACGGGTGGGTGTGGCCATTGGCGACCATATTTTGGATTTGGCGGCCGTTGCAGAATTGGATGTATTTGACTTCAATACCGCCCTTTTGGAAAAGGACACTTTAAATGATTTTATTTCCCTTGGAAAAGAAATAACCTCGAGGGCTCGCAAAAAGATTCAGTTTTGGTTGAAAGATGATCAATCTGTTTTGGCAGGAAAACCTGAATTCTTCGTAAAGCAATCGGAAGCAAAAATGCACATGCCTGTTTCTGTGGGCGATTATACCGATTTTTATTCGAGTTTGGAACACGCCACCAATGTGGGAAAAATGTTCCGTGATCCTGAAAAGGCTCTTTTGCCCAATTGGAAACACATTCCAGTGGGGTATCATGGTAGGGCAAGCTCCATTATTGTTAGTGGACAACCCATCCACAGGCCCAAAGGGCAAACTTTGCCGAAGGGTGAAACTTCTCCCATTTTTGGTCCAACAAAACGCTTGGATTTTGAACTCGAAATCGGTTTTATCTGTGGAAAGGAAACCACATTAGGAGACTCTGTTTCAACAGCTGAAGCTGAAGATTACATTTTTGGATTGGTCTTGTTCAATGACTGGTCTGCAAGGGATATTCAAAAATGGGAATACGCACCTTTAGGTCCTTTCTTGGCAAAGAATTTTGCATCTTCCATTTCGCCTTGGGTAGTAACCTTGGAAGCCTTGGAGCAATTCAAAACTGAAGGTCCAAAACAAGAACCTGAAGTACTCCCCTACTTGCAATTTGTGGGCAAAAAGAATTATGACATCAACCTTGAGGTCAGCATCACGCCCGAAGCTGGAAAGGAAACCTCGGTTTGTCGAAGCAATTTCAAACATATGTATTGGAATATGAGTCAGCAATTGGCACACCACACCGTAAATGGTTGCAATATCGCTATTGGGGACATAATGGCCTCAGGAACCATATCAGGTAAAGAAGAAAACAGTTTTGGCTCTATGTTGGAATTGTCTTGGGGAGGCTCCAATAAAATCAAACTAACAGATGGCTCGGAACGCACTTTTATAGAAGATGGGGATACCGTGACGCTTCGCGGTTTCGCCCAAAAAGGCGATATTAGAGTCGGATTTGGAGCAGTGAGCACCAAAGTGTTGCCTGCTAAATAATTTAGGTGGTTGAGCGTAGCCGAAACCACTGTGAATTTATGAAATGTGACTTCGACTACGCTCAGTCACCCAATAATACGATTGATAAGTTTCTTGCGGATGCTTTGGCTCCGCTCAGCATCCGAAACAAAACTGTGACTTTGACATCGCTCAGTCACCTTTATAATAAAATAGATTCCTGTCTTCACAGGAATGACATTAATGCATAATATGATCAAAACCATAGACCCAGCAATATCCAATAATTTGGATTTATATAACCTTATGTCGACAGCCATTGCGCCACGACCCATTTGCTTTGCAAGTACGGTGGACAAAAACGGGAACGTAAACCTGAGCCCGTTCAGTTTTTTCAATATGTTCAGTTCCAATCCGCCCATAATGGTGTTTTCCCCTGCCCGTAGCGGTCGTGATAATTCCCTCAAAAACACCCACGAAAATGTATTGGAAGTGCCCGAAGTGGTTATTAATGTCGTGAACCACGATATGGTGGAACAGATGTCATTATCCAGTACAGCATATGCCAAAGGGGTAAATGAATTCGTAAAAGCAGGGTTTACTGAAATTCCCAGTGAAAAAGTAAAACCACCCCGAGTTGCCGAATCGCCAATCTCATTTGAATGCACCGTACAAGAAGTGATTGAATTGGCACAAACGCCAGGCGCAGGTAATTTGGTAATTGCCAAAGTGGAATTGATACATGTGGATGAAAAATACTTTACCGACGGCGTTTTGGACACTGAAAAACTGGATTTGGTGGGCAGAATGGGAGGCAATTGGTACATCCGAGCCATAAAAGAATCTCTGTTTGAAGTAACCAAACCTATCCGCACATTGGGCATTGGAGTAGATGCTTTACCTAAAGGCATTCGCAATAGCGATGTGCTCACTGGGAATGATTTGGGCCGATTGGGAAATTTGGAGCATTTACCCTCTGCTTCTGAAATTGATGTTACCGGTGTTTTGGAGGGCGGCGAAGCTTTATCGAAAAGAGACATCCATTTATTGGCCCAGCGCATGTTAAAAGACGGCAACACCAAAAAAGCGATGGCACTGTTGCTTTATGGAGAGAGTTTATAAGTTGATATCAATGAAAAATAATATAGAATCCATTTTTAAGGCCCATTTGGTGCCCAAAGAGGTGTACCAAGGAGGTAAAAACATTCCGCCGACCAATAAAAAAATCTACAAGCTTTCTTCCAATGAAAATCCATTGGGAGCATCGCCCAAAGCCATTGCGGCCATGAAAGCTGCATTGGACCATATTGATATTTACCCCGATCAGACCGACATCCGTTTACGGGAAGCTTTGGTCAAAGATTTTGATGGACAATTGACCTCCGACCAGTTTTTGTGTGGAAACAGCGGTTCGGAGATTTTGGATATCCTACTTCGTGCTTTTATCAATGAAGGGGATGAAGTGATTTTTTCCAACCCTTGTTTTCTACCCTATGCTGTTTTTTCAAGATGGTATGGTGCCAAACAGGTGGATGTTCCGCTATTGGCCCCCAACTACGATTTGGATGTTGAGGGTATTTTAAATGCCATCAACGAGAAGACCAAAATCATTTTCTTGACCAGTCCCAATAACCCAACAGGTACCTACATTCCAAAATCGGTGATGGATGATTTTATGGCCCGTGTTCCCAAAAACATTGTGGTGGTTTTTGATGAGGTATACCGCCATTTTGCGGATGCCGAAGATTACGTGACCGCATTGCCCTATGTTTTGGAGGGTCATAATGTGGTTGGTCTCAATAGTTTTTCCAAAACCTATGGCTTAGCAGGTCAGCGAATTGGATATGCATATACCACTCCAACCATTGCCAATTATGTGCGATTGATTCACAAACCATTTTTACTTCCTTTGACTTCCATCGAGGCTGCCATCGGTGCTTTGAGCGATACTGAATTCATAGAGGAAACCGTGAAAACCGTTTTGGAAGGCCGAACATTTATTGCCAAAGCCTTTGACGAATTGGGCATTACCTATTGGCCAAGTCAAGCTAACTTTTTTATCATAGACCCGCCATTCCCTGAAATGGAGTTTACAAATAAAATGATGGAAGAAGGAATTATGGTTCGTCCTGTTTCCCAATTTGGCGCACCAGGCAAAGTTCGTCTTACCATAGGTGATGCAGAGGCGAATACTGCTTTGGTGAAAGCGTTGCGGAAAATATTGAGTGCTTAATGTCATTCCTGCGAAAGCAGGAATCTAAAAACAGCTTCATCGATTTTAATTTATGCTTCGACTCCGCTCAGCATCCATATTGAATGACAGTTAAAACACAAACCGATACGTAGCCTTCAGCAAGAAAATGTTCTGCGGTTTTTGACCAAAAATGTTATCTCCCAAACTGGGCAATAATCCAGCTGTGGGGTCTCCACTTCGTGATACATCTTGCGACCAGACCAAGAAAATTTCAGAACCTGGAATGTATTCCCAACGGATTACCAAATTGGAACGGAACTGCACAAAGGAGAAATCAGGATCATCAAACGTAAAGTCATCAATACCATCCAAATCCTCATCAATACCATAAACTCCATCCGAATAAGAAGTTTGTTGAGGGCTATACTGCACAAATCGGTCTTCAAAGTTTTTGGCCAACGGGTCTGTGATATGCTTAAAGTTGGAATATCGACCTCTCGAAATAAAGGGTTGCCCCCAATACTGTATCGTTAAATTCGGATTGATGGTAAAATTCAATCGGAAAGACATACTTAAGGTACGCTGGTCAATTTCCCCATTAAGATACCGTGGACTTCCATTTACATCCTCATAATTGGTAATGAATTGGAGTTTGTCGTGGTTCAAATTTAAAGAAGGGAATGCCGAAATACGTAGCGCATTGATGGGCTGATACACAAAACCGCCCTCTATATAATAGGTCTTTATGGAATTATCCACGGCCTTTCTTCCATTATGAAATGCTGAAAACCTAATTTTTTTACGACTATCGGTATTTACACTGTTCCAAAAACTCATCCATGGTGATTGTCTCAGCCTAGGCCCGCCTCGAAGGGCAAAATTATCGTATTCCAGCGGTGCATAATTGAAACCAATATTGGTAAACCAGTTGCCTTTCCAATTTTGCCAACTATTGGTGTTGAATTGTAACGTATTATGGTTTCCAGCAAAATCCCAAGCCGTCCAATGGTTGTAATTGATGCCCACTCGCCTAAAAGTGCTGTCAGGTTTTAAGGTTTGATAACCGATCCAGGTATAATGGCGAATGTCATCTGCCCTTCTTTGAAATCCGATATCATTGAGTTCCAATTCAGGGGAACGCCAAGTGGCACCAGATTCAAATTTCCAATGCCCGTTACCTACTTTTCCGATTTGAACATTTCCTCCAGTCCCCGTTAACGAAGTTTTGGTCGTATCCACACTAACATGATCGGCATCTATCCTATTAAATAGGTGCCCGATGGATTGTTGAGTGTTGGTAATGCCCTCTTCGGTTCCTTGTACATTGCTAAAGGTAACGTTGCCACCCAAGTACCAATCTCGGTTCGCCCATTGGTGTTTAAAATCCAATCCACCTGTGTAAGCGGAAGTATGTAAAAAGTTCAAGGTCTCTGGAAGGTTTTCACGATTGGTCGCCGTAAAAAGTCCACCAATGTAGGAGTTACGATTATTGAAATCCTTTTGGAGTCTACCCACAAAATAATTGGTCATGGGCTCCACCATTTCCTTTCGTTCATCGCCTGTACCAGTTCTAATTATGGCATTTCTTCGAGCGGTTACACTTTCCAAAACTCCGATAGCCCAACCATCTTTGGTTTTTCCACTGAATTTTGCCGCACCTATAATAGGCGTATTGTCTGGTTGGTCCACAAACTCTCCATCATTTGTGCTTGGATAGGATTGCGGACTTCTTCCAATCCTACGCGAATAAAACACATTGTCGGACCCGAAAGTGTTTCCTGCTTCCGACTGGGACAATCGAAAATCAAAAATGTTCTTGTTCTCCACAAAGAAAGGGCGTCGTTCTTGAAAGAATATTTGAAATCCATCCAACGCAATGGCCGAAGGGTCGGCATCCACCTGACCGAAATCGGGATTAACGGTTAAATCCAAAGTAAGGTCATTGGTAATTCCAATCTTGGCATCGAGACCAACCGTAATGTTACTTTCACTCCCATCACGAAAGGGATTGCCCTCTTCCGCTTCATAAGTTTCGGTTTTGGCAACGGTATAGGGTTGAATTTCCAATTGTTTTTGGGGTTGAATGTTCTTCAAACCGTGCAGTTCCCCAAATTCGCTTACCCAACCAGGCTGGTCCACAGGTTTACGTTGCCAAAGAGAGCGCTCCTCTGCTCTAAAATAACGTCTGGTGGATTGAAGACCCCAAACCTGCTCCTCTTCACTTCCAAACTTTAACTGACTTAATGGAATCCGAAGCTCGGCCGTCCAACCCTCATCATCAATATTTGTTTTTACATACCAAATAGGATTCCAACTAGCGTCCCAATTATTCCCATTGTTTGATACGAATTCATCTCCCTTTACACCTGCAGCAGTTATACTAAAGGAAAAGGCAGTTCTTTTATCATTATAACTATCGATATTGAACTCCACCCAATCGCCCTCAAAGCCATCTCGACGTGAAAGTCGTTTCACAATTTTATCGGGTTCGGCATCGTAACAGCGTACACCTATATATAGGTTCTTGCTATCATAAAGAATTTTAAACTTGGTTTGCTCGGTAGGAGGAGTATTCTCGTCAGGTTGCCATTCAATATAATCGTTGCCCCATTCCACCAAGTTCCATGCTGGGTCATTCAGTAATCCATCTATGGCCGGAGCATCCATATCGCCGAGTGCTTGGGTCACATAAATTTTCTTTTCAATTACTTCGGTAGAATCTTGGGCGTAGGTTACAATAGTAAACAAAAGGCATAGCATGCCAAGGAAGGAGTGTTTCAAACTGTTCGTTTTTTGATTGATGATGTTTTAAAGACCCATCAAAATGTCATCAGTTACAGTACAGGTGTTTTTTTAAGATTTTTTAACAAATTCTACCGATATTTGCAGTCGAACTACGCCCCAAAAATTGAATTATAAAAAAGGTGAAAAAATATTCCCTACCAACCGTTTGTAATTCAATCTAATAATTGTACATTTGCAGCCCGTTTATCGGGATAGGTTTTTAAATCAATAATATTCGAGAAGTGGATACATTAAGTTATAAGACTATTTCCGCCAATAAATCTACTGTTAACAAGGAGTGGTTATTGGTTGATGCTGAAGGACAGACCTTGGGAAGAATGGCGTCCAAAGTGGCCAAGTTGCTTAGAGGAAAATACAAGCCAAGCTACACCCCCCATGTTGACTGTGGAGACAATGTTATTGTCATCAATGCTGAGAAGGTTGTTTTGACCGGCAACAAATTGGACGTAAAAGAATACCAGAGATATACAGGTTATCCAGGTGGTCAACGTTCAGCTACTGCCAAAGAAGTTATGGACAAACACCCTGAGCGTATCGTTGAAAGTGCTGTGAAAGGAATGCTTCCAAAAAACAAATTGGGTGCAGAACTTTTTAGAAACTTGAAAGTATATGCTGGTGCTGAGCACGGACAAGAAGCGCAAAAACCAAAAGCAATAAACTTAAACGACTACAAATAATGGAAGTGGTTCATAAGATAGGTAGAAGAAAAACTGCCGTAGCAAGAGTATATGTTTCCGAAGGTTCTGGAAACATCACAGTGAACAAAAGAGATCTTAACGATTACTTTACCACTGGCACCCTACAATACAAAGTATTGCAACCATTTGCTCTAACTGAAACAGAAGGTAACTACGACGTAAAAGTTAACGTTTACGGTGGTGGTATCACTGGTCAGGCAGAAGCTATTCGTTTGGCTTTGTCCAGAGCAATGTGCGAAATCAACGAAGAAAACAGAGCTGCTCTTAAACCAGAAGGTCTTTTAACAAGAGATCCTAGAATGGTGGAGAGAAAGAAATTCGGTCAGAAGAAAGCCCGTAAGAAATTCCAGTTCTCTAAACGTTAATATCACAAGGTGCATTTGCACCTATTATATAAGTTCATTGAAAACCCTGGAATCCATTTTTCAGGGTTATATTTTTAACCAAAGTTGTCGTTGTTCCAAAAGGAAAAAAGAATCGACTTTTTGGAATTTAGTTTAGCATCTAAATGGATTGGGCGAACCAAAAGTGACCACCAACCCATTGCTTACTACAACGGAACGTAAACTAAGTACAGAAATGGCAAGTAAAATTGAAGTAAAAGATTTACTCGAAGCAGGTGTGCACTTTGGACACCTAACAAGAAAGTGGAATCCAAACATGGCTCCTTACATCTACATGGAGCGTAACGGTATCCACGTGATCAACCTCTACAAAACGGTTGCAAAATTGGAGGAAGCCAATGAGGCCCTTAAAAAAATTGCAGCTTCAGGACGTAAGATCCTTTTTGTAGCTACCAAAAAACAAGCGAAAGACATCGTTGCGGATAAAGTATCCAAAGTGAACATGCCTTACATCACTGAAAGATGGCCAGGTGGTATGTTGACCAACTTTGTAACCATCCGTAAAGCGGTTAAGAAGATGGCTTCCATCGACCGTATGAAAAAAGATGGCACTTTCAATACCCTTTCCAAAAAAGAAAGATTGCAAGTAGACCGTTTGCGTGCCAAGTTGGAGAAAAACTTAGGTTCCATCGCAGACATGACCCGTTTGCCTGGTGCTATCTTCATCGTGGATACCATGCGTGAGCACATTGCTGTAAAAGAAGCACAAAAATTGAACATTCCAATTTTTGCAATGGTGGATACCAACTCTGACCCAAGAGATATCGATTATGCTATTCCATCCAATGACGATGCGAGCAAATCTATCGAAGCTATCTTGGAAGAAGTAACCAAAGCAGTTGCTGAAGGTTTGGAAGAGCGCAAAAGCGAAAAAGGTAACGGTAAAGAAGAAGACGATGCTCCAAAAGCTGAAAAAGCTCCAAAAAAAGGAACTAAGTCTGACGACCTTACCAAAATCGAAGGTATTGGACCAAAAGCTGCTGAAGCACTAGTGGAAAGCGGAATCGTTTCTTTCTCTGATTTGGCAAGTGCCGATACAGACGATATCAAAAGCGTATTGACCGAAGCTAGTTCAACTTTGGCTCACTTGGATCCAACTTCTTGGCCAAAGCAAGCCAAAATGGCTGCCGCTGGTGAGTGGGAAGAGCTTCAAGAATGGCAAGATAAAGTAAAAGGAGGGGTAGAATAATCCAACCTTGATTTAACATTGTCCTAAAACGAAACACTTTAATAGTGTTTTACTTTACATAAATTATTAAAAGCAAAGAAAATGGTAAAGATTACCGCCGCAGAAGTAAATAAATTAAGACAGACCACTGGAGCTGGAATGATGGATTGCAAAAAAGCTTTGGTTGAAGCCGAAGGTGATTTCGAAAAAGCAATTGAGATCCTAAGAAAAAAAGGTCAGAAAGTTGCAGCAAACAGAGCCGACAGAGAATCTACTGAAGGTGCTGCAATCGCCAAAGTTAATGCCGACAGCACTGAAGGTGTTGCCATTTCATTGAACTGTGAGACCGATTTCGTAGCTAAAAACGATAGCTATGTGAAATTGGCAAACGATTTGGCTGATCTTGCCCTTGGTTTCGACAGCAAAGAAGATTTTCTTGCTGCTACTTTTGATGGCATGACCGTTGCTGAAAAATTGACTGAGCAAACAGGTGTTATCGGTGAAAAAATCGAAGTAGGAAGCTTTGAAAAATTGAGCGCTCCTTTCGTAGGATTCTATATTCACGCTGGTAACAAAATTGCTACTTTGGTAGGTTTGTCCGCCAATGTTGATGGTGCTGCCGATGCTGCAAAAGATGTTGCTATGCAAGCTGCTGCAATGAACCCAGTAGCGTTGAACGAAGCTGGTGTTGACCAATCCATTATCGACAAAGAAATCGAGATCGCAAAAGAACAATTGCGTCAAGAAGGTAAACCAGAAGCTATGTTGGACAACATCGCCAAAGGTAAATTGAACCGTTTCTTTAAAGACAATACTTTGGTGAACCAAGATTTCATTAAAGATAGCAAGCAAAGTGTTGCCCAGTATGTTAAGTCTGTAGACGCTAGCCTAGAGGTTACTGGATTTAAAAGAGTGGCATTGGGTTAATTCCCAAAAAAATAAATCATATGAAACCGCTTCCATTATGAGGCGGTTTTTTTATGCCCACTTCTGACCATCATTCTATATTTCCCATAAATAATTTTGATTATTTTTGTCCGACTTCAAGAAACTTCAATGCAATACAAGAGAATTTTATTAAAACTGAGTGGAGAGGCCCTAATGGGGGAACAACAATACGGTATCGATGCCAAGCGATTGGAAGAATATGCCGATGAAATCAAAGCCGTTGTTGATAAAGGTGTTGAAGTAGCCATCGTTATCGGTGGAGGAAACATTTTTAGGGGTTTGGCTGGTGCTAGTCAAGGTATGGACCGCGTTCAAGGGGACCACATGGGTATGCTGGCCACTGTGATCAACGGATTGGCCCTACAAAGTGCCTTGGAACTAAAAGGTGTTCAGACCCGTTTGCAATCTGCCATTAAAATCAATGAAGTTGCAGAACCTTTCATCCGAAGAAGGGCCATGCGCCATTTGGAAAAAGGTAGAGTTGTAATTTTTGGAGGAGGAACCGGAAATCCATATTTCACAACCGATTCAGCAGCTGTTTTAAGAGCTATTGAAATAAAGGCTGATGTAATTTTGAAAGGCACCCGAGTTGATGGTATTTATACCTCCGACCCTGAAAAGGACAAAACAGCCACAAAATTCGATACCCTATCATTCAACGAAGTACTTTCCAAAGGCTTGAAGGTTATGGACACTACGGCCTTTACCCTAAGTCAGGAAAACGAACTGCCCATCGTAGTTTTTGATATGAACACCCGTGGCAACTTAATAAAATTATTATCTGGAGAAAATATAGGAACAGTGGTCAATGTATAATTTGACGCACGTATAAGTTTCAATTTTTAAAATATAAATTATGGACGAAGAAGTAAAATTTGTACTTGATAGCGCAAAAGAAAGCATGGATGGCGGTATTACCCACTTGGAAAAAGCCTTGGTAAAAATTCGTGCAGGAAAAGCCAGTCCAATGATGTTGTCCACAGTGATGGTGGAATACTACGGTTCACAAACCCCATTATCACAAGTTTCCAACATCAACACACCCGATGCGCGAACAATTTCCGTTCAACCTTGGGAAAAAAACCTATTGGGAGTTATTGAAACTGCCATTATGAATGCCAATCTTGGCTTCAACCCCATGAACAATGGGGAAACCATCATCATAAGTGTTCCACCATTGACCGAGGAGCGTAGGATCCAATTGACCAAACAGGCCAAAGCTGAGGCAGAAGATGCCAAAGTAAGTATTCGTAGTGCCCGACAAGAGGCCAACAAAGACTTGAAATCATTGGAAATATCTGAAGATTTGTTGAAAAATGCAGAGGTGGATGTTCAGGAATTGACCAACAAATACATTGCCAAAATCGATGCCATCCTTACTGTAAAAGAGGCGGAGATCATGAAGGTATAATTCTTCGGAATTGACAGGTTTGTTTCCTAGGAACACAGCATTTCATTTTTTACCTTTGCGCCCAACAAAAACCAAATGGTAGCAAAGCTCTCAAAAGGATTTTGGCCTAAGGTCGCACGCATTATACTCCGTAATAGAATCCTTATTCTTTTAGGTGTTGTAGCAGTCACTGTATTCTTGGCAATGCAGTGGAAAAATATCCGTTTTTCAAATTCAGAAGCGAATATTCTACCTGACGACCACCCAGCAACTATCGAGTATAAAGCTTTTACCAATATTTTTGGGGAAGAAGGCAATGCGGTGGTGTTGGCCATTAAGGATTCCGCTTTATTTGAGCCATCCAATTTTAACCGTTGGAACCGACTTGCAAAACAATTGGCCGCTTTCCCAGAGATTGATTACGTGATCTCACTGGAAAACCTAAAGGTATTGGAAAAGGATCAAGAAAACCAATCCTTTTACATGGAATCGTTCCTAAAGAACGAACCTTCCACCAAACAAGAAATCGATTCCTTGAAACACCATTTGTTCGAGGAGCTTCCATTTTACGACAATTTGGTTTACAATCCCAAAAGTGGCACCATCCAGACCATTGCGTATATGGATAAGGACATCATGAACACGGCTGTCCGAAACGAATTCATCCTGAATGACCTTCGCGACCTTGTTGATGCCTTTGAAGCAGAGACCCAAATGGATGTACGCATCTCGGGAATGCCCTATATAAGAACATGGAACACCAAATCCATCACGGACGAAATTGGGATTTTTATTGTTGCTGCCCTCTTGGTCACTTCCATTATTTTCTTCTTTTTCTTTAGAAGTTTCCGCGCCACTTTCATCTCCATGTTCGTTGTGATCATTGGGGTTATGTGGGCTTTTGGAATATTGGGATTGTTACAGTATGAAATCACGATTTTAACGGCACTAATTCCGCCGCTGATCATTGTGATCGGGATACCCAACTGTATCTTCCTGATCAATAAATACCAGCAAGAAGTTAACAAGCACGGAAACCAGGCAAAGTCATTGCAACGTGTAATTTCCAAAATCGGAAATGCCACCTTGATGACCAACATTACCACAGCTTCAGGGTTTGCCACCTTTATTATTTTGGATAGTGATCTTCTTAGAGAGTTCGGTATCGTGGCTTCCATCAACATTATCGGAATTTTCATCCTATCACTTTTGATCATCCCGATCATCTACAGTTTTATGCCGCTTCCAAAAACCAAACACTTGAAGCACTTGAACAAAAAGTGGATGGATTTCTTTGTGAACTGGATGGAGCGCATGGTACGTGACCACAGAATCGCAGTGTACATGGTTACCGTTGGTGTTTTGGTATTGAGCATTGTAGGTATTTACCAAATGAGAATCACAGGGAGTCGAATAGAGGACCTTCCCAAAGACTCTCATTTTTATAAGGACATTCAATTTTTTGAGCAAGAGTTCGATGGCATCATGCCCATGGAAATTGTGGTGGACAGCAAACGTAAAAATGGAATCACAAAACCAGCAACCCTAAAACGAATGGATCGTTTGGGCGAAGTCATCAATGAAATTCCAGAACTATCAAGACCTGTTTCCATTGTCGACTTGGTAAAATATTCCAAGCAGGCCTTTTACAACGGAATTCCGAAATACTATCAATTGCCCACAAGCCAAGAGAACACTTTTATCATGGATGCTGTTTCAAGGTCGTCCACCGATGGGAATCTTTTGGAGAGCTTTGTGGACAGTACAGGCCAAATCGCTCGATTGACCACTTATATGCGTGATGTGAAAATCGACCGCATGGAAGAAATCGAAAAGGACGTCCATGAAGCCATTGTAAAAAACTTTCCAGAGGACAGGTTCAATGTTTTTATGACAGGAAAAGCCCTGCTGTTCCTTAAAGGCACCAAATATTTGGTAAAAAACCTTTTGATGTCATTAGCGTTGGCGATTGGTTTGATTTCCCTTTTTATGGCGTATTTGTTCCGTTCGTTCAGGATGGTAATCATATCCTTGGTTCCGAATTTATTGCCGTTGGTAATCACCGCCGGACTAATGGGCTTTTTGGGAATTCCGATTAAACCCTCCACCATTTTGGTATTTAGTATTGCCTTTGGTATTTCGGTGGACGACACCATTCACTTTTTGGCCAAGTACCGACAGGAACTTGCCACACACCGTTGGCAAATTAAAAAGTCGGTTTATGCAGCCTTACGGGAAACCGGGGTAAGTATGTTCTATACCTCCATCGTGCTCTTCTTCGGATTTTCGGTCTTCATAATTTCCGATTTTGGAGGTACAAAAGCATTGGGAGGATTAGTTTCCGCAACCTTGTTGTTTGCCATGTTGTCCAATTTGATTCTTTTGCCTTCCCTCCTACTTTCCTTGGAAAGAAGCATTGCGAACAAACAGGTCCTCAAAAAACCCCAAATCGACATTTTACCCAAGGACGAAGAAGGAGATTTAGACAAATAGTCTTCGGAAGCGCTATAAATTAGCCGATTCCCTTGCCTGAATTTTTTTCAAAAAGCTATCTTTACCGACTAAATTACCATAGTCGAAAAATGATGTCTTATTCCATAAAAGAATTGCTAGATAAGCAACCCGTAGGAGATTCCGTTGAAGTAAATGGATGGGTAAAAACATTTAGAAGTAACCGATTTATCGCGTTGAACGATGGGTCGACCATACATAATTTGCAGTGTGTCGTAGATTTTGAAAATCTGGACGAAGCATTATTAAAACAAATTAGTACAGGTGCCGCGTTGAAAATTACAGGGGAGCTTGTGGAAAGTCAAGGGAAAGGACAGTCCGTGGAAATTCAGGCTACCGATGTTTTTGTTCACGGTACCGCAGACCCAGAGACCTACCCAATTCAGCCTAAAAAGCACTCCTTGGAATTCTTGAGGGAAAAGGCACACCTAAGAGTACGCACCAACACCTTTGCTGCCGTAATGCGTGTTAGATCTGCTCTTGCCTTTGCCGTGCATCAATATTTTCAGCAAAACGGTTTTTACTACATGCATGCCCCGATCATCACAGGTTCCGATGCCGAAGGTGCTGGGGAAATGTTTCGGGTAACCACTTTGGATGCCAAAAAACCACCTGTGGATGAAGCTGGAGCTGTGGATTATTCCGAAGACTTTTTCGGAAAGGAAACTAACTTGACTGTTTCTGGACAATTGGAAGCCGAAACCTATGCCATGGGATTGGGTAAGGTATATACTTTTGGACCTACGTTTAGAGCAGAGAACTCAAATACATCGAGACACTTGGCCGAGTTCTGGATGATCGAGCCGGAAATGGCATTTTACGACTTGGATGCCAACATGGATTTGGCAGAAGACTTCATCAAAAATATCATTCAATACGTGTTGGAAAACTGCAAGGACGACCTTGAGTTTTTGGAAAACAGGTTGTTGGATGAAGAAAAATCAAAACCTCAGGCCGAGCGATCCGAAATGGCGCTGTTGGAAAAACTGAAGTTTGTTGTGGACAACAACTTTAAGCGCGTTTCGTACACCGAGGCCATTGAAATATTGCGCAACAGCAAACCAAATAAGAAAAAGAAATTCCAATTCCCGATTGATGAATGGGGGGCTGACCTGCAAAGTGAGCACGAACGCTTTTTGGTGGAGAAACATTTTAAATGTCCAGTTATCCTTTTTGATTATCCAGCCAACATCAAAGCATTTTATATGCGCTTGAACGAAGACGGAAAAACCGTTAGAGCCATGGATGTATTGTTCCCAGGTATCGGTGAAATTGTAGGTGGATCCCAAAGGGAGGAGCGTTTGGATGTATTGCAGCAGAAAATCAAAGCCCTTGATATTGACGAAAAGGAACTTTGGTGGTATTTGGATCTAAGAAGGTTCGGAACGGCAGTTCACAGTGGATTTGGACTAGGATTTGAGCGCATGGTTCAGTTTGCCACTGGCATGGGCAACATCCGCGACGTAATCCCCTACCCAAGAACTCCGCAGAACGCCGAGTTTTAATTTGAATTTATACCTTTAAGGAAAGAAGATTGCAATCAAAGTAATATGCTGAAACAACATTTACAGTTTAAGCTTTCCCAAAAACTATCTCCTCAGCAAATTCAGCTCATGAAGTTGATTCAGTTGCCCACGCAGGCATTTGAACAACGTTTAAAACAAGAGCTGGAAGAAAATCCTGCATTGGAGAGTGGCAAAGAGGAAGCGGATGCCGTGGATGATCTGTACGAGGACAGTTACGATGATTCCATGGACAATGAGAGCATCGATACGGATGAAATCAATATTGATGACTACCTGAGCGATGATGAGATTCCAGATTACCGCACCCAAGCCAACAACTATAGTGCGGATGATGAGGACAAAAATGTGCCTTATGCTGCCGGAATTTCCTTCAACCAGTTCTTGATCAACCAATTGAACACTGTGTACCTAGATGACGAAGAATGGGCCATTGCAGAGTTTTTGGTAGGTAGTGTAGATGAAAGTGGATACATCCGCCGCCCATTGGCCGACATTATGGATGACCTTGCCTTTACGCAAAACATTTATGCGGAGGAAGACAAAATAAAGGAAGTGCTCAAAGTAGTGCAATCTTTAGATCCCCCCGGTGTTGCAGCCCGTTCGTTGGATGAATGTCTCATCATTCAACTGAAGCGTAAGGATAAAAAACCATCGGTGGAACTGGCAATCAATATTCTGGAGAAGTCCTTTGAACAATTTACCAAAAAGCACTACGATAAGCTCATCCAAAAGCACCACGTTACTGAAGATGAACTTAAGGATGCCATTGCCGAAATAGAAAAACTCAACCCAAAACCGGGTGGATCCTATTCTGGTGGCACCCGAATGATCGAACATATTGTTCCAGATTTTTCCATCAAAATTGTGGATGGGGAATTGGAACTCACCTTAAATGGTCGAAACGCTCCCGAATTGCATGTTTCCAAAGAGTACAATAACATGCTTCAGGGTTATAAAGAAACCAAGGAGAAGTCCAAATCCCAAAAGGATACGGTCATCTTCATCAAACAAAAATTGGATGCGGCGAAGTGGTTCATCGATGCCATCAAACAGCGTCAACAGACCCTCTACATTACCATGAAGACCATCATGGATTACCAAGAGGAATACTTTTTGACCGGGGATGAACGCAAGTTACGTCCGATGATCTTAAAGGATATTGCCGATAAGATTGATATGGACGTTTCTACCGTTTCGAGGGTAGCGAACAGTAAATATGTGGATACACCTTATGGCACCAAATTGATCAAGGATTTCTTTTCTGAAGCCATGAAAAATGAGCAGGGCGAGGACGTTTCTACCAAAGAAATCAAAAAGATATTGGAAACCGTTATTGGTGATGAAGTAAAGAAAAAACCGTTGACGGATGCAAAATTGGCCTCGATTCTTAAGGAAAGGGGCTATCCCATCGCCCGTAGAACCGTTGCCAAGTACAGGGAACAGTTGGGCATTCCCGTGGCAAGGTTAAGAAAGCAGATCTGATGCACCACGTTTACAACATCATCTCCTACATATTCCATCCATTGTTTATCCCCTTTGGAGGTACAGTGATGTATTTTTTAGTGGCACCTTACAGCACCTTGCAAACGGAAAGTGGAAACATTTTGCCCATCTTTATTTTAACCGTAATTATCCCAATTATTTTCTTTTTGATCTTGAAGAATCTTGGATTGATCAGTTCCATTTTTCTACCCAAACTGCAAGAGCGCAAATACCCACTTTATATCAGCTGTATCATCTTTTTGATGATTCTGTACAAAGTTATCCCCAACAACTACGTAAACGAGCTTTTTTTCTACTTTACAGGCCTTTTGTCCGCTACCAGTGCAACACTGATACTGTTGTTTTTTAGGTTTAAAACAAGCATGCATTTATTGGGCATGGGAAGTATTTTGACGTTTATGGTGGCGCTGAGCATTCATTTTGAGGTAAACATTACCATTGCAATAAGTCTTTTTGTTTTGTTCACTGGATTGGTGGCAACATCACGCCTCTATCTTAAGGCACATAGCAGAAATGAACTATTGATTGGGTTTATGGTTGGCTGTTGTTCCCAATTGATCATTCTAAAATATTGGCTATAGGATGTAAAATATGAGTCCAATTCGAAGGACTTGCATATCCAATGGGCCTCCTGAATCCAAAAGCACACCATCTTTGAGCAAAGGTTTTAACCCATAATACGCATGTATATTCCAAGTGTTGTAGCCAAAATTGAATGTTAATCCATATTGCAGATCCTCAATATCCCCATTGGAAAACTTATGATTTCCTTCATCTGTGACTACTTTGGATGTACCCGAAAACACATATCCCAATTTAACCCCAGCATAAATACGCCAGAATTTATAATCTTCGGCGGTCGATGTTCGCCATCTGATTTCAAATGGCATTTCCAAACTATGCAATTCCATTTTACTTCGGTTGAACATAGATTGATCCATAATTGCATAGCTTACCACATCATTGGCTTCGGTGGCTACCATATTGGAATAATATGAACTCCCTGAATAGCCCAAGCCCAGTCCAATGCCAAAATTTCTTCTTTTGTTAAAAGGGATATCCTTAATAAAACCTGCATGTAGATTGTAAGATAGGTTCCGCTGCACCATACCGTCCGGCCGATTCAATAAAATATTGTAGCCAATACCAACATAGAACTGGTCTTCCAGATACTTATCATCAATTTTGATACTATCCATCGACTGTTCCTGGGATATTCCCGAACATATACAGAACAAGCAAAAGATAATTAAAAGCGGTTTTACCATATTCA
Source organism: Allomuricauda sp. NBRC 101325 (assembly GCF_030268205.1). Taxonomy (GTDB): domain Bacteria; phylum Bacteroidota; class Bacteroidia; order Flavobacteriales; family Flavobacteriaceae; genus Flagellimonas. Next base: position 456,371 of record NZ_BSQF01000001.1, read on the forward strand.
CAGTGCATCCAAAACTAAAAAACAATCCAAATTAAGCATTTGGATTGTTTTAACTCATAAATTGAATTACAATCTTAGTTTAAGAGGGATCTTCAATTGAGGTATAATTAATTTTTAAAAGATTAAGTTGTTGTAGCTCTTTTTTAATGTCCGTAACAATCCCAACCTTAACTTCTTTATCCGCTTTTAAGGATACGGTTAAGTAATTTCTCAGCTCTTCCGGTCTTTTGGATATCTCTTCTAACAAATAAGTTCTTAAAGCATCCATTTGAACTATTTTTTCACCCACTTGAATAAGAGGTTCAGTTCCATACCTGGATAAAAGTTCCGCTTTGGGTTTCCCTACATAAATTTGAATTACCCGGTCTTTTTTATCCAATTTGGAGACTTCACTTGCACTGGGCAATTGGTTCTCAACAAACAAGTCTGTATCCTTCATAGTCGTCACTGTCATAAAAAAGAACAACAGCATAAATACGATATCGGGCAAAGAAGCTGTTGAAATTGCAGGCACATGCCTGGTTTGATTTTTAAATGTTGCCATACTACAATTGATTTGAATGTTGGATTTCGGCTTCTGAAAGTTTCATTGGAAACATACTTCTTATTTCCTCTATCTGATCTTTTAAAACAGCTTTGGAGGCCTCCGATGTCTCCGGTGCATAATACAAATCTTCCATAGAGGAAAAACTCTTATTAAACAACCGCTGTGATTCTCTTTCCCGTAATGCGTTGTATGCAGCACTAATCTGATCTTGGACTTCAACATAGGTTCCATAAGTAGCATTACGGTCACTATTCAATGAAATAATTGCTTTTTGCGGATTGTCTGAAGATTCAGGATTTCTATCACCCATGCAATAAGTACAAGATACTGCCCCCTCTTTTAATCCTCCACCGTTGTCCAAAAAATTGATTGCTACTTGTTTTAGCTTGGTAATCGGAACCACTTCGTCCTCGACCAATAATTCATCATTTTTATTTAAAATGATTCGGAGCACATTTCGCTCATAGAGGTCGATGACCGGAGTATCAATATCCGGAGGGAGTTTTCTATCCAAACCCATATCGGTTTCAATAGTAGTGGTCACTAAGAAAAAGATCAATAATAAAAAGGCGATATCCGCCATTGACCCTGCGTGTACTTCGGGGTTTTCTCTGGTTCTTCCCATAATGTAAAAGTTTGATTGGAATTAATAATTGAACTACTCAAGTGTAGAATAACAACAACTATTCCAAAACTTTACAAAATGGAAAACCCATATAAACAAAAAACGCTCCAAATATTATTTGGAGCGTTTCCCACTAAATCTAAGCTATTGCCTACTGTAGATTGTTAAAAGCGTCACCTTCGTAGGTAGTATAGTTCACCTTAAGGGCATTAACTTTTCTCAATTCCTGTTTAATGTCAGCGATAAGACCCATATTGGCATTCTTATCAACCTTCAATGCAGTAGTCAATACATTTTGAAGTTCTTGCGGTTTTTTTGCACGCTCAGCCAAGATGAAAGAACCTACTTCATCCACATTGGCAAACTTATCATTTAATTGGATTCTTGGTTCAGTACCAAAAACCTTTTGATATTCTCGCGTTGGTGTACCTACAAAAATGTAGATTACACGATCTTTCTTCTCCAATTTCTTAACTTCTGTAGCATTGGGAAGTGTATTTTCAACCATTAACGAACTATCTTTCATCGTGGTCACTGTCATAAAGAAGAACAGTAGCATGAAAACGATATCTGGCAATGACGCCGTGGACACCGCTGGCAAATCTCCATCCTTCTTTTTTGTAAACTTAGCCATACTAAATTATAGTTTAATTGGTTGATGTTTCTGCTTCTGAAAGCTTTTGTGGGAACATATCTTGGATACGTTTCACTTTGTCTTTCAAGTCATCGCGTACAGAAGATGGTGTTTCTGGATTCAAATAATCTTGTTCCATAACAGTAAAATCTTGCTTGTACAAACGTTGTGCTTCTCGGTTACGCAAATCGTTGTATGCTCCTACCAATTCGTTCTGAACTGTAATGTAGGTGCTGTATTTGGTCTCCCTATCGTTTTTCAACGAAATAATCGCTTTTGTAGGGTTATCAGATGAGGCAGGGTCTTTCTTACCTTTACAGTAAGCACAGGATCCATCGGCATTGTTCTCAAGAAATGCTGTTGCAGCTTTTCTAAGTTCCTTTAGATCCATCAATCCATCCTCAACCAAAAGTTGACCATTTTTATTGATGTTAACCGTAAAAATGTTTTTCTGTCTAATTACAACATCGGTATCTGGCGGCTCTATAGGAGGCAACATACGGTCCAAACCTGCGTCAGTTTCAATGGTGGTGGTCACCAAGAAAAAGATCAGCAGAAGGAAAGCGATGTCAGCCATAGAACCGGCATTTACTTCCGGCGCTCCTTTTCTTCTAGGCATAATTTAACTTTTTTACTTTACAAACATTTTTTTCACACCTGGCAAAACCATTAGAAGTACCGCAATTACGGTTAGGATAAAGAACACGTTCAATCCCATTCCAATGTTTTTAACAGTACTTTCAGTAGTCTCAATTCCTCTAGTTGCCATTTCTTCAACTACAGGTGCGTTTCCAGACGAAAGTCCGTAAGAGATAGCCACAATAATGGCCAATCCACCTATACCGAACAATGCCTTTTTAATACTGCCTGGAGTGGTCAGCAATTTTGTTATTCCAAAGAATACGGCAGAAATTACCGCAATGGCCAACAAAATATACATGATGATGAACATAAAGTTCATGGCGCCACTATCTATAGCTCCTGGATCCTCAGCAGAAGGCAAAGAGAACCAAAGTACGGCAGCTATAAGTCCAATGACAATCAGTGCTATTTTTATTATTTTATTCATGATTCTCGATAGTTTTTAATTCGTAATTATTTTTTGTGAGCAGCCAACATATCAATCAATGAGATTGAGCTGTCTTCCATGTCATTTACGATACTATCGATTTTAGCAATGATATAGTTGTAGAAAATCTGAAGGATAATCGCAACAATAAGACCGAATACTGTTGTCAATAACGCAACCTGAATATCACCTGCAATCAAAGAGGCGCTCAAGTTACCAACAGCTGCAATCTTTTGGAAGGCCTGAATCATACCGATTACCGTACCCATGAACCCAAGCATAGGAGCAATAGCGATAAACAAAGACAACCAAGATACGTTTTTCTCCAATTGACCCATTTGAACACCACCGTAAGCCACAACAGCCTTTTCAGCAGATTCCAAACCTTCGTCAGCTCTATCCAAACCTTGGTAAAAGATAGAAGCAACAGGTCCTTTTGTGTTTCTACATACTTCTTTGGCAGCTTCAACACCACCAGATGCCAAAGCATCTTCTACTTGTTGTTTCAATTTAGCAGAGTTGGTAGTTGCCAAATTCAAATAGATAATTCTTTCGATGGCCACGGCCAATCCCAAAATCAAACAAAGCAATACGATACCCATGAAGGCAGGACCCCCTTGGATGAATTGTTCTTTCAATACTTGGGTGAAACCTTTGCTGGCTTCAGCCTCTTGCAACATTGCTGCAGATGCATTCGTAGTTCCCATCACAAACATTCCGGCAGCAGCCAGAGTAAAGGATATTTTTTTCATTTTACTTAAACTTAAATTTAGTTAGTTAATAATATAAAGATATAAAAATTTTACAATTGAAAAACTAAAATACCTAGCAGAGAGGAAGGGATTCGAACCCTCGATACACTTTTGGTGTATACACACTTTCCAGGCGTGCGCCTTCGACCACTCGGCCACCTCTCTATACCTTCAATAAGGGCGACCAATAAACGAAAAAATAATCAGTTATAGAAATTTGACGCGTTAATTTTACACCATCTCTCCACGTAGTGGTGTCTCGAAAATTGTCTTGAACAGTTTATCGGAAACCCCAGTCCCCAAAAGGTACATTGCCTTGGCCAAAGCCGCCTCGGTCGTAATATCCTTGCCATTAACCAGTTGCATCTCTTTCAACTTTTCACTGGTCTCGTAATGCCCCATAAAAACACTTCCCCCCGAACATTGGGTTACGTTTATAATATGTAAACCATTTTTTTTTGCAGATTTTAATTCATTTAGAAACCATTCGTCCATTGGTGCATTTCCTGCCCCATAGGTTTCCAAAATAAGAACTCGTAAATCGGGAATATTGAGCATACTCTGCAATACATTTTGATTAAGTCCCGGAAACAATTTTAATATGGCCACACGATTATCCATCTTTTTGTGGACCATCAATTTTTTCTGTTTGGTAGGTTTATCCAGCAAATAATTGTGATGCACTTTCAAATGAACACCCGATTCCACCAAAGGTGGATGGTTGAGTGAGGCAAAAGCTTCAAAATGTTCGGCATTGATTTTAGTGGTTCGGTTCCCTCGGTATAACTTGTATTCAAAATAAAGCCCCACTTCCTGCACAACAGGTTTTCCCTTTTCTCGTAATGCTGCTATTTCTATGCTAGTGATCAAATTCTCCTTGGCATCGGTACGGAGATCTCCAATGGGTAATTGAGAACCCGTGAAAATGACCGGCTTTGATAAATTCTCCAACATAAAACTCAAGGCTGATGCGGAATAACTCATGGTATCACTCCCGTGCAACACCACAAATCCATCATTGTCCTCATAATGTTCCTCAATTATGGAAGCGATCAAAGACCAATAGGTTGGATTCATATTGGAAGAATCGATGGGTTTTTCGAACGATACACCTCTAAGGTTACAGTCCAATTGTTTTAGTTCTGGGATATTTTTGACCAGCTCTTCAAAATTGAATGCCTTTAGGGCACCAGTTTTGTAATCCTTTACCATACCGATGGTACCACCCGTATAAATCAAGAGTATGTTCGATTTCTTTTTCATGCTCAAATCCCGAATATGTCTTTTGAATTTTCTGTAGTGATTTTGGCAATTTCCTCTTCAGATATATTATATAAGGAAGAAAGCTTTTCCAATACCTTAATAATATAGGAACTTTCATTGCGTTTTCCGCGATAAGGTGTCGGGGCCAAATATGGGGCATCTGTTTCCAAAACAATATGCTTAAGATCGAGTTGATTTAAAAACTGATCTATTTTTCCATTTTTGAAAGTGGCCACCCCACCAATACCCAACTTCATATTGTAGGAAATTGCAATTTGAGCCTGTTCCAATGTCCCCGTAAAGCAATGAAAAATTCCAAAAAGCCCCTCTCCTTTTTCTTGTTCCAATACCTCAAACACCTCATCAAAAGCATCACGGCAATGGATAACAATGGGCAATTGGTATTTTTTGGCCAATCGAATTTGATGTGCAAAGGCTTCTTGCTGTTCCTTTAAAAAGGTTTTGTCCCAGTACAAGTCCACTCCTATTTCGCCCACCGCATAAAATTTCCGTTTGGCCAGCATTTCTTCCACATGGGCCAACTCCTCCTTGTAGTTTTCTTTTACATGGGTGGGATGCAATCCCGTCATTAAAAAAACATTTTCCGGGTAATCGGATTCCAAATCCAACATGGATTGGGTGTAGGTAGAATCGATAGCAGGGATAAAAAAGCGTTTGACGCCGGCATCCAATGCGCGCTGCATCATTTCATTTCGATCCTCTTCAAAAGCCTCGCTATATAAATGGGTATGGGTATCGGTTATGATCATATCACTATATTGACTTTCCCTCGAAGGAGGGAATCCTTATTTTTTGATTTGTATTTCTTAATCCAAAGAATCCTGACTAAGCTCAAATAATTGTATGGCCTTTTTAAACTTGACAGCGCCCGCCTTGGTTTGGTCGTACAAAAACCCATCAAGTTCGGGGTGGTTCTTTTCGGTCCACTCCACGAGTTTTGTTCTTTTATTGCTCCACAAAGAATCATTGAAATCGACGTACTCCACAATAGCAATACTATGGATTTTACCTTCTTTTATATTCATGATCTCGCTCGAAAGAAAAGGGGCCTCATGCAAAAATCGAATCCTATTGCATTCCTTTGAAATGGTCAAATGAAGATTTTCGTCTTCTTCCTTGACTTCCAAAATCTCATATTTTGGATTGAAAACAGAATCCCATTGAAATAAATCACGGTAACCCTCCTTGTCAAAAGTTCGTAGGTAATCCATTTCGTTAAATCGAATACTATCCTGAAAAAGCCCAACCAACTCTTCAAAATCAGAAGCATTTAATGCTTGGATGTAATTTTTAGCAATGGCCATTTTATCCACTTGCTTTGGATTGCCTCCACAGGACACCAACATGGCAATCATTAAAAATGGTACTGCAACCATCTTTATGTTGAAATCAATCATAACACAAAAATAGATTTATCTTAGATGACCCAAAACTTTGTTTTGGTTTAAACCGGTTTATCCTTCGACTACGCTCAGGATGACAGAGTACAAATACTAAATATGGCTTCACTTAAAAAATTCCTCAAATCCAAAGACTACCTTAAAATACCTTTGGTGTTTACCGAGACCAACCATTTTGAGATTGATGCCAAAATCAATGGGATTGATGGAAAATTCATTTTGGACACCGGTGCTTCCAACACTTGTGTGGGAATGGACAAAATTGAGTTTTTTAAAATGATCTCTGAATTCACTGATATTAAAGCTGCTGGAGCAGGTGCTACGGAAATGGAAACTTTAATTTCCTCCAAAAACAAAATTCAAATCGGTAAATGGACCAAAAAGAAGCAGAAAATTGTGCTTTTTGATTTGGTGCATGTGAACCAAGCTTTGGTGGCACATAAAGCTATGCCCGTTGATGGAATTATCGGCGCAGACATTCTCAATAAAGGCAAGGCAGTAATCGACTACAATAAAAAATGCCTCTACTTAAAAAAGTAAAGGCATTTGTCTGTTCGAGTATTACATTACCCTTCGACTACGCTCAGGGTACTACCACTCTTTATTTTAAAGCTCCAACGCTTTTTTCACGTTACCGTCCATCAATAATTCTGCTGGACTTTCCAATGCTTCTTTCACTGCTACCAAGAAACCAACGGATTCTTTTCCGTCGATAATTCTGTGGTCATAAGATAGTGCAACATACATGACAGGCGCAATGGCAATAGCACCATCCTTTACAACAGGACGCTCAACAATGTTGTGCATTCCCAATATTCCACTTTGTGGAGGGTTGATGATTGGGGTGGACAACATAGAACCGAAAACTCCACCATTGGTAATGGTAAAGGTACCTCCTGTCATTTCATCCACTGTGATTTCACCTTCTCTTGCACGGATGGCCAATCTTTTGATTTCGGCCTCGATTCCTCTAAAGGTCAAGTTTTCTGCATTTCGGATTACGGGAACCATCAAACCTTTTGGTCCTGAAACCGCAATACTGATATCACAGAAATCGTAGGAAATCATTTCCTTGCCATCGATCATGGAATTTACGGCTGGGTACATTTGCAATGCCCTGATCACCGCTTTAGTGAAGAATGACATAAATCCAAGACCAACATTATGCTTGTCCTTGAACTCATCTTTGTATTCTGATCGCAAAGCAAAGATGGCCGACATATCCACTTCGTTGAAAGTGGTCAACATAGCAGTTTCGTTCTTGGCCGCTACCAAACGCTCGGCGACTTTTCTACGCAACATAGAAAGTTTGGAACGGGTTTCGCCACGGTTACCCCCTGTTGGAGTTCCCATAGATGGCACAGCTTTTACTGCATCATCTTTGGTTATTCTTCCATCTTTTCCTGAACCAGAAACGGATGAAGGCTCAATTCCTTTTTCATCCAATATCTTCTTGGCCGCAGGTGAAGGGGCTCCAGAAGCATATGTCTCTTTTTTAGGCTCTGCTTTCTTTGGTTCCTCTTTTGGTTCTTCTTTAGGTGCTTCTGCTTTTTCAGCTTTAGGCGCATCACCTTCAGGTTTTGCAGCACTGGTGTCGATCAAGCAAACCACCTCTCCCACAGCTACGGCGTCTCCTACCTCAGCTTTAAGGGTAATAATTCCGCTCTCCTCTGCAGGAAGCTCCAATGTTGCCTTGTCCGAGTCAACCTCGGCAATGGCTTGGTCCTTCTCCACATAGTCTCCATCCTCTACCAACCACTCGGCGATTTCTACCTCTGTAATGGATTCCCCAGGTGAGGGAACTTTCATTTCTAAAACCATTCCTATTATAGTTTATACTTGTATTATCTAATTAACATATTATCCTTAGTCTTGTCGAAAACATAGTCCAACACTTGGGCATGTCTTCTTCTGGAACGCACTGCACTACCAGCTGCAGGAGCACCGTAGAACCTACGTGATGCCACCCTGAATTGTCTGGCTTCATCCAAATGCATCAACATATGGCTCCAAGCTCCCATGTTTCTTGGTTCTTCTTGGGCCCAAACAATGTCATCGGCGTTGGAATATTTCGCCATTACCTTTCTCATTTCTTCCGCAGGCAATGGGAACAATTGCTCCACTCGTACCAAAGCTACATCATCTCGCTGCAATTCCTCTCTTTTATCCAAAAGATCGTAGTAGAATTTACCGGTACAGAACACCAAGGTTTTTACTTTGGCAGCTTTGGCCTCGGCATCACCTATTACCATTTGGAAACCGCCATTGGCCATTTCTTCTTTGGTGCTCACCACTTTTGGGTGACGCAACAAGCTTTTTGGGGTAAATACCACCAATGGTTTTCTATAATCCGCTTTCATTTGTCTACGCAACAAATGGAACAAGTTGGCTGGCGTAGTCACATCCGCAACATACATATTGTCTTTGGCACACAATTGCAGGTATCTTTCCATACGGGCCGAAGAGTGTTCCGCTCCTTGACCTTCGTAACCATGAGGCAACAACAGCACCAATCCGTTTTGCAACTTCCACTTATCCTCAGCAGAAGACAAGTATTGGTCGATCACAATCTGTGCGCCATTACTGAAGTCGCCAAATTGTGCTTCCCAAATGGTCAATGTTTTTGGACTTGCCATAGCATAGCCATAATCAAATCCCATTACCGCATATTCTGAAAGTAGGGAGTTGTAAATATGGAACTTACCATTTTGGTTTTTGCCCATTTCGTTCAACAACACTACTTCTTCTTCGTGCATTTCTGTTTTGATGACGGCATGTCTGTGCGAGAAAGTTCCCCTTTCCACATCTTGACCCGACATTCTAACATCATAACCTTCTTCGATCAATGATCCATAGGCCAATAATTCCCCCATGGCCCAATCAAGTTGGTTATCCTTAAAATACATTTGTTGACGTCCTTCCACCAAACGCTCCAATTTCCTTAGGAACTTCTTCCCTTCTGGAAGTTGTGTAATGCTTGTGGCCACCTCATCCAACTTTTTAAGGTCGTAAGTGGTATCCATCGGCTTCAACATTACCTCTTCGGTAACTTGTCCAAAACCTTCCCACTCATCTTGCATGAACGGCGTGATTCGGGTTTTTTCAATCTTTCGTGAGTCCAAAAGATTTTCCTCCAAATCGTTCTTGTATTTTTCCTCTAGGTCTTTTACGTAGTTCTCGTCGATAATGCCTTCTGCAATCAACTTTTCAGCGTAAATATCCCTAGGGTTCTTGTGCTTGGAAATGGATTTGTACAATAACGGCTGGGTGAACTTAGGCTCATCCCCTTCATTGTGCCCATATTTACGATAGCCCAATAAATCCAAGAAAATATCGCGCTTATATCGCATTCTATATTCTAAAGCAAAGGTCGCGGCATGCACCACAGCTTCGGCATCATCAGCATTTATGTGAAGAACCGGAGACAAGGTCACCTTACCAACGTCGGTACAATAGGTAGATGAACGTGCATCCAAATAGTTGGTGGTAAATCCAATCTGGTTGTTCACCACAATATGGATGGTTCCGCCTGTATGGTATCCGTCCAAACGTGCCATCTGAATAATTTCATATACCACTCCTTGTCCAGCAAAAGCCGCATCACCGTGTACCAGAATCGGCAACACTTCGGATACATTATCGCTATGGGCATGGTCTTGCTTGGCTCTTGTAATCCCTTCAACAATCGAATTAACCGTTTCCAAGTGGGATGGATTGGGAGCAATGTTCATGTTCACCATTTTCCCAGAATCGGTTTCCCTCATTGAAGTCCATCCCAAGTGATATTTTACGTCCCCATCAAAGATGGTTTCTTCGTAATCCTTACCGTCGAACTCGCTGAAAATGTCTTTGGGCGATTTACCAAAAATATTGGTCAATACGTTCAAACGACCCCTGTGGGCCATCCCCATCACAAATTGCTTAACCCCTTTATCGGCAGCTTTTTCTATGATCACATCCAAAGCAGGAATCAAAGATTCGCCACCTTCCAATGAAAAACGTTTTTGCCCCACGTATTTGGTGTGCAAAAAGCTTTCAAAGGAAACAGCTTCGTTCAATTTCCTTAAGATGTTTTTCTTTTCTTCAGCTGAAAACTTCGGATGGTTATCGTTAACATTCAACCAATCCTGAATCCATTGAATACGCTCTGGGGTACGGATGTACATATACTCCACCCCAATGGAATCGCAATAGATGCTCTCCAGATGTCTAACAATCTCCTTAAGAGTAGCTGGGCCAATACCCAAAATCTTCCCTGCATCGAAAACAGTGTCCAGATCGGCATTGGTCAAACCAAAATTTGCCAAATCCAAGGTCGGCTCGTATTGTCTACGATCCCTAACTGGGTTGGTTTTGGTAAAGAGGTGCCCGCGGGTACGGTACCCATCAATAAGTCGAATTACCTGAAACTCCTTTTGCAGTGTCTCTGGCATCTCCACTTGCCTTCCATTGGAAAGCACAACCATTCCTGTTTTCTCTGATTCAATCCCAAGGTCTTCAAGGGATCCTTCCAATCCGAAATCAAACCCCTGAAAAAAAGCCCTCCAACTGGGCTCGATGCTATCAGGGTTTGTTAAGTATTTATCGTACAGCTCCGCAAAAAACGATGTGTGCGCAGCATTTAAAAACGAATATTTGTCCATTCTTCCTATTTCTCCAAAACTTTATGGAAAATTTTGTCAAAAATACGGGTTTTACCATTCATACAAATGAGATTTAAGTAAATATTACCCAAAATTTGAAACAATGTTATAGAACCAACGAGTAACCCCTAAAAATGAAATTTTTAACGGAATTCTACAGAATACATTAAAAAAACATAAATTGGATGTACCTAAAAACCAAACCACAAAATGTCCAAACTAAAAAACAGGTATCTGTCCCTTGATGTTTTTCGGGGATTGGATGTCGCACTGATGATCGTTGTTAATTCTCCCGGTAACGGTTCTACCTCTTTTGCTCCTTTATTGCATGCCGATTGGAACGGATTTACATTGACCGACCTCGTTTTTCCCACCTTTTTGTTCGTCGTGGGAAATTCGATGAGTTTTAGCATGAAAAAGTATGAAGAAATGGGAAATGCCGCCGTTTTCAAAAAGGTTTTGAAGCGAACTGCGATTATTTTCCTTCTGGGCTTTTTAATGTATTGGTATCCGTTTTTTGATGACGGTCAGTTAAAACCATTTTCGGAAACTAGAATTTTTGGGGTGCTCCAGCGAATTGCGCTTTGTTATATGTTCGCTTCCATAATTCTTCACTTTGTGAAGACCAAAACAGCCATTTGGTTAAGTGCAGGTTTCTTAATCGCTTATCAAATTATTTTGATGGCCTTTGGCGATTTGACCCTCACTGGAAATGCAGTTCTCAAATTGGATGAATGGCTCATTGGTGCCAACCATATGTACCATGGTGAAGGTTTAGCTTTTGACCCTGAGGGATTATTGAGCACACTACCAGCCATTGTAAATGTGATCATTGGTTATTTGGCTGGGAAATTCATTCAGAAAAGCGGACAAAATTATGAGACCATTTCCAAATTAATGATGGTCGGGTTTGCTTTGGTTTTTGCTGGATTGGCATGGGATTTAATTTTCCCAATCAACAAGAAATTATGGACGAGTTCCTTTGTGTTGCTCACTTGCGGAATAGACCTATTCGCCATTGCTACGCTTATCTACTTTTTAGATATGAAAAAAGCGAAAGGTTGGAGTTACTTCTTTGAAGTATTTGGAAAAAACACTTTGTTCATCTATTTACTTTCCGAAGTGATTGTGATTACCCTATTTGCCATAGATGTGAATGGTGAAAGTTTGTACAGATGGATTGCGGACAACGTATTTATTTCTTGGTCTGGAGGCTATATGGGATCACTACTTTTTGCCCTTTGGGTGATGCTCACTTGCTGGGTTGTTGGCTACTTTATGGACAAAAAAGGAATTTATGTAAAAGTATAAGGGAAGTTACATGCTATACTTTGACTTGTACCATACTTTTTGCCACTCCCTTTTCAACAATAAGAAACATACCTCTGCCGAAATGTCCACGACATCCGATGGAGGTATGTTTTTTACTGCCTGTTCCGAAATATCCACTACATATAATAGGTTGAGATATTCAGGAAACTTCTCTACAATGAGAACGTATATTTTCTCGTGAAGTAAGCTTTTTAATTCGGTCGGTGTAATATCCGAAGGAATGGTCAAAGACACATTGGCCAACTCAAAATCCTTTTGCAATTGCTGCAATAATTTTTGGTACAACTGTTCCTTTTGCACAGTTTCCAATAATTCAAGGCTATTGTTAAAGTTGGACATCATACCTTATTTACGTCCGAATTGGGTTTTAGGTTTATTCTCCTTTAAAAACCTGACCTTCTTTCATTACAAAAACCACATTTTTCAAAGTTTCCACATCCTTACTTGGATTAGTGTCCACCGCAATAATATCAGCCAAGTAGCCTTCTTTCAATTGTCCAAGGTTATCACCCAAGCCCAACAAAGTGGCATTGGTCACTGTAGCGGCTTTAATGGCTTCCATAATAGGCATCCCGGCCTCTACCATGTACACAAACTCTCTTGCATTTTCACCATGAGGATACACCCCTGCGTCTGTTCCAAATGCAATCGGCACTCCTTTTTTATAGGCTCTGGCAAACATATCCTGGATCTGTGGGCCTATTTCAATGGCTTTTTTAGCAACAACTTCTGGATAATACCCAGGCTTTGCGCCATTTTCAGCTGCTTGCTTTCCAGCTGTGATGGTAGGCACCAAATAGGAATCATGCTTCTTCATTAACTCCATGGTCTCCTCACTCATCAAAGTACCATGCTCAATGGTCTTTATCCCGCCCAATATGGCTCTTTGCATTCCTTCGTCACCGTGGGCATGTGCCGCAGTTAAAAAGTTATAGTCTTTGGCAGTTTCGGTAATCCCTTTGATTTCTTCCAAGGTAAATTGTGGGTTTTGACCACTTTTGGCCACACTCAATACACCACCTGTAGCCGTAATCTTAATCACATCGGCACCATCTTTGTAACGTTGACGCACAGCTTTGCGAGCATCTTCAGCAGAATTTACCACTCCCTCATTGGGTCCGGGATCACCCATCAAAGATTTTTTAACTCCGTTGGTTGGGTCAGCGTGGCCACCTGTTGTACCAATTCCTTTACCTGCTGTAAATATTCTAGGTCCAACAATTGTTCCTTTGTTGATGGCATTACGCAACGAAATGTTCACACCACTTCCACCCAAATCACGAACGGTGGTAAAACCAGCCATTAATGTCGCTTTTGCATAGATAGTTGATTGAAATGCCACATCAGCCTCGTTCAAGGTGAATTTTTGAATGTAGGTGCCTGGACTCGATTGAGATTCAATATGCACGTGCATATCGATAAGACCAGGCATAACTGTTTTGTCTTTTAAATCGACAACTTTATCCTTTTTACCTCCAGTTTTGAATCCATCCACAATGGATGTAATGTTTTTACCAGAAATGACAATGGTTTTTTCGGAAAGGACATTCCCTGTTTGAACATCCAAGATTTCACCGCATTGCAAGTACGTGTCTTGCGCGAAAATTGCGGCACTAAAAAGTAAAGAGAAAAGAATAATTGTTTTCTTCATTGGTCGGGGTTGTTTATTTTCTCCGAAAATAAAAACTCCCAGATAAACACACCTAATTTAAATGGGCAAACGACAAAAAAAAGCCCGTCTTCGGACGGGCTCTTTATATATTTAATTTTTTGATTAAGCTCTAACGTTCTTTTCCCATTCCCAAGCAGATTTCAAGGCTTCATCCAAAGTGGATTTTGCTTTCCATCCCAAAACCTCATTTGCCTTTTGGGTATCGGCATAGGCTGCAATTACATCTCCGGCTCTACGGTCCACAATTTTATAGTTCAACTTTTCTCCAGAAACGCGTTCAAAACTTTGAATCACTTCCAAAACAGAACTTCCTTTGCCTGTTCCCAAGTTAAAGACTTCGTAATTGGATTCATTTTTATCATCCAACAGTCGCTGCAATGCCTTAACGTGGGCCTTCGCTAAATCCACCACATGAATGTAATCTCGAATACCCGTTCCATCTACAGTTGGATAATCGTTTCCAAATACCAATAGTTGCTCCCGCAAACCAATGGCGGTCTGGGTAACAAATGGCACCAAATTTTGCGGAACACCCAATGGTAATTCGCCAATTTTCCCAGATGGATGTGCGCCAATGGGATTAAAATAACGCAGGGCAATGGCTTTTAAATCCGAATTAACCTTGCATGTATCCCTTATAATTTCCTCTCCGACCTGTTTTGTGTTCCCATAAGGTGACTCTGCAGGCTTAACAGGGGCATCTTCGGTAATCGGCAACGCATCTGCCTGCCCATAAACGGTACAGGAAGAACTAAAAATAAAACTGGCGCCACCTTTTTTCTCCAATTGCTGAAGTATGTAAGTAAGCACTCCTATATTATTCTCATAATACAAAAGCGGGTTTTCAACACTTTCACCCACAGCTTTTGATGCGGCGAAATGGATTACACCGGTTACATCATCATACTTTTTAAAGAAATCTTGGATTTTTTGTTTATCCCTAAGGTCAAATTCCTCAAAAATGGGTTGCTTCCCCGTAATGGCTTCGATTCCCTTAAGAACATCTTTGGAAGAGTTGGACAAATTGTCAACAACAACTACCTCAAAACCTTCATTTTGCAGTTCAACCACGGTATGGGAACCAATAAAACCCAATCCTCCGGTTACAAGTACTTTCATATTTAACGATTTACAAAATCAATTACCAACTTGGTAATAAAATGAATTTGTTCATCATCCAATTCGGTATGCATAGGCAACGAGATCACTTCTTTGACCAATTGATTGGTCACAGGAAAATCTGCTTCATTGTATCGTTCGTCCGCGTAGGCTTTTTGCTTGTGCAATGGAACTGGATAATAGACACCACAAGGAACGTTGTTTTCATTTAAATGTTGTACCAAGCCATCTCTTTTCCCATTTAGAATTCGAAGGGTATATTGGTGAAACACATGACAATCGCAGGTGTTTTGAATGGAACCACAAGCACACGATATCTTTGGCACAACAATATGTTCTTGTCCTTTCAGAGCTTCTGTGTATTTGGCGGCGGACTCCAATCTTTTTTGGTTGTAGGTATCCAAATTCGGCAATTTTGCTCGTAAAACAGCTGCTTGTATGGAATCCAAACGGGAATTTACCCCAACTACATCGTGATAATATCGGGTGTACATTCCATGGTTTACAATCCCTCGAATAACATGTGCCAATTCATCATCATTCGTAAAAATAGCACCCCCATCCCCATAGCAACCCAAATTCTTGGATGGGAAAAATGAGGTGGATGCCACATGCCCAATGGTTCCAGATTTTTGTTTTTTACCCGTACTTGAGGTATAGGTTGCCCCAATGGCTTGGGCATTATCTTCAATCACATAGAGTTTATGCTTTTCGGCCAAGGCCATAATCGCATCCATATTGGCGCACTGCCCGAACAAATGGACGGGAACAATGGCCTTTGTTTTCGGCGTAATGGCTCTTTCAATGGCCGCCACATCAATATTGAAGGTGTCTGGTTCCACATCCACCAAAACAGGGGTAAGATTTAAGAGACCGATTACCTCAACTGTTGCTGCAAAGGTAAAATCGGCAGTGATCACCTCATCGCCTGGCTCAAGGCCCAAGCCCATCATACAAATTTGTAAAGCATCGGTACCATTGGCACAGGGAATCACATGCTTAACGCCCAAATACTCTTCCAACTCCTTTTGAAACGCATGTACTTGCGGACCATTTATAAAAGCTGTGGTTTCCATTATCTCGGCAATCGCCTCATCCACCTCACTTTTTATGCCTTCGTATTGACCTTTAAGGTCAACCATCTGTATTTTTTTCATCCGAATAAATTAATAGTCCAAAATTAAGAAATTAAGCTGCCATAATGCCCTCTAAACTAAAGAATGTATTTTAGCGGAAAATGATGCCCTTGCGTTTTCTGTACAACATCTTAATTGCCCTTTCTTGGCAAATCTTAAAATTGGTTGCGCTTTTTCAGCCCAAAATCAAATTGTTTGTATCGGGTAGAAGAAACACTTTCACTTTATTGGAAAGCAAACTAAGTGGCAATCCAAAAACCATTTGGATGCACGTGGCTTCTTTGGGAGAATTTGAGCAAGGACTTCCCATTTTGGAACGCTTACGAATCGAATATCCCAATCATAAATTAGTTCTTACTTTTTTTTCTCCTTCGGGATATGAGATCAAAAAAAATACTGCTGCTGCCGATGTGGTGGTTTATCTTCCGATGGATACCCTTTCTAATGCCAAACGATTTTTGAAATTGGTCAATCCCGATTTGGCCATCTTTGTGAAGTATGAAATCTGGCCCAATTTTCTGCAGCAACTAAAGGAAAGAAACATTCCAACTTTGTTGATTTCGGCCATTTTTTCGGATCGACAAGTGTATTTTAAGGGCTATGGCGGATTTATGCGCAAAAGTCTATCCACTTTTTCCCATTTCTTTGTTCAAGATGAAACTTCAAAAGGGCTTTTGGCGAATATTGGGTTTGAAAATACAACCGTTGGAGGCGACACTAGATTGGATCGTGTTTCAGAAATTTTGAATCGTGACAATCAACTGGAATTTATGGACTCCTTCAAAGGAAACCAAGCGTGTTTTGTGGCTGGAAGCACTTGGCCCGAAGATGAAGAAATCTTGATTGAGTTGATCAATTCTTCAAAAACCGACATGAAATTCGTGATTGCGCCCCATGAAATAAAATCTGCCCATATTGAAAAAATTACCTCCGCGCTTCAAAAAAAGACGGTGCTCTATTCTGAAATAATTAATAAAGATCTTTCCGAGTTCGATGTGTTGATTGTCGACACCATTGGCCTACTCACTAAAATTTACAGCTACGCGAACATTGCTCATGTTGGAGGAGGCTTTGCCACAGGATTGCACAACACCATGGAACCTGCCGTTTTTGGAATTCCCATCATAATCGGACCTCAATATTCAAAATTCAAGGAAGCGGAAGACTTGGTAAACCAAGGTGGAATTTTACCCATTTCCAATTATAATGAGTTTTCGAACTTAGTGGAGAAATTTAATCAAGACCCGGAATACAAACACAAAGTAGGTGCCATCAATAGTGCCTACATCAATTCCAATAAAGGGGCTTCGAATCTGATCATGAAGCACATCTCCGAAATTTTATAAAATTTAGTTAGCTTTAACAAATTTCATCCTTCATGGACAAGCGCATTTTCAGAATTTCGTTAACTGCTGCATTGGCAGGTTTTTTATTTGGATTCGATACCGTTGTAATTTCGGGAGCCAACCAACCCATCAAAGAATTATGGGGCACCAATTGGTTTTTAGGCGACTCCATTTTTACTTTTCATGGCATTTTTATCATGTCCATGGCATTGTGGGGTACCGTATTGGGTTCGCTATTCGGAGGGATCCCTACGGACCGTTTGGGAAGAAAAAAGACCCTATTCTGGATCGGAATCCTTTATTTTCTTTCTGCTGTGGGTTCTGCCATGGCACCGGAAGCCTATAGCTTTTCCTTTTTTAGGTTTATTGGAGGTGTAGGTGTAGGAGCTTCTTCGGTTGCGGCTCCGGTTTATATTTCGGAAATATCCACAGCTGCCAATCGAGGGAAATTAACGGCCCTCTACCAATTCAACATTGTATTTGGAATATTGATCGCGTTTATCTCGAACTATTTGATCGGGGTGATTTTTAACGAAAGCATTGCTTGGCGATGGATGTTGGGAATTGAAGGACTTCCCGCGTTGATCTATACGTTGATGGTTGTTAAGATTCCGCATAGCCCAAGATGGCTTTTACTTAAAAACAAGGCGGATTCCATTGTGATCGAATCCATAACCTCATTGGGGATAGCTACGGATAAGGCTTCGTTACATCTCACAGAAATAAAAACCGCTCTTTTTGATACCGCCGAAAAACATAAGGAAAACTTATTTTCAGGCAAATACAACAAATCCCTGGTTTTGGCCTTTTTGATTGCATTTTTCAATCAATTATCAGGAATCAATTTTGTGCTTTATTACGCTCCCGAGATCTTGGAAAGAGCTGGCTTGGCCTCAGGAGAATCGTTGTTCAGTTCTATTTCCATCGGAATCATCAACCTAATATTCACTTTTGTGGGTATTGCCCTTATCGATAAACTGGGACGAAAACAATTGATGTATATCGGTTCCATAGGCTATATAATAAGTTTGGCCATGGTAGGTTGGTGTTTTTATTCCAGTGCCAGTTCAGTGCTATTATTAACCTTTATTTTGATTTTCATTGCCTCACACGCTGTTGGACAGGGCGCCGTGATTTGGGTGTTTATTTCCGAAATATTTCCGAACAAAGTTCGCTCCTATGGGCAATCCTGGGGTACGGGCACCCATTGGGTCTTTGCCGCTTTGATCACTTTGATCACCCCCACTTTTTTAGATGCTGAAATAGGGATTTTCAAGGACAATCCCTGGCCGATTTTTATCTTTTTTGCGGTTATGATGGTATTGCAATTGTTATGGGTAATGTTCATGATGCCCGAAACCAAAGGAATTACCTTGGAGGAACTTGGAAAATTGCTCAGCTCCAAAAAAGACAAGTAATTGATTGGTTTACAGGACATGCCATAAAGCCAGCTTTTAGTCGAATTTTGACCTCTTCTATACCTAATGCTGATATAATTCCCTAAATTGAAGGAAATTACACTATTATGGCACATGATATTAGCATTGGAAACAAACTTATGGTTGGTTTCCTTCGAATAATGGTTTTTGTATTGATTGTAATCTTGATTGCAATCCCAGTTTGTATATTATTGGATTTTCTGGGTGTTTTGGAAGCCATAGGATTTAATTAAAAAATCACCTCTTGCTCTCCCATTGACTTTGTGATTACTTTAATGTAGTTCTCCACTGTTTTTTCCGTATTGGTAGGGTCTGTTACATCAACATCTCCCCTCCAGATCAATTCTATATCCTTACCACTACAAATACAATAGAGTGAGGTTTCTACATGGTAAATATTAAAACTATCGTAGTTTTCTGGATTGTTGAAAATGTCTTGGTGTTCCAAATAATCGGCATTGAACCGCACGAACATATGATCGATACTGTTCATATGCTCTTGAAAAGTTCTACGGTTCTCTGTTTTTACCAATTTGGTAAACAAAATGGCATCAAACCCTTTGTCCAATAACTGTTGTTCCACTTCTTCCAATTCCTTTTCGGTCTTTTCAGTAGTGGTAAATTCCACATCGAATAGATCAATGCTGCGCATGGCATCCACACCCTCTTTTTTCAACTCTTCTACAAAACGGGTTTCAAATTCCACGCGTGCGCTATCATCGGGAGTCATTCCAACCACAAGAACCTGATGTGCATCAAAGAGCACTATATCTGGATTTTTCCATGTACTCACGAGCCTTGTTGAGGAACACCCCATGAGGAGCAAAAACACTATGGCTACCAGTTTTGTTTTCATCAGAATGGGTTTATCGATTCATGCGCAGCAAAAATCAACTATTTATTTCAATGGGTAGAAAAAGTAGCTTGCCTTTTTTCGAGCTGCTTTCTCAAATCTTCCACGGTATTTGACATGGATTTCTCAAAATCATCAGTTTGAGACTTGGCAAAAATTCTCGGTCCTGGAGCACTCAGTTCAATTTCACAAATCTTGCCTTGTCCAGATTTATCGTTTTCAGTTTTAAATAACACATTGGCCTTGATCAACCAGCTGTACTTGTTTTCCAAACTTTCCAGTTTTTTCATCAACAAATCGGTCATTGCCTCACTGGTCATCATTTTCTGGTATTGAACATGTACTTCCATAATTATTGTTTTGATTCTATATCAAATCTACAACCTACACCCCTTAAATTTGATGACAATTGTCAGTTTTGAGACCATTCCCTAGCTCATAAAAAAGGGTTGACCTGTACTTTGAAGTACAGAAAACCACAGTTCGTCTTCCAAGTCAATCTTTTTTCTCTTCTTGGTAACTTCTGAAATTGGGATGTACACATATTTATTGTTTACCCTACTGGCCACAAACTTGGTTTTACCTGCCATTGCTCCGTGAACGGCATGATAGGCCAATCGGCTACAATACACACTGTCGCTCGAATTTGCAGGGGCACACCTCACAATATAACTTGGATCGATGTATTTGATGGTCACAGGAGTTTCATTGGATTTAAAATACGCGGAAATCTGTTCCTTTAGGAACACCCCGATATCTTGATGCTGCACATTGCCCGATGCATCTTTCACTGCCTCCCTTTCTTGGAACAAATGCTGTCCTGCACCTTCGGCCACGACGATTACGGCATGCTTTTTCTGTTCAAGGCGTTGTTCCAATGCCTTTAAAAAGCCACGTTCACCATCCAATGAAAAATGCATTTCGGGAATCAACACAAAGTTGACCACGGGCATGGCCAAAGCGGCAGATGCGGCAATAAATCCACTGTCCCTTCCCATTAATTTAATAATGGAAATTCCATTGTAAGCCCCGGTCGCCTCGTTATGCGCATCCCTTAAAATTGGGCTGGCCACATCAAAAGCGGTTTCAAAACCAAAGGATTCATCAATTAGATCAATATCGTTGTCGATGGTCTTAGGAATACCGACCACACTGATCTTGGCATTACGTCTTCCTATTTCCTCTCCAATGGCATTTACACCTTTTAAGGTTCCGTCACCACCAATGGCAAATAACATATCGACATTGTTAGCCTCCAGGGTATCCACCATGATCTTCACATCTTGTCCTCCACGCGATGACCCTAAAAAGGTACCTCCAAATTGATGTATGTTGTTTACTTTCTCAGGAGTCAGCTCTACCAATTCATGGCCTTTTTCAGGATTGAGCCCTTCGTAGCCATAGGGTACACCAATAATTTTCTTGACCCCATAAAAATAATGAAGGGCCATGACCACACCTCGAATCACATTATTGATTCCAGGACATAGTCCGCCACAGGTAACTATAGCAGCCGTTACGTTTTTGGGTTCAAAAAAGAGGTTTTCCCTTGGCCCTGCCAACTCCATACAATCGGGCTGAACTCCCGTTGACAGACAATGATGGAAATGATCCACGGAAAGGTCGAAAACCAATCGGTTCGATTCGTTGATAAAATCAAACAATTGGTCTCCTGGTTCTTTCCCCAGTTCCATTGGTGATGTATATTTGGGCGCACCCAAATGTTCTATATCAAATTTGTTCTTTTTGCTCACTTAATTCAATCTTATAAATGTTCTGTTAAGCTATGGTGCGAGTCAATCAGTGGTCCACCGTTCATAATCTCATCCGATGCCTCACTGGCAAATTTATCAAAGTTAAGATGGAACGAATGCGCCAATTGAATGGCCTTGCTCACATATGCGCCTTTTTGCAACCACGTGTTCATTGGATCCAATATCTCGGTTGGTACTCCTGGGCAATATTTTGGCATGTACAGACCAAATATGGGGTGTGTTTCAAAATCCACATCGTCCAATTTTCCATCCAAAATGGCAGAAATCATGGCTCGGGTGTATTTTAATTTAATTCTGGAACCCACTCCGTAAGGGCCACCACTCCATCCAGTATTGATCAACCAAACATTTACTCCAGCCTCGGTCATTTTTACGCTTAACATTTCAGCATATTTAGCTGGATGCAAAGGCATAAACGGCTCTCCAAAACAAGCCGAGAACGATGGCACCGGCTCTGTAATTCCAGCCTCGGTCCCGGCCACTTTAGCGGTATATCCCGAAATAAAGTGATATGCTGCTTGACCAGGTGTTAATTTGGATACTGGAGGCAAAACACCAAAGGCATCACAAGTTAAGAAAAAGATATTCTTTGGATTGGATGCATAGGATGGAACTTGAATGTTATCGATATGGTCGATGGGGTAACTCACCCTAGTATTTTGGGTAATGGAACTATCAAAATAATCCACTTCTTTGGTTCCTTCCTTAAAAACGATGTTTTCCAACAAGGCACCTGGGCGAATGGCGCGATAAATGTCCGGCTCCTTTTCCTCGGTAAGGTCAATTACCTTGGCGTAACATCCTCCTTCAAAGTTAAAAATGTTGTTTTCCTTGGTCCAACCGTGTTCATCGTCCCCGATCAATTTACGGTTGGGATCAGCGGAAAGGGTTGTTTTTCCTGTTCCCGAAAGTCCAAAGAAAATGGCGGTATCCCCATCTTCCCCAACATTGGCGGAACAGTGCATGGGCAATACTTCTTTTTCTGTTGGTAAAATAAGGTTCAAGGCAGAGAAAATACCTTTTTTCATTTCACCGGTGTAGGCAGAACCACCTACCAAGGCGACTTTTCTGGTAAAGTTCAAAATGGAAAAGTTCCCACTTAAAATTCCAAAATCCGATGGATTCGTCGCTTCATATCCTGGGGCACAAAGTACCAACCATTCTTCTTCAAAGTTATCCAACTCGCTTTCATCGAGTCTCAAGAACATATTTTTGATGAAGTAATTGGACCATGGATATTCAGTAACCGTCCTAACATTCATTTTATATTTTGGATCGGCACATACAGCAGCATCCCGCACATACACCTCTTTGCCTGAAAGGTAGTTTGTAACTTCATTATAGAGCTTATCAAAATTTTCTGGAGAGATGGGCTTGTTGATTCTTCCCCACCAAATTTTATCCTTGGTATAGTCATCTTTTACCAAAAAACGGTCTTTGGGCGATCTACCCGTAAACTTGCCCGTATTCACGCAAAGGGTACCATTTTCGGTTTCTACGCCCATGCCTTTTTCCAAGGTAATTTCTTGCAATGTTTCAGCAGAAAGGTTCCAGTGTGCATCTACATCTTTTAATCCGTACTTACTTAGGTCTGTGGTTGTGTTCATATCGATTGTG
This sequence comes from Allomuricauda sp. NBRC 101325, assembly GCF_030268205.1. Lineage (GTDB taxonomy): Bacteria > Bacteroidota > Bacteroidia > Flavobacteriales > Flavobacteriaceae > Flagellimonas. The sequence continues at coordinate 479,614 of NZ_BSQF01000001.1, forward strand.
TTTGTAGTGTCCATATCAATAGTTTTTATGTTAGAAGCTCCAAATCATCGGAACCAAAATCAGTGTCGCGATAAAAAACAATAGTAATAAGGGACCACCTACCTTTAGGTAGTCCAAAAATTTATATCCTCCTGCTGACATCACCATAGCGTTTGTGGTTGTACCCACTGGGGTTAAAAATGCAGTTGAAGCACTAATGGCCACTGCCATCATAAACGGTTTTGGCGAAACGCCCAACGTCATGGAAGCCATAATGGCAATAGGCGCCATCAACACGGCTGTTGCCGAATTGTTTATGGTCTGGCTCAATGCTGCAGTGAGCAAGAAGACCCCTGCCAACAAGGCCACAGGGTGAATTGCACCCAATGAATCCACCAAACTTGTTGCAGCCATTTGGGCCACTCCCGTTTTGTCCAGCGCCACACCCATCGGAATCATGGCGGCAATCATTACCACACTTGTCCAGCTAATGCCCTTATATGCTTTGCTTATGGGAACGCATCCGGTCAACATCATAATCCCAGCACAAACCAAGGCGGCTATGGCACCTGGCATCACATTAAATACCAACAATAGGATCATCAAAATCAGCGTACCCAAGGCGATATAACTTCTTGGAGTCAGCTCGTCCACATTTTTGGCCAATGCCTCAGGACTACCAGAAATCACCAAGTTCTCGTACACTGATTTCAATGCGATGATATTTTCCCATTGGCCCCGAATCACAAAGGCATCTCCCGCCTTGATCTGTATTTTTCCTGATAACGGCACATTGTTTCTCGAAACCGCTAAAAGCTGAACCCCTGCTTGTTTTAAGTGATGTCCCAATGGAATTGTTTTTCCTACAAACACTGAGTTCGGGGTAATCAACATTTCGGCCATTCCGACCTCTTGGTTGATCAATTCTTTTTTGAGGTTATCATTTTCAGGTTTCCAGGTAATCACACCCAAATGGAATTTGAGGACCAGCTTATCCACATCTTCGGGCTCCCCTTTTACAGTAATGATATCGTGGTAACGCATTTCGGTATCCAACCCAGGCATTTCCACAAATTGTGGTACTCTTTTTAAGGTATTGGGATGCCTACGTTTTAGACGCATGATGGAAACCTTATGGTTTTCCTCAAAATTCCAATCCCCAATTTTAGTATTGATCAATTGCGACATAGATCGGATACGCAAGCGATACATATTATCGCCAATGCTATAATTCTCCACCCATTTGTGCATTTCCTGATCAATGGCAATGGGTTTGTTGTCGGTTCTATGGCTTGGCAACAATTTATACCCCACATACCTGAAATAGAGTATGGAAATGATCAATAATGGCAATCCGATCAATCCAAATTCAAAGAACGAAAAGCCCTCAATCCCATTTTCGACCAATGCATTGCTCACGATTATGTTTGGAGGCGTACCTGTCAGTGTTAACAATCCCCCCGTATTGGAACCGAATGCAACGGGAATCAGCAATTTGGAGGGAAATGTTCCTGCACTCCAGGCTGCTGTAACCACTACTGGCAACATAGCTGCCACTGTACCTGTATTGCTCACAAATCCCGACAACAAACTTGATCCAGATGACACGATTACCATAAGCCTTGCCACACTTTTATGGGCCCATTTCACGAACATTTGTCCTGCCATGGCCGTCCAACCTGTTCTCGAAAGCCCTTCTCCAATAATAAACAGGGCGGCAATCATGATCACCGTTGGATTACTAAAACCAGATAGGGTTTCGGTAAGGTTCAACACTCCAGTGAGAAAAAGTGCCAGCATGGCCATTAGGGCTACCACATCGGGCGGGAATTTTCCCCATACAAACAATACAATAGTGATTCCTAAAATAATCAGGAGTGCCGTCATTATATGTGATTATGGTATTAATCCAAGGCCAAAACAGGAACCTCGGAGTGCAGGGTCAACAACATGGTCAATCTGCCCTCGGATGGGGTACTCATTTCTGCATGGTTTCTTGGCAATATGGTTAAAAGGTCGATTTCCTTTTCTTTGATGTAGGTTAAAATTCCTTCCTCTACATCGTCGCTTTTTTTGAAAATATGATCTGCATAAAAATGCTCCAGGTAATACTCCAACAAATTCTCGTTGGATTCCTTTATGGCATTTTCATCATAAATGGATTCTTTATAAATGGTAAGCACATGCACCTTTGCATTAAAGGTTCTGCTCAACACCAAAAGCATTTCGAGTGTATGTTTGTCCTCAATTTTCTCACCTCCCAATACCAAGGCGATACGCTCTGGGGTCTTTACCTCTGTTCCATATGGTATTGAAATTACAGGACAATTGGCTTCAATGACCAATTTTGAGGTATTGGTAATGGCCTCATCAGTGATTTTGTCACCCATGGTGCCCATCATGATCATATCTGCCCCAGTTTCTGCTTGAGCTGCCAATATGGTCGGGATTACCTTGCCAACTTTAATACTAAATACAGGTGCCACTTTCAATCGAGCACCCCATGCATCAACAATTTTGGCGAAATCTTTTTTCAAGCCCTCTTCATCGGGTTCGCTCAAGGGCATAGTGCTTGCATAAAGGGCCAAAATTTCCATGGAACTTTCGGTCCCAACAAAATTGACCACATACTCCAGTGCGTTTACCGAAGATTCAGAAAAATCAAATGGGATTAATATTTTATTTAAACTGCTCATACCTAAAACTTTTAATTGTTTGCTTTTTCACTATCAAAATTATAAGCACCGTGCCTTCTAAAACATGATAGACGTCAGGTTTATAACTTTACCTTGATATTAGCAAAAATTCAAGCCTTAGAAAAGCTTCCTAAGTTATTTTTTTGAAACCATTATGGTTATATTTAAAAACCCTAAAATAACAGTAGATTTTATATGGATTTAGTAATTGGAGTAGATATTGGTGGCACCAAAACCAAAATAGGATTAGTAGACAAAACAGGACATTGCCACGAAAAAACATTTTTTAGAACACGGGAATACCCTAATCTGAATGAATATCTAGACAAAATTAAATCCACGGCCGACGAACTCATTGAACAATTGGGGCAAGAGGTCAACATTATTGGATGTGGCATCGGAGCCCCGAATGCATCCAGTAAAAATGGCACAATCGAAAGAGCCAGCAATCTGGTTTGGAAGGGAACCGTGCCCTTGGTGGAAAAATTAAAGGAACGGATGGATATGCCCATCCGCATTATGAACGATGCCAGTGCCGCCGCATTGGGAGAAATGTTGTTCGGTGCAGCTAAAAATATGACCGATTTTATCGTAATCACCCTAGGCACCGGATTTGGAGCTGGAATCGTGGCCAATGGAAGGTTGATTGATGGCTATGATGGTTTTGCAGGTGAATTGGGACATGTAGACATGACCATTGGCGACGGACGACTAACCGGTTTAGGGGTTCGCGGTGGCTTGGAAGCCTATGTTTCGGCCACAGGATTGAAACGTACCATCTTGTTTATGCAAAGTAAATATTTGGTGGAAAGCAGGTTCAGGGATATCGCTTATAATGATCTTCATGGGGAGGATATTACCCAAGCTGCTGAAGAAGGCGATGAAATCGCTTTAAAAGCTTTCGACTATACGGCACGAATCATGGCATTGGCCTTGGCCAATTTTACCGCATTTACCCAACCCGAAGCTTTTATTCTTATGGGTGGACTTACGAATAGTGGCAAATGGATCATGGATCCGTTGGAAAAGTATTTTAATGGTTTTCTGCTGGATGTTTACAAAGGAAAAGTAAAAATAATCCATTCGGGAATGCACGGTAAGGATGCCGCTATTTGTGGCGCTGCTGCACTCATTTGGGAACATCAGAAAAAAGTGTAAAACAGTACTTTTTCAAGGTCTATGACAACCGTCATACTATACGGTTGATTTTATAAGAAAACTTTGTACTCCAGCAATCCCAAAATAGTAGATTATGGAGTTTGCAAAGTATGGCCCTAGATTACTTTGTTGCCTGTTTCTCACAATTTCCTCCCTCACTCCCCTTCATGCCCAAAATTCAACAGAAAACGAATATGGCTCTTGGTGGATGTTCTGTGGCACTACCAAAATTCATGAAGCATGGGGTATTCCTACAGTGGGCATTCTTCGCTATCACGATTTAATGGACAAATATGCCTTCGGTTTTGTGAGCACCGGGGTTTCTTATAAAGTTAGTTCGGCCAGTTCCGTTGAGGGCGGGGTTGCTTTTTTAAACTCGACCACTTACTCTGACTTATACGATTCAAAGAATTCAACCCAATTTTGGTTATATGGTTCCTATACTTTAAAATCCAATTTTAAAAAGGACCTCATCCTTCAACGTTTTAGATTGGAAAATCGAAGGTTGATCACTCATGAAGACCCAAAGACAAACAATAGGTTCCGCTACCGCTTGCAATATTCGACACCCATATCCGAAAACCTTTATTTTAAGACCTATAACGAACTATTCCTCAATTTGAATGGGGATGTTTTTAACCAAAACCGATTGTTTGTTGGAATAGGTCAAAAGCTCAACGACCACTTAAAAGTTGAATCAGGATACTTTAACCGAAAATTCTCTGACAGACAGGAGCATATGATCTTATTTGGAATGGTTTTTGACATAATTACTTATAGAGAAGATTTAGCACTTCTATCAAATTGACGTATTTATTTTATGAATTTGATAATTCAATGGGTAATTCAAACCTGATTTTTATCATATTTTTTAAAATTGTTGACATCTACCTTTATCATATATAAATACAAGAAGTCATGAAACCTAAAAAGAACCCAAACGCCGAAATAGGACGCAATAGCAGTTTGTATTTCATGATAGGCCTTACTTCCGTATTGTTTGTTACATGGCAATCCTTGGAAGTAAAGTTCTATGAGAAGGATACCAAAGTTTCAGAAGTTGTACAATTGACCGATGATCTTAAGGAAGAAGTTCCCATCACTGAAATGTTAAGAACTCCTCCACCTCCACCTCCACCATCTGCCCCAGAGGTAATTGAAATTGTGGAAGATGTGGAAGAAGTGGAAGAAACCATCATCCAAAGTACAGAGAGTAGCCAAGAAACCTTTATTGAGGATGCCATTGTTTCCATTGATGATGTGGTAGTTGAAGAGGTTGAGGAAAACATCGTGGTGCCATTTGCAGTTATCGAAAATGTACCCGTTTTCCCAGGTTGTGAATCCTTGACAAGTCAAGCAGAACGCAAGGATTGCTTTAACCAAAAAGTGCAAGAGCATATTAAAAACAACTTTAAGTATCCCCCAACTGCTTTGGAAATGCACATTACCGGTCGGGTTTATGTCCAATTTGTGATCGATAACCAAGGACGGGTAACTGGAATTCAAAAAAGAGGCCCCGACAAACTTTTGGAAACTGAAGCCGAACGCATCATTGCTTCCTTACCTAAAGTAAAACCTGGGGAACAAAGAGGTAAAACCGTAAGTGTAAAATACAGCATCCCCATTAACTTTATAATGGACAACAATAAAGATGATTGATTTTAGATTTTAAATAGCATGGGCCCAAGTGAAAGCTTGGGCTTTTTTTATGGTTAAAACCAAGATGCTCCCATATAATCTTTGGATTTAGAAGCTCGTTCTCTACTTTTTATGCGTAAGTGGGTCTTGTCAGATTGTCTTGCCCTATACCCCAACAAGTGGAAGAGTTTTTTGGCAAAAAATCGGGCAATCCTTAAATCTACCACCAAGGTGTCCTTGGCCTTGGAATCCCATTTTATCCCCGGCAGAATAGCCAACAAATAATCCACTTTAAACTGCCGTAGTTGTTTGGACAACCATAACAAAAACCTCGGAACAGGCCGCACAAAATAAAACCCTTCGTTTCCTTGTTTTTGATATAAGGGCATAAAAATCTGACGTTGGTGTTTGGTCTTCAAAATAGTTTTGTTCTCCAATGCCAACTCCGTTCCTTTGGGTACTATTTGAAAATTGACAAAGCCCGGTTTCATCTCAAAACAATAACCAGGAGCTATTAAATGCTGATGGTATATTTCATAAAATCTATGGGAGGTGGAACTTGCTCTAAAAATGGCTTCATAATGTAGTTTTTTTGCTTTTTCATCCACTGGAATGGATGCTGTGATCATCAGGGAATACCAAATAAAATCGATGCAGGTTTCCACTGCTTTTGCATCTTCGTGTTGCCCGCTTTCAAAACCCAAGGATACATAACCCAATTCATTGATATAACTCAAAAGGGCACCGTGCAAATATTCTTCAATCCCTAAAATAATGGGCAATGGGTAATTGGAGGCGTACTTTCGATTCAAAAGACTATCATTCAACACCATAAATGGAGTAGTGTCACTCGAAGTGGTATGCAGATCTAGAAAATAAAACGGAGGCGTACCTTTTTCCAAAATCTCACTGATCATTTGAAACAGCCCTTTGAGCTCCTGCTCTTCGGGATGCTCCAAAACATCTTCCTTTAATATCTTTTGAATTCTGTCGGGAAACCAAATACGATTAAAGTCTTCTTGCTGGAACCGCATTTTATGCTCCAATGCACCAAGATTTCCGGAAAGCGCATAAATGTTTCCAAAAATGGGTATTTTCTTTTCTCTTATTTCTTCAAAAACTTGCTCAGATGCCAAAACACCCGCTGGTTCGTTCCCATGAATGCCACCAAAAAATACCACGGTGGGCCCATTTTTTTCACCTTGTAAATGATCAATGACCCTCCTAACCTTCATTCCTTCCACATTCGCTACTTGTTGCATCATCGACACTTATAAATCCACTTTGCTCACGATGCCTACCACATGGGCATCTACCAATACAGGCAAACATCCAATTTGATGTTCCTGCATTATTTTTTTCGCAGTTTTAATCTCCGTTTTGGGTTCAACGGTAAATACATCCTTGATCATAATATCCGAAACTCTTGCTCCATTTTGGCTCATGGAACCCAATCGTTCAATATGTGTCCAAGTTAAAAGCCCAACCAATTCTCCATCTCCATTTTCAACGGGTAAATGATGGATGTTGTTCCATTTCATAATGGCAATGGCGAGATTGGCATAGTCGTCCTCGTAAAGTTTCATGAGTTTGGTGGACATAATCTGGCCCACCCATTTGAATCTCTCGGTTGTTTCGGCCATATTTCCGACCGCTTTCCATTGGTGCACTGGTTGATCTGTTTCTTGGTTTTTGCTCATGGCCTTGGTGAGTTGCACAATAGCGCTGTCCAACTTCATTTGCTTGCGGAGACTCCTAAAGTTTTTGATTTGCCATTCTGCCCCTGTTCCTTTTTTGGTGCGCTTTGCAATTATGCCAAGTAAACGTTCGATGTCCTGCTCGTCCACCCCATATTTTCTTAACCCATCAAAGGCAATGGGCAAAAGTTCTTCCAGCACCATTTTCTTGGCCGTAATGACTTTATCTTTCCAAGTGAACATGGCGTTCCTTCCATTTGTAGCTGCCCTTAAAAAGTTCAATTTGGCTTCTTTAAAGTCCATTTGAGAGGGCATATCATCAAATCTTTCAGGTCTGCCGGCCATTAACCCAACCCAAAATGCAAAATTGGCCATCTCATCAATCACTGTTGGACCCGAAGGAATGTATCTATTTTCAATTCGAAGATGCGGTTTGCCATTCCCAACACCATAGCAAGGTCGATTCCAACGGTACACAGTACTATTGAATAAACTTAAGGCTTCCAACTTAGGTACTTCGCCCCGATCTAATAATTCCAGGGCATTTTGCTCAATGGGTTTGGTCAATAAAATTCTGTGGGTAGAAATATCTTGTTTGAATATTTCCGCAACCGAATGTTTTTGCCAGCGCTCCCCAAAACCAACCCGGGCCACCTGTTCTTTGACTGCTTTGGTCCATTTGCGGGTATCCAAACTTTGTTGAAAAAGGGCGATTCGGGTTTCGCTCCATAATTCCCTTCCCAAAAGTAGGGGTGAATTGGTGCAGATACTCAAAACAGGACCTGATATGGCCTGTGCCCAATTGTAACTTTTAATAAAGTCGTTTGGATGAATTTGTAAATGCAATTGAAAACTGGTGTTACAAGCCTCGAACAAAACCGAATCGTGGTGTAGTGAAAGTTCATCCACTCCTTTGATCCTGACGGAAAAATCATCTCCCCTCCATTTTCTCAACACATCGTTAATACGGTAATACCTTGGGATAGGGGTCATAAAATCCATCCCCAATTCATCTTTGCTGATGGAAGGCAATATGCCTGTTAAAATAATTTTGGCATCAAATGCTTTGGAGGAGTGCTGCACTTTTTTCAATAATCCCCTTAATTGTTCCTCCATCCCCGTAAAGCAAGCCGACTCCAAGGTCATGGGGTCTAGATTGGCCTCCACATTGTATTTGGCAAATTCTGTAGTAAAATGATAATCATCCAACGCCTTCAATACATCCATGGAAATTGGTGCGGGCCTATAATCGGAATTGACCAAGCACATTTCTTGTTCGGCACCGATTCGGATAATATCATCTTCAATCATCCCACATTGAATCATTCGCTCCAAGGCTCGAATATCATCAATAAGATGTTGCACAAAAGCTTTTCGCTCCTGCTCATCAAATGCACTGGAAGCTATATGTTCTCCCATGGGATATTGATTTAATCCGTTATATCAACTCTTAAATGTACAATGAACCTAGGGCCGAAAAAATGACGATTATCATTTATCAAACCCAACTAGGGGTCAATCCTGACAATTGTCATATTTTTTGAGAACATGCAAAAGTACCTTTGACCTATAATGTAATGGTATGCAGCTATGTGTGATTTAACCCAAAAATACAATGTCCCAGGTCCCCGCTATACGAGCTACCCTACTGTACCGTATTGGGAATTGGATAGTTTCTCTGGAAAACAATGGAAATCCAGTGTGCTGAAAACTTTTCAGGAAGACCCGAAGGAAGGAATCAGTATATACATCCACCTACCTTTTTGCGAAAATATGTGCACCTTTTGCGGTTGCCATAAACGTATCACTAAAAGACATGAGGTGGAAAGACCTTATATCAATGCCGTGTTGAAAGAATGGGAGCTGTATTGCAACCTTTTGGACACTAGACCCTTGATCAAAGAACTTCATTTGGGAGGTGGAACCCCTACTTTCTTTTCTCCTGAAAATTTAAAAATTCTTATTGAAGGTATTCTTAGATCGGGAAAGGTGGCCGAAACCCATGATTTTAGTTTTGAAGGACATCCGAACAATACCACCAAAGCCCATTTACAAACGTTGTTCGATGTTGGTTTTAGAAAAGTTTCCTTCGGAGTTCAAGACTACAACTTAACTGTGCAACGGGCCATCAACAGAATTCAGCCTTTTGAAAATGTGAAGAATGTGACCGAATGGGCCCGAGAAATTGGGTACACTTCGGTAGGACACGATATAATTTATGGCTTGCCATTTCAAGATTGTGCCAATGTTGAAGAGACCTTGATCAAAACCAAAGCCATTCAACCTGACCGTATTGCCTTTTACAGCTACGCTCATGTGCCTTGGCTGAAAGGGAACGGACAACGTGGGTACAAGGATTCCGACCTTCCATCTTCTGTGGTTAAAAAGGCCCAGTATGAAATGGGAAAAAGAATGCTCACCGAGTTTGGCTATAAAGATGTAGGTATGGACCATTTTGCCTTGCCTACGGACAATTTGTACAAAGCACTTGTACAAGGAACTTTGCACAGGAATTTTATGGGCTACACACCTTATAAAACCAACCTGATGATAGGTTTGGGAGCATCCAGCATCAGTGATAGCTGGTATGGATTTGCCCAAAACGTTAAAAATGTGGAAGAGTATGAAAATTTGGTTTCCCAAGGGGTTATTCCTATTTTTAGGGGACATATTCTCAACTTGGAAGATCAAATCGTAAGAAAGCATATCCTCGACATCATGTGTCAATTTGAAACCACATGGACCAGCGAGGAAGAGCAAGAAGTTGACTTTTCCAGCATATTGGACAACCTCTCTGAACTGGAAGCGGATGGATTGGTGGAAACCACCTCAAATTCCATAAAAGTGACCGAGAAAGGAAGACCTTTTGTTAGAAACATCAGCATGGCCTTTGATCTTAAATTACATCGTAAAAAACCAGATACCCGAATTTTTTCCATGACCGTTTAACCTAAAAAACAAAAACAATGAAAAGTATAATCGTACCCGTTGATTTTTCAAATCAATCTGAAAAAGCACTCAAGGTAGCTGCCTCCTTGGCCAAAAAAAATGGCGCAGACCTTATGGTTCTCCATATGTTGGAACTTTCTCCAGCCATTATGGGCGAATCTGGCTATATATCCCAAGAACAAGTGGTTCATCTTATTAAACTGGGCGAACAAAGATTCAGCGATTTCTTGAACAAACCTTATTTGGAAGGTGTTAATGTAGTGCCAGTAATCAAACATTACAAAGTGTTCAGTGAAGTGAACGAGGTAGCAGAGAAACACAATGCCGATCTAATTGTAATGGGCTCCAATGGCGCCGATGGCCTTCAAGAAATCTTTATCGGTTCCAACACAGAACGAGTTGTAAGAACTTCTGAAGTTCCAGTATTGGTAATCAAGGGGGATAGTGCAGATTTTAACCCGGAACAATTTGTGTTCGCCTGTGATTTTGAGGAAGAAAGTGTTCCAGCGCTTAAAAAAGCAAAAGAAATGTCCGATCTATTGGGTTCCAAACTTCATTTGGTGTACATCAATACTCCAGGAGATGAATTTTTGAGCACTGAAGATGCTTATGCAAAAATCTCCAAATTCCTAAGTGCTGCCAAAGTAGGTATGGAGGTGGAAATTTATAACGATTACACTGTGGAGAAAGGTGTTTTGAACTTCAGTGAAAAAATCGCTGCAGACTTGATAGGAATCCCAACACACGGAAGAAGAGGTTTGTCACACTTCTTTATGGGAAGTATTGGCGAAGACATTGCCAACCATTCCCAAGCACCTGTTATTACGTTTAAAATTTAATTTGGATTACATTTTTAATTGGTTTCATGTGATTCAAAAAAGGGAGCAAATTAATTTTGCTCCCTTTTTTTATTGGTTAGATTCTGGTTGTTAACCGTGAAACCTTTCGTATGCTGCTTTTTCCAAGGCCTCCCTGTGATCTGGGTGTGCAATGGAAATCAAAGCTTTTGCTCGTTGTTGTAAATTTTTACCAAAAAGGTTTACCACCCCAAATTCTGTGGCCACATAATGCATATGGGCCCGTGTGGTGGTTACCCCTGCTCCCTGTTTTAGAAAGGGAGTTATTTTGGACTCTCCTCGTTTGGTGGTCGATGACATCGCTATAATCGGTTTGCCTCCTTTGGATAGCGATGCACCTCTCATAAAGTCCATTTGTCCACCTACTCCAGAAAACTGATAGCCTCCAATGGTATCGGCACAAACTTGACCAGTTAAATCTATTTCAATTGCACTGTTGATGGCCGTTGCTTTCGGGTTTCTTCTAATTCTGGCTGTATCGTTGGTGTACCCTGAATCCCTAAAATCACAAATAGGGTTATCATCAATAAAGTCATAGAGCTTACGAGAACCTACTGCAAAGCAGCTCACAATTTTACCTCTTTTAACGGCTTTTTCTTGACCATTGATCACACCGCTTTCCAATAAGGGCAATACCCCATCGGAAAACATTTCAGTATGGATGCCCAAATTTTTATGGTTGCCCAAGTTGGACAATACAGCATTTGGAATGTTTCCGATTCCCATTTGAAGCGTAGCCCCATCCTCAATCAAAGAGGCTACGTGCCTACCAATTTCATGCTCAACGTCGGAAATTTCAGTGGGATTATGCTCATGGATGTGTCTATCCACTTCAATGGCATAGGTTATTTCATCAATGTGCACGATACCTGTACCATGTGTTCTAGGTACTTGAGGGTTGATCTGCGCCACAATTTTTTTGGCCGTTCTTACCGCTGGCAAAGCCACATCCACAGAAACGCCCAAAGAACAATACCCATGTTTATCTGGCGGAGAAACTTGCACAAAGGCCACATCCAACGGAAGGTATTCGTCTGCAAACAACCAAGGTATCTCACTTAAAAATACAGGGATATAATCTCCCATATAGGTGTTTACAAAGGGTCTAACGTTGCCACCCACAAAACAAGCGTTCAGGGTAAAGGCTTCGCAATAGGGTTGGCGGGTATATTTGGCATCTCCTTCGGTATGGATGGAGATGATTTCTACATTTTTTAGTTCGTTGTGTCGCTCGCAAAGCCCATCGATCAATTCGTTAGGGGTCATGGCTGCTCCTTGAAAAAACACTCTATCTCCAGAATTAACAATTCCTACGGCTTCTTCAATTGTAGTTATTTTCACTTTATCTAAGTTTTAAGGTTGATGGCATTCAATGGTGGCCGTTACCGAGTCGGTGGCCATGGGTTTGGGAGACACATACGGAATTCCCAATCCAAGACCCCTTACAATAAACAAAGCACCAATGATTACCACAAATACGGGAATTAATTTTCTAAACTTGTTTTTTATGGAGTTGCCCAATATTCCTTTGGAATACACTACCAAAGACATTAAAGGTACTGTTCCCAATCCGAACAACATCATATATAATCCACCTTGTAATGGGTTGCCCATGGCAATGGCGCCCAAAAGAGCCATATACACCAATCCACAGGGCAAAAACCCATTTAAGAATCCAATGGTCAAAAAAGCATCGGGTGTTTTTTTCTTTAGTTCCCCACCAAGTTTGGATTTTACTTTTCCCAAAATGGAATAAACAGGGGTCAAAAATTTATGACCATTCAAGTATTTCGTTGGAATCAGCACCAATAGAATCATAATTACACCAATTCCGATGGAAAGCTTTTGCTGGATTCCGAAAAGGGCCAAACCCTTGCCTAAAAATCCGAACAACATTCCAATAATTCCATAGGCCAACAATCTACCAAAATGATAAATGGACAGTTGCATGGTCTTTTTGGTCATATTGCTTTGGTCCAAGGGCAACATAAAGGCAATGGGGCCGCACATGCCCAAGCAGTGCAAGCTTCCCAAAAGTCCCAAAACCAAAGCTGACGTGATCATGATCAGTACACTAATTTTTGTTTATGTAAAAATGGCTTACCTTCATACTCCCAATTTATGGAAATATCCCAGCGACCGTCTACCAAGCGATTGTCAGGTATGAGCAAATGTGTTTTGGACAAACTTATAGGAAAGTTAGAATCCAAGTGCTTGTTAGACGGTCTATAAAGGGACACTGTTCCGGTAATCTTTTTTGGGTCGAATTGCTCAGGAAACTCAATGACCAAACCCTCATCCGTTTTTTCTACTTTGAGTTCTGCACCTGCTTCCGAAGCAGATTTTGAGGCATCCAATTCCTGTTGATAGGACAATTCTTTTTTATAATATTCTTCAGTCACCAAGTCGTGATTGGCTCTGTCGTCTGTGCTCATTCGTACCACAAAGTATAGGATAAATACTATGAAGCCTATAAATGCCAATACGATCCCTGTTCCCCAATTTATCTTCATTTCTTTTTCTTTAATTATAGCTTCTGGGTGCCAAAAACTGTGTTATGGTGGTTTCTATGAGTTTATCCCCACTATACACCCCTATTTTTAATTTATCCTTGTCTCCATTAAGTGCCGAAGCATTGATTTCGATGAACAGGGTTCCTTCTGCCAATTGCTCTGCTGGGATAGTGAATTTTTCCAAAGACACCATTTTTATTTCCCCAGGATGCGACATCAACTTAAAGGAAACGTTTTCTATATCTGCAGTGGTCTTGTTCAACAATTTATAAGTGAACACATTACTGATGATGTTGTTATCCTTACGCTCGTACAATTGTCCCGGTAAGCGAAGTACATTGGCCTCCACTTCGTTTCGCATAAATAGCATTCCGATCAAAATTCCAGTCAAAACCACAAGAACTGCGGTGTATCCTTTCATACGAGCCGTGAACTTGAACTTAGTTTTATGGTTTATCTCGTCCTCGCTTGCGTATCTGATCAAACCTTTAGGTTTGTCGATACTCTCCATAATGTGGTCGCACTCATCGATACAAGCTGTACAGTTTACACACTCCAACTGGGTTCCATTTCGAATATCAATTCCAGTTGGGCACACATTCACACATTGGAAACAATCGATACAATCACCATGTCCCAAAATGTCACGGTCTTCATTTTTTCTGAACTTTTTACGACCGTTTTCCCCTTCCCCACGTTTATGGTCATAGGCCACAACTATGGATTTATTATCGAGCAACACACCCTGCAATCTTCCGTAAGGACAAGCGATAATACACACCTGCTCCCTGAACCATGCAAAGATGAAATAGAACACTGCGGTAAAAATCAACAGCGGAACCATAGTACTTACATGAGCCATCGGTCCATCTGTGATATAGGCCAACAACTGGTCACTTCCAATTAAATAAGCCAAAAACACATTGGCAATAAAGAACGAAATGAGAAAAAAGATACTCCACTTCAACAATCGTTTCCAAATCTTTTTTCGAGTCCAAGGCGCTTTGTCCAAACGCATTTGTGCACCTCTATCGCCATCAATCCAAAATTCAATCCTACGGAAAACCATTTCCAAAAAGATGGTCTGTGGACACATCCACCCGCAAAAGATTCGACCATACGCCACCGTGAACAGTGCGATGAAGATCACTCCAATGATCATGGAGATCACGACCAAATGGAAATCTTGTGGCCAAAACGGGAATCCGAATATATTGAAACGCCGTTCAAGCACATTGAACATTAGAAATTGGTGCCCCTTAATTTTGATAAAGGGGGATGCTATCAAAAAAAGCAGTAGAAAGTAACTTACGTACTTGCGGTAATCATAGAACCGTCCACTGGGTTTTTTTGGAAAAATCCAATTTCTTTTTCCTTCTTCTGTGATTGTGCCTATGGAATCTCTAAAATTCTCTTCCATCGCATTTGTGGTTTATGGATAAATGTCTGTTGTCTGGCGCTTAAAAAAGACTTAATCCATGGCAACTTTTGTTGAAGCTAAGGCTTACTCCTATTAACAGACATAAGCCTTAGCTTCTATTAGTTTGTTTATTGTGCATCGGGATCTTCCCAAAGATCGCCTTCAGCTTCTTTTGGATTTGCTGGGGTTGTACCTCCCAAAGTGATTACATAGCTGGCCACCTGTGCTATTTCTGCCGGCTTTAAGCTTTGCTTCCATGCGATCATACCCTTACCTGCTCTACCTCCTTCGGAAATGGTATTAAACACATTTTTTATTCCTCCTCCCAAAATCCAATGATCATCCGTTAGGTTTGGTCCTATTCCACCTCCACCGTCTGCCATGTGACAGGCTACACAATTGGTCTGGAAAATGGTTTCACCCGCACTTAAATCAGAGGCTTCTGTAAGCAATTCTACCGTATTTACATCGACCAAATCTTTTGCGGTTCTTTTGTACTCTTCAATCTCAATTTTGGCCGCCGCAACTTCTTGTTCGTATTCCGATGCTTGGTCATATTCGTTGATCACATGGAATCGAATTAAATAGATGACACCAAAAACAATGGTTACGTAGAACAAGTATACCCACCATGGAGGCAACACGTTGTCCAGCTCGCGAATTCCATCGTAATTGTGGTCGAGAATAATCTCTTCCTCTTTTTCTATGGCTTTGGTACGGGTCAACTTTTTCATCAAGTTTTGCAACCATGTCCATTCGTACTTTTTGGTTTTTGCTTCCAAATAGCGCTCCTTACCTTCTTCCGTAAGGGTTTGGAACATGATATTTTCGATGGAAGCCAATATTAGCTCAATGGCTATTAAGATCATCAACACCAACAACAAGAAAAACTGTGTAATGGGATATTCTATGATTGCGGGTTTATCTCCAGAGTCAATAAAAAATTCCATCAATCCGAAGATCAAGAAGAATAAAACGGGGACACGAATCCACCAAGGTGTTTTAGTACTCATAATGTTATAGTTTGTTTTGTTGATCGTTGTTATCCAAAGGCAGTTCGCCCATTTCTTTGATGTGCTCCTTGGTAGCCGTGAACACCCACCAGAAAAGCAATACAAAGAACACAAAGAATATCATGAGGGAAATCATCGGATAGTTGGCTATCCCGTCGATGCTTTCCATATGGTTTTTTACAAATTTCAACATGGTTGTATTAGATTTTAGATTTAAGAGGCAAGAACCAAGACTTTAAAGTCTCACTTAATTGTGTCCTGGTTCTTGGCTCATTTATCATGATTCCTGTTTTCTTTAGTCTTCAGCTTGAACAATTTTGATATCGGTACCCAATCGCTGTAAGTAAGCAATCAAGGAAACAATTTCTCTGTCGCGCATTTCCACAAAGTTTTGGCCGTTTTCTGCGGCGAACTTTTTATCTGCTTCGTAGGTTCTTTCGAACTCGGGGTCGGAATACAAATTCTTCTCGATTTGCTCGGCCTGTGCCGCCATGGACGCTGGTGCATTGGCTATGTCTTCTTCGGTATAAGGAACTCCCAATTTTACCATGGCCTCCATTTTCGCCTGCACATCACTTCTATCGTGCTCACTGGTCACCAACCACTCATAGGATGGCATAATGGAACCTGCGGATGTACTTTGTGGATCGTACATGTGGTTCAAGTGCCAGTTGTCGGAATATTTGCCTCCCACACGTAAAAGGTCTGGCCCAGTACGTTTACTACCCCATAAGAATGGGTGGTCGTAAACAAACTCCCCTGCTTTGGCATATTCGCCATAGCGTTCCACCTCACTACGGAATGGACGTATCATTTGGGAGTGACAACTCACACAACCTTCTCGAATGTACAGATCACGACCTTCCAATTCCAATGGTGTATATGGTTTTACACTGGTAATGGTAGGTATGTTGGATTTCACCAAAATAGTAGGAACAATCTGGATAACACCTCCAATTAGAATCGCGATGGTGGCCAAAATGGTCAACTGAACTGGTTTTCTTTCCAACCAGTTGTGGAAGGTTTCGCCAGCCACTCTTCTTTTGGATACCCTGGCCAATGCGGGTGCTTCGGCCAATTCGTCTTCAACTTTGCTACCGGATTTGATGGTTTTTACAATGTTGTACAGTAATACGAACATACCCAAGATGTACAAGCTACCTCCAATGGCTCTCATCCAGTACATCGGGATGATTTGGGATACAGTTTCCAAGAAGTTACCGTACACCAAAGTTCCATCTGGGTTAAATTCTTTCCACATCAACGCTTGGGTAAACCCGGCCACGTACATCGGCAATGCATAAAGTACAATACCCAATGTACCTATCCAGAAGTGGAAGTTGGCCAATCCTTTGGAATACAATTCGGTTTTGAACATTCTTGGCACCAACCAATAGATCATACCAAACGTCATGAACCCGTTCCAAGCCAAAGCTCCTACGTGAACGTGGGCTATGATCCAGTCACTAAAGTGCGCAATGGCATTTACGTTTTTCAAGGAAAGCATTGGACCTTCAAAAGTGGCCATACCGTAACCTGTGATGGCTACCACCATAAATTTAAGTGTGGCATCGCTACGCACCTTGTCCCAAACACCACGAAGGGTCAACAAACCATTGATCATACCACCCCAAGATGGCGCAATCAACATAATGGAGAAAACCACTCCCAGGTTCTGTGCCCAGTCTGGCAATGCAGAATACAACAAATGGTGAGGTCCTGCCCAGATATAGATGAAAATCAACGACCAGAAATGGACAATGGACAATCTATAGGAATAAATTGGACGGTTGGCCGCTTTTGGCACAAAGTAGTACATCAACCCCAAGAACGGAGTGGTCAAGAAGAATGCCACCGCATTGTGACCGTACCACCATTGCACCAAGGCATCTTGCACCCCTGCGTACACAGAATAACTTTTTAGCGCGGTAACTGGAAGCTCCAAGCTGTTAAAAATGTGCAGTACCGCAACGGTCACAAATGTTGCCAAATAGAACCAAATGGCCACATAGAGGTGTCGTTGTCTTCTTTTTAAAATGGTACCGATCATGTTCCAACCAAAAACGACCCAAACGGCTGCAATGGCCAAATCGATAGGCCATTCCAATTCGGCATATTCTTTAGATGTTGTGTATCCCAACGGCAAGGTCAACGCTGCGGCCACAATGATCAATTGCCAACCCCAGAAGTTGATGTTGCTCAGGACATCACTGAACATTCTCGCTTTTAACAAGCGTTGCAGCGAGTAATACACCCCTGCAAAAATGGCGTTACCCACAAAGGCAAAGATCACGGCATTGGTATGCAACGGACGCAAACGCCCAAAACTCAACCATGAAATACCCTCGGTTAAATTGGGAAACAGAAACATAAAGGCCAACAATAGCCCTACTGCCATACCCACTACGCCCCAAAGTATGGTGGCGTATAAGAACTTTTGCACGATTTTGTTATCGTAGCGAAACTGTTGTATTTCCATATTTATTGGTTTGTACTTTTAGTTTGTTTGATTTTATCTGTATTTGAATTAGATACATTTTTGTCGGTTACCACCTCATCTTCAAATAGCATTCGAACCGATGGTGTATAGGTATCATCGTACTGTCCGCTTTTTACCGAAAAAACAAAGGCTAAAAAAAAGACGATAGCCACAGTTATGCTTATGGCCAGCAACACATAAATTACACTCATACCTTTTGTAATTTGGGGTTAAAACTACTGTGATGATATCCTTCAAAAAATGACATATATCAGCTTTATTTAATTTTTTAATCCCTTTCCAATATAATTGGTGGCCAGTGTGGCAAACACCACGATGCTAATGGAACTCAAGGGCATTAAAATGGCCGCAATTACGGGTTGCAATTGTCCAGTAACCGCAAAATAGAGTCCCACAATATTGTAACATAGGGATAGGATAAAACTCAATTTTATGATTGAAATACTTTTTCTGCTCAGTTGGATAAACTTGGGGAGGAACTGCATTTTGGAAGCATCCAAAATTCCATCACAAGCGGGTGAAAAAACATTGATGTTTTCCGATACCGCCAAGCCCACATCACTTTGTGCCAGGGCTCCTGCATCGTTCAATCCATCGCCCACCATTAAAACACTATGATCTTGCTGTAAGTTTTTGATGTATTCCAGCTTGTCCTCTGGTTTTTGGTTGAAAAGCATCTGGGTATTTTCGGGAAGAATTTGTTCCAACTGACTACGCTCCCCGTCATTATCTCCGGATAAAATGCCAAGTTTCAAATGCTCTTTTAATGCTTCAAAAATTTGGCCAATGCCGTTTCGATAGGTGTTCTTGAAAACAAAACGACCCTTTACATCTTCATCGGAACTTATATACACTGCCGTGTTAGTTGTACTTGTTGATTTTTCACTTCCCACATAGGAAGCAGAACCTACTTTAATGGAATGTTCGTTGGCTTTGCCCACAATTCCTTTCCCTGTATGCTCTTCAAACTCATCGAGGGTCATGATGGCATTGGATTGCAAAATATTATAAAGGGAACGACTCAAGGGGTGATTTGATGCCCTTAATGTGGTTTTCAACAGTGCCTTTTCATCATCACTTAGCGCAATACCTTCGTAATAAATGGTATCTTTTTGACTTGTGGTCAAGGTTCCTGTCTTATCGAAAATGGCCGTATCAATTTTGGACAACCTTTCGATGACATTGGTATTTTTCAAATAGAATTTATGTTTGCCGAAAATCCGCAGCATATTTCCCAAAGTAAATGGAGCTGCCAAGGCGATTGCACATGGACAGGCAATGATCAATACAGAAGTAAACACATTCAAGGCCATGTTCGGCTCAGCAATCAACCAATAGATCGTTGCCAAGGAAGCAATGGTCAATACCGCCATAGTAAACCGTCGTCCAATACTATCCGTCAAGGTTTGAAAGTGACTGGCTTTATCTTTCGTAAATACTGAATTTCCCCATAATTGGGTAAGATAGCTTTGGGAAACGGTCTTGAGCACCTCAACCTCCAATACACCTGATAATTGTTTGCCTCCTGCAAATAATTTATCTCCTGAATTTTTAAACACAGCTTCCGACTCCCCTGTCACAAAACTGTAATCGATTTCGGCCGTGCCCTTGATGAGCACACAATCCACTGGGATAATTTCGTGGCTGCGCACCAAAATCCTATCCCCTACATTAATATTGTATATCTGTACATTCTCTTCTTTCCCGTCTTTTTCCAGACGGGTAACTGCAATAGGAAAATAGGATTTATAATCTCGTTCAAATGAGAGATAGGCATAGGTTTTTTGTTGAAAGAATTTCCCGAGCAACAAGAAAAACACCAAACCCGTTAGGCTGTCGAAGAAACCAGAACCCAAATCAAAAATGATGTCCGCTGTGCTTCGTAGAAAAAGGGCCAAAATTCCCAATGCAATGGGCACATCGATATTCAACATTTTGGAGCGAATGCCCTTGAAAGCCGATTTGTAATAATCCCTGCCTGCGTAAAATACCACAGGAATGGAAAAGGCGAACATCAACCAGCGAAAAACATGCTTGTATTGATCGAGCCAAAATTCCTCTACTTCAAAATATTCCGGGAACGACAACAACATCACATTACCAAAGGCAAAACCTGCAACCCCTAATTTATAGATCAAGGAACGGTCCACCTTGTTTTGCTCCCTTTCAAACTCTTTCAATGAAATGTATGGCTCATAACCGATGCTACCTAAAAGCAGTACCAAGGCTTTTAGTGAAAAATCGCTGGTTTTATACGTTACCCGAATGGTCTTTTTGGGAAAGTTTACCCGTGAAACTGTTATGGCAGGGTGCAAACGGTTCAAATTCTCCAACACCCAAATACATGAGCTACAGTGGATTGAAGGAATACTCAACTCGACCACCTGTACCCCTTCTTCATCAAACTCCACCAATTGCTTTACAATTTCTTGGTTTTCCAAAAAATCGTATTTCTTACGGATCTCGTTAGGTGTGGTTCCTGCCTTAGCCTCTATTTCATAATAGGCGGAAAGACCATTGGATGAAAATATCTCATAAACGGTCTTGCAACCGTGACAACAGAAACTTTTATCATCGAAACTTACCCCATCTTCGCCGCAATCATCGCCGCAGTGGTAACAGGTTGTGTTTGCCATTTACATTTGCTTTACCTGACGCAAAATTGTAATAGTCTTACCCTTAAAAATATGATATTTATCAGTAAATTGTAGTCCGTTAAACATTAATTTTGTTTAATCAGGTAAACACTACAGTTATGGAAAGCAGATGTGAAAATTGTATCATCAGACAATTTAATTCGCTCCGCGCGATGAGCAAGGAGGAATTGAAACAAGTTTCTGACTCCAAGACTGTCAAGACCATTAAAAAAGGAGAGCCTCTTTTTCAGGAAGGCGACAAGCTAAATGGGGTTTACTGTGTTCGAAACGGTGTTTCCAAACTTTCCAAACTAAGCTCCAACGGTAAGGACCAGATTGTAAAATTGGCCAGTAAAGGCGAGGTTTTGGGGCAACGCTCCGTAATTTCTGAGGAATGCACCAATCTTTCCGCCATCGCTGTTGACGATATGGAGGTTTGTTTTATTCCCAAGGAAAGCATCAACAATACACTACAAAAGAATCCCAACTTTACCATGGAGGTGCTCCGTCACATGGCACACGACCTTAAAGAGGCCGATGATGTTATCGTGAACATTTCCCAGAAAACGGTAAAACAACGTATGGCCGAAGCCTTCCTATACCTTAAAAACAATTTTGGTGAGGACGAAGATGGGTATTTGGCACTTACACTTTCACGCGAAGACATTTCCAATGTAGTTGGAACCGCTACTGAATCCGCCATCCGAATTATTTCCGAATTCAAGAAAAAAGGCCTCATAGTGGCCTCTGGGAAAAAGATTGGGATTAAGGATGAACGCAAACTTCTGGAGTTGGTAGAAGGGTTTTAATCCCTAAACTGACATTTGTCATAGTATTCCCTGTTTTACACCTTTAATTTTATCGCATCTTAACCTTAATAAGATGCAGAAGATATTAATACCCACGGATTTTTCGGAAAACGCATGGAACGCGATTGACTACGCTATGCAGTTGTTCCGCAACAAACGTTGTACTTTTTATCTACTCAATACCTACACCCCTGTTATTCCCAGTAGTCGCTTTATGGCTAAAATGATAGATGGAGTAAGTATTGTTGATGCGGTAAGGGAAACATCGGAAAGAGGTTTGCAAAAGACCGTACAAAGGATAAAAGTAAAATACGGCAATCCCAACCATCGCTTTGAAACGATTTCTTCCTTTAACCTTTTGGTTGAAGAAGTGAAAGATGTGGTGGAAACCTTTGGGATAAATATGGTAATAACGGGAACCAAAGGTGCATCTGGTGTGGATGAGGTCTTTATGGGCAGCAATACCGTGCGCATTATCAAAACTACCAAAAAGTGTCCAATTTTGGCGATTCCCTATCATTTTGAATATGTAACTCCCACTGAAATAGCTTTTGCTACTGATTTTAATAGATTTTATACCACTTCGGAACTTGAGCCATTGTTGCAAATGGCAAAAATGTTCAATGCTACCGTTCGCATAGTTCATGTGCAATACGGAATCAAGGCCCTAACGGAACTGCAGCAATTCAACCTTAATATGTTGCGCAGGTATCTCGGAGATGTGGAACACTATGTTCATACCGTTTCAGAATTGAGTTCTGTTTCGCATACCCTGGAGACCTTTTCCAAAGAATTGGGCATCCATTTATTGGCCATGTTGAACTATCAGCATAGCTATATGGAAAAAATGACCCGTGAGCCCATTATCAAACGGACGGCTTTTCATACCCAAATACCTTTATTGGTGATACCTGAATTGGGCATGGAGGGGGTAGCCGCTACCGAAAAGGAAGAGGAACCTAGTAGTATTGAGGCACACAATTAAAGTTCTGTGGTTATCTTTATGCGGGGTTTTTACCCTACCAACTAACAACCCCGCATAAAGTTATCTATGGACAAACAACTTCTTATCGATTGCCACGAACGAATCAAACCCTTTGTTCACAATACACCTGTTCTAACTTCAAGCCAAATCAACACAATTGTTGGGGCTGAATTGTATTTTAAATGCGAGAATTTTCAAAAAATGGGCGCTTTTAAAATGCGTGGTGCCGCCAATGCCATTTTACAACTTTCCCAAGCACAAAAAGAAAATGGGGTGGTTACGCATTCTTCTGGGAATTTTGCCCAAGCATTATCGTTAGCAGCCAAAAACCTGGGAGTCAAGGCATATATTGTAATGCCCAATTCCGCACCTCAAGTAAAAAAAGATGCGGTAAGGGGTTATGGTGGTATTGTTTTGGAATGCGAACCCACCTTAGAAGCCCGTGAACGAGAATCGAAACGTATTCAAGATGAATATGGTGCCACCTTTATCCATCCCTCCAACGATGATCAAGTTATTATAGGTCAAGGAACTGCCTGTATGGAATTCTTGAAATCACATCCAGACTTAAATTATGTGACAACACCGGTTGGTGGAGGCGGATTGATTGCCGGAACTGCCTTGGCAGCCCATTATTTTGGAAAAGATTGTAAGGTTATTGGGGGCGAACCATTGGAAGTGGATGATGCCTACCGCTCCATGATTAGTGGAAAAATTGAGACCAACTCTTCCATTAATACCATCGCCGATGGATTAAAGACGCAGTTGGGTGACCGAAATTTTCCAATCATATTAAAATATGTGGATGAAATTATTCGCGTTTCCGAAGAAGAAATTGTTGCTGCAATGCGACTGATTTGGGAGCGATTGAAAATTGTTTGCGAACCTTCCAGTGCCGTGGCCTTGGCTGCCATTATCCGAGATAAAGAAAAATTCAAGGATAAAAAAGTGGGGGTTATTATTTCGGGAGGCAATGTGGACTTATCCAACTTGCCCTTTTAAAGGGCTTTTTTTGTGAAATACACGCTAAAAGTGGTTCCAATCCCAAATTCGCTATTCACTTCAATTTTCCCGTTCATGGCCTCAATCTGGTTTTTTACCAAATAGAGCCCCAGTCCTTTACCTTCTGTATTGCCGCTGAGCCTACCATACATATCGAATATTTTACGTTGACGCTCAGGGGTCAACTCTATTCCAATTCCGTTGTCCGAAACCTTGAGCACAACATACTCGAGGGTATCTTCAGTAATTATTTCAATATTTAGCTTCTCCTCCTCTTTTCGATACTTAATGGCATTCTGTACCAAATTGTACAAAATATTGGAAACATAACTCTTGGCCCCAAAAATGGTTTCAGCAGCAGAAAAATTAGTTCGAACAGTAGTTTTGGTCTTATTAATTTCCTCAGCCAACAACGTATCCACCTCCTTCATTACCTCATTTAAGTCCACATCTCTAAAACGATCCTTATCCCCAGATTTTAGGGAAAGGGACAGGTTTAAATCTTTTATGGTCTGATCGAGGGCCTCAGTAGTTTGTTCAATCTTCTGTACAATGTCATCGTTCATCTCATTATGCCCCCAATCATAAATTTTGGAAAGCATTAAAAGATTGGCAATGGGCCCCCTTAGATTGTGGGAGATAATTCGAACAAAATTCTGAAGCTCATGGTTCTGTTCGATTATTTTATGATTGTAGGCAATATCTTTGGTAACGTCCTGAGTTGTCCCGGACATTTGGTAAGGTTTCCCATTTTCATCATAAAAAACACTTCCCTTTTGATGCACATATCTTGTCTCTCCATCATTTACGATAATTCGGTGTACAATATCGTGCAATGCATTGTTGGCGATACTATTTTCCACATCCTCTTTAAACGCTTCCCTATCTTCAGGATGAAGAATTGCCATTAAACTTTCGAAGGTAGCTTCGAACTTTCCTGGAATCTGACCAAAAATTCGATACAGTTGATCGGACCAAGTAATTTCGTTTTTTACCATATCCCAGTTCCAGTGACCCACATTGGCCACTTTTTGGGCCTCACGATACTTGGTTTCGCTATCCTTTATTCTTTTAATATTGTAGACTTCCTCGGTAATGTCCTTTTGCCAAATACAACAACCGATAACAATTCCCGATTCATCCATGTAGGGTTGAAATGAGAATTCATGGACCAAGGTTTCACCATTTTGTTCCAATGTATGGTTTGAAGTGGTTGCATACCTATTTAATGCGCGTTCACACCCATTTTTACATGAGCTAAAAAACACCCCCTTTTCATAGATAGGCCTAAGGTCCATTCCCTTTTCGGGAATACCCAAATTCTCATTTTGAAACTTTTGTTCAAAGGATTGATTGAAAGCTGTGAGACGGTAATTGACATCCATGGCCCAAACTACGTCGTCCCGGTTTTCTACAACCTCTACTTTATTATGAATAAGTATTTGATTTTTCTTCACTTATAAAGTTTTGAGGCAAAGTAAAGCACCATCAACTAAAATCCCCGTATTTACAAAAGATGAAAACAGGGTCAAATGGTTTTTTGCAAGTAGTCTTCCAAATGCTCTATGCGCAATGGCTTGGTAATAAATTCCTTTACGTATTTACTGTATTTCTCTGCTTCTTCCTTATCCGCATCAGATTCTGAGGAAGTTACCAATAACACTTCATTGGTTTCGGGAAAATCTTCCAGCATCATAAATTCCAAAAATTCAAATCCACTCATTTCTGGCATATTGATATCTAGAAGAATTAAAGTCTTTTGATTTGGATTGTCCCTATAACGTAGGTCATCCAAGGCCAATTCGGGGTTTGTAAAGGTCTTAACCCTATCTTCCATACCCATTCGTCTAAAATGGATAACGTTTATGGTGTTTACAAGGTCTTCGTCATCTACCAAATAAATTTCCTTATACATAAATTCTGGCTATAAAAAATAGTTAGTCTTGGTTATTTAAAATATTGACAAATATCAATATTTCTTTGTTTTAAAAACTCTAATTAATTTTTTTTATTGCTAATAAACAAGGTAAAAACCACTTTTTTAATCTGTTTTGATTCATATTAATCGTAAAAACTTAAACGATCTTTAAACATGGCTAATTTAAAAACAGTGTTTTTATTACAATTCATGCGAAAGAATATCCAATCACAGTCCAAAAACTAAATGGTAATTTTGGTAAAAACGAATTTTTTCGAAGGTGGAAATCAAAGTAATTTTTTTAGCCTCTCCGGAGCATTTAAACGATAACCTAAATATAAAAGTCCATGCCATAAATTGTTGGTAATGGTATTATCTTCCTCACTTTTATAGGAATAGCCATTATAACTTCCCCTTATTCCCATATAAAGTTTATCAGTATTGTAACCTATTTGGAATCCTGCTCCATAATCCAAAACAAAATAGCTGTTTTTTTCAACTATCCCATCCAAGGTATACTTGGAGAATTTAGGACCAATTCCTGTTCTCACATAAGGAGCAATATTAATAGTTGTGGTTACTACCCAATTGTAATAATAACCCAAATCCGCCCTTATATCTACCTGGTTTTCCTTTCCATACCGACCATCATCAAAAGGATTTGTCATCTTGGTAAAATCATAACGAAGGGCAGGCACAAAACTTCCGCTGCTCACCATTTGCCATTCTTGTCGACTCAGCAAAGAGCGCAATGAAAATTTCTTATTGAGGACATAGCCCGTATATCCACCCCACTCAATACTTTTTAAATCTGTAAATTGAAAATAGGGATCGGTACCCTCCTGCCATAACGGAAAAAAATCCTCCGTGTTTTCCACATAAAAGCCCTTCATTCGTCTGTAGAACAGATTTTGTACGAACTGTTTTGGAAACAAATTCACACTATATTCTGTGAAAGAACTTTCGCCCTTTAATTCATCGTCATCATTTCCAGGTAAAAACCCTGGGGCAAACCCAAAGCTAACGTCCAAAAACTTATAGCTCGCTCGCATGGTCATTTTCACATCGTTATTGGACACCAAATGAAAATTTAAATCATTGTTATGAAGCATGTATTCGGAAACATCGGTACTAAAATCTAAACCAAACGCCAATTGATCCACATAAGATTTAATGCTACCATCATCTTCTTGGGCAAAAATCTGCCCTGCAAAAACTAAAGAAAGAAGTAAATAAGAGAATTTTACATAGAAAGCTGTACCGAGGTTGGATGATTTCATGTGTTATGAAATTAGTGTATTGAACTTAATTTAATGCTCTTTAATACACCAATCCTTACTTGAATACATAATTTGAATAAGAAACCACATAAAAATGAACCAGATAACCTCCGATCAAATAAACTTAACCGCAAACAATTATTCCTAATAAAAAGCGCCATAAAAGAAATGTTCTAGTCAATGGTTTCACTATTGGTTGATGGATGGTGTTTAGACCCTTAAATTACAAAATATTTACTTTCGTAATATATTGTCATTCAGAATTTTAATACAAAATAAAAATTCAAGGATAGTAGCTCAGTTAGGATTGTAGCCACCCATTTTATCCAAAAGGAAGATTTTGGACAAAAGCCATTTCAATACCTATTTTCTTAGGGAAAAATTTAAATCACTTCTGACGTAACCAAAATATAGGATACAATCAAAGCAGTAATAATTAGAAGGCCAAACGAAGCCAGCAATTGCTGTTTAACATTTTTCATTTTCTTTAGTCTAGTTGGTTCAAATACAAGATAGTGTAAGAATATTCAACAGTAAAATAAGGAAGGGGTTTATTGTCGTTACTAAATGAATTATTATCAATTTAATAATTAAAGTATGCATTTTTTAAATTTATCTTAAGGATGAAAAACCAAAAGCAACTAGTAATAGGAAGTAAAAGCACTTAAAGTAAGTGACAAAAAAAAGGCCCGAACTAAAGTTCGGGCCTTTTTTAAGTGCGGGTGAAGGGAGTCGAACCCCCACGCCTTGCGGCACTAGATCCTAAGTCTAGCGTGTCTACCAATTCCACCACACCCGCGGAAAGGAGTGCAAATATAGATCAATTTTCCGATTTGCAAATGCACACACTTTAAAAACTTGTTTTTTGTACTTTTAGTGTCCTTTTTAAAACATATATGAAAGATTTAAATAATTATATCGAGTCCAATAAAGACCGATTCCTGAATGAACTTACAGCATTGCTAAAACTTCCCTCTATAAGTGCCGATCCGGCCTATTCCCAAGATGTTTTGCTCACTGCCGAAGCCGTAAAAAAATCGTTGACCGATGCAGGTTGTGACAATGCTGAAATCTGCGAAACCAAAGGATATCCCGTGGTGTATGCAGATAAAATAATAGACCCCAACCTTCCCACTGTGTTGGTTTATGGTCATTACGATGTGCAACCACCTGACCCCATCAACCTTTGGGATTCCCCACCTTTTGAACCTGTGATCAAACCCACAAAATTACATCCTGACGGTGCCATTTTTGCACGCGGTGCCTGCGACGATAAGGGGCAATTTTTTATGCACGTTAAGGCCGTTGAATACATGATCCAAAACAACACCTTGCCCTGCAACGTAAAATTCATGATCGAAGGTGAAGAAGAAGTAGGAAGTGATAGCTTGGCTGGCTTTTTGGATGACAACAAAGAAAAACTCAAAAACGATATCATTTTAATATCCGATACGGGGATGATTTCCATGGAAAATCCATCCATAACCACTGGTCTTAGAGGATTAAGCTATGTTGAAGTTGAAGTAACAGGAGCCAATCGCGACCTACATTCAGGAATTTACGGTGGTGCAGCCCCCAATCCTATCAATGTTTTGGCCAAAATGATTGCCTCGATGCACGATGAAAACAACCATATTACCATCCCAGGATTTTATGATAAGGTAGAAGTCATTTCAGATGAGGAACGTGCCGAAATGGCCAAAGCGCCTTTTGATCTGGAAGAATACAAAGCCTCTTTGGACATCGATGATGTGCATGGTGAAAAAGGATACTCTACCTCAGAACGTTTCGGTATTCGCCCTACCTTGGATGTAAACGGAATTTGGGGTGGCTATATGGGTGAAGGTGCAAAAACGGTAATTGCCAGTAAGGCCTACGCTAAAATTTCCATGCGTTTGGTACCCAACCAAGATTGGCACGAAATCACAGATCTGTTTACCAAACATTTCATGGCAATAGCGCCTAAAAGCGTAAAAGTAAAAGTATCTCCACACCATGGAGGACAAGCTTACGTGACACCGATCGACAGTATTGGTTACCAAGCTGCAGCTAAAGCTATAGAGCAAACCTTCGGTAAAAGTCCAGTACCCCAACGTACAGGTGGCAGTATTCCAATCGTGGCACTTTTTGAAAAAGTATTGGAAAGCAAAACCATTCTATTGGGATTTGGATTGGACAG
The DNA here is from genome assembly GCF_030268205.1 of Allomuricauda sp. NBRC 101325. GTDB lineage: Bacteria > Bacteroidota > Bacteroidia > Flavobacteriales > Flavobacteriaceae > Flagellimonas. The sequence continues at coordinate 508,843 of NZ_BSQF01000001.1, forward strand.
TGATGCCATCCACTCCCCCAACGAACATTTTGGCGTGCTCAACTTCCTTAAAGGGATTGAGACCATCCCTTACTTCTACAAATATTTTGCGGAGTTGAACGGTTAAGTCTTTTTGACATATTTGGTAAGGATAACAATGTGTTGACCGTCGACCTTACCTTCAATATATTCAGCATTTTCGTGATCCAGGGAAATCCGTCTAACGGCGGTTCCCTGTTTTGCGACCATGCTAGATCCTTTCACTTTTAAATCTTTTACGAGAACCACATTATCACCATTCTCCAAAACCACCCCATTGATATCTCTGTGGATGATTTTTTCACCTTCTTCCTGACCCTCACCCGTAGCTTTGGCCCAAGCAAGCAGCTCATGTTCCAAATACATCATGTCCAACAAGTCCTGTGGCCATCCTTCCGACTTTAAACGGTTCAGCATTCTCCAAGCCACCACTTTTACAGCATCATGCTCACTCCACATGCTATCATTCAAACAACGCCAGTGGTTGGCATCTGTGGTATCCGGGTTTTCTATCTGTCCAATACATGTGGAACACCCTAACAGGCTTCCGTCCATTCCGCCAACAGAAACCGGTGGCACTTCGTACACTTGTAAATTTTCAGTTGACCCACACAATTCGCAGGCATTTCCACTTCGTTCTTTCAATTCATCCAAAAGACCCATAAGGCAAGTATTTTAACGGTTGCAAACTTAGACTTTTTCGACCAAAAGCCTCCAAAAGAAAAAATCCAATCAATAAATTGAATGGATTTTCACAAAAACTTCGATTGACACTACGGTAATTGGGAATACCCGTTTCTTGTTTTCCAAAGGAAATATTTTTCAAAAAGCACTTTGTTGAAATCATAGAACACATTCGGAATCATGATCGCAAAGTTTCTTGGTTTGAACAAGTGGTCGCTCAAAATAATGACTTCTTTTTTACCGGCATCCATTACACAGATTCCAGGAATTTTGCCCCATGCTTTCTTTTTCAATTGGTCTTTGCCTTTTACTACCCTTACAATGTTTTCGGCAACAATTTTACCGGTTTCATCGGATGGATATCCTGTTTTTGGACCAGAAAATGGCACTTTACCTGCTTCGAAAGGCAATTTCACGTCCACAGCGATACCTGCAGACCAAACATTGGGGTATTTATAGTGCCTGTAATCTTCTCCAACAGGTAAATAACCGGCTGCTGTGGCTTCCAATTTTGGAGAATTTACCACAAAATCCACTCCCACAAACGGAGGCATCAACATGGTAAACTTACTTGGCAGTACCTCATCTGAAGTCAAAGTAACGCTATCCGCAGTCACTTCTTTCACCCCTACTTCGGTTCGATAATGAATATTGAACATTTTCATAAAGGACTTGAGCATGGTCTCACCTCCAGTGATTCCGTCAATCCCGAAATGGCCCAAGAAAGTTTCTGGGGTAATCCAGTAGAGGTCCACTTTTTTTCTGATGTTTTGCTCTCTCAACCATTTTTCGGTATTGAACAAGAACTCATAAGCAGCTCCCATACATCCTGCACTTTGTGTAGCACCGATAACAATGGGGCCAGGGTTCTTCTTGAATTCTTCCAATGCCTTTCTAGTTTTCATGGCGCCATTGGGTGTTCCAATATAATGTGCATGTTCTGCCACACCAGGAGCTACATCATATTTTACTTTAGGTCCAGTAGCCACCACCAAATGATCATAGGTGAAATCACCTTTTGTGGTATGCACAACTTGACTTTCCGGATCTACGGACAATGCTTCAGCTTGAATAAAATCCACACCTTTTTTCTCAAGTACAGTATCTTTTCGGAAAGAAATATCCTTAACCTCCCTACGTCCAAAGGGTACCCAAATCAATGAGGGAACAAACAAGAACAATGGGGATTTATCAATAACCAATACCTTATGTTCCTTTTTCCCTTTTCTCTTAATTTCCAAGGCGGCTGTCATTCCTGCAAAGTTTCCGCCAATTACTACCGTTGTTGTCATGATTGCGAAATTTTATACTATAAAGGTACCATCCCAATTACTGCCCGTCAGTAACTTAGGGCACATAACCTTAATTATTTTAACAAAATTTTCTGTCTAATTTAAATTCTACGTTTGTAGAATTAAAAATATTGTTCTATGTTTGTAGAGCATAATGATAAAAGCCGAAAAAATGCAACTATCAAAATCCGAAGAAGAGTTAATGAACATCGTCTGGAAACTAAAAAAGGCCGTAATGAAAGATCTTTTGGATGCCTATCCGGAACCTAAACCTGCGACTACTACCGTTGCCACACTTTTAAAGCGAATGACGGACAAGGGTTTTGTTGCCTATAACAGCATTGGCAGAAGCAGGGAATACTATCCGTTGGTGAAGAAGAAAGATTATTTTTCCAAACACGTGAACGGACTCATCAAAAACTTTTTTAATGACAGTGCCACGCAGTTTGCCTCTTTCTTTACCCAAGAAACCAATTTGAGCAAAGACGAATTGGAGGATTTGAAAAAATTAATCGACAACGAAATTAAAAAGAAGTAATTATGCTCCCTTTTATTCTAAAATCAACGGCATGTTTGGCCATTTTCCTTGCCTTTTACAAATTGGTGCTGGAAAATGAAAGCATGCACCACTTTAAACGGTTTTATCTTATTGGAGCTTTGTTGGCCGCACTCATTATCCCCAATATTGTTTTTGTGGAATATGTGGAGGTTGCCCAAAGTACTACCATTCTAAATCCGGTTACTGACATAAATGACGCTACTCAACCTTTGGTTGAGACAGCTGATACAGAATGGAGCGAAATTCTTTGGGGAATCTATGCCCTTGGTGTAGTTGTTTTTGCCATCCGTTTTTTCAAAAATCTGGGTCAAATTGGGTATCGCATCCGTAAAAACCCGAAGTTGAAGCAACAAACGACCACCCGCGTTTTAATTGGACAGCCTATTCCACCGCACACCTTTTTCAGCTATATCTTTTTGAACAAAAGGCAATATGAGGACGACAATATTCCGGAAGAAGTACTGCTTCACGAAGAAACCCATGCCAAACAAAAACACAGCTTGGATATTCTGTTGATAGAATTGGCGCAAGTTCTCTTTTGGTTCAACCCGCTCATCTATTTTTTAAAATCCAGTATCAAATTAAATCACGAGTTCTTAGCCGACCAAGCCGTCGTTAATCGAAGTCAAGATCGTGCACAATACCAAAACACATTATTATCGTACTTATCACACGATAGTTTTGAAACACATCAGTCGATTGGCATTGCCAATGCCATTAATTATTCATCAATCAAAAAACGTTTTACAGTCATGAAAACAAACACATCAAAAACATCATTTGTATTGCGAAGCTTTTTGCTTCTGCCACTAACGGCACTACTTTTATTTGGATTTAGCTCCTCCATCGAAATTCCAATCAATTCGAACATTGAAAATGATCCAGCACCCATTGAAATTCTAGCTGAAGATTCAGGTTCTGAGGGAATTTTCAACATGAACAACACCCAAACCATCAACCCCATCGAAATCCAAATTGATAAAAACGGGAAGTTATGGTTGCAATCCAAAGAGGTTTCTATAACTGATTTAAGTGACGAACTTGCTAAAATAAATGGACACCTAACTTTTGATGAACGCAAAAACATCATTCGTTCCATTGTTCAAGTGGAGGCCAATACTCCTAAAAATGTCATCAGCAAAGTTGACAAAGCTTTGGCGGAATATGGTTCTGCAACCATCAATATTTTAGGGCCAAAAGAAACATCTCAACAAAGTGCTTCACGCGAGGAAATGAAAGAGTACAATGGCTTGGCCAAAAAGTACAACGCCATGGACCGCAACAATATGACCATTCAAAAGAAAGAGGTAATGCGCCTAAAGGAGATCTATGGGAAAATGTCCAAAAAACAACGTGAAGATGCAGAACCCTTTCCAGATTTTCCGCCACCACCTCCAGCACCTGGTTCTCCCAAAGCACCAAAACCCACTAAAGAAGTGATCGAGGTAAACCCTAACAACCCTCCTGTGCCCCCTGCCCCTCCAGCGCCTCCAAAGCCCATTGAGCATGTAAAAGAAATGGCTCAAAAAGGAGCATCGTTCACTTACAATGGCAAAGCCATATCCGCAAAAGAGGCTATCGAAGTGGTTCAAAAGAACCAACACATCAATATTGACGCTCGAGAAGCCAAAGGAGCTAATCCTGTGGTTAAGATTTCTACAGATCCCATTGTGATAAAAAACTAAACTATCATCCCAATACAAATAATGTTAAAAGCCCCAATTCTGGGGCTTTTTATGTAACAAATCATCCAAAATTGCGTTCTAATACTCTATCAATCAAATCAGAACACTATAATGCTACAACGTTTTTTTATTTTCTGCTCGGGAGCCGACACCAACATTCTTGAAACCTGCTCCAACGGCGAGCGCAATAAGTATGCTGGCATTGGCGCCACCGTTTTCTTTACCGCCGTAATGGCTTTTATTGCCAGTGGTTATGCCCTTTACACGGTTTTCGACAATATCTACACTTCCATTTTCTTCGGATTTATCTGGGGATTGCTCATTTTTAATCTGGACCGTTACATTGTTTCCACCATTAAAAAGCGGGACAATTTTAAAGGCGAATTGCTGCAAGCTGCTCCTCGAATTGTGCTAGCCTTGATCATAGCCGTGGTTATTTCCAAACCTTTGGAAATGAAGATTTTTGAAAAGGAAATCAACCAAGTGTTGTTGGAAGAAAAGAACGCCATGACCTTGAACAACAAGGAACAATTGGCCTTGCAATTCATTCCGAAGATTGAAAGCCTCAACCAAGATATTGCCAATTTGAAAGGTGAGGTTGCTGCCAAAGAAGCAGAGACCAATGCGCTTTACGATACTTATATTTCAGAAGCTGAGGGAACGGCAGGAACTGGTTTATTGGGAAAAGGCCCTGTTTACCAAGAAAAACGCGATAAGCACGATGCCGCTTTAGCCGAATTGAACAACTTGAAAGAAACCAATGCTTCCAAAATTGAAAATATCGAGGCCCAAATCGCGGCTTTGGAAACCGAATACGCTACCGCCGTGACCAATTCACAGCCCATTATTGATGGTTTTGATGGATTGATGGCCCGCATCAATGCCTTGGGCAAATTACCTTGGTTTCCCTCCTTTTTCATTTTTTTATTGTTCTTGGCGATTGAAACCGCTCCGATCATTGCCAAATTACTGGCTCCAAAAGGAGAGTACGATTACAAATTTGAGGAACAAGAAAGTGTAGTCGCTACTTGGGTGACCCAAAAGGTGGAACAGCGCAAATTGTTGTTATCCACTGATGGGGAAATCAATCAGCAGATTTATGCCGACATTAAAAATGAAGAGGAACTGTACCGCTACAAAAAGCAAAAAGCAGAGGAGTTGCTTCGCTTACAGGCCGATTCATTTCATAAGGTACAGGTAAAAGGACTTTAGTCCACAATCCCCATATTTTTGAGCAAGAACGAGGCATTCATATTTTGGCAGATGCCCTCTTTAAATTGGTAGTCGAAATAGAGTTCGCCATTAACAATCTGGGCGTCAAAATATTTGTTTTCCACTTGCGAAAGTTGGTCGGACAAGGTGCACAAGCTTAAATCGTGGGTGGCCACCAAACCTGTCGCACCAATGCGCACCAATCGTTCCACAAACTTTTTGGAGCCCTCCGCTTTGTCCACACTGTTGGTGCCTTTCAAAATTTCATCGAGCACCACAAAGCAGTCGCCTTTCTCCAATTCTTCCACAATAAATTTTAAGCGCTTGAGCTCTGCATAAAAATAAGAGGTCTCATCCGCCAACGAATCTGAAGATCGCATACTCGTCAACAGCCGAACGGGAGCGTATTTTACATCTTTTCCTTTTACGGGTAATCCCAAGTTCGCCATAACCACTTGCAAAGCAACGGCACGTAAAAAAGTACTCTTTCCAGCCATATTGGCACCCGTGACAATGCAAAAACGACCTTTTCCAATTTCGAAATCGTTAAGTACATTCTTTTGAGGATCAACCAATGGATGTCCAACAGCCTTGGCTTTCAGCACCGTTTCCCCATTTTCCACCAATTCAGGAAAGGTATGATCTGGGTGGTTAAAGGCATAATTCCCTAAACTGATATAGGCATCAAATTGCGCAATGGCCGAAAACCACTCTTCCACATCTTTGCCATAGGTTGCCACCCAAGATTCAACTTTATGGGCAAAAAACAAACTCCACAAACCGAGCCCTTGTCCAAAAATGGAAATGATCAAATTGTATTGCTGCTCCAACATGTTCATATTGTGGGCAAATCCTTTTAAAACTTTGGAGGTTTTGCCACCCTCAACGTTGAGTTTATGTTGCAGCTCTTTCAAAAGTTCGGATTCAAATTGCTGGTCTTCCAGTTCAGAGATCAAACGTTGGTGCTGTTGAATGGTTTCCTGAGCCTCGGTCACCCTAACAGAAAAGGAAAGTATGGACTTGGCATAACGCCCTACCAATCCGATACCTAAAAAGTACCAGACCAACACCAAACTTTCGGGCACTTTTCCCATAACAGCCAAAGTGATCCATAAAATGGAAAGCACTACAAAAATAGGGGTCACTACGCCCACCCATTTTGGAGTTACTGTTTTATGGTTTTTCATCCAATCTGCGACCACTTTTGGGGCTACTTTGGGTAGGGTCTCCCCTGCCAAAGCCAAAAAATGCTGTCGCCATTCAGGTAACTGGGACAATTCCTTGATTGCTTCCTGTTTTTTGATGATATCCTTTGGATATCCATCCAACAACAAGCTTGAAAAAACCTCTCGCCCCTGCTGCAAAGTGGTTCTATTGGCATATTGATAAAAGGAACCACGACCAAAAATGTCCAGATCTTGCGCATAGGGATGCTTGGGTTGCAAAAACTCCTTTCCATCGGGCAGGTGATGGAACTTGCGGTCCAACACCTCCAATTCGGTTTGGTTGATGGCCACCAAGCACTCCAAATAGGCTTTTTCCTTTTTTAGATTGACGAATCGGGCCACGAGATATAAGAACAGGGCCATGCCCACCACAAAAATTCCAACTACAAAAGAGGCACCCCAAAAGAAATAAATGCCTGCCACAAGGGCCAGAAAAACGGCAAGTCGAACCGTGGCCAAAAGGCCCAATCGCTTTTTTACTTCTTGCAGGTGGATAGTATGCTTTTCCCGTTGCTGGGTATAGAACTGCTTTATATCCTTCATTCAAAAATCAATCTAAATCCTTTAACTCCTGTTGCAGTTTTTTGGTGAGACTGCCCACCACCAAATCGTAGGAGTGGTCTACTAATTCTATGATCAATTGTGTGGGAAGTTGCTCCAAAAACAAAGTGTTCCAATGCTTTTTGCTCATGTGATAGCCTGGAGTGATAACGCCATCATAATCAGCTCGAAGCTCTTCCGACCGTTCGGGATCGCACTTTAAATTGCATTGAGAGGGCAACCGTTCCAAAGGAACGAGCGCGAACATTTTTCCCATTACCTTGAACACCAGAGTGTAGGCATCAAAAGGAAACTCCTCCGTAACGCCTTTTTTGGACAGGCACAGCTCGCGGAGCTCCTCTACATTCATTCTGTGATACCCTGAGAGTCGTACACGATCACTTTCTCCCACATTTGTTGGCATTCCTCGATAAACACCAAATGAGGCGGTTCAGTCTGGTAGGCCGCTTGATCTTCGGCAGATTCAAAGGTCAAAATCAAGGAGTAGGTAAACGAATCGTCCACCACATCGCGAATGGCCTTTGGCGGTTTCCCGATAAACTTGGTTTTTGCGTATTGCGAATTCTCCAAAAATTTGGTCAACGAAGCCTCAAAAGTGGCCCTGTCGGCTGCGCTATCTGGATCTTTGAACCAGAAATATACCACGTGGGCAAAAGTGTGGTCGAAATTTTTATTCATATCGTTTTTGATTTGTACACAACTGGAGGCAACTACGCCCACCAAAAGCAAGGTTAGGATTTTTGTTTTCATACGGATTCTTCTATAGTTTGTTTTTCTTGGTTAGATATTTCCAATGCGGAATAGTCCAGCTTCCACCCGATGGTCTCCACGATTTTCTCCACCACCAAAACGGCTTGCAAGGCTTCTTTTCGGGCTGTTTCCATCAATCCACTTTCGGGTATTTTCTGTTTGATGTGCTCTTTTGCCTCCTGGTTCAAGTTGGTCAAATCGGTAGGTGAAAAGCTATTGAAAATCCCATTTTTAATGTCGTAAAACTGTAATTCGGGTTCAATGGAAAGCACTTCAGGTTCGGGAAAATGACTCAAAATGATACGTTTCCCATCATTGTCTGCCTTTAAATTGAGCTTGTTCAAATCATACCCGATATGTGCTTTGGCTTTAATCACAATCAATGCTTTCTTTTTGCTCTTAAAAAGGCTCATGAACCTGTCCTTGGTGTTTTCGTAATGGTAGATTTCGGCAAAATCCCCCTCCACGGATACCAATTTGCACACACTTCGGATTTTGTTCAGAATTACGGTGGATTGCTGCTCGGTAATTTCCCTGTTCCGCTTTTTTCGAAACAAAGAAAAGAACCAATACATGAGTATGGCTCCCAAAATCAATCCTAAAATCATGTCGACGACGTCCCCCATTAATTTTTTCCTATTTCCCCCAAATGGGTAAACTTGAATCCTTTTTCGTATTTCAGACCATATCCCATGATGCGGTCAAAAGCGGAGTGGGAAAATAAAATAATCCCAATCAGTTGACATAAAGGTATTGAAAAGTAGGTTCCCAACAAGTACACCACAATCGCCACTCCTTTATGATGGAAGAGATTGTAACCGATGGCTCCCACTCTATTGCCAAAAAGATAGCCCAACATACCAATGTCGGGGGTCAACAGTAATACCAAGAACCACCACCAGGCGTAGTCCAGTTGATTGAAGAGATAAATGCCCAAAACGAACATCATCAGCTCTTCCAATTTTAAGGTTGTTTTCACTAGTCTTCGATTTTATATAAAACGGGCCTGCTGGGGCTGGCATCGTTCTCCATGGGCGCCACCTGAAGATCTAAAAAATACGTGCCGTCCTCCGCGGTGTTGGGCACATAAATAAACTCGGTAATGGTTGCTTTTTCCCTTGGTTTGCCATTCACGTTCCAAAAAGCTTTGTGCGCCAAAAGGTCTCCGTTGTCCCGTTCCTTGTCCACCGAGGGTAGGTCTATCAACAAATGATCCACGCCTTTTTTTACCAAATATTGAGCGGCTTCCTCCAACAAATAAGGCGGATTGGTATCCGAATATTGTCGGGTACGCTTATCGCTCAAATTGGGCAGGGTTCGAATCACTACGGCTTTTCGTTTTTTGTTGCCCAAGGTATATTTTAATTGCTTTTCGGAAATCACAAAATCTCCGTTCATTTGTTCGGGCGCTACGGTGACCAATTCTGCCAAAAAGAAAAACTTCTTCAACTTTTGGTTCACGGAATGGAACGCCTCGGTTATATGTCCCAAACATTCCGTATGTGTTACATGCGAATGCGGATTGAACCAAATATCGTTGAAATTTACGGGGGCACCATCTTCCACGCTCCCGATAAAACCGTCCTGTTTATGGGCGGTAATGGTCGGCGGACCCAAATACCAGGCGTTCACATTGTTTTCTCTGCCCGTTAACGGAATGGAAATATCTATGGGGCTGCCCAAGTCTATTTTATAGATTCTGGAGTTGTGTTTTATAGAGGCTATCATGTAGGCTGACTTGTTTATGGTAATTAAATCAATTCCGAGGATAAATCCAATTTAATTGTGTTTTTGATAGGGAAAGTTGGGGAGTGAAAAATTTATATCAATTGAGAATGGGGTTTTGTCAATTGAGAAATGGCCTCTATCCATTTCAATCAAATCTTAAGAATAGAAAATCCTAGCTTCATGTATCGGTCGATATAATTAATTAAAAACGAATCCTATCTATAAACGTTGTGGTTAATTAAAAAACTCAAAATATGACACATCAAGAAATTTTGAGAAAGGTTGAATGGAAAGATTTAAAGAATTTAACAATTAGAGAAATGCTCATTGAGAATAATTTGACTATTCCATGGGCTCTTTCTTCTTGGATACTCGCTTATTTTGAATATTATTGGTTAGCCCTTCCTTGTTCTGCATTTTTCTTCTTGACTGGACTTAGACAAGTGCATAATGGATTTCACAATTCACTAGGGACAAATAAATTCTTGACTTGGCTTTCGCTTTACTTGAATAGCATCCTAATGATTGTCTCAATTCATGCAGTCAAATTCAATCATCTAAGACATCATAAATATTGTTTATCTGAAGAAGACCAAGAAGGAAAGTCAGCTCATATGACTTGGTATGGAGCTATATTATACGGACCAATCCATATGTTCAAGATTCATCAAATAACATGGAAACTCGGAAATAAGAAGTATAGGAAAAATATGATTTTAGAACTTGTTTCTATTACCTTGTTTATTTCAATTGTAGTCTATTTCAATATTCATTGGCTCATCTATCACATCATAGTCATGATAATAGGAGAATTTCTGATGGCATTTTTTGCAGTTTGGACCGTACATCACGATACTCATGAAGCCCCTGAAATTGCCAGAACTCAAAGAAGTGGATGGAAAAACAAGCTTACATTCAGTATGTTTTATCACCTTGAACACCACTTGTTTCCAGCAGTTCCTACAATTAAGCTTCCTGAGTTAGCAAGAAGAATTGATGATTCAATCCCTGAAATTGAAAAGAAACAAACATTTTAAAAATAAAAAACTAACTACAACAATGGGTATAAAACATAGGGCGGGCATTGGTTTCTGCAAGTTTTCGGCACTTAGCAAACTTTGTCTCGGTGGACAAGTACACAGCTCCGAATTGCCCTACGTTTCATACCCGAGCCGATAAGTGCAACCCACCTAATGGAGACTAAACTGGACACTGTTAATCCACAAAAAACAAATCATACCTTAGAACATTGAAAATTCTTTTTAACACCAACCCACCTCAACCTCGAAAATATGAACACTACCCAAAAAATGAATTCCTTACTATCGGCACTCCTACTAACTTTGCTCGGAACAACCTTTGTAAATGCCCAACAACCTGACAACATAATGGAAAAGAAGATTGAAGTTGCTTTTATCATGTTCGATGATTATGAAACCTTGGATGTTTTTGGGCCAGCAGAAATTTTTGGTCGTTTGGTGGATCAATATGCACTTAAATTTTATTCTCTCGAGGGTGGCGTGGTCTCTAACAGGCACAAAGTTCCCATCATGACCGAAAAATTTGAGACCATGGGCAACGGACCCAAAATTATTTTGATCCCTGGGGGCATGGGCACAAGAAAGGAAGTGAACAATGCCCAACTTTTAGATAAAATCGAAGAGCTTTCCCAAACGAGTCAGTATGTGTTATCCGTTTGTACGGGTAGTGCGCTGCTAGCCAAATCTGGACTTTTGGAGGGCAAACAAGCGACTTCCAACAAGCGGGCCTTTTCATGGGTGGTTTCCCAAGACACCAAGGTAGATTGGGACAAAAAAGCCAGATGGAAAGTCGATGGTAAATACTATACCTCTTCGGGCGTAAGTGCGGGAATGGATATGGCTCTGGGCTTTTTAGCCGATAGGCACGGCATTGATTTCGCCAGAAAAGTGGCCAAGGAAATCGAATACAACTGGACCGAGGATAAGGACAACGATAACTTCGTAGCTGAATAAGCTGCTTTACTCCACAAAAAACAAATCGCTGGCAATACCATCCGCCAAAAACTTACCTTTTTTGGTGGTGAGCAGTTTGCCATCCACAAATTGAAGTAAATCCTGTTTCACATATTTTTGGGCTTGTAGGTTTAGGTAGTCCAAGTAGTTAGACCCGAACTCGCTTTCGATTTTTTCCAAATCCACACCCCAAATGGTGCGTAGACCTGTCATCACAGCCTCGTTGTACCTATCGGATTGGGTAAGGGCCTCAATTTCCATCGGCAAGACACCCTCGTCTATCTTTTTAATGTAGGTTGGGTTGTTTCGAATGTTCCAACTGCGGTTTTTGCCATCAAACGAATGTGCGGAGGGGCCAACGCCTATATATTTTTTACCCAACCAATAGGCCGTGTTGTTTTTGGAGAAGTAATCGGGTTTCCCAAAATTGGAGATTTCGTAGTTCACAAATCCATGGGCTTCTAAGGTATCCACCAAAATGTAAAATTGCTCTTGGGCCTGTTCGTCGTCCACATCAGGCACTGTTCCTTTTTCAATAAATTTTTGGAGTGCTGTTCGTGGCTCCACGGTCAAAGCATAGCTTGAAATATGGGGCAAACCAAAATTCAAGGTTTTTTGAATATTGGCTTTCCATCGATTGTTGTCCATGCCTGGGATGCCGTAAATGAGGTCGATTGTGATATTATCGAAATATTCGGTGGCCTGTTGAATGCATTTTTCAGCTTCTGAGGCATTGTGGGCACGGTTCATCAGTTTCAAATCCTCATCAAAAAAAGATTGGATGCCGATGCTGAGGCGGTTTATGCCAGACTTTTTATATGCCGAGAAGAGATCTCTCGACTGCGCTCGAGATGACACTAGATCATCAGGATTTGCTTCCAAAGTGATTTCGGGCTGGTCAATTACTTTGTAATTGTCATAAACCGTTTGGATCAAAAACTCTATTTCCTGATTAGAAAGTACCGACGGGGTTCCTCCTCCAAAATAAATGGTCTCAACTTCATCCTCCACTTCCGAATTACGCAATTGAATCTCCTTGGCAATAGCCTGCACCATTGCTTCCTTTTTTCCCAATTGAGTTGAAAAATGGAAATCACAGTAATGGCATGCTTGCTTGCAAAATGGAATGTGAATATATAACCCAGACATCAGTTATCAGTAATCAATAAACAATTTACAATAATCATTTAGCTCTCTTTGTAGTTTTTAGGATGGAGAACATGATTCTCGAAAGTTCATCGGCCTGTGAAATCAATTTATTGGCGATATCTTTTGTTACATAATCCGAATCTTTTAAAAGCGACAACCAATATTTTACTTCCAAGCTTTCTTTATAGGCTATTGAAATCTTCGCTGAAAAATCAGCGGTGGAAATTGCACCATTGGCCTCACTGATGTTAGCTCCAATTGATGTTCCTGAACGCAACATTTGTTTGGACAGCACAAACTCTTTTTTTGATGACACTATGCGCTTGTACAAACTGACCGTTTGCAAGGCAAAATCATAAGATTTTTCCAATAAGGGATTTTGGTTTTTCATAAAGTAGGTTCATTTGGGTATTGTTTATTGTTAATTGGTCATTGTGGATTGTTACTTGATCTTATCTGGATTTTGTTTGATGAATGCCTCCCAGCCCGTGTAACTTTTCCCGACTTCTACTCTACCCTCATTATAGAAATGACAAACAGCCGCGGCCAAACCATCGGTACTGTCCAAGTTTTTTGGGAGTGATTTCAACTTTAGGACGCTCTGGAGCATTTTCGCTACCTGTTCCTTGCTTGCATTTCCGTTGCCCGTAATTGCCATTTTAATCTTTTTGGGCATATACTCGGTAATCGGAATCTGTCTAGAGAGTCCAGCCGCCATGGCCACGCCTTGCGCACGTCCCAATTTGAGCATGGATTGCACATTTTTGCCATAAAAAGGTGCTTCAATGGCAATTTCATCGGGATGATAGGTGTCGATGAGTTCTATGGTGCGTTCAAAAATAAGCTTGAGTTTGGTGTAGGGATCATCGTATTTTTTGAGCATCAACTCGTTCATCTGCACAAAATGCATCTGCTTGTTGATGACCTTTATAATCCCAAAACCCATAATGGTGGTTCCTGGGTCGATTCCCAATATAATTTTTTCTGTTGCCAAATTTTAGTTGGTGTTAAGTACGAGGGGCAATCGAAATCTTAGTCCGACGGGATTCCCTCGTTTTAGTGCTGGGGCCACTGTGGTCAAATCGTTCAATCGAGCAGAAATCTTAGTATTGAAATCGGAAATTTCATTGAGTACCGATGTTTTTTCCTCCACGTTCAACACGGAGATAAATCCATGTTCGTCAATCAAAAAATCAATGTAGACCGTGTCGTGTAAATCGTTCCGCACCTGAAATTCCAACCCTGCCAAGGCTTCGGCAAAGTATTCCGACATCACATTCTGAAAACATTCCCGTTGTGCCTCCTTTTCGGCTGTTTCATCACAATCTTCAAAAAGAGGGTATTGGTCCACATCGTTCCAATCGATGGCCAAAAGTTCTTCGTTTACCAATTTTTGGGTCTTGACTTCCTTGGACTCAAAAAGCTCGCATGACACGAGCAGCCCTAAAAAAAAGGTTATCGACCAAAACTTCCGCATAACAGCCCCTAGAATTTGGCTGAAATTACAATAATTTGAAGAAATTAATTGCTCGCCATGTGTATTTCCTCCTTTATTTCGGAAATGCGCTTTTTAACCCGTTCGGCAATGAACGGGGCTGCGTCGGGATATAGTTGCAACAATCTTTCGTAATAGGCCAACCTTGTTTCGGGATCTTTAAAATATTCATCGGCCAAAATACAGACCTGATAATAGTTGTAGTAATTATCCTTGTTTTCTTCCCAAGCTTTGGTGTAGAGGTCCATGGATTGCTTGGTTTTCCCTTGAATTCGGGCAATACGGCCCAAATCGGCATATTCTTGATCAAAAATTTCGGTGCGTTCCTCGATGGACTTTTCAATATAATATTGCGCACTGTCCAATTGCTTGTCTTGAAAATAAACATCGCCCAAACCCGAATAGGCATCGGCCACCGACCAAGGGTCCATCGCCAGCATGTGATAGGTTTTTATGGCCTCCTCGTTTTTGTAGGCTCGGAAATAACAAAAGGCCATCCGTTTTAACACAAAGGGTTGGGTTTCCCCCAGTTCCATCAACCGTTCAAAATGGGGAATGGCAAGTTTATACTGCCCATTATTATAATAGGCCTGCGCCTTTAAGTTGATCATGGCCGCATCGTTCTCATAAAAACGAAGTCCTTGGTCGATGTACACCAAGGCAGAATCACGAATTTCTTGGCCCACAAAATATTTACCGAGGGCATAAAGACTTCGTAAATGAGTGCTGTCCAATTGAACCGCTTTTCGAAACGCGTTGTTGGCTTTTTCCTGGTTTTGTTGGGTTTCCAAGGTACGCCCGAGGTAATAATAATACTCTGGATTTTCCTGTTTTTGGTTGATCAAAGCGTTGAAAGCTTCCAAAGCTGCTTCGGTCTTTTTGGTTTTGAGCAGAAGTTTGCCAAGTTCAAACTGGGCAATGCTTAATTCAGGATGGGATTGCAAAGTAGCCTGATATTGCGCAATGGCCTTTTCATAATTTCCTATGGCATTGTACGAGCGAGCAATCTGAATGCTGGACATTGGGGAATCCACCTTTGCATATTGATTGATGGCCGCCGTATAGTTGCCCAAAGTATACAAACTATCCGCAACGGCCAAAGCCGATGTTTGTGCACCGGCTTTGAACGAGAACAAAATCAACAGGAAAAGAAAGCTAGCTTTTGTTTTCTGCATCTGCTTTTTCCAATAAGTCTATTAAGAATTCCCTTTTAGGCACACGAACCAATTTATTGGGTAATCCTATATATTGAAATTTCACAACCTCATTTTCTTCAACTGGAATAGCAAAGTTTCCATCAAAATTGGAGATTACCCCCGATTCCTTTCCAACGAGTGAAATAGTAACTCCAGACAATCCCATAGATCCACTATCGGTTACCCTTCCACGATATAAGATCGTACCATTATTATTTATATAATTTCCCGACACCTTTATATAATCGCTTGAATTATTGCTTGCAGTTTCATCAGGTTGGGTTTGCAACCTAAATGTAATGGGAATTGAGAAAGGGACTTTTACTACTTGTCCCTGATGTTTACCAGGCTGCATTGAAGGTAACCTTTCTATGATTCGTACCGCTTCATCTTCTAGCAATTGATCAGGACCACGCTTTTTAATGGATGTTATTTCACCATTTGTGTCGATGGTAAACAACAAGGCAACCCTACCCTGAATTCCCTGCTCTTGGGCAGCTTCTGGGTATCTAAAGTGCTTTCGGATATGTTCTACCATCTTTTCTTGAAAACAAGCTTTTTTATCAACAGCATCCTCACAGCCTGGAAAAACAGGAACTTCATCTATAACAGCAAATGGAACACTTTCTGAATTTTTATCGGCTGACTTATCTACTTCATCAGAATCAGATAATTTGAAAGTAATAGGGATTGAATAAAGTACTTCTGTTTCCTGTCCTTGATCAATCCCCGGTTGCATTTTCGGCAACTTTTCCATTATTCTGCGAGCTTCATCATTAAGTAAAGAATTTGAACCCTTTAATTTTATATCATTGATTAATCCATCCATTCCAATATTAATCAATATGGCAACCCTACCCTGAATACCTTGTTCTTGAGCCACTTCTGGGTAATGAAAGTTTTTACGGATATGTGCCTGCATTTTTTCCTGAAAACAAGCCTTTTTATCAGCCGCATCTTCACAGCCTGGAAAAATAGGCACCTCATCAACCTCATTAAAAGAAAGTTTTTGTGCTTTTAATGGAACACTTGAATCGATTTCTTGTGAATTATCCTCCTTCCCGACCTCACAAGAAGTGTACACCAACATTCCCAAAACTAAGGGCAACAACAACACATACTTTAACTGCCAAACGGCTTTGGATTGCTTTTTTTGTAACATGACTATTCGTTTTTTGATAAGTGATTTATTGAAAAATTGATTGACAAAACTGATGTTCTGGGTATTGAAAGCTTCGGACAAAAGCATTTCAAAATGGGCCTGTTTATTATGTTTTACGGCCTTGGCATCGGCAATAAATTCGTGCAATTCGGCCACTCGATTTTGATACACATACACCAAGGGGTTGAACCAAAATAGGATGCGGGCCATTTCAAAAAAGAGGAGATCGAGGGAATGTAATTGCTTTACATGCACCAATTCGTGCGCCAAAATGTTAGGTTCTTTGTCCTTTTTGATGTTCTCACCCATGAAAATGTTCCGGAAGAACGAAAAGGCCACAGCACTTTTGGGTACGGATATTTTGGTAAAATCGTTGTAATAGGTAACCGAACCTTTTTTGCGCATTTGGTTCAAACGAAGCAATTTGTAAGCAAACCATAGTAAAGCTAAAAAGCAACCTGCTCCCAGCACCCAATACGGCCATGGAATGCTAGCCAAAAATCCTGGTTCACTCACTTCTGGACCTAAAACCACCCCGTTCAATTGAGTCAGATACACCGTTGTGGCCCCCAATTCTTGGGGCATAGTGGTTTGTAAAGCTTCTACCTTAATCCAAGGCAACACCAACGAGAGGGCAAAGGTGCCCAACAAATACACACGGTTCCATTGAAAAAAGGTTTCTTTCTTTAGAAAAAGGTCGTAGGTCAACAAAAAGACCAATTGAAAAGCTAAAGATTCTAGGATGTACGTGATCATTTTTCCTCGTCTTTAATGTTCTTCATGATTTCTTCGAGTTCCTTTAAGCTGATGTCGTTCTTCTTCATAAAAAAGGACACCATGCTGGAAAACGAGCCTTGAAAATAGCCATCGACCAATGTGTTCAAGCGTTGGTTGCTGTACTCCGATTTTTGAACCAATGGAAAATATACATGCCCCTTGCCTACTTTTTCATGGGAAACAAAACCTTTATCCTCCAAAATCCGAACAATCGTTGAAACGGTGTTATAAGCTGGTTTTGGTTCGGGCAATTCCTCTAAAATGGCAGCTACATTGGCCTTTTTTAATTGCCATAAAAGCTGCATTACTTCTTCTTCTGCCTTAGTGAGCTGCTTCATTTTTAACTAACTTTTTAGTTCGACATGAAACAAATATAACTAATTTTTTAGTTTAAACTAATATTTTAGTTAAAAAGTGGATAAAAAATCCGCCAGTGTAGTTTACTGACGGATAATTATTTAAAAGGTTACAGTGACCTTTCCCCGTAAATAAAAAGGTGTCCCGGGTGTAAAATGAATCTCCTCAAATGGGTTTGGCTCATTGAACAATCGGCTTTCGGTTGCGAATTGCGTTTCGTTCCATTCTGTATCGAACAAGTTCTCCACGATCATACCAAAAGTCCAATTCTTTAGAGTATAATTGAGTGTGGCATCGGTAACAAAATAGCCCTCGGCCACAATGGAATTGTCCTCGTTGGCTGGCCTATCATCAATATAACGGTAATTGATACCTCCTGAAAAACCTTGATTTGCTCCTAAGGTAACTCCACCCGCCATGGTAAAATCTGGTGCCAATGGGATGCAATCTTGACCATCAGCCTCCTCGGTGCTCCTGGCGTGGGTATAATTGGCATCCGTATAAAGATACATCCAATCCAAAGGTTGGTAACGAGCTCCAACTTCAATCCCCATGCGTCTGGTTTTTCCGCTAGGTTCGACTATGGCCGCATCGCCAACATACACAAACTCCTGATCTAAGAACAATGCCCACAAAGTGGCATTCAACACCAATTTATCCGCTGGTTTTATAATGGCACCCAAATCCACACCGTATGCAGCGGGAAGAATCTCCTCTCCCCCGTTCGCCACCACCACTCGTGTATCGTTGGAATGAAACCCAATTCCTGTTTTCAAGAAAATTTGGGTGTTTTCGGTCGGACTATAAATGGTGTTAAACTTTGGACTGAAAGCGACTTTCTCCTCACTTCGGCTATTGTACTGTTCGCTCATTTTATCCACATAATCGAATCGAAAATAATCCATTCGAAAAGCGGGTTCAAAAGTGAATTTACCTGACTTGAATTCTGCACCCGCAAATGCGTAGCCGTTAACCTCATCCACATCGCCGTAGGCCAAACGTTCCAACAACTCCTGACGGTTCAAGGTATGCGATAATTGATTGTCGTCCACATTATCGAATCGAAATCCGATTCCTGCGTTGTATTTGAAGCCCATTCCACCCAAATTGGCAGAATTGTCCTGAAATACGGTCTTTGCTCCTGCCAACATCCGGTCTTCAAACTGTTTGATTTGGTCCCCGTTCACAGGATCATTCAAGAAAAAAGTGAAGTTGGAATAGAGTTCAAAATCATAATGGGACACAAAAGCCATGGTGTTTAGGGATTTTCCTGTTCCAAGATTCTTGTTATGATTCAAAACGATGTTGGTTCTGCTCGTTTGTCCGCCCTCGGTATCGTCAATGGCACCAAAACGACCAATCAATCCTTGATCAACTGCCCGTTGTGGAATTTGACCTGACGCATCCCACTTGCTAGAAAAATGGGAAGCGGTCAACAGCAACTCCTGATCTCCAGGCAAAGCATAGCGGTATCTTCCCATAATATTGATTCTATTAAAATTCTGGGGCGAATCAAATGGGCCATCTGTCAAATACAATTCAGAGGCCAAATAGACATTGCTGGTTTGGTTGTCCATCAAATTGAACATCCCGATGAATCTGCGAGTACCAAACTGACCAATTTCTGTAGACAATAAACTTTTATCCAAGCTTTTTCTAAGCTTCAAATCGACGTAACCTGCGGTGTTGAAATTCCCTTGGTCCGCAAAGTACGGTCCCTTTCCAAAGTTTACATTTTCGATAGTTTCTGGAATCACAAAGTGAAGATCTGCATATCCCTGTCCGTGGGCATGTGAAACCATATTCACGGGCATCCCGTCCACATTGATGGCCACATCAGTCCCGTGGTCCACATCAAAACCCCTTAAAAATATCTGCTCCGCTTTTCCTCCACCAGCATGTTGACCAATGATCAGGCCAGGAACTTTTCTTAAAATTTCTTGTGATGACTTTACGGGATTCGTTTTCACATCAACATCCACCAATCGGCTCAAAGCATCCACTTGCGAAACCAAAACCACTTGATCTAAAGAAATGGAGGTTTCCTCAAGTACCAAAGTCAATGGATTCTGAAAATCAGCCTGATTCACCACTCTGTTCAGCGTAGCATATCCTAATTTTGAAAAGTAAATCGTATCGTTAACTGCAGTTCTGTCCAATACAAAATGTCCCGTACCATCGGTATGGCTATGTTGCCCACTGGTCTTGTTAAAAATTCCAGCATCCTCTATCGGAGTACCAGCTTCATCCACCAGTTCTCCTTTAATGTTTTGTGCAGCAATAGTGCCCATGAACAGCATGGACAATACCGTCATAAAATATTTCATGTCGTTGTCTTTTAATTTGAATTGTGTAAATAAATCTGAACAATAACAGCACTAGACCAGTCTCAAAAAGATTGAAACCCGTTCATAAAATTTGGCCTAGCCATTTTTAGCTAATTTGGGGAGGAGGGAAATCTACACTTAGGCACCAAAATGAAGTCATGTTTTGATATGCCCAATTTCCTTTACGGATTGTTTCAACAACTATTTTAGAATTAACGGAAATTTCTTCCGATATGTGCTTGTCCAGCTTTAGGTTGATATCGTCTTGGGATTCTTGTTCATCAGGTTCATTGGCCTGCAACAATTCTTTTATGGCTTCCAAGGCTTCGTGGGAGTGACCCGCCATGGCTTCCAAAGAAGAATAGTCGATTTCTTCATGGTCAGAGGCAAAACCATGTTGGTGGGTTTTGGAGGACAAAACGTGAGACAGCTCATGCAAGGTTTCCAAAACCAAACCATTAAAAAGTCCAAGCAAATAAAAAAGACACATCATCCCACATCCTATTCGAACGAACTTTGATTTTTTATGTGTTTTAGTTGTTTTCACCTGTATTTGAGCTTCCATTTCAAATTTACCTACGAAAAAATTAGGAGGAGGGTTTTATTTTGATTTTGTGTGTAACAATTCTCGGTTACATTTGTCTAACAACAAAACACAACCATGGACATTGCCTTGCTTATTTTAGGGTTTCTTTTGATGCTTGTTGGAATTCTGGGCAGTTTTTTACCCGTATTACCAGGTCCTCCCATTAGTTGGGTTGGACTGCTGCTCCTTTATTTGACCAAAGCCGTTCCTGACAATTGGTGGGTACTGGGAATCACCTTTGTCCTAGCCATAACCATTACCATTTTAGATTATGTGATTCCTGCCATGGGCACCAAAAAATTTGGGGGCAGCAAAGCCGGCATGTGGGGAACTATAGTCGGATTGCTGGTTGCCATTTTTGTTCCTGTTTTTGGACCATTGGGCATTATAATTTGGCCCTTTATTGGTGCTTTGGTCGGGGAATTGCTCAATAAAGCCAATAAAAAAACCGCTATGAAAGCGGCTTTTGGTTCATTCTTAGGTTTTTTAACGGGTACTTTCATGAAGTTCGTCCTAACTGTGGCCTACGCAGTTTTCTATGTGTACATTACCATTAAGTACGCTGGTGACCTGTTCACTTTTAGTTAGTCCAACCACTCCACTTTGTCGGCAATTGGGGTTCTAGCTGACGGAATTACTTCTCCCTCAAAATAACCCATATAGAAAAAGCCCAAACATTTTTCGCCTTTATTAAGGTCAAAAAACTCATCCATATATTTTATAAGTCCTGGTGAAGACCAATATGCCCCAACACCCAATTCGGTACAGCACAGCCACATATTTTGAACGGCCATGGCCACCGCTGCGATTTCCTCCCATTCCGGGAGACTTTCCATTGGATCCCGCTGCATACAAATGGCAATTACCGCTCCTGAACTGGAAGGGTTGAATTGCAATTTTTTAATGGTTACTTGCTTCGGGTTTGGGTCCACTTCCTCATATTTATTGGAAAGAAAAACACCCAGCTCCTGTTTTTTGTCACCTGTCAACACTTTAAAGCGCCATGGTTGCGTTTTTTTATGCGTAGGTGCCCAATTGGCCGCTTCCAAAATCTTTTCCAAAGTTTCCTTTGCAATAGGTTTGTCAATATACTGAGGAGGGAAAATACTTCTTCGTTCCTTGATCAAATCAAAAATCATAGCTATTATTTACGTTGAATCTCAAAGTTACGCCCCAAATCTTTCCCATCATAATTTCTGAAGCAAGTCCATACATTTTTGAAGCGCAGGATTACGATTATCCGTTTTCCACACCATGCTCAACACCGCCCGCTGTTTTATTTTTTTCATTTCGATGAACTTTACTTTCATCTGAAAACCATGTTGAAGCGTAGTCGGCACTATCGCTATTCCCAATTTATTTTCCACCAATTTAAAAATGGTCTGTGCATGTACCGATTTATGGGAAACATTCGGCACAAACCCACTATCCTCACAAATACTCAACACCGTATCGTAGTACATGGGGCTATAATCTTGGGAAAAAAGGATAAAATCCTCATCAGCCACCTGATTGATATTCTTAAAATGCTTTGCATCCAAAGGATGGTCTTCGGGCAGCACCAAAGAAAAAGTATCCTCAAAAACGGGTTTTACATCTAATCCTTTGGGTACACGTGACAAGCGTACAAATCCTAAATCCAAGCGGTCAGCCAAAATTGCATTGATCTGCGCTCTATTGGAAAGTTCTTCCAAAGTGGTGTGGACAGTAGGAAACTTTTCCTTTAACCCCAACAATAAATTGGGCACTACATTTTGCATGGCAGAACCCAAAAAACCGATTCGCACCTCCCCCAATTGTCCGTCTCCGATAAGTTTTACCTGTTTTTTGGTCTGGTCAAGATGATTCAAAATAAATTCCACTTCTTTTTTTAAAAACTCCCCTGCAGGGGTCAGGCTCACTTTCTTTTTGTCCCGAACAAAAAGTTGGGTGCCCAAAATTTCTTCCATCTGTTTGATTTGCGTACTCAAACCTGGTTGGGAAATAAACAACTTTTCAGCCGCCTTTCTATAATGAAGTTCATCGGCCACGGCCAAAAAGTAGACGAAATGACGAAGTTCTATTTGATAATTCATGTTTATTGATTATTACAAAAATAAGTATTGGTAATTATTAATCATAACCTTTAATTTTATGGAAAAGAAAAAAGCATGGCAAAAGACCCAACATTTCAATTTGGCGAGGACCATTTAACTGCAAGCATAGCTTTGGGATTGGCCCACGGCACCATAAAAGGTATTTTCTCAGAAGATTGCCTGCAACATGTAAATGCAAGTTACCAACGGGTGCAGCGTATCGTAGAAAAAGGCAATACAGTGTATGGCATAAACACAGGTTTTGGCCCTTTGTGCAACACCAAAATATCCAAAGAAGACACCAAAATTCTTCAATCCAATATATTGCAAAGCCATAGTGTGGGTGTGGGAGAACCCATTTCTACCGAATTGGCAAAAATTATGCTAATTCTTAAAATCCATGCTTTAGCAAAAGGATTTTCAGGAATTGCCGAGACTACTTTGCAGCGTATGCTTTGGCATTTGGATAACGATGCCATTCCCGTGGTTCCCTCCCAAGGTTCGGTTGGAGCTTCTGGAGATTTGGCACCACTTTCCCATTTGTTTTTACCATTGATCGGTCTAGGTAAGGTGGAATATCAAGGAAAAACCATTCCAGCACAAGAACTTTTTAAACAGACGGGATTACAACCGCTTGATTTAGGCCCAAAAGAGGGGCTTGCTTTGATCAATGGAACCCAATTTATTGCAGCGCATGGTGTGATGGTCGTTCACAAATTGCAACATTGCTTACGGCATGCAGACATTATCGGCGCCATGATGCTTGAAGGGCTTCAAGGTTCCATGAAGCCATTTTTTGAAGAATTACATCAACTTCGACCTTTTAAAGGCAACCAACATGTGGCAGGAAGAATCCGAACCCTGCTACAAGGCTCCGAGATTTTGGAAGACCATATCGATTGCGAACGGGTGCAAGATCCCTACTCGCTTCGCTGTATGCCACAAGTACACGGAGCATCGCGTAATGCTTGGTTACACCTTAAAGAATTGTTGGAAATTGAACTCAACTCGGTTACCGACAACCCTGTCATCATAAATGATGAATTGACCATCAGTGGTGGGAACTTTCACGGTCAACCTTTGGCGATGGCTTTGGATTAT
Source organism: Allomuricauda sp. NBRC 101325 (assembly GCF_030268205.1). Lineage (GTDB taxonomy): Bacteria > Bacteroidota > Bacteroidia > Flavobacteriales > Flavobacteriaceae > Flagellimonas. Next base: position 532,777 of record NZ_BSQF01000001.1, read on the forward strand.
GCTGCTTTGGCCGCTTCGGAAATCGGAAATATCTCCGACCGACGCATCTATTTGGCCCTTGAAGGCAACAGTCCGGGAGTTCCCAAATTATTGATGCACGATACAGGTATCAATTCAGGTTATATGATTTTGCAGTACACCACTGCGGCATTGGCCAGTGAAAACAAAAGTTTGTGTTTCCCCGCAAGTGCGGACAGCATTCCTACCTCTTTGGGGCAAGAGGACCATGTGAGCATGGGTTCCATCAGCGGTAGAAAAGCACTCAACATTATTAACAACGTGGAGAAAATCCTTGCCATCGAATTGTTGACCGCAGCTCAAGCATTTGAATACAGAAAACCATTGAAATCAGGTGTGGTTTTGGATGAAATCCATACATTCCTGAGAACCAAGGTCGCTTTTGCCGCCAACGATCGTGTATTTGCCGATGATATTGAAAAAGGAATTGAAATAATTCAAACCCATGAAATTATTGATTTGGTGGAATCGGTAATGAAAGAAAAAGAACTGACTTGGGATGCGCCACATCTTGATGAATTTGAAACATACTAGCATGAACAAACCACTTTTAATAGGTCCATTCACCCAATTACTTCCCATGACGGGACTCCCTTTAAAGGGAGCGCTCAAAGATGAGCAATTGCCCATCATTGAAAACGGCGGGATTCTGGTTGCTGATGGAAAAATTCTCAAAGTTGGAGTTTTTGATGAAATGAAATCCAATGATTTCGACATTCACCATATAGATGGGCAACATGTTTGCCTACCAGGATTTGTGGATTCCCACACACATATTTGTTTTGGTGGCACACGTGCCAGAGATTACGCATATAGAAATGCCGGAAAAACCTATTTGGAAATTGCCAAAGCAGGTGGTGGAATATGGGACACCGTAACCCAAACCAGAAAGGCATCACAGGATGAATTGGTTGACGGTATCATTGTTAGAAGTCAAAAACATTTACAAAACGGGGTCACCACCATTGAGGTAAAAAGTGGCTACGGTCTTTCGGTTGATGAAGAACTGAAAATGCTACGCGCCATCAAACAGGCCAATGAAACTTCAAATGTGACCTTGGTGCCGACCTGTTTGGCGGCCCATATGAAACCCAAAGATTGGAATCAAGACCAAGATTATCTAGAAGTGATTATCAACGAATTGTTTCCTATCATCAAAACTGAAAACCTGGCCAATCGAGTGGATGCCTTTGTGGAAGAAAGTGCTTTTTCTCCAGCAGAAATCAAGCCCTACTTTCAAAAAGCAAAAGAAATGGGATTCGATATTACGGTACACGCCGACCAATTTACCACAGGCGGGAGTCAAGTTGCCGTAGATTTTGATGCGGTAAGTGCCGACCATTTGGAAGCCAGCACAGAAAAAGAGATTCAATTGTTGGCCAAGAGCAATACCATTGCCACAGCTTTGCCAGGAGCATCGCTAGGTTTGGGGTGTGCCTACACCCCTGCTCGAAAAATTTTGGATGCAGGCGGTGCTTTGTCCATTGCCAGTGATCACAACCCAGGTTCCGCCCCCATGGGCGACCTGTTAACCCAAGCTAGTATTTTGGGAACTTTTGAAAAATTGTCCAACAACGAAGTACTTTCTGGAATCACTTTTAGGGCAGCTGCTGCATTACGATTGGAAGACCGTGGAAAACTGAAGACAGAAGCGAAAGCTGACTTTGTTGTTTTCCCAACCGATAATTACCAAGAAATCACCTACCACCAAGGGCAATTAAAACCAAGTATGGTATGGAAAAATGGAATTAACGTTTGCAAATAACTTTGTCATTCCGCACGGTTGCTGAGCGCCTGCCTACCGCAGGCAGGTAGTCGAAGCGAGATGCGGAATCCACTATCCAATTTTGGATTCCTGCTTTCGCAGGAATGACAAATCATTCTTTATTACTAATGAAAAAAGATCACTTCAAATCACAAATTCTTCAAGGAATCCCTTCGGAATTACCTGCCACCAAAGCCTATCCAAAAAATGGGAATCCAGCTCCAAAACGGAAAGACATTCTCTCCAAAGAAGAGAAAAAACTGGCCGTACAAAATGCGCTTCGCTATTTTCCCGAGGCTTGGCACAAGGAACTCGCATTAGAATTTGCGGAGGAGTTAAAAACCTATGGTCGAATCTACATGCATCGGTTCAAACCCGATTATGAGATGTATGCTCGGCCTATTTCGGAATATCCTGCAAAAACGCATCAAGCAGCTGCCATCATGTTGATGATTCAGAACAATTTGGATCCTGCAGTGGCACAGCACCCCGAGGAACTGATCACGTACGGAGGCAATGGAGCAGTTTTCCAAAACTGGGCACAGTACCTGCTCACCATGAAATATTTGGCAGAAATGACCGAAGAGCAGACCCTGAACATGTATTCAGGTCACCCAATGGGACTGTTTCCATCTTCCAAAGAAGCTCCTAGAGTAGTCGTCACCAACGGAATGATGATTCCGAACTATTCCAAACCCGACGATTGGGAACGCTTCAATACACTTGGAGTCACCCAATACGGACAAATGACAGCTGGCTCCTATATGTACATTGGTCCACAAGGCATTGTCCACGGAACGGCCATCACGGTAATGAACGCTTTCAGAAAAGTATTGGAAAAAAACGAATCTCCTGATGGCAAAATTTTCTTGACTGCTGGTCTTGGTGGTATGAGTGGCGCTCAACCCAAAGCAGGGAATATTGCAGGTGGAATCACTATTTGTGCTGAAGTCAACCCCGAAGCTGCTAAAAAACGTCACGACCAAGGTTGGGTAGATGAATTGTTGGTGGATTTGGACCTATTGGTGGTTCGAACCAAAGTTGCGGTAAAAAATAAAGAGGTAGTTTCCTTGGCATACATCGGCAATGTGGTGGATGTTTGGGAACGCTTTTACGAAGAGGACATTTTTATCCAATTGGGTTCCGACCAAACCTCTTTGCATAATCCATGGGCTGGTGGTTACTATCCCGTTGGACTATCTTTTGAGGAATCCAATGCCTTGATGGTGGACAATCCTGAAGAGTTCAAAGAAAAAGTTCAAGAATCATTGCGAAGACAAATCAATGCCATCAACAAGCACACCGCAAAGGGCACTTACTTTTTTGATTACGGAAATGCCTTTTTATTGGAAGTTTCCCGAGCAGGTGGCGATGTGATGGCCGAAAACAATATCGATTTCAGGTATCCTTCCTATGTTCAGGATATTTTGGGTCCCATGTGTTTCGATTACGGTTTTGGCCCCTTCCGATGGGTGTGCACCTCAGGCGACCCAAAAGATCTTCAAAAAACGGATGCCATTGCCCTTGAGGTAATGAAAAAGATAAAAGCTGAAGCTCCCGAAGAAATCCAACAGCAGATGCAGGACAATATCAAATGGATTTCTGAAGCCGAACAGAACAAATTGGTCGTTGGCTCTCAAGCGCGAATCCTCTATGCCGATGCCGAGGGACGAAGCAAAATTGCTGATGCTTTTAACACCGCCATTGCCAAAGGGGAAATCAGTGCACCCGTGGTATTGGGCAGGGACCATCACGATGTAAGTGGAACAGATTCTCCCTTTAGGGAAACCAGCAATATTTACGACGGTAGCAAGTTTACCGCCGATATGGCCATCCAAAATGTGATTGGCGATAGTTTTAGGGGAGCCACTTGGGTTTCCATCCACAACGGTGGAGGCGTTGGTTGGGGCGAAGTAATCAATGGTGGATTTGGCATGGTGCTCGACGGTTCCGAAGAAGCCTCTATCCGACTAAAGAGAATGTTGTTCTTTGATGTGAACAATGGGATTTCCCGCAGAAGTTGGGCACGAAACAAGGAGGCACGATTTGCCATTGAACGAGAAATGGAACGCTCTCCCGATCTAAAGGTAACTTTACCGTATCTTGTAGAATCCGATATTTTGGACGATCTTTTTTAATGTGATGAAACACTACGAACCCCCGAAAAAGAACCTTTGGACAGGTAAAATTACCAATAAATGGCTGTACCTGCACGAAAAAGTGCATTGCACGCCCTTGGAAGAGCTTCCCGAGGCCCAGAAAAAATCCATTGCGCTTTTGGGCTATGCCTGCGACGCTGGGGTACACCGCAACCAAGGTCGTGTTGGAGCTGCAGAGGGTCCAGATGCCATTAAAAGCAGCTTTGGAAAAATGCCCAACCACTTGGGGAGCAATGTACTATTGCACGATATAGGGTCCATTACCTGTTCCAATAGCGATATGGAATCGGCCCAAGAGCAACTTGCCGAAGCAGTTACTATCCTTTTGGAGAAAAAACAATTTCCAATTGTTTTGGGTGGTGGGCACGATATGGCTTATGGACATTACCAAGGCATCAAAACCTATTTGGATGCCAAAAAAGAGGGGCAGACTATTGGTATCATCAATTTTGATGCTCATTTTGATTTGCAGAAAAACGCCGAACAAAGCAATTCTGGCACTCCATTCTTTCAAATTGCCAAGGACTGCGAAAAAGAGGGCATCAACTTTAATTATCTCTGCTTGGGTATTCGAAAAGATGCCAATGACAGAAACCTTTTCCAAACGGCGAGAGATCTTGATGTCATCTACGTGATGAACGATACTTTTCAAATTCCGCTTTTGGCTGAAATTACCACTTGGATCAATGCATTTACCAAAAATGTGGACCACATTTATGTGACCATTGATTTGGATGGATTCTCTTCGGCATTTGCACCAGGGGTCAGCGCGCCATCGCCCATGGGTTTTACCCCTCATATGGTTTTGGAATGTTTAAAACCCATTATTGCATCGGGCAAACTGATCAGCATGGATATTGCCGAAATGAATCCGAAGTACGATATTGATGGACAAACGGCAAAACTGGCCGCTTCTTTGGTACACCACGTAGCGCATAGCGTTTCTGGAAGTTGAGATTTCTCACACTCCCTTTGGTCGGTTCGAAATGACAAAACCAATAAAAAAAGGCTACGTGTCATTTCGAAATGAGGAGCGCAGCGACGATTGAGAAATCTAATTGTCATTCTGAGCCTTTCGACTTCCTGCCTGCCGCAGGCGGGCGCTCGACCTAACAACAATACTTATCTTTTCACTCCCCACCACAAACAAAAAAAGCCTTCCAAAAGGAAAGCCTTTCATTGGCGAGCATCGTTTTGATGCTTCAACCTGATCCCAATCATCGCGACTGGAATCCAACACAACGGGACAAAGATATAATGATTTTTCGGAAAAAGGGTAGCGAAAGTTGTTCATATCTATTTTATGGATTATTTCCTTTTTATTGGATTTATTCCATAATTTAGCTTTCCCTCAATTAAACAATGGAAAAAACGATCTTGCATCTAGACTTGGATACATTTTATGTATCCGTGGAGCGCATCATCAATACAGAGCTTAAAAACAAGCCCTTATTGGTGGGCGGCACCAGTGACCGTGGTGTGGTTGCCGCCTGCAGCTACGAGACCCGTGGATTTGGGGTGCATTCGGGCATGCCCATGAAAATGGCCAAGGAACTTTGTCCAGAGGCCGTGGTAATTCGTGGCAATGCGGGCACCTACAGCAAATATTCGGATGTGGTCACCGAAATCATCAAGGAACACGTTCCCCTTTTCGAAAAATCGAGCATTGATGAATTCTATGCCGACCTATCGGGCATGGACCGTTTTTTTGGCTGCTACAAATATGCCACGGAAATGCGCCAGAAAATCATTCGGGAAACAGGCCTGCCCATTTCATTCGGATTATCCGTGAACAAAGTGGTTTCCAAGGTGGCCACCAACGAGGCCAAGCCCAACAACCAGCTTAAAATAGATTTTGGTCTTGAAAAGCCCTTTTTGGCTCCACTTTCCATCAAAAAGATTCCGATGGTGGGCGACAAAACCTATCAGACCCTTAGAAATTTGGGCATACGACAGGTAAAGACCATTCAGGATATGCCCATGGACATCATGCAACGAGTGTTGGGTGCCAACGGTCAAGTCATTTGGAAAAGGGCCAATGGCATAGACGACACACCCGTGATTCCATTTCACGATAGAAAATCCATTTCCAACGAAAGAACATTTGATAAGGACACTATCGATGTCATCAAACTAAGGGGCATTTTGATTGCCATGACCGAAAACTTGGCCTTCCAATTGCGAAGAGGCGATAAGTTAACGGCCTGCATTGCCGTAAAAATTCGGTATTCCGATTTTAATACCTATTCCAAACAATCTCGTATTCCGTACACAAGTGCCGACCATACCCTTATCCCAAAAATTTTGGAACTGTTCAACTCACTATATAACAAACGGATGTTGGTCCGCCTTATCGGGATTCGATTCAGCCATTTGGTCTCTGGCAATTACCAAATCAACCTTTTTGAGGATACCGAGGAGACCCTGAACCTTTACCAAGCCATGGACTATGTCCGTAATCGGTTTGGAAGTCGAAGCGTACTGCGCGCCTCTGCCATGGGAGCAAAGACTATTGGAAGCATGCACAACCCTTTTAACGGGGAGCCACCAGTGGTTTTGGCGCATCGAAAACAGTAATTTCTTGTCACCTCGACCTCATAATTGAACATTGATAATTGATAACTGACAATTGTATTTAAACTGCCACACATATTATAGTTTACGGTTCGGGACGTTCTCGGAAGTGGAGCTATTGCAATTGGCGCAACAGAACCACGTGACCCAATTGGTGCTCACCGACATCAACAACACTTCGGCAGGATTGAATTTTGTTCGAAAAGCCCCCGAATTTGGCGTAAAACCGATTTTGGGAATTGATTTCAGGAATGGAACCGAACCCTGCTTTATCGGTATTGCCCAGAACAACGAGGGGTATCTGGAACTGAACGATTTTTTGTCCCGCCACCTTTATGATAGTTCCAAAATTCCAGACCGAGCGCCTACTTTTAAGAATGTGTTCGTGGTCTATCCGTTTGAACAGGTATTGCTCAATGAGCTTGACCATTTTCAGGAACATGAGTTCATCGGAATCTCAATCAAAGATTTGCGCAGGCTTCCGTTTTCCAAATTGGCATCGCTGACCAAAAAATTGGTGGTACAACAACCTGTCACCTTTCGAAACAAACAGGATTTTAACGCCCACAGATTGCTGAGGGCCATCGACAACAACGTACTGTTGAGTAAACTTCCAAAGGAAGAGGAAGCCAATGAAGAAGAGAAAATGTACCCTATCCAAAATCTGGCGGCCGCGTTTTCAGAGTTTCCTTTTATTCTGGAAAACACGGAAAAACTGCTCAACAAGTGTAGTATCCATTTTGATTTTTCCAAAGACAGAAAACCACAAAACCTGAAAACCTTTTTGGGAAGCGTGGAAGAAGACGAGCAGCTCTTGGAAAAACTCTGTGAAGAGGGACTCCCCTACCGATATGAAGAAATAAACGATTCCATTAAAAATCGGTTGAACAAAGAACTTGATCTTATCAAAAAAATGGGGTTTGTCTCCTATTTCTTGATCAATTGGGAAATTGTTTCCGAAGCAAGGCGAAGAGGATTCTTCTACGTAGGTCGAGGTAGTGGGGCCAACAGTATTGTAGCGTACCTGCTCCGCATCACCGATGTAGACCCCATGGAACTCGACCTCTATTTTGAACGGTTCATTAACCTTTACCGAGCCAATCCTCCCGATTTTGACATTGATTTTTCGTGGAGAGATCGCCCTACCATGACCCAATATATTTTTGAACGCTTTGAACACGTCGCCCTACTCGGCACCTATGTTACCTTTAAGGAACGGGGCGTAATTCGGGAACTGGGAAAAGTGTTCGGACTCCCTCCCCAAGACATTGATTTTTTGTTGACAGGAAGATATGTGCTTGACCAATTGGACCATGTTTCCAAACTGGTGCTGAAATACGGCAGCTTGCTCAAGAACAAACCCAATTATTTGAGCATTCACGCAGGGGGAATTTTGATCAGCGATAAACCCTTGCATTGGTTTTCGGCCACCCATCTACCCCCAAAAGGGTTTCCGACCACGCAATACGATATGGTCATTGCCGAAGATGTGGGGCTCTACAAATTTGACATTCTAGGGCAACGCGGCTTGGGCAAGATCAAGGAAGCCTTGGAAATTGTGGCCTACAATCAACCTGAAAAACTTTCGGACATTGACATTCACGACATAAAGGGATTCAAAAAAGACCCTGTGATCAATAACCTGATCAAAACCGCACAATGCATGGGCTGCTTTTATGTAGAGTCACCCGCTATGCGAATGCTGCTCAAAAAACTTCAGGTCGATACTTATTTGGGCTTGGTGGCTGCCAGTTCCATTATTCGCCCTGGAGTGGCTAAAAGTGGTATGATGCGGGAATATATTCTGCGTCATCGCAACAAGGGCAGAACCGAGGAAAAAGCGCATCCGATCATGCTGGAAATTATGCCCGACACCTACGGGGTCATGGTCTACCAAGAAGATGTGATCAAAGTGGCCCACCATTTTGCAGGGCTGGATTTGGGCGAAGCAGACGTGCTCCGCAGGGGCATGAGTGGCAAATTCCGTTCGCGGGCCGAGTTCCAAAAAGTGCAGGACAAGTTTATTTCCAATTGCAGAAAAAAGGGTTATGCGGAATCCTTGATCTCGGAAATCTGGAACCAAGTTGCCAGTTTTGCGGGCTACGCTTTTGCCAAGGGACACTCTGCTTCCTATGCCGTGGAAAGTTATCAAAGCTTGTTTTTGAGAACCTATTTTCCTTTGGAATATATGGTGGCCGTGCTCAACAACGGTGGCGGGTTTTACCGTTCGGAATTTTATGTGCACGATGCCCGCATGCTAGGTGCGACCATTCATCCGCCCTGTGTGAACAAAAGCATGGCCGTAAACCGCATTTATGGAACTCATATTTATTTGGGGATGATGTATCTGCGTGATTTGGAAAACAGGGTCATGGAGCGCATCCTGAAAGAACGCATGCTCCACGGAAATTTTACTTCTTTGGAAGATTTCTTGGATCGGGTGTTCATCCGCATGGAGCAACTTTCCATTTTGATTCGCATTGATGCATTTCGTTTTACAGGAATCAACAAGCACGAACTGCTCTGGAAAGCCCATTTGATGCTCTCCAAAAACGACCGATTGGAACACCCGAAGCTCTTTCCACCAAGGCATCAAAAATTCCAGATGCCCCAACTGAACACCACGGCTTTGGAAACCGCTTTTGAACAATTGGAACTCTTGGGCTTCTGTCTCTGCAGTCCTTTTGAATTGTTGGAAGAGACCCCAAAAAACACGAACGGACAAAAAGATTTGGAGGCTTTCCTCAACAAACACATCGACATTTATGGTTATCTAGTGACAGTGAAAAACACTTCGACCCATGATGGAAAACGCATGTATTTTGCCACTTTCGTAGATCAATTTGGCGAAGTGTTCGACACGGTGCTCTTCCCTCCCGTGGCGGCCAAGTATTATTTCAGGGGAAAGGGTATTTACCGTTCCTATGGCAAGGTGGTGGAAGAATTTGGTTTCTTGAGCATTGAGGTGATCAAAATGAAAAAGGAAAACTACATCCAAGATCCTCGCTATGCCGATATGCGAACGAGCAAAAAATTACTGGGCCAAAAGAAGTGAGCGGAATACCGTAACTTAGGATTAGAATTAAAACAAATCCTCAAGGTCCATGAAAGAAGAATTCACCAGAAACGTTTCACTCACAGGAGAAATCAAATTTACTGGACTGCGACTAAAGGAACCCATGCACCATTCTGCAGGTTTGCTTGGTGTAAAAGAAGCTTTGCGACACACTTTTAAAGAAATGGGAATTGCCAAGTCCATGAAAACCCTTGCCGAAATGAACCAAGAGAATGGCTTTCGATGCCCCAGTTGTGCTTGGCCCGTTCCAGAGAACCCCTCCAACATAGCAGAATATTGTGAAAATGGCGCAAAGGCATTGGCCGATGAAGCTACCAAAGACCATATTGGAGCGGACTTCTTTTCTAAACATTCCGTGGAAGAATTGTCCCTTTTAAGTGATTACGAACTCAACAAATTGGGACGGGTTGTTGAACCCATGGTGTTACGACCCAACAGCGTTTATTACGAACCCATCAATTGGGAAAAAGCCTATCATTTGATTGCTGAAGAATTGCACCAATTGAACAATCCGAACGAGGCCATTTTTTATACTTCGGGACGATCCAGCAACGAAGCCGCTTTTTTATATGGCATGTTCGCTCGTGCATTTGGCACCAACAATATGCCCGATTGCTCCAACATGTGCCATGAATCTTCTGGGGTGGCCTTATCGCAAACGCTTGGTATTGGAAAAGGTTCGGTTACACTCGATGACCTTCATGGTGCGGAAGTGGTTTTGGTGGTTGGACAAAATCCAGGCACCAACCACCCTAGAATGTTGTCCGCTTTGGAAAAATGCAAAAAGAATGGCGGAAAAGTCATTAGCTTCAACCCTTTGGCAGAAACTGGACTGGTCAGCTTTAAAAATCCTCAAAAGGTATCTGGCATCTTGGGACATGGACAAAAGATTGCCGATTTGCACCTACCAGTTCGCATCAATGAAGATATCGCTCTTGCCAAATTGATTTTAAAGAAATTGGTCGCTTTGGATGCGCAACATTCCAATGTTTTGGACCATGAATTTATTGTGGAATTTGTAGATGGGTATGATGAATTAATTGAAGATCTATCAAAATATGAGGTAGAAGAACTGCAACGCCGAACAGGTGTTTCCATGCGTAAAATTGACAAGGCAGTTCAACTATTGGCGGAAAAATCAAACATTGTGATTTGTTGGGCCATGGGCATTACCCAACATAAAAATGCCGTGAACTGCATTCAGGAATATGTAAACATTCTCTTGCTGAAAGGCGCCATTGGAAAACCATTTGCAGGCACTTGTCCTGTTCGTGGACACAGCAATGTGCAAGGGGACCGTTCCGTGGGCATTATGCATTATGTGAACAAAAGGTTGAACCAAAAAATTAAGGAACACCTCGAATTTGACCCACCCACCGAACAGGGATATGATACGGTAGAAGCTATACAAGCCATGCACGAGAAAAAGGCCAAAGTCTTTATTTGTTTAGGTGGAAACTTCGTGATGGCAGCTTCGGATACGCAATACACCGCAGAGGCCATCGAAAATTGCAAGCTCACAGTTCAAATCAGCACCAAATTAAATCGGAGTCATTTAGTGACGGGAAAAACAGCCTTGCTCCTACCCACTTATGGTCGTTCAGAAAAAGATGAGAAAAAAGGGGAACTGCAATTCTTGACTATGGAAAGCAGTATGGGAAAAGTAAGGCAAAGCAAAGGTCTTCTCCCTCCTGCCTCGGAACATATTAAAAGTGAACCTGAAATAATTTCTCAAATGGCCCATACCTATTTTAAAGGGGAACATCCTATGGATTGGCAAGCCTTGGGTCAGGACTACAATCTTATCCGTGACTTGATTGATAAAACGGTAAAAGGGTTTGAAAATACCAGTGAGCAATCCAAAGGATTTGGCTATTATCTGCCCAACAATGTGCGAGAAAGGGATTTTAGAATGCTTCCCAACGGGATGGCACAAATGACCATCAACCCACTTTCTGAACATCAGTTAAAACCCAATGAATTGCTATTGATGACGATTCGTTCGCACGATCAATTTAATACCACAATTTACGGTCTTAATGATCGCTATCGAGGCATTTATAATGAAAGAAGAGTGGTTTTTATGCACGAGGAGGATATGAAAGATAGAAACCTCAATAAGTTGGATGTAGTGAATTTGCATAGTCTTTATGATGATATCCAACGAACAGCAGAACAATTTTTGGTAATTCCTTACGAGATTCCCAAAGGGAATATGGCTGCCTATTTCCCAGAGACCAATTTATTGGTGCCCCACAATCAATTTGCGGACAAAAGCCAGACTCCCATAAGCAAATCCATAAAAGTGACTGTCGAAAAAGTTTCTTGATCTATTTAAATGCTGGAATACCTGTAATATCTGCCCCAGTAATCAACAAGTGAATGTCATGGGTACCCTCGTAAGTGATCACACTTTCAAGGTTCATCATGTGGCGCATAATGCTGTATTCCCCTGTGATTCCCATTCCGCCCAACATTTGTCTTGCCTCACGGGCAATTTTAATGGCCATTTCCACATTGTTTCGCTTCGCCATGGAAATTTGGGCTGTAGTGGCTCTTCCTTCATTTTTAAGTTGCCCCAAACGGAAAGCCAATAATTGGGCCTTGGTGATCTCGGTGATCATTTCGGCCAATTTCTTTTGTTGAAGTTGATAAGCGGCTATCGGTTTTCCAAACTGAATGCGCTCTTTGGCATATCTTAATGCCGTATCGTAACAATCCATGGCAGCACCAATAGCACCCCAAGCTATTCCAAATCGGGCGGAATCCAAACAACCTAGCGGAGCTCCCAACCCACTTTTACCAGGCAATAGATTTTCCTTTGGCACTTTTACATTATCAAATATTAACTCGCCTGTGGCCGAAGCACGAAGCGACCATTTATTGTGTGTTTCAGGAGTGGAAAAGCCTTCCATTCCACGTTCCACAATCAAACCATGAATTCGGCCCTCTTCGTTCTTGGCCCAAACCACAGCGACATCGGCAAAAGGCGAATTGGATATCCACAATTTGGCTCCATTCAACACATAGTGATCTCCCGCATCCTTGAACTTGGTTTCCATTCCTCCAGGGTTGGAACCGTGATTGGGCTCTGTCAACCCAAAACACCCCATCCACTCCCCTGAAGCCAACTTGGGCAAGTATTTTTTACGCTGTTTTTCTGAACCGTAGGCAAATATGGGATACATTACCAATGACGATTGTACCGAAGCCGTTGAACGAACCCCACTATCTCCTCGCTCAATTTCTTGCATAATCAACCCGTAACTTATCTGATCTAATCCTGCCCCTCCATATTCTTCGGGAATGTAGGGACCAAATGCACCGATTTCTGCCAAACCAGCAATAATCTGCTTTGGGAATTCTGCTTTTTGGGCAAATTCCTCAATGATTGGGGACACATCTCGCTTTACCCATTGACGTGCGGCATCGCGCACCAATTTATGCTCTTCAGAAAGCAAATCATCCAAATTATAGTAGTCGGGGGCTTCGAATAAGTCGGGTTTCATTGATTATAATTTTATTTTGTCATTCCTGTGTAGACAGGAATCCATTTTTATTGTAACTGAATTTTCTTGTTGCTTCGACTGCCTGCCTGCCGCAGGCGGGCGCTTAGCAACCATTTGATATGAATTTTAACACATCACACAATTTGTCAAATATAACATTTAGCTTTGGTATTGTTACATTTTTAAATAAAATGCTTGTGTAAGCTCAATATACTCTTTTGTGTATTCATGACGACCATGTTCAATGGTCAATTCATCTTCCTTTACTTCTCCTTTTTTTCTGCTAAATTCCAATAGACTTCTTTTAAAATCAGCGTCAGGATTTCCCTTAACTCTTGTGATTCGATTTGGGTATAATCCGACATTGGAACACAACTCCATAAAATCCAATTCTTCTTTATGGGGAATAATGACTGCAAAATGCCCATCTGCACTCAATAGTTTGGAAACCCCATAAACCAACTCCTCAAAAGGCAACGAACTGTTCTGTCTTGCTTTATCCCTTGCTTCATCCCCGCTACCCACTTCTTCTGCATAAAACGGTGGATTGGAAACAATCAAATCATACTCCTCATCCATTTCATCCACAAATTCATCAAACCCTGCATGATAACAGAAAAGTCTGTCTCCCCAAGGTGAGGCCTCAAAATTGGCAACACATTGCTCATAGGCATCATCATCCAACTCAATGGCATCGATAAGTTCGGCATGGGAACGCTGTGCCATTTGCAAAGCAATCAATCCTGTTCCTGCTCCGATATCCAATATGGAATACGGTTGATGGTCCAAAGATGCCCATGCACCTAAAAGCACGCCATCGGTGCCCACTTTCATGGCGCATTGATTTTGGTGAATCGTGAATTGTTTGAATTTAAAGGGTGTTGACATTACACAATTAAATTGGGGTATACTTTGCAAAAATAAAATTTGGAGTGATTAAATTACCATCTTCACAATTCTTATCTGCCATAGACCTAAAAGTTTGGGTTTGATTTTCCCAAGCCCGATTTTTGGAGCATAATAACCAACCAAAACCCCCGATGAACAGAATATTTCTAGTCGCAGTTCTCTCTATTTTTTGTTTCAACCTAACCAACGCCCAAAAGAAAATTTGGGACGAAACGGATACCGAAAAAGAAAAACGCTTAGAATGGTGGACCGAAGCTCGCTTTGGCATGTTCATTCATTGGGGGCTTTATTCCCAAGCTGCCCGTCACGAATGGGTACAGAAAAAAGAGCGAATTCCAAATGAGGAATACCAAAAATACTTCGACCTGTTCAACCCAGACCTTTACGACCCCACCGAATGGGCTAAAAAAGCAAAGGCTGCTGGCATGAAATATGCCGTGATTACCACAAAACACCATGAGGGTTTCACCCTTTTCGATTCCAAATACACCGATTTCAAAATTACCAATAGTCCATATGGAAAAGATGCCATTCAGGAGTGGGTCGATGCTTTTAGGGCTGAGGGATTGAAAGTCGGATTCTATTATTCCCTATTGGATTGGCATCATCCTGACTATACCATTGACCGTAACCATCCAATGAGTGCCGAAACCCAAAAGGAATACGATAAATTGAACAAGGGCAAGAACATGGATGTTTACAGAAAGTATTTGAAAGACCAGGTTACGGAAATACTGACCAATTACGGTAAAATTGACCTTTTATGGTTGGATTATTCGTTTCCCGACCCCTTTGGAAAAAGTGGCGAGGATTGGGATTCGGAGGGTCTTTTGAAACTAGTCCGTAAACTCCAACCTGAAATTATTATAAATGACAGAGCTGGCATAAAAGACTATGCTGGTGGATGGGATTACACCACTCCTGAGCAGTTTAAAGTAAAAAAGTGGTTGGAATATGAAGGTAAACGCGTGCCTTGGGAGACTTGCCAAACATTTTCAGGTTCATGGGGCTATTACCGTGACGAGCATACTTGGAAAAACAACAGACAATTGTTGACCCTCTTGATTGAATCAGTAAGTAAAGGTGGAAACGTGTTATTAAATGTTGGCCCTACGGGAAGAGGAACTTTTGATTACCGAGTGGACAGTGCCCTTGAAGGCATGGGAGAATGGATGAAATACAACGGCCGCTCCATTTATGGAGCTACCCAAGCTCCTGATGATATTAAAGCTCCTGATAATTCCATTTTGACCTATAACCCTAAAACGAATAGATTATACATTCATTTGTTGGATTACCCAATCAAGTATTTGTTATTGGAGGGGATGAAAGACAAAATCAAATATGCGCAGTTTTTGCATGATGCTTCTGAACTTGAAATTTCTGAACCTTATAGCCATTGGATGCACAAGCAAACGTTTGGGGAAAATGACATCAATTTGATTTTACCCGTTAACAAACCGAATGTTGAAATTCCAGTAATTGAGGTGATTTTAAAGTAACAACCATCTTCATATAAAGTTTTAAAAATCCACCTAACGGTGGATTTTCTATTTGTAATTGAATTACACTGTCAATTCAAAACCAGCATCCGTTGGTTGAAACAAGCCATCCGTTAGATCTCCCCAATTTCTTCTAAATCAATAGGCTTAATTCGTGGCTTTAATAATGAATAGGCTAATTCCTATTCCAACTAATTCCAATTCTTAAACATCTTATTATGAAGAAAATTTTAGTTGCCTTGGCCATTATCACTGGTACATTTCAAATGGCACAAGCGCAAGAAGAAGGTAAATTCCGTGCAGGACTTGATTTTGGTTATGCCATTCCAGATGGTGGAGGTGGTATTTCGATAGGTATCGAACCTAAATATAACCTTTCGGATAACATGAACATCGGAATCCGTTTTGAATCAGCAATAATGGCTAAAAATGTTCCCTTTGGGGATATAGGTACTGTAGAAAGTAAACTAGCTGCAAGCGCATCTTATTTAGGAACTTTTGATTATTATTTTAGCAACGGAAGTTCATCTTTCGCTCCATTCGTAGGAGCTGGGGTTGGATACAGTGCATTAGCGAATGTTGAAATCGACCTAACCGAGATTGAAGGATTTGAAGGATTAGAGGGCGAAGATACAACTGCAAAAGCCGAAGTAGATGGAAAATTTGGAGGGCTAATTCGTGCTGGGTTTGAAGTTGGTAAAGTTCGTTTAGCCGCTAGTTATAATCTAATTGGCAAATCTGATATTGAAGGAACTGAAATCAAAAACTCCTACTTCGGTATTTCCTTAGGGTTCTATGTGGGTGGAGGAAAATGGAAAAAATAAAACTGGCTTTTCAGTTATATACCAACAACCACAAAAAGGGCGGCCATAGGCCGCCCTTTTTAATTATAATCAAGTCTTTTATCCCAAATACAAATCTACCAAACCTTCTGGAGTTTTCACATGAATGGTTTGGTTCTCTCTGTCCACTTTGGTGATGATCTCATCACTTACGGGAATCAGAAGTTCCTTACCATCTTTTTCAACTTCAAAAAGATCTTGGGATGCGCTATCGTTTACCGCAACAATTTTTCCAATGTCGCCATGCACTTCGTCCATCAAAGTAAACCCTATAACTTCATGAAAGTAAAACTGGTTTCCCTTTAATTTGGGCAACATGGTCAAGGGCAAATACAATTCCGAACCTATAATTTTATCTGCAGTGGGTTCATCCTTAACCTCCTCAAAATCGATACGAAGCAGATTGGATTTATGCAGTCGACAGCGGTCAATAAAAAATGGAACCAGATTGTTTCCCAAAGAAACAAATACTGATTCCATATTTTCGTAGATATCGGGTTCATCGGTGTCCAATTTTACCAACACCTCGCCCTTAAAGCTGTATTTTGAAACGACTTTGCCCAGGTAGAAACAGTCTTCCTTGCGCATCGTCCTATTTTCTATTCTTCTTCTTTAGCAGCTTCTTCGGCAGCAGGAGCTTCAGCTTCTGGAGCAGTCTCCTCAGCAGCAGCTTCTACAGCTTCTTCAGCAACTTCTTCCTCCACTGGCAAAGCAGCAGCAATTCTCTTCTCGTTCACTTCTTTTTCAGCTTCCAAAGCTTTTGCTTTAGCATCTGCATCAGCTTTGCTCAAACCATCTTTTTTGGCTTGGATAGCAGCTTCTTTCTCTTGCAACCAAGCGTTGAATTTCTCTTCAACTTGCTCTTCGGTCAAAGCTCCTTTGCGAACTCCACCCAACAAGTGGTGTTTCAACAAAACGCCTTTGTAAGAAAGTATGGCTCTAGCAGTATCGGTAGGTTGTGCACCATTCTGCAACCATTTTACAGAACCATCAACATCCAAATCGATGCTAGCTGGATTGGTGTTTGGGTTGTAAGTACCCAATTTCTCCAAAAATTTACCGTCTCTTTTTGCTCTGGAATCTGCGGCAACCACCCAATAAAATGGTTTACCTTTTTTACCGTGTCTCTGAAGTCTAATTTTAACTGGCATATCACATTAATTTGTAGGGTGCCCGACCCTTGTTATTAATTCATTTTAATCGCTTGTCTGTTAAGCGGGTGCAAATATAATCCAAATCTCCTAATCCACAACACCTAAACTATTTTTTATTGGTTGATAAATCGTAAAAACTCAATTTCCACAAACAAGACGACTTCCGTACATTTATCCATTCCTTTTTTTGATAGAGAACCTTAGCCTATGTACCTGATTTTTGATACGGAAACCACTGGATTGCCCAAACGTTGGGACGCCCCCATTACCGATACCGATAACTGGCCAAGATGCGTTCAGATTGCATGGCAGTTGCACGATGAAATGGGAAATTTGGTGGAGCATCAGGATTTTTTGGTACGCCCTGATGGGTTTAACATTCCTTACGAAGCAGAACAAATTCACGGCATTTCCACTGCATTGGCCGAGCAAGAGGGAGAATCTTTGGAGTTTGTTTTAGAGGCTTTCAACAAAGCTTTGGCCCAGACCAAGTTTATTGTGGGTCAAAATGTAGGTTTCGATGTGAACATTATGGGGTGTGAATTCCACCGAAAAGGCGTGGAAAATGGGATGGAAAATCTCCCGGTTCTTGACACCTGTACCGAGCATACCGCAGAACTTTGTAAAATCCCCGGGGGTCGTGGTGGCAAGTTCAAGCTACCCACCTTGACCGAACTGCATGAGTTTCTTTTTGGCGAACCTTTTGCCGAAGCGCACAATGCAACCGCGGATGTGGAAGCTACTACCCGTTGTTTTTTGGAACTGGTTCGAAAAAAACAATACAGCATTCAGGAACTGGATGTACAGCCCGACTATTTTGAACATTTTTCCGAGGCCAATCCCAAAGAGATTGAGCTTATCGGGTTAAAACATATCAACCTAAAGGCAGCTTCAAAAAAAATTGCGGATGCCCTTTGGGCTCAAGATACAGGTGAAATTTCCGAAGCGGAGATCCAAGAAAACATCCAAACCCTTGAGGATGCCCCTTTTGCCCATTTGCATAACCATTCGCAGTTTTCGGTACTTCAGTCTACCATTAATATAAAGGACTTGGTTAAGGCTACAGCTCAAAATGGAATGCCCGCCGTTGCCCTTACCGACCACGCCAATATGATGGGCGCCTTTCACTTTGTGAAAGAAATCATGGCGCACAACAAAGCTGCAAAGGACAAAAACGCAGAGCTTGAAGCAAATGGGGAACAACCTACCGAAACCGAGATCACTCCCATTGTGGGTTGCGAGTTTTATGTCTGCGAGGATCATACCAATAAAAATGTAAAGGACTACGGACATCAAATTGTATTGTTGGCCAAAAACAAAAAAGGATACCACAACTTGGCCAAAATGTCGTCCATTGCCTATACCGATGGATTTTACTACGTACCCCGTATCGACAAAAAAATTGTGGAGCAATACAAGGAAAATGTGATTGCCCTCACGGGAAACCTTTATGGTGAAGTCCCGAATAAAATATTGAATGTTGGCGAAAAGCAGGCCGAAGAAGCTTTGCTTTGGTGGAAAGAGCAGTTTGGAGACGATTTCTATATTGAAATTATGCGTCACGGTCAAGAAGATGAAGATCGTGTAAACCAAGTGTTGCTTCAAATGGCCAAGGATCATAATGTAAAATTGGTCGCCACCAACAATACCTATTATTGCGATAAAAAAGATGCCGAGGCACATGATATCCTCCTTTGTGTAAAGGATGGTGAAAAACAGTCCACCCCCATCGGTCGTGGTCGTGGATACCGTTACGGATTGCCCAACCAAGAATATTATTACAAGTCCTCGGATGAAATGAAGGAACTCTTTAAAGATGTTCCAGAAGCCATCCTAAATATTAAGGAGATTGTGGACAAGGTGGAGCCCTATAACCTTGCCAGCGATATTCTGCTGCCCAAGTTCAACATTCCGGAAGAATTTAAAGTAGCCGAAGATGATGAAGATGGAGGCAAAAGAGGTGAAAATGCATATTTGCGACACATTACCTACGAAGGGGCCAAAAAACGGTATGGAGAAATCACTCCTGAAATCTCCGAACGCATCGATTTTGAGTTGGAAACCATCAAAAACTCTGGGTATCCTGGTTACTTTTTGATTGTTGAGGACTTTATCCGCGAAGCACGGAACATGGGTGTTTCCGTAGGTCCCGGTCGTGGTTCGGCAGCTGGTTCGGTGGTAGCCTATTGTTTGACCATTACCAACATTGACCCCCTTAAGTACGATCTGCTTTTTGAGCGTTTCCTAAATCCAGATAGGGTGTCCATGCCCGATATTGATATTGATTTTGATGACGAAGGCCGTGGACGTGTAATGGAGTACGTGATCAATAAATATGGTTCCAATCAGGTAGCGCAGATCATTACTTACGGAACCATGGCGGCCAAAAGTTCCATTCGGGACACGGCAAGGGTACTGGATCTTCCGTTGAGTGATGCCGACCGTATTGCGAAGCTGATTCCCAACATGTCCAAACTGGGCAAGATTTTCGGGGTGCCCGAAGCCGAATTAAAGAAAAAGTTCCGTTCCGAAGAATTGGAAAAGGTCAACGAGCTGTTGAACATTTCCGAAGGGGAAGATTTGGAGGGTCAAACCGTGAACATGGCGCGAGTGCTGGAAGGCTCCGTTCGGAATACGGGGATTCATGCCTGTGGGGTGATCATTACCCCAGATGATATTACCAATTTCGTACCTGTTTCGGTTGCCAAGGACTCCGATTTGTACGTTACACAGTTCGATAACTCGGTGGTAGAAAGTGCAGGTCTCTTGAAGATGGATTTCTTGGGATTGAAGACCTTGACCTTGATCAAGGACACCGTAAAAATCGTGAAAGCAAGAACGGGTATTGATTTGGTGCCTGATGATTTTCCTCTGGATGATGAGAAGACTTACGAACTGTTCCAACGCGGAGATACGGTAGGGATTTTCCAATACGAATCGCCCGGGATGCAGAAACACATGAAAACCTTGAAACCGACGGTTTTCGACGACTTGATTGCCATGAACGCCCTGTATCGTCCGGGACCAATGGAATATATTCCAAGTTTTATTGCACGGAAACATGGGGAAGAAGAGATTACCTATGATCTCGCTGACATGGAAGAATACCTAAAGGAAACCTACGGGATTACGGTGTACCAAGAGCAGGTGATGTTGCTATCCCAAAAGTTGGCAGGATTCTCCAAAGGTGATGCGGATGTGCTCCGTAAAGCCATGGGTAAAAAGATTTTCGCCCTGTTGGAAAAACTAAAGCCCCAATTTTTGGATGGGGGCGAGAAAAATGGGCACCCTCGCGATGTGTTGGAAAAAATTTGGAAAGACTGGGAAGCATTTGCCTCCTATGCATTCAACAAAAGTCACTCTACCTGTTACGCCTACATTGCCTATCAAACTGCCTATTTAAAGGCCCACTACCCTGCCGAATATATGGCCGCTGTGTTGTCCAACAATATGAACGACATTAAGCAGGTGACCTTCTTTATGGAAGAATGTAAGCGCATGGGATTGGAAGTATTGGGTCCAGACGTAAATGAATCCTACTACAAATTTGCCGTAAATAAGGAAAATGCGGTCCGATTTGGAATGGGAGCCATTAAAGGAGTAGGTCGTTCTGCGGTGGAAACCATTGTGGAAAACCGAAAAGAAGGCGGACATTATAGATCTATATTCGATATGGCAAAACGGATTGACTTGCGTGCTGCTAACAAAAAGGCGTTTGAAAACTTGGCTTTGGCTGGCGGATTTGACTCCTTTTCAGATACGCATCGTGCCCAATATTTTTATGATGATGGTGATGGCATTACCTTTTTGGAAAAGGCGGTAAAGTACGGTTCCAAATTCCAAGAGAATGAGAATTCCTCCCAAGTAAGTTTGTTCGGGGAAGCGAGCGATGTTCAGATTCCAGAACCTATAATTCCACCTTGTGAGGAATGGGGCACCATGGAAAAATTAAAAAGGGAAAAAGAAGTGGTTGGCATCTATTTGTCCGGGCATCCATTGGATGATTTCAAAAAAGAGATCACTGCCTTTTGCAATAGCGATGTTTCCGCATTTTCAAATTTGGAAAACTACGTAAACAGAGAACTTACTGCGGCAGGAGTTATTACCGATGTGCAGCACCGTGTTTCCAAAAACGGGAAAGGTTGGGGATTATTTACCATGGAAGATTATAACGAGTCGTATGAGTTTCGAATTTTTGGGGAGGAATACCTTAAATTTCGTCATTTTCTTATGATCAATTCCTTTGTTTATGTTCGTGCTTATGTGAAAGAAGGTTGGGTAAACCGGGATACGGGCAAAAAAGGAGATCCAAGGTTACAGTTCAACGATTTCAAACAGCTTCAAGATGTGATGGAGGCCTTTGCCAAGAAACTTACCATCAAACTGAACCTTGATAAATTACAGGAAAGTAGAATTCAAATCTTAAAGGACACCTTACGAATGCACCAAGGCGACCATCCTTTAAGTTTTGAAATATATGAGATGGAAGAGGAAATCAAGTTGAAACTTTCCAGCCGAAAACAGAAGGTAAAGATAAACAGCGAGTTACTTTCGGAATTGGAAGCGCATGAAATTCATTACAAGTTAAATTAAACCATAATTATTGCTGATGGCACAATAATTAAAACGAATGCGCTGAATGTAAGTTAAATGCACAATATTTGACTAACTTTGCATAACATTAAAAAGAGATAAAATGGCACTAGAAATAACAGATGCAACTTTTGACGAAGTAGTTTTGAAAAGCGATAAACCTGTACTAGTTGACTTTTGGGCAGCTTGGTGCGGACCTTGTAGAATGGTTGGGCCAATCATTGAAGAAGTAAGCCAAGAATACGACGGCAAAGCTGTTGTTGGTAAGGTAGATGTTGATGCCAATCAGCAATTCGCGGCCAAATATGGTGTACGTAACATTCCGACCGTATTGGTTTTCAAAGATGGTGAAGTAATCAACCGTCAAGTAGGGGTATCTCCTAAAAAGGTTTACACCGACGCTATTGAAGCGGCTTTATAATATTATTTTATAATGGAATTAGAAAAGGTTTGGCAAATGTCAAGCCTTTTTTGTTTTATCTTGTCTCAAGAAAGCACAATGTGCTATATTTTAATTGTCACCTCGAGCGCAGTCGAGAGGCATGAAGGATTTAGGTTTCGAAATGGGTCTCGACTGCGCTCGACCTGACATAATTTATTTAATAAATCAAACCTGACTTGGTTTGATCAAAGCATGGATGTACGCTCGGAATTACATAAAGCCCAACTATTTCAAAATCTGGAGCTCTTGGCCAACCAGATTGTGGAAGGATTTATCAGTGGTATCCATAAAAGTCCTTTTCATGGATTTTCGGCAGAGTTTGCGGAACACAAAATTTATAATCCAGGAGAAAGCACGCGACATATTGATTGGAAGTTGTTCGCCAAAACAGACCGACTGTACACAAAAAGGTTTGAGGATGAAACCAACCTAAGATGTCATATGATCCTGGATAATTCGGCCTCCATGTATTATCCCGAGGTTAAAAATCCGTCGATAGGTAACCTCAACAAAATTGGATTTGGAGTGCTTGCCATAGCTACATTGATGCAGATTTTGAAAAAACAACGGGATGCGGTCGGGTTGAGTATCTATTCCGATACTTATGATTTTTATAGTTCGGAAAAGAATAGTGAGCGCCATTTTCAAATGTTGTATTCCAAATTAAATGAGGTTACCACCCACCAAAATGCAACTTCGACTACTAAGACGTATACCTATTTGCATCAAATTGCGGAAAAAATCCACCGAAGAAGTTTGATTTTTTTGTTTACGGATATGTTTCAGACCGAAACTGAAGAAGCTAAGCTTTTTGAAGCGCTGCGTCATCTTAAGTATAACAAACATGCTGTGGTCCTGTTTCATTTATTGGATTACGAACATGAACTCAACTTTGATTTTGACAATGCCCCCAAACGATTTGTGGATGTGGAGACGGGAGTCCATGTGGATCTATATGCGGATTCCATTAAAAAAGCCTACGCTGAAAAGGTAATGCAATACCAAGAGGAACTCAAACTAAAATGTGCCCAATACCGCATTAAGTATATTAGTGTGGATATTAAATCGGATTTCTCCCAAGTATTGAATTCCTTTATGATCGAGCGACAAAAATTTGCGTGATCATTTTTTTAAAAAAATGTTTTGTCGAATCCGAAATGAGAATGTATATTTGCACTCGCTTTAAAAAAGCAAATGAACAAGATTTGAATCCCGCTGTTGCAGGAGTCTATTAAGATAAAATCATTGGTCTGGTAGTTCAGTTGGTTAGAATACCTGCCTGTCACGCAGGGGGTCGCGGGTTCGAGTCCCGTCCAGACCGCAAAAAAGCTCCGAGAAATCGGAGCTTTTTTTGTTTATAGGAAATACCAATGGAATATTGTTTAAGGCTCAATACCAATTAGGCCTTTTGTTGGGGTAAAAAACAATAAAAAGGAATAAGATTCCAATAACGGTTAAAAAACCTATTTCAAGAGTGGAGAGCAGCTTGCTCACCTTAAGGGATTTCTGGCTTCTATGTGTCAGTTGCTGGGCTTCGGTCAGTTGTACCTCAGCAAGTTCATCCAAATTGGAGTTGATATCCTCCAAAACTTTATTCTTTTGAAACTTAAGATTAGAATCACCATTTATTTGATGCTCCAATTCCTGAAGTTGAATAAAATTATTTCTTAGCTCGGTAAAATAAACCAGCTCTTTTGTGGTAAGTTCAGTATTGGAAAAGTCATTAAAAATTTGGTTGATGTTATTGGTAATCAATTCATTTTTATACTGAATACCTACTTTGCTTAATTCCAATTCTTTTTCGTGGAAGAGATTGTTGAGCTGGTAAATATATTCCTGAGCAACCAATCTATCTTCATAAACCGAACTTACGGTTTGCTCCAAAATGTTATAGCTTCTTCTATTTAATCTGTTGGAGGCCAACACCAAAAAAAATGCTATGGCAAGAACAAACCCAACATTGATTCGCTGTTTTATGGTCATCTTATTTGGCATCGCTATTGTTTTTGAAGATTAATAAAATCGTTGAAGTAGATAGAAAGGTAACCTGTCCGCCCCTATGAGCAAATCGAGAAACTTGGAGCGAACAGGCATCATCAATCAATCTAACTACAAAGTGCTCAACTCTCCTGATTGTAGCGCACTTTGAATATCTGCTGAAACTGTAGCGTGCGTATTAAAAAATTTTCTGCCATCAGCTCTTTTAATTTTTACCTGTAGCGTTCCATCCTTTGCTTCCTTGATGGAGGTTACCACTACCTTGTTCCCCTCTACGGTTTTATAGTTTGCAATACCTCCTTTTTTAATGATAAAATTGGCTCGAGGGAAATCTATATGTTTGTAGGTTGGGGCCTCAGGCCTGCCTATTTCAAATACATCCCCAACTTCCACTTTTTGAAATTCCACATCAGAACTTGTCTGTGCCTTTACCATTACAGTGGTCATTACGAACATTAGTGCTAACATTATCTGTCTCATATTTATATATTTAGGGTTAAAAATTATTTTAATTCTTTAAAAATCGATGTGGGAAAACAATCCAGAATATTTTTGCACCGGTTCCTTTACTTCGATGATTTTGAATGAATCCGAATCTGCTGCATTTTTAATCTCATCTCCTGAAGCTAAACCTATGAGTTGAGCTCCCAGAGTACTTACAACCGACAATTTTCCTTCTTGTTTGTTTTCTTCAGTTGGCATTACCAATTGATAGCGCTCAACTTTACCCTGTTTGTTCGACACTTTTATAAGCGAATAGAGTCTAATCACATCTGAAGGCATATCATCCTCGCCTACAATTATCGCCCGCTCCACTTTTTCACTTAAGTGAGCCAACGCAATCTTATGGGCTACATCTTCGTAGTGCTTATGAAAGTTTAGGATTCGCTTGATCACCAAATATTCTTTCTTCTCCACGATTAAACTTCCATATTTCATTGGGCACCAAGTATTTTTTTAACTCGATACATAAAAGGCAAAGGATGTGCCAATTAAGGGCTTGAAATCATCAAAAAAGTTGTAACTATTTGATTTAGTTTTATTTAAATAATTTACGATTTGAATAATCGAAAAGTAAAAGTGGGGCATTTTTCCCCAATTGAGGTGTATTTCCCCAGTGGATTACTTTAATTTTTCGCGAAGTGTTTTTCGGTCAATTTGAAGAATTTCGGCTGCTTTGGTTTTGTTGCCTTTGGTATGAACCAATACTTTTTGGATATACTCCCTTTCAAAGTCTTTAAGGGATTGATATCCTTTTTTAGGAAAGTTAATTTTATACTTAAGTTCTTCAGGCAATTCGTTCAAAGTGATTTTTCGGTCACACATAATAACCGCTCGTTGAACCACATTTTCCAATTCACGAATATTGCCTGGCCATGAATACCGCTGCAAAACCTCTAGTGCTTGAGGATCTATTTGCACAATATGGTCCTTGTATTCCACTCCATATTTGAACAAAAACCGATTGACCAAAAGGGGAATGTCATCTTTTCGATCTCGTAAGGGAGGAACCTTAACACTTACCACGCTCAACCGATAATAAAGGTCTTCGCGAAACATCTTTTTTTCAATGAGTTCTTCCAAGTCAATATTGGTTGCCGCAATAACTCGAACCTCAAGCTTTTCTGCTTTTTGAGAACCGATCTTGGTCACTTCCTTTTCTTGCAGAACCCTTAGCAATCGAGTTTGAACAGGCAAGGGCGCATCCCCTATTTCATCCAAAAAAATAGTGCCGTTATTAGCGGCCTGAAAAAACCCATTTCTAGTCTCATTGGCCCCGGTAAAAGCTCCTTTGGTGTATCCGAAAAGTTCGGCCTCCAATAAATTTTCAGGAATAGCTGCGCAATTCACCGCCACAAATGGGCTACGGGCAAACTTTCCAGAATAATGAATGGCTCGGGCCACGAGTTCTTTTCCTGTTCCACTTTCCCCTCGAACCAAAATGGTCGCCCTATTGTCTTTTACACGATCAATAATCTCAGTGACCTTTTGAAAAGCTTCGGACTGCCCAATCATATCGGTATAGCCGTTCGATGACTTGTTAAGTTGACCTACAGCTTTATCCTTTTTTGGTTTTACACTTGCCAAGGATTTTTTTACCGCTTCGGCCAATTCTTTTTTGGTAAAGGGTTTGGTTAAATAATCAGTGACTCCAGACTTAAATACACTGAATGCATCTTCCGCCGACGGAAAACCTGTTACCACCAATTTGGGCATATTGGGGAAATGCTCGGCTGTATATTTGACCAATTCAATCCCATTGATCTCGGGCATATTCACATCCGTGATCAACAAATCAACAGGGGTATCCTTTAAGATATACAAAGCTTCCTTTACTGAAACAGCCTTAAACGTATGGAAGTCCATAGACTCCAAATGCCGTTGTAGCAGCTCCAGGATGTGGATGTCGTCATCGACCAATAATATGTTCTCCTTTTTTAGCAAGGTTAAGTACTTTTTGGAAATTCCATGGTAAAGATAGTACCTGTTGGTGTATTCGGCTTATGGGTAATTTTACCTTGATGACTTTGAATAATCCCATGAACCACACTTAACCCCAAACCTGAGCCCTCACCAATGGGTTTTGTAGTAAAAAATGGCTCATAAATATGCTCATCTTGTTCTTCTGAAATTCCACTGCCCTGATCCGAAATTGTGATGACCACTTTGCTTTCTTCATCCCTTACATCCACGGATATAGTGCTTTGTGGAGGAGAAAAATAAATGGCATTTACCACCAAATTGAAAACCACTTGGGTTAGTTGCACCTTATCTATTCGAAGAAATATTTCTTCCGCAGATGTGGTAAATGAACTCGTGATATCTTCTTTGGCCAAGGTGGTGCGCATGAGCGCAATGGCATTTTCAAGCACGGGAACAATATCCAAAAGTTCTTTCTCTTGAGGAATTTCGCAGGCAAAGAACATAAGTTTTTTGACCACTTCCCTAGAAAAAATGGTATTGGTGATAATTTTATCCAAATCCTTTGAAGCCTGAAGGTCATCCTCAACCCGCTCCTTCAACAATTCAGTAAAACCCAAAATATTGGCCAGTGGGGTATTGAGTTCATGAGCTATTCCAGCAGTGATTTCCCCTAAAATCCGCAAACGGTCTGCTTGTTCCACTTGTCTTCGAATATTGGCCTCGTTATCCTTGATTTCTTTTCGCTCCAACAAATTCCCAACTTCCAAACACACATTATCGAGCAGTTGTTGTTCTTCCACCAAAAAATCATCCAAGGTATATTTTGGACTTGGGTATCCTACTTTGATTCGACCCTCCTTTTTATTGAAAATAGTAATCGGCGATTCCATAAAAACGTATTCCTCGCCTTTTTCTTCAGTTTGAATATCGTAAGAACACACCTTTAAGCTCACAAAGGTTTCCTGATCAAACTGCCAAGCAATTTCAAGACATTGAACAATGCCTTTCAACGCCGTTTCCACATCATCATAATCACAATGCACAATTAAAGAAGTCACCTCGTACAAACAGGTAAGTTCCTTGATGCGTTCTTTCAGTTTTTGTTCAGCAGTGTGCAAGTCAACTTTATTAAAGGTTCAGCGTTTAAATTACGGTTTTCCCCTTAAAAAAACAGACTCATTAATATGAGATGTAATTACAGTTTGATTACGGTTTCTTTCTTACCTAATTTAATTTGGTAGGCACCCCTAACTTTTTTGAAAGGAAGTTCAACTTCATCCTCTGCACGCAAATAGGCGAAAGGGGTGTGCTCCGTGCTACCCTCCAATGTAAGTGTCACTTCGCCAGTTGTATCATTGTAGGATACTTTTTTAAACGAACCAGCATCCAACGTAAGCCAAAGTTTTTTAGGAGTGATAAAAACTCGAGATTTGGCTGCTGTGGTAATTTCCATTTCCACCACATCGCCTTTTTGAGAAACATTCCCTCCAAAGGCCAACCAACCCATATCTTCATCTTTTACAAGGTAGGAAGAAGTATTTATTGCATACCCATAAAACCCAGAGCCATAATCTCCCGAAATTCCATCAATTTTTAAAGTAGAAGGATAGGAATGGAAAGCGGCAGGACCAAATCCATCCTGGGTAATATTGGAAATTCCACCCAAAAGCCCACCGTATCCCACTTTTAACAAATAAAGATCATCTGAATTCTTGCGGTAATTATGTAACACAGGAATGGCATTCAAGGAGGATCCATAATGGTGTATCTGACGCTCGACTCGTGAAGTTTTGCCTGCTTTGCCACCATATAGAAAATCCCAATACCTTCTGGCGTTTCCATTGTACGCCCAATGAGAAATGGTAGGCATATAGGCTAAAATGGCATTAAGGGTAACATTGGCCTTGTAATCGTAGCCAAAATAACTGGACCACATATACACTTCTTCCTGTCCCGTGGAATCCCAAGGCATTTCACTTCCAAAAGGGTAGTCCAATGCTCTCCAATGATTGGCTCTTTCTTTCATGCGTTGCTCTAAATCCGTAGCCATTTCTGTTAGCCCCTCATTTTTTAAATCTTCCAAAATGAATAGGAATACAGAACCTTCCATCTGACCAAATTGGGCATAATAAGGTGCATGTTCTACCATGGCCACACTTGTCTGGTAGGCGTTTTCCAAATACCAATCCCAAGATCTATTGTCCACCAATCCCTCTTGGTAGCGAGACAAACGGTAGAGTACCCAATAGGCAGCCGCTACGTGGGGATAATTATAGGATCTCCCCAAATCATTGGCATGTTTATGGTCCCATGCAGCCCAAGTGTTGTAATTTATGGAATCGCTATAGGTGCCTTTGGGTAATGAGTCGGGTTCATAGTAAAACAAGCTCTTTTTAACTCCATATTTTTGGGGACCGTCATTGTTTTGAATGCCACCCCAAAGTGTTTCATCCACAAAGCCCTGTAATTTTTTTATTTCTTCCTTGTTGGGTTGCACCAACTGTTTCATGACGGCCGCCAACCAACTTCCAGCTCCCCCTTCGTCACTCAATCCACTGATCCAGACCCGTCCATCTTGCACTACTTTTTCCTTTTTCTCATAATCGTAGCTAATAGCGGATGGGTTTCGACCAAAAGGATCATTGGGGTCATCGAACCATTGTTCTGTGGTCAAAAAATGACCAAAATCCTTGACCAACTCCGCTTCTGGCTTAATGACCTTGTAGTTTATGGTTTGTATAACACCGTTTTCATAGGTTATGGTTAGTCTAGCCCTGCCCCATTTTTCACCTCGAACCAAATACTTTTTCTTTCCTGAAGAAGTATTCCCAGCTTCCTTGATTTCCAAAGCGCCTTTGGGTTCAACCTTTATAGATGCAATTTCACTTTTATAATCAATGAACAATTGACCTTCCACATCTTTCGGGAGAACATAACCAGGCACGCCAACGGCTAGCGGATGTTCTTCCTTAACCAAGGTTTCTTGAATATTCTTGATTTCCTCTGAAAGCACAAATTTTAAAGCGAAGTTTTTTGTTTCCTTTGATTGAAGCACTAATGAAGTGGGGGTATTCCACTGCTCCACACCTTTCCATTCATTTTCTGCATGCGCTTTACTATGGGCCATCCATTCATGAAAGCCTTCAAAAACGATACTTTTGGGCGTTGGATCATCCAACAAAGGTCTGTAAGCCTCAAATGCCATATTCTCTTTTGGAAGTACCAAAAGTGCTGGACCTTTTCCACTCAATCTTTTTACTTCCAAATAACCCGCATCCATTCCGATATAAGGATCAAAGAACACGTTCTGGGCATGCGTCTCCACCAAAGATTTGCCCTCTAGTATATTGTTGAAAATCATCGGAACACCCAAAGCTCCAATCTCAATTGGAACATCTTGTTTATTCGTAATTTCGAAGCGCATGACCAATTGATTGTTGTCCAATTCGTAATAACGCTTTACCGAAACTGGAATATCTTTGGGTAAGGTATTGGCCAAATCAGCTGCAGCCAATACATTTCCGTTAGTTTCCAAAGCTTGAACCTTGGCTCGTGAAGTGGCGGTGGAGTAATCTTTCCAAACCCCATTGGCATCCTTTATCCTTAGATTGATATCCCCTAAATGATAGAGACTGTCCTTATCCCTAATCTCAATTCTTTCTCCAGGTGTAAAATCAAAATAAGGTTCGCTATTGGGTCTGAGGGCGGCAACCGTTTGTGAAGCTTTGACCAACTTTAATTGAAAATCGGGCGTATTGAATTTTAGATACACATCAGCAACACCCAAGGTCGATTCCCTTTGCTCCACCCTACTCCAATAGGTCTGTTGGGCCTTTAGCGTTGATGTGGCCAAAAAACAAACTACCGAGACCATCCAATACTTCACATGCTTCATTATTCTGCTAGTTTGATTTTATTTTTAAAGATGAGTTGACTATTTAAAATCCGTGGCGAACTTCCATTGGGTTTTGTAGTTCTTGTTCAGGGGAAGTTCTTGCAATAGGCTACGCAAAATCTCAACTGGCATTCTACCCTCAACCATAACTCGATCATGGAATTCCTTTTCAGTCCACCCTTTGTCCAGCATTTCCTTGCGAAGTGCATAGAATTGCAATCCACCCATCATATAGGCCAATTGATACAAAGGAGGATAGCTGGTAGTGAAAGAACGACGCACTTCAGCTTCCGCGTTGGCATATTCGTGTCCAACCTCATCTACCAACAAATCGATACATTCTTGTGGGGTCATTTCTCCCAAATGGAATTTTAAAGAGAAAATGATACGGGCACAACGGTGAATTCTCCAGAACAACATTCCCAATTTTTGTTCGGGTGTTTGAGGGAAGTCTTTGTTCCACAAGATGATTTCCCAATACAAAGACCAACCCTCCGTCCAAAATGGATTATAAAAAGGTCTTCTGTAGGTTTTATGTCTGCTGGTCATAAAATGTTGCAGGTTGTGACCAGGCAATAACTCATGTTGCACTGTTGGGAATGAGAAATTTGGATTGTTCCCGCGCATGCTCATTAACTTGTCATTATGGTCCATCTCCAAAGTCGGGTACGAAATAATGATGTCTGGACCTCCCAAAAAGAATGGACTTACCTTTTGACGTTCTGCACTCATCATCTTCATGCCCCAAGTTTCTTTGGCCAATTCGGGCAGAGTGATCAAATCTCGTTCTTCGATAAAGTCAACGGAGTGTTGATATAAATCAAAAATCGCCTGTGGTTGATTCCCAGCAGGAACATAGGTATTTTTCACATGCTCCAAAGCCTTTTTCCAATCGTCACCATACCCCAATTCTTTTGAAGCTTTGATCATTTCGCTTTTGCACCAGGCAAATTGCTCCTCTGCTGTTTTGATCAATTGTGCTGGAGTGTACGGAATGAATTCGAGTGCCAAACTTTCTTTTAATGCAGCTTCGCCAATAGGTTTTCCGATAATACCACTTCCATCATCTTTTACACTTCCCTCTGAAAAGTTCTCTTTTAAAAACCCCGCATAGGCGGTCAACTTTTCATTGAGCTTTTCATACGGTTTTTCTACCCACCACGTAAACTCTGGATCGTATCCGAAGTAAAATTCATAGGATTCTTTCAATCCTTTTTGGAATGAGATAATCACATTGGATGCTTTGTCAGCGGTCTGCCAATCTTTAAATGGCTTGGCTTTCCAAGCTTCCACTTCGGCATCAATTTTATCCGAAGCATCTTGAAATTGCTGTGACAACAATTTTGCATCAGGTCTCTTTCCCCTACGTCTTTCCTGCATGAACGTAAAGATGTCTTTCCCAAAATCACCTACTGAAGCTACCTCTTTAAATTCATCAAAATCCAGATCCAAAAAATAACTTCCCTTGTTCACCAAATTCTTCAACAGCACATAATCAACCTTTCCTTGTTGCGACATGGCATTGAAATCCACCTTATCCAATTTGTCATTCCAATCAGAATAGTGTTTGGTGTACCGCTGGTAATATTCTTCGGATTCATCGACAATATAGGTGCGTCGTAATGCCCAATTATCGGCTTCATATTCGGTAACCATATCGGCCATTTCGCTGTTTTGTGCTGAAGACATTATCCCGAATAGGACCGTGAATAGAAATCCGATTTTTTTAAGACCTGTGTGTTTCATAATTTTTGGTTTATCTGAGGGTTGGTTTGGTTTGATGGTTATTTAAGGGTAACATCCAAATAGACTGAATGTCGCCCGTAGGTTTCGTAAAAAGGTTTGAAAGTGATGCCATCAATAGTAAACTCAAGTGTTGATGGGTCTCCTTGAATTGTTTTTCCCAAATCATTTGCTTCCAAAGTAATCTTACGCCAATCTGTTCTTGCCTCCTCTTCTTGAGCCACCAACAAGATAGGTCCATAAAAAAGACTGGCAATATTCTGTTGATCCATGATCGGATCTAAATGAAATTGAAATGGCATTTTGATATCCACCACATCTCCATTTTTCCATTTTCGGTTTAATGAAATATAGCTACCTGCTGAAGTTTCAATCTTCTCCTCTTTGCCATTGACTTTTACAACCACTCCTTTAGATGCCCAATCAGGCACCCGAACTTTCAAATCGAATTTACCCTTTCCACCAATCACTAATTGGGTATGATCTTCCTTTGGAAAGGCTGTTTTTTGCTCTACCGTAATTCCTTTTTCTTTCCATTCCAATGTTGATGGAACAAAGAGGTTCACATAAAGCTCATTGTTGTCCAAACTTTTAAAATAAATGGAATTCTGGAGCTTGGTACTACTTTCCAAAGCAGTTCCATTACAACATGTGAAACCAGTCATATCTGCATTTCCAAATCGCTTTATGGATCCTGGTCGTAAGGGCACGTGGTAGGTATTGGCTGGACTATCCTCCGCAACCGAAGCCAAAATATGATTATACAGTCCACGCTCATAATAATCCATAAACTCAGTGCGGTGATCAAAAAGGAACAGATTTTTGGTCAACTTGAGCATGTTATAGGTGGCACAGGTTTCATTTTGACCGCCTGATGACAGACCATTTTCATACAATGTTCCAGGTTGTGCTACAAAACATTCGGCATTCGTCGGGTTTCGAGCTCCTGCAACGCCTCCGATGCTATACATATAATCGTTTCGTGCTTTATACCAAAAGTTATCCGCGATCTGGTAATATTCTGGTGCGTTTGAATCTCGATAAATTTCTAGGGATCCCAATATTTGTGGTATATGCTGATTCGCATGTAGACCCCTGAACGTATCTACATTGCTAGCTAGCCCATGCGAATGTTCTGCATCGCCAAAAAACATTTTAATGTTGTCGAACAACTGCGCTACTTTTAAAAAGTTGGGTTCGCCAGTGATTCGATTCAGTCTTGCCATGGCCTCGTTCATGCCACCAAATTCTCCTGCGATATAGGTATTCCACATTTGAATCAGGGTTTCCGTCGGCAACAAATTCAATCGGGCATACACCCAATTTCCCATACCTTCGGCAATTTCCAATGCTTTTTGATTTCCAGTGATCTCATAAATATCCATCAGACCAGCCAAAAGCTTATGCAAAGTGTAATAGGGCGCCCAAATTTGAGTGGGTTGCGTGCCATACGTAGCTCCATATTCCAACATAATAAATTGGTCCGGAGGATAGGCACTGATAAAACCCTCTCCCCAATTCCAATAATCGGTTCGAATGCCATTTTCACTCAAATCGGAATCGAAAGTTGATTTGCCCGGGCCCGGGGGAACTGCAGTGGGGTCGGCAATTGATTTACCCCCCTCTTTAGTTGGACGCCCAGACAATCTAGAAAGTTGATGTAGCACCTCCACCATATAATCCATCTTTTGCTTAAAATTGGATTGCAAAGTATTGTCGTATCCTGTGCTTGCATAGGCTTGTGCCAAAGCGGTCAAATAATGCCCCGTGGCATGACCTCTCAATTTGGTTTCTTGGCTGTCCCACACCCCTAAAGGAATTGCTCCATCGGGTTGTTCCTGTCCAAATGCATTGCGGAACATGTACAAAAACGAATCTGGATTGGTGTTCGCCAAGGTATTGATGAACTTATCCCTGTTCTCTATGAATTTGGTTTGATGTCCGTGGGCATCCATATTTAAGGATACTTGTTCTAGAGGGAACACTTCCAAGCTGCGATTTGGAGTTGATAATGCGAGGGTCTCTATGACAGTTACCTTTACCTTGGGCTGAAAATTTGTACCCGGTACTTTTCCTATGACTTCATAAGTTCCAATTTGTGCAACTTCATCGTTATTGGTTGGTGCTGGCCATTGTACTCTAACTTTCGGGCCATCAATTCCATCTTTGTAATCGCCTAGCACATATCTTGGCAATCTTGGCAAGACACCTACCGTAGTTTCCACTTCAACATCGGATACCCCAACTAAATATTGATTGTACAATTGAGGTACGCTAGGGTCAAATTGTGGCAAATCATCCTTTGGTTTTTCTCGTTTCGCAACCGTAGCATTCCGTTTCAAAGCATTTTCACGAATGACAGCAATTTGGTCTTCACTTAAAGGAATTCTATACAATCTGAAATCGTGAATGCTTGCATTCAAATAGGAATCTGCCGTGGGAATCGACCGCCCCACATACAATTTGTTCTCATGAGTAAACAAATCGTCCAGTTCTACCTCAACTTTTTCGATTTTACCGATTGGCTCACCATTTAAATACGTGAAAATTGATTTTGATGGGGCATCAAAAACCAGAGCTAAATGTGTCCATTCATCTTTTTGAATGGCCTTATGTGAATCTTGGGAAGTATAGATTTCCTGTCCATCCTTTATTAGATGAAATTGCCCTGATGCATCCAGATAAAAATGGTTTCTGCCATCTTTTCCAAAATCAAAAAGCACTTGATTCTTTTCGGTAGATTTTAAGTTGACCCAAGTTGAAATACTCAAAGATTCTTCTCCCTCAACTGCTTCACCTGGAATGGAAACATAGTTTTGGTTCTCTGCAGATAAGGTAAGTACCTTTTCAAAAGGCTCACTTTCATCAAATTTTATGTTGGAACCATAAATTCTGGCATGCAATGTATTCCGTGACCAATCCTTGGCATCCCCATCCAAAATGTAGCGAGAAATCATTCCTGTTTCTCCAATGCCATCCAATATCTGGTTGCCCTCTTGGGCTTGCACAAAGTACACACAAAATGAAAAGCAACCCAGAAAAGTGCCTATGATTAATTTAGTTGGTTTCATGTATTTTTTAATTTCTCATTTGACCACATCATCCCGCACTTTCTTTTTTTCAATTAAAGTACTTGGAATCCGTGGGCATATGGGTCATCATCATCTATGATGATATTATTGTATCCTGTTACTTGTGCCCACCCTTGAATACTGGGCACAATGGCCAATTTATCTCCTAAGGTGGTTTCTGTCTCGACCTTACCCACAAACTTGCTTCCGATGAAGCTTTCGTGAATGTATGGCTCTCCCACTTTTAATTTGCCTTTGCTGTACAGTTGGGCCATCCGAGCCGAAGTTCCTGTTCCACATGGGGAGCGGTCTATCGCCTTGTCACCATAAAAAACAGCATTTCTACCTGACGAGGTTGCATCCAAAGGTTCCCCCGTCCACATCATATGGCTTACATCCCGAATGGTCTGATTTTCAGGGTGGATGAACATATCGGGATATTTCTCGTTGATAGCCTTTCGCACCACTTGCGAAAACAAAATAATTTGTCCTGCTGTGAAATCTTGCAAGCCCGAAAAATTCTTTTGTGGATCAACAATGGCGTAGTAATTTCCGCCATAGGCCACATCAAAAGTCAATTCTCCCAATTCTGGACAATCGATGGTCAAATTTTCGGCTGCCAAGTACGATTTTACATTCACCAATCGTACCCAATCCACTTTTTTGCCCGTTTGTTGGTATTCAATTTCCACCAATCCCGCAGGGGCTTCCATCTTGATTTTACCATGTGTTTTTGGCGTAATCAATCCCTCCTCGATGGCTACGGTAATGGTGCCAATCGTGCCATGACCGCACATGGGCAAACATCCCGAGGTTTCAATAAATAGAATGGAAAAATCATTTTCGGGATCATGGGGTGGAAACAAAATACTCCCACTCATCATATCGTGACCCCGAGGTTCAAACATCAATCCTTTACGAATCCAATCAAATTCCTTTAGGAAATGCTGGCGTTTATCGCTCATATTGGCTCCAAAAAGGTTCGGACCTCCACCTGCAACCACTCGCACTGGATTGCCGCAGGTATGTGCATCTACACAAAAAAATGTTTTTCTGGCCACTCGCGTTTCTTTACTTGACTATTTTCTTAAATGTTCTGGCAATAAATCCAATGGGAACGATTGGTAACTCACCGGTCGCACCCATCTTTTTATAGCATGGACTCCCACTGCTGTAAACCTTGAATCGGTCGAAGCAGGATACGGTCCTCCATGCTGCATGGATGGACAAACCTCAACGCCTGTTGGCACACCATTATAAATAATTCGTCCCACTCTATTTTGAAGCGCATCTACGATTTCTGCAATATCCAACGCATCATTATCTTCTGCAATCAAGGTGCCTGTCAACTGACCTTCCAATTGTTCAATCACTTGAAGTAATTCCGCTTCATCCTTGCATTGAACCACCAATGAAAAAGGTCCAAAAACTTCTTGGTGCAATTTGGTGTTTTTCAAAAATTCGGTTCCTGAAACGGTCGCTACAGCAGAAGCAGCATAATTGGGATCTAAATCACCCTCCAATTGGCCAACAACCTCAACTCCACTTTGTGAAGTAACACTTTCGCCCTTGCTTACATATCCCGATTTGATATTGGGATGCAACATACATTGTGCATCCAAAGCGATGGTTTCCTTAGCCAATTCATTTATGAATGCTTGGGTATTTTCATCTTTTACAGTCAACAACAAACCTGGATTGGTACAGAATTGCCCTGTACCCAAGGTAATGGAACCTGCATAGGTCTTTGCAATACCACTTCCGCGCTTTGCAATCGCATTTGGTGTGATGACGACAGGGTTGATACTTCCCATTTCAGCAAAAACAGGAATTGGCTCTGGTCTTTTGGCCGCTAAATCGAATAACGCACGACCTCCAGTTATGCTTCCCGTAAAACCAACGGCCTTTATTTTTGGGTGGCTTACCAAATCCACACCAGCCTGAATTCCTCCATTGATGCTTGAGAACGCACCTTTTGGCATTCCTGTTTTTTCAGCGGCTTTTACAATGGCCGAGGCGACCAATTCTGATGTTCCAGCATGCATCGGGTGGGATTTTACCACTACGGGGCATCCAGCAGCCAACGCACTTGCGGTATCTCCTCCAGCGGTTGAGTAAGCCAATGGGAAATTACTGGCCCCAAAAACGGCAACTGGCCCCAAAGGAATCATGGTTTTGCGCAAATCGTCTTTAGGAATTGGTTTTCTGTCTGGTTCAGCAGCATCAAAGGTGTTTTCTCGCCAATCTTCGTTGGCCACCAAAGTTGCAAATGATCGCAACTGGTTCATGGTTCGTCCTCTCTCGCCAATGGCTCTCCCCTCGGGCAAACCTGATTCCATGCAATAGGTATCCAACAATTCTTGATCCAAGGCCAAAATTTCATCGGCAATGGCATTCAAAAACTCAGCTCTTTTGGCACCTGGTAATTTTCGAAATGTTTTAAAGGCATCCCATGCCGAAGTTACCGCCAATTCGATTTCTTCAGATGAGGCCTCCACAAAAGTGGTTTCGTTTTGAATATTCAATTTGGGATTGATGGTCTTGAACTCCACACTCCCCTTTGCACTAAACTCTCCTGCTATACAGTTTTTACCTGTAATC
This sequence comes from Allomuricauda sp. NBRC 101325, assembly GCF_030268205.1. GTDB lineage: Bacteria > Bacteroidota > Bacteroidia > Flavobacteriales > Flavobacteriaceae > Flagellimonas. The sequence goes on from NZ_BSQF01000001.1 coordinate 571,052, forward strand.
ATGCTAAACTTGTTAAATTCTTATAATCTGGTAGTTCGGGTCTGTTTTTCATGGCGTTGTCTATCACACCCAATACGCGTTCCCTTTCTGCTCCTTGCAATGGCAAACGAGGTGCTCTTACATGCTCTGTTCCAATTCCTGTGGCAACCTCGGCCAATTTAATGTTCTGTACCAATTGTGGGTTGATGTCCAACTCCAACAATGGAATGAACCACTTATAAATTTCTAGGGCTTCTTGAATTTTACCTGCTTTTACCAATTCGTAGATGGCAACGGTTTCGGCAGGATAGGCACAAACAAGTCCTGCTACCCAACCATCGGCACCGATCACCAAACTTTCCATTCCGAGGGTATCCACTCCAGTAAATACCTTCAAACGGTCTCCAAAACGATTTTGGAAACGAATCACATTAGTGATATCCCTTGTGGATTCTTTGATGGCCTGAATATTTTCACACTCCAAAAGTTCTTCCATCATATCCAGGGTCACTTCAATTTTGTAATCTACGGGGTTGTTGTAGATCATGATGGGCAAGGAAACACTATTGGCAATGGCCTTGAAATAAGTGACAGTTTCGTAATCTGTTGCCTTGTAACGCATCGGAGGAAGCACCATTAAACCTTTGGCGCCCACCTTTTCGGCATTTTGGGCCACTTCGATGGCTTCCTTAGTGCTCTGCTCGGCTATATTGATGATGACAGGAACTTTTCCCTCCACAATATCCAAAGAGGTTTTGATCAAGATTTCCTTTTCCTGTTTGGTCAACGTACTGGCTTCACCCAAGGTTCCGCCTAAAATAATACCGTGAACCCCAGCGTCCAATTGCGCTTTGATGTTCTTTTCGAACATAACCAAGTCCAGTTCGTCCTCACTTGTAAATTTTGTGGTTACGGCTGGCATAACCCCTTCCCATGTAATCATGATGTTATCTATTTTACTACAAAAATAGGGGACGAAAACTCAGAAATGCCGCTTTTTATTAGCTTATATTGATATTATATTACCCCATAAATTGAATTTGATGGTTTTTGTGATGATATTTGTATAATCAATGAAAGTACTTCCTTTTAAAATTCCGAAACCCAGTGATGAGGCCCTGGTCTACCAAATAGACCATGAACGGATATTTTATGACCATTTGCACCAACATGAGGAAATACAGATCAGTTACATCGCCAAAGGTTCTGGTTCGTTGGTAGTTGCTGATTCAATCTCTGATTACCAAGAGGGGGATGTTTTGGTCATCGGTGGGTTTGTACCCCATGCTTTTAAAAGTGATGCTTCGGCATCGTCCAAATCCATAATGCACACCTTGTTTTTTGACATCAATTCCTTTGGAAAGGATTTTTTTGGCATTACTGACCTTGCATCGACCAAAGAGTTCTTTAAAAAATCGGAAATGGGCATTCGGGTGGTCTCCAATAAAGAAGTGATCATTGAAGCTTTCCGAAAATTGAAATCACAGAACAAAGTAGAGCAGATTGCCACCTTGTTATTGGTGATCAGCGAAATCATGAAAGCGCAGACCCAACCTTTATCTTCTTTTGTGTACCGAAAAACATTTTCGGACGATGAGGGCAAACGCATGAACGATGTTTTTAAACACGCCATGGAAAAATTCAACGAGCCCATTGAACTGGATGAAATTGCGCAGGTGGCCAACATGAGCAAGAATGCTTTTTGCCGATATTTTAAAAGACGTACCAACAAGACTTTTTTTCAGTTCCTTATCGAAATTCGGATAGAAAATGCCTGCAAACTTATTTTAAGTCAACCTGAATTGGCCATTTCGGCGGTCTCAGACCAATGTGGTTTTAACAACATTGCCAATTTCAATCGGAAATTCAAGGAGTTGAAAGGCTGCTCGCCCACACAATTTCGCAGTAAATTTTAGCTATCCTTATGTACCAATTCCAAAGCTTTTTCGAGCACCTCGTCCTTACCTTCTTTTAATCCTTGGATGGTGGGGCGTACTTCCACATCTACTTTAACCCCTTTACGTTGGGTCTCTGTACCATCAGGATAAAAAATACCAATTCCCGAAATGGAAGTTTTAATGCCCCCACCCAGTTCCAAACTAGAGACATTGCCATCGGCACCTGCAGTTTGACTCCCTACAGTTACAACATTATCGGCTGTTTGAAGGGCCATGGTGGTAAACTCGGCATGACTTTGGGTAATTTCATTCACTAAAAGCACGACTTTCCCTGAATAAATTTCCTTGTTTTTAAAACTTCCACATTGCATGCCATCGCGCCATTTGAACCTCCCTGGATAATCGAGGTCAGGATACGTTACCTTGAAAAAATCCCTTCGTTCCGGAACCAAATAATAAGCAATATGGTACATGGTTCCATTTGGATAATTTCTAATATCGAAAATAATGGCCTTAGTGTCTTTAAAACTTTCCATCATTTCCTCCACATCTTCCCTTTCCAACTTCCCCATGTTCACATAGCCAATATTGTTATCGAGCATTTTCCATTTTTCAGTCTCTTTGGGTAGGATTCCTTTAATAGAAAACAACGGGGCATCATACTGCTTTTTTTCTCCATTGGATTGAAAGGAAATGTTTTTAAAAGTGGGTTTTAAAGAGCGAATGATATCGTAACTCAAATTCCTGTATTTGCTTGCTGGATTGGATCCCCAAACCAAATCCATATGGTTTTTGATTATACTTTCCACAGGTACATTGTCGACCGCAAGGATAACATCCCCTTTTTTAATGGGAGATTTTTGCGCTATGGAATCATTATAAAATCCACGAACCACCAATTGTCCATCTATAAATTGAGTTTTAAAATTTGGGTAATAATAGTAAGTGCCTTTTGAGGTACTAAATCCCCCGTGGGCATCATCAATCTTTACCACTAATTTCTGAATGGCATCTTGAAACTCCTTTTCGGTGGAGGCGGATTTTAATTGAGGGATGGAAGAATGCAACACTTCATCCCAAGGTTGGTCGGTTTGGTATTTGTATGGAAAAAAGTATTCCACCACATTCCAATATTTGAAAGCAATCAACAACCTCATATTCGGGTTGGACCAGTCCAAATTCCTGTATTCAGGCTCATTTTTTAAGGCAATATTGCCTACTTGTTTATAGGGCGAATCCACATAATGTTGATTACCCTGAAATCGGTTTTGTTCAATAAACTTTAGTTTATCGCTTAATTCTGGAGTAAAAACTTCTTTATCGTTCAACCAAGAGAGGTCAAAGTTTTTATCAAAATAGTCTTGATCAGTGGCCTTGGAACATTTTTTACAAATAGGCACTTCTCCCAAGCCATCTATCCAATCCAAATAGATTTTGGAAAGATCTTCTTTGTTTTGGACTTGTTCCACTTTTGGAATCACTTCCAACAGTTGTTCGTCCCAATTGAACTTTCCCTTGGCCACTTGCGGATGATAATATTTTAAAAATCCCCAGATTTTTGCAGTGGTGGCAAGTTTTTGTGTTTCATTGAGTTGTGGGGTAGTTGCAAAGCAAACAGATTGCGTTAATAGCAACCCGAAAAGGAAGACAATTTTGTTTACCATGATGATTTGATTAGCGTTTGGATTTCAATATAACCTTCATTCTTTCAGACACCTACAAACCCTGTTCACATTTAAGAACATTTAACGCAAAACCAGTCAATTTTAAGTAAGCTTTAATATTTGATACTGAACCGAGTAGCAAAAAGTCCCTTCATCCGAAAAAAGCACAGTCAAACGTTAGAAAAAACATAAAACCCAGTATTATTGGGAATTACGGTTTGCTTGCCTTACCTTTGTACCGCGATGAAAATCAAACTCCACGAGAGAAAAAATAGTCGAATCCTAAGTTTTAACTATCTGGTATTCCGAAACCAATCAGATAAGTTCATACCTCCTACTTTTTAATCAACCACCCTTTTAAGGGGATTGTTTTCATGGAAATTTCAGGATTTTTCAATCCGTGATTTATCCATACCCATTGTTTTTACCCATAATCTAAAATCAACATTAATTATCGTCCAAGACAAAAACATGGTCATCAAAACCTACGATGCCTATACACGACTATCAACCATGGAGGCCAATAGGTTCGCCAACTTCCTTTTTGAGCACCAAGAAGGAAAAAAAGCGACCAAAACAGCCATTAGAAAAGCCATTCAATATTCCACCAAGGATATTCCCGGATTGGGGGGCTACGTTTTTTCGATGGAGGACAAAGATGATATTTTGGGACTTGCCGTAGTGAACAAAACTGGAATGGGAGATTATATCCCTGAGAACTTTTTGGTCTTTTTCGTGGTACATCGCAAGTATCGGGACCAAGGTATCGAACAAAAATTACTGGAGTACACGCTTCAATATTGCAAGGGCGATGTTGCCATTCATATTACAGGTAACAACCAATGCCCCAACAAGCAATTTTTTGAAGCCTACGGGTTCAACGAAACCCATACCGAAATGAGATTGAACAGATAAAACATCATATGCTAAAAATTGAAGTAAAACCCGGAGAGAGTATCGAACGCGCCCTGAAGCGCTACAAACGAAAGTACAGAAACACCAAACGTTTGGACCAAATTAGGGATAGGCAGGAGTATACCAAAAAATCCGTGGCAAAAAGAAAAACATTAAAAAAAGCACAATACAAAGAACAGTTCCTGAATGATCAGGAAAATATTTAATAATCAAAAACTCTATTATCAACAACAAAATGAAACTTTCAAAAATTAAAAGGGAAACCAAATATGAAAAACGCTACAGTGTTACCATGGGCGAATTGACCACCCAGGTAACCTACATAAAGCAGTACATTCTGGGCCTCCCTTTCCGTACGTTGCACAAGTACCGTGAAACCTACTACGGAGAGGTAAAGGATTGCGCAGACTGTAATTTGTTTATCTAAAAATTGATCACCCTTTAAAATTTTAAAATGAAAGTATTGGTTATTGGTGCAGGTAACATGGGACTTACCTATGCCACAGGAATGTCCAAATCCAAATTGCTGAAAAAACGCAACATCATGGTTTTGGACAAATCAAAAGAAAAATTGGAAGAGGTGGGCAAAATCGCCCATTTCGATGCCATAGATAAATTGGAAGATTGCGTGCCTCAGGCCGACATTATCTTTTTGGCCGTAAAACCCTATCACGCAGAAGAGCTCTTCCAACGCATGAAAAAACTGGTAAACCCAGAACAATTGTTCATATCCATAATGGCAGGGGTCACTATCAACTATATCCAAGAATCACTTGGCATTAAAAAAGTGGTACGGGCCATGCCGAATTTGCCCGCGCAGGTCGGCAAAGGTTTGACCAGTTATGTTTCTTCAGAAGAGGTTTCCCGTTTGGAACTTTTTATGGTGGAAGGACTTTTGGACACCACAGGAAAATCGCTTCGCGTAAAAAATGAAAAATTCATCGATGCCTCCACTGGAATTTCAGGAAGTGGGCCAGCTTATGTATTTTATTTTATGCAGAGTATGATGGAAGCTGCCCTTCAAATGGGATTCTCCGAGAACGTATCCAAAGTTTTGGTAAGTCAAACCTTTACGGGTGCCGTGGAGCTTTTCAACCAGAACAATCTTACTCCAGATACATGGATGGAAAGAGTGGCCTCCAAAGGTGGAACCACCCGAGCCGCTTTGGACTCGATGGAAGACAACAACGTAAACGAATTAATTAAAGAAGCGGCCTTTGCTGCATTTAACAGAGCCGTAGAACTAGGCGAAGAATACTAAATCATGCATAAAGAACTCGTGGTCATCAAGGTAGGAACCAATGTGATGACCAACAAAGACAACAGAATAGTACGACCCGTGCTCAACGGTTTGGTACAACAGATCGCTGAATTGTATGAGCGCGACATTATGACCATTTTGGTCTCCTCTGGATCTGTAATTGCAGGGAAAGAGGTATTGGGCAAGGCAAAAATCAAGGATAAGACCCAGCGTAGACAGGTGTATTCCGCTATCGGGCAGCCCCGAATGATGCGCCATTACTATAACATATTTAATGATTATGGTATGAAATGCGCTCAGGTGCTTCCTACCAAAAGGGATTTTAACCCAGGTGTGCACCGCGACAACATGATCAATTGTATCGAGGGGCTGTTATCCGAAGGGGTAATTCCGATTGCCAATGAGGATGATGCCGTTTCCGTTTCCATGTCCATGTTTTCGGACAACGACGAATTGGCCACCCTTTTGGCCGAATTGATGAATGCGGACAAATTGATCTTAATGACGGATATCGATGGGCTTTACGATGGGCATCCTGATAAAGCAGGTTCCAAAGTGATTGAAAAAGTAGAGCCGAGGGAAGATCTGGACAAATACATTGAAGAAGGAAACAAACAAGAAGGCGAAGGCCGTGGTGGTATGGGTTCTAAATTGAACTATGCCCAAAAGGCAGCCGCCAACAACATTCCATCTTACATTGTAAACGGAAAAAAAGAAAATGTAATCATAGATATTGTAGAAGGAAAAAAAGTGGGAACCGAAGTTTCCCTTTAAAATGACAGAAATGAAATTACTTAAGACAGCTATAAAAAACCAAGTATTAAAAGATATGGAGCACATTCTCGATACCCATCGGGAAGAGCTGCTCCAGGCCAATCAAAAAGATCTTGATGCCTTTAATCGAGATGACCAAGCATTGTACGACCGCTTGATCGTGAACGACAATAAGGTAGATCAGATGATTCAGGCCGTAAAAGAAGTTCGATTGCAGGACGACCCTGTAAGCAAGGAAATATCAACCCGAAATCTGGACAACGGATTAAAGATCATCAACAAAACGGCTCCTTTCGGAACAATTATGATCATTTACGAATCCCGACCCGATGTTACGGTCGAAGCCGCCGTGCTTGCCTTTAAGGCCAACAACAAAATTTTACTCAAGGGCGGTAAAGAAGCCTATCACAGTAACAAAGCTTTGGTAAAGTTTTGGCATCAAGCCTTGGAGCAAAATGGACTTTCGGAAGATTTTATCCAGTTTTTGGAGATGGACAGAACCCAGACCCGAGAATTTTTGAAAAATCCAGATCAAGATCTCGACTTGATCGTACCAAGAGGTGGCGAGCGCTTGATCGCTTTTGTAAAAGAGCATGCCAAATGCGCCGTTTTGGTAAGTGGCCGAGGAAACAATTTCCTATATGTGCACAAAGAGGCTGATTGGAAAAAGAGCTTGGAGGTGATCGTTAATGCGAAGACCCACAAGATTTCGGCCTGTAATGCTTTGGACAAAATTTTGCTCGACACCCAAATCGAGGGTTATGAAGCAAAATTGGTAGAGCTTAAAAACCTTTTGTCCGAAAAAGGGGTATCCATTTTGGTGGATGAGAAGGTAAAAAACGTACTTCCCGATGAAGAAACCATTACCGATGCTTCAGTATGGCAAGAAGAATTTTTGGCCATGAAATGCGTAATAGGTGCGGTGGACAATCTGGATGAGGTCATCATCAAAATCAATAAAAATTCTGGTGGACATTCAGCCTCCATCATGACACAGAACAACAGCGTGGCCCAAACCTTTATGGAAAATGTGGACTGTGCGGCCGTGTACCAAAATGCATCGACCCGTTTTACCGATGGCGGACAAATGGGCGTTGGCGCAGAATTGGCCATCAGTACCGATAAATTGCACCACAGGGGGCCATTGGGACTAAAGCAATTGGTCACCAACAAATACTATGTATTTGGCGACGGACAGATAAGGGTTTAAACCAAGTCAATAAATAATTATGAAGGAGGCCAAAAGGGTCTCCTTTTTTTGTGCATAGCACGCACCTTATTAAGAATCTTTTCAAAAAAAGGCCTTAAGGGTTGATTTAATGATAATTTATAACTGATTTATTGGTCAATTTTTAATAAAATCTCTAGCTTTAGTATTCAAAATATATAAGCATGGGAAAATTTGAGATTAAAACGGATAAAGCTGGCAAGTTCAGGTTTAATTTAAAAGCTGGTAACGGCCAAGTTATTTTAAGCAGTCAAGGCTACACTACCAAAGCTGCCTGTGAAAACGGCGTTGAGTCGGTAAAAAAACATTCTCAGGACGATGGTAACTTTGAAAGACTAACTGCCAAGGATGGAAGTCCGTATTTTAACCTAAAAGCATCCAATGGCCAAGTAATTGGCAATAGCGAGATGTATTCCAGCGCATCTGCTATGGAAAACGGCGTTGCTTCCGTTAAAAAAAATGCACCCGATGCTTCTGTTGAGGAAGTTTCGGAATAAAAACCTATCCATTAATTAAAAAAGCAGCTTGAAAAGGCTGCTTTTTTTGTTCTGTTCAATAATGAAACGCTTATAGCTTTCCTATTCCTTTCGGTTTACCAATCCTTTGGTAAACTCGTTCAGTGCCTCCACTTTTTCTTCAAAATCCCCTTTTAGGGTTTTGCGGTATTCATTTAGGTTCTTTACCAAATCATCTATATTCTCTGGTAGCACATCCTCAAAAAATTGTCGCAATCGCTTCGCAGTTGTTGGTGACTTTCCGTTGGTAGAAATAGCCACCTTTACATTCCCCTTGGTTACAATGCCACCCATATAAAAATCGCAAAACGGCGGATTGTCGGCCACATTCACCAAAATACTGCGTTCCCTACAATCGTGGTACACTTCCTCGTTCACTTCTGGCTTGTCCGTACAGGCAATTACCATGTGTTTTCCGTCTAAAAATTCTTTTTTGTACACCGCTTCGGTAATGGTTACATCGTGTTTTTCGGCCAGTTCCAACGTAGCGGGTAAAAACTCTGGTGCCACCATTAATACCTTGGCATTCGGACTCGATTTTAATAAAAATGAAAGCTTTTCCAACCCAACATTGCCACCACCCACTATGAGTACTTGTAACTGGGATACCTTTAAAAAAATGGGATATAGCTCATTCCTTTCCATAACATCATTTTAATGTTATAAAGATAATCACTATTTCTGTTGATAGAGAACGCTTGTGCTCTAGCTCGCTAAACCCTTAAAAGGTAGGGGGCTCCTTTTGAGCTTCTTTGGATTTAAATTCGTACCGAATGAAAATCTCATGAGATCCTCCCGTATAGCTCGCCAAGTTCGATGAAGTAAGGTCGTAGGCATAGCCTGCACTAAAATTAGGGTTGATTTGCATGCCCAACAAAGTTGAAAACGAATCGTTCCAGCGATAGGCCAATCCAAAAGTGAAGGTTTCTTTTAAAAGTACATTGCCCGAAATATCAGCAATCATTGGTGCACCAGGCACCCATTTCATAAAAAAGGCAGGCTTAAACTTCACATCTGCCGACATATCGAACACCATTCCACCTATCACATAATAGTGCATGCGTTCCGAGGCAATTTCCTGTTCTGCGCCATCATAATGCTCTTGCGAAAGAAAATTAGGAATCGCAACCCCTAAATACCCTTTTTTAGAGTTATAGTAAAGTCCAGCGCCTATGGTCGGGAAAAATTTGCCCTTTATATTATTTTGAAAAGCCATATCGGCATCCTCTGCCAATCCTTTTGAAAAATCGACATCAAAAATACGTCCACCCATTTTTAAACCGAAGGATAATTTGTTACCCGCACTGTCCAATTGAATGGTGTAGGACACATTTCCGTCCAAGAATATTTCTGAAGATGGACCCAAGGCGTCATGAGCTAAAATTCCACCTACCCCAATTTTATTTTCAAGTGGTGCATCTACGGCCAAAACTTGGGTGTTTGGAGCACCATTTACACCCACCCATTGGGAGCGGTGCATCAACAATGCCGTTAAATGACCATTGGAACCCGCATAAGCAGGGTTCACGCTCATGGTATTGTACATGTATTGCGTAAACTGAGGGTCTTGCTGTGCTTTTACCGCTAAGGGTGCCAAAAACAGCAGTAGCAAACCTAATTGCCCAACTATATTCTTTCTATATCTTGCTGATACCATCCCCATGTTTATCTATTTATATACAACCAATCCGTTTGCGGTTCCGACCCATCGCCCAAATCCAACACATAATAGTAGGTTCCGGCGGGCAATCCATCTCCTTTTTGTCCGTCGGCTGTTCCATCCCAATCATTTTTATAATTTTTGGCATGGTGCACCATAGTTCCCCATCTGTTGAAGACTTCCAACTTATTGTTAGGATATCTGGACAGACAATCAATTCTGAAAGTGTCGTTTACCCCATCACCATTGGGTGAAAACTCATTGTACACCAACAAACAGGTTGGGTTCACAAAGGCATCGGCCCTATTATTGGTTTCATCGGTATCCCATTGATCTACATAGGTCAATTGGGCCACGTTCAAATAATCTTCTATATCCAAAATTTGAACGGTAAGCTCCAAAGTGGCCGTTTCGGAAGGCAATAGTTCTTCAATTTCCCAAAGTCCCGATGTATCATACGCTCCGATGGTTACTGAGTGACTTACATAGCGATATCCCGAAGGCAATAGTTCTTCTATACCTAAATTGGTTGCAGATTCCACGCCCTGATTGGCTGCCGTAATTGAAAAAACTACCTCATCCCCTATTCGTGGTGATGCATTATCCACCGTTTTACCAATTGAAATATCAGTGGTTAGAGGTTCCACAAAAGCGGTCGCTTCGTCATCATCTTCTACCCCATCGAACAAGTCATCTTCTTCAATGCCTACATTAGGGTCACTATCTGGGTCATCATATTTACTGGCAGAAATGAAAGCCACATTCAAATATTCATCTGGGGTATCCGTAGGAGCATTTACCATCACCAAAACTTCCAAGCTTTCGGTATCTTGACTTGGGATAGATCGGTTCACATCCCAAATTCCCGTGTTCGGATTGTATACTCCTGCAGTGGTTGTATGCGATTGATAAGTGTATCCCACAGGGAGCATATCGGTCACCTCAACTCCTGAAGTTCCTGAAAGTCCGTGATTGGTTACACTCACTAAGAAACGAACCACCTCGCCCACATTTGGGGTCGGATTATCCACTATTTTTTCCAAGGAAAGATCGTTGGATCCAAACGGCTCCAAGGTTACAGCATCTTGATCATCCTCTGAGGCCAAATTATTATTTGGCGTTGAATCTGGATCGAAAGTAGCCAAGGCAATTAGTTCCGCTTTGTTGGTATGAATGCCATCGGCAAGCACCAAAGCGGTTATTTCCAAAGTCTCGGTTACGCCATTGTTCAGTTCAGAAATACCCCAAGATCCTGCTAAAACATCATAACTTCCAGACGTAGCAGTTGCAGAAATAAATTGAAACCCTGTTTGCAAAACATCTTCAATCACCAATCCAGAAGCATCATTTGGCCCTTGATTGGTCACTTCAATGGTAAATACCACTTCCATACCCACATTTGGAGTAAGATTATCCACAGATTTTACAACCTCAATATCGGTAACGTGTCTTGGTGTCGTAGCCTGTGCATCTTGATCGTCTTCAGACAGCACATTGTTATTCGGAGTTGAATCTGGATCAAAGAAAACAGCATCGGTTACTTCGGCAACATTGGTATAATCACCATCAGCATTTACTTCGGCTACAATGTTCAATTCCATTTGGGAATTCAAACCTATGGTTCCAACATTCCAAATGCCACTGTTAGGGTTAAATCTCCCAGCTCCATCATCAGAAATATAGGCATAGCCATTGGGAAGGTTGTTTCTTACCCTTACTCCAATCGCATCACTTGGTCCTTGATTGATCAGAGTTACCGTAAAAGTTACCTGAGTGCCCACATCTGGCATTGCATTATCCACACTAACCTCAACAGCTAAATCCGCGGAAGGAATTGGTGTGGTACCCGCATTATCTTGATCGTTCTCAAAAATATTGTTGTTATTCGGGGTTGAATTCGGGTCTATTTGGTCGGAAGCATACACTTCGGTCACATTAAAATAATCGCCAGAATTGTTCACTTCGGCCACAATGTTCAAAGTTTCTGTATTTCCATCGGGTAAGGTTCCGCCCAATACCCAAAGACCTGTTCCCTCATTATAAGATCCTGCTGTTGTACTGTGCGAAACGTAGGCATATCCATCGGGCAATAAATCTATCACCTCAACTCCAGTGGCATCGCTGGGACCAAAATTGGTCACATTCAAGGTAAAGATTACCTCCTGTCCCACAAATGGACTCAGCACATTGACCGACTTGCGCAATTGCAAATCTGCCACTGGAATGGGTATGGTCGAAATGGTCTGTTGATCATCTTCAAATTCGTTGTTGTTGCCCGGGGTTGAATCTACATCCAATTCGGTTAGGTTTGTCAACTCTGCCGTATTGGAATAGTTTCCAGTTGGAAGCACCTCCACTGTTATCTCCAAGGTTTCCGTATTTCCACTGGCCAAATTTCCTACCACCCACGAGCCATTCGTCGAATTATAGGTGCCCGAAGTGGTCGAAACGCTAACTAAATCATATCCAGATGCCAACATATCGGTTACCACCACATTTGTGGCATCACTTGGACCATCATTGGTTACATTCACTGTAAAGACAATTTCACTACCTACTTCGGGGATAAACTCATCCACCATTTTTGTAACTGAAATATCCACCAAAGGGTCTGGGAAAACGTTGACCTGATCTTGATCGTCCTCGCCTGGCACATCATTATTGGGCGTAGAATCTATATCGGTTTGGTCGTGTCCAGTAATTTGGGCTGTATTGTTATAATCTCCAGAAGGATTTACATTGCATAAAATACTCAAGCTACGAGAACTCCCTGTTGGAATTGTTCCCACATTCCAAATTCCCGTTCCTGGGTTATAGGCGCCCCCAGCATTATCCGAAACATAGGTATACCCTGATGGCAATTGGTCGGTCACCTCTACCGAAGTTGCCGTGCTTGGCCCGTCATTGGTCACCGTAATGGTAAAACGTACATTGTCACTCACCAAAGGTGGAGATTTATCGATGGTTTTAGTCAACGATAAATCTATCACTGGAGATGGCACAATAACCAAATCGCCCTGATCATCTTCAGAAGAAACCCCATTGGCAGGTGTTGAGTCTGGATCATAGGCATCCGATGCAATAATCTGTGAAGTATTGGTATAATTTCCTGAAGCTTTAACGGTAACATTTATCGTCAAAGTTTCTGTGTCGCCATTCCCTACTGTACCCACTTCCCAAAAACCTGATGTTGAATTATACGTTCCAGAAGTGGCCGAAGAAGAAACAAATGTGAAACCGGACAGCAATTGGTCAACCACTCTAACATTGGTGGCATCATGAGGGCCATCATTAGTAACTGAAATCTCAAAACTTATTTGTTGTCCCACATATGGCGCCAAATTTCCACCAACCACAGATTTGGTCAACGAAAGGTCTGCCTGTAATGGAGCTGCAGTAACGTTATCCTCATCATCCTCGCTTTGATCTCCGTTATCATTATCGGGGGTACTATCCAAATCATCTTGATCTGCCAAAACCACTTCAGCAATGTGGGTATATTCCCCATTGGTGGAAGTTGGTGTTTGTACCGTTGCATTAAAACTTAATGAAGCTGTATTGGAACCTACTGGAACCGTAATTCCCGTCCAAACCACTCTATTGGGCGATGGATAAAAAGCTCCAGAGTTGTTTATAGCTATTATATTATCATATCCAATCGGAACCAAATTTTGAATGGATACTCCCGTTGCATCAACAGCACCCAAATTACTCAGGTTAATGGTAAAAGTGACCACATCCCCAATGTCTGGAACGGTGTTGCTTGCCAACATCTCAATTTCCAAATCAATTCCTTGAACGTTAATTGCTACTGTATCCGAATTAGTGGTACATGTAGCATCTGAAACGGTCCACTCAAAAAAGTAGGTGCCGAAAGTAGTATTGTCCACTCCCGTATTGGGATCATTTATATCATCAAAAGTTACGGTTGTTGGTCCAGAAACTTGAGACCATACTCCTGTTCCCACTGCAGGCGTGGCAGCATTTAACGTTACTGCTGAAACTTGCGTAAAAACCTGATCTGATCCTGCATCTACAGCACAAGATTGTGAAAACCCCATTTGTAATGAAGCGAACAGAAATAGTAGGAAATATAAAAAAACCTGGGACGGGGTTTTATTCATAGGTTAAGTTGATGAGGTTTTTCTTACGTAGTAAGACACTCAAACATATCAAGAAGTTGCCAGTTTATCGAAGTTATGTTGTATTACAGCGATCATTTGTTGTGAAAACATGGATATCTGATGCAAAAAACACGGATATAAACGCAAAAAGGGAGATTATGTTGGTCATAACCTCCCTTTTCCATATTTGATTTTGCTAAATATTAAGCCTCGCAGCTAGCGCACTCTTTCTTTTGCTTGAATTTCTGTGCAGCGTTCATGCTGTGCTGATAATACAACGATTTAAGACCCAATTTCCAAGCGGTTACGTGGATATTGTTAATGTCTTTGGTTGGCATATCTGGGTGCACAATAATATTTACCGATTGACCTTGATCAATGTGGTTTTGTCTGTTGGCCGCTTGATAAATGATATCCAACTGATCCAATTCAGAATAGGTTTTGAACACTGCTTTTTCTTCCTCGGTCAAGAAGTCCAAATGTTGCACTGAACCGTCCATGTCACGGATGCTCTTCCAAACTTCATTGGTATTTTGTCCTTTTTCCTCCAACAATTCCATTAAGAATGGATTTTTGATGGTGGTTTTGATCTTGGCAATGTCCTTCACGTAGCAGTTGGACCAAATAGGCTCAATTCCTTGAGATACCTGTCCTAAAATAAAGGCTGATGAAGTAGTTGGTGCAACTGCATTCAAAGTTGCATTTCTTCTACCATAACCTTTCAAAACAGCTGGCTCTCCAAAACGCTCGGCCAATTGCTCTGAAGCTTTATACGAACGATCTTTGATTGCCTTGAAAATTTCACTGTTCAAGTTGTAGGCTTCTTGACTATCGAAAGACAATCTTTTAGCTTGTAGCAATGAGTGCCATCCTAGCGCACCTAGACCTAATGCACGATTATCTTTGGCAAAATTGTAGGCTCTTTCCATGAAAAGGAACGTTTGTCTGTCGTCACGATCTTCAGAATCCCTGTAAGCTTCTAATTTCTCGATGAATTCGGTAATTACGGCATCCAAGAAATGAACCATGGTTTCCACTGCATCGGTCTCTTTCCATTTGTCGTAGTGTAACAGGTTAATGCTGGATAGTACACAAACGAAAGACCAATTGTCATTACTTGGCAACATAATCTCGGTACACAAGTTACTTGCATGAATTCTGTGTCCTTTATCTTGATACACATCTACCGCTCCGTTGTTGGCATTGTCAGAGAAAAATACATATGGATATCCCATTTCTCCCCTACGCTGCAATACTTTGGCCCAAACCGTTCTTTTATCGGTATCTCCCTCGATCATTTCCTGCATCCATTCGTTGGTCACAGTAACACCATGGGTAAGTTGTTGAATCGGATTCCCTTCCGTACCTATTTCCAAAAACTCCATTATGTCTTTGTGATCAATAGGAAGATATGGAGAAAAACGACCACGACGAACAGAACCTTGGCTTACAACATCGACCATAGATTCGAACAACTGCATAATATGCACTGCACCCGAAGCCTGACCGTTATTTTTTACCGGAGCACCACGATGTCTGATTTTTCCAAAGTATCCAGATGTACCCCCACCAAGTTTGGACATCATCCCCACCTCTGATTGGGTGTAAAGGATGTTCCCCATATCATCATCGATGTGGGAACCAAAACAGCTGATCGGAAGCCCTCTTCTTTTACCGAAATTGGACCACACTGGAGAGGCCAAAGAGAAAAAGCCTTCGGACATATAATGGTAGAACTTGTCGGCGTAACCTGGGATTCCCAAGATATCCTCTGCTCTTTCAGCAATTTCACGAATACGTCCTTCTGGAGTTACTCCCTCGGTTAGATAGCCTGATGCCAAAAACTTACGACTATATTCATTCAACCATTCAAAACCTGCGGATTCTTCCGTGGCTTTAAGCTTGGCTAAAGCGTCTTTTCTGGCATTTACTAATTCTTGTGTTTTGTTTTCTGGCTGTTGATCAGCAATCTGCGGGGCTTGTGTTCTCTTCTCCATATTTTAAAATAGGTCGTCGCTGGTTATACTTTGTGTTCTTTTGCTATAGTTAATGGATCTTTTTACGAAAAAGTCTCCGTGTTTTGTTCCGATGATTTCATCGTCAAACCACTCGGTTTGCTGCAATAGTTTTTGGTCTACATCGAATACCTTGCTGATGCCGATGCTTTCCAATGAATTATTGAACCTGTTCTTGATGAACTCGTTCACCAAGTTCTTTGGTAAGAAATCCAATTCCCCTTCCTCAAAAATCCAATCTACGATCAAGCTCTCCGCATCAAATGCCTTCACGCACAAATCTTGAATCATGGACTTATAATTGTCATCGAACCACTCTGGATGTTCCTTTTTAATAATATTGATGATATCAATTCCGAAATCTCCATGGATCTGCTCTTCTTTGGAAGTAGCCTCTACCACATTAGAAATTCCTTTCAATACATTCTTGTGTTTGTTGAAAGCCATGATGATCAAGAACTGGCTGAACAGGGAAACGTGCTCTATAAATAGGGAGAACAGCAAAATGGACTCTGCGTACTCTTTATTGTTCTCGCTTTTTGCATTTTTAAGGGCAGCCTCCAAGTACTGCACCCTTTTCATGATCACTGGTTTTTTCTTCAAGTTTTCGAACTCCTTGTTCAATCCAAGGATTTCCAAAAGGTGGGAATACGCATCGTGGTGACGCACTTCACTTTCTGCAAAAGTGGCTCCAACCGAACCGATTTCAGGTTTCGGCATGCGATGATAAATATCGCCCCAGAATGTTTTTACGGCAACCTCTATTTGGGAGATGGCCAACATGGTATTTTTAATGGCACTTCGTTCCACTTCGCTCAATCCCGATTTAAAATCTTGGATATCGCTGGTAAAGTTGAACTCAGTATGGATCCAATAGGAGTGACGGATGGCAGGCACATATTCGTACAACTGAGGGTACTCGTAAGGCTTTAAGTTGATACGCTTTTCGAAGATATCCGATTCGCGCATTTGGGCCCTTTTGTTCCTGTAAATAATATAAGCTTTAGCAGCATCGTGGAACTCACTGTTCATTAATTCGTTCTCCACAACATCTTGCACCTCTTCAACGGTAGGCACATAGTGTTCGTCTGCATTTTTTCGCTCCAACAAGGCCTTTTCAACGTTGTTGGCAATGGTCTGTGCATCATTAATCTGACCATGGTCCACAGCGGTCATGGCCTTTAAAATGGCATTCGTTATCTTGTGTAAGTCAAAAGTCTGTGTACTAAAATCTCTTTTAGTTATATGAGTAATGTGCATGAGAAAAATGGTTTGGAGTTGTACTAAATCGCTCGAATGTAAAATTCATATTTTCTTTACTTTGATTTTAGGTTTCGACGATCAGGTTCTTAACACTTTTATCAACATTTATGTTGAGAACCACCCCAAATTGATCGTAACAAACGTAAAATAAGGGCTCTGAAAAAATTCAGAAACTGCCTAGGCCCGAGAACAATCCTTTCACAATTTTTTAACAATAATTGTTTAAAACTCGGATAAGCCTAGTAACCACAATTCCTCCCCGCTGTTGGACCTAAAAATGTTAATTTTTGAAAAATGCTTTTTACGTAAAATCCCGACAAAAGTTATCAACCTAATAAAGTTGATTATGAGATCTAGATGTGAAGCAACAAAAAAAGCGTCCGAATAATTGAACGCCTTTTCTTTATTATCATATGTTGATTGATTAATACCCTTCCGCCACCGCATCCCCGGTTCGAGTATTATCGGCGGCTCCTTCATAGGAACCATCGGACCGAACCAAAATAGCCTCGGTTCTACCCAGTTGCTCCGTGATTCGGATAGCATGCCCCATAGATTTTAATTTTTCAAGCCCAAGACTGTCCAGCGCACCTTTTTCCACCACGATTTGGTCGGGTAACCATTGGGAGTGGTGTTTTTTGGCATTTACCGCCTCTTGCATGGTCATTCCATGGTCAATTACATTAACGATGTTCTCATAAATCACATTAATAATGGTAGAGCCACCTGGCGTACCCACGACCATATATAAATCCCCATTCTTTTCAATAATGGTCGGACTCATACTGCTGAGCATTCGTTTTCCTGGGGCAATGGAATTTGCTTCTCCCCCAACCAAACCAAATATATTCGGGAAACCTGGTTTTAGACTGAAGTTGTTCATCTCGTTATTCAAAAAGAAACCTGCATTGTCCACCAAAACCTTACATCCAAAATAACCTACTAAAGTAGTTGTGATGGAAACGGCATTTCCATCTTTGTCAACTATCGAAAAATGGGTGGTCTCCAAACTTTCAATTTTTTCTACTGTACCTGCTTTTATTTCATGGGATGGAGTTGCTTTGTCCATTTGAATGGAACTATTTCGAGAAGCGATATAATCATTATCTAGCAACATATCCACTGGGACATCATAAAAATCCATGTCTCCCATATGCTCCGCACGATCTGCATAAGCCCTTCGTTGCAATTCGGTCATCACATGAACAGTTTCCACGGAATTATGACCCATCTTCCCAAAATCATAGGCATCGGAACCTTTTAGTTGCTGCACAATAATAATACCCCCACTGGATGATGGTGGCATGGAGACAATATTGAAGGAATCGCGATAAATCCCCTCAATCGGCTCGCGCCAGACTGATTTATAGTTTTTGAGGTCTTCCTTGGTAATGATACCTTCTCCGGATTGCATTTCATCTACAATATATTGTGCGGTCTCTCCTTCATAAAAACCTGCACGCCCATTATCCCGAACACGCTCCAAGGTCTTGGCCAAATCTTTCTGGGTCAAAGAATCCCCTTTTACCCAAAGGGTATCCTTAATAAAAATCATGGTGGAATCGTTAACCGCTCTAAACTGTTTTTGGGCTCCGTTAAAGGTTGAAGCATCGTAATCGGTCACTGCAAAACCATTGTTCGCGATATCAATTGCAGGTTGGATCAGTTGGGCAAAGGCAAGCCTTCCAAATTTTTTATGAATCTGCTCCATTCCATCCACAGTTCCCGGAATGCAGGCCGCCAAATGTCCTAAAAGGGCCTTTTGTCTGAACACAGAATCAGTTTCCGATTCAATAAACATATCCCTGCTTGCTGCGGCAGGAGCAGTTTCACGAAAATCCAACGCTCCTTTTTCTCCCTCAGCAGTCCTGTAGACCATATATCCACCACCTCCAATATTACCTGCTTTGGGCAACACCACGGCAAGGGCATATTGTACCGCGACCGCTGCATCAAAGGCATTTCCGCCCTTTTTAAGCACCTCCAAACCAATTGAAGTGGCCAAAGGATGGGCGGTGACCACCATGCCATTGGCACCAACAACACCTTCGTTGGGCTGTCGCTCCATTTGGATGGTCTTTAATTTTATTTCTTCGGATTTTTTACATTGGAAGCAAGTAATCGCCACCAAGAATAGGAGCAAGCGTTTGAGATTTTTCATGAATTAAGGTTGGTTGGTTGTTTACCCTTTTAATTTACCGGAACCGAATGTTATAATTTCGAAATCGCATAAAGGGTGTATTTCGCTACAATTTAGCCATATTTTCAGCTTGTCCCTTTTGTAACCATTATATTTTATGGGTCTTTTACTTTATTATTACCAAAAAAAAGAGCTGCATAAAAAATGACAGCTCTTTTTAAAAATAAGGAGAACTAAATTCCTTTAACCTTGAGGCATTAAAACACACAAACCTTGTTCTTGAATATTCACTACCACATCTTGACCACCAAGGTTATGGAGTTCCCCATCCGCCTGGATTAAACGATCATTATGAACACTAGTAAAGGCCACTTTGAGTTCCTTTACTTTATAATATTTTACTTTTTTGAGGTATTGGCTCAAACGCAACAGCACAAGTAGGCCCAAAACGAGCATCTCTCCCCTACTTAAATTTTCTATAATCACCACATCCAATAGACCGTCTTCCAAAGATGCTGTTCGGGTAAGGGAAATATCGTAGCCCATCACTTTGGAGTTGGAAATAAAAAACATGAACGGGTTGGTCTGAAACTTTTTTCCGTTCATTTCCACTTGAAGACTTTCATTGTATTTAAAATCCTTGATCGATTTTAAAATGGCCTTTAAGTACGCCCAAAGTCTTCTCTCTTTTGATGCATTGTAATTGGAAATCACCTTGGCATCGAACCCAATTCCCATATTGCTAAAGAATGGCTTTCCGTTCACCATGGCCACATCCACATGACCCTCTTTTCCATCTTTTATTACCTCAATCGCTCGCTGAACATTGCGAGAAATATGTAAGCTTTCAGCAAAACCATTACCCGAACCCAAAGGGATTATTCCCAAAGTCACCGGTGTATGCACTAGACAAGAAGCCACTTCGTTTATGGTTCCGTCTCCGCCACAGGCCACCACAATATCCGCTCCATTTGCCACAGATTCCATTGTCAATATAGAGGCATGTCCCGGATAATCGGAAGTTTTGATTTCTATTTCGTAATCTTCAGGCTTAAAATATTTAGACAAGGTTAAAGTATCCAAACCAGTACCTCCTTTTCCCGCAATGGGATTTATAATGAAGTGAACCTTTTTCATTGTTTTGGGTTTAGATCAAGTCCACCAGCATTGTACAAATGATCGGCCAATTGGTAGTAGGAAATCGTTTCGGTCAAAAAATCAGCATCCAAGGATTCCATTTGTAGGCTATTGTCTTCTTGGTTCCATTTGTATTGATTGGCCAACTTACCATCGCCCAACACCATGAGTTCATTTGCTTTAAGCAATCCCAATTTCCTGTAATTACCGACAAAAGCTCTTTGGTCATCAGGTTGTACACTAAAAACATCCCTACCAAAAAAGTTGTTTTCGTAATTCCAATCCAAGAGAGAAAACAAAGTGGGCATCACATCGATTTGAGAGCATTGCTGGGTAATTTGCCCCAATTTTTTATCGCCCAAGTTTACTATAATGGCTGGAATGTGGTAATTGTCCACATCCAATTCCCAACGACCTGCACTACTGGCACAATGGTCTGCCATGATCACAAATACCGTGTTGTTATACCAAGCCTTGGTTTTGGCCTGCTGTAAAAATTGCCCTATGGCAAAATCTGTATACTTTACGGCACCACTTCGACCTGTACCAGAGGGAACATCTATTTTTCCTTCGGGATAGGTATAGGGTTTGTGGTTGGATGTGGTCATGATAAAGTTGAAGAAGGGCTTTCCTTGCGCATTCATGTCATCAGCCTCCTTCAAAACCTTATTGAAAATATCTTCATCACAAACGCCCCAAGCATTTTCAAAAGTAACCTCGTCATCTTCTATGTTTTTTCGATAGGTAAGGATATCCCCATTGGGTAAAAATCCACGGCCACGATCTACAATATCAAATCCATTTCCACTGAAGAATTTATCCATATTGTCGAAATATCCATCTCCCCCATAAAAGAAGGTGCGATTGTACCCTTTGTTTTTAAAAACCTCTCCAATTGTGAACAAATTCTGATTGTGCTTGCGCTTTACAATACTCCTGCCAGGGGTCGGAGGAATACTTAAGGTAATAGCCTCCATTCCTCTTACCGTCCTTGTCCCTGTTGCATATAAATTGGTAAAATAGGTTTCTGCTTTGGCAATGGAATCCAAATTTGGGGTTATGTTGTTTTCATTTCCGAAAATGCCCAAATAATTTGCACTCAAACTCTCCACACAAATCAGAACCACATTGGGCCTGCTTTCATTATTACCTTTTACCTCACGAAGAATATCTTTATTTGGATGTAAAAGACTGTCAATTGGCGTTTGAAGTTGTTGCTGTACATTGGCAAGTGCCTGTTCTTCGGGAACGGTTTTATAAAAATCGGTGTAACTGAGTTCGTTGTTCCTGAAAGCGGCAAAAAAAGAATAGATCCCTGCTTTCGAAAGTTCGTTGTTGTATCTATTATCACTGGTTTCGGCCAGATCATTTTCTATGGTTGATCCGTAAAACAACATGATGCCCATTGCGAACAAAAAAGGAACCAATTTTGGCCTAAATCCTTCATCAGCTGAAAATGTGGTTCTAAAATATCCCCTTCGTATAAAAATCCAGAGGGTAAGGGCTACCAAGGCCAACATACCTCCAATGAGAATTGGAAGTGGATAGGACTCATTAATGTTCTTCACCACTTCGTAGGTATAAATCAGATAATCCACCGCGATAAAATTGAACCTTCTTTGGAATTCATCCCAAAAAGTGACTTCCGCAAAAAATGAAAAATAAACAATGAGGAGTGCTACGGAAAAACCAAAAAAGACCAAAACCTTGTCCAAAACCGAATCATAAAATCGTTTCGGCATCAACAAAAAATAGATGGATGTCACCACATAAAAGAAGGAAATGGTGCCTAGATCGAAGAACAATCCAATAAAGAACATTTTTATAATGGCCCAAAAGGAATGATCCACCTGCATAAAGTCCATTACCAAAAAGGACAATCTGAGCAAAAAAGACAGCCCTAAAAAAAGAAGCGAAAAGGCATTGACCAGTTTAAATCTTGATGGGAATAATTTTAATTGCATGGTTATATTCTAATTAATTATTGATTCATTTCATTGTTGAATCCAGCGAATTAGTTCATTTCAAATTTGAAGCCCAATCCAAAGTAATTGGCCTTTAATCCCGTTGTTCGATGGTAGTTGTTATACTTTAGATCTATGCTTTTCAGTCCAAAATGCCACGTTCTGAACCTTGTGAATATATCGGTGTAAGACACTCCAAATCCGTATTGGTATGCATCGTATTGAGACAAATCGTAGTCGGAAGTATAGTATTGTTCCGTGGACAAATGCGCATCAAAAGGAGCGAAATAGTCCACTTGGTTTTGGGTGTAGTAGCGATACGACGGATAGAGTGTAAAATTCTGTGATATCTTAATGGGTAGTTCAATACTCGCTGTGTGCGATTGCAATCCCCAATCATCAAAATAATAGCGATAATAGGTTCTAACTGTCACTATTTCGTTGATGTATTGGTTCAATCGGAAACCTATGGGAATTTTCAATCGAGAATTTGGCAATCGCTCTATATCGTCTGCTAACATAAAGACATCCTTATTCTCTGAAGAGGTATAATTTGGAATACTGGCAGGGTTTCCAATAAAATAGTTGTTGACATCAGCAAAATAGACCCGTTGCATCGGGTTGGCCAACCACCCATCTTGACGCACCACATCTGCAAAAACCGACATTTGGGTATTCTTGCCCAAGATTTGCGAAAAGGATAAAGTAAGCGCGTAGCTATTCCTTTTCTTATCGGAAATCAAACCAAAACCATCAATCGGACGCCAGGTATTCGAGCCATTTTTATCCGTAACCTGACCGTTACTGTCCAAAATATCGACCCCAGTAAAAAAGCCGCCATTCAGATTTCCCCCAGCTTCTAAATAAGAATCCAACTCGGTGGGATATCTAGGCAACCAATTATCCAAATACACACTGCCCTTTACACTAACTTCGGTGTTTTTTTCATTAAACAAACGGGTGTACCCTCCTCCAAATCCGATGGACATGTAATCATATTCGGTAGAAAATGAGGCATAGGCACTAACAATTTGATCACGATCATCGGAACTATGCGAATAACCCACCGTAACATTTCCCCAAGTATCCTGCCTAGAAGCTCCTGAAGATGCTACCCAAGGACTTCCAATTACCCCTGAGTATCCATTACCAATATTATGATCATCTTCCTCGTCGTCATCCCCTCCTGCAATTCCACCATTGCCAGTTGATGCGCCACTTACGCCACCTGTTTTGGTAATATCAAAAGGGTTTAGGTTACTTGAAGATGCTGAGGTATAGGTGGAAATTCCCAAATCCACACTCAATACATCATCAGCATTTAAAGGGATGCTGACCACGATGGAACCCGCCACATCGCTAAGCTCCTCAGTACCCAAACCTCCTGTAACAGCGGCATTGTTGCCTGTTTGATCGTAATAACTGGAAAGGATATCCACCTCGGTAGATTCCAATACCCTTTTTTTATAGGAACTGGCATTTTCTTGTTGCGCCATACCCCAAAGGGGCATCAACAAAAGGATTAACCAAAACCCATGTTTTTGTTCATTAATTGCAACCACAACCACCTCCTGTTTTTCCTCCATTTCCACCAGACGCTCCTTCGCGATACACCTGATAGCTCGTTTCAAATTTTGCCAGTTTCTTATCTGCCAAAACCATATCTGGATCGTTGATGTTCACCTTGTCATATTCGTGGAGTACCACACACGAGGATAGGCTTGTAAGACTGCAAAGGGCCAATATTATCTTCTTCATATTCGGTTATCTAGTTTGTGTATCTATTCCTTTTAGGGCAATGTTATCGGAGGTAATGATCTTGTTGTCGTCATCCACAATAATGCATTCCACTCCTTTCAATTGATTGATAAAATCGAGACCTGTATCCACTCCCATTACAAAAAGTGAGGTGGCCAGAGCATCGGCCAATTCGGCGTTTTTGGTAAAGATGGTGGCACTGCGTACCCCCTTGCTCGGATACCCTGTTCTGGGGTCGATGATATGGGTATATCGCTCCCCATTCAGCATAATGAACTTTTCATAATTACCAGAGGTAACCACTGCTTGATCCTTAATGGGCAGCCAAGAAAAAACCTTGTCTTTGTTCAAAGGGTTTACAATCGCGACGGTCCAATCTTTGCCATCGGGTTGGGTGCCCCAGGCGTTTAAATCCCCAGAAGCATTGATGATTCCAGCCGTTACTCCATTTTTTATCAATAATGCCTTAGCCATATCCGCAGCATAGCCCTTACCAATGGCTCCAAAACCGATTTTCATTCCTTCATCCATGAGAAAAACAGTTCTGTATTGGGGATCTAGCACTATTTTTTCAAAACCCACTTTGGAAACAGATTGCTTTATGGCTTCTTCGGATGGCATTTCCATAACAGAACCATCAAATTTCCAAATGCGGTCCATAGAGGCATAGCTGATATCGAAAGCCCCTTGGGTCAATTTTGAAATTTTAAGTGCCCTTTCAATCAATTGATAAAGCTCAGGGTCCACTTGTACAGGTGCCACACCTGCTTTTTTATTGATTTCTGATGTTTGGGAATTGGGATCCCAAGAGGAAATCAATTTTTCAATTCTGGATATTTCGGCAACGGCCATATCCATGTATTCATCTCCTTCAGCCTGATTTTTGGCCACCACGGTAAGATCAAATCGGCTACCCATCAACTTTAAAGTGCGTTGGTACACCTGATGCTGCACCGAATCTTTGGATATTTCTGGCGACATAGCATTTCCCACTCCTACAAAGCAAAAAAGCATCAATCCAGCTATTATTTGTTTGATTGCTGCCATACTTAAAATGAATTCAATTTGTTGAAATACGCCTTTGGCGTTGTTTTCTCATAACCAGCTTCGCCCATTACTTTGCCCGTAGGGTCCAAGACCACCACAAATGGGAAATATCCGTTTGGATTGTATTCAGCGGCCAATGCTTTATTGTGCGCTTCTTGATCGCTTGGCAATTTGTTTTTTTGTCTTCTAGGAAAATCTGCCTTTAGCATGACCAAATGATCCTTGGCCAAATTTTGGAACTCTTGGGTACTCCAAACTTCTCGGTCCAATTTTATACAGGGCGCGCACCAATCCGACCCTTGAAAAACCAAAACAATGTTGTTCCCCTTCTTTTGAGCGATGCTTTTTGCTTCATCAATATTGGTGTTCCATTCTTGCGCGGATAGGTTTTGGAATGCAACCGCACAAATCAATACCCGTATAAATCGAGTTAATTTTTTGTGTTTCATTTTTGTGTACTATTTCTTTTTCTATTACTTAGACAGGCAAATGGGGAACCACCCTATTTTTTCTAATTATTTTTGTTGCCAATACCATTTTGGCCCCTATCCAAGTATGTTAGAGCAAGAGCCTTCCATTTGTGAGCAAAAAGTGTACAACGAGATTTTCAGGTCGCACTACGAACCCGTGACGCGATATGTGTATTACAAATGTGGAGACCTTCAGCAGGCCGAGGATATTGTTCAGAATGTTTTTGTGAAGTTGTGGAAACTATGTTCCACGGTATCATTCGCCAAAGTAAAAGCTTACCTCTACCGGGCAGCCAATAATGCTTTTATCAATGAAAAAGAGCATGAAAAGGTGGTTTTAAAACATTTGAAGAGCACCTTCAACCCTATTGACAACGAAAACCCAGAGTATTTAATGGAAGTGGATGAGTTCCACCAAAAACTCAAAAATGCCATCGAAGCATTACCGCCAAAAGAAAGGGAAGTATATCTTTTGAGCCGGGTGGAGAAAAAAACATATGCCGAAATAGCCGAAATTTCTGGGATTGGGGTAAAGGCCATAGAACGAAGAATGAGTAAGGCATTATTGACCTTGAGGGATATTTTAGGAAAAGAATTAAAATTTTAATAGGGTAACCCATTAATTGCCTGTCATATAAACAAGAAGCTCAATGCTTATGGATGATCATTACGCCAATGAAGATTTTATAGCCAAATGGCTTGCCGGGGAACTAAGCGAGGAAGAACTCGCTGATTTTACCGCATCCGATGTTTATAGGCAACTCATGGCGATTGACAGAGAAGCCCAGAAATTGAGCGGTCCAAAAATCGATGTGGAAAAAGCATTGGCCCAGGTCTCCCAAAAAAATCAACAACAACAAAAAGAGCCCAAAGTCAAAAGATTATGGTGGTTATCGACCGCAGCGGCGGCTGTTGCTATATTGATTGTGGGATACACCTATTTATTTGGCGAGGTCACTTACTCCACAGGAATTGGCGAAAAGGAAACTGTTCTTTTGGCAGATGGCTCCATGATTGAACTCAATGCAAACTCTACACTTTCCTACAAACGATTTGGATGGGAAGAAGACCGTGCTGTAGATTTTGATGGAGAAGGATTTTTTGACATTGAATCCGGAGGGGATTTTATCGTAAATACCCAAAAGGGCAAAATTTCGGTATTGGGCACAAAATTCAATGTAAGACTACGAAAGGACCTAAAAGTAAAATGCTACGAAGGATCCATTGTTTTTACTCCACATCAAAATAATTTGGACCAAGTCAACCTTACTTCGGGCATGGAAGTGGAGTTAAAAGATGACCGACTACAAACCACCAGTTTTTCTGCTGACTCCCCCGATTGGCAAATGGGCTATTCTTCTTTTACCCAACAAGCTTTTCACGAAGTTTTAGAGGAACTGACCCTGCAATATCCTGTTTCATTTCAATTGGATTCCATTCAAACGGAACGTCTTTTCACAGGACAATTCAGCCATACTAATTTAGAAAATGCCCTAAAAACCACTATGGAGCCAATGGGCATAAAATATCGCATTTCTGCAGACAAAAGAATTGTTACCTTGTCTGAATAAGAAATGAGGCATTTAATTCGGGTTTTATTTGTTCTTCTTTTGGGCTTGGGCAATTCCTATGCCCAGGAAAATCTATTTTACACATTTGAGGGAACCCCTTTAAAAGAAGTGGTTCAGCGATTGGAAAATGAGTTGAACCTAACATTCTCCTACGCCGAAGACCTTGTTGAAGGAAAAACGATCAGTTTAACTTCAAATGATTTAAGCCTAGAACAATTATTGGCGGCTTTAGAGGCACAGACCGGGCTAAATTTTGAAAAAATTGAAAACCAATCCCAAGTCATCATTGCCCCAATTCAACTAGAAGGGAACATTTGTCTTTATCTTTTGGACAACGATACTAGATTGCCTCTTCCTGAAGTCCAGGTGGTTTTGGATTCCACTCAAATTTTGGAAACAAGTACAACGGGGCGACTTCAATTTGAAAGTAAGGGAAGGTCCAATTACCATTTGGATGTCTTCGGGTATGGTTCAAGCACCATTTTGCCTTCCAATAACTGCATATCCATCTACCTAAATCCCAAGTACAAAGAACTGGAAGAGGTAGTGGTTACTTCTTACATTACCACGGGCATCGACAGAAACAGCAATGGTTCCCTAACGTTGAGTCAAAAACCTTTGGGACCCATTCCCGGGCTTACCACACCTGACATTCTCCAAAGCATCCAAATGATACCGGGTGTTTCCAGTTTGGACGAATCGGCTGCTGGAGTTCAGATTCATGGCGGTACGCCGGACCAAAACCTAGTGCTATTTGACCACATTAGGGTGTTTAACACAGGGTATTTGTACGGTATGATTTCCAGGTTCAACCCCTACGCTACGGAAAAGGCCACTATTTTTAAAACAGCAACCAGTGCAAATTATGGTGATCGGGTGTCAGGAGTCATAGATATTAGTACCGAGGATAAAGCCGTTACCAAAATTACTGGTGGATTGGGTCTGGATGGCCTAAGTGGAGATGGATTTTTTAAAATGCCCCTTTCCAAAAAATCATCCTTGTCCGTTTTTGCCAGACGCTCTTTTTCCGATGTGTACAAAAGTCCCACTTATGAAGCCTATGCCAAAAAGATTTTCAGGAATACAGGTACCATAACCGACAGCAATGGCAACCCATTGAACGTGACCACAGATGATGATTACACCTACAAAACCAGCGACAACGATTTCCGATTTTATGATCTTAATGCGAAATATATTTATCAACCCAATGCAAAAGACAAAATTTCGGTCAGTGCATTAATGACCCGAAACCGAACCCTTTTTTCTTTCACAAGTCAAGGGGAGTCCAAAAAGGATTCTTTGACCACTGGTAACGGTGGCGTTAGTGTAAATTGGACCCATCAAACTTCGCCCAAACAAACAGATGAAATAACCACCTATTTTTCTTCCTATGATTCTTATTATCTCAATGAAGAAATTGAAGAAGGCGCATTGGAAGAAACCAATATTCGAGGCAATAAGATCAGTGATTTTGGTTTGGACCTAAAATCCGACCGATTTTTAAACAACGGCGATCGATTCACTTTTGGTTATCAATTGTCCAATACCAACTTGGAGGTCGATTTGAGTTCCTATTCCCCAATGGACCCAGAAAACAATATTAGTTTTCCCGTTCATGAAAGCAATTTTAAAAATGTATTGTTTGGGGAATACTCTTTCATCAAGCAAAATTCAGGTTTTCTAAAATTAGGGCTGCGTACGGTTCATTATGGCAGTTTGGCCAAGGTATATTTGGAACCGAGACTGAGCATGGAACTTCCCATTTTTAAATTTATGCGACTCAGGGCAGGTTTGGAAAGAAGGAATCAACCGATTTCACAGCTTATTGAGTTCAACCAAACAGAATTAAGACTGGAAAACAATATTTGGCGACTTTCCGATGATGTAAATTATCCCTTATTGCAAAGCAACCAAGCCTCCGCTGGTCTACTTTTTGACCATAAAGGTTGGACTTTGGATGCAGAGGCTTTTTATAAACTTTTGAATGGTTTGACCACATACAGTCAGGGATTCAATGTGCCACAGCCGATTTTAACTGAAGGTAAAAGTAGAATTTTCGGTATGGATGTCCTGATTAAAAAACGATGGAACAACTATCGATTTTGGGCTGGATACGCTTTAAATGATGTCAATTTTACTTTTGAAGACATCCAAGAGGATAGTTTCCCCGGGAACAACGACATTACCCACAGTTTTAACCTTTCGCATAGCCTACACTTGGGAAATTTCCAGTTTTCCATGGGGTGGCAATACAGAACCGGAAGACCCACTACCCCAATCAACAGTTATGATGAAGACACAAGAAGGGTAATTTTCGGTGATTTGAACAGTTATAGATTGCCCAGTTTTCATCGTTTGGATGCTTCTGCCGTTTACGAAATGACTTTTAAAAAGGATTCAAAAATGCAGATCGGGTTTTCTGCCCTAAACCTCTACAATCGAATTGTTCCTTTATCCATCATTTATAGAACTTCACTTGACAATGATGGTATATTGTTGGACCAAGTTATCCATAGGCACTCTTTGGGCCTTACACCGAACTTAACTTTGAGATGGTTCTTTTAAGTTGATTGGATGGGCGAGTAGGAAACAAAGGTCCTAAAAAGCGAAAAGTCCCGCTGGCGAACCAACAGGACTTTTAAGTACCTTGGGTGGGAATCGAACCCACACGTCCGAAGACACTGGATTTTGAATCCAGCGCGTCTACCAATTCCGCCACCAAGGCATTGAACGGTCATTTTTTCAAATGCGAGTGCAAAGCTAAACAATATTTTTTATTTCTCAACAAAAAATACTTCCAATTATACTTTAGCAACCCGAATTAATTTTTAAATTTGCACCTCTTTACAAAATAGCAGTTTAAAAAGCTAGTTAACAAGAGTTTGTAATGGCATATCAAGTTCCGGAACCGAAAATTTTTGCCTGCACCCAAAGTACTGAACTGGGTGAGAAGATTGCAGCTTCTTATGGGGCTGAATTGGGGAAGATTCAATTTTCGAGATATAGCGACGGTGAATTTCAGCCTTCGTTCGAGGAATCTATCCGTGGGGCACGAATTTTTATTATTGGATCCACCAATCCAAGTTCGGAAAACTTGATGGAAATGTTGTTGATGTTGGATGCTGCCAAAAGGGCTTCGGCCAGGCACATTACTGCTGTTATGCCCTATTTCGGTTGGGCCAGACAAGATCGTAAAGACAAGCCCAGGGTTCCCATCGCCGCCAAATTGGTAGCAAAAATGTTGGAGACTGCCGGTGCAACACGAATTATAACCATGGATCTGCACGCAGACCAAATCCAAGGCTTTTTTGAAAAGCCTGTGGATCATCTGTTCGCTTCCACTATGTTCTTGCCATATTTAAAGAGTTTGAACCTGGACGATCTTTGTATTGCCTCCCCTGATATGGGTGGGTCCAAAAGAGCTTACGCCTACTCCAAAGCATTGGAGTGTGATGTGGTGATCTGTTACAAGCAAAGAGCAAAGGCCAATGTAATTTCACATATGGAATTGATCGGTGATGTTCAAGGAAAGAACGTGGTATTGGTGGATGATATGGTGGATACTGCTGGAACATTGACCAAAGCAGCCGACCTAATGATAGAACGTGGCGCTGTAAGTGTAAGAGCGGTAAGCACCCACGGATTGCTTTCGGGCAATGCGTATGAGCGTATTGAAAAATCAAAATTGACAGAATTGATCGTTACAGATTCGATTCCGGTTGATTATACGCAACGAAAATTAAAGGTATTGTCTTGTGCCGACCTATTTGCAGATGTAATGCACCGGGTTCACCACAACACGTCAATATCATCCAAGTTTCTAATGTAAATTAATTTAATATATAATAATGAAGTCAATTACAATCAAAGGATCCCAAAGAGAAAGCGTGGGCAAGGTTTCTACCAAAGCCTTACGTAATGCTGGAAAGGTCCCTTGCGTACTGTACGGAGGGGATAAACCAATGCACTTTTCAGCTGAAGAATTTTCATTCAAAGACTTAGTGTACACCCCAAACGCGTACACCGCAGTAATTGAATTGGAAAATGGCGAAAAGTTTGACGCCGTGTTGCAAGACATCCAGTTTCACCCAGTAACTGATAAAATCCTACACGTGGATTTCTACCAGTTGTTCGAGGACAAACCTATAACCATGAACATTCCTGTTCATTTGGAAGGAAACTCCCCAGGGGTAAGAAACGGTGGTCGTTTGCTTTTCAGAAAACGCAAATTGGCTATCAAGGCTTTGCCTAACTTGCTTCCAGATTTTATTACGGTAAATATCTCCAAACTTAGAATTGGTGGAACTATTGCTGTTGAAACTATTCTAAATGATGACTACACTATTCTTCACCCAGAAAGTACTGCTATTGTTCAGGTGAAAGCTTCTAGAACTTCCGTCGCTGGTGCAGATGACGAAGAAGAAGATGAAGAAGCAGAAGGTGTTGCAGCTGAAGCCGGAGCAGAAGCTTCTGAAGCAGCGGAATAGCCGAAAGCTCAAGTATAAAAGCATCCCTATTTTTACTGCGGTGAAAATTTGGGATGCTTTTGTATTTTTAGGAAAACTCAAAGACTAAATGCTCCCTATTTTTAAAAACCTTTTTGGCAAACCAAAACAACTACTAGAAGAAACAGATCCCATGAAAAAATTTTTAATCGTTGGCCTTGGCAATATCGGTTCCGATTACGACGAAACCAGACATAACATTGGGTTCAAAGTATTGGATTTTCTGGCCGAAAAGGAAAGTTTTGTTTTTGAAAGTGCCAAACTTGGAGCTGTGGCCACCTTTAAACACAAAGGAAAAAGTGTGGTTTGCCTAAAACCATCCACCTACATGAATTTAAGCGGAAAAGCGGTAAAGTACTGGATGGAAAAGGAAAATATCGGGTTGGACAATGTATTGATCATTACGGATGACATTAATCTACCCTTTGGCACCTTACGCGTTAAAACCAAAGGCAGCGATGGCGGACATAATGGATTAAAGGATATTCAGAATACCCTTCAAACTGCCCAATACAACCGTTTTCGGTTTGGTGTTGGTTCAGATTTTGGCCAGGGCAAACAAGTTGATTATGTTTTGGGCAAATGGGGTGAAGAAGAACAAAAAACCATGCCTGAACGTTTGGAGAAATCCACAGAACTCATCCGTTCGTTCATTTTTGCCGGTGTAAAGAACACCATGAACCAATTCAACGGCAAATAATTTAGAACACTTTAAAATCGAACACCCCAGAGTCGGAGGCATTGCCCTCCAAATCCGTGGTAACGATCTTCCAATAATACACCACGCCAGAGGTAACACCCACGGACATTTGCATGGTTGATGCATCAATTGTACCCAGTGAAGTAGTTGGCGGATTGGTTTCGGAGAAAAAGACCTCGAAGGTATCAATATCATTATCGACATCGGCACCGGCCCATTCCAAGGTCACTTCATTGGCGATATCCATGATTACCGTTTCCCCAGACTCAGGAGATACAAGCTGTGCAGGAAAAGGTGCATAGGTGGTCTCGGAACCAGCATTGTAAAATAACCATGTCTCGCTCACAGCAGTTTCATCAGAATCTGAATTTATAGAGGTCACCGTCCATGCAAATGGCGAACCCTTTGCAATGGAAAGACTGGCAGAAGTTGCGGTCGTTGTTAAATTATGGGGCACATTGGTTTCCAAATTGACCACATTCAGTGCATAGCGTTCTGCATGATTGGCAGCACTCCAAACAAATGTCACTTGACTTAAGGTCTCACTTAGGCTTGTTCCAGTAATACATTCAGAATTTTCCTCGGGAAAAATCAATGAAGTAGCTTCTGGAGACGGTGGTGCATCATTCCCTCCACAAGAAATCAATAAAGCCAATAGCAATACACCTATAAAGTTCCGCATCATTTCTTAATGAATTTAAACGTTTCCCTTGCCCCTTCTTTATCTATCCGCATATAATAGATGCCCTTGGTCAATCCAGATAAATCCATTTCTAGATCGTCGCCATTGGATGTTCTATTTTCGGATCTTACCAATCTTCCATTTAATGTAAAAACTTCGATGCCCACATGGCCTATATATCCTCCCAAATAAACTTGAGTTACATTGATTACCGGATTTGGACTTATGACCGGCCTGGACGAATAAAACAAGGTTTTCTCCACTACTCCTTGACAAGGAATATTGGAATATACGCGAAGTGTATTTACCCCTTCCTTTAAGGTTAATGTCAAATTTGAGCTTTCTGTCTGAGTCACCACACCATTCAATTCCACATTATAAAGTGATGCACCGATCATATCCAAATTCACTAGACCGGCATCCAATATTGCGGTAACATCCAAAACATCAGGCTGTGTGATAATGGCCGTAAAACAGACTTCTTCGTAGGAGATGGCTCCATTGGTCCCGGTAATACAAACCGTATATTCCCCTGCGTTCAAATTGCCGATAACATAAGTATCCGTGAAATTTGAAGCGGTTGACGCATCTCCATTCAAAATTGCCGTATAGGTTATCGCTGTATCGAACGGGGTAATCGTAATGGAACCATTATTGCTTGTCCTGCAGGTTTCACTTTCAATTTCCATCTCGAAATTATCCGACGCAAAGCGATAAATGGCACAACCATTTGTATCCACTTCAACGCCTTTTGGAGTTCCCAAACATAGATCATCGCCATCGTCAAAAACACCGTCTTCGTCTTCATCTGGCCTATAATTGCCTTCGACACAAATTTCCAAGGAAAAACCGACCAGGGCACCACCATCACTGGCTGCCGTATCTTCAATTTGCAAAATCCATTCCCCTAAAATAGATTCGCCCTTTAATGAGGCCAAGGATCCCAATGGACTCACAATACCCGAAATTGCGGGATTATCAGAACAGGTCAACGGATCACCTTCATCATCAAATACAGCATTGATGTTGTTCAAACTACCACAAGTATTTGAAATTAGGGTTACCTCCGTACCTTGTGGTGAGATTAAAGTAATAATCAAGTCTTCAAGGTAGGTATGGTCCAATTCCAAACTCACATTCACATCTGAAATAGGCAAATCTTCCAAAAAGAAAACTGAAGTGGAAACTGTAGGTGTTCCTGTTGAAGATATGGTAAGCGGCAAATCCCCGGGCTCCATACTTTTGCAAGCTATTTGGGTGGTTGTAAAGCTGAATGGAGCACTAAAGGTTCCCGTTCCACAACCATTATTGGGCCTAACCCTCCAATAGTATTCAATTTGTGCATCCAATCCCGTGATTTTGTAGGTGGTAAATGGGATACTTGCCGATTCCACAATATTGGTAAAACCCAAATCTGTGGCAATTTCCACATCGTAAACCGTATACAGCGGGTTTGCTTCCCAACTCAGTTCCGCATCCAAAGAAACTCCCCCTTCGGTATTGGCTGGCGACACTAAATCTACATCCGTAAAACTTCCATCTTGAACCAAAAGGGTCAAATCCACGCTCTTTGTTACTGAAGCTGAGGTTGCGGTAACCGTAATATCATAAATACCAGGGGTAACCGCGTTGGTATTTGATAAGGTAAAATCTATCGCGGTGTCATTGTCAGTTGCATTTGTGGGCGAGAATGTAGCGGTTAGTCCAGCTGGTAGTGTAGCTGAAAAAGTTGCATTTTCATTGAAACCAGCATAGGTTTCATATACAAACGGAATCAGTAAATCGTTAGGCTGGCAAACTTCGTAAGTGAGTGCATCAAAATGTAGTACCACTTCCGATTCTTCGATTGTAAAATTGGCACTGTTCACCGCGAAGAAAATATTATCACTGGCTTTTACCATAAATCGACCGCTCACGGTTGCATCTCCAGGTAACAAAACCTCTTGCGAACCATCATTGGGCGTGTTTTCGAGAAGCGTAATCGGGAAGGTCAATCCTCCATCCAAAGAAAGGAATATATCAACGGTTTCGGCATGAATGGGAGCCACATTTGTACTGGCCACATCCCAAGTAATTTCTTGAACGGTACCTCCTTGATAAACCACTATTCCACTTTGGGAAGTAACCGAAAACGGGCCGGCCGCCTTTATCACGTTCACATTTAACACATCGGATATAACCTGTCCTCCACCAATGGCATTGTCACGAACCGTAAAAGCAAAATTTAGGTTCCTTTCCACTTCCGAAACGGTTTCCCATGCATCACCTATAGAAGGATCGGTTTGGGTAAGATTGCCCAATGCCACTTCAGATAACTTCGGAAAATAACGAACAGGGTCGGTTGTGGGCGGTAACGATCTAAAATTAGCACCGCTTGGATTTGTTGGCCCAAAGGTTGCGTTGGTCACCAATCCATCATCAATTTGTTCCCAAGTATAGGTAAGCACATCCCCTAGATCAGGATCAGATGCAATTCCTTCCAACATAAAAGCGGTTCCTTTTGGAATAATGTAGTCATCAACAGGTGTCAAAACTGGAGGTGCATTCGTCAAAGCTGTGGTTTCCGCACATGAGGTGGTGGCCAAATATTCCGAAATCTGCAAAATGCTGTAAAAATGAAAATAATCATCGCCGCTACTGGCCACATTATTGGCCCCGACAATACCCGCATAACCCATAATGGTACTTCCACTTGCCGGTTCGGCTTGTACGCCCGTACCTTCTGACTCAAAAGACCAAGTGTGGTTGGCCCCAAACTGATGCCCTATTTCGTGTGCCACATAATCCAAATCGAATACATCGCCCTGCGGATTAAATGCTGCTGAAAACCCACTTCCTTTACTATTGTCCACACAAACAGCTCCAATAAAACCTGCATTACCATTATCCTGACCTTGTGCCACTTTGTGAAACAAATGCCCTACATCATAGTTCGCCTCTCCAATAATGGAGGTTATGGTTGATTGCACCTGCGCGTTTAAACTATCGTCATAAGGGTCAAGCTCGGGATCCGTAAAAACTATCAAATCGTTATTGGCAATAAGTTCCAATGTTACACCCAAATCGGTTTCGAAAACTTCGTTCACTCGGGTAATGGTGGCATTGATACCAGCCAAGGCATCTTCCACGGTTCCCCCTAGTTCTTGGGTATATTCCCCAGTGGCCGAAATGGCTATACGATATTTACGCAAGAGTTGGTCATCCACCAAAGGGGTTATCGTTTTGGCAGTTGTATTGGATTTATTCAAAGTTCCAAACAGGTCCTTACTGGTCTCGCAAATAAAATTGATATCGTCGTTAAGTCCTGCATCATTTTCATAGACCACATAAACATTATCCTTATTCAAAACAGGCTCCATAAAAACTTGTTTCTGACTGGTCAAATCTACCACCATACTTTGCAAGCCCTTGTGCGAACTGCTCAATTTTACCCGAAGCTGTCCATTTGCACTGGTACCGGTGTAGGATTTGATATTTGGATATTTTTTGGCCAAATCTGGGTGAAGCACCGAGGTTTCCACGAGTTGAAAAGGCACTATTTCACCATTGACATCAGGCAGATAAATGGTTTTGGCTTGTCCTTTTAAAGCTGAAGAAGATGCTAACTGCGATTTGAAGCTGGCCTTGTCCAGTTCCAGCACCTTTTTGGCAACCTGCACATCTCTTAGCGATGCACTTTTTAACCCTGATTCTTGAGGCACGGTTTTCCAATAAACCTGTTGACTATAAATACAAAAGCTGGTAAAAAAAATTGCTATTGATAAAACAAGATGTAATTTAGCTTTCATACAAAGTTTAGGCATAGTACAAATTCAAATGTAAGCCTTTTTTATTTCTTGAACCTTTGGAAACAATCCAGAACATTTCTCAATATAAAGATTTTAACCATCACACGGTCATCACTATTGGCACCTTCGATGGGGTGCATTTGGGACACCGTAAAATATTGGAACGTCTCATAAATAGTGCCAAAAAAAGTGGACTTAAATCTACAGTACTTACTTTTTTCCCACATCCACGAATGGTGCTTCAAAAAGATGTGGACATTAAACTCTTGAACACCATTGAGGAGAAAAAACAGATTTTGGAAACCTTGGGACTCGATTATTTGATCATTCACCCTTTCACCAAAGATTTTTCCAGACTCTCGGCAACCGATTTTGTTCGTGATTTATTAGTAAACGGTCTCAAGGCCAAAAAAATCATCATTGGGTACGACCACCGCTTTGGAAGAAATAGAAATGCCAATATCCAGGATTTGATTGCCTTTGGAAATACATTTGATTTTGAAGTGGAAGAAATTCCGGCACAGGAAATCGATGATGTTTCCGTAAGCTCCACTAAAATCCGAAATGCACTTTTGGAAGGTGATATAGAAACGGCCAACAATTATTTAAGCTACGCCTATACCCTATCCGGAACCATAAAAAAAGGGAAAGGTTTGGGCAAAGAGTTTGGTTTTCCCACGGCCAATCTCCATATTCCAGAAGCCTATAAACTCATACCAAAAACTGGTGCCTATGTGGTTCAAAGTATTATTGATGGCAGAACCTATTTTGGCATGATGAATATCGGTTATAATCCCACGGTCGACGGAACCGAAAAAAGCATAGAGGTCAATTTCTTTGATTTTGAAGGCGACCTGTATGATAAAAACCTCCAGGTAGAAATCCTTCACCGCATTCGTGATGAACACAAATTCAACTCCATCGAAGAATTGAAGGAGCAGCTAAAAAAAGATAAGGCTTTTTCGTTGGAGCGAATTTCCAAGTAAAATAGCTATGACTTTCTTTTTAAGGGAACTGACCTTACCTATTTGGTAACGTTTGGAATATTTAAGGGATTCTGCCCTCCCCGAACGAATAATTGTTGGGCACTTCTTCAGATTCAATTAAATTTGCGGCACAAAACAGGGCTATGCTTCAATTACATACCATTCGAGAAAATACCGAAAGTATAATTACCGCTTTACAAAAGCGTAACATCGATGCTGAACCAATGCTATCCAAGGTTTTGGATTTGGATGAAAAAAGACGTTCCATCCAAACCGAATTGGACAGCACTTTAGCAGAATCGAACAAACTTTCCAAAGAAATTGGTATTCTTTTTAAATCAGGAAAAGCACAGGAAGCCAACGAATTGAAAGAAAAAACCGCTGGTTTAAAAGAGACCTCCAAGCAACTTGGAGATGAATTAAACGAAGTGGCTGCTGCTTTACAGGATGCCCTGTACCTTATCCCGAACATTCCGCACGAATCCGTTCCAGCCGGAAATACAGATGAGGACAACGAAGAGATTTACAACGAAGGAGAAGTGCCAACTCTTTTTGAAGGTGCCTTGCCCCACTGGGAATTGGCCAAAAAATACGACATCATCGACTTTGAACTGGGGGTAAAAATCACTGGAGCAGGGTTTCCTGTCTACAAAGGCAAAGGTGCAAGATTGCAACGTGCCTTGATATCCTATTTCTTGGACAAAAACACCCAAGCTGGCTATACCGAAATGCAAGTACCACACATGGTAAACGAAGCATCAGGCTACGGAACCGGTCAGTTACCCGACAAAGAAGGGCAAATGTACCATGTACAGGCAGATGATTTGTACCTTATCCCAACGGCCGAGGTTCCTGTGACCAATTTGCACCGAGGCGA
The DNA here is from genome assembly GCF_030268205.1 of Allomuricauda sp. NBRC 101325. Taxonomy (GTDB): domain Bacteria; phylum Bacteroidota; class Bacteroidia; order Flavobacteriales; family Flavobacteriaceae; genus Flagellimonas. Next base: position 609,976 of record NZ_BSQF01000001.1, read on the forward strand.
TATTTTGGCTGAAAGCGATTTACCCATAAAATATACGGGCTACACCCCTTGTTTTAGACGTGAAGCTGGAAGTTACGGCGCCCATGTTCGTGGTCTCAACCGTCTGCACCAATTCGATAAAGTGGAAATTGTTCGAGTGGAGCACCCAACCAATTCATACCAAGCCTTGGATGAAATGGTGGAGCATGTAAAAAACATCCTTCGTGAATTAAAATTGCCTTATCGTATTCTTCGCCTATGCGGTGGGGATTTAGGATTTACTTCTGCCCTTACCTACGATTTTGAGGTGTTTTCAACCGCGCAGGACCGTTGGCTGGAAATCAGTTCCGTATCCAACTTTGAAACCTTTCAGGCCAACCGCCTAAAATTGCGTTACAAGGATGAAAACGGGAAAACCCAATTGGCCCACACTTTGAACGGAAGTTCATTGGCATTGCCAAGGGTGCTTGCCGGTATTTTGGAAAATTACCAGACTGAGGACGGTATCAAAATTCCAGAAGTTTTGGTTCCTTACTGCGGATTCGACACCATCAACTAGGATATTCATATCGTAATTTGGATTCACTTAACAGAATCCCAAGCATTTCTACGTTATATTTGAAATAAAACACGCATTTGCGCCATTTTTTATTTCTCATATCGCTCTGCCTACTTTCATTTTCGGCCAAGGCCCAAGAAGATTTCTTGGCCAAACAATACTTGAATGATGGCGACTACGAAAAGGCTGTTGTGTTCTATGAGAAATTAGCAGTGGCACATCCCCGAAGAACCGATTACTCCGAAGGATTGGTAGAATGCTATCAACAATTGGAACGATTTGAGGATGCGGAAAACTTTTTATTGGAAAAAGTGCAGGATGAATATGCTTTCCCCACTTTTTATATAGAATTGGGTTATAACTACACCCTTCAAAACCAAGAGGAAAGGGCCTCGGAATTCTATGATAAAGCCGTGGAAAAAATTGATATCAACCCCAATTTTGGGTACAGTATCGGGTATCGATTCCAAAAATATGCCTTGTTGGATTATGCCATCAAATCCTATACCCGAGCCATGGAGCTCAAGCCCGAATTGAACTACGATTTTCAATTGGCTCGAATTTATGGGGAACAGGGCGATATTGAAAAAATGTACCAATCCTACCTCAAACTTATTTGGGAGGGAAAAACATCCCGCTCCAATGTGCTTCGGAATATCGACGATTTTATTTCCGAAGACCCAGCGAACGAAAACAATATCCTTTTAAGGAAAGTATTGCTTACCAATGCTCAGAAAAACCCAGATATTTTGTGGAACGAGCTTTTGAGTTGGTTGTTTGTGCAGCAAAAACAGTTCAACAGTGCGTTTAGCCAAGAAAAAGCCATTTATAAACGTGCGGATGGCAACAATGTGGACCGCTTGGAAAGTTTGGGCGAAATTGCATTGGAAGAAAACGATCTTGAAAGTGCCACTGAGATTTTCCAATATATTGTGGACAACAACGAGGACCCAAGAATCAAGCTGAATGCGCAATTACAGCTCATTGATATTGAATTGGAGCAACCCACGGAAAAATCATTGGAGGCCGTAGAAAAGCAATTTGAAAAACTGGTGGAAACCTACGGTAACCAAAGCACAACGCTACAATTGCAAATTGCCTACGCCAACTTTCTTACGTTTAAACAGGATAGACCCGACCCGGCCATTACCATGCTCAAGGAAAGTTTGGAACTGCCCATGGGCAGAATGACCATGGCCTATGTAAAATTGGCCCTTGGCGATATTTTGGTGTACGACCAGCGGTTCAATGAAGCACTAATCTTGTTTACACAAGTTCAAAAAAGTTTAAAGAATGATGTGTTGGGTCAAGATGCTCGTTTTAAAGTAGCCCAGACCAGCTTTTATAAAGGGGATTTTGATTGGGCATTGACACAATTAAAGGTGCTTCGTGGATCCACTTCACAATTGATCGCCAACGATGCCATGCAATTGAGTTTATTGATTTCGGACAATTCATTGGAAGATTCGACCCAAACCGCTTTAAAAAAATACGCTAGAGCTGATTTATTGGCCTATCAAAATAAAGATACCGAAGCCATTGCTGCATTAGAAGATATCTTGGAAAACCACAAAGGGGAAAAAATCGAGGATGAAGCCTTGCTCAAACAAGCTGAACTTTTAGAGGAACAAAAGGACTACGAAAGCGCTGAATTCAATTACCTAAAAATAGTTGAGTTTTATTCCGATGGGATTTTGGCCGACGATGCACACTTTGCACTCGGCGAATTGTATCGCAACGTCCTAAACCAACCCGAAAAGGCTATGACGCATTACGAGAAAATCATCTACAACTATCAAGACAGTTATTATTTTCCCCAGGCACGACTTAATTTTAGAAGGCTTCGCGGCGACGCCATCAATTAATTCTTCCCTTGTCATTCCCTCGAATGCGGGAATCCACTCAACGAGCCAATTATTAGAATTCTCAATTGCTTAGCTCATTTCGAAATGACTTGCAAAACCTATTCAGTTCCCAAAAAATACCCTAATTTTCGCCCATCAAACCTAGGCTAATGCTAATTTATAATGTAACCATCAATATAGATGCCCAAGTCCATGACGAATGGTTGTTGTGGATGAGGGACAAACATATTCCCGATATGCTTTCAACTGGCAAATTTTCACATGCCAAAATGGTAAAAGTATTGGTCGAAGAAGATATGGGAGGCATCACCTATTCCATTCAATACACCACAACAGACCGCAAAACTTTGGAAGCCTATTATAAAGAGGATGCCGAAAGGTTGCGAGGAGATGCCCAAAGGCTTTTTCCGAATAAATTTGTGGCCTTTAGGACAGAATTGGAAGTGGTTAGCCAACAAATCCCCTAGATCTATGGAATATTTGTTTACCTATGGCACTTTGCAAGACACGCAAGTGCAGGAATATATTTTTGGCCGAATCTTGGAAGGTCATCCAGATTGTGTTCTTGGATTCAGAGTGCTGGAAAATGCAGTTTATGGGAAATATGCGTTAGCACAGCAAACGCAAAATCTGGAAGATGAAGTCCCTGGCATAGTGTATGAGGTAACTTTACCAGAACTTAAAAAGGCTGATGTGTATGAGACCAGTGCCTATCGCCGTGAAAAGTTCCCTTTAAAATCTGGCAAACAGGGCTGGATCTATGTCGAAAATTCCAAGTAACTTGCAAAAAAACCACCCGTGTCCAAAAAAAAGAAAAAGAAGTTTGCCCCACACGACCCGCAATCCCATGGTAATGGTCAGGACGGTGCCGTAAAAGCCAAAAAACATTTAGGACAGCATTTTTTAACGGATGAGTCGGTGGCACAAAAAATTGCCGACACCCTTACCCTAACAGGATACAAAAACGTTTTGGAAATTGGCCCGGGTATGGGAGTGCTCACCAAATACCTTTTGCAACGTGATTTGGACCTGGTTGCGATGGATTTGGATGAGGAATCCATCGTGTACCTCAACCACACCTTTCCTTTGGAATACCATGATATTTTAAAAAAGAACAAACGACTCAACATCATTGAGGCCGATTTTTTAAAGTTCGACCTTTCGGAACTTTATGGCAATGAGCAATTCGCCATTACAGGGAATTTCCCTTATAATATTTCGAGTCAGATAGTATTTAAGATGCTCGAAATGCGTCAACAAATACCCGAGTTCTCTGGTATGTTCCAAAAGGAAGTAGCCAAGCGCATCTGCGAAAAACCTGGCAGTAAAACCTATGGCATTCTTTCTGTTTTGGTGCAGGCATTTTATAGCGCGGAATATCTTTTCACGGTTCCCCCAGCAGTTTTTGACCCTCCTCCAAAGGTGGATTCAGGGGTTTTGTTATTGACCCGCAAAGCGGAACAAAAACTTGACTGTGATGAACGACTGTTTTTTAAAGTGGTAAAAACCGCATTCAACCAACGTAGGAAAACCCTTCGAAACAGCCTTAAAACCTTTGCCCTTTCTGATAATCTAAAAGAAGACACTATCTTTGACCAACGCCCAGAACAGCTTAGCGTGGCAGATTTTGTAACGTTGACCCAAAAGATAGCTAATGACCCCGTTTAAACTCACAGACGAACTTCTAGAGGACATCAAGCGACTGATTGCCGAAAATGCGGATGCACAGCTTCAGGAAATGCTGAATGAGTACCACTACGCCGATATTGCCGAAATAGCAGACGAATTGGAAGTAGAGGAAGCCACTTACCTCATCAAGTTGCTCGACAGTGAGAAAACCTCCGATATCCTTGCCGAAATGCACGAGGATATCCGTGAGGCTGTATTGAGCAATTTAACCGCAAAGGAGATCGCTGGGGAGCTGGAAGAACTGGATACGGATGATGCGGCGGATATCATCAACGAACTTCCAAAGGAGATTGTCCAAGAGGTAATTTCTGAAATTGAAGATAGGGAACACGCCAAGCATATTGTTGACCTTTTACGATATGATGAGGATTCCGCTGGTGGACTTATGGCGAAGGAGTTGGTAAAAGTGAACGAAAACTGGAACGTACTTACTTGTGTGAAGGAAATGCGTGCCCAGGCCGAAAACGTGACCCGTGTGCATTCCATTTATGTAGTGGATGATGAAGGTAGATTGAAAGGACGTCTTTCCCTAAAGGATTTGCTCACTACTTCCACCAAAACTAACATCAAGGATGTGTATATCGACAAGGTGGATTACGTCAACGTGAACGAAAAAGGAGAGGAAGTTGCCAAGATCATGTCCAAGTACGACTTGGAAGCCATTCCCGTAGTGGATGAAATTGGCCGTTTGGTAGGTCGAATCACCATTGACGATATTGTGGATGTAATTCGGGAAGAAGCCGATAAGGATTACCAAATGGCTGCAGGTATTTCGCAAGATGTGGAGGCGGATGACAGCATCTGGGACCTTACCCGAGCTCGGTTGCCTTGGTTGATTTTAGGTCTGTTCGGTGGACTTGGGGCCGCGGCCATTATGGGCAGTTTTGAAGAAATGATCTCTAAACATGCCGTGCTTTTCTTTTTCACACCCCTTATTGCGGCCATGGCAGGAAACGTAGGGGTACAATCCAGTGCCATTATGGTGCAAGGTTTGGCAAACGACGATCTTAAGGGAAGCATCAGCAGCCGATTGGTAAAGGAAATGCTTTTGGCCCTTTTAAACGGTGTTATCTTGGCCACTTTGTTATTGGTTTTCACTTGGATTTGGAAAGGAACCTTTACCACTGCCATAGCCATTTCCTTATCCTTGATCATTGTGATTGTTGTCGCGGGATTGATCGGCACCTTTATTCCACTTTTTCTGCATAAAAGAAACATTGACCCAGCTATCGCAACCGGGCCGTTTATCACGACTAGCAACGATATCTTCGGGATTTTGATCTACTTCACCATAGCCAAGATTATTTTGGGAATCTGATACATATGAAATCCATCAACCTGAAAGCCAAGCACGCAGAGTTTACCAAACAATGGCATCCACATCAAATTGCAGTGGTAGACGATATGCAAGTGCTATTGGCCAAATTACAAGGCGAATTTGTTTGGCATGCCCATGAGCATGAAGACGAACTTTTTCAAGTGATCAAAGGCACCCTTTATATGCAATTTAGGGATAGAATCGAAGTCGTGAACGAAGGAGAGATCATTGTTGTTCCGAAAGGTGTGGAACACAATCCCATGACCAAGAACGGAGAAGAAGTACACGTGCTACTTTTTGAAAAATTATCCACTGCGCACACAGGAAATGTGCAACACGAGAAAACCCAAACAGTTTATCCAAAAATCTAGGAGTTGTATATTTGACCCCATGAAAGTACTTCACCTTGACACCAATCACCCGTTGCTCTTAGATCAATTCGCAGAGCTGGGTTTTGAAAACCACGAAGATTACACCTCGACCAAAGAAGAGGTAGAGCAAAAAATCCATGAATACGACGGAATCATCATCCGTAGCAGGTTTACCATTGACCAACAATTTTTGGACAAGGCCACCAACCTCAAATTTATTGGGCGTGTGGGTGCCGGTTTGGAAAATATTGATGTGGAGCATGCCAAATTCAAGAAGGTATTTATGGCATCGGCCCCGGAAGGCAACCGAAATGCAGTCGGGGAACACGCTTTGGGAATGCTGCTTTCGCTCATGAACAACCTTTGCAAAGCCAACAAACAGGTAAAAAAGGGAAAATGGGACCGCGAAGGCAACCGTGGTGTTGAATTGGATGGCAGAACGGTGGGCATTATCGGCTACGGGAACATGGGAAAATCCTTCGCCAAAAAGCTACGTGGTTTTGATGTAGAGATAATTTGCTATGATATTGTTGGTGGTGTTGGGGATGAAAATGCCCGTCAGGTAGGCATTATGGAATTTATGCAACGTTCGGATGTCGTCAGTTTACATGTACCGCAGACCGAACTTACCACAGGTATGGTCAACACCGAATTTATAGAAGGATTCCACAAACCTTTCTGGCTTTTAAATACTGCCCGCGGAAAATGTGTGATCACCAAAGATTTGGTCGCGGCCCTTAAATCGGGTAAAATATTGGGTGCCGGTTTGGATGTGTTGGAATATGAGAAAAAATCCTTCGAGAACATGTTCATCCAAAAACCAAAAGCCTTTAAATATTTGCGCAAAGCCAAAAACGTGCTGCTTACCCCTCACGTAGCCGGCTGGACGGTTGAAAGCAAGGAAAAATTGGCCCAAACAATTGTAGACAAGGTCAAAGAGAGATTTTGTTAACTTTAAGGACCTCTTCCAAAAAGGATTGGGGTTAATTAAAGTTAATACTACATGACCATTGACGCCCAAACCCCAAAAGAATACCTCGAAAAGTTGCCTGAAGAGCGAAAGGATGCTGTTTATCAACTTCGTGAGACCGTAAAAAAGCATTTACCCCAAGGGTTTGAGGAATGCATCAACTATAAAATGTTGGGTTATGTAGTGCCCCATTCCCTTTATCCCAATGGATATCATTGCGACCCTAAACTACCGTTGCCCTTTATCAATATTGCTTCCCAAAAGAACTTTGTGGCATTGTACCACATGGGCATTTATGCCAATGCCGAATTGTTGGATTGGTTTGTGAAGGAATATCCCAAGCATGTTTCCAATAAGCTTGACATGGGAAAAAGCTGTGTTCGATTTAAAAAAATGGACCAAATTCCCTTTAAGCTGATTGGGGAACTCTGCGAAAAAATGACCCCACAGGATTGGATAAAACTATATGAAAACCAAATTAAAAAATCATGAAAAATAGAGTTACAGGATTGGGTGGGTTCTTCTTTAAATCCAAAGACCCAGATCACATTAAAAGTTGGTACAAAACCCATTTAGGATTGAACACGGACCAATACGGTTGTACGTTCTGGTGGAAAGACAAAGAAGGGAACGATTGTTCTACCCAATGGAGCCCCATGGACGAAAAAACAGAGTATTTTAAACCTAGTGAAAAACAATTCATGATGAATTTTAGGGTGGAAAATCTAGTTGAATTATTGGAAGCTCTTAAGGAGGAAGGGGTAACTATTGTTGGAGAAATGGAAGAGTATTCATACGGAAAGTTTGGTTGGATTTTGGACCCCGAAGGCAACAAATTGGAACTTTGGGAACCAATTGATAAAGCCTTTCTTTAGTATCAAATTATTTTCTACTTTTAGGTACACATTAACCAACACATTAAAACATGTCAGAAGAAAAAAAAGACTTTGGCGACAAGGCCGAAGAAGCAGCAAAAGAATTTAAGGAGGATGTAAAAGAAGCCTTTTCCCCTAACAATCCCGATAGTGGAAAAACTGTGGCCATTATAGCCCATATTACCTTGATTGGCTGGATAATTGCAATTATTATGAACAGCAGCAACAAAACGGAAATTGGATCTTTCTATGTTCGACAAGTATTGGGAATTGCCTTGATCGGAATTGTTTTGGGTCTTATCCCTGTCATTAATATTATTGCTTGGATTTTCCCTTTTATTTTATGGATAGCCAGTTTAATCGGAGCTATCAGCGGAAATCAAAAACCAGTCTTTTTGGTAGGTGAATATTTCCAAAATTGGTTTAAGGGACTTTAAAAATTATAAGCCAGATAATATGTATCTGGCTTTTTTTACAACTACTTCCATCGTAATATTACAATAAAAGAATAAAGCTTATGCATATTAGACCAATGACTGCGGAGGACTGGGAGACGGTTTCCCAAATTTATGCCGAGGGAATAGCTACGGGTTTTGCCACATTTGAAACGCAAACTCCAACTTTTGAGCATTGGGACTCTGCCCACATTTCCAAATGCAGGTATGTCGGAGAGGAAGATGGTATAATTCTGGGCTGGGTAGCCCTTTCGCCCGTGTCGAGCAGATGTGTTTATGGTGGCGTAGCTGAGGTAAGTGTCTACATTGCCGCCAAAAGTCGTGGGATGGGCGTTGGTAAACAATTGATGCAACGATTGATTGAAGAAAGTGAAAAAGCCGGGTATTGGACCCTTCAATCCGGGGTATTTCCAGAAAATGAGGCCAGCATTAAACTCCATGAAAAAGTCGGTTTCCGTTTTATTGGAAAACGGGAACGTGTTGGTAAAATCCATGGGGAATGGAAGGACAATCTTCTTTTTGAAAAACGCAGTGAAAAGGTTGGAATCGATTAATCCTCCTCAGTAATTCCGTTGCCTTCGGCCAATTTTCGCTCCAACTCCGCCTGAAATTCTTCCATAACAGGTTTTACCGTACTCTCTGGCAAATCGGCAATTTTAATGTACATCAAACCATCTACCGAGTTGTTGAACAGCGGGTCCACATTAAAGGCCACCACCTTGGCATTTTGCTTAATGTATTTCTTGATCAATACCGGCAAACGAAGACTACCCGGCTCTACCTCACTGATCAACTTATCAAATTTATTGAGGTCGGCTTGGGTCTCATCGAAAATAAATTCCTTGTCAGCATCCTTCAATTGCACCTTAAATTCCTTTTTGGGTCGAATGTATTGGGCCACATAAGGATCCCAATAGTTGGACTTCATAAACTCGATCATCAACGATTTGGAGAAATTGGAGAACTGGTTACTGATACTGACCCCTCCTATCAAATATTTATGTTCGGGGTGTCTTAAGGTAGTGTGCACTATCCCTTTCCAAAGTAAAAACAGTGGCATGGGCTTCTGCTGATACTCCTTCACAATATAGGCCCTTCCCATTTCAATGGATTTCTCCATCATCCCATACAGTTCGGGCTCGAATCGAAATAAATCTTGAAGATAAAAGCCATCAATCCCATACTTTTTAAAAATCTGTGAACCCAAGCCCATACGGTAGGCACCTACAATGGATTTAGTATCATCGTCCCATAAAAACAAATGGTGATAATACGAATCGAATTTATCCAAATCTATTGCATTGTTGGTCCCCTCGCCTACTTCCCTAAAAGTTACCTCTCGCTGACGCCCAATTTCATTCAAACAAAAAGGCATGTCCTTGGCTTGGGCCAAATACACTTCGTAGTTTTTGCTTTGCAGCATTCTACAGTCCTTTTCACGCAACCTTTCAATCTCCCCTTCCAATACCTTGGCACTTATCGGGGAAGCAATTTTTTTGGGTGGTTTCGGAATTTTAAGAGAGGTGGGCACCTTATCTATTAATCGTTCTTTTTCAAAAACATTGGCCAAGAGGTAGGTTTTTTTTCGGAGTAATTCGGTAAAACCTTCCAAAGTTTCCTCTTCCTGTTGTGTTGCCACGGAAATGGGCTGACCGATACGTACTTTTATGGGTCGCCTGCTTTGCGAGGTCAGTTCAGAGGGTAATTTCGCTGTACGGAATACATCATCAATCTTGGACAAACGGTAAAACAGTCGACTGTTCTTCGCATGAAAATAAATCGGTACCACTGGAACTTCCGCTTTTCGAATGAGTTTTATAGCTGCTTCTTCCCAAGGCTTGTCCACTACCAATTTATCATCACGATACGTCGACACCTCCCCTGCAGGAAAAATTCCAAGTGGATGACCTTCGTGTAAATGCTTCAACGCATTTTTAAAACCAGCGATACTGCTTTTGGCATCCTTATGGTTTTCAAAAGGATTCACTGGCATGATGTACGGCTTTAAAGGCTCAATACGATGTAACAGAAAGTTGGCAATGATCTTATAATCGGGACGTTCGTTAGACAAAAGCTTCAACAACAATACGCCATCAATACCGCCTAACGGATGGTTACTGATTGTGATATATGGACCTGTTTTGGGAAGACGTTTGATATCCTCTTCGGGGATATCAAAATCAATTTCGTAATGATCCAAAATGCTATCGAGGAATTCTGGCCCAGATAAATCCTTGTTCTTATTATAAAATCGGTTGATGGTGGTTATCCTAGTGGCTACCATTAAAAGCCATCCGACAAACGTGCCCAAAAAGCCATATTTGTCCATATTGATGACTTTTGCCACCTCTTTTGCCGTAACCAGACCCATGTAGTAAATATTTAGGTAAGCGTAAAGATAGAAAATTAACGCTATTGGGTTTTTTACCTAAATATGAATTATCAAAAACCTATTTTACCACCAACTGAACTGTCTCTTTTCCACGCTGTTCCACCAAAACAGATTTTCCATTTTGAAGTGATTTTACGGCCTCGTCATTAAAATGACGAATGGTGTACAAGGAAACATCTTCGTGACACACCACTTTAAATTTGCGTTTTAGTTCTTCCAACAAAGGTTGAAGCCCTTTGAACTTGTTGTCCAAACAGACGGAAAAACTAATGGCTGAATTTTGGATCATATCCACTTTTAAACGGTGATCATGGAACAATTTGAAAATTTCACTGATATTATTCTCCACAATGAATGAGAAATCCAATGAGGACAATTTTAACAATACTTGGTTCTTTTTCACAATAAAACATGGCACTTTAGGCACAATGCCCACTCCTTTACCAACAGTTGTTCCAGGGTCCTTTGGACTTACAAAAGATTTTACGTGCAATGGTATCTCCTTTCTTTGCAAGGGTTGCAATGTTTTTGGGTGGATTACCGATGCACCGTAAAATGCCAACTCAATGGCCTCACGATAGGAGATTTGCTCCAACAACTCCGCATTCTCAAAATTTCTCGGGTCAGCATTCAACACCCCGGGTACATCTTTCCAAATGGTAACCGATTCGGCATTTAAACAATAGGCCAAAATAGCAGCGGTATAATCCGAGCCCTCTCGACCCAAAGTAGTGGTAAAGTTGTTGTCGTCACTGCCCAAAAATCCTTGAGTGATGTTCAAATTGGCCATATCTACATGGTTGACCACCTCGGTTTGGGTACGTTCCCAGTTTACCTGGGCATCACGATAGGTGTTATCGGTCTTGATCATGGTACGCACATCCAACCAGGTATTCGGAATATTTACCTCGTTCAAATAAGCACTCATAATGGTGGTGGACAACAATTCGCCATAACCCACCACTTGATCATATACAAAGGCATATTTTGGGGATTTGTTCCACGCCAAAAATCCCTTTACTTCCTCAAAAAGCAACTTTACTTTGGCATGAATTGGGTGCTGCGGATTTTCAAAAAGATCGGCCAAAATTCCTTGGTGGTAGTCCTCCACTTCTTGAATGGCCGCTGGGAGATTGCTCTTATCATTAAAGTAAGACTCCACAACTATTTCCATGGCATTGGTGGTCTTTCCCATTGCAGAAATCACAACCAAGGTGTCTTTGTATCCCACCTCTTGCAAAACACTAACCACATTTTTTACTGCAGCGGCATCTTTAACCGATGCTCCACCAAATTTGAATACTCTCATGTATTTCTATGCTATTTTTTGTTTGAAAACCTAGTTCAAGGTTTCCATATAATTTTTGATTCCCGTTTCGTCCATTTGTACTACATCCCAATCGCGCAGTACTTTGGCTCCTTTTTTCTCGTAAAATTCAATAGCGGGTTCGTTCCAATCCAACACTTCCCAACAAATACGTTTAACGCCAAGACTATGGCCGTATTTGATAACTTCATCCAATAAGGCAGAACCCAAACCACTGCCTCTCATACGTTCAGCAACAATAAGATCTTCCAAATGTATGGCTAGCCCTTTCCAAGTGGAATACCTTGGATATACCAAAGCAATTCCTGCAATACCTTCAGATGTTTCGGCTACAAAGCAATGGAACATTCTTTCACCTTCAAAGCCATCCTTCACAAGGTCTTCCACAGTAACTTCCACAGCATCGGGTTCCTTTTCAAAATTGGCCAGTTCCTGTATCAGTCCCAACACTTGTCCCATATCCTCGGGTCTTGCATCCCGTATTGAAAAATCCATATTGTTATAAATAAAACTCAAAGTTATAAAATTTCAAAAGTAAAGTATAGCGAAAACGTTATAGTTTCACAAAATGCACGATATTTGCCTATAAATAAAACAGCCTTTCATGTTCGATAAACAGCGACTAACCATGGGCGAGTTCATCATCGCCAATCAAAATTCATTTCGATACACATCCGGGGAACTTTCAAGACTGCTAAATGGTATTCGTTTGGCTGCCAAAGTGGTCAACCATGAGGTAAACAAAGCTGGACTGGTTGACATTACAGGAGCAGCGGGCGACATCAACATTCAAGGGGAAGATCAGCAAAAATTGGATGTATTGGCCAATGAGAAATTTATTGAAACGCTAAAAAACCGTGAAATTGTCTGCGGTATTGCTTCAGAAGAAGAAGATGATTTTATCAGCATCAACAGTTTTGACAGGCAACACCAAAACAAATATGTGGTTTTAATTGATCCTTTGGATGGGTCTTCCAACATTGACGTTAATGTTTCCGTTGGAACCATTTTTTCGATTTACCGAAGAGTTACACCAGTAGGGACTCCTGTTACCTTGGAAGATTTTCTCCAACCGGGTAAAAATCAAATCGCTGCAGGTTATATCATTTATGGCACTTCGACCATGTACGTGTACACCACAGGCCACGGTGTGAATGGTTTCACGCTAAACCCTGCCTTGGGTACTTTTTATCTTTCACATCCGAATATGCAATTTCCAGAAGATGGACAAATTTACTCTGTGAACGAAGGGAACTATATCCACTTTCCGCAGGGAGTAAAGGATTACATCAAATATTGCCAAATGGAAGAGGGCGACCGTCCCTATACCTCACGCTATATTGGATCCTTGGTTTCCGACTTTCACAGGAACATGATCAAAGGAGGAATTTACATGTATCCTAAAAGTAGTAAGGCCCAAAATGGGAAGCTCCGTCTATTGTACGAATGCAATCCCATGGCTTTTTTGGCGGAACAGGCCAACGGAAAAGCCAGTGATGGGTACAGACGCATCATGGACATTCAGCCTACAGAATTGCACGAAAGGGTGCCGTTCTTCTGCGGCAGTAAAAAAATGGTGGAAAAAGCCGAGGAATTTATGTCCCGCTCTTAACGCGTAACCAATTCGTGGTAATCTTCGAATGGAATTCTACCAGTGAAGATTGCAATAGACTTATCTACAATTTCCGAAGCTTTTTTAGGGGAAAAACCAAGACCTACCGCATATTTTTCAACCAACAAACGCTCTTCTTTTTCAATACCGTGGTCACTGAAAATTATTTGGAAGAACTCAAATAACCTTTTATATCTTTTCTCGCCACTGTGCGGAGTTTCAATCGGATATTTATTTTCCTTTTTCATTACCTCCTTGATCTCAGCTTCGGTAATGTTCAGTTTAAAGGCAAATTTTTCCAGAACCTTTTTTTCCTCTGGATTGATCTCACCATCAATAGCGGCCAAACTTGCCAAAGTGGCAAAATGCGCTAAGTTTTTTCTATGGTCTCCGTGCTCGTAAAGATCTAAAATTGGCATGTCTCTAATTTTGTGGCACAAATATAAATCTTATCGCAAAAAAGCGGGTACAAACCCATCAAAGAAATTTGTAATTTTCAATTTTAAGTCACTTTTCCCTGAAAGAATCTGAACTTTTTCATATTGCCGAAAATTGGTTCCAAGAACAAAAATGGAAACCATTTCCGTTTCAAAAAGAGACATGGAAAGCCTTTTTGGATGGCAAACATGGCTTATTGAATGCACCTACGGGAAGCGGAAAAACCTATGCACTTTGGTTTCCGATAGTGTTGAACTACATCAAAAACCATCCCGATTATAAAACCAAACATAAAAAGGGATTAAAGGCCATATGGATTACCCCATTGAGGGCACTATCCCAAGAAATAAAACAATCCGCAGAAAGAATTACCCAAGATTTGGGCACACAAATGACTGTTGGTATCCGAACTGGGGATACCTCTACAAAAGAACGTGCACAAATGCGTACCAATATGCCTGATTTGTTGATCACTACGCCTGAAAGTCTCCATCTCTTGCTTTCCTCGAAAGGTTATGCCAAGACCTTTAAAGATTGCTCTGCAATTGTCGTAGATGAATGGCACGAACTGTTGGGTTCCAAGCGAGGTGTTCAAATGGAATTGGGCCTATCACGATTAAAATCGGTCTGCAAGGAATTGCGTATTTGGGGTATATCGGCCACTATTGGTAATTTGGAACAAGCACGTGAAGTGTTACTTGGTCCAACTTCACCAGAATTGGAGAATTCAGTTTTGGTCAAGGCCAACCTCAACAAAAAAATCACGGTCAAAAGCATTATTCCAAAGGAAATGGAAACCTTTCCTTGGCGTGGGCATTTGGGATTGCATTTGTTGGACCAAGTAATTCCCATCATCAAAAAAAGCAAAACCACCTTACTTTTTACCAATACCCGAAGTCAGTGTGAAATCTGGTTCCAGAAAATATTGGAAAAATATCCTGAGTTCGCTGGCGAAATGGCCATGCACCATGGCAGCATCAACAAAGAAACCCGTCTTTGGGTGGAACAGGCCATTCGAAACGAAAGCCTAAAAGCCGTTGTCTGCACCTCCAGCTTAGATCTTGGGGTGGATTTTGCACCTGTTGAAACGGTAATCCAAATTGGTGGGCCAAAAGGAGTTGCCCGATTTTTGCAACGTGCAGGACGAAGCGGACACCGTCCGGGCAAGGAAAGTGTCATCTATTTTTTGCCCACACATGCCATGGAACTTATTGAAGCTTCGGCCATGCAAAAGGCTGTACTGAACAGTGCAGTGGAAGACCGAATTCCCTACTTGAACAGTTTCGATGTCCTTATTCAATATTTGACCACTTTGGCTGTTTCGGATGGGTTTTATCCTGATGAAATTTATCCCGAAATCAAACAGACCTTTTGCTTTCAGGCCATTTCCGAGGAGCAATGGCAATGGTTACTCAATTTTTTGGTAATGGGGAGTCAAAGCCTTAAAACCTATGATGAATACAAAAAAGTGGAGGTTGACGAAGATGGCAAATTTGTGGTTAACAGTAGGATGGTTGCCATGCGACACCGTTTCCAAATTGGGACCATTGTTGGGGATGCTTCTATTTCCGTTCGCTATCAAAAAGGAGGTTATATTGGCACTATTGAAGAGTATTTTATCTCCAAATTAAGTCCTGGGGATGTTTTTACCTTTGCAGGTCGAAATTTGGAGTTTATCAGGATCCAAGGGATGTCGGCACATGTTCGAAATTCCAATAAAAGAACCAACAAAGTGCCCAGTTGGATGGGCGGCCGTTTAAGTTTTTCCGCAAAAATGTCCGAATTGCTTCGGCAAGAACTCTATACTGCCGAGTTGGACATATCGGAACAATCGGAAGAAATTCAAGCTTTAGCACAAATGTTTTCCAAACAACGGGAAGAAAGCATTGTTCCCCAGCCCCATCAATTTTTAATTGAAACTTTCGAGACCCGTGATGGATACCACCATATGTTTTACCCCTTTGAAGGACGGGCTATACACGAGGGAATGAGCAGTTTGTTGGCATATCGCATCAGTTTATTGTCTCCCATTACCTGTTCCCTCGCTTTCAACGATTATGGTTTTGAATTGCTTTCTGACCGAGAAATTGATATCCAAGAAGTTTTGGACAACAATCTATTCTCACCTCAATATATGTTGTCCGATCTTCAAAAAAGTTTGAATTCCAACGAGATGGCAAGACGAAAATTCCGTGATATTGCTGTAATCAGCGGAATGGTATTTACGGGACAACCTGGAAAAGGCATTAAAATGAAACATCTGCAAAGCAGTTCGCAATTACTGTTTGATGTTTTTCGAGATTTTGAAGATGATAATTTGCTTTACCAACAAGCGTATACCGAAACTTTTGAGCATCAATTGGAAGAGGGGCGTTTACGATTGGCCTTGGAGCGAATTGCCCAACAAGAAATTATATGGAAACAGTGTTCTCAACCTACACCTTTTTCCTTTCCGATCATTACAGATAGGTTACGGGAAAAACTTTCCAACGAAAAATTGGCGGATCGTATTAAAAAAATGATGGCTAAATTGACCAAATAATCTGACAACTCCTTTGCCCTGTCATTCCGTGCCCCGACACGGAATCCAATATTAGTGAGATGCTGAATCAAGTTCAGCATGACGCCATTATGTCATTTCGAAATGAGGAGTGCAACGTCGATTGAGAAATCTATTTTTAAGATTTCTCATACTTGCTTCGCGCAGTTCGAAATGACAATTGAATTAAATTTGAAATTCAGATGCAAAAAATTCAAATACATAACCAAGAATTTCAGCTCCATCCTTTGGGTGGATTGTTTTGGGAGGCAAAGTCCCTTTTGCTTATCAGCGATGTGCATTTAGGGAAAGTATCCCATTTTAGAAAGTTTGGTGCGGCGGTTCCAAGAAAGGCTATCCACAAAAATTTTTTATTGTTGGATAAAATTGTCAATGATTTCCAACCGTTTCAAATTTGTTTTTTGGGGGATTTGTTTCATTCTTCATTGAACAAGGAATGGGAATTGTTCGAGAATTGGGTAGCCAAAACACCCGCAGAAATAATATTGGTAGCAGGAAACCACGACATCATTGCTCCTGAAAAGTTTGAAAAACTAAAGGTTTCCATTTTTCCAGAGTTGCTTATTGATTCTTTCCTTTTAACCCATCATCCCGAAGAACGAGAAGGTTATTTTACCTTTTGCGGGCATGTTCATCCATCGATCAAACTCAAAGGAATTGGAAGGGACCGTTTAAAGCTGCCCTGCTTTTTCAAGTCTGATAATCAAATGATACTACCTGCCTTTGGGCAGTTTACGGGTACTTATTCCCTTGACCCAAAAAAATCAGATGAAGTCTACGCTATTGCAGAGGATACTATTTTTAAGGTATAGATAATATAATGCCCCTTCGACTACCTGCCCGTCCGACAGGCGGGCGCTCCGGGAACTTTAGCCAATTGTCATTCCTGCGAAAGCAGGAATCCACTTAAAAACCAATGGATTCCGCATCAGGTGCGGAATGACATACCATTCATTCCAAACCTTCCATTAGATTCTTCGCTTCGCTCAGAATGACACACTACACTCAATTATGGGCAAGAAACCCAAAAAAACATTTTTTGTAAATGTTTCCGCGGTTTATCTTTGCCGCAAAGTTTTTTGGATTGACCAAAACCCCGATTTCCCAACTATTTGAGCAGTCTCCCCAACTTGGGAAACTGAGGGATACCATTGCCCAAACTCAAAACAATACCTCAGACGCATCACGAAAAATCAATTTAAAAGGACTTGTGGGATCCTCACTCTCCTTTTTGATTTCTGAAACTTTCAAATCAGCAGAAGCCCCTTTTTTATTGATTTTAAACGACAAAGAAGAAGCTGCTTATCATTTAAATGATTTGGAGCAGTTGATTGGTGAAAAAGATGTGCTTTTTTATCCTGGAAGTTATCGTCGTCCATATCAAATTGAGGAAACAGACAATGCCAATGTATTGTTGCGAGCGGAAGTTTTGAACCGCATCAACTCCAGAAAAAAACCTGCGGTAATTGTCACTTATCCCGATGCACTATTTGAAAAAGTGGTGACACGAAAGGAATTGGACAGAAACACCCAGAAAATAAAATTGGGGGATGAAATCTCGTTGGATTTTTTAAACGAAGTCCTTTTTGAATATCAGTTCAAACGGGTAGATTTTGTAACCGAACCTGGAGAGTTTTCAGTTCGAGGGGGAATTGTGGATGTATTTTCATTTTCCCACGACGAACCGTACCGTATTGAATTTTTTGGGGACGAAGTGGATAGCATACGAACTTTTGATGTGGAGACCCAGCTTTCCACGGACAAAGTGAAGAAAATTACTATCATCCCGAATGTTGAAAACAAGTTTACCGAGGAAATACGGGAAAGTTTCTTAAAATATATTTCGGCCAATACAGTTGTTTTTACCAAGAACCCTGCTTTGATCTACGACCGAATTGATTCCTTTTTTGAAAAAGCGGAAGAGAGTTTTGCAAAGTTGAGCAAGGAAATCAAACACGCGCAACCCAAAGAGCTGTTTTTGGATTCCGCTTTGCTGAAAGTACAGTTACAGGATTATTTATGTATTGAAGTTGGAGCTTCGGCTCCGCTCAGCTCCCAAAATTCAGACGATAGGGTCACTGATCGAAGTCGAAGTGACATTTTCCAATTCAACACCAAACCTCAACCCTCGTTCAATAAAAAGTTTGATATACTCATTGATAACCTGAATGAAAATCGAGATTTAGGTTTCAGCAACTACATATTTTGCTCCACAGAGCAGCAGGCCAAACGTCTGCATGATATTTTTGATGAAGTGGACCAAACGGTGCATTATCAAACCATCATTTTTCCACTTTACCAGGGCTTTTTGGACCATGATCTAAAAATTGCCTGCTACACCGACCACCAAATATTTGAGCGTTACCATAAGTTCCATTTAAAAAATGGCTATGCAAAAAAACAGGCCATTACCTTAAAGGAACTCAACAAATTGGAAATTGGTGACTATGTGACCCATATTGATCACGGTATCGGCAAGTTTGGTGGATTGCAGAAAATTGATGTTGAGGGCAAAAAGCAGGAAGCCATTAAACTGATTTATGGCGACCGCGACATTTTATATGTGAGTATCCACTCGCTGCATAAAATTTCCAAATACAACGGTAAGGACGGGGCACCACCTAAAATCTTCAAACTAGGTTCCGCCGCATGGAAAAATCTGAAGCAAAAGACCAAGGCGCGGGTCAAGAAGATTGCCTTCGACCTTATTCAAGTCTATGCAAAACGCCGATTGGAAAAAGGATTCCAATGCGCACCCGACAGCTATTTACAGTACGAACTCGAAGCTTCTTTCTTGTACGAGGACACCCCTGATCAGGAAAAAAGTACCCAAGATGTTAAAAAGGACATGGAGAGCGAACGACCGATGGACCGACTTGTTTGTGGCGACGTAGGTTTTGGTAAAACAGAAGTAGCGATTCGTGCTGCCTTTAAGGCCGTCGATAATGGCAAACAGGTTGCCGTTTTGGTTCCGACCACTATTTTGGCTTTTCAGCATAGCAGAACTTTTAGGGAACGTTTGAAAGAGATGCCCGTAACAGTAGAATATCTCAACCGCTTCCGAACTGCCAAGGAGAAAAAGGACGTTTTGGAACGATTGGCTGCTGGAAAAGTGGACATTATCATAGGTACCCATCAACTGGTAAACAAAAATGTGCAGTTCAAAGATTTGGGCTTATTGATTGTTGATGAGGAACAAAAATTCGGGGTTTCAGTAAAAGAAAAACTGCGCTCCATTAAGCAAAATGTGGATGTGCTAACGCTCACAGCAACTCCAATACCGCGAACACTTCAATTTAGTTTGATGGCAGCTCGTGACCTATCCGTGATCAATACGCCACCACCTAACCGTTACCCCATCGAAAGTCAGGTGATTCGATTGAATGAAGAGATTATCCGAGATGCGGTTTCGTACGAAATTCAAAGAGGTGGACAGGTATTTTTTATCCACAATCGAATTGAGAATATCAAAGAAGTAGCCGGAATGATCCAACGTTTGGTACCCGATGCAAAAATCGGAATCGGACACGGTCAAATGGAGGGCAAAAAACTGGAATCCCTGATGCTTTCCTTTATGAACGGGGAATTCGATGTATTGGTTTCCACCACCATTATCGAAAGTGGATTGGACGTGACCAACGCCAACACCATTTTCATTAACAACGCCAACAATTTTGGATTGAGTGATCTACACCAAATGCGTGGTCGAGTGGGCCGAAGCAATAAAAAAGCATTCTGTTACTTTATTACCCCACCCTACGAAGTGATGACCTCTGAAGCTCGAAAGCGCATTGAGGCCTTGGAGCAGTTCACTGATTTGGGAAGTGGTTTCAATATTGCCATGAAAGATTTGGAAATTCGTGGTGCGGGTGACCTTTTGGGAGGTGAGCAGAGCGGTTTCATCAACGAAATTGGATTTGAGACCTATCAAAAAATATTGTCCGAAGCCATTGATGAACTTAAAGAAAATGAGTTCAAGGATTTGTATGAAGAAGTAGAGGGCGACAAAGAAAAGGTATATGTAAAGGAGTTACAGCTCGATACCGATTTTGAACTGCTTTTCCCAGATGATTATATCAACAATATAACCGAGCGTCTTAATCTTTACACCCAATTGAATAACGTAGAGAATGAAGAAGGTTTACAAAAATTTGAAGCCCAACTTATAGATCGTTTTGGTGAACTGCCCGAACAAGCTATCGATTTGATGAACTCAGTCCGTATTAAATGGATCGCCACCCATATTGGTTTGGAAAAAGTAATCATGAAACAGGGCAAGTTTATTGGGTATTTTATTGCCGACCAGCAATCCAGTTTTTATCAAAGTTCCGCGTTTACCAAAGTGTTGCACTATGCCCAAACACATCCTCAATTGGTGAAACTAAAGGAAAAGCAGACCCGTAATGGGCTTCGTCTGTTGCTTACTTTCGACAGAATTACCAATGTGGAAAAGGCGTTGAAAGTTTTACAGCCATTAACTCCCCAAAAAGAAAATATTTCTGCTTAAAATTAGATTCCGTGTTATGCTTCGACTACGCTCAGCATCCGCTTGGAAAATGACAACTAAAAAGCCTCGTAAACCTGTTTTACAAACTCCCCAATTTTTGAAGGTTCCAACCAACGGGTCACGATGACCAATCCACTTTTTTGATCCACAACAATAAAATTACCCCCAAATCCAGCGGCGTAGAACACATGTTCGGGAACTCCATCCCAATGTCTACCACCTTGTTGGTTTAACCACCACATATAGCCGTAATTTACATTGGGTACTGAAGGCGCAGTCGCTTTTTTGATCCAACCTTCACTGATAATCTGCTCCTCTTCCCATTTACCATTGTTTAAAAACAGTGTTCCAAAACGGGCCATATCTTCCGTGGAAATAAAAAGTCCAGCACCTGAATGCCCTCCACCGGTTACTGATTGCATTTTAACTCCATCGATTACTGTCCAAGCGTGGTCATATCCAAACCATCTCCATGAGGTGGTGGCACCAATTTTGTCCATTACTTCCTCTTTGAGCACCATGGGAACAGGTTTTCTCCACACATGGGTAAGTGAATAGGCAAGCACGTTTACGCGAACGTCATTGTATTCCATTACGGTACCTGGTTCATTTAGGGTTCTAAATTTCCAATCGTCCAGACCACCCTCACTTGGTGGACGGTCTGCCCAATCCTTTCCGCCCCAAAGCTCTCCCGACCAATCGGAATTTTGCTGCAATAGGTGCTCCCAGGTTATTTTGGAATTGTGTTCCCCATCAAAAGTACCATCCCAAATATAGTCGCCCACTTTATCTTTGGTATCCTGAATCAATCGTTGGTCTTCAGCAAGACCGGCAACGGTGGATAAAAAACTTTTGGTCACACTAAAGGTCATGTCCACACGCTTGGTATCTCCCCATGAAGCCAAAACATATCCATTTTTCATGATCATTCCAGCTGGGCCACCACGCTTTTTGGTCGGACCCAATATT
Organism: Allomuricauda sp. NBRC 101325; assembly: GCF_030268205.1. Lineage (GTDB taxonomy): Bacteria > Bacteroidota > Bacteroidia > Flavobacteriales > Flavobacteriaceae > Flagellimonas. The sequence continues at coordinate 631,862 of NZ_BSQF01000001.1, forward strand.
TGATGAAAAGGTTCCTTTTCAAAACCTTTTAAAATGGCAATTCGCAAATCCCTTGACCCCGAATATTCATTGGCATTGGCATATTCCACTGCTTTATCCAAAGCTTTTTGGTCAACTTTAAATTGACCTTTTTCTGCAGTTTTCCATGTTTCGTAGCGGTCTGGAAAATTGATTTGTTGCGCATTGGTTTGAAGTGAAATTGTAAATGCAACAAGAAGTGCAATCGCAAAAAGCAAGTTTTTCATTTGTCGGAGGTTTGGTTTGGGCAAGAAAGGTAGTGATTGTTGCGGAATTTATCGACGCAACAACACTTATGAACATTTTAGCAACCATTTTTATGGAAGAGATTCCGTGTCAAGCACGGAATGACAGTAGCTGTTAAAATCTTTTCTTGTAGACTTGATTTCCGTCCTTATCATAATAACGCCAAGTACCAACTTGTGTATCATTTCGGAATCGACCTCGGATTTTTCGGGTTCCATCCGAATAAAATTCCTCGTAACTACCGTGTTTAAGACCGTCTTTTAATTCAACCTCAAACAGCACATTGCCGTTGGCATATTTTTTACTGAAAGAATCTGCATTTAAATCGTTGGGATAAATAGGTTTCAAATTAAAAACTGCATCCGTGATTTCCGTTTCAGCCATGTTTGGAGTAGTTGACTCCAATTGCTTTGGAAGCTTGATAGTCTTTTTTACTTCTTCCACATCCCGATAATTCATTACAAGCCTACTTTCAAAAAGATCATCCTCGGGAGTCAATTGTAATCCAACTTGAGGAAAGCAGATAATAAAATCCTTGTTTTTACGCATTTTTTGTTTGGTCACCGCATCAGCCAAAGCATACATATTATCATACAACAAGGGCACATTGCTGTAGGCAAAAACTGTGGATTCCGAATCAAATTGCTCTTCAAACTTTCTAAATTCCTCAGAAGATGACAAAGTTTCGTCTTCAACCACCTTATCAATTATACCCTTAAGGGTATTGGGATTATCACTAAACACAACAAAGTCATCCATTTGGGTAAAATAGGGTTTATCAAACTCATTGAACCTACCACCCAAAAGCATTTTAAAGAATCCCTTGATGGAAAGAAAATTGATTTCGTATCCCTTATAATCCACTGCTTTGAACTTTACCGGCGTCTTCTTTCGAATTTGTTCGACCACAAAATCCAAATTTGTCTTGGCATCTTCTGCATTATTTGCTTTCAGCACCAATGCCAGATCATTTTTACCCTGGTTAATGTGGGATTTAATTTGAAGTACCCCGATTTCATCGCCAATCCAACTCACAAAATGCTCTTTTACATCGATTTTCAGGAACTTCTCTACCTTGGCAATCCCATCTTGATAACTTGCGAACTGTTCGGGATCACTTTGCTGTACTCTTTCAAAATTGGTGTAGAATTCCGAAAAACTGTCAAACCCATAACTCATATAAAGTGCCGTGGTGTTGGGCGCGATTTGAGGAATGGAACGTTCTGCCTTCCCTGATTTTTGAAGTGCTTCCAAATAAAATTCGTTTACAGCACTAATATTGGTATACCCGTTGGCCTTCAAGGTGCTGTTTTCATCCAAATCAAAATAAAAACCAGAAAACAAAAAGTTCTCACTTACCCGCTTTACCCAATCGGAAGGATTGTCCGAATACATTTTAATGTAATCATCAAAATAATGATATTGGGTATACAATCGGAACAAATCCTCGTGCCCAACCTTTTGGTTGATTTCCAAAAAATTGAGATTTCGGCCCAAAATAGGTTCGTTGTATTGATCAATGGAAGCTTCCACCAAGGTATGGGTGTACGAGGCCACCAATTGATTTTTTATAAATGCCAAATGCATGGTTTCCTTGGTATCCCGGTCATGCACTTCCAAAATTTCGTGCTCGTGATAGGTTCGTTTGCTCAAAACATACCCATCATCCAACAGGGTATTCAAATAAGTTTTGAGCAATTGAAGTTTGGCAATCCGTTTTAAGTCCAACACATAAAAAATCCCATAGTCTTTTGGGGAGATCATATGGATGGAAATAAAGAGTGAACGATCATCAAAAAACTCAAAGAGTTTATGATTGTCCTTAAAAATGGCATCTACCCGCTGAATGTTCTCGGTAAGATCCGAAAAGTAATCGTTCTTTTTTAGATGGTTCCAAGCTTTGCTCTTGCTGACCTTTTCCCAACTTTCCACAGGTTGTTCCGATTCAATGATGAACACGGCATCCTGCGGAATCAAATAAATGGATTGAAGATTGGTTTTTGGAGAGAGTACAAATATGTACACCAAGTAGCACACATAAAGTGCAAACAAGGTCAAAATACCCCACAGAATTCGTTTTTTGGTCATTCCTTCAAAAGTGTCTTTTTCTTAAACGAAGGAGATGCCCATTTAGTTTAGGAAACCCGTGGCAATGTGAATTTTATAAGGATTTTAGATCTTTAATGGTACGGAAAGCTACGTCCACTTGCTCATCGTTTACCAAAATGGTAAACTCATTGGTGGTAGAGATCACTTCATAAAGTACAATACCTTCCCATGCCAATCGCTGAAAAATGAAATAATAAATTCCGGGTACCGAAACGTTCTCCGCAGGCAATTTCACAGTGATAGATGACAATCCTTCTGCCTTTTGGGTGCAGCGCTCTGTTTTGAAATATTTCTCCACAACACTGTCCATCACATTGCTGATCACAATGTTGATCTCATTTACACCGCGCGAAGATGTATAAAACACATCTTGATTGTCATTGACCTCTTCCAACAACTTGGCCTGCTGCTCCAAAATGGTATCGGAAGCCAAAAAGGTATAATCGGAAAGGTTGGAACGAACGGTAATCTCACCAATATTCTTGAGCACCTTTACAATGCGATGGGTCGCCCTAAACTCCAAATCGTCAGACAAACGTTTCAAGGCCATCACAATAGCGCCATCTTTAACATCCTTGCCCAATTCTTCGGCGATTTCAGATTTTATCTGTCTCGACAATGATGTTAGGTTGATAATCCCCTGTGCCAAAGCTGTTTGCAGGAACGGCTTCTTCTTAATGTAGTGCTCAACTACCGCAGATATGGTTTTCATTATTCATTGGTTTTGAGCAAAAATAACATATTGTTATAAAACAAACAAATGGTTAGAAAAAATAAAATGCGCTTTCAAAGTGCTCAATTTCAAAATTTTCCCTATTTTTAACCACAGTAATTACATCAAATCGCACCTCGACATCCAAGTCATTTTCCTCCACAAAATGGTTGGCCGCCAGGGTTAAAAGTTTCACTTTTTTAGGGTGGATCACTTCTGAAATATCTTCCAAAAAGCCCTTGTTTCTTGACTTTACCTCCACAATCACCAAAACATCGTCCTTTCTGGCAATGATATCGACCTCAGCTTTTTGAAAGCGATAATTCTGGACACAAATTTCATATCCAGAAGCAAGCAAATGATCCTTTGCAATTTTCTCACCAAGTTTCCCAAAATTGTTATGATTTCCCATACGTTAATTCAATTTTATAAAATTTTACGCATTTCGTCGAAAAATTTGGTAGTTCAAAGACATTGAAACGTTTAGGTTGTACTTTGTTGGCTCAATTGAACCACCCCAACACTAGCATAAACATATAGTTGACCCCAAAACTATGTACCTAAATTAACGCCAGAAATTGCTATGGAGTACTTCATCAATTGTAATTCCTCTACTTTGGCGCCGTATACTACTCCATTGGATGAGTTACGTGCGGCCCACTTGTACCGAAGGCTAGGTTTTAGTGCCTCTGTTGACACCATAAATGCCGCCGTGGGACAAACCGCGGGTACTTTGGTGGATGCGTTGGTCAATCAAGCTTTAGCTGCACCTTTGATTCCAGCACCCGAATGGGCCGATTGGAACAATGCCAATTATCCTGCCGATGATGATTTGGCAGGTCAAATGCGGAGAGCCCAAATTGAGGATTTTACAACCGCCTATGGAAACGCACTTTTGGACAACGGCCTTAGAGACCGATTGAGTTTTTTCTGGAGCAACCATTTTGTGACCCAGTTGGAAACTTATAATTGTCCACAGTTCCTATTTTATTACATCAATTGCCTTCAGCGAAATGCCTTGGGCAATTTTAAGACCTTTACCAGTGAAATTGGGCTAACCAGTGCCATGCTCTATTATTTGGACGGGGTACGAAACAGAGGTAACAATCCAAACGAGAACTACGCCCGTGAGCTTTATGAGCTTTTTACATTGGGGGAAGGAAACAATTATACCGAACAAGACATCATTGAAACCGCAAAAGCAATTTCGGGCTATACCGAACGTGGCGAAGAAGGTTGTACCCAAGTAACTTTTGATCCTGCAGAATTCAATACAGAGAACAAAACCATATTTGGGCAAACAGGAAATTGGGGGTACGATGATGTCATCAATATTTTATTCAACCAACGACCAGATGAAATCGGATGGTACATTTGCAAAAAGCTCTATGAGTTTTTTGTGCATCCAGATTCAACTAACGATGAAGGAGGAAATGCCCCTGAAATAATTGACGGGCTGGCCCAAACCTTTATCTCCAACAATTTCGAATTGGCACCAGTGTTGCGTCAACTATTTGAAAGCCAACACTTTTTTGATGAAACCACAATTGGGGTCATCATTAAAAGCCCTATCGACCTTTATTTCAATTTTTTAAAGGAAACGAACTTTACGTATGACGATTCCGATGTACTGACCATGATCGATTCTTGTTCCTTGTTGGGTCAAACATTTTTTCAACCCCCCGAAGTGGAAGGTTGGCAACGTGACCGACAGTGGATCAATACCAATTTTATAATCGGTCGTTGGCTTACCATGGAATTCTTTTTGGAAAGAGCCTTCCAAGATAACGATGAACAATTTAGAACCTTGGCGATGGATGCCGTTGGGGCTGCCGAAAGCAACACCAGCAATCCAGAAACCGTGGTAAGGGCATTGGTAAACAAGTTCACACCCAAGGGCCTTTTGACAGATGCAGATTTTGAGCGCGCTATGGATGCCTTCAAAATAGATGATGTTCCAGAAGATTATTATTCTTCGGATTACATTCCAGGCGGTAACGGATGGTGGGTGCTTTCTTCAAGTATGGAAGTACCGACCCAAGTCTATGTTTTACTGCGCCACTTGTCCAGAGAACCCGAGTTTCAACTTAAATAACCCCATTACCCATGTGCGATAATCACAATAACCACAATACATCTCCACACAAAGGCCTTGAACATGATGGCCACGATTTGGAACACAAAAAATGGAGTAGACGCTCCTTTGTACAAGCTCTAGGGATTGCAGGGTCGGGCTCCATGTTCTTGGGAAGCCACTTGGTTTCGGCCTCGGCACCTTCACCACTAACTGCAGCTGTTGCGGCGGCAGAAACCGACAATATTTTGATCCTGATTCGTTTATCAGGTGGAAATGATGGTCTCAGTACCGTTATTCCGATACAACAATACGACACCTACGCCAATGCAAGGCCCAACATTTACATTCCAGAAAGTAAAGTGTTGAAGCTTACCGACGATTTTGGGGTGCCTACCTATATGAGTGCCTTGGAATCACTTTGGGGCGATGGACAGTTTAAAGCTGTTCATGGCGTTGGGTACGAAAATCAAAGTCTGTCCCACTTTACAGGATCCGATATTTTTGCCAATACCGATTTGACCACAACAGGTTTCTCAGGTGAAAATACAGGATGGATGGGTAGACATTTTGAACAATTGTATCCCGATTATTTGATTTCGCCCCCACCTGCACCTGCCGCTATTCAGATTGGAAATTTGGCCAACTTGGTGTTTCAGGGAGAAGAAACCAATTACGCCTTTGTGACCAATAATGTGGATCAATTGGAACAAATCGCTGCCACAGGCCTGTTTTATGATGTGGATGCCAGCACACCTTTTGATAATTGTATGTATGGCGACCAACTTCGCTTTTTAAGAGGGGTGGCGAACACTACTTACGAATATGCGGGCATCATACACGATGCGTATATGGCAGGTCAAAATCAAGTGGAATATCAAGATAATGGCTTTGCACGTCAATTGGCTTTGTTGGCAAGATTGATAAAGGGTAATCTAGGTACCAAAGTGTATATGATCTCCATGGGTGGATTTGACACTCATGGAAACCAGCCCATTGTGCACGAAAGGTTGATGAGCAATCTATCCGTGGCTATCAACAATTTTTACGAAGATCTATCCTATACCCAGCAAGATAATAATGTGTTGAGTATGACATTCTCAGAATTCGGACGACGAATTTTTGAAAATGGTTCCAACGGTACCGATCACGGAAAGGCAGCACCGACCCTATTTTTTGGTTCTGGATTAAATGGAAGTGCCTTTGTAGGTGATCACCCATCTTTAGATGAGCCGAACAACCGTGGCAACTTGGAGTATACCATGGACTTTAGGGATTTGTACGGAACTGTTTTGGCCGAATGGCTTTGTGTACCCAGAAATTTGGTGGAACAGCACTTGTTGGGGCACCCTTATCGCGGTATAGACCTTGGATTTAATTGTAGTGGAGAAACATTGGAAGACATTGCTATGGACAACGACCCACCAATTTTACCCGAAACCCCACCAAGTCAAGACCCAAACAACCCTAATGTGGATATTTTGGATGGTATAGTGCATTCACCTTACTATCCAAGTTCCCGAGCACCGCATATCCATTTGGAGATGCCTGTTTCGGCCCACGTTGATATTGAACTCTTCAATATTTTGGGTCAACGCGTTGGAACTTTGTACAACGAAATTATGTTGGAAGGTTCCGTAGAAATCAATATTAGAGAACGAATGCGTGATAGCCTTTCCACCGGAAAATACATTTATCGCATTTCTGTGGGAGAGAAGAAAATGAGTAAATCCGTAATGATCTCCTAAAGAAACAAGAACTATAATCCTCAATTTTAGGAAGCCTTCGATAGTGCACTCCATTTTCCAACTTGGGTCGCATTATTGGAGGTTTCCTTTTTTAGGAAGTATCCCGCTAAAATCAGTATTTTTGGGGCCTAATTAGAATATTTCATGGCCCAGAACCCATTACCATCAAGATATACGATTACAGCTGCACTCCCCTACACCAATGGCCCCATTCACATTGGGCATTTGGCAGGGGTCTATGTTCCTGCGGATATTTATTCCCGTTACCTTCGTCTTAAAGGCAGTGATGTCGCCTTTGTTTGCGGTAGCGACGAACACGGTGTGGCCATTTCCATGAAAGCCAAAAAAGAAGGGGTTACGCCAAAAGAAATCATTGATAAATACCACGCTATCATTAAAAAATCCTTTGCGGATTTTGGTATTTCTTTTGATAATTACTCCAGAACTTCTGCAGAGGTACACCATAAAACAGCTTCGGATTTCTTCAAAAAAATGTATGAAGCAGGCGATTTTATTGAAGAGGTTACCGAACAATTGTATGACGAGGAAGCCAATCAATTTTTGGCCGATCGGTTTGTTATAGGTACGTGTCCTAAATGCGGCAATGAGGAAGCCTATGGCGACCAATGTGAAAGATGTGGTTCGTCATTGAATGCTACCGACCTTATTAACCCAAAATCGACCATTACAGGTGCAGTTCCGACTCTAAAAACCACCAAACACTGGTTTTTACCCTTAGATCGTTACGAAGGATTCCTTAAGGAATGGATTCTGGAAGGTCACAAAGCCGATTGGAAACCCAATGTGTACGGTCAATGTAAATCTTGGATAGATGATGGCCTTAAGCCACGTGCCGTCACCCGTGATTTGGATTGGGGAATTCCCGTTCCTGTTGAAGGCGGAGAAGGAAAAGTATTGTATGTGTGGTTTGATGCCCCAATCGGTTATATTTCTTCCACCAAAGAATGGGCCGAACGTGAAGGAAAAGATTGGGAGCCTTATTGGAAAGACCAGGACACCAAATTGGTGCACTTTATTGGAAAAGACAATATTGTTTTTCACTGTATCATTTTCCCGAGTATGCTTAAAGCCCATGGGGATTTTGTGCTGCCTGAGAATGTGCCAGCTAACGAATTCCTGAATTTGGAAGGCAATAAATTGTCTACCTCAAAAAACTGGGCAGTTTGGTTGCACGAATACTTGGAAGAATTTCCAGATATGCAAGATGTGCTGCGTTATGCCTTAACTGCCAATGCTCCAGAAACCAAGGACAACGATTTTACTTGGAAAGATTTTCAAGCGCGCAACAACAACGAATTGGTGGCCATTTTTGGCAACTTTGTGAACCGTGTGGCCGTGCTTACCCATAAATATTACGAAGGTGTTGTTCCAACTCCGGGCGAATTTACCGATACGGATTTGGAAACTTTAAACGCCCTAAAAACTTATCCCGGCATCCTTTCCAACTCTTTGGAACGCTACCGTTTCCGCGAGGGAAGCCAAGAATTGATGAACTTGGCCCGATTGGGAAATAAATATTTAGCCGATGAGGAACCTTGGAAACTCATCAAAACGGATGAAGAACGTGTAAAGACCATTATGTACGTAGCACTTCAAATTGCCACAGGATTGGCGATTTTAAGTGAACCGTTTTTACCATTTACTTCTACAAAATTGAAAGGCATCCTTAATGTTAAGTCGAGCGCAGTCGAGACGAATTGGGAAAGTATAGCTTCTGAAGATACATTGCTTCCAGCCGGTCATACCATCAACAAGAGTGAATTGTTGTTCCGTAAGATTGAGGATACAGAAATTCAACAGCAATTGGATAAACTGGAAGCCACCAAAAAAATCAACGCGCAAATGGAAAAAGAAGTAACGCCACAAAAAGACACCATCACTTACGATGATTTTGCTAAGCTCGATATGCGTGTTGGTACCATCATCGAAGCCGAAAAAATGCCAAAGGCCAACAAACTTTTGGTATTGAAAATAGATACAGGGCTGGATACACGCACCATTGTTTCGGGAATTGCCGAAAGCTTTAACCCCGAAGACATCATTGGTAAAAAAGTGACCGTTTTGGTAAACCTGGCCCCTAGAAAACTTAGGGGCGTTGAAAGCGAAGGGATGATTTTGATGACCGAGGACAAAGATGGTAAACTTGTTTTTGTGAACCCAGATGAAGATGGGGTCAATAACGGGGAAACTATCAACTAAAAACTATTTAATTCAATAAAACGTGTTCATATTGGGACCCCAAACCCCTATATGAGCACTCCACCTACATACATAAAACACATGCAACTTGTTCCCTACATTGTTCGCCATACCCAACTTTCAGAAAAAAGCGTTGCCAATACCGTAGCTCTTTTAAATGAGGATTGCACCGTTCCTTTTATTTCAAGATATCGAAAAGAACTAACAGGCAACTTGGATGAAGTTCAAATTGGTGCCATTGTGCAATTTAAAACCCAGTTTGAGGCTCTCGAAAAACGAAAAGCAGCTATCATCAAAGCTGTTGAAGAGCAAGATGCCCTATCTCCTGAGTTAAAATCCAAATTTTTAAGCTGCGAGGATTTGACCAGCTTGGAGGATCTGTATCTTCCTTTTAAAAAAAGTAAGAAGACCAAAGCGGAGACTGCACGTAAAAATGGATTGGAGCCTTTGGCCAAGATCATTATGGCGCAACGCAGCGATGAAATCGATTACATTGCCTCAAAATATTTGAGCAAAGAGGTCGTCAACGAAGATGATGCCTTGGAAGGAGCACGACACATTATTGCAGAATGGATCAATGAACGCACGGATTTACGAAACCAATTGCGAAATCAGTTGGAGCGTTTTGCTTTAATCACCACTAAAGTGGTGAAGACCAAAAAAGAGGATGAAAAAGCCCAAAAGTTTCGAGACTATTTTGATTGGAGCGAACCTTTGAGCCGTTGTCCCTCACACCGATTTTTAGCCATCATGCGAGCAGAAAAAGAAGGGTTCATTCGTGTTAAAATTGAAATTGATGATGAAAGGGCAATTCAAAACATTGAAAAACGCATCATCAAAACCAACAATGCCTGTGCCGAACACATTGAATTGGCCATTACCGATGCTTACAAGCGATTGTTGCTCCCCTCTCTCTCCAACGAACTTTTAAACGCAGCCAAGGTTAAAGCTGATGCATCTGCGATTCAGGTGTTTTCCAATAACTTAAAGCAGTTATTATTGGGTTCACCTTTAGGTGAAAAACGCATTTTGGCCATTGACCCTGGTTTTAGAACAGGATGTAAAGTGGTCTGTTTGGATGAACAGGGCGACCTTAAACACAACGAAACTATTTATCCCCATCCGCCACAACGGGATAGTTCCGGGGCAATCAAAAAAATAAGTTCCCTTGTGGATGCCTACAAAATAGAGGCCATTGCCATCGGAAACGGTACGGCATCACGTGAAACGGAACAACTGGTAAAACGCATAGCGTTTAAAAAGCCCATCGAAGTATTTGTGGTGAGTGAAGCAGGAGCCTCCATTTATTCCGCGTCCAAAATTGCACGAGACGAGTTCCCCAATTACGATGTTACAGTGAGAGGAGCTGTTTCAATTGGTAGAAGATTGGCCGACCCCTTGGCGGAATTGGTAAAAATTGACGCTAAATCCATTGGTGTGGGCCAATACCAACACGATGTGGATCAAACCCAACTAAAAACATCTTTGGACACTGTTGTAGAAAGTTGTGTGAACTCCGTTGGGGTCAATATCAATACCGCTAGTGTTCCTCTTTTAAGTTATGTTTCTGGAATTGGTCCAAAATTGGCAGAGAATATTGTAACCTACCGAAATGAAAATGGGGCTTTTAAGAACCGGGACGAAATTAAAAAAGTAGCCCGTTTGGGAGGAAAGGCTTTTGAACAAAGTGCTGGATTTTTACGTATCAAAAACGGCGATAATCCTTTGGATGATTCTGCAGTGCACCCAGAAAGTTATGGACTGGTATCCAAAATGGCAAAGGATCAGGGTGTTCCCTTAAAGGAGATTGTCGGTAACAAAACTGCCCTAAAAGGCATCAACCTTAAATCGTATTGTACCGAAACCATTGGAATGCCGACACTTGTGGACATTATAAAGGAATTGGAAAAACCGGGATTGGACTTACGTGAAAAAGCTAAAGTGTTCACGTTTAATCAGAATATCAGGGAAATTACCGATTTACGGGAAGGTCAATTGTTGCCAGGAATTGTAAACAACATTACCAATTTTGGCTGTTTTGTGGATATTGGCATCAAAGAAAGTGGCCTTATCCATGTTTCTAATCTATCGGATACTTTTGTAAAAGATGTGAACGAGCATGTGCACCTTCACCAACAAGTTGTGGTAAAAGTTTTGGATGTTGATGTGCCCAGAAAACGGATTCAGTTGGCATTGCACAAATAAGGGAACACCATGCTGAAAATAGCGTACCATCCTATTTACAAACACCCTTTGCCTGAGAAACATAGGTTTCCAATGATCAAATATGAGCTTTTGCCCCAACAATTGCTCCATGAAGGAACCGTTTCGGAAGCCAACTTTTTTGAACCTACCTTTCCTGATGACGAGCATATTTTAGCTGCACACGATCAAGGGTATTTTGAGAATTTGGTGGGCTTGAAACTTACTTCCAAGGAAGCTAGAAAAATTGGTTTTCCCCTAAGTAATGAGTTGGTACAACGGGAACGCATTATTGCAGATGGTACAATTAAAGGATGTCATTTTGCATTGAAACATGGCATTGCCATGAACATAGCAGGTGGAACACATCATGCTTATTCCGACCGTGGTGAGGCATTTTGCATGCTCAACGACCAAGCCATTGGGGCTCGGTATCTCGTCAACGAAAATTTGGCTAAAAAGGTACTGATCGTTGATTTAGATGTGCATCAGGGCAATGGAACGGCAGAAATTTTCGAGAACGACCATTCTGTTTTTACCTTTTCCATGCATGGGAAGGGCAATTATCCCTTTAAAAAAGAAACTTCCGACTTGGATATCCCTTTGGAGAAAGGCACAAACGATCAAGAATATCTTTCCATCTTAAAAAAGACCTTGCCTGAACTTTTGGAGCAGGTTCAACCCGATTTTATCTTCTATTTGAGTGGAGTTGATGTCTTGGAATCTGATAAATTAGGCACTTTGTCCTTAACATTGGAAGGATGCAAAGAACGTGATCGTTATGTTCTTCAAACTTGTTACGACTATAAAATTCCTGTCCAATGCAGTATGGGTGGCGGGTACTCGCCGGATATCAAAATAATTGTTGAAGCACATGCCAATATGTATAGGTTGGCACAGCATATTTATATGTAAATTAGAACAACTCATTTTTCAACCTCTATGAAGCTAGTTAAATACCTCTTGCTCTTTGTAGCTGTTTTGCCTACCATGGCTCAGGATTTCAATACTAAAAAAGACAACACCCTTTGGAACGACTTTACCTACGACCTTGGAAATATTTTTGGCGGAGTGGGTTATGCCTATTCAAGACCATTCCATTGGAAAGGAAACGATTGGGCCAATTTTGGTTATTTAACTGGAGGAACTTTATTGTTAACCACAGTTGATGATGAGATCAACCATTGGACCAATGGATTCCAAAATGATGTACCCGATTTTATTATGGATTATGGCCACGAATATGGTAGCCCAGAAAACAATTATATGTTAACGGGCGGGGTTTATCTTGCCGGGCTTTTTACCAAAAACGAAAAATTGAGGCGAACCGGGGTGCTTTTAATCGCATCCGCTACGGCAGGAGGTTTTTTTCAACAGGTTACCAAGCGGATAGTTGGCCGCGCAAGGCCTAAAAGTGGGAAGAGTTCCGATACTTTCGATCCGTTTCATTTCAATAGAGTGTACAATTACGATTCATTTCCTTCGGGCCATGCCATGTTAGCTTTTAGTAATGCTTATGCCATCGCCAAACAGTTTAAAAGTCCTTGGGTCAAAGCTGGAATTTATACGGTTGGCTTGATTCCAGGATTTGTTCGAGTGGTAGACGATTTTCATTGGTTTTCGGACGTTGCTTTCAGTACGGTGTTGGGTATTTTTATTGTGGAATCCATAGACCGCTATTTGGACTCCAAGTATGAAGAAAAATATAATGCCCAAGAGAAAAACGTAAGCTGGAACCTTTCTTTTGGCCCCGGAACAATGGGGGTCTCCCTTCAGTTTTAATCAATTACCATCACTTTAATGTTAATTTCTTATTTAGATTAATTAAAAACAATTATTTTCGCCCCATCTCTTTACATCATCATGGGGAAAAAGAAGGATAAAGAAAAAAAGAAACTTAAAAAGACACTTTTACGTGAACTGCCACCAAGTGGCAACGTGAAATCCAAGTGCTGTAAAAAGTTTAAAAAAGGAGAGAGCAAGCGTTGTAAAAAATGTCCTTGTTTTGATCTATTAAAGAAGGTTGCCTAACCTCTATCCTATTTTTTACATCCAATTGTTCAAGTATTCCCATTAGCTTCTTTAAAAGTTCTATTTTTAGGGAAAACTAACAACAATGATTCGGAAGAACACTTTACTCATTACCTTATTTATTTTATCGGTTAGCTTTATTTCAGCGCAGGAAAAGGATCCTGTAGTGGAATCCATCATTAAAGAAGCGACCGAAAACTCCCAGTTGGAAAAATTGGGACATGAACTAATGGATGGCATTGGACCTCGATTGGTAGGTACACCACAAATGAAAAATGCCCATGACTGGGCCGTTGCCAAATATCAAAGTTGGGGCATTGCTGCTAAAAATGAGCAATGGGGCGAATGGAAAAGTTGGGAGCGCGGTATTTCCCATATCGATATGGTTTCTCCAAGAGTTCAGAGTTTAAGGGGAACCCAATTGGCTTGGAGTCCTTCTACTTCAAAAAAAGGGGTTACCGCCGAGTTGGTGGTGTTGCCAACGGTAAAAGATTCCACTGCATTTACCAATTGGTTACCTAATGTAAAAGGCAAACTTGTGATGATCTCCATGCCACAACCTACTGGAAGACCAGACTACAATTGGGAGGAGTTTGCTACGGAAAAGTCCTTTGAAAAAATGAAAAGTGACCGTGAAGCGCAAGAAAAAGCTTGGAACGACAATATGAAAAACACTGGACTGGACAGACGTTCGCTCCCTACTGCCTTGGAAGAAGCTGGTGCAGTTGGAATTGTTGCATCGTATTGGTCAAACGGTTTTGGAGTGAACAAAATTTTCAGCGCATCTACCAAGGCGATTCCAACCGTTGATTTGGAATTGGAAGATTACGGAATGTTGTACCGATTGGTAGAATCCGGTCAAAAACCACAATTACATATTGTTGCAGAATCTAAAGACTTGGGTGTTGCCCCCACTTTCAATACAATCGCTGAAATCAAAGGTTCTGAAAAACCGGATGAATATGTGATCTTATCCGCGCATTTCGATTCCTGGGATGGTGGAACTGGTGCTACCGACAACGGAACTGGAACCCTAGTAATGATGGAAGCCATGCGTATTTTGAAAAAGGTTTATCCCAATCCAAAACGTACTATTTTGGTGGGTCATTGGGGCAGTGAAGAACAAGGTTTGAACGGTTCTCGCGCTTATGTGGAAGACCATCCAGAAATTGTAGCGGGCGTTCAAGCAGTTTTCAATCAAGATAATGGGACGGGAAGAGTGGTTCGCATCTCTGGAGGTGGATTTCTTAAATCCTATGATTATCTAGGCAAATGGCTGAATGCCGTTCCTGAAGAAATAACAGATGAAATAGAAACCTCTTTTCCGGGTACACCGGCACGTGGTGGTTCGGATTACGCTTCCTTTCAAGCGGCTGGTGCCCCTGCATTTAGTTTAAGCTCATTGAACTGGTCTTATTGGAACTATACTTGGCACACGAACAGGGATACCTACGACAAAATTATTTTTGATGATGTTCGCAACAATGCCATATTAACAGCAATCCTTACTTATAAAGCTAGCGAAGACCCTGAAAAAACGGATCGTGAAAAAGCGGTACTCCCTATAAACAAGAGAACGGGTGAGCCAATGGAATGGCCAGCACCAAGATCTCCCCAACGAAAAGGCGGGTTGGATTAACAAATAAAAAAAACGCTCCGATATCGGAGCGTTTTTTAATAACTAACCAAATTAACTTAGAAGTTTTCCACTTCAAGTTCGGATGTCCCCATCCTAACCTCTGAAATCATGGCACTGCTTTCTCGAGGATAATAATATTCGTAATACTTTATGTAAAAAATAGCATGTTGCATATAGTGCTTACCATGTTTGCAATTTTTATCACACTTTTTTGCATATTCGCTGTAAGCATAGGACTTCTCTTTTAAATAAACATGGTAGGCCGTTGAACTCCATTGTTTTAAATCACTTTCGTATTGGAGTTGGTCGTTCCAAAAATCTATTTCATCCTCCTCGTTCAACGCGATAAAAGATTGTTCGTAGTGGGCATCAATTTTAGCTTTTTCCTTAAAAAAGGAAACATCAACTTCCTTTTCTTGTGCTGAAGTCTGAAACGCCAGTACAGAAACAAACAAAACCATAAATAGTGTCTTGTAATACATCTGATAGAATTTTTAATAGGATGTTCATCTATATTTATTCTGGCGTTCGTCTTAATAACAATCCAAATGGATTATACCCTACCCTGAAATTAAAAAAGGGGCGATTACCCCTCTTTTAGTCTCATTTTTATAATATTACTTACTCAACATTAGAAGTTCATTGCAACGAACCTCAGTTACATATCGCTTTTCCCCTTCCTTGGTTTCATAGGAACGGGATGTCAATTTTCCTTCAATCATTACTTCCTTGCCTTTGGATAAAAAATTCTCGACTATTTCTGCTATTTTACCCCATGCCACAACACTGTGCCATTGTGTATCTGTAATTTTTTCACCTTCATTGTTTTTGTAAGTTTCATTCGTTGCAATGGAGAACTTGGCCAATTTACTTCCGTTTTCCATGATAATGATTTCCGGGTCGCTCCCCAAGTTTCCGATTAACTGTACTTTGTTTTTTAAAGAATTCATACGATAAGATTTAAGATTTATACTGATTCATCGAACTCAATCATTTCGACAAGGCAAACTTAGAGGACTAAAAAAATGGAATTCGGTATTAAAACATTTGCTTTCGTTTGTATCCGTTTGTAAATACTTGTTTCAAAAAAGAGTGACCAAATAGCGCATTAGGTGTCTAACCCTTTTTAGAGCATTCAACTATGGGCATACGCAAAATCGATAAATATCAAGTAGTTAATAGATTTAGTTTGGGTAAATGCATGTATGATACATCGGACTTTATTTATATTCAAGAGCATGACCCGATCCACGGTGAGCCCCAAAAAGTATTCAGTGCTAGTAAGGAATATGTGACAGACATTTCTTCGGAAATATATCTTTCACTATGTCAGGGATTTGTGGTCCTTATAGACGAATAGCAGCTCCATATATAATCTTTACCACTTGTTAAATCATGTTAAATACTTGATTTTCTTATATATAAGTGTATATTGTATATATGGATTACACAATAACACACTTCAAGACATTGGTATTCTAGGCTCTTCTTGGCCAATTTATAATTGAAAGGATATTTCATCCTTTTCCAACAATCATTTCTAATTAAAAAAACATCAAACGAATTGTTTGCAATGCTGTTATGCATTTAACTGATGTCAAATCAAAAAAAAATTATTACATGGAAACCGTAAAAGCAAAAAACAAAACTTTCAAAAAATTAGGATTTACATACTTGGAAACTGCCGAAATAGTGGTTGCACTAAATACACTGTTGGCCAATTATCAAGTTTTTTACAATAAGCTCAGAAACTTTCATTGGAATATTGAAGGTCCCGAGTTCTTTGAACTTCATGAGGAGTTTGAAAACGAATACAACACTACCAAAAAGAACATTGATATTGTCGCAGAACGCATTCGCGTTTTTGGGGTAAAACCAAATTTCACCCTAAAAAAGACATTGGAGCTTTCCGATTTAGAGGAACCTACCATGGAGCTTTCTGCTATTGAAATGGTAAGAGAAGTGCTTAGGGATTTTGAAACTATGCACAATAATATGTTAGATGGAATTAATGCCTCTTTGGAAACTGGCGATGTAGTAACAGAGCAAATCTTAACCGATTTCCTAACTCATTTGGAGAAAAGAAATTGGATGTTCACTTCTTATCTTAAATAAGAACACTTGAACCACATAAAATAAAATCATTAACTATAAAATATTAAATATGAAAACACTCATTGCACTATTATCGTTATGTCTGTTAACTGGAATTTACAGTTACGGACAATCTAACAATGGAATCATGAACGCTTCCATCAACAAGACCTTTTCCGTTGAAAAAAATGGAACCGAGTTTCCATATCACGTAAAGGTGATGGAACACCGCAAGTATCCCATGGATTTGAAAAACAAGAATGAAAATGGAATCAACAAAAACCGCGATACAAAGGCTGCAGAAGTCGTAAAGCTTATTGCTGTTGACTCTAACAACGATGACAATTACGAACACTACATGGTATTAAAATACCACAAGACGGTGACGGATAATTTTAAAGTTGTTCCAACTGATAAAGGTTTCGCCGTAAAAGTGGACGACAAAACCATGGAATACTTTGTTGACGAGGGAATTTATTTCATCAACAATAAAGACCAAGATTTCTTTATGATCGAAGAGTTTAAAGAAATAGGATAACCTAAGGTTTCATTTTTTGATTGACGAAGGGTCGGGGAATTTCCCCGACTTTTTTGTTTGTAAAAATGGCATTAAATACTCCTATCTTTGAACACTAAACGCTATATATGGAATCTTGGTTACAACCCCTTGAACTTGAGGGCAACCTTGTAAAGCTTGTCCCACTTCAAAAAACACATAAAGTGGATTTGGTTTTTGCCGCTTCAGATGGCAATCTATGGGAGCTTTGGTATACTTCTGTTCCCTCCCCAAAAACCATGGATTCTTACTTGGACACCGCACTTGCAGAGCAAAGTTTAGGTAAATCACTCCCTTTTACCATCATTGACAAAAGAACGAATACGGTAGTTGGTACCACTCGTTATTTGAATGTTGATGCAACGAACAAGCGAGTGGAAATTGGCGCCACCTGGTATGCCAAAAAAGTGCAACGCACTGGACTAAACACAGAATGCAAATACCTATTGTTGAAATACGCCTTTGAACATTTAAACTGCATTGCAGTTGAATTCCGAACCCATTTTCATAACCACCGTTCCAGAAATGCGATTTTGCGATTGGGCGCCAAACAAGATGGTATTTTAAGAAACCACCGTTTGGATGAAGCAGGAAACATACGTGATACGGTTGTCTTCTCCATTTTGGATAGTGAATGGAAAACGGTAAAAACATCCTTGGAGTTTAAGATGAAAAGAGGTTCCAATTACTAGAGCATACTTCGCTTTAAAAGTCGGGCGAAATTATAGGCCGCCAATTCCAAATTTTGAACCGTATTGGCCTTCGCATCGTCCAAATTTCCGATTTGATTAAGAATGGATACAGCATAATCTAAACCCAGGGATTCCATTTGATCCAGGTTCACATCCACTGAACCACAAAAAGCGGCAACGGGAACTTGATTTTGGTTCGCTGCTTTAATGACACCATTTATGGTCTTGCCCGATAGGGTTTGTCCATCCAATTGCCCTTCTCCTGTAATTACCCAATCGGCACCTTTCAAAACTTGCTCAAATTGAGCCATTTCCATCACCAAATCTACCCCAGAGACCAATTCTGCGTTTAAAAACACAACGGCACCGCCTCCAAGACCACCTGCTGCACCCGCACCTTGAATTTGTTGCACATCGATGTTAAAAGTGGAATGCAATACTCGGGCAAAATGTTTCAATCCCTGATCCAAAATAGCTACTTCTTCAACCGAAGCTCCTTTTTGAGGCCCATAAACATGTGCAGCTCCTTGATTTCCATAAAATGGGTTGGTCACATCGCAAGCGACTTCAATTTTAACTTCTTTTAATTTAGGATGTACTTGGTCAGCATTAATTGTAAAAACTTGACTTAAATGCTTACCCACAGGTTCCAAAACTTGACCTTCCTTATCCAAAAACTCAAATCCCAAAGCGGCGGCCATACCCATACCACCATCGTTGGTGGCACTTCCTCCAATACCCAACACAATGTGTTTGGCTCCCTTTTCCAAGGCATCCACAATCATTTCACCCGTACCAAATGTGGTGGTGTGCATGCAGTTCATTTCCCATTTATGGAGCAATTTATAGCCTGAAGCTTCCGACATTTCAATAAATGCCGTCTGTTGGTCAGCGGAAAGTAAATAAGGCACAGTAATCTCTCTAAAAAAAGGGTCTTTAACTTTTGTGGAAACCACCGAAGCATTCAAATAATCCTTTACTACATCAATGGTTCCATCGCCACCATCGGCCAAAGGTCTGCTGACAATTTCCGCATTTGGAATAACTTTTTGGATGCCGCGGGCAACTATTACACAAAATTCACGTCCTGTTAACGAGCCTTTATATTTATCGGGTGCCAAAATAAATTTCATCTTTACAATGTACTCAAGTTAATCGAGTTAATCCAGAAATTTAGCTGCATTAATGATTGAATTCTAAAACGGCACAGGTTTTGAATGTAAGGTCGAAGTATTTACATTTAATCAAATTACATTATGAAAAAGACTATTCTATTTATAGCAACCGCATTGTTCACAACTGCAATATTTGCCCAATCCAAGAACTTTTTGGATACCCCTTATTTGGAAACTACGGCCCAGGTAGACACTTTGGTTACCCCTGATAAAATCTATTTGAGCATTATTATTCAGGAAAAAGACACCAAAGGAAAAGTTTCGGTGGAAGAGCAGGAAAACAAAATGGCGGCGAAGTTAAAAGCATTGGGCATTGATCTTGACAAGCAATTGGTGATCAAAGATATGGGCAGTAACTTTAAAAAATACTTTCTGCGTCAGCAAGAAGTACTCAAAAGCAAGCAATATTCTTTGTTGGTCTATTCTGGAAAAGAATTGGGCGAGGTTATGGTCGCTTTGGAACAGTTAGAAATTGCCAACACTTCCATTGAAAAGGTAGAGTATTCCAAAATGGAGGAACTGGAACTGGAACTTAAGACAAAAGCTGTACTAAAAGCCAAACAAAAAGCGGTGGCATTGTCAAAGCCATTGGGACAAAAAGTGGGAATGGCGGTTCATATTGTGGATAATTCCCAACCTTACTATCCAAGATATGATGCTGTTCCGATGATGGAAATGAAGGCCGTATCTTCTAGAAATCAAGCTCCTTTGGATATTGATTTTGAGAAAATAAAAGTGGAAACTTCAGTCAACATCAAGTTTGCTTTAACTAATTAAGTAAATTACCTCATCAATCAAAAAACACCCATTATGAAACCCATTACATTTTTAATGCTGCTTTGTGTAGGCATTGTTTCGGCACAACAAACTCTTTCACTGCCTGAAGGCGATACTTCTCCAAAGGCAAATTTGGAGCAAGTTGCTTGGATCGAGGGACATTGGAAGGGAGAAGCATTTGGAGGTATTGCTGAAGAAATTTGGTCTCCTCCTTTGGGCAATTCCATGATGTTTGTGTTCCGATTGGTAAACGATGGCAAGGTATCTTTCTATGAATCGGGGCATATTCAGCAAGTGGATGAAACCCTCATTTTGCAACTCAAACATTTTGATGGCAACATGAGAGGTTGGGAAGAAAAAGATAAGACCATTGACTTCAAATTGGTAAAAATTGAGCCCAACAAAGTCTATTTTGATGGTTTTACTATTGAGAGAATCAATGAAAATCAAATAGATATGTGGGTGCTTATTGAATCCGAAGGGACCACTGAAGAAGTCCAATTTGTATATAAACGCGTTTAAGCAAGCTTAATCCAAAACGGATAAGCCAGATTTTACAAGTTTCCGAAGCTTGATCGGATCGGAATCCACTTTGGCCATTACTTGCAGACCACTGAACAAGGCAAAAAGCATGGTCCCGATACTGTCCGCATCTTTAGATGCGTCAATTTCTCCAGATTCAATCCCTTTTCTAATATGCTCAATAAAAAGGTTTTCGGCATTTTCCTTGTTCTTTCGCAAAGCGTCGTGAATAGCCTCATCCCCTGGAATAAGCTCCGTAGTGGTGTTCACCACAAAACATCCTTTTTGGGCCTGATCTAACTGTGCTTTTTCAATAGCATTTTCAAATAGCCTACAAAAACCAGCTTTAACAGAATTCTCATTTTCAAAAGTGGCACGAACCTCTTCACTGCTTTGTTTACGGTAATGTTCAAAAACTTTATTGAACAACTCTTCTTTGCCACCAAATGTATCGTACAAACTGGCCCTATTGATGCCCAAACAGGTCACCAAATTCTGAATTGAAGTGGCATGGAACCCTCTTTCCCAAAAGAGTTCCATAGCCTTTTTCAATATTTCCTCTTCATTAAATTGCTTTGTTCTAGGCATTCATCTGGAATAATTGTTCCAAATTTATCCAAAAAAATTTACACTTGAGCCAAACCGCCATCAACTGGAATCTCTGCTCCCGTAATAAAACTACTATCGGAGGATGCCAAGAACAATGCTGTTGACGCTATTTCCCCTGAGTTACCATATCTTCCCAATGAGACCATGGAAGGGAACGATTCAGCCATTTCATCAAATGACTCCTTTGGCATATTGTGCTTATCATAAATAGGAGTTTCTATTGGTCCTGGGGCTATCGCATTCACACGAATTCCTTTAGGACCAAATTCGGAGGCCAACGTACGGACCAATGATCGCAGGGCTGCTTTACTTGAAGCATAGGCAGCCAACCCTGGAAAACCTTTGACATTTACCACAGAGGTGTTAAAAATAATGCTCGCACCTTCATTCAAAAAATGGTAAGCTTCCTTAACGGTAAACAAAGGACCTTTTACATTCACATCGTATACTTCGTCAAAAATAGTCTCGGTTAGGGCTTCAATCGGTTCTAAACGTAGAATTCCTGCATTCAGGAAAAGAATATCGATTTGTCCAAAAGCCTCTACAGTTTTTGAAATCAATTCGGCACTGTCTTCAGAACTTGAGGCTTCTGCTTTTACCAATAGATAATCGCCTTTCAATTCACTTTTTAAGGCATCCAATTTTTCTTGGTTCCTACCCGTAAGCACCACTTTTGCTCCTTCTTGAAGATATTTTTTGGCTGTTTCCAACCCCATTCCACTTGTTGCGCCGGTAACTATGGCGACTTTTCCTTCTAATTTGTTCATGATGATTTTGATTGTTAGATTAATATTAGAACGATTGTTCCAATACAAATCTATTTATTTTGGAACGTTTGTTCCGTTATAAATCATTATTTATCTTTTTATTAACAATGTGGAGGTGGTTTTGTATATTTCCGTAAGCTAATTCAACTCAACCAAAATGAAACCAATTCAACTCCTTCTGGCGATGTTATTACTTTTTCCTTTCACAGGGGAAGCACAGCGCAGAAACAAAAAATCTGACGAACCTTCCATTGTTGTTAACGACTCCCTTTTTCCGGGATTAAAATGGAGAAACATCGGCCCGTTTCGAGGTGGCCGTAGTGTTACCTCATCAGGTGTGGTTAAACAGCCTTACACTTACTATATGGGGACCACAGGTGGTGGCATCTGGAAAACCACCGATGATGGTGTTACTTGGAACAATATTTCCGACGGATTTTTAAAAACAGGCACCGTAGGAGATATTGCCGTTTCCGAAAGCAATCCCAATTTGGTAATTGCTGGAATGGGTGAGCATGCCGCCCGCGGGGTAATGACATCAATGGGAGACGGTGTTTACAAATCCACAGACGCTGGAAAAACATGGCAACATATTGGTTTGGATCATACACGCCATATTGGTGATGTCATAATCCATCCAACCAATCCCGATATCATTTTTGTTGCGGCACAAGGTGCCCAATATGGCCCTTCTGAGGATCGAGGGGTTTACCGTTCTACAAATGGTGGTGTCACTTGGGAAAAAGTGCTTTATGTAAATGACATTACAGGTGCCGTATCCTTAAGTATGGACATGAACAACCCATTGATTCTATATGCAGCCATGTGGCAGCACGAAAGAAAACCTTGGACCATTACTTCGGGAGGTGCTTCATCAGGATTTTACAAGTCGACCGATGGAGGAACTACTTGGGACAAAATAGAAAAAGGGCTTCCAAAGGAATTTGGAAAATCAGGCATATCTGTTTCAAGAGCAAATTCCGAGGTGGTTTATGCCGTAATTGAGGCCGAAGGAGAACAAGGTGGTGTTTACAAAAGTGTAGATGCTGGAAAAACTTGGAGCCAAACGAGCAAAGACCGTATCAATATTGCACGTTCTTGGTACTACATGGAGATTTTTGCCGACACCCAAGATGAAAACACCGTTTACGTACTCAATGCCCCGGTGACCAAATCCATTGATGGTGGAAAAACCTTCACTCCTATCCCAGTTCCACATGGCGACAACCACGACCTTTGGATCCATCCAGAAAACAATCAGGTAATGATCAACTCCAACGATGGTGGCGCCAACGTGTCTAACAATGGAGGTAAAAGCTGGAGTTCACAGGAGTATCAACCCACTTCGCAATTTTATCGAGTGATCACAGACAATTTGGTACCCTACAATGTATATGGCGGTCAACAAGACAATACATCTGTTTCCATTGCGAGTCGCACCCGCGACAATGGTATCGACTGGAAAGATTGGCATCCTGTTTCAGGCTGTGAAAGTGCCTATTTAGCTTTTGATCCCGACAATCCAGAGTATGTTTATGGGGGTTGCTATCAAGGCATCATTGAAAAATGGGTAAAAGCATCACATACTGCAAAGCCAATTCAAGAATATCCAGAATTGGGCTTGGGGAATATTCCGAAAGATTTCAAATTCAGATACAACTGGAATGCACCCATCATTAGCTCGCCACATGATAGAAACACCATTTACCATGCAGGTAATGTAGTTTTCAGAACTAAAGATGGTGGCTATACTTGGGATGTGGTAAGTCCAGATTTAACTCGCAACGAAATTGAAAAACAAGGCCCTGGAAGTGGTCCTTACACCAACGAAGCTGCAGGAGGCGAAAATTATAACACCATTATGTATTTGGTGGAATCTCCCCACGAAGAAGGAGTGCTTTATGCTGGTTCGGATGATGGATTGGTACACATTACCAAAAATGGTGGGGAATCTTGGGACAACATCACTCCTCCAAATATTAAAGAAGGCATCATTAACAGCATAGAAGTTTCCCCGCATGATGCGGCCACCGCTTACATTACTTTAATGCGCTATAAGTTCATGGATTTGGATACCTATATTTTCAAAACCACTGATTATGGCCAAACCTGGACAAAAATTTCCAATGGAATCGATGGCGAGCACAACTTTGCCCGCGTAGTTCGCGAGGATAAAAAACAAAAAGGATTGTTGTATGCCGGAACCGAGACAGGTTTGTTCGTTTCCTTGGATGATGGTCAACATTGGCAACCACTTCAATTGAATTTGCCCGTGGTTCCCATCAACGATTTGATCATTCAAGATAACGATTTGGTGGCTGCCACGGCAGGTCGTGCATTTTGGATTTTGGATGATTTAGGAGCGATTCAAAGCAGTTTGACACTAGCATCTAAATTGAGTATTGTAACTCCTAAAAACTCCTATCGTTTTTATAACGGAAGTTCTGATAATTATGTTCCAGGGGTAGGGCAAAACCCAAAATCTGGGGTAACTTTTGATTATTATTTGCCACAAAAATTAGACTCCACCGAACTTAAGTTGGAAGTGCTATCAGGTGGAAAAGTGATCAGAAGTTATTCCAATCAACCTCCAAAAGGTTTTAAAAGTTGGCCAGGTGGACCTTCCAAACCAGCAGTTTTACCTGCTAAAAAAGGGTACAACCGATTCACTTGGGATTTTTACCGTGAATCACCACCTGCCATTGATGGCGTATTTGCCATGGATGGTTATAGTGGTTCGAGAGTTGCTCCAGGAACGTATACACTTCGTCTAACCTTAGGTGGAGAAACAGTGGAAACCAATGCTGTTGTTTTACCCGACCCATTGATTGAAGGAACTTCAGCCGATTATGCTGAGCAACAATCCTATTTGACCAAAATTGATGAAACCTTGGTGAACATGCACGATGCAGTAAACCAAATGCGCACTGCAAAAGGTCAGTTGGAGAAATACAAGGAATTGTTGAAGGACAATGAAGATGCCAAAGACCTTTTGGAAAATGGCGATAAATTATTGGAACGTATCTCCACTTGGGAGGAAAACTTGATTCAACCCAAACAAAAAACCTTCCAAGATGTGGTGAACTTCAGTAGTAAACTGAATGCGGATTTTATGAACCTTAAGGGTTTTATTGATGTGGAAGAGCCTAAAGTAACAGGTGGTGCCAAAGAGCTTTATAAAGACTTGATGGCTGAATGGAAAACCTATGAAGATGAGAAAACCGCTATTGTTGACGGGGAGATGAAGACCTACAACAATATGTTCAAAGCGTTGGATATACCCGCCATTATAATGACTGGAAAGTAATGGAAAAACCCTTTTGGTTAGATCAGGAGTTCACAAAACAGGATTATTCGAAAGTAAAATTGCCCAAGGGTGATTACGAGAATTGCCGTTTTGTGGACTGCCTGTTCACCGAGGGGTATTTGGACAACCAAAATTTTGTGGAGTGCACTTTTGAAGGCTGCGATTTTACCAACTCCAATATTGCGCAATCCATTTTTAACGATGTAACTTTTATAGGTTGCAAAATGGTCGGAGTCCAATTTGATTCGTGCAATCCCATTTTGTTATCCTTCAATTTTCAGGCTTGCAACCTTTCCTTGGCTTCTTTTTATAACATGGACATTCCTAAAACCACATTTTTGGATTGCAAATTGCATCAAGTGGATTTTTCAGAAGCCCAATTGCCCAAAGCCGATTTTTCAAACAGTGATCTAGACAATGCCATATTTTCAAGTACCAACTTAGAGCAAGTTGACTTCTCTACTGCATTCAATTTCAACATAGATCCTACCCAAAATAAAATTAAAAAAGCAAAGTTCAGCAAAGACGGATTGATCGGTTTATTAAAAAAGTATGATATTGTAGTTACCTAATCTTATGCTATGTCCGATAGAACTTGTTTGGAATGCGGTGATAAACTCATAGGCCGCATCGACCAAAAATACTGTTCCGACCACTGCCGAAATGCCTACAATAACCGACTGAACCGCGATGGAAAAAACCTTATGCGGAACATCAACAACAAACTCCGCAAAAATTATCGGATTCTTAACAGCTATGCGTTACGGGACGGCAAAACAAAGACCACAAAAATGCGGTTGATGGATAAAGGCTTTGATTTTGACTATATCACCAACCTATACACCACCAAAAAGGGCAGCACTTACTATTTTGTGTACGATTTGGGGTATTTGCCCCTCGATAATGAGTATTATATGATCGTAAAAAGGGAGTAACCTACTTCCAACTGTGCGAAGTTAATTTTAAGGCCGCGATCACAATATCCTTTCGACTGATTTGGCCAACAAGAATACCATTTTGCATTACGGGCAATCTTCTACGGTTATGACGGTCGAACACACCGGCAGCATCAAAAATGGACATATCGTGTGGAATGGTTTCCACATTTTTGGTCATGAAACGCTCCACACTTTTATCCAAAATGGGCTGGTTAAAATAGCGGCTTTCCGAAATTTGCTTCATGCAATCCGCTTCGGAAATAATTCCCACCAAAAAACCGTTCCCATCCATCACAGGCCCCCCAGAAATATGGTGTTTGGCGAATATCTCCATCACTTCCAAAATGGACTGGTCTGGAGAAAAAGTAATCAAACTTTTGGTCATGTAGTCCTCTACCAAAATTGGTGCGTTGTATTTTTTCTTGGACTCTTCTTTGGAACGTACGCCTTGAAAACTTTTGATTGCCATAGGGTTAGGATTTAAAGTTGAATAATAAATATAGTCTATTTTAGCGAATATCCTAATTTTGGCCATTAAAATATGAGAACCTTTCATAATTTCATACTTTTAAAAGACAACTAAACCATACCATGAAATTTTCCCGTTCCCTCGCCTTTATTCTCCTACTATTTGCAGTGTATTGGAGCCTCAAATCGTTGATGCCCACATACCACCCAGATGAAAACAAGGAACTGAATTCCTTTTCTACCGATAGGGCATTGGTGCATGTAAAAAATATTTCCCTGGAACCACATTCGGTAGGGTTTCCTGCGCATGAAAAGGTAAAGAGCTACGTTGTTTCCGAGCTCAATAAAATGGGATTGGAAACCTCCCTCCAAAATGGATATACGGCTGGAGATTGGGGAAATTTGAGCAAAGCATCCAATATTTTGGCGCGTATTGAAGGTACCGGAAATGGCAAGGCCCTTTTACTGATGTCACATTACGATAGTGGCCCACATTCGTCCTTCGGGGCCAGTGATGCAGGCAGTGGCGTTGCAACGGTTTTGGAAGGCGTTCGTGCATTTTTGGAAGAAAATCCCAATCCTAAAAACGATATCATCATCCTAATTACCGATGCAGAGGAGCTAGGGCTTAATGGCGCCGATCTATTTGTAAAAAAACACCCTTGGGCCAAAGATGTGGGACTAGTCCTAAATTTTGAAGCTCGAGGAAGTGGTGGTCCAAGTTATATGTTGGTGGAAACCAATAGAGGAAATGGAAACCTCATCAAAGCCTTTAAGGATGCCAACCCAAAATATCCAGTTGCAAATTCTTTGGCCTATAGCATTTATAAAATGTTGCCGAACGATACCGACCTTACCGTTTTTCGGGAAGATGGCGATATTGAGGGGTTCAATTTTGCATTCATCGATGACCATTTTGATTACCACACCGCTTTGGACACCTACGAGCGATTGGACAGAAACACTTTGGCACATCAAGGCAGTTACCTAATGCCCCTCCTATCCTATTTTAGTGAAGCAGACCTGAACAACCTTAAAAGTTTGGACGATCAAGTCTATTATAATTTACCGGTTTACCGAATGGTCTCCTACCCTTTTGAATGGATTTGGCCCATGTTCGGTTTTGCGGTCATTGCCTTTATCCTGCTATTGGTTGTGGGCTTTAAAAAGCAGGTGCTCAACTTGTCAGACCTATTTAAAGGATTTATCCCCATGCTGATCACTTTAGTGATCAATGGTGTTGTGGGATATTTTTGCTGGACGATAATTACGTGGTGGTACCCTGGCTTTAAAGATATGCTCCATGGCTTTACCTATAACGGACATTTGTATATAGTGGTTTATGTCATGTTCTCGTTGGCCGTTTGCTTTTATACCTACAATAAGTTTCGAAAAACAAGCATACCCAACATTCTGGTCGCACCAACCCTCCTTTGGCTGATCATTTGTGGATTGGTAGCCCAGTATTTAAAAGGAGCAAGCTTTTTTATTATCCCAGTATTTGGTGTAATCGCTGCATTTTTGGTGGTTATTTATCAAGAAAAACCAAATCCATTTTTATTGCTGTTTTTGGCCCTACCAGCTGTCTTTATATTTTCTCCCTTTATAGAAATGTTCCCTGTTGGACTTGGATTAAAAATGATGGTAGCCGCAACGGTTTTAACCACATTATTGTTCTTTTTGGTATTGCCCTTTATTGGTCAACTCAAAAATAATGGCCGATTGTCCTATCTATTTATTTTGTTGTTCTTTGGATTCGGTATCGCCAGTCATATCCAATCCAATTTTAATGAGAAACGTCCAAAACCCAGCAGTCTTCTTTATGTGTACGATGAAAAAAAGGATACCTCCGTTTGGGCTACCTATGATCAAGAATTGATTGGATGGAACGGACAGTTTTTGGGGGATAACAAAAGAAAACCTGATGCCGAGACCATTTCGAGCAAGTACAGGACCAACTTAAGCTATATAGCAGATGCTCCAAAAAAGGACATTCCCACCCCCTATATCGATAAAACTTTGGATACGATCATAGGCCCAAACCGAACGATTGAAATCTGCATCACCCCAAAAAGAAAAGTGAACCGCTTGGAAGTTTTTACCACCCCGGTCCCATTACAAGCGGCCAAAGTGAACCAAATTGAGTTGTCCTCCCACTTTTTGGAAAACCGAAGAAGCAAACTCATCACCCACTATATCTCCAACAACGATTTCACGGAATTGGCTTTGACCTTCCCCAAAGATTCAGTTTTAGAGTTAACTTTGTATGAGGCTTCCAACGATTTGTTGAGCCATAAAGATTTTAGTGTTCCCGAACGACCAGAAAACAGTATTCCCATGCCATTTGTACTAAATGATGCCATCTTGACCATAAAAACCTTGCGATTTGAGTAAAAACAAAATCGGAATTTTGGGTTGCGGCTGGCTTGGACTTCCCTTGGCAAAATCATTGTTGGAAAAAGGATATTTTGTTTCTGGAACGACAACTTCTTCAGAAAAAATGGAGGAACTAAGGGCATTGGACATTTTACCATTTCAAATAAGTCTGTTACCCCATGCTATTGAAGGCAATATTCAAGGGTTTCTTTCCCAAACGGACACATTGATCATAAATGTACCACCCAGATTGCGCGGAAGCCAAAGGGAAAGTTATGTGGACAAGATGCAATTGCTCTTGAAAGAAATCGAGAAAAATAAACCCAAACAAATTGTTTTTGTGAGCAGCACCGCTGTTTATGGGGATGCAGCAGGTAAGGTCACAGAAACCACCATTCCAACGCCAACCACAGAATCGGGCAAACAATTATTGGTTTGTGAGCAACTTTTCCAAAAGGCCCCTGATTTAAAAACCACTATTATTCGTTTTGGGGGATTGATAGGTCCAATGCGTCATCCCATAACTATGTTATCGGGCAAGCAAAACCTTTCGAATGGCAATGCACCGATCAATTTGATTCATCTTGAGGATTGCATACATATGATCATTACCATAATTGAAAAAGAATATTGGGGCGAAACCTTTAATGGGGTTTATCCACAACATCCTTCAAAAAGTGAATATTATACTTTGGAAGCAAATAAAAGGGGATTGGAACCACCTCAGTATTCCAAAGAAAACGATGAAGGGTCGAACAAGATAGTTTTGAGTCAAAATTATTTGGACAAAGGGCATGTTTTTACCACTGCCATACTCACTTAAAAGCGTCTATTTACTTATCGAATTCTTAACAGCTTGGTTACGATTATTTTGTTAGTTTTGGCGCACTAATTTGATGATCAATGAAAAAGACAGTTCTCCTACTGCTTTTATTAGCAGGTTTTAGTGGTGTTGCCCAAACTAGCAATCAACTTCTAGAGCACTATCAAGCATTTTATAAAGAAATGCGCCTACAAGGTGATGTTGAAGGTGTAATCAATGCCATGACCCACTTAAATGTGCTATCGCCTTCCGAGCAGAGAAGAGATACCTTGGCATTTGTGTACATGAACAACGGACAGCATATGCAAGCCTTGAACACTATCGGTATTGAAAAAAAGGATTCTGATTCTGATTTGGCGATTCAGGTCAAGGCTTTTTCACTAAAAGCATTGAACCAACCTAAAAGAGCATTGGAACAATTTGAATCGCTTTTTAGTAGAAACCCCTCTCCCTATTTGGCTTATGAAATGGCCGATTTAAAGATTCAGACGGGTGATACAGGCGGAGCATCCTCCAATATTGAATATGGCATTGCAAATGCCCAAGATGATATGATGTATGCCTTTTACGAAAGACAGCAACCCTACGAGGTTCCACTTAAGGCGGCCTTCTTACATTTAAAAGCCTTGGCCGATTTTAATTTGAATCGAGACAATATCGATTTGGCCATCGCCTCTATTGATGAAGCGTTAAAAATTGCGCCTAACTTTAATTTGGCCAGTTTGAGCAAACAAGCTTTGGAAGCCAGAAGAAACGAAGCTCCTGAGGGCGGAAATTAATTCTTTTTCTTTAGCTCAAGGAGCAGGGCATCGTCCTTAGCTTCCTTGATTTGAATAAGTTCGTCCACATTTTCGTTGGGCACCGCAATAGAAAGAACATAGTGGGCAATTTTCCATTGCCCATTTTCTTTTTTAAGTACGCCCGAACCCCTGCAGATTTTCATTTGGGTATCCAAAAGCTCATCAAACCAAGCGAAGGTTTTGGAATCATTAAGGTACACATTCCGTTCAACTGAAGTAAAGCTCCATGCCTTTCCTTGATCAAAATAGGGTTTGGAAAAAGTGCGGAACTCATCATTCTGCCAATTTTCGGTGGCATCTGTGCCTAAAAATACCCCGTCCTTGGTCATTAATCCAAAATAGGCATCAAAATCGGCATTGGCCGCGGCCAAATGCCAATTGTCCAACACTTGATTGATTTTTTGTTTTTCAGTGTTCTGTGCGGAAACCACTACTGTTAAAAATAGCAGTCCAATAAGTGCCTTAAATTTCATCTAAGATTATTTTTTTGTCCAACTGACTGTTCATGATCACATTCAACTGTTTTCGTAACGCATTATAGGCTTCCAACAATTGAACGGTAGGCTCCGTGGTAGGTTGATTTTCTAAAATACTTGCCTTTACCTTGTACATATAGGTGCGTAAAACTTGCTGTCTACTCTTTACTTGAAAAGAATCAAATAGTTCAGGGTACTTCCCCTTTTCCAGATTTTTTTCCTTTTCTATAAGATCATCAATGGCCAGTGCCAAATCTTCGTTATTGGTGGCTTTGTACAACACATCGATACTAGAATTCAATGCATTGAATTCCCCCCAGTTTTCTACAATCGCCGCCGCATTTAGATTGATGGTCGCCTTGCTTGGCATTTTTTGATAGTTGAACTCCAAATCATCATTCTGGGCAGTTTCTGTAACTGTTTCAGTTTTTTTACATCCTAACAAATAGGATGTTATCATCATTAAGACTAACAATTTTCGCATAGGCGAATGTACAAATTTTAATAAAGGGTATCTTTGCGATCAAACCGAATTAACTTCAATTTTAATGCAAAAAACAATTCTAATTATTGGGGCATGTGGCCAAATTGGAACAGAACTTACCATTGAACTCAGAAAAAAGTACGGTAGTGAAAATGTGATTGCCAGCGACATTCGTGAAGGTGGTGAATCGCTGATGCAATCTGGGCCTTTTGAACTATTGGATGCCACTGATTATTCGGCAGTAGAGGATGTGGTGATGCATTACGAAATTGATGAAATCTATCTGATGGCCGCCATGTTGAGCGCCACTGCTGAAAAATTCCCGATGAGAGCTTGGCACCTGAACATGAACTCCTTGTTCCATGTGCTGAACCTTGCCAAGGAAAAGAAAATCTCCAAAGTTTTTTGGCCATCAAGTATCGCAGTTTTTGGCCCAAACACCCCAAAGGAGAATACACCTCAAAACACCATTATGGAGCCCAGCACCGTCTATGGCATCAGCAAACAATCTGGGGAACGCTGGTGCGAATACTATAATAAAAAATATGGCGTGGATGTGCGAAGTGTTCGCTATCCAGGTTTGATCAGTTGGAAAACCATGCCTGGAGGGGGCACAACCGATTATGCGGTGGATATTTACCATGAAGCCTTAAAAAATGGGAATTATGAATGCTTTTTGAGAGCGGACACCCAATTGCCCATGATGTATATGGACGATGCCATTAGAGCTACGATCAGCTTAATGGAAGTTCCATCTGAGAATGTAAAAGTGCGCTCTTCCTATAATTTGAGCGGGATGAGTTTTAATCCAGAAGACATCGCAGGAAGCATAAAAAAACACCTTCCTGATTTTAGCATAAGCTATGCGCCAGATTTTAGACAGGAAATTGCCGATTCTTGGCCCAGCAGTATAGATGACACACTTGCAAGAAATGAATGGGGATGGCAGCCTGAATATGACCTAGATCAGACTACCGCTGAAATGCTCGAAAACCTAAAAAAGTAGGCTACTCCTCATCGTCGTTGGAATAATCGTCTTCTTCTTCGTCTGGAAGTTTGCCCAAATCTTCGGAGTCAAGATCGGTAGTTTCATTATCCTCCTCGTCCTCATCATAATTGGCCATGGAGTGTTCCAATTTGGAACTGATCTTTACCAAATACTTAGTGTCTTCAGTTGACACCTCAACGGCTTCAATGGATTCTCCTTTCAGATTTTTGAAGTTGATGACATCATCGTCACCATAGCCATCAGGATACTTTTCCACCAAAAGTTTCAGAACTTCCGGGGTAAGTTTCTTAAAATCTACTATTACACGTTTGAGGTTATGCATTGCTTTGGGATTGATTTGTGATTGACCTAAAATTAGAATAAAAGTGTTGACATAGAAAAATTATTAAATAAAAATTATCCATTGAATTCATCTGCACATCTTTTTTGAAATCCAAGGACTGGACAGAGAATTAAAATAATTGTTTATCTTCAAATTCTAACCAATAGGTAATTTGCCAAAAATCCAGGACTATGAGCCTACTCAAAGACCTGCCAGAACTAGAAAAAGCTGGGGTCATCTCTTCGGAGACCGCAGCAAAAATTGAAGCCTACTACAAATCGCAACATGGTTCATCCACCAATAAGCTTTTTGTGGTCTTCGGCATTTTGGGAGCCATCTTGGTGGGTTTGGGCATTATTTTGATCATTGCCCATAATTGGGATGAGCTTTCTAAAGTCTCCAAAACAGCAATCTCATTTTTACCCCTACTGGTTGGGCAATTTTTTTGTGGTTTTGCACTTTTCAAGAAAAAAGAAAGCGTGACCTGGCGCGAAAGCGCCTCTGCATTTTTGTTCTTTGCAGTTGGAGCAAGTATTTCATTGGTTAGCCAAGTGTACAATATTCCAGGAGATATTGGTTCGTTCTTGCTCACATGGATGTTACTTTGCCTTCCTCTTTTTTATGTGATGAATTCCTCGACAACTTCATTACTATACTTAATTGGAATTACCTATTACGCCTGTGAAACCAGTTATTGGAACTATCCCACCACAACTTCGTATCCGTATTGGATCTTATTGCTGTTGGCGCTACCCTATTACTACCTATTATTAAAAAATAAACCCAATAGCAATTTTACCAGTTTCCATCATTGGTTGGTTCCACTATCTGTAGTCATTGTTTTAGGAACCGTTGCTGATAAGTTTGAAGAGTTGATGTTTATCGCATACATCAGCTTGTTTGGTCTAATTTATTTGGTCGGGGAAAGCAAGTTTTTTGCTAGTCAGCTGAGTTTTAGGAATGGCTATCGCATATTAGGTTCGTTGGGGACCATTATTTGTCTACTAATTTTAAGCTTTGATGATTTTTGGGATCATTTGAGAAACAAAAGCTTTTTGTTAAATGAAATCATCGGTTCGCCAGAATTCATTGTTTCTACAATTATTTCAGTTGCTGCCATAGTATTATTGTATTTTCATTTCAAAAATAAAGGGGCAAAGAATTTAAAACCCATCGTCCCCGTATTCCTCACTTTTATTCCCATTTTTATTTTGGGATATTATGCACCCTATGCCATATTATTGGTCAACATTTTGATTTTTCTGATTGCCCTCCAAACCATTCGGGTAGGGGCCCATCAAAACCATTTGGGCATTCTCAATTACGGATTGCTCACTATTGCGATATTGATCATTTGCAGATTCTTCGATTCCAACCTTAGTTATGTGTTGCGAGGGATGTTATTTGTAATTGTTGGTGCAGGTTTCTTTTTTGCGAATTACTGGATGCTCAAAAAAAGAAAGGAACATGGATAAAAAGAAAACCACAATAGCGCTTTTTGCCTTGGTTGTTTTGGCACAACTTTTCGTCCCTGCTAAAATGATATGGGACCAAGAAGATGTTATACGAACTGGAACAGAGTACAAATTTAAAACTGCTCCAGTTGACCCCAATGATCCTTTTCGTGGTAAATACATAACCTTAAGTTTTGATCACAACACAGTTGAAGTGGAAAAAACCGAAGATTGGCATCAAGGTGATGAAGTTTATGCAATCATAAGCAATGGAAAAGATGGCTTTGCTCACATTGATTCTATTGCCAAGGAGAAACCTTTAAAAAATCAAGATTACCTAAAGGCAGAAATAGGATTCTCTACCGGAATTTCGAATAAAGTGAGTATAGATTATCCTTTTGACCGATTTTATATGGAAGAATCAAAGGCCGAGGATGCAGAATACACTTACTGGAGTTCACAGCGGGATTCCACCAAAATCACTTATGCTTTGGTAAGCATTAAAAATGGTCAAGCCGTTATAAAAGATGTTATGATCGATGGGGTATCGATAGTAGAATTGGTAAAAAAAGAACAAGACGAAAATTAAATGGCCTCCCACTAAGAATCAACCCTATTTCTAGATTAAGAATATGGGTGAATCGTGAATCTAATTATCGTTTTATCCTTCTTTTTTTAGGTTCCATAAAACTAAGATTACCCCTCAAATCGTATTTTATACACATTAAAAATTACAGGGCGCAATAAAAAAATAAATTGACTTACCACATAGAATCAATCAATCGCGATGGAGTCAAAATGCAGAAATATTATGTTAATCACTTTATAATTTAACAAATTGAATAAAAAAAGGAGTTTGTAGAACCCATGAATACTCGATTTATTATTTCATCTAAAATATAAGTTTTAACATACTGTGCATCTTAGGATTATATAATTTTGGCTAAATTTTATTTCATGCATTTTTAATGAGGATCCCCTATTTCGCATTTTTCTTTTTTACAGTTTGTCTTTCCATATCTGGACAGCAATCCCTACCATTAAAAGTCGGAAACGATAAGGTCAAACCTTTGACCAAATTGGTGGACACTTCCCTTCAGGCAAATCTTGAGGAGGAAATCCTTAGCAACCAGATTTGGTCTCAATTGGTTTCACAAAAAAAGATGGCAATCGGCATAGTCGATTTAAGCAATCCTGAACAAGTCAGGTTTGCCAGAATTAACGGCAACCATATGATGTATGCGGCAAGTTTGCCTAAAATTGCCATTTTGCTATCTGCCATGGATGCCATTGAAAAAGGGGAATTGTTGGAAACTGCAGAGGTAAAAAAAGATATGCGGTTAATGATCAGCAAATCCGACAATGCCGCATCTACCCGAATGATCGATAGGATCGGCTATGCCAAAATAGAATCTGTGATGACCGACCCAAATTATGCGTTCTATGATGAGGAAAATGGCGGTGGATTATGGGTGGGTAAACGATATGGTGGTGGTGGTGATACCAATAGGGAACCTTTAAAGCAATTGAGTCATGCCGCTTCGGTCACACAAGTGTGCCGCTTTTATTATTTATTGGCCAACGGACAACTTGTAAATGAGAAGCGATCAAAGCAAATGCTCGGCATCATGGAAAATCCGGAACTACATCACAAATTTGTGAACACTTTGGACATTATAGCGCCATCCGCACGTTTATTTCGAAAGTCCGGCTCATGGAAAACCTATCATTCCGATTCTATTTTGGTTTGGGGCAAAGATTCCAATCGCAGATACATACTGGTTGCCCTTATTGATGATCCAGATGGGGAGCAAATCATCAGAAATTTGGTAAAGCCAGTGGAAAAAGTATTGAAAAAATCCGAAATTTAGTCATTGGATAGCCCTTTGACCAATGATCTACAACCTTGCAAATAACTTTTTTGACATAAGAAAGGGAGAATACAAAATCTCCCTTTTTATGTTTTGCTACATATTTCTGATCATATCGGTACTGTTGATCATTAAACCCACGATCAACGCTTTGTTTCTTTCAGAGCTTGGAGCCGAAAAACTATCGATAGCTTATTTGTTGGTTGCTTTTACCGCTGTGGGCAGTTCTTTTTTCTACACTCGAATCCTGAACAAGTTCGAGTTGAACCACATCATCAAAACCACACTTACCACCTCCATTATTGTTTTGATAGCACTGGGGAGCCTTTTGAAAATTGGGCTTATGAACACCTATTTGCTCTTTTTCTTTTATATCTGGGTGGCCATATACGCCGTATTGTCCGCCTCCCAGTTTTGGGTCTTGGCCAATTTGGTCTTCAATGTTCGGGATGCGAAACGACTTTTTGGTTTTATTGGATCAGGAGCCATTTTAGGAGGAATTTTTGGCGGGTACCTTACCTCCATTCTTGCTCCCCTTTTTGGTAATGAGATCATGATTTTTATTGCCGCTCTTCTGCTACTGGGATGTTTCCCGCTTTTACGATTTATATGGAAGCTACGGGTAAATAAATTGGATGAGTTCAAACAGAAAAAAAGAATCTCTTTAACCGATGGGCATCCGTACAAATTAATCAAAAAATCCCGCCACCTTACCTATATGGCGCTTACCGTTGCCGTTGGGGTTTTGGTGGCCAAATTGGTAGATTATCTCTTTAGTGATTTTGCTGCCAAATCCATAGCTGATCCAGAAGAACTTACCTCGTTTCTTGCCTTTTGGTTTTCCACATTCAATTTATTGTCTTTAGGGGTACAACTATTACTTACCCATCGAATCGTAGGTATCTGGGGGGTTGGTTTTTCGTTGTTGTTACTGCCTTTGGGAATCCTGTTAGGATCTGTTTTTTTCTTGATTTTACCAGAACTATCAGCAATTGTAGCCATTAAGGCCATGGACGGTATTTTAAAACAATCCATTAATAAAAGTGCATCGGAATTGCTGGCACTTCCCTTGCCTTTCGAATTAAAAAACCGTACAAAATCTTTTATTGATGTTGTGGTGGACAGTATTGCTACAGGTTTTGCCGGATTATTGCTCATTTTCTTTGTGAACGGGTTAGACCTTGGCACCATGAGCATTACCCTACTCATTATTGGGTTGGTTCTGGTCTGGATCCTCTTCGTGGGGGTTTTACGCAAAGAATACTACATCACTTTCAAAAAGAATCTGGAAAATGTTTCGGACAAAACCACCCATGTTTCCAATACAAAAGTGAAGAACGTGTCAGTCGTTGAAGGAATGCGAAACGTATTTTCCAATGGAACGGAAGAGCAATTGCTCTTTATGCTCAACAAACTGATGGAAATCAACGATAGAAGATTCTCCAAAGATGTTTTGAGATTGCTAAACCATCCATCCTTGAAGGTAAAAGCCGCTGCAATGCGAAACCTTTTTTTTTTGGATAAAACCACAATGGTGGTCAATATAAATGAACTTTTGGGCTGTGGGGATGAAGAATTGACCTTGGCGACTTTTGAGTATTTGTTGCTGCATGCCGATCAACATGAAGAATATGTTTTTGACCAGTTTTTGGATGCGGACGACCCATTGATCAGAGATACGGCCCTCTATTGTTTGGCAAGGGAAAGCGCAGGAAACCATACGTTGAAAGCTAGATATGATTTGGAAGGCAGACTGGGCAAACGATTGTCCCAAAATGAACCATCCATAAATCCACTGGTTTTAAAATCGATTGGAGCTGCGGGCTATGCCCAATTTTACCCTGTGATTCTAGAAAACCTAAAGGAAAAGGATGAGGTTTTAAAGCAGGCTGCTATAATTGCCGCAGGTATAAGTATGCATCCCATGTTCATCGATACCTTATTGCATCTGCTTCCCCAAAAAGCAACACGACCATTGGTTGTGGAAGCACTGAACAACTATGGCCCAAGAATTCTTCCCCTATTGGTGTCGCATGTTAAAAATCGTTCTGTTAACCTAGAGATCTGCCGATTTGTCCCATTAGTATGCAGGTCGTTCATGTCTAAGGAAGCGGTGCATTCCCTATTTCAACTTTTTGATGATGTTGATCTGAGCATTCGTTTAGAAGTGGTACGAGCCTTGAGCGACATTCGTAAAGAGCGCCCCACATTGCGCTTCAACAGATTTAAGATAGTTTCCAAAATTTTTGAGGAATGCAAATTGTACCACCAGACCCTTTCGGCCATGCATACCCAAATTATAATCTCGTACCGGAACCGCAAAAAATCTGGCGCACATATAGATTCCGAGGAAAGGGATGCCCGTGCTTCATTGCTGGAATTATTGGAAAAAAGACTTGATTCCGGTTTGGAACGCATATTCAAGCTTTTGGGCTTAAAATATGTACAGGAAGATGTGCAAAATGCCTATTTGGGGCTTTTGAGCCCAAAAGAAGAATCAAGAATAAAAGCCATTGAGTTTTTGGACAACCTACTAACAGGAAATCTGAAGCAAAAACTACTGCCCATTATTGAAGAGGCCGCCATGGACTTTTCTTCGGAAGAGGCCATTCAAAAAATCAAACACAATATTCCAAGTGAGATGGAGTGTTTTGAGCAATTGCTGCAAGTACCGGACGTAAATTTGAAGTTGGCCGTCATCTACCTTATCGGAAAACAAAAAGATAGCCGTTTTAAGCCCCTTTTAGAACGATTTGTTGCTGACAACAATCAAAAATTAAAGGATTTTGCCTTAAAAGCTTTGGATGACATCAACCCTTCTTAACAATTTTATCTATGGCAGAGGCCAAATACATATGGTCGGATGCTGAATTTTTCCGCAGTACGTTGGTCATCAACACCACCATATACTTGCAATTATCAGGGTGTTCCACTATGATGACCGAGTTCATAAAATTCTGCACGTTGCCCATGTATTTTCCGCATTCCTCGCCTTTGCTTCGGTCACACTTGTATAGACTGCCCGATTTAAAATAAACGGCAGCATCTTTCAAGGATGGAGATTGCGCATATCGAATCCGTCTATCGGTCATATACATCAAGCGTTTCATTTCTAAGCTGCTATCCTCATCAATTACCTTACCTTGCTCCAATTGCACCAAAAATTTCATGAGACCAAAAGGAGTGCCTATACTTCCGCCTTTATCCCCCACATAGGTGTTCGCTCCTGAAGTGAAAAAACTTCCCAAACGCCATTCATCAGTTGTTATGCCCAAATCCCGTAGTGGAAGATTGACCACATCGTTGGCCAAATCGGTCAATTCCTTTTTAGGGGTTTCCTTAAAATACGCCATGGCCTCCTCTTCGGTTAATACGGGATACTTATCGCCGAAGGCAGCCATCAACAGTGCTTCGCGCCAAACGATACTTGCCGCCCCGTTATTACTTACCGAAAGCATGTGATCGGCCCATTCATACAAACTAAAAACATCGCTGGCCACTACTTGCCTTTTGACCAAGGTGTTTTTCTCCACATCAAAAATTGGGATGGTATGTTCATCGGTAAGGCCCCAAACACCAGCCTTTACGACTTTGTTTTTCAACAATTTAGTACGCAGCTCGAAGGAATCGGGGTAAATTTTGGCCAATTGTTCGAAAAGTGCGGTAAGCACGGCCAATTTGCCCACACTTCCCGGTTGATAGCCCAAGGTCTTGTTTCGTTCGGCATACCGAACACTATCGGGATTGGAAATGTCCAATATCGTCAGGGAATAACTTTTGTCCAAACCACGGAACAAAGCCCCAATCTCCTTTTGAAAAGATTCGTCCACCACAAAAAAACTTCCCACACTATCTTCCCTTCTGGAAAGTAAGTTCAATTTGATGTCTTCCCATGATTTTTTTGCGCCTTCGGGCAAAGGGGTAGATTCTTTCAACTCCCCATTTTTAACCATTTCCAATCGTTTGAGTCGCTTTATTCCCGTACGTTCGTAGCCATCGATGGGATATTCCACCATTTCAGTGAAACCCAATCCGATTAAACCTAAAAATCCTAAAACAAGTATCTTTTTCATCTACAATTTTTTGGAAAGTGAAATTTGTTTGGCGAGGTCAATCTGTGGAGTGATGGTTTCCAAATAAGTGGAACCCAAAGCTTTTTTGTTTTCCACAAAAGGCCTGATCTGGAACAGCCATAGTTTATCTTCTTTAAAGCCCAATTCTACATCAAAGGCGCCTTGGTAATCCGAATGTGTCTCCTTGGGAACACGCTCCCGAATGGTTCGGGCCAATTCCCGTATTTCGTTGATGTTTTTTTCATTTAGGACACGATCTTGAAAGGTCGCCTTTTTCTTTTCCGTCCCACCAGTTTTTGGCAGACCGTTATAAAATCTTTCCCTAGCTGGAGCCAATAAGCTATATCCTCCCTCATCTTTAATGAGGTATTGTTCTGCGGCCTGACCATCAACAGCTCCACCGGCTCCACGACTAAAGGCCACGGTTAGGTCTTTATCTGTTCCCGAACTTATTCCCTTGGTAATGAGCACCCCTGAATAATCCACATCTACACTTGGAATTACCAAAATGGACGGAAAAACATTTTCTGGGTTCAATAGATATTTTTGACGCCATTTAAAGCTTCGTTCCGTGTATGGTGAGGCCCAAACATCTTTGATGCCTTCCAAGATCCTTTCTTTATCCACCGAATTGAATATGGTCAGATTTAAACCAGCTCCTGTAAACTCTTTCAAATCTTCCATATTGGTGTCACTGCGAAGAAACACGGGAACGGTTCCCAAATCATCGCCCAAGACCTCTTTGAACCCAGTTTCCATTTGGTTGATAAAACTTTCTTGAAGTGGCATTTTTTTAATGGCAGCCCTCAAGGTCTCCAATTGTCGAAGTTGATAGTTTTCTACCTCCATTTCTGAAATTCCAGAAGCCAACATACGATTGGCTTCTTCGAACATAGCTGTCAAAAACTCCCAATAAGAACCATTTTGGTCTGGCATGCTTTGATCCATATGGGTTCTGAAAATACCAAAAGGAATTACAAGCCCTTCAACGACCTTATCTGGAAACATTTTTTTAAGTTGGCCCAAGTTGGCGGCTTTAGGGCCGCACAATTTTCCTGAATCATCGGCATCCACGGTTCGCATGTTCAGCACTTCGTTTACATCCAATCGAATTTGTCCAACAGGAACCTCTATGCGTTCTTCCTTGCGTTCTTTTACCGCGAACAGTGCCAATTCTTCCGTGGTCATTTGGCTTTCGGGCTTTAGAATGACATTACCTTTGTTCGAAACGGCATAAAACACCCGTGTACCATCATATTTTTGAAGATCTTGCAGGTTTTGATCGGACAAAGCTGAA
This sequence comes from Allomuricauda sp. NBRC 101325, assembly GCF_030268205.1. Classification (GTDB taxonomy): domain Bacteria; phylum Bacteroidota; class Bacteroidia; order Flavobacteriales; family Flavobacteriaceae; genus Flagellimonas. The sequence goes on from NZ_BSQF01000001.1 coordinate 673,751, forward strand.
TTTGGAATTCCCAAGTTACGGGCCAACAATTGCACATGGGAAACCATGTTACCCTCAGCGACCGTTGCAATACCCGCTACGGGTTTTAAATCGGATGGCGGACGCTGGAACACGTATATCTTGTTCGATGAAACCTCAATGTCATCCGAACTACCTCCTACAACCACCAATTCTCCAAAGGCATAACCAGGATTAAGTCCTCGGATGGTACTTTGGTTTTGTAAGTCCATTACCTTATTTGCCAACTGGGATTCAGAAGCGATGAGATTACCCAACGCACCAACACTCTGACCTAAATGCAAGGCCACAGAGCCTCTAATTTTATCATCCACAAAACCCGTTGTAAGGGGCTCAAAAGCAGCATATTCCTTTACAATGCCTTCATAATTGGACTTGACCATGGCAGCACTCCACTCCACTGCGGATCTTGCCCTATTTAGTTCCTCGGTCAATTCTCCCAGTGACCTTTCTTGAACCTCAAAATTGGTTAAATCGCTTGCCAGTTGATCCCACTCCCATTGCTCCAGATAACCAGAACCCGTAACGGCCATTCCCAAGTAACAAATTTTATGAAGGAGTTCTTTTAAGTTTTCTGGCTGATAGTCGGACGAACCTTTAAATACAATCTCTTCCAATTTTAAGGACACATCGAGCAATTGAAGACGGGCTTCCGGTCTTTTCTCCTGCAAAAGAGCTGCTCGAATATTGAACAAGAGTTGCGAAGCTTCCTCCAGTAACAATTTAGGACTATGCTTTAATGCTGTATTGGAGGCGAAACCAGAAATGGACTTTCCTATTTCTGTTTCCTTTGCAAGAGGAGCTATTTGGGTAAGAGAAGATACATCAACCGGTTTATGAAACTCTCTCATGGTGGCCACCAATTCGTCCAGCTTATTGGAAATATCCGTTGTCAACTTGGAATTATGTAGTTGCTTGAATTGTATTACTTTTTGAATATCCGATTCCTCAGGCTGACTATGAATCTTTGTTCGCAAATCCATAAAAGGAAGGTAAAGGTCCGATATCACCTTGGATTCACTACGCATCTTCTGGGCCACATTATCATCAGCATTGTGGGGAATATCTTTTAGGGATTGACGCACCAAAAAGAATTCATTCTTCAAAATTTCATCTTGTCCCAAAATCCATTTGTAGAACTCAATGCCCCAAGCCTGTTCATCTTCCGCTTGAATTGAACCACGGTAAAACTGTCCTTTTTGGTTGATCCATCCATTGTCTACACTCTTCAAATATTTGTCGAGTTGGTACTGTTTCAATCGGGAGTGATCATTTTCGGCATCCCAAAAAGGTTCCAAATCGCTATAGGCCAATATCTGGCCCAAATAAATATGATTGGATTTTCCCAAGGCCACTACCTCATCTTTATACCTCGCATGCTGAACCCCTGGGCCAATCTCATCAGGGCAAGGATCCTTGGGTGCCCGAATACTCCCATCGGTACAAAACCAACGAATATCCTTGTAAGGCCCTCGAATATCTTTTTTAAACGAATTGACCAATAAGACAATATCTTTTGGCTCCTTTTTTTGGGCATGGTTGGTAAGAGGAAAGAGAATTGATATAAAGAATACAATTCTATACAAACGTTTCATAGCAATCACGTTTTGAGTAGGGTTCAGTATAGTAAATATATTCAAATAACATCAGAAAATGTTATTCAAGTTCAATCTTGTATTTTCTGTTTGACCCAAAAATTTGTTCGAGTTACCTACCTGTTTATCTGAAAAATGAAATCGAAGCCAAAACAACATTTTACTTAAAAACATTTATATAACCAATCAACAGAAGAACAGTAAATTTGCATGCATCATCAAGTCGTATCAGGACTGAAAATCTAACTTCGAAAATATACGGGAATTGGCAACTGGCTCACCTTTAATAGATCCTAAAATAGTTTATTTAAAAACGAATGAGCAGGATTTAATTCCTGATTCATTTGAATACCCCCATTTTTATACGCCAATTGCCATAGCCAAAAAAGCAGCAAAAGACCTACAAACACGATTGCAACTCCATTTACCAGAATTGGTAAATCAATCAACAGGACACATGTTGGGGGTACTTGTGGTGCAAACCAAAGATGGTAAACTTGGATATTTGAGTGCTTATTCGGGCGAGCTTCAACCCGAGTTGGAAATACTGCCTTTTGTGCCTCCTGTTCATCAATTACCCAAAGGAGAAAATTTTCCTGAGATGGCCGCTATCAACGTCATAAATCAAGAAGTAATGGCTCTTGAAGAAAGTGATGCCTATATCAGCGCCAAGCAGTATTTAGAAAAGACCTCAAAAGAGATCAAAGAAAATATACTGGCTGCCAAAAAAGCGGCGAAACAGCGTAAATCGGAACGTGATAGACTTCGAAAAGAGTCAATGCACCTTCAAGAAAAAGAACTCCAAGAAATTCTTGAAGAACTGGCAGAACAAGGCACGAATGATGGAATGGACTTGAGGCGTTTTACCCGTTCGGAGAACTTGCGGTTGGAAAAAGCTATAGCTTCATATGAGGTGTTAGAAAAACAACTTGAAGTATTAAAAACCCAACGTAAAACAAAGTCCAACGAGCTGCAGGACGCCATTTTTAAATCCTATATTTTTTTGAACGGGGAGGGAGAAGGCAAAAATGTTAAAACGGTTTTTAGTGATTTTGGAGTGGATGAACCGCCTGCTGGCGCAGGAGAATGTGCTGCTCCCAAACTTTTTCAATATGCTTTTAAACAGGAAATGAAACCTGTGGCACTGGCCGAGTTTTGGTGGGGGCCATCCCCTAATTCGGAAATACGTGAACACGGTAAGTTTTACCCAGCTTGTAAAGGAAAATGCCAACCTATTTTAGCGCATATGCTCAAAGGAATTCCCGTAAAACCAAACCCCTTGTTGGAAAATTTTGGAGCAGAAAAGCAACTGGAAATTCTCTTTGAAGACGAACATTTGGTAGTAGTAAATAAACCTACCGGAATGTTGTCAGTTCCTGGAAGGCACATAAAGGATTCGGTCAAGACACGCATTTTGGAACAGTATCCCAATGCCAATGGGCCCATTATTGTACATCGGCTGGATCAAGATACTTCTGGAATTATGATCGTTACGCTATCTAAAAAAGCGAACAAGCTGCTGCAACAACAATTCTTAGATCGATCCATTCACAAAACCTATTTCGCCATTCTTGAAAAGCCTATCAAAGAAACAAAGGGCGTGATAGATCTCCCCCTTATTTTGGATATCAACAACAGACCCATGCAAATGGTAAGCTATGAACATGGCAAACCTGCAATGACGCATTATGAGGTCATAAAAAAGACTGCCACCCAAACCTTGATCAAATTGAATCCGATTACGGGACGTTCACATCAATTGCGGGTACACTGTGCCCATAAATTGGGTCTTCATGTACCCATGGTTGGAGACAATTTATATGGCACTCCATCTGATCGACTTTATTTACATGCGCTAAAGGTTGAATTCAAGCATCCAATGACCAAGGAGCAGATGAAAATCAGCACCGAACTGCCTTTTGATATTTGATGATTAAATGATTTTGAATGATAGAAGAATGTAGCCCCGGCAAGAATCGAACTTTTCTCTCGGACCCCTTGTTTTATTGGGGTTTGCGCTTTTTGATTTCAAAATGTTGACGATTTGTGAACTCTTAGATTCAATTTGACTCTCGTCATTTCAAAGATAAGCAAACCGTTGGAAATGATTTAATTATAAATGAAAGCCTATCGTTTATTTGAACTTTAGTAACGTTAAGTATATAAGCCGTTTTAATGGCTTATATACAGTGTTGTGCTTTCGTTATTTTTTATATTCTATACCTTTTCTGAATTAGAAGCAACTAATACTTTCAAGTTTAATCTAATTTTGTTTCGCTTAATAGTTCGTTGATAGTCTTTAATTCTTCTAATAGTTCTTTGTAATTTTCTAATGATTTGTTTGTGTTATAGAATCTATTATCTATTAGGTTTTCAAATTTCAATGAATTTAATAGTTCTCTGTTTTCAATCGTTTTAAATTTTGATGGTTTAAGATTCTTGCTAAATTCAGAAAACGCATTATCCATATTCTTGAAATTCATATGGTCATACATATATGGAACCATATTATCGTTTATATCTTCAGATTCTAAAATTTCCAAACGCATTATCTCTTCAAAAAAGGCAGGAAGTCCATAAAGTTTTTTCTTTAATTCACTGTTTGGAATTAATGAAACTTGTCCTGTATTCAAACCTTCTTCAAGTGTTCCTTTTTTTAAATCAATTGAATTTGAGGACATAATTGCGAACAATAGACTATCTATTTCTCTTGAAGTGATTTTATCTTGAGACCAAGAGAACATTTCTAAAAGAGACTTGGTCTTTTCCACCTGTTCTTGTTCACGTAAAATTTCTCGATTAGTGACCTCAATATTTTGACTTACTTCTTCAGATAGTCTTATGACAAAAGTTTGCGCTTCTTTTTCTTGTTTTTCCACTTCATTCCAATTATTAATTTGAAGCGCTATTAGAATTCCTATAACGACAAGAATGATTTCGCCAGTTGCATAAAGCAAATACTTGCTGAACTTATTTTCAGTCAGCAACTTATGCCTAATTTTTCTAAAGAATTTTATCATTAGTTAGTGGTTGGTCACAATGCAGCACAACGGCTCGTATAACCGTCAGTTATCGGTTTGGTTTACTTTATTTTTCGGTTTAGAACTGGCGTTAGCAATTCCGAGTGGATTCGGACGTAGTCGAATCCGCCGTAATTGCGGTTATATAATGTTGTACATAGTGCTTTTTTAGTTTTCAAATTTCACATATTTGGTTTCTACGTCAAAGTCAGACCATTTAATTTTCAGTGTGTCATTTTTTGTAGATGTAATTATTCCTTTTTGAATAAAATCGTTGTAAAAAATAGTGATTTCATTTTTGTCCAAAATGTAGGGCATTGCACCATCTCCGTCATAGTCCACAACATAGAATGATTCTGAAGTCAACCAAAAGTCTGCGTGAGGTCCGTTTGGGTCTTGAGTCCAAATTCCAAATGCTTGAGTTGTGTCAATTTTTAAATTTCGTATGATTGTTTTTTTAGGTCGTTTTATATTTTCAATTTCTGGATTGTCGGTGTTGTATTCCGAAATTGTAAACGTTTCTTTTTTGTCGGGATTCGCCAATTCGTTGTAAGCATTTATAGAATCCGTTTTTAATTCCAATTTCGCGTTTGAGTTCAGTCCGTCATTGTTCTTTTCTTTTTTGCACGAAATATTGATTAAAATCAGAAAGAAAATCGATATGTAATTTAGTTTTTTCGGCATTATGTACAACTTGTTTATAGAGATGTAAAATACGTTTCTATACACCCAAAATAGAATATAATCGATGTATCTGATCATCTTCTATTGGAATCGTTTATTTGAACTTTAAGTAAATATCCTCTAAAGGATAAATCGGGATCTTTCAATCTCCATTTTTGATTGCAATGTTCACATTGGTAAAAGTATTCTCCATCATCCGTATTGCTTAAATATTTCATTTTGCCCTTTCCCAATTTCAACCCCAATTGTGAATCAACCTCTAACCAGATACTTTCGCTCTTAAAAGAAGAATATTCTCTAGTAAAACAATCTTCACACATAATTACCTATAGCCTGTTTCAGAATCGTTTATTTGAACTTTTTTATTTGCCTTTGAAGAATAAGCATGTAAACAATAGTGAGAAAAACGAATATCCCAAATGCCGGAATCAGGGAATTCAACTCTATATCGCCATCAGTATATAAGTATCCCAATTCAGTTACAACTCCACCCAGCAAAAGACTAATTATTGCTCTAATCCACCATTTTCTTAAGATTATCATCTTTCATTTGATTTTTTCTAAATGTAGGAATTTTCCATTAATAAAAAATTGGGTTTTCGGTGAAAGGAGGGAATAGTGGTCAATCGGTATTGAGAAATAGAACTTCAATGTAGGGGTAAAAAAGGGTCTAAATGGGAAACCAATTAAGTGTACGGAAAAAGTAAACTCTTTAGAATCAGCGAACTTGTTTTAGAGTGAAAGTTCAAAAAAACGGTGCCTTAAAATCCCCTGGTTCAAAATGATATTCCAAACAAAAGCGAACGCAACGAAGTGGAGTGCTGCAAGCCCCAAATCTTACAAAAACTAATACTACTGAGCGAGGCAATTATTATCCAAACACATAATCGTATTTTCATTTTTCCGTGAAAATTGCCTTGATTTTATTGGGCTGAATCCTCTTTTCCGTGAAAAAGGCAATTTCATCAAATACTTGATCAATAATGTAAACAGTATTGAGGATACGCAATGTGAAAAACTCCAAAAGGCTATTTTTTCGTAAAAAATGCGTTGATTTTACTGGGCTGAACGGCTTTTTTAGTAAAAAACACTTTAAACTTCTATTACTTGATTTATTCGAAAAACCCTTATTATATAGGCTTTTCCGAAGGAAAATAAATCAATAGTGATGCGCCAGCACGCTATCCTCTTGCTACTCAATTTTTCTTTGCTGGCAAAGAAAACCTGAATAGCCATAGTTAATGAGATGGATTAATGAAGTCTGTAAATATTGTAAATAGGTCCTTGCACCCTATTTCAATTTTACTTAACGCTTCTCTTTCCGATCACTATAAAATTGCAACAGGAACCACGTGCAAAGTTCAAGGTAAGATTTGGGAGCTGCACTTTGCTATGCTTCGTTTGCTTTTCTTTTGCTACTTGATGTAATTGGAGTTTCAAGTTTACTTCTCAAAACTTCCATGTCTTCACTTACTTTCCTCTCCAAAACCTTGGCATAAATCTGAGTCGTGGTAAGCTTACGATGTCCCAACATTTTAGAAATGGTCTCTATTGGCACCCCATTTGTCAAGGTCACAGTAGTGGCAAAAGTGTGTCTAGCCATATGGAAAGTCAAATTCTTTTTGATTTTTGCTTCACTTGCAATCTCTTTCAAGTAGGCATTCATCTTTTGGTTCGATATTCGTGGAAACAAGGTATTGTTAATAATTGACCGATTATCCCCCTTATATTGTTCAATCAAATCCAATGCTTTTTTTAATAGAGGAATTTTAACCGGGTTATGTGTTTTCTGCCTTTGAGTGATTATCCAATATTTCTTATCCAAACCCATGACCACATTATCCTCAGTTAAAAGCATTAAATCAGTATAGCAAACACCAGTGTAACAACTAAAGACAAAAAGATCCCTTACAGTTTTTAATCGCATACAAACTAGTTGAAGGTCTTCAATCGCTTGAAGTTCTTCTGAACCTAAATACTCCCTATTCGTAGGTATCAATCTTTGCTTAAATTGCCTAAAGGGGTCTTTATCTATCCACTCCAATCGATATGCCAAGGATACCATTTTTCGTAATCTTTGGATATGCTTCATTACAGCATTGTTCCCAATTTTAGTTTGGTAGTGATTGGGTTTATGCTTTCGAAGAAAATTTTCAAAGTCAAGGATGAACTTATAGTTTAATTCATCTAGTCTGATATCTTCCATTTTCAATTTATTCTTTAAAAACAAAAAGATATATTTCTGACTGGTCAGGTATAGTCTTGAGGTATTTCTGTGTAGTTTCGGAAACATATTGGAATTATGGTAGGACACTAAATCCCTAATTGTAAAATGTTGATTCTCCACTTCTTCATCCATAAACCTTGCCTTGACACGCTGAGGAGTTATCTGTTTTCCTTCTATACGCAATTGTTGGAATGTCTGGAACAAGCCAGAGTAGAACTCATCAAGATATTGATTGGTTGATTTAGCATGAATAGAAGAATTTTTTACACGCTGTTTTGTTGAATCCCATTCATTGATCTGGATTCTTCGCTTTAAGCTTATGTTTAGTTTTTTACCATTTACAGAAATCCTAACGTAAATGGGAGCTTTGCCGTTTTTTGACCTACTGGAATAAAGCCAAAACAGAACGGAAAAAGTGGAATTTGACCTCATAACTGTCTTCTTTTGGTTAATTGTTAACGAAGACGAAAGTCAAATCAAATCGATTACATCAACTAAATTACTGAATTTTAATTACTTATCTTAAAACAGCAACCTGAAAAATGTTGACGATTTGTGAACTCTAAAAGCCAAAATCAAAGGAATTCAATTAAAATCAAAAAATATTAAATATTTGATTTTCAATTATTTAACGACTCATTGAATCATTTGGAAGTCAAAAAGTGGCCCCGGCAAGAATCGAACTTGCATCTAAAGTTTAGGAAACTTCTATTCTATCCATTGAACTACGGGGCCAATATAAAAATGGACTGCAAAAATATGCTTTTTCTAAAAAACTTTATATCCTAAACCCCTTAAGATTGGCTTCGGTTTTTCTCCTCTTCATTCAGGATTTTATCCATGTAGGAACGGGATAACGGTTTGTCAATATATCCAGAAATCATCTTGTGGCCTTTGGCCACTGTACGATCGCTTGAATTGGTAAATGCGGATAAAATATAAACGCTGGGTAACTCCTTTCCTTTAAATAGGTTTTGAAGATTATCCAAGAAGGTCCAACCGTTCATTCCATCCATGATCAAATCCAAAAATATGATATCGGGAAGTTTGTTTTCGGTTTCAAACAGGTCAACACATACTTGTAAACCCTCTTCTCCACTGGAACAGGTTATGATCTCAAAATCGGCATGGGACTGTTGAATGCAATAGCGGGTGGCAAATTGAGACACCAAGTCATCGTCTATAATGCAGGTTGTAAGTTTCATGCAAGGACATTTATGTAAGGTTTGGGACAGCCAAAGCTAATGGCCAGCCCCCAACGAACCATTCATATTCGTTGTTTTACCCAAATATCCCGTTGATTTTACCTTAATGCGGTAATTTACCCCTTAAAATTCCATATAAAAAGGCTCCCAATATGGCTCCGAACAATACAATGATCAATGCCCAATATCCGGCTCCAACCAAAACATAAATGGGTCCAGGACATGCCCCACCCAATGCCCATCCCAATCCAAAGATGGTTCCACCAATAATATAACGGGCAAAAGATTTTTCCTTATCCTGTATGTTTATCGCATCTCCAAAAAAGGATTTGGTTTTTGATTTCTTGATCCATTGTACCAAAACGATTCCCACTGCTAAAGCAGAACCAATAATTCCGTACATATGGAATGAATCGAACTGGAACATTTCATAGATCCTAAACCAAGAGGCCGCTTCGGACTTATACAATACAACTCCAATTAAAGTGCCCAATATGATGTATACTATATTCTTCATGATCCAAAAATTAAGGGGAACAACAAGTGAACCATGATCAATCCACCCATAAAAAATCCAATAACGGCAATGAGTGAAGGTCGCTGTAAATTACTCAAACCGGAAATGGCGTGTCCAGAAGTACAACCCCCTGCATAACGCGTTCCGAAGCCGACCAAAATTCCTGCAACCAAAAGTATGATCCAAACCTTAGGGTCGGACAATGATTCCAAACTAAATAGTTCTGTTGGTAGATAAGCTTTTCCCGCACTATCAAATCCCAATTCCTGGAGCTTGGTTACAGTTTTAGATGAAATATCCACTGCTGGATTGGCTGACAACCAATGTGCGCCTAAAAATCCACCAATAACGGAGCCGAGAACCACCAATAGGTTCCAGCGTTTGGATTTTATATCTACTTTAAAGTAATCCGTGAATTTTCCAGCACCTCCAATGGAACAAAAAGTTTCTAGGTTGGAGGACATTCCGAAGCGTTTGCCCATTAAAATGAGCAATGCCATACAAATGGCAATGAGGGGCCCGGCTACATACCAGGGCCAAGGTTGATAAAGCATTTTCGCGAGGTTTTATACAAATGTCACGAAAATGCTTTAATTATCAAATATGGGTGATGTTTAGCAACAGTTCTTTTCGCCGTCGGATACCCCAAACTTTTTCAGGATATCTTCCAACAAACACCATTTGGTCAAGGAAGATTGCAACAAATTGGCACCGACAAATGCGGTAAACCAAAGCCAATTCTGACTCACATAAATAGCCAAAATCAAACTGATCAATATAAAGCTTCCTGCTACTCCTCTTACAATTCTATTTCTCATTTTAAAATTTTAAACGGTTCTTTCAATAGGTAATTCTATGGCTCTAATGGGGTTTGTGGTTTCACTCTCTTCGTTGAATTGCTTGATCAACTTGAACAATTCGGTCACCTTTTCTTCATCGGTAAAGGAAAAGAACATGTTTGAAGCTGCCCCACCTTTTTCACTGGGAAACCAACTGCTGGTGTACATTAATGGCGCAGCACTTTTGTACCCATCAATATCGGATTCACTAAAACTGTCCACTCCTGCTTGTTTAAAGAGCTTAAAAACTTGGCTCTTATACTCTTCGACTGTGGTAACAATGATCATTTTCATGTGCTTATTTTTATTGTTTTTCAAGGGTCACATGGAACCTTTGACGACTAAAAGAATCATTGCTCTGTAATTCAAAAGTTTCTTCTAGTCGTGTCGGTTTCATCTTACTTGTAATTTTTACGTTCAATCATATAATACACCAACGGTACCACCAAGAGCGTCAATACGGTAGACACAATGGTTCCTCCCATAAGTGATATGGCCAACCCTTGGAATATCGGGTCGAACAAGATCACAAAAGCTCCAATAACAACGGTTCCCGCAGTCAACAAAATAGGTGTGGTACGCACTGCACCTGCTTCAATTACGGCTTGCTTTAGGGGAACTCCCTCATTCAACCTTAAGTTGATGAAGTCGATAAGCAATACCGAATTCCGCACCATGATTCCCGCCAGGGCAATCATCCCGATAAAAGAGGTTGCGGTAAAAAATGCACCTAACATCCAGTGTCCCAACACAATTCCGATCAAGGAAAGTGGAATGGCCACCATCATCACCATAGGCGCTTTAAAATTTTGGAACCATCCCACGATCAACATGTAAATGATCACAATTACACCAAGGAACGCGATTCCCAAATCACGGAACACCTCAAGGGTAATTTGCCATTCCCCATCCCATTTTACCGTGTAGTCATCCTCATACTGGGGTTGCTCCATGTAGAGCTCATTAATGGAATAGCCTTGAGGTAGCTCCAATTGATTTAACTTATCCGTCATGCCCAAAATGGCATACACTGGGCTTTCCAGTTCACCCGCCATATCGGACATCACATAAACCACTCGCTTTTGGTTTTTTCTATAGATGCTCTTGGCCTTGGTTCCCTCTTTAATGGAAACCAAATCACCAACGGACACCATATTCCCTTGTTGGGATGTTATTTTTAATTGCTGGATTTGATCCAAGCTCGATTTGTCCTTTTCACTAATGGACAACACAATTCCAATTTGGTCAATTGCTTCTTCACGATAAATATGGGAAACGGGCTGCTCACGGAAAGCCATGGCCATCACCTGAACAATTTGTTGAGGCGTTACACCATAAAGCATCGCTTTCTCTTTGTCCACCACAAAATCGTATTCCACTTGGTCGTCCTCAACCATCCAATCCACATCCACAACGTCGGTGGTATTGTTCAAGATGCCTTTAACATCCTCGGCCAATGCAATTTGTTTGTCGTAATCGGGCCCATACACCTCAGCTACAATGGTGGACAATACAGGAGGTCCTGGTGGCACCTCGACAATCTTGATGTTTGCATTGTACTTTTTGCCCAATTCTTGGATTTTAGGTCGCAACACCTTGGCGATATCGTGACTTTGCTCACTACGGTCGTGCTTGTCTGTAAGGTTCACCTGAATATCGGCCATGTTGCTTCCGCCACGTAGATCATAGTGTCTCACCAATCCGTTGAAAGTGATTGGTGCAGAAGTACCCACGTAGATTTGATAGTTCACCACCTCAGGTCTTGTGGACAAGTATGCCCCGATTTCTTTGGCAACTGCTGAAGTTCGTTCCAAAGTAGACCCCTCAGGGAGGTCGATGACCACTTGGAACTCGTTCTTATTATCAAAAGGAAGCATTTTTACGGCTACGGATTTGGTAAAGAACATCCCCACGGAAGCAAATAACAACACCACAGTGATGCCAATAAATACCCATCGCTTTTTTCTACTTTCAATCAGTGGTTTTTCGAAACGTTCGTAGGCTTTATAAATAAAGGTGTCTTGAATTTCGACCGCTTCTTTTTCCTTTTTATTTTTCTTTTTGTCCTTTTCTCTCAAGAAGATAAAACCCAGATAAGGGGTAATGGTCAAGGCTACAAACAAGGATAACAACATGGCAATGGATGCTCCGATGGGCATTGGGGACATATAAGGCCCCATCAATCCCGATACAAATGCCATGGGCAATACGGATGCAATTACCGTAAAGGTGGCCAAGATGGTCGGGTTACCTACCTCGTTGATGGCATAGAGTGCCGCATCCTTGAACGGCAGACGTTTCATCTTAAAGTGGCGGTGCATGTTCTCCGCGATAATGATGGAGTCGTCCACCACAATACCCGTTACAAACACCAAGGCAAATAACGTGATTCGGTTCAAAGTGTAATCGAGCATGTAATAGCTCAACAAGGTCAAAGCAAATGTGATCGGTACGGAAAGGAATACGACCAATCCACCTCTCCAACCCATGGCCAACATGACCACAAAGGTTACGGCGATAATCGCACCAATCAAGTGCATCAACAATTCGGATACTTTTTGCGAAGCAGTTTGGCCGTAGTTACGGGTTACCTCAACATGTATATCATCGGGAATCAAATTTGATTTTAAATGTTCCAACTTGTCCAACACCACATCGGCAATCTTCATGGCATCGGCCCCTTTTCTTTTGGCAATGGAAATGGTTACCGCTGGATATTCAGATTTGAAAGTTTCTGACTTCTCGCTTGCAGCCCCAAATCCAAGGGAAACATAGTTTTTGGGCAATTCTGGGCCATCCAATACGGTTGCCACCTGTTTTAAATAGATGGGTTGATTTTGTTTGGTGCCCACAATCAGGTTTTCCAGGTCTTCTTTGCTTTCCAAAAAGTTGCCTGTGCTGATGTGGAACTCGGTATCGTTGGAAAGGAAATTCCCAGCATCCATTTGCTGGTTGTTAGCTTGAATCATTTGGGCCACGGCCAACATGTCAAGGCCTGATTCAGCCATTTTATCCTTATCCACTACCACACGAAGTTGACGGTTTCTTCCACCAATCTTTTTGGTAATGGAAACCCCATTCACTTTTTCAACCTCATTGATCAACTCTCCAGAAATCTCTCTAAGTTGAAAGTCATCATATTCATCGCTCCATAAAGTTAAGGCAAGCATAGGCACATCGTCAATCGCACGGGTTTTTACCAAAGGCATGGTAACCCCGTTTGGCATTTGATCCATGTGCTTGTTGATCTCGTCATACAAACGCACCAATGATCTTTCAATATCTTCCCCAACGTAGAATTGTACAATGGCCATCCCCTGCTCCTGCATAGAGGTGGTGTACACGTATTCTACGCCTTTAATGTTCGATATAATTTTTTCAAGCGGTTTTGTGATTCTGGATTCCACCTCTGTTGGGCTGGCTCCAGGGTATCCCACAAAAATATCCGCCATGGGCACATCAATCTGTGGCTCCTCTTCCCTTGGGATCAAAAAAGAACTGTACACCCCAATGACCATGAACACGATCATTAAGAGCACCGTTAGTTTGGAGCTGATAAACCCTTTGGCTATTTTTCCTGCTAGTCCGTCTTTCATTGTTAGCTTTTTAGGGTTATTGAATGCTTACTTTAGCTCCATTGTAAAGCTTTCCATCGGCTGATACGATGTATTGATCTCCTTTGGACAATCCAGATAATACTTCTACTTCATCACCATACTTCTCGCCCAAACGTAACCAACGCAAAAGCGCCACATTGTCTTGTCCAAGCGTATAAACTCCTGTCAATTGCCCTTTGTGCACCAAGGCTGTTGACGGAACAGTCACAACTGTTTTTCCATTGCTCTCATTTTCCGCCTCTAGCCTAATGGTTGCATACATACCTGACAAAATCTTGGCATCTGTTTCATCCAAGCTTACTTTCATTACATATTGGCCACCTGTATTTTGTGCTGAAGCACTCAACTCGGAAACCTTACCTGTGAGGGTGGTATCCAAGGCTTTTACCAAAACCTGGGCTGTTGTACCCACTTTAATCGCAGAAATGTTGTTTTCGGCTACTTTGGCCTCTACTTCAAATCCTGTTCCTGGGGATTCCACAGAAACCAAGGGCACTCCAGGATTTGCCATATCACCTGCATCGATATAGGTGTTGGTTACCACACCACTGAATGGTGCTCTGATATCGGCGTAAGCAAACTGGGAATTCACTTCGTTTTTCATTTGATTTGCTGCTTCTAATCTGGCTTTGGCCATTTCGTAACGAGCAGTCATATCGTCCAATTCCTTTTGAGAGGCACTGCTTTCTTCAAATAGGTTTTGAAACCTTTCGTAGTCTTTTTTCGCATTGTTGAATGCCACTGTAGCCTCGGTAATGGAAGCTTCTACCTGTGCTTTTTTAGCTCTTAAATCTCCATTGTTGATGGAAATAAGCAGGTCTCCCTTATTTACTTTCTGACCTATTTTAACGGGAAGTGATTCCACATAGCCCATCATTCGGGTACTCAAGGTAGCGCTGTTTACGGCCTTAATTTGACCACTTCCTGCCAAAATGGTGGAGCTATCGCCCATGTCCACATCGGCAACAGTTACTGGTACCGCAGCAGAAGTATCAACAGTTTGTTTTTCGTCACTTCCACATCCCATTAAGGTCAGTCCCAAGGACACGGTTAAAATGATGCTTTTATATATCGTAGTGTTTTTCATGTTGCAATTATTCTTTGGTTAAAAATGTGAGTAAGGATTGTGCCTGATTGTATTCAAAAATGGTTTGATAATAGGCCAATTGCTTTTCGGCATAAGTGGCTTCGGCCATTAATAAATCGGTTGTTTTTTCCAATCCCTCTTTAAATCGGTTTGTACGTATTCTCAATGATTCTTCGGATTGCTCCATAGCCAATTTTGAGGTCTGGAGCCTGTTCTCCGCGTCTTCGACCAACCGCTTGGTGCGTTGTAGCTCCATAGTACTCTTGGCGACGTATTGTTCGTATTCTTTCTGTGCTTTTTCATAGTTTGTTTTGCTTTTTCCTGCCTTGGCAAATCGCTGTGATCCTTTAAAAACATCCCAGCTCAAACTTGCCCCAACAATGTATCCTTTGGAATCTGCCTGAAATATTTGATCATCGTACATTTCATAGCTGGCAAAGGCATTTAACCTTGGTAAAAAGGTCATATTATCCGCTTTCATGTTTGCTTTGTATGCTTCGGAAACCAAATCCATGGCCTTAACATCCGCTCTGTTTTCCAAAGTGGCTTCAACTTCTTCACCTATATTTTCTGGCAACAATTCTTGGGTAGGTTCAAAAACAATGTTTCCTTGTTCATTCATTAAAAAAGCCACGTAGTCCGAAGCATTTTTTACATTGCTCTTGGCTGTTTTTAATTGATCTGAAACTTCGGTCACCCTCACTTTTACTTCCAACAGATCTGCTTTTTGAAGTAACCCCTGATCAAAACTGTTCTGGGCCATGTTCAAGTTGGCGGTTGCTGCATCGTAGGCTTTTTGCATTACTTCCACAGCGCGATAAGCCAATTGCAATTGACCATAGGCTTTCTGGGCCTCAAAATCGAGATAATCCCTAGTTCTCATGGCTTGAAGCTCTTTGGCCTCCATAGTGGTTTTGGCTGCTTTTCGCTGATAAAAACCATCCATATTGATCAAAGGTTGCTCCACTGATACCACTGTGGCGAAATTTTCCACTTGATCGGGATCGTTCAATAAGTCTGGGTTAAAATCGGCTTGGGTTAAAATCCCTTGGTTGAGTTTGGACCCGAACGCCATTAAAGGGTTGGTGGTTGCCATTCCCGTATGCGATACAGAAATCTGTGGCAAAAAGACAGAATTTGAAAATCTATAGTCGTATTTGGCCATTTTGGCTTCCTGATCGGAAACCTGAATGCTCGCATTGGACTCTTGCACCCTAGCCAAGACATCATCCAATGAAATCTTCACTTGATCCTGGGCAAAAATCACTTGTGTGAGCACCAATGACATTAATAAAATAGTTCGCTGCATTTTAGTTCATTTTGAGCCAAAATTAGAGCGATGGAATTGTACCCACAGTAACATTGGTTACTTAGGGTTTGGGGAACTTTTAACTATAGGTTGGGCTGGGAAATACTACTTTTTGCCACTATTCATCATGGCCAAAACGGCGACTACAAGGACCACCACCACAAGGGCGAACAGACCTATCATCCAAATGCCATTTTCCCAAACTACCAAGGGAATTATGTTGTTGAGTGTTTTCATAATTTATACATGCTTAGCTGATCATAAATTTAATTGTATATGCTTAGGTCAAAAAATGATAATTGTCATCATACCAGATTCTTAAATAAAAAAGCCGCTCTATTCGAGCGGCTTTTCCATAATCAACCAACCAAAAAACCTAGTTTTTAGTCTTGCATGTATTTAACCCGAAGAGGGTGTACAATGGACAAAAACTAATTAAACTTGTCAATACAAAAATCGCTGCCAGTGCCAAAAGCACATAGGCCAATGTTCCTTTAATTATATTAAAATAGAATAGGGCAACTACTGCCAGTGCCAAAATTATTCGAATCGTGCGGTCTGCTCCGCCCATATTTTTTTTCATTTTATATGATTTGTGGATTACTATGCTGTTTCGAAAATTTCAATCTATCTATTCTACATTATTTCAATCTCTTACACCAAAATTAGTATTTATACCAACTCTAAATAGTAACATTGGTTACATAGGCCGTATTATTTTTGTCGTAATTTTAAGTTTGACAAAAAATGCACGACATAACCCTATATCATGCAAGATTATATTGATGCTTTGACCAGCGGTTTTGTGGGCACACTTAGGTGGACTTGGCGGTCCATTTTGTTCGATGTGCCTTGGTACAACAATTATTTTTGGGGATTGATTTTGATTTCGCTTCTTGTTTGGAGTTTGGAAATCCTTTTTCCTTGGCGCAAGGAGCAATCCATTTTCCGAAAGGACTTTTGGTTGGATGCGTTTTATATGTTTTTCAACTTTTTCATTTTCGCGATCATCATAAGTGGGGTGTATAAATTCCTTGGAGTACTTTTTAAGGATATGGGTATAAGTGCCACTACTTTAACTATTGTTGATATTGCACATTGGCCACAATGGTTGCAATTGGTCGTCTTTTTTATCGTGTTGGATTTTGTACAGTGGTTCACCCATGTGCTTTTGCATAAATATCCAGTGTTGTGGCAGTTCCATAAGGTGCACCATAGCGTAAAGGAAATGGGATTTGCTGCCCACTTAAGGTATCATTGGATGGAAAACATCCTCTACAAACCCCTAAAAACTATTGGGGTAATGATCTTGGGTGGATTTGAACCAGAACAAGCATTTATTGTTCATTTTGCTGCTATTGCCATTGGGCATTTTAACCATTCCAATATTAAAATCACCTATGGTCCTTTAAAATATATTCTCAACAATCCTGTGATGCACTTGTACCACCATGCTTACACCATTCCTGAAAGCTCCTATGGGGTCAATTTTGGAATTAGTTTGAGTATTTGGGATTACATCTTCAAAACCAATTACATTCCTGAAGACAGTGGGAAAATCGAACTAGGTTTTCCAGGGGATAAAAAATTGCCCAAAGGATTTTGGGGTCAACTGGTGTACGGATTCAAAAAGGAAAAGTAGGAGTCAATACTTCGGTTGGGTTGCCTCAAATTATTCAGGGTTTCTTTAACTAAGGAAGCGTCCTCAGCGCTTTGATGCTCAAAGCTAACCAATGAACGCTCCCTTTCCACAATCACATCGTTGATTCTGTTTGTATTTTTAATAGGTCCATCTTCCGTAACCTCCCCTAAGATCATAGATCTTGGTAAAGCCCATGCTGGCCAATTTTCTGGCCGCTTGTTGGCTTCTGTTACCTGATTGACAATAGATATAAAGTGGTTTATCCTTTTTGAATTTTGAAAAAGCTGACGCAAATGCAGATCCTTGGAAATAATCAATATTACTGGCACCTTTTATATGACCGCCCATGAATTCGGACTTGGTCCTTACATCTACCAATTGCACTTTTCCTTTGGAAATGGCTTCGTGGTATTCCTCTCTGTCCAATATTTGAATTTCTTCTGGAAGTGTTCCTCCGAACAACATGCTTAATAATGACATATACTATATTTTATGCCACTAAAGTATCTTGGTTTTGTGTGATGGTCAGTAACGATTGTTACACAAGATGTTATCTGTGAAAACTTTTTAATTTCTTACCCAATCGCTATAACCTCCAGAGTAGTCAAAGACTTTTGTAAAGCCTTTATCTTGAAGAATTTTGGCCGCAAACGCACTTCTAGAACCCACCAGACAATACACATAAACAGGCTCATCTTTGTCCAAGGTCTCAATTTGTTTTAAGAAACCACTTTGGTTGCTCAAATCAAAGTTAACTGCATGGTCAATATGGCCAGCTTTGTATTCCCCTGGGGTTCGTACATCCACAAGTTGCACCTCTTTTCCGATAACTTCGGATTTTATGACCTGCTTATCTACCTTGGTGATAGTTTTATCTTGCTGTGATTGACATGAGGCTACATTGGCAAAGACTGCCAAGAAAAATACCCATTTGATCAATTGCTTCATACCTCCTTATTTCAAGGTTGTTGGGCAAACAAAATCGGTCACAGGAATGCCTGCCTTTTTAATGTCGGCAAAACCTCCAGCAACATCTACCAAATTATGGATTCCCCTACTTTTAAGAATGGAAGAGGCGATCATACTGCGATATCCGCCTGCACAGTGGACATAAAAGGTTTCCTTCTCTGGGAATTCAGCTAAGTGGTCGTTTAAATAATCCAAAGGTGTCAAGTGAGCATCTTTAACATGCTCTGCTTGGTATTCCGATTCTTTACGAACGTCAAAAACGGGAACTCCTTCCTCAACTTTGGTTTTAAATTCTTCCGCATTTACACTAGCTACGGTATCTACTTCTTTCCCTGCTTTTGCCCAAGCTTCAATTCCTCCTTTTAAATACCCCAAAGTTTTATCAAAACCAACTCGGGAAAGTCGGGTAATGGTCTCTTCTTCTCTTCCCTCTGGAATCACTAAAAGTATAGGTTGCTCCACATCGGCGATCAAGGCACCGACCCAAGGGGCGAAACTACCATCCAATCCAATAAAAATGGAGCGCGGCACATGGCCTTTTGCAAAATCATCCTGATGACGAACATCCATTACTACTGCACCTGTTTCGTTGGCCGCAACTTCAAAGGCTTCTGGCGTTAAGGCCTGAGTTCCTCTTTCAATAATGGTGTCGATATCCTCGTATCCCTCTTTGTTCATTTTAACGTTGAGTGGGAAATATTGTGGTGGTGGCAACAATCCATCGGTTACCTCCTTTATAAATTCATCTCGGGTCATATCGGCCCTTAGGGCATAGTTCATTTTTTTCTGGTTGCCCAAAGTGTCCACAGTCTCCTTCATCATATTCTTACCACAGGCCGAACCGGCACCGTGGGCTGGATACACAATTACATCATCTGCTAACGGTATAATCTTGGTGCGAAGACTATCGAACAAGGTGCCCGCCAACTCTTCCTGCGTCATATGTGCTGCTTTTTGGGCCAAATCAGGTCGACCTACATCACCCAGAAACAAGGTATCTCCGCTAAATATAGCATGGTCTTTCCCATTTTCATCTTTCAGCAAATAGGTGGTACTCTCCATGGTATGCCCTGGGGTGTGCAAAGCCGTGATAGTAACTTTTCCCAATTGAAACTCTTGTCCGTCCTCTGCAATGATAGCATCAAATGCGGGTTGCGCAGTTGGACCATAAACAATGGGCGCTCCGGTTTCTTTGGAAAGGGTTACGTGACCACTCACAAAATCAGCATGAAAGTGGGTCTCGAAAATATATTTGATGGTGGCTCCAGCTTCTTCCGCTTTTTTAATGTACGGTTGCACCTCTCTTAGTGGGTCAATAATCGCTGCTTCGCCTTCACTTTCTATATAATATGCCCCTTGGGCCAAACATCCTGTATAAATCTGCTCTATTTTCATGTAATTGTGGTTTTGGTCAAAAATAAAAATGTGACACCAAAAGTTCAGTGACCAAAGTTACAAACTCTTGGTTTTAGATTGAAAGGATACCTTTCGCTGGATTCCCGTTCGCTCTTTTGGATTGGAACAGCATTCCACCGCATCAAAGGTTTGGGCAAAGAGGTTTTCCTCACCAAGCACATCAATAATTCCGCTGCTGTATAAAATATCCCTTGTCGGTCCGATTGCACCAGCGATCAAAAATTGAATGCCTTTTTCACCCAGCTCCAAAATAATGCGTTCCAACAATACCGTTGCACTGCTATCAATATAATTGATAGGTTCAGCATTGAGGACGACAAATTTTAGTGCCGGGCCTTTCTTTTCAATTTCCTTATAAAGTTGTTTTTTGAAATAATCCTTGTTCCCAAAATACAATTGGGCGTCAAAGCGCAGAATCAATTTATCATCATCTACCAATACGTCTTCGGAAAAGCGATTGACATTTTTAAAATAATGGGTATCCTTAATTCGACCCAGAATCGCAATATGGGGATGCGAAATGCGATACACCAACAATAAAAGAGACAACAAAACTCCCAAAATTATTCCTTCTATTAATCCAATTGAAAGCGTCATAATGAATGTTGCTATCAACAATAGAAACTCATCCTTTCTATTTTTCCATAGCATTAAGGGGTATTGTAAATCGATGAGTCCAAAGACGGAAACGATGATGATACCGCCCAATGCTACGGTAGGCAGATTATAGAAAACAGGGGTTAAAAAGAGTAAAACACCTGCAATAAATATTGAGCTAAACACCAAGGATAAACTGGTTTTGGCCCCTGTTTCATCATTGACTGCGCTTCTTGAAAAACTGCCC
Organism: Allomuricauda sp. NBRC 101325; assembly: GCF_030268205.1. Taxonomy (GTDB): domain Bacteria; phylum Bacteroidota; class Bacteroidia; order Flavobacteriales; family Flavobacteriaceae; genus Flagellimonas. Next base: position 694,740 of record NZ_BSQF01000001.1, read on the forward strand.
GAAACGGAGAACGACTGAAAAAAGGATCCCAAAATATTGGACAATCCCAATGCCCTGAGTTCTTGATTCGCATCAATTTCATATTCAGGATGTCTTTCTTCCACCGTTTTTGCAATGGAAATGGATTCCATAAACCCGAACAATGCTACTGTAAGGGCAATAGGCAAAAATTTACCGATTTCGTCCCATTGGGCAACAGGAAGTTCAAACTTGGGCAACCCTCTGGGAATTTCACCCACAATTTTGATTCCCTTAGCTTCCAATCCAAAGAAAACAACGGCCAGAATTCCCAAAACAACAATGAGTAAGGGTATGGGCAATTTCCTGTTGATTTTTCGAAGTGCCACAATCAAAACGATAACTACAATACCCATTGCCAAAGTCAATAGGTTCACATTGCCCAGACTTCCAAAAATGTTACTTAAAAGCACGTGTATTTTGCCTGATTGGGGCAAACTTACCCCTAAAATGTACTTGAGTTGACCCAATCCAATCAAAATAGCCGCTGCGGAAGTAAATCCATTGATTACAGGTTTGGATAGAAAATTGACGAACGAACCCATCTTTAAAAAACCAAAAAGCAACTGTACCAATCCGATGAGCAGCGTCAAGAAAATAACGGCAGAAATGTAAGCGCCCTCTCCAGATAATTGCATGGCTCCGATTCCAGCGGCTACCAACAAAGAATCCATGGCAACTGGACCAACGGCCAATTGTCTTGAAGTTCCAGTAAGTGCATAGACAAATTGTGGCACCAAAGCCGCGTACAACCCATAGATGGGAGGCATTCCCGCAATCATGGCATAGGCCATTCCCTGGGGCACCAACATAATGCCCACAGTGATGCCGGCCACTAGATCACCATAAAAATAGGTGCGATTGTAGTTGGACAAAGAAGATAATAAAGGAAAAATCCTTTTGAGCATCTGATTGGTTTTATGCAAAAATAGAATGCCCGTGGGCTATTTTCAGTAACAAAGGCTACACTACAGGTCGGTCACATGGATATAACTGCGATGTAACTTTACTTTCTTCATTTTTTCGAGCTTTTTCAATAATCTGGAAACCACCACTCTTGAGGTATGCAGGTCATATGCAATTTCTTGGTGGGTGCTTCTAATTTTGTCATCGTTGGTCACTTCCACTTTCTTTTTCAGGTAGTCCACCAAACGCTGGTCCAAGTTCTTGAAAGCGATATTGTCCACGGTTTGCAGTAACTCGTTCAAACGGTTGTGGTAACTATCGAACACATAATTGCGCCACCCTTTGTATTTCCCCATCCATTCTTCCATTTTTTGGACGGGCACCATCATGATCTTGGCATCGGTTTCGGTAATGGCTCTAATTTCACTTTTGGTCTGACCCATACAACATGCCATGGTCATCGAACAGGTTTCTCCTTGCTCTAAATAATATAAAAGCAACTCATCCCCCTCTTCATCTTCCCGCAATACCTTTATGGCACCAGATAACAACAAAGGAATACTTCGAATGTACTGACCAATATCCATAATGGTCTCACCCGCAGGGACTTCCACAATTTTTCCCACCTCAACAATTTCATCGATCAGAGGCTGTTCAAAATAATTACTAAAGGTGCCTAAAAGTTCTTCTTCCATAGTGTAGTTAATGCTGCCCTAAGGTAAGTATTTTAACACAACTGTCCCATGACTGTTAGGGGTATAAAAAAATAGACCTGCACTAGTGATGCAGGTCCTTGACAAACTAAATTACTGAATTTGAATCTACTTAAACTCTATTTTAAGGGAGTTCCCTTTATCTCTTTAGGAATAGGTTGTCCCAATATTTTTAAAATGGTCGGTGCAAATTGATTGGAGTACAGTTGCTCGTCTTGTTTTACTTCGCCCATGGCCTCTACATCTTTTCCAAAAGTCACGAACCAAACTTGACCCGCGCCTTTTACATCACGGCCATGGCCTCTCCAAGTATCCAAAGGTTGGGTTCCCCTCCCGTGGTCGGTGGTGATCATAAAAACGGTCTGATCTTTATAGTAATCATCCTGTTGGGTAAATTCCCATAGATCTTTGATCAATGCATCGGTATTGTGAGCCGATTTTAAATAAGCCTGATAATCGCCATCGTGGGCAAAATCATCGGTTTCGCCATAGGAGATAAAAACCAACTTCGGATGTTCCTTTTTCATGTGCTCCAAAGCATAATGGTGCGTAAAGGCATCCAATCGCACACTGCCCCAAGGACTCGGAATCTGGTCTTGCAATTCATTTAGGAATTGCTCCTTTTCGGTCAAATCTCCTGTTGCTACTTCAAAACCTGCATTCACAGGAACCCCAGAACGCTTTTCGTTCACTATAAATGGGAAAACGTCCCAGCTACCAAAGGCCGCCACCTTACCTTTCCCTTCGGATGTATTGTTGAAACGCTCTAAAATGGTAGTGTTGGGGTTTTGCATTTTATCATTGCTTCGGATACGGGCATCATCTGCTGTTCCTGTTAAAATTTCGTTGTAACCAGGGTAGGAAAACCACATGGAATTGGTCAAGTTTACCTTGCTGCCCAAGTTTCTATTTCCATGTATTTGACCCATTTTCTCCACTTGATTCCAGAAAAAAGGCATCAATGCCACTCTTCTTTCTGCTGGAGTATCTTTCCAAAAAGCTTCTTTCAACATGTCAACTTCATGGACATAGTCTTTGTTTCCCACCAAAAGGGAATCAGCTCCAGTGAACAACTCTTGCCAACGAAAACCATCCAACGTGATCAAAATTACCTTGGTGTCATCCGCACTTTGTGCTTGAATATTGAAAATCGCTGCAAAAGCAGCTATTAAAAGCAAAATCTTATTTTTCATTTTCTTCTTGTGTTTTAAATGATGCTATTTCGGACCAATCACTCCAATTTAGGTTTTGGTCACGGTACCTAACCCTCCAAAAATAGGTGGTGCCCGGTTTTAATCTCTTGGTTGGCTCATCGTTAAGGTCATCGTCTTTTTGACGGTCTTCCTTGTAATACCAGTTTTCAAATTGTTTCCAGCTGTCCAAGTCCAACTTTTCAAAATCTTTGGTTTGGGATACCTGCCAGTGTGCCGCCGCGTGAAATGCCCCACTCAATGGACTTGTAAATCCACCAGCTTTCAAGGTAGCAAAATCATCAGTTACCACAACGTTGTTTATTGGTGAGATGACTTTTGGTACCTCAGGCTTCTTTTGCAATCGCCAAATGGTAATGCTATCGCGAAGTTCATTTTCTCTGGACTCGATAGTGTTTCCTCTACTGATTCTTTTGATCGTGAATTTTGGATCGTTTCGGTTACCGTCCACTTCAACCATTACAAATCCGTATTCGTCTTGGGTAACAGTGAACTCATCGTAATCCCTACCTTCAAATTCACCCCAATTGTCGATGGATCCTCCTGCAGAAGCTACATTAACCCATAGATGCTTATGATCTCTGGACTGGCCTCGGGAATAGCCATGCGTATGTCCAAAAAAATGAACACTCGGTTTTCCTGTTTTGGTGGAGAATGCTTCCAACATCTTTACCACTTTTCCAGTTGATTCTTCTTCCCCTGGAATCCAAAGTTCTGATTTGTGTGGATGGTGCAATTGTGCGAAAACAAAGTCGATATTATCATCCTTTTCGGTTTCAGCCAACACTTTTTCCAACCATTGATATTGCTCCCCAAGGTCACGGTAGCCATCATTGGAATTTAAACCGATAATTCGGGTATTGCCATAATCTTTGTACCACCAATGTTCGGCATAGGCCGGGGTTCCATTTTCGGGCAAACTGAAATATTTGAAATAGAAAACTGAGTTTCGTTCATGGTTTCCCAAAACTGGATAAACAGGCACTTCGGCAAAAAGCTTTTGTGAAGGATCAAAGAAATGATCCTTCCATTGGTAATATTGGCTACCGCTCTGGACCAAATCCCCAGGTATCATCACCATGGCCAAATTGTCTGGTAATTTACCCCCGTATTCCTTTTCTAAATACTGAAGTAATCCTTGATTCACGATTTCAGAAAACTTGTTGGGCTGCTGGCTATCGTATTGCATGTCGCTCATAGCAACAATGTTGAAGCTTTCCTCATCACTTGAAAATGGTGGTGTCTTAAACTGGAAAATATCGGATTTTGACTTTCCTGTTTTTACCCGATAATAGTATTCCGTGAAGCGTTTTAGACCTTCCAATTTAACGGTATGCACCCTAGATTCGGAGAAATTGATATCTTCGGCTTTTCCAGAAGTTTTATTGCCCAATTTTTCGGTTGTTCCCCACTCCACAATACTTTCTTCTCCATTGGTGGTTTCCCACATGATCACAATGGATGTTGGTTCGGCATCTTGAAGATAAGGTTGCACCAAAATTTGGGGTTCGGTCTGGGCAGCGAGGTGCATCACTCCAGCAAAAAATAGAATGAATAATTGGTTAATTTTTTTCATTAGGCTATAGCGTTGGTTTTTAAAAAGGCACAGTTCAATATTTCAAATGCCTTTTCCAGTTCTTCTCTGGTTATGGTCAATGGTGGGGATAGTTGCAGTACATTTCCTTTGGAAACCTTAAAACTCAACCCCTGTTTTAAGCATTCGTACATGATTTCCTCGGCTTCCGCGGTCGCTTTTTTCTTGGTAGAACGATTGGTTACCAATTCAATGCCCCACAAAAGTCCAATACCTCGAATATCCCCGATCAAGGAATATTTTCTGTGCATTCTGTAGAGTGCCTTTCTCATAAATTCTTGATCCTCTTTTACTTTTTGAAGTAGATTTTCTTCTTCGATCACTTCCAAAAGTGTCAATCCAGCTATGGAACCCAATGGACTTTTTTCGTGGGTGTAGTGGCCCAGTGAAATATCTCCGAACTTGTTATACTCCTCTCGAGTTACAATGGCAGCTTGTGGAATAATTCCGCCACCAAGGCCCTTACCCAAGCACAGAATGTCGGGTTCAATACCAAAAAGTTCATAGGCAAACATTTTTCCTGTTCTTCCAAAAGCAATCGGAATCTCATCCAAAATCAGAAGGACTCCATGTTTTGTGCATAGCTCACGAGCGCCTTTCCAAAACTTCTCGGATGGAATCTGTACATCGGTATTTCGAATGGTCTCTGCCAAAAATGCCCCGATCTGGTTGTCCTTTTCCAGTACATATTCCAAATATTCGAGGGCTTTGGCCTCGTTCCCTTCAAAAATACCGCGGTAGCTTATTGGAGGAGGAATTCGTTCCACTCCAGGCATTAAAGGCCCCATATGCTCCTGAAAGATAGATTCACCACCTACACTGATGGCATCCAAATTGGCTCCGTGAAATGAATCCCAAAAAGAGACCACCTTGTGTTTTCCAGTTACGGCACGGGCCAATTTTAACGCAATTCCAATGGCTGAACTGCCATTTGGGGTCAATAAAATTCGGTTGAGCCCTTTGGGCGTGTAAGATGTTAGTTTTTCTGCAAACTGAATGGCGGTTTCATTGGCATATCGTCGAGTGGAAAATGTCAATCCTTGAAGTTGTTCGGTCAACCGAGCCACCATTTTTGGATGTGAAAACCCAATTTGATGCACATTGTTCCCATGAAAATCCAAGTATTTTTTTCCTGATACACTTTCAATGTAGGAGCCTTCACAATTTTTGAGCACGTCCAAACAAGGGGTCGACATGGATTGATGCATAAAATATTTGGCATCCTTTTCCAGCAGTTCCTTGGTTTCTTCGTTTACTTCGTTTTGCAACCACTCCTTTCGTGCGGGAGTCAGGTTGATATCGCCTTCCACAACAGATTCTGAGTTGTGCTTATCGCGCTTTATATGGTCCATGTTTAGTTAATATTTCGCGTTCTTCGGATGCATCGTTCAACACATAAATATCATATGTGTCTCCATTGTCGTACACCCGAACAACAATGTGTCCGTTTTGACTTTTATATTGATCCAACCTGCCACCAATCACATCCTTGGTGCCTTGCAGCATAATGGTTGAAAAAATATCCCGATGACCGGGGTATAATTTTTTTGATGTTATTCTTCGGAGGACTTCCTCCCCCGGATGGTCCACTGTCCAGTTTTGTTGGATCCAAACCCGTGGTCGAATGGTCCGAACATAATAGGGATTTTGGGAATCGCGATTGCCATGATGGTTCAAAGTTGCCACATCCACAGGACCAACTACTGGCGCCACATTGGATTCCAGTCCGTTGATATCCGTTTCTCCATAGCCATCAATCCCCGCAATATCGCCGCCTGTATAATAGTTGAATTTGCCATAATCTATTCGGATGGCATTGCTCAACGGGTTTTCACCTGGGTATTCGCCATTTTTAAAAAGGGAGTAATAGGAATCATCATAACCTGTCCAAATATTTCCATTGGAGGCTATGTTTTGAACTTTAAATTCAGGATACTCCTTTGCATGACGTTGCAAAATAATCTGATTGTTACTGCCCACTTGCAAAGCCTCGTTTTCCAACCCAGATTCTTTGGATTGATATCCAATAAACTTCCAATATTCTTTCAAAGTGGGAATCATTCCGTAGGCATCTGAAACGAATCGTTCTTGGGATTGCACTTTCGCATCCTTTAAATCCAATGGGAAATCGAACCCACGATCAATCAATTTTTTAATGGGAATCAAGGTACCCACTTCCATAATTCCAGTAAGCTGATATCCTTCTGAAGCTATTTTTCGTAAGGAATCAATCTCCCCAAAATGATCATCGTGGTAATGGGTAATCAGGGCATAATCCAACCTTCTTTCCTGCTTTTTCGGCAGGAATTGATCTATATAATCCACTATCCATTCGGGGGCTGTTTTGGATCTGTTCGGAACCAACTTCGCATTTCTGCTTGATGTGGTCCTCGGATGTGACTCGGACATATCCCCAGCATCCACCAACATAGTCGTGCCATCAGGAAATACCATAAAAGTGGCATCACCCCTACCCGTGTTGATATGATGGATGTCCAAAAATCCAGGTTGCCAAGCAGGCAAATTTTGGGTTTGCCCCCTGGAAATGGATGTCATCAAAATAGTGACGATGAATAGACCAAAATTTTTAAGGTTGAATCGCATGCTTATTTTGCTCTATACAAATGATTTGCAGGGATGATTTGTTTTGGCGTGCTCGGGCCTTTGTATTTCACATCCAAATGATAGCCGCCACCTCCATTAAAAAACTCCACACGCACTAAATGTTTTCCTTGGATCAAATCCAACGAACCACTGCGCTCCATCACGCCATGGTCTCCATCATTGTCAACAATTTCAATTCCGTTTACGTAAAGTTTGCTACCATCATCGCTATTGGTAAAAAAAGTGTAGTTGCCTTCCTCCAAAATATCCAAGTAACTTTCAAAAACTACGGCAACTTGCTCTTGTGGCGCATCTTCTGAAAGCGCTTGCTTGTGTGAAAACTCGGTTACAAAACCTTCGTGCAATGGGCTCAAATTTGAAAAATCGGGCAACTTGGCAATACCGCTAACTTCATAGATTTGAAATTTGACCGCATCCTCTTTTGGTTCAGGAACTATTCTAAAATTCCCCTCGGCTATAGTACTAACCAATCGACCTTCTTGAAAAATCCCAGCTTTGATAATACTTGTTTCCTTAAGGTAAAAAGTATCTTGGTAAACCTGACTGTTCTCCAAAGAGGGCACTTTGTCACCTATGGTGTATCTAATCTCACCCAAATTGTTTGGGTTTTGAATCACAACTGCTACGGAATCCGCTTTAAAAACCCCACCAGCAGGTTCAAAATAGCCTGCGTCAGGAAGTATTTTGGGTTGGGTTATTTGTTCTTTGCGCTTGTAGATCAATTTTGGAGCTTCGTTTCCTATAAATGCTCCTTTTACGGGTCGACCTATCCAAGCTTGGGGCGTTTTCAACCCCATGGCATAGGCAACGGTCGATGCATTGTCGTATTGATACACAGTTTCTTCAATAGTGTATCCTTTTTTGATACCGGCACCATATAAAATGAAAGGGATTTCCATTTCGGCCAAGCTTTCTCCACCATGACCAAAACCCAATCCACCATGATCGGCAGATACAATGAACATGGTTTTTTCGAAGATCCCTGATTGTTTGGTGGCATCCACTATTTCTGCAATCAATATATCGGCTTTTTCCACTGATTTGTAGTATTCAGGACTTCCATGCCCCAATGCATGGCCTGCATGATCTACATGATCCAAGTGTACAAAAGTGAATTTTGGGGTATGCTCCTTGATGTAATTTACCGCTGCTTGGGTGGTTTTGTCCTCATGGTCCCCATCAATATCAAAATCAACATCGGATTTTTCGAACAAACGACCAAATCCATCCCAATCGTAAATGGCTCCTACGTGTGCTTCAGGTTGCTGGTCTTTAAAAAGGGTAAAGATGGTTGGAAAAGTCCCATTCTCGGTTTCCACTATGGGTGGTAATTGATGATCGAATTTTTCCCATCCGTTGGAGGTTACACCATGTTGTTCGGTATCGGCCCCCATAATCATACTGGCCCAGTTTGGACTGGAACTGGATGGAAGCACGGATCTTGCATGTAGGGTCGCGGCTCCGTTTTGGATCATAGAATCCATCATGGGCGTATGGGCCTTTTGAATTCCATTGGGGCTCATACCATCTATTCCTATAATGATGATGTGCTCAATCCCCTTCGGAGTTACATCTTGATCTGAAGAACAAGACCACAGGAACAAAGTTCCCATGGTCATGATCATTGCTATATTAAACTTCTTAAAACACATTGGCAAGCCTTAGTTTTCCCACCAAACTTTGGTAGTGATTTTGTCACCACCAATTCTGTTTACCGCTTCGGTATAGTTGGCATTGTTCAAAGATTCCTCGTTACTTGGGTACTCAAATCTACTTGGGTATACATCGTAGAATGCATCCGGTCCTGGGGCAATGGTTGAAGGGAATCCAGTTCTTTTGTATTCAATAAAACCTTGGTAGTCAGTGTAGAACAGGTTGATGTACTTCTGAGTCATGATGGTTTCCAACGAATTGTCAAAAGCAACACCTGCACTTGTCAAATAATCCGCTGGCAATTCAACTCCCCAATATTCAAAATTGGCTGTTACACCTGTCTCATAAAAAGATTGGGCATTTCCAGAAATCCAACCTCTTTGTGCCGCCTCGGCCAAAATAAACTGTACTTCGGAATACAACATCAACCTTGCTTGGTTGGTATTGGGCTGATAATAGAAGTAATCAATATTGAATTTGGATAGGTAGGCATCCCCACCTTTATAGGTGTAGGCCGGTCCATCCACAACCCCGTTCAACATCCCCACGATCTCAGGAGTTCCGGCTTCAGCTGAAGTAGCTGTAGGATCCGCAAAGAATTCCAATCTTGGGTCGTTCAAACCTTCCAATAAGGTTACAAAGTGCTCAGAAATCCTGTATTCGTTGTAGGAACCAACTCGGTATACGGACTCCTCGGTTACTGGATGTGCATCTGGATTGGAAGCCAAGAAGGTTTGTACCGCATTGTCATCATTGGATTCCATGATTGGGTTTTGTGCAGGGTTTGCATAAATCGCAGAAATAACGCTAGAGGCTGTTGAAGGAGCAACTTCGCTCAAACGAAGTGCCAGTCTTAATCTTAGTGAGTTGGCAAATTTTCTCCACAGGTCCAAATCACCATCAAACAACAAATCTCCTTTAATTTGGGTTAGGTCAGAACCGCCCAATATAGCATTGGCCTCTGCCAATTCGGCCAACATACCCGAGTAAATGTCTTCTTGGGTATCGTACATTGGGGTATAGTTTTCCTCACTGGCCTGGTTTACTTCGGAGTAAGGAATATCCCCCCACATATCGGTCAAGATGCTGAACGCCCAAGATTGCATGATCTTGGAAACGGCAATGTAACTTTTCAAATCGTTTTCATTGGCCAATTTTTCCAGTTCCTTGGCATCCCTAATGGAGTAATAATAACTGTTCCATGCACCACTTTCATCCCCCCAATCGAACAAATCGAAAGAGGTAAATACGATACGGGCACCGTATTGTCCCATTAAGTTTCCTTCACTCCAAGATCCTCCGACAGCATTTCTAATAGCTTGTCTCTGAAGGTTGGTCAAAAGCAATTCCGGGTTTTGATTGATGTTCAATGCAACATCCGGATTATCGTTGCTCACGTCAAACTTGTCACAAGACCAAAGGGTCGCCGCAAGTACTGTCGCTATAAAAAATATTTTTTTCATGTTATTGTTGTTAACCTGATTAAAATTCTACGTTGATTGCAAATCCTAAGCTACGAGTAGTAGGTACTGTGGCATTTTCTACCCCTGGAACATAGCTTCCACCTCCGAAAGACAATAGTTCTGGGTCGCCATGGTTGTAATCTTTGGCCCACAACCAAAGGTTGGTTCCGATCAAGGAGAAGCTTAATTTTCTGATATCATCTCCCCCGAACAAGCTTGTTGGGAAGTCATAAGTTAATCTTGCTTCTCTCAATTTGATGAAAGTGGCATCATAAATACCTTCAGTATCGTTATCTCTTCTGTACCTGTTGTTATGGTAGGCATTGGCAGCTACAATTACGTTGTTGGGCACATATTGGCCATCTTGCAACATAACACCGTCTCCAATAATACCATCGGTCTGGGCAACGCCATTACCATCGGTATAAGAAAGTCCTGAATCTGTAATACCTGGGTGTGGACCTCCATATTCTGGCGAACGACCCCAAAGTGTTTCCACAACGTTACCTGATGTGGCTGCAATCAAACGAGTTCTTGAAAGCAATTCTCCACCTTGTCTCCAATCAAAAAGGAAGTTTAACGATACATTTTTGAATGAAATGGTGTTGTTCCATCCCAAAGTAAAGTCTGGGTTAAAGTTTCCAACTTTTCTCAAGGTGTTGTCCTGTTGGACCAAACCATTATTAAAGATCACTTCACCATAATAAGGACTGTCTTCATCCTCTACTTTCACCAAGCCTGTACCCCACATATCACCAAGTGAACCACCTTCTTCGGCAATCAAAGAAATACCATTGCCTCCATATTGATATCTTTCAACACCATCGGCCAACTCCAAAACTTTGTTTCTGTTTAAACCGAAGTTGAAGGAGGTATTCCAATTAAAATCATTGTTCGAAATCGGAGTTGCGCTCAACATGATCTCCAAACCTTGGTTTCTGATTTTTCCAGCGTTGATCGTTCTTGCCGTTTTACCTGAAGTAATTGGCAAATCGATATCTAAAATCTGGTTTTTAGAAACGGTGTTATAATAGGTGGCATCCAATGAAAGCTTGTTGTTGAAGAACCTTAAATCGGTACCGAACTCGTAAGAAGTCTGAATCTCTGGTTTCAAATCGAAGTTTGGCAAGGTGTTGGTAGGACTTGCTGTTGGATTGCTTCCCACAGGAGTACCCAATGCGTAATATTCAGAAAGTCTATAGGCATCGGTATCACTACCAACTTGTGCCCAACCTCCACGTAGTTTGGCAAAACTCAATACATCCTGACCGCTAAAATCGAATAAATCGGATAATACCACACTCAAAGATGCCGATGGGTAGAAGTATGAGTTATTTTGTTCTGGCAAAGTAGAAGACCAGTCGTTACGTGCTGTAAGATCTAGGTAAATACTATTGTTCCATCCTAATTGGGCAAAAGCGTACAAAGAGTTGATCTGCTTTTCTGGACGGCTGGTACGTTGCACCAATGCTCCATCTACATTCGAGAAAGAGTAAATTCCAGGAATCAAAAGCTTGTTGGCCATTAAAGAATTGTAATGGTTCTTTTGTACCATTCTGTTTCCACCAAAGTTGGCATTCACATGGAACTTATCATTGAATGTTTTATCATAGGTCAACAAGAAATCCAAGTTGGTCTCTTGGAAGTTGATCTTATCTTCCCTGAACTGACCGTTTGGAAAGCGTTGGGTAGAGTAAGCTCTTTTAATGGTTCTGTATTCCGAGAAGAAATCACGACCGCCACGTACCATAAATTTGAAATCATCGCTGATATCGTAGGTAGCGGATAGGTTACCAATGATCCTGTCCTTGGCCAAGGCATTGGTATTCTCATACATGGTAAAGTATGGGTTATCGTGGTAGTTATAGTTGTAGTTGAACTGTTGGAAACCTTCCAAGCCATCTTGCCAGTAGTTTCTTAAGTTCTTTACATTCACTTGTTGTCCCCACCAAACAAACAAATACATTACAGATTCTGTTCCATAACCGTTTACGTGACGGTTATCTGAATCGGACCGGATGTAGTTGATCTTGGAAGACACCTTTAATCTATCCGATAATTGATAATCTCCAGATGCAGAAATCGTATTTCTCCTTAAGTCTGTATTTGGAACAATACCCTTATTGTCCAAGTTGGTATAACTCACGCGGTAGTTACCATTATCGTTGGAACCGTAGAATGAAACGGTATTGATCAATGTTCTACCAGTTTCCATAAACTCTTCGGCAGGGTTTCCACCATAAACAAATGGAGTTGGTGTAATGGTGCCACGACGATTTAAGTCTACCCCTGAAGAACCAAGAACATAATCCAAACCGTGTACATCACCTCCACGTAGCCCGTTGGAAGTTGGCGAATCGTGCTGAGCACGCAAGGTTCCATCCAAAAGTGGCCCCCAAGATTCATCCACACCATCATAGGTTCCGCTACCGTAACCATCTACAAACTGAAAATCAAAGTTTTTACCTTGACCATAAACTCCTTGATATTCTGGAGCTTTCAAAACACTTTCAAAAGTGGTCTTAGAGCTAAAGCTAACCCCTCCCTTACGACCTCTACCGGATTTGGTTGTGATGATTACCGCACCGTTGGCAGCTCTGGAACCGTAAAGTGCCGTTGCGTTCGCACCTTTAAGCACGGAAATGGATTCTACATCGTCCGGGTTGATCTCTGCCGCACCGTTACCATAATCCAAGTTCATGTTGGAGGCTCCCCCCAACGTATTTGTTCTTGTATCGGTGGTATTATTAATAGGAATACCGTCTACGATAAATAAGGGTTGGTTATCACCTTGCATGGAAGAATACCCACGAATTACCACAGACGAAGATTGTCCAGGTCCTGTTCCGTTGGTCACTACCTGAACACCGGCAGTCCGACCTGATAATGTACTCACCGTGTTGGTACTTGTGGATTGTGAAATTTCCTCTCCACCCACTTTTTGCACCGAATAACCCAACGACTCTTCATCCCTGGTAATGTTCAAAGCGGTTACAATTACCTCATCCAATTGTTGGGAGTCTGGTTGAAGCACAACTGTAATAGAGGTTTGCCCCACAGTATTTACCTCTTGGGCGATGTACCCAATGTAAGAAACCACTAAAATTTCACCACCATTTGGCAATGTAATCTCAAAGTTTCCATCAAAGTCGGTAGCTACCCCATTGGCACTACCTTTTACAACAACAGAAGCACCTGGTAAGGGAATGTTGTCACCGTCTACAACCTTACCTGTAAAAGTAGATTGGGAATACCCAATAATACTTACAGTAAGAGCAAGTAAAAACGTAAGAATTGATTTTTTCATTTGTTGAGTATTAGTAAAATTGTGTTAATTATTTATCAACAAATATCCAACTCATGAGTTAAGGCATGCATTCATCCAGATTAAAAAAATGATATGGAAAGGTTAAAAGAAACTGTTAAATGTTATGTTAATATTATTTACAAATATTCAAATTATTAAAACCCTTTGAAATCTATCAAACTATAATATATCCTTGCTTTATAATGGATTAATCAATTTTTTTAGTAACTATGACTTTGATTAAAACATTATAAATACTAAAATTTAGTTTTAACAATAAAATGGAAGATTACTTAATTGGTATCGGTAAGCGAATCAAGGAAATACGCAAAAGCAATAATAAAACCATAAGCGATGTTGCACTCTCTGCTGGGGTAACTGCCGGGCTTATTTCCCGCATTGAAAATGGACGAACCATTCCCTCACTTCCCGTTTTTTTGAAAATTGTTGGCGCTCTGGAAACCGAAATGACCGATTTTTTTGATGGCATTCCCAAAGCACTTGGTCAAAACTTTTTGGTAACCCGTAAAAATGACCAATCCATTATTGAAAAGGAGGACGAAGCTGTTGGCTTTACCTATAATTATATTTTTGGCAAGCAATTGAACTCTGTCGGATTTGAGAGTGTACTATTGGAAGTACTGCCCAACTCGGAACGTGAAAAGGTAGTAACCGATGCCTTTGAGTTCAAATACATTCTTACTGGGGAATGTTATTACGAAATTGGCGACCAGGAAGTCCTTTTAAAAGAGGGAGATTCTATTTTCTTTGATGGAAGAATCCCCCATGTCCCCATTAATAGAGGTTCTGTTCCCTCTAAAATGTTGGTGGTCTATTTCTTTATATAATTAAGGAAACAATATTTCAGCCAAATCGGCTAAAGAGTCCAAAATTATAGTAGGTTCGGCGGTTGCCAATTGCTCACGAGTTTGGGCGCCAGTCAACACCCCAACGGTAATTCCGCAGTTGGCATTTTTACCCTCTTCAATATCAATAACCGAGTCTCCTGCTTTTAATACTTTTTCGGCATCTGTGATTTCAAATAGCTCCATGGCCTTGTCAATCATTTCGGAAGAGGGCCTTCCTTTTACCACATCATCGGCCGTGATCAATGCATCAATTTGATTGCCCGGCTCCCAACCCAATTTATCCAGCAAGGATTGGGCCGTTTTTTTATCGTAACCCGTATTCAACACCACTTTTACACCGTTTGATTTCAAAAATTTGAATAGGTCTTCAACCCCATCATAAGAAGTAACAACAAGATTAGCATAGGCTTCCTCCAACATACCTTTAAAATCTTCGAAAACTTTATGGGCATCAATGGAAGTATTTTGAGTCTGTACCAAAATATCAGCAATGGCCTTGAATTTTTCTTTACCAGCCCCAAATTCCAAAACCGTTTCCAAAGTCACTTCAACACCATGTTTGGCCAAGGCATCCCTTACCGTTTTGTACACCACATTATCTTCGTTCACCGTGGTTCCTGCCATATCAAAAACAGCTAGTTGTATCTCTTTCATAAATTGATTTTCTGTCGATTAAAAATTTTGGCAATATTCTTTTTGGAGAATCCTGCACTTCCTGTCATTCCCTTTCCTCCGATACCAGTTACAATATGAATGTTGTTGTCGATGGTCTTTTGAAAAATATCGCTGTTCTTACATTGGGAATACATGCCATACCATCTATTTTGAATTTGATAGGTGGGCAAATCAAATATCTTTTGGGCTTCGGCAATCATAAAATTGTCGATATCCATGTCTAGGTCGTACCCCAAATCTTCCTTGTTGGAGGCATCTGCATATTGATGAGAATCCCCTAAAATGATCGAGCCATCCATTGCCTGTTTAAATAGGATATGTACTCCCCATTTTTTCTGAAGACTGTCTTCTGATTCATTCGCCTTTATTTGTGCAAAGGATGGACATTCATGAAAAGCTTCGTACCTGCGAATGGACCAACCTGTTAAAATGGAACCTTTCAAATTATAATTTTCTTGAGGTTTGGTCTGCATCATCTGCAATTTTGAAACTTCAAGATCGCTGGAAGCAAACATATCTGGGTATAGATTTTTAAAATCACTGCCATTACAGATGATTACTTTTTTGCCAAATACTTCTTCTTTCTTGGAATTTTGAACGGAGACCCACTCTCCTTGACTATCACATGAAACCACCGGAAAATTGAACTTTATTTCCAGTCCTTTTTGGGCCACTAAATATTCCTGAAGCTTATGAATCATGATTCTGGGCTCCACCGTAACTTCTTCTGGAAAATAAAGTCCAGCCATCACATAATCCTTTCGCAACCCAGGGTATTTATCGAGACACTCCTTTTTTGTCAACATCTTGGAAGCATAATCGTTCCCGTTATTGATTCCTCGCAGCTCCACCAACAATCTTTCCTCCTCTTCATTCGATGCCAAATACACACTTCCATTTTGACGAATGCTGATATCAAATTGGGATTGAATCTCTTTATAAATTCTGAGGCTTTCTCTTCCGAATTTTTGCCATTTGGAATTCATTCCTGAAGGCACCACCTGACCAAAGTTTTGGGTCGTGGCCCCTTTGGCATAGTTGTCCTTTTCTACCAAGCATACCTTAAGACCCAATTCCATGGCATGATACGCATGAAACGTTCCCAAAATGCCCCCACCAATTATGACGGCATCGTATCTATTTTCCATAATTTAATTGCTTGTTGATTTGTTCTGTTTTGTACCGTGCTCCAAAATGGAAAAACAACATTACTGTGGACACGATTCCGATAAGCGCTACGGCATAGGTTCCGTAAACGAAGAAGTTGAGCCATGATACATTGGCCTGTCCAAAATTCTTATAAAGCAACACCAAAACACTGCCCACATAACCGAAAGCATCAGCAATGTAAATGAGAAAACCTGAATTACCTCTCACTTTAAAAGTGGCAATAAAACGGTCGAAAAACAGACAGTTGAATGGCACATAACAGATATAAAGTCCAAAACCCGTGCTTACCATCCAAACAAAAGGATCTAACACACCCATTTGAAACATAATGGTTGAGCCTGCCAATACCACAGTACCCAATAACAATAAAACGTGGTAGGTAAGTAAAGCCTTAAAATTGTTTTTGATATAAAATATGGCACCAATGATCAACAATACCACAATAGCAATGATGATTTCAGAAGTTGAAAAAACGGAGACATCCCCTTCATAGCCGATACTATCCCAAAGTTCACGGGCAAAATTGTCACGAAAATCTCTAAAGGCAGTTAAAAACGTATAGAAAAGCACAACCAAGAGTAATGGAAAAAGGAATTGTTTCACCAAGTTTTTCCTGTCTTCGGCTGTCATTGGAATACGTTCTGTTCTATTCGCAATGTCCTCTTCTGTAGGTGCAGGCACTTTTTGCAGCGCATAGGAACATATTAAAAGCGGAATAAAAAATAAGGCGCCTGTCACCGAGGGCATCCAAAACTCACTTACCCCCCAAGAAGTCATCACATAAAGTCCTACCGATTTAACCACTCCACTGGAAACAATAAAACTAGAGGACAAGACCACGCCCAAAATATCGGTAAAACGTCTTCCCTCAACATAAGAAAACACTATGCCCCAGATCATCCCCAAAGGCAATCCATTAAAAAACATGAAAACCATATTATAGGGAGCTGGTACAATACCGAACAAAATCAAGGAAACTTCAGCCATGGCAATCAACGAAATAAGGTAAAGTAACCTGCGATTGGGCTGTAGCTCAGAAATTACCTTGATGCCTATAAATTTGGAAAGCGCATAACCCAAAACTTGGATGATCACTAAAAGAATCTTGTAGTTGATGCCCATAAAGGCCATGCCCTCAAATGTGGCCACCGAAAATGGTTTCCGAAAGGCATACATGCAAAAGTAGGTGCCAAAAGCAGCCAAGGAGGCGTGTAGCACAAAAACTAAATTCGACTGCTTTTTACCCATAGGATCAAATAAGTTTACAAATAATAAAATTATGTTTCAAATTACTCAAATTTATAAGAAACCACCCACTTTTTTTAGATTAAATAATTGTTAGTAAAAAATTATTTTACATCGTAGATTTAGAATTTTATTTCCCACTAAAATTTGAATTCATTAATAAATACCTATTTTAATTGCATTTTTTAATAACAGTACATGTATTGGATTGGATATGATATTGGCAGCTCCTCTATAAAAGCTGCTTTAATATACGAAGATGATGGGAGAGTTTTAGCAGTTGAACAGTTTCCAAAAAAAGAAATGCCCATAGTTTCAGAACAAATAGGATGGGCAGAACAAGACCCAGAATTATGGTGGCAACATGTTTGCACCCTTACCAAAACATTGATTGAGGATAACCGCATATCCAAAAATGACATCAAAGGCATTGGAATTTCATATCAGATGCATGGTTTGGTAGTAGTTGGGAAAGATTTAAAACCCCTTCGACCTTCCATTATTTGGTGCGATAGCCGAGCAGTTACCATTGGAGAAAATCTTTTCCATAGTGCTGGAACCGAAAAATGTGTGGAGCATGTATTGAATTCCCCTGGCAACTTTACCCTTTCCAAATTAATTTGGATCAAAGAAAATGAGCCTGAAATTTATAATCGCATCTATAAATTCATGCTCCCAGGCGATTTTATCGCTTTAAAATTATCTGGCGAATGTGTTACCACACCTTCTGGACTTTCCGAAGGAATCATGTGGGATTTTAAGAACGATTCCTTGGCCAATTGGCTTTTGGAAGATGCTGGCATTGACCCATCGTTGGTCTCCGATATTAAGCCGTCATTTTCGGAACAGGGATTTGTAAACAAACAAGGTGCTTCGGAAAGTGGATTGCCTGAAGGTATTCCGATTATGTACCGAGCTGGAGATCAACCAAACAATGCCCTTTCACTAAATGTGATGGAACCCGGAGAAATTGCCGCCACAGGAGGAACTTCCGGCGTTGTTTATGCCATTTCAGGTCAAAAAAACACCAACGAGCATACCCGAATCAACAGTTTTGCACATACCAACCATAAGGCAGACCAAACCAGAATTGGAAAATTGTTGTGCATCAACGGCACCGGGATTCAATACAGTTGGATCAAAAATGAACTAACCAGCGAGCTATCCTATAACCAAATGAACCAAGCTGCAGAGTCAGTTCCAGTAGGATCCGATGGCTTACAGATTTTGCCTTTTGGCAATGGGGCGGAGCGTATGTTGGAAAATTGCAATAAAGGTTCCAGAATACACAATCTAAATTTTAATGTACACAAATCTGCCCATATCTTTAGGGCAGCGTTGGAAGGTATTGCCTTTTCATTTGTGTATGGAATGGAGATTTTAAAAAATGATGGCGTTGACATCACCTCCATAAAGGCAGGAAACGACAACCTTTTTAGGGCCGAAGTTTTTGCAAAAACCATTGCGACCTTAACACAAAGTAAAATCAACATTGTTGAAACAACGGGGGCTGTAGGTGCTGCCAGAGCCGCTGCCTATGCAGCTGGAAAATTTGCAAACATGGGCGAAGCTACAGCCACTGATAAGATACAGCTGACCCACGAACCAGATGCTACAGTGGAGCCATATCAAGAAGCATACAACGCATGGAAAAAGACGTTACAAGAATATTTAAAAAACTGAACAAACAACGATTATGATCACAACAGGAGACAAGGAGTATTTCAAAGGGATAGGAAAAATTGCTTTTGAAGGAAAAGAGTCGGACAACCCATTGGCCTTTAAATATTACGATGAAAACAAAATGGTGGGCGGCAAGTCCATGAAAGACCATTTTAGATTTGCCATTGCCTATTGGCATACCTTTACTGGCGTTGGTGGTGATCCCTTTGGCGCACCCACTCAAGACTTTCCCTGGTTGGTTAAAGCCGACCCGATCCAACAAGCGAAGGACAAAATGGATGCAGCCTTTGAGTTCATTACCAAAATAGGTGCGCCTTACTTCTGTTTCCACGATTTTGATTTGATCGCTGAGGGCAGCACTTTGGCCGAATCCGAAAAGCGATTGGACATCATTACCGATTATGCCAAGGAAAAAATGGCTGCTTCTGGAGTAAAATTACTTTGGGGAACCGCCAATTGCTTTAGCAATCCAAGATATATGAACGGTGCCGCCACTAATCCCGATTTTGATGTGGTTGCCTACGCAGGTGCACAAGTGAAAAACGCCTTGGATGCCACCATTAAATTGGGCGGCGAAAACTATGTGTTCTGGGGAGGACGCGAAGGCTACATGTCACTTTTGAACACCGATATGGGTAGAGAATTGGACCACATGGCCAGATTCCTCCACATGGCAAAAGATTATGCCAGAAAGCAAGGCTTTAAAGGCACTTTCTTTATCGAACCAAAACCTATGGAGCCTACCAAGCACCAATACGATTTTGATTCCGCCACGGTACTCGGATTTTTATCCAAATACGACCTTTTGGATGACTTTAAATTGAATATTGAAGTGAACCACGCCACTTTGGCACAACATACCTTTGAACACGAGCTTCAAGTTGCTGCGGACAATGGACTTTTGGGAAGCATTGATGCCAACCGAGGGGATTACCAAAACGGATGGGATACCGATCAGTTCCCTGTAAACGTGTATGAGCTCACAAAAGCGATGTTGGTAATTTTGGAAGCAGGAGGTTTCCAAGGTGGAGGCATCAATTTTGATGCGAAGATCAGAAGAAATTCCACGGACTTGGAAGACATCTTCCATGCACACATTGGAGGTATGGATACTTTTGCCCGAGGGCTTTTGGCCGCACACAGCGTTTTGGAAAATTCCCAGTATCTTAGTATGCGAAAAGACCGTTACGCCTCTTTTGATTCTGGATCAGGGAAAGCTTTCGAGGATGGTAAATTCTCTTTGGAAGACCTTTATGCACATGCCTCATCCAACCAAGACATTAAAAAACGTAGCGGTAAACAAGAGTTGTTTGAAAACATCATCAACCAATTCGTTTAATTAACAATCAAACTAATCTTATTGACTTTTAACCCAAGGTCAAGACATACAAATTTTATTTTATGGCACTAATATCATTTTTGGGCTTTACCCTTTTGGTGGGATTCATTTCGTGGTGGTCCGTTAGAAAAACCGATGAAACCTCTTCTGACGGCTACTTTCTTGGAGGAAGAAGTTTAACGGCAGGTGTAATTGCAGGTTCGCTGCTTTTGACCAACCTCTCCACCGAACAAATTGTGGGCCTTAATGGTAGCGCCTATAAAGATGGATTGTCGGTAATGGCTTGGGAAACCTTGGCAGCATTGGCCATTGTGGTCACAGCTTTGTTTTTATTGCCCCGCTATTTAAAGGGTGGACTGACCACGGTACCCCAATTTTTGGCCAAACGATTCGACACCACTACCAAAACCATAACCTCGGGATTGTTCTTGACAGGCTATGTAGTTGTGCTATTGCCCGTAATTTTATATTCTGGTTCGGTGGCCATAAGTGGTATGTTCGATATTCCACAAGTATTGGGCGTATCCGATTCGACTGCCTTGGTGATATGCATCTGGGGTATCGGTATTATTGGGTCCATATATGCTGTATTTGGTGGTTTGAAAGCCGTAGCGGTTTCGGATAGTATCAATGCCATTGGATTGATCATTGGTGGAGTGCTTATTCCTGTTTTTGGGTTGATGGCCATTGGAGATGGAAGTGTTTTGGGAGGTTTGGAAACTTTGATGAATGCCAATCCAGAACGTTTTGATTCCACAGGTAATCCAGGACAAGAAGTGCCTTTTGCGACAATTTTCACAGGAATGATGTTGGTTCAGCTCTTTTATTGGGGAACCAACCAGCAAATCATCCAAAGGGGATTGGGAGCCAAAAACCTGGCTGAAGGACAGAAAGGTTTGCTTTTAGCAGCCTTTTTAAAGATTCTAGGTCCCATTATCTTGGTGCTGCCTGGAATGATCGCCTATTATTATTTTGAAGGCGGATTGGCCAGTAGCGACCTTGCGTATCCAGAATTGGTTAGGGCCGTTTTACCTAAACCCTTGATGGGATTCTTTGCCGCCGTACTGTTTGGCGCTATTTTGAGCTCTTTCAACAGTGTGTTGAACAGTTCGGTGACTTTGTTTGGTATCGATATTTATAAACAGCACATCAACAAAGATGCCTCGGAAATGACCATTGTAAAATATGGAAAAATCTTTGGTATTTGTTTGGCATTGGTGGCTATGCTTATTGCTCCGTTGATCGCGAATGCAGGTAGTTTGTTCAATTATCTCCAAGAAATAAATGGTATTTATAGCATTCCGATCTTTACCATTATTGTGGTGGGTTACTTAACCAAAAGAGTCCCTGCTATTGCTGCCAAAATTGGAATCTTGTCTGGATCCATTCTTTACATCATCAGTCAGTTTATTGTTGGGCCAAAAATGGTGGCCAATGCATTGGCAGAGGCCAAGGCTAATGGCATTACAGATCCGGCGGAATTGCATATGGTAGAAGCCGGAGCTTACCCTCACTATTTGCACGTAATGGCCATTTTGTTCGTGACGAACATCATCATTATGTTGATCATCGGGAAATTTAAGCCCAGAGCAGAGGCATTTCAATTGGAGTATACTGAACAAGTATCCATTGAACCTTGGAAGCACGTAAAATTGGCTGGAGCAGCAATCTGTGTAATTGTAATAGCGATCTACATTTACTTCGCCAAATAAAAAACTTTAGGGCTTACAAAATACTTTTAAGAAAGTCTTCTTTGTAGGCCCTTCCCATTGGGATTTTAGAGCCATCGGTCAACATTACCATATTCCCCGAAATACGGTCAATCTTTTTGGTGTTGATGATATGGGATTTATGCACCTGCAGAAAATGATTGGATCCCAAAACCTCCAACCAATGTCGTAGTGATTCGTTGGAAAGTATTTTCTTGCCCTTTAGGTAAATTTCAGTATAATCAGAGTCTGATGAAATGGTATAGATATCCTTGATCAGCACTTTGATATGCTCATGACTGGATTTCACATAGATTTCGGTCAATGGAGTATTCATTGCAACCCCCTGGGTAGCTTCCTGTTTTACCGTAACCTTTCCCACAGCTTGCAAAAAACGTTGGAACGAAAAAGGCTTCAATAAATAATCCACAACATTTAAATCATATCCCTCAAGGGCATATTCCGAAAAAGCTGTAGTTAGTATTACTTGGGGTGGATTAGGAATACTTTTTAGAAAATCTAGTCCGTTGATTTTGGGCAAATGAATATCCAAGAACATTAAATCAACCGATTCAGTATTTAAAAAATCCATGGCATCCACACCATTGGAAAATGCACCTACCAGTTCCAAAGTTGGCACATCATCAATAAACTTTTTTAAAATTCGCTGGGCTGGCGGCTGGTCTTCAACAATTATGCATCTCATGATCCCCCGATTAAAGTTCTAGTTTAAGATACACATTGTAAATCTTATTATCATCCTTTATGGTCAATTCGTGCTTCTTGGGATAGAGTAGTTCCAATCGCTTCTTTACGTTGGCCAAACCTATTCCTTTAGCAACAGTATCCAAACTTTCGGAAGGCTCAAAATTGTTTCTGCAGTTAAATTCCAAAATCCCGTCCACTACTTTTATGGACACATCGATCTCGATATCCGATGATTGACCCGATTGACTGTGCTTGAAAGCGTTTTCAATAAACACGATCAAAATCAAAGGTGCGATTCGATATTCACCATCAACTTTTTCCACATTGAACTCGACATTTCCACGTTCTTCAATCTGTAGTTTGTACAAACGGATAAAGTTGCCCAATTGCTCCAATTCCTTTTTAAGGGGAACAAACTGCTCCTTGGATTCATACAACATATATCTAAGAACCCCACTCATTTCCAAAATGATTTCCGGAGTTTTGGGCGAATCCTGCAAGGCGTAGGAATACAGATTGTTCAAGTTGTTGAACAAAAAATGGGGGTTGATCTGATTGCGCAAAAACTGTAGTTCACTTTCCTGTATGGTAGATTGCAATTGATTGATCTGTTCTTGCTTTTGCAATGCATCCCAACCAAATTTTGAACCTGAAAGTATGAACATTATGGGCAAAGTACTCAAAAGTGCCACATAAAGGCCTGGGAAATCATCACCGCGCTTGGTTCCCGGAAACATCAAAGGCTCCATTATAATTTCCTCAATGGCGATCACAATGACCACCACAATCGCTGCCCCCAAAAAGAATTGCCAATACTTTTTTTGATATAAAAATTTGGGCATCAAATAGTAACTGATACTAAGTGTGGCCACACTGTACAGAAGCGGAAATATGGCTTTGGTAAAGTTGATGGTCTCCTCCATACGATCAAAGGAGAAGAACAACAGCACCAATACATGCAATACAATTTGAAAAAATAATTCTCTTCTTGAAATCAAGGCGTGTCTATTAATGGGAAGGTAAAACTATGCATATTACCTTGGTTGTTAAAAACCAGTAATACAAACAACCAAAATAATCCCCTAAACGACAGATGACCGCATATTTTACAACCAATTGGTTGATTGGAGGTTAAGCCCCGTCGTTCACAGAAAATAATCGTCTGTTTTAACAGAAATGATGAATTTTAAGCAGGTTATAAGCCCATTTGTTGGGCATTATTACTTATAGTTTAACTTTACGGACACACAATTACAAAAATCTCACGATCATGAAAAAAACAATTTTTGCCTTAGCTTTCCTAACCACTTTAATGGTTAGTGCACAATCTACGTGGAAATCGGACGGAGCACACTCCAAGGTTGGATTTTCCATTACCCACCTTATGATTTCCGAAGTTGAAGGAAGTTTTGGGGAATTTGATATCACGGCTTCGGCTAGCGACGAATTTGAAAATGCCGATTTTAGCGTAGATATCAAAACAACAAGTATTGATACGGATAACGGCCGTAGGGACGACCACTTAAGAAGTGGTGACTTTTTCGATGCTGAAAAATTCCCATCCATTACTTTTAAAACAACTGGATACGAAAAAACCGGAGATAAAACCTTTAAACTAACAGGTGACCTTACAATGCATGGGGTAACCAAACCAGTTACATTGGAAGGAAAAGTTAACGGGATCATTACCGATCAGCGCAGCCAAAAACTTAAGGCCGGATTAAAGTTGACCGGTACCGTTGATCGTTTGGCCTTTGGTGTAGGTGGAGACACGCCTACCTTGGGTGACGAAGTAGAATTGACCATTAATTTAGAGATGGCACAACAATAAAACCTTAATATTAATTTTTTACTGGAAGAAGGGCCAACATTACATAAGCTCTTCTTCTTTTATTTTTTAGACTTTTAAACATGGGAAGAAAATCGGAAAACACATTTAGGGAGTTCCACCGTTATTTGGGATTCTTTTTGGCTGGAATTATGGCGGTTTATGCCATTAGTGGTATTGTATTGACTTTTAGAACCACGGACTTCTTAAAAAGCGAATATGAGATAAACGCCACCCTTGAAACCAACTTAAATGAAGAAGCGTTGGGCGCTGCCCTTCAAAAAAGAGGATTTTCGGTGGAAAAGACCGAGGGAGATCTCATGTATTTTGCAGGAGGAACCTACAACATGAAAACTGGTGAAGCCAACTATGTTGTTAAAAGATTGCCTTTAGTGTTGGAAAGCATGAACAAATTGCACAAAATGCATACCGGCAACCCCTTATTTTGGTTAGGTATCTTCTTTGGAATTGCCCTATTGTTTTTTGCGGTTTCGGCCTTTTTTATGTTCCGACCAAGCGCTCCCATCTATAAAAAGGGACTGTACTTTGCGGCAGCTGGATTTTTGCTGACCATTGTTTTGTTACTGGTCTAAAAAATCAAAACAATTACAGGGAAACAACTATTGATATAAGTTTTCGGCGAGGATTTCTTTAAGCACTTCCTCGTTGATAGGCTTGATAATATAGTTTCCCACAACCTCGTACTGTTTTGCCTTTTCCATATCCGATGGATTAATGGAGGAACTCACAACGTATATGGTTACTTTTTCCCTATTGTGGTGGGGTATTTTTACAAAATCGTCCAAAAAGCCCCACCCATCTTTTATGGGCATGTTCAAATCAAGGAATATCATCGATGGCAACTGTTCTTCTGCATTCAAAAGGTCCAAGACCGCATCTATGGCCTCTTGCCCATCGCGAAACACCAAAATTTCTTTCGAGAACGCGAGACGACTCATCATGCGTTTCATCCCAAACTGATGTATCGGATCATCATCAACAATAAAGGTTTTTTGTATTGGATTCATGATTTATCCTTTTGAAAATTTGACCTTAAATGTGGTTCCCTTGCCCACTTCGCTTGTAACTTTAATACTACCTCCCATCGATTCTATTTGATTTTTGGTAATAAAAAGACCTATACCCCTGGCATCTTTGTTTCGGTGGAAAGTTTTGTACATGCCGAATAACTTTTCCCCATATTTATCCATATCTATTCCCAATCCGTTATCGGATACCTTCATGACCACAAATTCCCCCTCCATGGTTGAGGTTATGGATACCACCGCTGCCTTTGCGGGGTCTCGATATTTTATGGCATTGGTCACTAAATTAAGAATAATGCTTTCCGCATAGGCGATAACTGCTTTCACTTGATGCTCTTGTGGCACATCTACACTTACATGCACTTGATTCTCGTGAATCAAAGCAGCAACATCCTTCAACACCTTTTCAACGGTATTCCCTAGTGGGATTACCTTCAACTTTTTATCGGTTTCCAATTTTACTTGCACCACTTCGTTCAAATGGGCGATGGTTTCGTTAAGCCCTCCTGAAGCGCGCTCCAACATTCCCAAGGTAGCCACTTGTTCGTCTTCACTCAATTCATCTTCCACCAAAAACCCCGTGATCATGGTTAAATTGGCCGCATGCGAACGCAGGTTGTGCGACACGATATGGGCAAAGTTGATAAGACTATTATTCTGGTTGGTGGTCACTTGGAGCAACCCCTTCAATTTATTTTCGGCTTTTATTCTGGATGAAATATCAACGATTTGAGAGATAAAATGGGAAAGCTCCCCATTGATCTTTCGCACAGAGGTTACCGTAAGAAACACATGAACCAACTGTCCGCTTTTTCCAAAATACCTTTTTTCTATTTGATAGGTGCTTCGTTTACCATCGATGACCTCATGCAACATGGATAGATCGATCTCCAGATCATCTGGATGGGTAATATCCTGAAAAGTAAGTTTCAGCAACTCCTCTTCAGTATACCCCAAACTCTTGCACAGACTTTGGTTAACTTGAATAAACTTTCCGTTCATTGCTACCAATGCCATACCCACCGAAGAATTTTCAAATGCTCCTTGCAATGATTCTTCACTTTGTACCAATTCAAGCTGAGTGTTCTTTAATTCTGTGATATCATCATTAACCCCGACCATTTTAACGGGAATACCTTCTTCATTTTTTAGTACCGTAGCTTCTGACTTGATCCAACGAACTTCTCCATTGGGCCACTTGATCCGATAAATGGTTTCAAATTCCTTTATCCCATTTAGGGCATCCTTATAGGCTAGGTTTGCCATCTTTAAATCTTCCTCAAAAAGAAAAGCTTCCCACTCTTCAATAACCCCTGTAAAGTCAGACTCCCCAATACCGTATAATTTGTACATGTTAGCATCCCAGAATACTTCATTGTTTGGAATATCGAACTCCCAAATGCCTATTCCGGCAGTCTTTGTGGCTAAAGCCAAGCGGTCACTAACTTCGGAATATTGCAATTCCGCTCTTTTGCGTTTGTCTATATCCTGAAAAGTTCCATTGATACGAATGCATTTGCCATTCAAAATCTCTGGCTCTCCAATGGCTTTTACCCAAACATCCTTACCATTGGCTGTTACTATTTGCAGTTCGGTATCCCAGGGCTGGCCTTGCTCTATACAATCTTTGACCAATCGGGATATGGTTTCCCTACTTTTCCCCTCTTTGTAAAAAGAAATTCCCTTTTCTATATCTGGCACATAATCTTGTGGCACCTCATGAATCTCTTTTGTGATTTTGGACCAAAACACGGTGTTTTTGATCAAATCCACCTCCCATGCTCCAATTCTAGCTACCTCTTGGGACTTTAAATAGAAGGACTCCTTAAACTTTTTCTCGGTTACATCTTCCAGTATCAAAATGACACCGTTCACATCACCATCCTCCGTTTTGGATGGGCTAATTTTCCATTCGTACCAAACCGCATTACCATTTTTTGAAAGGATTCGTTGAACATCCGATCTTTGATCCAGACCTTCCAAACAATAGTTGACATCCAATTTCAATTCTTCTGGTAGCTCTGGCATGCAGTCAAAAATGGATTTTCCTTTTATTGCCTTACTTAGATTGAATTGTCGTAACCACTCTTCAGAAAAGTCGATAAAACTGAAATCTTCATCAAGCAATGCCATGGGAACTGGGCAATTTTGCAGCAAGGAATGATCTGTTGTAATGGACATTTTTATAGTTGAGGTTAACTAAAGTTAATTAAATTGATGAAATTACCTACCTCAACGAAAGAAAAAACATCCTTATTGTTTTGGTATGCTTCAAATCATCTAAAGAGTGTTATTACCGGAAGAATCGCTTTGGACTTAACTTTAAGGCAAAAAAAAACGCCGAAGAAATCGGCGTTTTCTAAAGGCAGCTCCCCCTCTTGGGCTCGAACCAAGGACCCTCTGATTAACAGTCAGATGCTCTAACCAACTGAGCTAAGGAGGAATTTTTTACCTTAAGCGGGTGCAAATATAATTGATTCTTTATTACACTACAAAGAAAAAAATCGCTTTTCTATTTAAAAAGCCATTTATATAAATCATTACCGTTGGCAAACAGCAACAAAGCGATCAATAAAAAGAAGCCGATCATTTGCGCGTACTCCAAAAATTTATCGCTTGGTTTGCGTCCCGTAACCATTTCATACAATAAAAAGGCCACATGCCCGCCGTCCAATGCCGGGATGGGCAAAATATTCATAAAGGCCAAGATTATGGAGATAAACGCCGTCGTTTGCCAAAAGGCTGCCCAATTCCAAGTATCAGGAAACATTCCACCGATAGCGGCAAATCCACCTACCTCTTTGTACGCTCCTGTATCTGGGTTAAATATTTTCTTCATGCCCCTGATGTAGTCCGTTAGAGTCTTTACGCCCATGTTCCAACCGGCGGGTATCGATTCCCAAAAATTGTATGTTAAGGTCTTTTGCTCAAAATAACCTGCTTCCTTAATTTCTTCTGGACTCATTCCCAAAGCAACACCCAAAGAGGCCTCGTCTGAAACATTTAAGGTTAAATCAATAAAATCTCCATTACGCTTTACCTTTACAGGAACATTGCCCCCCTTATTTGCTTCCAAAATCGGTATTACTTGATCTTTGTATTCCACAGGTTTTCCAGCCATTTGGACAACGGCATCTCCTTTTTGAAGACCGCTATCTGCATTTGGCGATTTTTCGGGAACTTCACTGATTACAAACGGAACTCTATAATATATAAAACGTGCCTTTTCCTTATCTTCGGACAACGTTTCAATAAAATTTACAGGAATTTCCTTCTCAATGACCTGCCCATCTCTTTCAATAGTGAATCGCTCCCCATATATCATTTCTGGAAGTACTTGCTGTAAAGCCTCCACCTTTTTACCATCTATCGATAAAATTTTATCTCCGGTCTGCACTCCCAATTCATCGCCCAAACTTTTTTCCGTCACCCAAATTCCATCCTTTAAGCTATCAGTTGCAATGTACTGTTGACCATATGTAAATACCAATCCAATAAAAATGATCACCGCCAACACAAAATTCACGGTTACACCCCCCAACATAATGATCAAACGTTGCCAAGCCGGTTTACTGCGAAACTCCCAAGGTTTGGGTTCTTCCTTCATTTGTTCGGTGTCCATACTCTCATCGATCATCCCCGAAATCTTCACATAACCACCCAAAGGCAACCAACCAATTCCGTACACGGTTTCCCCTATTTTCTTTTTGAACAGAGCAAACTTTACATCAAAAAACAAAAAGAACTTCTCCACCCTCGTCTTAAAAATCTTGGCTGGAATAAAGTGTCCCAGCTCGTGCAGCACGATAAGTAGGGATAAACTTAGAAAGAATTGTATGGCTTTTATTGCTATTGGAGTCATCCGTCGTCTTTTGTTAAAACGCACAAAAGTAAACTTTTAGGTAGTGATAAAAAAACCTTGAATTTGTATGCCTCCGCATTTAAGAAAGATTTAGCAACAAAATAGGTCTTAGTGCTTGATGATTAACTGCATGGGGCGTAATTTTGTAGCCATGCGCACATTTTTTGCCAAATTCAAATTATTCGGAATAGTGATGCTCATCCTTTCTGGGGTGATCATGTACTTATTTTACGATGCGTTGCAGCCCAAAAAAATGCTGCCGGTATACCAACCCAACATGGTAGACCCAACTTTGGTGGACAGTACGCTGCACTACACCAAAAAATACCATAAGATTTCAGATTTTGCGCTCCTTAACCAGAATGGCGATACGGTTACCCAAGCCGATTACAAGGACAAAATATATGTTGCGGATTTTTTCTTTACCACCTGCCCTACCATTTGCCCAATAATGACAAAGAACATGGCCGAAATCCAAAATGCCGTTTTGGATGATCCAGATATCATGTTGCTTTCCCATTCCGTTACCCCTGTAATTGATACCGTGGAACAGTTGAAGAGATATGCCATCGAAAAAGGCGTAGTCGACAGTAAATGGAATTTGGTTACGGGCGACAAAAAACAGATTTACGAATTGGCCAGAAAATCCTATTTAGCCGTAAAGAATGATGGCGATGGCGGCCCTTACGACATGATCCACACTGAAAATTTTATTTTGGTGGACAAGGAAAAAAGGATTCGCGGTTTTTATGATGGTACCAATCGGGAAGAAATTGCCAAACTTTTGGACGACATTAAAATACTTGAAGCAAGCTACAACGAATAATTACTCCAGCTTTATATGCAAAATCATCGTCTAGTTTCCCATTTTTACTTACTTTTGCCTTACTTAAATTTATTCTAAATAAAAAGAGTGGCTACCGTTGCAGATTTACGTCATGGACAAAAAGGAATCATAAAGGATTTCACTGAAAATACCCTTCCCATAAAATTATTGGAACTCGGCTGCCTTCCGGGCAATAGTGTAGAGTTGGTGCAGATTGCTCCATTGAACGACCCCATCTATATCAATCTAAGCGGAAGCCATTTGGCGATAAGAAGATCTTTGGCAGAACTCATAGAGCTTGATATTGTAGAAGAAACCAAGTCCAAATGAGCAAGAATATCAACGTAGCCCTAATTGGAAACCCCAATACGGGAAAAACCTCAGTTTTTAACCAACTTACCGGACTCAAACAAAAAGTTGGAAATTATCCCGGTATCACCGTCGAGAAAAAAGAGGGAATCTGCAAACTCCCACGAGGGGTTAAGGCCCATATCTTGGACTTGCCGGGCACCTATAGCCTAAATACAACCTCGTTGGATGAAAGTTTGGTCGTAGAACTTTTACTCAACAAAAACGATAAGGACTATCCAGATGTCGCTGTAGTGATCAGCGATGTGGAGAACCTAAAAAGGAACCTGCTTCTTTTTACCCAAATAAAAGATCTTAAGATTCCGACCATTTTGGTCATCAACATGGCCGATAGAATGTCTCGTAAAGGTATTTCCCTGGACATCGATGCCATGGAAAAGAAGTTAGACACCAAAATTGCCTTGGTAAGTACCCGAAAAAATACGGGTATAGAACGCATCAAGGAACTAATTGCCGATTATAAGAGTATTTCTTCCAAACCTCTTTTGGATACCACAAGGATTTCACCAGAATATTTTGAACGTTTACAAAAGGCATTCCCACAAAACGACCTTTACAAACTTTGGTTGGTGATCACGCAAGATGTAAACTTTATGCCCATCGAGAAAAAGCGTATTCAAGATGCAACGGACTTTGCCACCAAATCCAAGGATGAGCTCAAAAAATTACAACATAAAGAGACTGTTCTTCGCTACCAACTCATCAA
This sequence comes from Allomuricauda sp. NBRC 101325, assembly GCF_030268205.1. Lineage (GTDB taxonomy): Bacteria > Bacteroidota > Bacteroidia > Flavobacteriales > Flavobacteriaceae > Flagellimonas. Next base: position 726,265 of record NZ_BSQF01000001.1, read on the forward strand.
CAATATCCTAAAAGAGACCTATAAGGTCGATTTTATGGCCGCCAAAGGTTTGCGTGCGTCAATGGACAAGATTTTGACCCATAAAGTTTTTGGTTACCTGATTTTCTTTGTGATTTTGCTTACCATTTTCCAAGCCATTTTCGATTGGAGTGGTTATCCCATGGATTTTATCGACGAACAATTTGCATTGGGTGCAGAATGGATCAAGAATACTTTGCCTCAAGGCATTTTCACGGATTTATTGGCCGAAGGTATCGTGGCAGGTATCGGTGGAATCGTGATTTTCATTCCCCAAATTGCCTTCTTGTTCCTTTTTATTTCCTTATTGGAAGAATCTGGATACATGAGTCGCGTTGTTTTTCTGATGGATCGCATCATGCGACCATTCGGATTGAGTGGAAAAAGTGTGGTTCCTTTAATTTCTGGTAACGCCTGTGCCATACCAGCGATTATGGCCACACGTACCATTGAAAATTGGAAAGAAAGACTCATTACCATTTTGGTAACGCCCTTCACAACCTGTTCGGCAAGATTGCCCGTTTACTTGATTTTGATTGCCCTTGTAATACCTGAAGGGAATTTTCTTGGATTGAGCTATCAAGCTTTGACCCTGATGCTACTTTATCTAATTGGATTCGGAATGGCCTTGTTGTCCGCCATGGTGTTGAACAAGATTCTAAAAATAAAGAGCAGATCGGTATTTATGATCGAAATGCCCACCTATCGTTTGCCATTATTGAAAAATGTAGGGTACACCGTAATCGAAAAAACCAAGAGCTTTGTTTTGGGTGCTGGTAAAATCATTTTGGCCATTTCCATTATATTATGGTTTTTGGGATCGAATGGTTATTCCGACGATTTTAACGATGCCGACCAAATCGTTACGGAACGTATCGAAAATGAAGGATTGAGCACCTACAGCAAAAACTACATCCAGAACAACATAGCCTCCTATCGTGAGGAAGCACAGGACAAAGGCATAGCTCCCGCAGCCCTACAAGATTCTATACAGGTACTGACAGAAGAACTATCGGAAAGGGCCATCGCCCAGGAAATCGCCAGTTACAAATTGGAACACTCCTATATTGGGCAAGCCGGAAAAGCTTTCGAACCTATCGTAAAACCATTGGGTTACGATTGGAAAATTGGAATAGCCGTTTTGACCTCCTTTGCAGCCCGTGAAGTATTCGTTGGAACACTGGCCACTATTTATAGTGTAGGTAGTGATGAAGAAGAGACTATTAAAAATCGAATGGCCGCCGAATTGGATGAAAACGGTCAACCCTTGTTCAACCTGGCATCTGGTATTTCGTTGATGTTGTTCTATGCCTTTGCCATGCAATGTATGAGTACCCTTGCGATTGTAAAACGTGAGACCAACTCCTGGAAATGGCCTATGATCCAATTGGGCTTTATGAGCGTTTTTGCGTATATTATAGCATTGATAGCCTACCAAATCCTAATATAATTCCATTATGGTTCAACAACTCTTGGCATACGGAACTTTATTGATCGCTGCAGGCTATTTGGTTTGGAAGTTCTTGCTCCCTAAATCCCTTTTCAGTAAAGGAAAAGGCAATTCCCATTCCTGCGGAAGTGATAACTGCGGTTGTAGTTAAAACAAGTAAATTAAAACTTTTTAGGTCGAGCGGAGTCGAGACCTCGATTTGGATTTAACAACCTCTCGCCTACCTGTCCGCCCGTAAGGCGGGCGCTCGAGGTAACCATTTGCACCCTATTTTTCAGCAACTTACCTCTCCAACAAACAATTTTTGAATTTTTTCTCTCCCTTTCTGTAACCTTTCTTAATTTCCTGATTATATAAGTTAAACGCCAACTAAAAAGCAGCATTTGGAAACGCTTTCAGATGAATTGATCATGCAAAAAGTGTCTGAGGGTAACTTGGACTTGCTCAAGGTACTTTTTGACCGACACCACAAACATGTGTATAATTTTCTATACAAAATGTCGGGCGATCATATGTTGGCAGAAGATCTTACACAGGATGTTTTTTACAAATTGATCAAGTATCGAAACTCATACAACAATGGGTCTTTCTTGTCGTGGATGTTCACAATAGCTAGGAACAGTCTTAACACCCATTTTACCAGAAACCATAAATCCCATGACGATATTGAGGTGTTGGCCTATAAAGTTGTCGAAGAAGAAAATGATGTGAATGAGAACAATGACCACCTTCAATATGCTTTGAGCCAACTTGATCCTGAGGACAGGGAGCTTGTAATCTTGAACCGCTTCAAGGAAATAAAGTACGATGAACTAGCGGAAATTTTTGGAAGCACCCCAGGAGCTGTAAAAACGAGAGTGTGTAGGATCTTAAAAAAATTGAAGAATATCTATTTAGAAAGTATATAGCCATGGAAAAGCAACACGTTTTTGACGAAATACCGGATTATCTGGATGGCAATTTGAACGATGCAGCCAAAACAGCATTTGAAAAGCACGTAGAGAACTGTAACGATTGCCAAAGTGAATTGGAAGAGATGAAGGCATTTTTAAATGTCTTGGATGAAGATGTAGCTCCTCCCTCAAATAGGCTAAAAGCTAATTTTGAAGCTGCACTTGAACAGGAAAAACAGCATCAAGGCAAGGTGGTTCAATTGGAATCGAAATCATCATCGAATTGGACAGGAAATGTATTGAAAATTGCAGCCAGTATTGCTTTATTGGTTGCCTCATTCCAAATGGGAAGCCTTTTTCAGCAAAGAAAAGCAGATGCCGACATTGCGCAACTCCAAGATGAGACCAATCAGATGAAACAGACGGCCATGCTTTCGTTAATGGAAAACCAATCCGCGAGCAAACGCATTCAAGGGGTAAATTATATCGAAGAATTTGAGCAACCCGATGAAGCCATCATTCAGGCTCTGGCCAACCGATTGCTCAAAGATGAAAACGACAATGTTCGAATGACTGCCTTTGATGCATTGTCCAAATTCACTTCTTCCGAAACGGTTAAAAACACTTTTATTGATGCTTTGGGGAATGAGAAAAATCCAAGTATTCAGGTCGCCCTAATTCAAGCATTAGTGCAGATTCAAGAGAAAAAAGCAGCTGAACCCATGAAGAAATTATTGGAAAAAGAAGACACCCAACCCTTTATCAAAGAACAGATCAAGGCAGTATTGCCCACCTTAACATAAACATCAAAAAACGAAAATCATGAGAAAATTCACATTCATTTTAATGGCCCTTCTTATGGGCGCAATTGCCCAAGCACAATCCGATTATACCAAATCTTTGGATGGAATTCAGTGGGTAAAAATCGAATCCAAAACAGACATTGTGGTAAAAACCCATAGTTCCAACCAATTGTTAATCAAATCTGGCCCCGAAGTACAAACCCCGGAACGCGCAAAGGGTCTAAAATTAGTTGGTGAGGGAGGAACGGACAATACCAATGTTGGGTTCTCAGTCGTACAAGACGGGAGCACTTTGATCATCCATAATTTAAGAAAGAATAAGGGAGGGGAAATTTATCTCCCGGCTTCAAAGAATGTTTCAGTGAAAAGCACTTGGAACGGTGACATAGAAATTGACGGGTTTTCTGGAGAAATAGAAGCCGATGCACAACTCAACGGAGGCGTAAAACTCTTGAATGTAAACGGGCCAGTAACTGCAAGCTCCTTGAACGGTGAAATAGAGGTTCAGTTTGGAAAAGTAACCCAGAGTTCCCCCATTTCCCTCTACTCTACGAATGGCGCAGTTGATGTCAGTCTTCCATCAAATACTCCAGCAAACCTTGCCCTAAGTACCCTGAATGGAAATGTCTATACCGATTTTGACATTAAGGCCGATGAAAAAGACGGAATGAAATCGGTTTTGGGAAGAAACATAAAGGCTTCCATCAATGGAGGCGGGGTTAAAATCGCCATGAAATCCACCAACGGGAACATGTACCTAAGAAAAAAATAAACTGAAGTGTCACATCGAGCGCAGTCGAGATGTTTTCATCTTACGACCTAGCTAGTCTTGAGCGAAGTCGAAAGGCTCAAGATGACAAAAACATCAATCAAATATTAAAATCAAAAAACGAACAGTCATGAAAAAAATCATCCTTACCGCCATTTTGGGATTGGCGACCCTATCCCTAAGCGCACAAAAAATCATTGAAAAAAACTTTAACTATTCTGGGCAGTCCATCGACTTGAATGTGAAATTTGCCAAGAACATTGAAGTGAAAACTTGGGATAAATCCACAGTTTATTTTAAGGCCGATATTGAAACCAAAAACGGGAAATTCATCGATCTTTATGACCTTGACATTAAAGAGAGTTCATCGGTTATAAACATCTCTGAGGATGCCATTCCAGTTTTTAAGGCTTTTCAAGATGAATGGGATAAAAACCATCCCAATTCAAAGAATCGTGGCTTTATGGAAGATGACACCTACGAGTTCAACTATGTGCTCTATGTGCCAAAAGGAGCATCTTTTAAAGTGAGCAGCATAAATGGCGATCTTACTTCTGAAATTATTGAAGGGGATTTTACAGCAGAATTGATCAATGGGGATATTGATATTGCCAAATACAATGGCGATATGGACCTACAGACCATTAACGGGGAAATTGATCTGGTAATGAAAAATTCCAGCTTGGTGGCTGAAACCTTGAACGGAAACATTTATGCCGATGAGAACATGAAGCTCACTGTAGCCGACCGATATGTGGGTCAAAAAGTAACTGGAAGCTTTGACAGTGCAGCCCATAGATTGAAACTGAACACCATCAACGGAAATCTGTACCTACGGCTTTAAATCAAATTGGAAATAAAGGAATAGAGCAATAAGCTCCAACCTACGACCAAAAGTAGGCCACCAAGCGGGGTCACTGGTCCTAAAAATCGGGGTTTGTTTCCCTTTGCAGCACCCAAACAAAGGGCATATATACTGAAGGAAAACAATAGCGTTCCAAAAATAAAGCAGTTTACTATGGCTGAATCCAATGGTTTATCAAAACTCAGATTAAAACCAAGGACCAAAAGTACAATCGCGTGATACATTTGATATTTGACCCCTGTCTCGAAACTTTGTAGCAATTCGGGGGTCAATTTCTTTTTAAGGGCATGGGCGCCAAAAGCACCAAATACCACCGATAAAAGTCCGTATAAAGCCCCCATAAATTGAGCCATAAATATTGTTTGCATAGGGATGGTTCAGATTAAAAATCAATGTGAATTTCGTAGTCCGAATTTACGGTAAATGCACATTCCTTGTATTTGGGAGGGCCAAAAGTCTTCATTTTGGCATTACTGAATGCTACTTTCTCCTTGGGAATGCCCAACCAATTGGTGTCCAATTTACCATTGTTATTTTCATCGTGAAAAATAGCCAGAGCGTACTCGCCAGTAGGTAAATCTTTAATGGTAAGGTCAACGCTTCCTTTACGTGCCGACACTCCGTGGTTCTTTAGCACTTTATCAAAAGACAAAAATCCATCCTTAGAATTGTAAACCGCCACATTTACCTTTCCCTCGGCGGATGATACATTTCCAACTTTAACGGTCAGTGTATGCTGTGCAAAAACAGTGGTTGAAAAAACCATCAAACAGATAACTAGTAATCCTTTCATGCTATTGGTCAACTTTGGCCTGCTCTGCACGCTGGAGCAAATCCGCCTGCAAAACTGAAAATAATTCTTGGGTCTGAATGCTATCTTGAAGGTTGATGTACAATTGTAATGAATCGTGGTGTACCAATTTGATTTTGTGTTGGTATAAGTCGTCCACAAAAACATATATTTTGGATTGGGTTACGGAATCAAGAAAAACTCCTTTTTCTTTTTCCATCCAAGAGAAACCACTGGAACGTTCCATTTCGGGTAATTTTTCTACCAAAAGCACGCTATCCAATTCGGATAAAGGGATTTTTTGAAAATAAAAACCTGAAAACACCTTGAAGTTTCCATCTTCAATTTTGTGCCAGTTTTTATAGTGTTCCACAAAGGCAAAAAAACAAACGATAACGGTGAGAACAATCAAAATGTTCCACAAAACATGTCTTCTTTTAATTCCCATAGTAATTCTCGAATATCCTAATGCACATTAAAAATTCCAATGGCAAAGGAAGGTAATTAATACAACAACCCCATATTCCATATAATATTGTGTTCGAAGTTGTTATCTTTAAACAAACCACTGACCATGCCAACCTTATTCCGAAAAATCAGAAAAGTACTGCTTTCGCAAAACCGCTTAACTAAATACCTGTTGTATGCCATTGGCGAAATTGTGCTGGTTGTTATTGGGATACTTTTGGCACTTCAAATAAATACATGGAACCAAGAAAAAAACAATAAAAAAGAAGAACAGTTTTATTTAAGGAAATTACAAACAAACTTGGTTCAGGACACCGTTCATTTAAGTACTAGAACCCGACAATTGAGTTACACCTTGGACAGCCTCAATAGCTTAGAGGCCCAACTTCGGGACGAAAACCTAAAAGAATTCAAAAATGAGAACATGTTCTATGGCCTCATTACCCTGTTTAGGATACAACCTCAAACCTCCACGTTCGACAATTTGATTTCAACAGGTAAGTTGGAATTGATTTCAAATCAATCCATTGTGGATTCTTTGTTCAATTATTACAACGACATAAACAATTATACCAATCAGCAATTGGCTGCGGACGAAACCTATACGCGAGAAAGCATTGGTCCTAAATTATTGGAAATTGAAGGTGGGATGTTTAATGGTTTAAAAAGTAGTTTAAGCAAAAAGGATGTGATTTTTGTATTGAATGCTATAGAATTAAGAAAATTGTTAATTAATGGTATTTACCAAAGTTACCTAACTACACTGAACAGAAACAGAAACATTTATGAAATGATCGAATTTGAGTTAACGTCTGGTTTTGATTAAGTTTTTAAAATTGTGAATTTAGGCTGACCTTTGTAAAAACCTTCAACAATGGATTTCACGAACAAATATGTACTCGTAACAGGTGCATCCCGAGGCATTGGAAAAGCAACTGCGATGGCTTTTGCCAAAAAAGGGGCAAAAGTGGGCATCAACTACCGAAGCAATGATGAAGTTGCCCAACAGACCTTGGCAGAATTACCTGGGGAAGGGCATCAACTTTTTAAAAGGGACATTTCCCAAAAGTCAGAAACAGAGGCCTTGATCAATGATTTTGTGTCTGAGTTTGGTCGTTTGGATGTGTTGGTGAACAATGCAGGGATTTCCATTTTTCATGAAATAGATCAAGTTGATTTTGACCATTGGACTAACGCTTGGGAAAAAACCTTTGAAACCAACCTATTTGCCGTAGCCAATTTATGCTACTGGGGCGCTAAAGCTATGATGAAAACGGGTGGTGGACATATAGTTAGTGTATCCTCTCGAGGTGCTTTCCGAGGTGAGCCTACAAAACCTGCTTATGGCGCCAGCAAAGCTGCATTGAATTCCATGAGTCAATCCTTGGCCAAAAAATTGGCACCACACAATATTTATGTTGGGGTAGTTGCCCCAGGATTTACCGAAACCGAAATGGCAAAAGTTACCCTTACTCCTGCCGAACGGGAAAATTTACTTCGTGAATCCCCTTTTAAACGAATGGCACAACCTGAAGAAGTCGCCCATGCTATTTTGTTCCTGGCATCGGCTGAAGCGGCCTATTCCTCAGGCACCATAATTGATGTTAATGGAGCATCTTATTTAAGATAAAAATTATGAAGGCTGCTACCGTTGCACAACTCAAAAAAGAACTCCAATTCAAATCACAGGAGGAAGTGCTGCAGCTTTGTTTGCGCTTGGCACGCTTCAAAATAGAAAATAAGGAACTGCTTACCTACCTTCTTTTTGAATCCGAAAGTGAAGACAGCTATATTGAAACCGTTAAGGAAGAGATGGACGAAATGTTTGCCGAAATCAACGTCAATAGCTATTTCTACATTAAAAAGAGTGTTCGCAAAATCCTGCGCACCATTAAAAAGTACATTCGTTATTCGGGAAACAAAGCCACAGAGGTAGAACTGTTGCTTTACTTCTGTGAAAAGCTTAAAAAACTCCGTCCCTCGATCAACCGAAACATTACCCTAAAAAATTTGTACAACAGGCAATTGGAATACATTGGCAAGAAAATCCCATTGCTCCATGAAGACCTCCAACACGATTACGGAGTGATTCTGGAAGAACTTACCCTTTGAATTTTTCTCAACAAACCGCAACCTATTCTTTAGAACGGTTCAAAATATGCAAGGGTTTGGGTTTTTAGATTAATATTTTTCATCAATATTGAGTAAATTAGGGGATTATTCTAACTTAACTCAACCAACCTTGACATCATGAGAATGCCAACTACCTCAACAAAGACTTGGGTGCTGCTCTGCCTTTTTCTTTTTACACTATTTACCTATTCACAAAATTCATCTTCTACAACTATTGACACCAGTTTTTATAGTGGTTTTAAATGGAGAAATATTGGCCCTGAACGAGGAGGCCGTTCCTTGGGAAGTTCCGGTAGCCCTTCCAGACCCAACGAATATTATTTTGGCGCTACAGGTGGTGGCCTTTGGAAAACCATTGATGGCGGAAACACTTGGAACAGTGTTACCGATGGCCAGGTAACCAGTTCATCTGTAGGCGCTGTGGCCGTAGCCGAAACCAACCCCGATGTGGTGTATATCGGGATGGGCGAAACCCAATTGCGCGGAAGTATTACTCAAGGAGATGGTGTTTACAAAACCACCGATGGCGGTAAAACTTGGAAACATTTGGGATTGGAAGAAACCCAAGCCATTGCACGTGTTCGAGTGGACCCGACCAATGAAAATATTGTGTACGTAGCTGCACTTGGTCATCCTTATGGCGACAACGAGGAGCGCGGTGTTTTAAAATCCGTAGATGGAGGAGAAACTTGGAAAAAAGTACTCTATGTAAGTGATAAAGCTGGTGCTGCCGATTTGATCATAGACCGCAACAATCCTAATGTGATTTACGCAAGCACCTGGCAAGTGTACCGAAAAGCATGGAAAATGTGGGGCGGTGGACCCGACAGTAAATTATGGAAATCTACTGATGGTGGAGAGACTTGGACCGACTTGACCAAAAATCCCGGAATGCCAGAAGGACCTATCGGGAAAATTGGTGTAACCGTTTCCCCAGCAGATTCCAACCGAGTTTGGGCCATTGTAGAAGCCAATGAAGGTGGTGTTTTCCGTTCCGATGATGGTGGAAAAACTTGGGAAATGACCAACAACGAACGTAAATTGAGACAACGGGCATTTTACTATTCCCGTTTGTTCGCCGACCCAAAAGATAAAGATGTAGTCTATGGTCTAAACGTTGGATTCTTTAAATCCACGGATGGAGGAAAAACCTTTGATGTGACCATAAACCCTCCACACGGTGATAACCACGATTTATGGATAGACCCTAACAATCCTGAACGAATGATCAGCTCCAATGATGGTGGAGGTGTTGTAAGTGTAAACGGAGGTAAAACATGGACCGAGCAAGATTATACCACCACACAGGTTTACCACGTAATGACAACCAGCGATGTTCCCTATCACGTAGCAGGCGCCCAGCAAGACAATTCTACCTTGGCCATGCCAAGTGAAGGATGGGATTTTATGCAGGCAAGAGGACCTAACCACGGATGGTATTATGCCGTAGGTGGAGGAGAAAGTGGCTGGATCACACAAAGCCCTACCAACCCCGATATTTTTTATGCAGGAAGTCAAGGGGCTTTATTGACCCGTTACGACCGCAGCAACGGACAAACAAGAGATATTCAGGTGTATCCTCGATTCTTTTCGGGGGAACCTGCAAGTGAATTGCCAGAACGTTGGCAATGGACGTTCCCCATTATGTTTGCTCCAAAAGACCCCAATGTGATGTACACCTGTTCCCAGCACGTTTGGAAAACCACCAACGACGGACAGACTTGGGAAAAAATAAGTCCAGACCTTACCTATGCCGACCCAGAAACTTTGGGCAAAACGGGTGGTGTGATCACTATGGACATGAACGGACCAGAAATTTATGCCACTGTATTCGCATTGGCGCCATCAAACCACGATGTTAACACGATTTGGGCTGGTTCCGATGATGGAAAAATCCATATTACAAGGGATGGCGGTAAAAACTGGGAAGACATCACGCCAAAAGATTTGCCTAAATACTCAAGGGTGAGCATTATTGATGAGTCCATTCATAATCCGGGTACTTTGTATGTGGCCGCCAACCGTTACCAAGTGGATGATCGTGAGCCTTATGTTTTCAAAACACATGATTACGGAAAAACGTGGACCAAGATCATCACTGGAATCGAAAAAGGTCACTTTGCCAGAGCAATTCGCGAAGACCACCAAAGAGAGGGACTTTTGTTCTTGGCCACTGAGCACGGGGTTTATTTCTCCATTAATGATGGTGAAGAATGGCAATCACTTCAATTGAATTTGCCAGACACTCCTATTCGTGATTTGGTGATCAAGGACAATGATGTGGTTCTCGGATCTCACGGAAGAGGTTTTTGGATTTTGGACGATATTCAACCGATAAGAGAATACTCCGAGGAATTATTGAGTGAGAAAAATGTGCTTTTTAAACCCACCAATGCCATTCGAGGTTTATATAATGCCAACTTCCAATACTATTTGGAAGAGGAAGTGGATTCCATCACATTTACCATTTTTGATGCCGACAATAAGTTGATCGAGGCCTTTGGTGGAAACCAACCAAAATATGAAGATAAGGGTGGGTCTTCATGGTATGGTGGAGGAGCAAAAAAACCAACGACCTCAAAAGGCATCAACACCTTTAGTTGGAATTTGAGATATCCTGGCCCTACTACATTTGATGGCATCATTATATGGGGAGCTTCTGCTTCAGTTGGACCAAAGGCACCTTTGGGCACTTACACCGTTCAAATGAAAGTAGGTGAAGAAGTGATCAAAAGCTATCCTTTCGAAATAGTAATGGATCCCAACTTAAAAGGAATCAAAGCTGAAGATTTGCAGGAGCAATTTGAATTGGCCTCCAAAATCACGGCAAAAGCAACCATTGCAAACGAAGCCGTTATCCAAATTAGAAGTATTCGTAAGCAATTGGATAGTCTGGGGAAAGGTGTTTCCAGTAAAAAATTCAAAAAGCTTTCTGAGGAATTCATGGCTACTTTGACGGTAATCGAGAATGATTTGTATCAGACCAAAAACCAATCAGGTCAGGATCCTTTGAATTTCCCTATCAAATTGAACAATAGATTGAACGCTTTGCAACGAAGCATTGAAAATGGGGATGCCAAACCAACGGATGCTGCTTATGTGGTGTATGATGAACTTACCAAAGAATTGGATGTTCACATGGGAAAACTTCATAATGCTTTGACCAAGGAGCTTCCAAAGGTGAACGCCATGTTGGAAGACAATGGCAGTTCGGCTATTAGCTTGGAATAGAAAAATCCAAAGCCAAAATATAAAGGCAAATTGTTAACTTTAAGGGAATCAGCGCATAAATTAACTCTTATGAAACGTTCCTCGATAAGGTTGGCCATTTGCCTTTCCTTTTTTGTTGGCACATCGTGTAAACAAAATCCACCTGAATCCACCAATGCTCCAATTGAAAATACTACTTGGTGGAAAGAAGCGATTGTGTACCAAATCTACCCCCGAAGTTTTAAAGATTCCGATGGCGATGGCGTAGGCGACCTTAAGGGCATTATAGAAAAGTTGGATTATATTAAAAGTTTGGGCGTTACTGCCGTTTGGTTGAATCCCATCTATACTTCCCCAAATGCCGACAATGGTTATGATGTAAGTGACTACAGGGGAATCATGGCTGAATTCGGAACCATGGAAGACTTTGACAATTTGCTCGAGGGCATGCACCAAAGAGATATTAAATTGGTGATGGATATTGTGGTGAACCATAGTAGCGACGAACACCAATGGTTTAAACAATCCAGAAGTTCACGAGATAATCCGTATCGCAATTATTATCACTGGTGGCCCGCCGAAAAAGGAAAACCTCCTTATCGCTATAGCCTTTTTGATGCCAAAGGTGATGCGTGGCAATACGATTCAATCACTGACGCGTATTATTTGCATTACTTCGCCAAGCAGCAGCCCGATCTAAATTGGTCCAACCCAAAAGTGAGACAAGAAGTGTACGACATTATGAAATTTTGGGCCGATAAGGGTGTTGATGGATTTCGATTGGATGCATTTCAATTTGCAGCAAAAGATACCACCTATCCAAAGTTCCCAGATGGTTTTGAAAAGGATTTTATTCAATATTACGCCATGCAAGATGGACTTCACTCCTATTTAAAAGAAATGAACCAAGAGGTTTTTAGTAAATATGATGTGATGAGTGTTTCCGAAGGTGCGGGTCGTAATTTTGGGGATGCCCACAATTTAGTGGATGCCGACCGAAAGGAACTGAACATGGCCTACGCCTTTGAAGGGGTAGATATTCCCAAATATGAGGGCTATGAATTATCAACGATGAAAAAAGTGTTTTCCAAATGGGACAAAGAATTTGCCGAAGAGGGTTGGCTTTCCATCTTTTTAGCCAATCACGACCAAGCCCGTATGGTAAGCAGATGGGGTAACGATGATCCAAAATTCAGAAGCGCATCTACAAAACTATTGAACACGTTTATGCTTAGCATGCGGGGCACACCGTATTGTTATTTTGGCGATGAATTGGGGATGACCAATATTGACTTTGATTCCATTTCCCAATATCAAGATATAGCGGCCATTAATGGCTATCTAAAAGCACTTTCGGATGGCGAGGACATGGAGCTCTTTTTGAAGAAACTGAATTTTTCTTCAAGGGACAACGGCCGAACCCCCATGCAATGGAATGAAACAAAACATGCAGGATTTACCACTGGCACTCCTTGGCTTCCTGTGAACGAAAATTATATGGCCATTAATGTGGAGGATGAAGATTCCAATCCCGAATCAGTCCTTAATCACTTCCGTAAAATGACCGAGATTCGAAAGCGAAATCCCATTTTGGTCTATGGCTCATATGCACTTGTGGCACCAGAGCATCCAACGATATATGCATTTACCAGAACTTTGGGAGACAAATTGATGTTGGTATTGTTAAACTTTTCTAAAGAAATCTCCGAAATCAACCTTGATTCAAAATGGGAAAACCACTCCATACTGATCAATAATTATTCTGGTTTGGATTATTTTGACAAATCCATAAAATTGAAGCCATATCAAGCTGTCATTTTAAATATTGACTAATGCACTGAAAGAAACGAGAATAATTCTAAATTAAGTTCAAGTATTTATCCTAAAACTCATTATTCTTAATTTTACGTAGTCAGGATGAATAAAATTGTAATTATAGGGATATCCCTGCTCATTTTGCTTCAAGGGACCAGTATCCATTTTAAGGATTTGGTCGAAATTGGACAGTTTGTTGAGCATTACCAGTTCCATAGTGAGGAATATGGTGATAATCTTATGGTTTTTGTTTCCAAACACTACGGGGAACTCAAGGCTTCCCACAGCGAAAAGCACCAAGAAGAACAAAAGGAGCATGAAAAATTGCCTTTTCAGCATCAATCTCCGTGTGCACAGCCACTTGTTTTTGTTCTTGACTCCCATAACTTTATCGAATCACGTTCCGAAACCCCTTTAGTGGTCAAAGGAAACTTTCATTATCAAAATTCCTACTCCCACCTTTGGGGAGATGAGCTTTTTCAGCCGCCCAAACACGCATAATTCATAGTATTTCAGCATAGCTGAACACTTATCGCAAGCCTTATTCTATTTAATAATGCTATCATTCTCTATGAATCATGTTTTCAAAAATTATAAACTTTAGTATTAAGAACAAGTTTATTGTTCTTCTATTCACGGCGTTTATAGCCTTTGTTGGTCTATATTCCCTATCGCAAATTCCTATCGGGGCAGTTCCCGATGTAACCAATAACCAAGTCCAGGTACTGACCACTTCCAACAGCCTGTCCACTCAAGATATGGAGCAATTTGTTACCTATCCTATTGAGCTGGAAATGGCCAATTTACCTGGCGTAAAAGAAATACGTTCCATATCCAAATTCGGTTTGTCCGTGGTCACCATCGTTTTCGAAGACGATATGGGTACTTACTTGCCCAGACAATTGATTGCCGAAAAAATCAAATCCGCATCGAGCCGAATTCCAGAAGGTTTTGGAACTCCAGAAATGGGACCGATCACCACTGGTTTGGGAGAAATTTATCAATATGTTTTGGATGTGGAACCCGAGTATAGGGACCAATATTCCTCATCCGAGCTTCGAACCATACAAGATTGGATCGTAAAACGACAACTTTCTGGAATTCCCGGGGTGGTTGAAGTGAATACCTGGGGTGGTCACTTAAAACAATATGAGGTTGCCATTCAAACCCAAAAATTGAACGCTTTAAATATTACCGCCAAAGAAGTTTTTACGGCTTTGGAAATGAACAATAGCATTTCTGGTGGCGGCTATATTGAAAAGGTAAACCAAGCCTATTTTATCCGAGGGGAAGGATTGGTGAGCAGTCTTAAAGATATTGAGGACATTGTGGTTACCACCCGAAACAGTATTCCTATATATATTAAGGATGTAGCCAAGGTCGGGTTTGGAAGTGCCCCTAGATTTGGTGCGATCACTGGAAATGGTGAAGGCGAAAAAGTATTGGGTCAGATCATGATGCTCAAGGACGCCGATTCCAAACGTGTTATCGAAGCAGTAAAGGAACGAGTTGCCTCCATTTCGAAATCACTGCCCAAAGGTGTTTACATAAATCCATTTTTGGATCGTAGCGAATTGATCGGCAGAACAACCTTTACCGTTACCGAAAACTTGGTATTGGGTTGTTTGATCGTAATTTTTGTTGTGGTTCTTTTATTGGGCAACTGGCGATCAGGTCTTGTGGTGGCCTCTGTAATTCCACTCTGTTTGTTGTTCGCACTAACCTTGATGAACATTTTCGGGGTAGATGCCAACCTGTTGAGCCTTGGTGCAATCGATTTTGGTATCATCATCGACGGAGCGGTGATTATAGTGGAATATATTGCCTTTCAGATTACCCAAAAGAAGACGGAAATTGCCAATTTGGGTAAAAATGAGGTACAGTCCATTAAGGATGATATTACCTTAAAGGGCGCTACAAAAATGATGAACTCTGCTGTTTTTGGACAGTTGATCATCTTGATCGTGTTTATCCCGATTCTATCCTTAAGCGGTGTGGAGGGTAAAATGTTCAAACCTATGGCATTGACCTTCAGTTTTGCGTTATTGGGAGCCATTTTACTTTGTTTTACCTATGTGCCCGTTGCATCCGCATTGTTCTTAAAGCCATCAAGGGAATCTGAACGCAGCATTTCTACCCGTTTAGTCAACTGGATCAACAAGAAATATGAGCCTGTAATTGAATGGGCCATGAGCAGCAAAAAGTTGGTGCTTTCCATGGCAGCGGCTTTGTTAATAGGTGCTGTTGTTCTCTTCTCAAGTATGGGAGGTGAATTCGTTCCGACTTTGGACGAAGGGGATTTTGTGATTCAACCTGTATTGAAAACAGGAACTTCCTTGGCCAAAACCGTAGAAACCACCACCAAAATCGAACAAATATTGTTGGATCAGTTTCCAGAAGTGAAACAAGTGGTCAGTCGTATTGGTGCTGCCGAAGTGCCAACCGACCCCATGTCGATGGAAGAAAGTGATGTAATCATTGCCCTAAAACCTAAAAGCGAATGGGTATCGGCTGAAACCAAGGATGAACTTGCCGATAAATTCAAAGAAGCCATTTCAGTGTTGCCTGGCGTTGAAGTTGAATTTACCCAACCGATTGAAATGCGTTTCAATGAGTTGATCACTGGGGTACGTGCCGATATTGCCATCAAAATATTCGGACAAAATCTGGAGACCTTGAACAAAAAGGCGAATGAAATCAAAAGCCTTATCCAAAATGTTGAGGGAGCATCTGATATCACTGTGGAAAAAGTGGAGGGGCTACCACAAATGAATGTGTCATTCAACCGAGCTAAAATTGCCCGTCACGGACTCAACATTGCCGACCTCAACGAAATGATCTCAATGGGCTTTGCAGGTAAAATCGTGGGAAGTGTTTTTGAGGGGGAACGACAATTCGATATGGCTGTTCGATTGGATGCCGAAAACCGCCAAGATATTTCCAACCTTAAAAATCTGTATGTGGATATTCCCAACGGTGGTAAAATCCCGATGAGCGAATTGGCGGAGATCACCTACCAAAAGGGAGCAGCTAAAATCTCAAGGGATGATACTAAGCGTAGAATCGTAGTAGGGATCAATGTAAGGAACCGTGACTTGCAATCTGTTGTGGACGATGTGCAATTGTTGATCAATAAAAACATCACTTTACCTCCCGGATACACCATTACCTATGGAGGTCAGTTTGAAAACTTGCAAAACGCCAAAGCACGCTTGATGATTGCAGTTCCTATTGCTTTATTGCTGATTTTCATCTTGCTGTATTTTGCTTTTGGTTCGGTAAAAGAAGCATTACTTATTTTCTCTGCGATTCCATTATCGGCCGTGGGAGGTGTGCTATTACTTTGGTTACGTGATATGCCTTTTAGTATTTCTGCAGGTGTTGGATTTATCGCCCTGTTCGGTATCGCTGTATTGAACGGAATTGTATTGATTGAGCACTTCAAAGAACTCAAGGGAAAAGACTTTGATTCCATGGAAGACCTCATCAAGCAGGGAACCAAAGACAGGCTTCGAGCGGTATTGTTAACTGCATCTGCGGCAGCATTAGGGTTCTTGCCCATGGCGGTTTCGACCAACGCAGGAGCGGAAGTACAAAGACCTTTGGCCACCGTAGTAATTGGTGGATTGGTAACGGCTACCATGCTAACCTTGGTGGTATTGCCCGTATTATATGCATACTCCCACAACATTAAATTCCGTGGTATGAGAAAAAGAAGAGCAGCACGCAAAATGAAAAAGAATGCACTGACCTTAATAATACTTTTAATTTCAGCTTCAGGATTTTCACAAGCGCAATTGAACCTTGAAGATTTAATGGCCGTTGCCCTTGAAAATAACAAAGGGATACAAGCTGAATCTTTATTGGTAGATCAAGCGGAAACTTTAAAAGGAACTGCTTTTGAGTTCGACAAAACGGACATCTACTACCATTATGACGAAAACAACTTGGCATTGAATGGGGAACCTTTAAAGGTTTTTGGAGCAATACAGCAATTCGAATTTCCAACAGTATATGGTGCAAAGAGCAGACTTCAAAAATCAAATTTTGAATTGCAAAAATCTTCGTTTGAGATTCGAAAGAAGCAATTGTACCAATCGTTGAGTAATGCGTATTATGAGTACCAAACGTTGAATCAAAAAGCAAAGCTTTACAAAACATTGGACAGCATATACAGCACCTTCGCCCATGCTGCACAAAGGCGTTTTGAGTTGGGTGAGACCAATTATTTGGAAAAAGTGACCGCCACGGCCAAACAACGGCAGATTGCCAACACCTACTCCAAGATTCAACAACAAATGTTGACTACCTACGGTCAAATCGTAAGTTTGGTGCAAAGTGAAGATTCTTTGCTCATTGCGGATGAAAAACCAGAAAAATTGATGGTTTTAAACGCCCAAGGCATGTTGGAAACCGAGTCTTCATTTTTGGACAATCGCCAAGAGTTGAGCAATGCGCAAAAAAGCTTGGAAGAAAACAAATTGCTGCCCGACCTTAACTTGCAATACTTTCAAGGCACCAACAGTGGATTGGGCACTTCTTTGTACGGGATTCAATTAGGGGTTCGCATTCCCATCTTGTTCTTTGGACATAGCAGCAAGGTAAAATCTTCAAAGATTCAGACCCAAATAACAGAGATGCAGAACACCGAAATCACGGTGGCCATGAACCAACGCTACAAAACATTGTTGGGGCAATTGGAGCAACAAACCAAGGAACTCTCCTATTACGAAGATGAGGGCGGACAACTTTCCGACCAAATTTTGAAAGCAGCTTCAGGCAACTTTCAAAATGGGGAAATCGACTTTTTCCAATACATCCAAAGTTTGGAAAACGCCTACGATATCCAAGTTAATTATCTGGATATCCTCAACCAATACAATCAAACTGTAATCGCCATTAATTACTTGACAATAACATTTTAAAAAATGAAAAATATATTTCAACTCGCCACTGTATTCCTATTGATAATGGGCTGTGGCAATAAGAACACCGAAGAATCCGCTTCCGAAGAACAAGCGGAAGCAACAGGAATCGTGGTAACGCAAGAGCAATTCGACACCAATGATCTTATGATCAGTGCCATGGAAAGAAGAACTTTCCCAAAAATGGTGGAAACCTCAGGAATGATTGATGTACCACCAGAAAACCGTGCTAGTGTTATGGCATTTATGGGTGGCTTTGTTAAGCAAACATCTCTCTTGATTGGAGATAAAGTGAAAAAAGGACAGCTTTTGGTCATTTTGGAAAACCAAGAGTTTGTGCAAATGCAACAAGATTATTTGGAGGTATTCAACCAGTTGGATTATTTAAAAGCTGAGTTTGAAAGAAACCAAACCCTTTTTGATGAAAAAATCGCTTCGCAAAAGAATTTCCTACAGGCCAAAAGCAATTATGAAACCGCCAAGGCCCGTTACCAAGGATTGAAAGAGCAATTGCAAATGCTCAATATTTCGCCAAGTAAGGTAGAACAAGGCAATATTTCGTCGCAAGCGGCCATATATGCTCCAATTTCTGGAAGCATTACCAAAATGAATGTGGCCAAAGGAAGTTACGTATCACCTGCCACTGAAATATTGGAAATTATAGACAATGAGCATGTGCATTTGGAGCTGACTGTTTTTGAAAAGGACATTTTAAAGGTTAAAAAGGGACAGAAAATCGAGTTCAGGATTCCTGAAGCATCCGATTCAGCATTTAATGCCGAGGTTTATTTGGTGGGTACTTCCATCGACGATGCCAAACGAACTATTAAAGTTCACGGACATTTGGATCACGAAGATGAAAAGGCCAGCAATTTCCTTCCTGGTATGTTCGTAGATGCTATGATCATGACAGACACCACCAAAACATTGTCCTTGCCCGAAGAAGCTGTAATCGAATCCGAAGGTAACTACTATGTGCTTAAATTGATAGAGCAAAAAGATGGTGGATACACCTTTGAGCGCGTTGCCGTGAAACAAGGAAGTACTTACGGAGGGTTCACCGAAATCAACTCTTCCGAACTTACAGAGAACGATAAATTTTTAACCAAAGGTGTCTTTGATTTGATTGGGGGATAATTTCGGCTACCCCAATCCTACATCTAAAGTCATCATTATGATAAATCCACCGATAAAACCCATTGTGGCGATATCGGTGTATTTGTCTTGTTGCGTTTCTGGAATCACTTCTTCTACTACAACAAAGATCATGGCTCCCGCAGCAAAAGAAAGCGCGTAGGGCAAAATAGGCTCAAAAGTAAGAACGGCCCAAGCACCCAATACCCCTGCAATAGGTTCTACCAATGCCGAAGCTTGACCGTACATAAAGCTTTTGGTTCGGCTCAACCCTTGTCTGCGCAACGGCATGGCCACAGCAAATCCCTCTGGGAAATTCTGAAGTCCGATACCCAAAGCTAAAGCAACGGCTCCTCCGATGGAAGCTCCTTCAAAACCTGCTGCAACCCCACCAAAAAGGACCCCGACAGCCAATCCCTCTGGAATGTTGTGCAAAGTTATGGCCAAGGTGAGCAAGGTGGTTCTATGCCATGGTGTTTTAACCCCTTCCGCCTCACTCATTTTAAAATTGATATGCAAGTGGGGAAGTATCTTGTCCAGTCCGAAAATGAATCCAGCTCCAAGTAAAAAGCCGACAGCAGCTGGAATCACTTTTACGAAACCTTCACCAGGACTCATTTCGATACCTGGTGACAACAAGCTCCAAAAACTTGCAGCAACCATAACACCGCCCGTAAATCCTAACATACCATCCAAAACAGCTCGGTTCATCCCCTTAAAAAAGAAAACCAATGCGGCGCCCAACGCAGTAAGTCCCCATGTAAAAAGGGTGGCGTACAAAGCGGCCAAAACAGGGTCAATCTCTTGAAAATAGTGTATTATTTGTTCCATCAGTCGTTCTTTTTTACATAAAGGTTAGACGCAATTTGATGTGATATTCGCATTTCTTTTCCTTCAAGTTGAATACGTAGGGAGTTGTCAAAATCTTCTTTATCCAATACTTTGATGCTGTTCCCGAGGGCTATTTTGTTTTTGTCCAAAAACTTAAGAAAGGGTACAGAAGAATCCTTAACCCCAACACAAACTCCCGTAGCATTAATGGCCATTTCGCTGAGTAATTTCTTGTCTCGTTCTTGAAACTTACCATCTTTGGTCGGGATTGGGTCTCCATGGGGATCGTATTTAGGAAAATTGAGCAGTTCATCAATCTTGTCAATCAACTTTTCACTTTTTATATGCTCCAATTGTTCGGCTACTTCATGCACCTCATCCCAAGAAAAATCCAATTTTTCTACCAAAAAAACTTCCCACAAGCGATGTTTGCGAATTATGGACAAAGCAGTCTTTACTCCTGAATCGGTAAGGGAAACCCCTTGGTACTTTACGTAATTTACGAGTCCTTTTTCCGCTAATTTCTTTGCCATATCGGTTACTGAAGATGGTTTGGTCTCCATCTGCTCGGCAATGGCATTGGTGGTAATGGACTTGGAATCCCCTCCCCCCAAATGAAAAATGGTCTTTAAATAATTCTCCTCTGATCGGGTCATCAAAAAATATTTTTTCAAAAATACATTTTTATTTAACAAAATCTATTTTTAGTTTTGTCTAAATTTAATTTTATACTCATTGAAATCAATTTGTAGACATCTCGCCCTCTTATGGATAGCTTTGGTTAGCAGTTGTTGTTTTGGCCAAATGGCATCCCTGAGTGGAAAGGTTACCGACAATGGAACGCCTTTGCCCTTGGCAAACGTATTGCTCAAAGGAACGGAGATCGGAGCGGCTACAGATATTGATGGGTTATTTCGATTGGAAAACATTCAAGAAGGAGATTACATTTTGTTAGTGACATCTCTCGGATATTTACCCTACCAAACCAAAATAAGTTTAGGGGCTTTAGAAGAAAAAAACATCAATATTCAATTGGAACCCTCAGCACAAAGTTTGGACGAAACAGTGGTCACTGGAACACTGAAACCAGTGAGCCGATTGGAAAGTCCAGTACCGGTAGAGGTCTACTCCCCTACTTTTTTAAAAAAGAATCCGACCGCCAGTGTTTTTGATGCGCTTCAGAATGTAAATGGAGTGCGTCCGCAGATCAATTGCAATGTGTGCAATACGGGCGACATCCATATTAATGGCCTGGAGGGACCCTACACCCTTGTGCTTATCGACGGCATGCCCATTGTCAGCGGATTGGGTACAGTTTATGGGTTAACAGGCATCCCAAATTCGCTTATTGAACAAATTGAGATTGTAAAAGGGCCAGCTTCCCCACTTTATGGAAGTGAAGCTGTGGGAGGACTCATTAACATCATTACCAAAAATGCCTTGAGTGCCCCGGAATTTTTTGCTGATGGCTTTGCCACGGGATGGGGCGAGTACAATTTGGATGTGGGCAGTAAAATTTCAATCGGAGATAAAACAGACCTTCTTTTAGGCGTCAACTACTTTAATTACGACAATCCCATCGATAATAACGGGGACAATTTCACGGATTTGACTTTGCAAGATCGCATTTCCATTTTCCAAAAATGGGATTTTCAACGTAATGAAAATCGGGTATTCTCTTTAGCTGGACGCTTTTTTTACGAAGATCGTTGGGGTGGAGAAATGCAATGGACCCCCGAATTCCGAGGTGGGGATGAAGTCTATGGAGAAAGCATTTACACGCGAAGATGGGAAGTGCTCGGGAAATATCAATTACCGTTTGAGGAAAAATTCCTACTGTCATTTTCCTATAATGATCACAACCAGAACTCGGTCTATGGCGATACCGAATATTTGGCGGATCAACGCATCGGTTTTGCTCAGTTGACCTGGGACAAAGCTGCTGGAAATCATGATTTGCTGTTCGGAAGTGCCGTCCGCTACAACTATTACGACGACAACACTCCTGCGACCACTAAAGCCGATAATATTTGGATTCCGAGTTTATTTGCCCAAGATGAATATGCCTTTGCACCAAAACATTCTTTTTTGGGAGGGCTTCGATACGATTACGACCAAAGACACGGCCATATTCTTACCCCAAGAGCGGCTTACAAATGGAAAATCTCGGACAATGACATTTTTCGGGTAAATGCAGGAACTGGTTTTAGAGTAGTGAATCTATTTACCGAGGATCATGCCGCACTCACAGGATCAAGAGAGGTAATTATTGCTGAAGAGTTGAAGCCAGAACGGTCTGTCAATGTCAATATCAACTATTTAAAGAAGATTTATAGCACCAATGGCACCTTTATCGGGATTGATGCCTCAGCATTTTACACCCGATTTTCAAACGTAATTCTTCCAGATTATGAAACCAATCCCAATCAGATTATTTATGATAATTTGGATGGAAAATCTGTTTCGCAAGGATTAAGTGCTAATTTAGATGTAGCTTTTCCAAGCAGCTTTAAAATAATGGTGGGAGCCACTTGGCAAGATGTGAGCACAACCGAAAATGGGATTACCCAGCAACAAATCCTAACTGAAAGCATTACTGCTACGTGGAATTTATCGTACACTTTTCGTTCCCTTAACCTAACCGCAGATTATACAGGAAATTTGTACGGCCCCATGCGCTTACCGCTTTTGGGAGAACTTGACCCCAGAAGGGAATATTCGCCTACTTGGAGCATTCAAAATATCCAGTTTACGTACAAGGGCTTGAACAATTTTGAAATTTATGGGGGAATCAAAAACCTTTTAGATTGGACACCCAATCGTGGTAACCCATTTATCATTGCACGGGCCAATGATCCTTTTGATAAGGAAGTTACTTTTGACAACAATGGGAATGCCGTTGCTACCCCAAACAACCCTTATGCTCTTACATTTGACCCAGGTTATGTGTATGGCCCCAACCAAGGTATCCGTGGATTCTTTGGCTTGCGATACACTGTCTTTTAGTTTCTTAGCTAAAAAAAACTTATTTTTAAGTTGTAGGGCGCACACCCTTAATTAGCTACACATGAAACTAAACCCAGAACAAAAGAAGGAAGCCCATGATATGATGGAGCTTTGGGAAGACGATCTTTTGGAACGTTACCCAGAAAATCCCGGTAAATCAAAAGAAGAATTTAGAAACTACGACGACCCAGCCCGGGATACGGTAAAAGAATTCTATCGGATGAACCATATGTACCAGACCCATGATTTTGTTTTGGAGAAGAAAAAGGAATTTCTTTCCCTAAATCGCAAGGAAATGGGACTTTGGGATGCCGTTGAATACTTGAATACCTTGGTAGACGATTCCGACCCCGACATTGACCTGGACCAGACCCAACATCTTTTACAAACCTCAGAGGCAATTCGTGCCGATGGGCAACCCGATTGGTTTGTGTTGACTGGATTTCTGCACGATCTGGGAAAGGTGCTCTGCTTGTTTGGTGAACCACAATGGGCCGTGGTGGGAGATACTTTCCCAGTGGGCTGCCAATTTTCAGACAAAATTGTTTATCCAGAATTCTTTGCGGCAAATCCTGATATCAGTATTGAACAGTACAACTCCAAGCTAGGGATATACCAAGAAAACTGTGGTTTGAGAAATGTACATATGTCTTGGGGACACGATGAATATCTGTACCATGTAATGAAGGACTATCTGCCCGAAGAAGGACTATACATGATTCGCTACCATAGCTTTTATGCCCAGCATCGAGAACATGCTTACGATCATTTGATGGACAAACACGATCATGAAATGTTCAAATGGGTGGATAAATTTAATCCGTATGATCTGTACACCAAAGCCCCGGTCAAGCCCAATGTGAAGGAACTTCGCCCCTATTACGAGGATTTGGCCGCTAAATATCTACCCGATACGATTCGGTTTTAGTGGATGGTACAATTCATAAGTTTTTTTGTTTTTACGGCCTTCGTGGCTGCATATTCCAGTTGGAAACTCCGAAAGGATAAGCTTACCACAAAGGATGGATATTTTTTGGGAGGACGAAGCCTAACTGGGGTGGTTATTGCAGGCTCCCTGTTGTTGACCAACATTTCTACCGAGCATTTGGTGGGCATGAATGGAGACGCCTACAAACATGGCGCGATTATCATTGCTTGGGAGGTAACTTCGGCCTTGGCTTTGGTAGCTGCTGCCTTATATTTTGCTCCTCGCTATCTAAAAATGGGACTCACAACGATTCCCGAATTTTTGGAAAAACGTTTCGATGGTCTTACCCGAACCATTATTGCATTTTTATTGATCATATCCTTTGTTTCAACGCTATTGCCCATTGTACTCTACTCCGGAGCAATCAGTATTGAACAGATTTTTGATATTTCGGGACTGTTGGGCATTAGCCAAAACGAAGGGCTTTGGTTAACCGTTGTTACTGTTGGAAGTATTGGTGCCATCTATGCCATATTCGGCGGATTAAAAATGGTAGCATACACCGATACCATCAATGGATTTGGATTGTTGATCGCTGGCATCTCCATTCCTGTTATCGCTCTTTGGAGCATCGGGGATGGACATGTTTTTGATGGTCTTCGAATGGTTTTTGAAAAAGCTCCCGAAAAATTCAATGTCATCAGCAACGAAGTCTCCGTAGGGGAAGGTTCACGTGATGCCATTATGCCATTTGGGGTATTGTTTACGGGATTGATCATTAACCAACTTTATTTTTGGACCATGCACCAATCCATAATTCAACGAGCATTGGGAGCGGTTAATTTAAAGGAAGCACAAAAAGGATTGCTTTATACCGGATTATTGAAAATATTGGTGCCTATTATTATTGTCCTACCCGGTATTATCGCCTACTATTATTTCAACGACACTTTCTATGACCAAAAAGAATTGGTATACCCCAGTTTGGTCAAAAAAGTGCTCCCCTTTTGGATGACCGGTTTTTTTGTTGCCGTATTGATGGGTGCCATATTAAGTACCTTCAACAGTGCCTTGAACAGTGCGGCCACAATATTTAGTTTGGGGATATATAAAAGGTATTTGAACAAAAATGCCAACGATTTACGTTTGGTCCGAGTGGGAAAAACAGTGTCAGCATTATTGGCGATTTTTGCCATTGGCATTGCTCCATTCATTGCACATGCCCCCAGAGGACTATATCAATTATTGCAACAGCTCAATGGTATCTTTTTTATCCCAATGGCGACTGTGATTCTTGCTGGATTTTTTCTCCCAAAGGTTTCTGCAATGGGAGCCAAAGTTGGTCTGCTATTCGGATTGGTCTTCTATATTGTAACCAATTTCATCCTACAGGTCAATTTACATTATGTGCACCTTTGGGGCATTGAGTTTGTATTGAATATCGGGGTAATGTTGTTGGTATCTCATTGGTCTCCCCGTGTGAACAACTTTACTATTACCAATATCGGCGTCGTGGATGTTACACAATGGCAATATGCAAAGGGCTTTAGCCTATTTTTAGTCTTAACCACTTTGATTGTCTATATTTTATTGGGGAATGTAGGATAAAGGATCATTTTAAATCTGTTATTCCTTGTTCATCTATTTATAGCATTCGTGAAATAGACGAATTCATTTTTTTCACGCCAGTAATCAACTTTCAACTTCTATCTTTGAAACCATGTCCCAATACGATTATATCATCATAGGAGCGGGAGCTGCTGGACTTTTATTGGCCGATGCCTTGGGCAAGGATGAATTCTTTGCTTCCAAATCTATTTTGGTGTTGGATAAGGATGATAAATCGAAAAACGACCGTACTTGGTGTTTCTGGGAACGTGGCAATGGTCACTTTGATGGGTTGATCCATAAAACTTGGGATTCCATTTATGTGGGAGGAGAACAGTTACAAAAATCAACTCCCATTGCTCCGTACGCCTACAAAATGATTCGCGGGATTGACTTCTACAACCACTATATACCAAAGGTAAAGGCGAATCCGAATGTAAGTTGGGTGCCAGAAGAAGTGTTAACCATTGAAGAGCAGGAAAATGAGGTCATAGTGACCACATCAACCCAAAATTTCACAGGACAAACGGTATTTTCCAGTCTGTATGATGCCTCCATCCCTTTAAAACAAATGGAATTCCCTGTTTTGCAGCAACACTTTGTGGGGTGGCAAATTAAAACCGAACAGTCGGTATTTAAATCGGAAGAAGCTACTTTTATGGACTTCTCCGTGCCTCAAAAAGGCAATACGCGTTTTATGTATGTGCTCCCATTTTCAGAAAATGAGGCTTTAGTGGAATACACTTTGTTTTCCGAGCATCTTTTGGATAAAAGCGAATACGAAGATGCTATCAAAAGTTATATCTCCGAGAACTACGGAAACACCAAATACACTATTGAAGAAAAAGAATTCGGTAGTATTCCCATGACTTGTTATCCGTTTCATCAACACAATACGGACCGAGTTTTTCATATCGGAATTGCAGGCGGTTGGGCCAAACCTAGTACGGGTTACACCTTTTACAATACGAGTCAGCAAGTGCCTAAATTGGTGGAGTATTTGAAAACTGGCGAACCACTTTCTCAATTCCATCAAAAAAATAGGTTCACTTTTTACGACATGCTTTTGCTCGATATTTTATACGAGAACAATCAGTTGGGTCACGAAATTTTCGAGTCCATGTTCAAGCGAAGAAAGGCATCTTTGATTTTAAAATTCTTGGAGAACGAGACCAATTTATGGGAAGAATTCAAAATTGTAACAGCTCCGAAACCAATGCCGTTTATCAAGGCACTTTTAAAACGACTTTTCTAAACTGTTCGATTCATCAGAGCTTCGCCGAAGGCTTGTAAAAGTTGTTTTTTTACTGTTGGTAAATCCAACGTATCCAAAACATCGAATGCTTTTTGGGTATAATTCTCGATGGCTTGTTTGGTTTCATCCACAGCACCACTTTCCTTAAATATGGTTTTTACCGCTTCAACTTTAGCATACGCATCGGCTGGTTTAATGGAATACAAATGCAACAACCCATCCTTGTCATCTTTCGCTGCTTTTTCCAGAGCTTTTAAGTACAAGTATGTCTTTTTGTTTTCCATAATGTCTCCCCCAACCTGCTTTCCAAACGTTTTTGGATCTCCGAAAGCATCCAAATAATCGTCTTGCAATTGAAATGCAATGCCCAAGTTTCGACCAAACTCATAAATTGCATCGGCATCTTTTTGTGGAGCATTGGCAACTAGCGCTCCCATTTTCATGGCGGCAGCCACCAAAACGGAAGTTTTATACTCAATCATTTTAATGTATTCGGGAATGGTCACATCATCCCGGGTTTCAAAATCGACATCGTATTGTTGACCCTCGCAGACCTCCAAAGCTGTTTTGCTAAACAATTTGGTGAGTTTCAAATACAATTCGGCGGGGTACTTTTCAAAAAATTGATAGGAAAGAATCAACATGGCATCTCCAGAAAGAATCCCAGTGTTCACATCCCATTTTTCATGCACTGTGATTTTTCCGCGGCGTAGTGGCGCATCATCCATAATATCATCATGGACCAATGAAAAGTTATGGAACATTTCCACAGCTAAAGCTGCATCCAAAGCATCTCCCACTTTGGCACCATACATATCGGCAGTCATCAAAGTTAGAACAGGCCGCATGCGCTTGCCTCCCAAATCCAAGATATAGCGAATAGGTTCATACAGATTTTCAGGCTCTTGCCATTGCACTTTGGCCTTGAGGTACGTAACAAATGTGTCCCTATACTGACTAATAAAATCGAATTCTGCCATGGAGTCAAAAATACATGCAAAAAATCGAAATGAAATAACGGACACGAGTATTACTTCAAATTTTAAGGGTAGAAATTCAAGCCCTTCCCAAAATATTTGAAAAAAGTTTCCGAATAAATGCAATGAAATGCAATTCGTTCGTCTCTATAGATAAAGACATCAACCAGTCACACAAAAAATGTCGGCCAAAACGGAAAACCGAAATAATCTATCCCAATTTTTCAACGAGGAATATGGCTCGTTGCGAAGCTATGTGCAATCGCGCATTCGGGATACGTCGGAACGGGATGCCGAAGACATTGTGCAGGATGTTGCTTTAAGAATGTTTTCTAGATCGGATGATGCCATTCCCATTACCAACATAGGCGGATTTGTTTACAGCGCCATTCGCAATCGAATTATTGACATTATGCGGGGCAAAAAGGAACAAAACCTCCCGAGTGAAAACATTGACGAACAGTGGCAGGAGTTTGCGGAGTTCTTTTATGGCGATGCGGATAATGCCTATTCCCCAGAAATGGAAGCAGAACTAAAAACTGCAGTGGAAAACCTTAAACCTTCGTATCGGGATATTATTATCGCCATAGATTTTGAAGGGTATACCTATAAACAAATATCGGAACGAACCGGAATTCCAACGGGCACTTTAATGTCGCATCGACACCGTGCCATGTCGGAACTCTCCAAAAAATTAGAGAATATAAAAGCACTGAATTATGGAACATAAACAAGAATTCGAAAGAGTTGTGGAAAAGAAGGTGGAACACACTGTAAAAAAGGTGGTAAAGGTAATTGCCATGATCATATTGGCAATCTTGGCCTTTTTGTTGGCCAATTATCTTCTAATGCGATTGTGGAATTGGTTAATGCCCGAAATTTTTGGATTGGGAACCATTACCTACTGGCAAGCTCTGGGCATCTTTGTTTTGGCCAAACTCTTATTTGGCTTTGGCGGAGGTGGCGGAAAAAGCAAGGGAAAATCCCACCACAAAAAACGTATTCATCAAAACAAAAAATGTACGCCCTGGCGAAGGGACTTTGATGAGTGGAAGCATTACGATCAATTTTGGAAAGAGGAAGGAGAACACGCTTTTAAAAACTTTGTAGATAACATAAAAAACGAAAATCATGATAAAGAACAGTAAAACTACATTGAAAGAGCGCTTAATGCGCTTTAACAGACCCTTTTATTGGAATTTGGGCCCAGTAGCGATTCCGGTAAAAAATCAGGATAATCCAATCAGTAACCTACCCTTCAGGAACAAGAATTGAAATAAATAATTACGTCTTTGTTAAAAAACTGTAAAACCATGGAAACTTTTTTTGTTTTTAAAGTTTCCTCAGCTACATTTGCGCCTTCATTATGAAGGATAAAATAATAGAGAAAGCAAGTGAAATGTTCTTAAACCTAGGTTTTAAGAGCGTTACCATGGATGATCTGGCCAACGAAATGGGAATTTCGAAAAAAACGATTTACTCCCATTTTAAGAACAAGACGGAATTGGTGGAACAAACCACTATGACCATGTCCCAATTTATTACCTGTGGGATAAATGACATTATTGAAGTTCAGAAAAACCCCATTGAGGAACTATATGAGATAAAAAAGTTTGTAATGCTGCATATGAAGGATGAAAAGTCGTCCCCATTGTACCAATTGCAGAAGTATTATCCCAAAATCTATAAATCCCTTATGGAAATTCAGTTTGAGTGCACCAACAAATGCGTTTCCGAAAATGTACGAAGGGGCATGGATTTGGAAATTTACAGGGCCAATCTGAATCCTGAATTTGTTTCCCGAATTTATTTTTCAGGAGTAATGACCATTAAAAACACACAATTGTTTCCTACTGAAAAATTTAGTCAACACCAATTAATGGACAACTATTTAGAATACCACCTTAGGGGCATTGTAACCCCAAAAGGAAGAAAAATTCTTAACTCAATCATCAATTCAAATCAAGATTAAATGCGAAAAACACTAATCAGCCTGCTCTTACTTTTACCTGTTCTGGTCTCTGCCCAGGACACCATTCCACGCTTTAGCTTGGACCAGGCCATTACATATGCACTGGAACATAATTACAGTGCAATTAATGCGGATAGAGACCTCGATGATGCCCAAAAACAAAAATGGGAAACCATTGCTTCGGGTCTACCGCAGATCAATGGGGCAGTGAGCTATCAGAACCAACTGAAACAACCGGTTTCACAGATTCCAGCCGAGTTTTTTGGAGGTGAGCCAGGTACATATCAGGAAGTGATCTTTGGACAATCCCAATCCATGTCTGCCAGCGCAACTTTACGCCAGCAAATATTTGATGGATCATACATTGTCGGGGTACAGGCAACCAAAACGTTTTTGGACTATAGCCAAAACAGCAAGGAAAAAACAGAACTCGATGTCCGTAGATCGGTAGTCGAAGCCTATGGCAATGTGCTTTTGGCCCAAGAAAGTGTGCGTATTTCTGAGAGAAACGTGAACACCTTGGAGCAAAACCTTTATGAAACCAAGCGAGTTTATGAAAATGGACTTGGGGATGAAGAAAGCGTAGATCAATTGCAGATTACACTTTCCAGCATGCAGAATTACCTTAAAAATGCACAACGTATGGAGAAAATTACGCTCCAGATGTTGAACTTGGTATTGGGTCTGCCTATTGATGCTCCCACGGAATTGTCTGAAAATCTGGACGACCTTACCCAAAGTCAAATTGATTTCCAATTATTGGATTCCGAATTCAATATCGAGAACAACGTGGATTATAAAATGGCAGTCAACCTAAACCAACAACGCGAATTGGAGTTAAAATTGGCCAAGAGCTACGCCTTGCCGACGCTTAATGCTTTTGTCAACTACGGTGGAAATTCCTTTAGCAATGAATTCAACTTTTTTAGAAGTGGACAGCAATGGTTTGGTTCCTCTATTTTAGGAGTTGACCTCAACATTCCAATTTTTAGTTCTTTAAAAAGAAGCGCTACCACCCAAAGGGCCAAAATTGCTTTGGATAAAGCCAAAACCCAATTTACCGAAGCACAGGCACAAATTCGTTTGCAATTGGAATCAGCGAAAAGCGATTACATACTTGCCATTGAACAATACGGTACATCCAAAGAAAATTTGGAACTGGCCGAACGCATCGAAAGAAAAAATGAAATCAAGTATACCGAAGGTTTGGCCACCAGTTTTGAATTAAGACAGGCGCAGACCCAATTATATACCAATCAACAAGAATATTTACAATCCATGGTCGATGTGATCCTTAGGAAAACCGAACTGGAAAACATAATAAATCAATAAACAAAGAAGAAACCATTACGTCATGAAAAAAGCAATATATATAACCCTAATAGCCACAGTACTAGCTTCTTGTGGAGGCTCTGGAAGCAAATCCATCGAGAAAGTATTGGCCAGCAAAAATGTGGAAGCCATTCGTGCCAAACGAAATGATCTGAACACAGAACTGAAAACATTGGAAGACCAAGTAAAGCAATTGGACGATGCCATTGCCGAATTGGACAATAGCGCAAAATTACCATTGGTTTCCGTGCTTACCGTTCAACCACAAGAATTCCAACACTTTTTAGAACTGCAAGGCGATGTAAAAACCGACCAAAACGTATTGGTCTACCCTGAAATGTCTGGAACCCTATACCGCATTTATGTGGAAAAGGGGCA
This sequence comes from Allomuricauda sp. NBRC 101325, assembly GCF_030268205.1. Taxonomy (GTDB): domain Bacteria; phylum Bacteroidota; class Bacteroidia; order Flavobacteriales; family Flavobacteriaceae; genus Flagellimonas. The sequence goes on from NZ_BSQF01000001.1 coordinate 757,825, forward strand.
AAAAGTGGCCAAAGGACAATTGTTGGCTTCCATTGACGATGGTGGACTTTCCAGCCAATTGGCGCAAATGCGTACCCAAGCAGAATTGAGCAAGACCACTTTCGAGCGTCAAAAAAGATTGTGGGAGCAAAACATCGGTTCAGAAATCCAATACCTACAGGCCAAAACCAATTACGAGGCACAAACCAGTGCCGTAAAGCAATTGGAAAGTCAAGTAGGAAGATCATCCATTCGTGCTCCTTTTTCAGGAATTATCGACGATGTAATCAAAGATCAAGGTACCGTGGTTAGCCCAGGTCCCGGTTCAGAGGTTTTCAGAATTGTGAACCTGTCCGACATGTACATTGATGTAGAGGTGCCAGAGGCGCATTTGCCAACAGTATCTCCTGGAAAAATGGTGAATGCTTACTTCCCTGTTCTTGGTGAAACGGTTACCACCAAAGTGAGACAGACCAGCAACTTTATCAATCCAAGCAACCGTTCCTTTAAAGCAGAGATTCCAGTGCCGAACAACAATGGACACATCAAACCCAATTTAACGGCCAAGGTAAAGATCAACGATTACACCAATGAAAAAGCCATTCTTATTCCACAAAGTGTGGTATCAGAAAATGCGGAAGGCGAGCAATTTATTTATGTGATCGCAGATGAAAACGGAAGTATGGTGGCCAAAAAAGTGGTCATTCAACCTGGAACCACTCAAGGAGACTACCTAGAGGTACTTGAAGGCCTTTCTGCAGGAAGCAAGGTAATCGTAGAAGGTGCCCGTAGCATTAGAGAAGGACAAGCTGTTCAGATTTTGGACTCAACCCTAACATCTAAAAACTAACCTACCCAAATGGAAAAAGCTAAAAAGAACGCAAGTAAAGAATTCCGGCTTTCATCTTGGGCCATAGACAATCCGTCTGTGATCTATGTGATGATCGGTATATTCTTCATCATAGGGCTATCCGCCTATTTTGCCATGCCACGGGAGGATTTCCCCGAGGTGGAAGAGACCAAAATTTATGTGAGCACCGTCTATCCTGGGAACACTGCCGAGGATATGGAACGTCTGGTTACGGACCAATTGGAAGATGTACTTAAAAACGTGAGCAACGTAGTAGAGATCACTTCTACTTCACAGGAAGATTATTCCATGTTGGTTGTAGAGTTCGATGAAGACATCTCCGTACAGTATGCCAAGCAAAAGGTTAAGGATGAAGTGGATTCGGAAAAAGCAAGTGAGGATTGGCCCGTTTTTAATGGTGCCAAGGTAGAACCCAATGTTTTTGACCTGAATTTGGCGGAATCTTTCCCAATCATGAACGTAAACCTTACCGGGGATTATCCCGTGGAACGTTTAAAGGAATTTGCCGAATATCTGGAGGATGAAATAGAGGATCTTCCGCAAATTAAGGAGGTTGATATCAGAGGTGCGCAGGAACGCGAAGTTGAAGTTGCCGTAGATGTCTACAAAATGATGGCCTCTCGAGTGAATTTTGACGATGTGATCCAAGCCATTTCCAATGGTAACATGACCATGTCCGCAGGGAACTTGGTAACCAGTGGCCAAAGAAGGACCATCCGTATTATGGGTGAAATTGAAAACCCTGCCGAACTTCAAGATTTTGTGGTTAAATCTGAAAATGGGGCTATCTATTTAAGAGATATTGCCACTGTTTCCTTTAAAGAAGAAGACAAGACCACTTATGCAAGGGAACATGGTTCTCCTGTTGTGATGTTGGATATTAAAAAGCGTTCAGGAAAAAACACCATTGAAGCCGCCGATGAAATCCGCAGAATTGTTGATGAGGCAAAGGAAAATTATTTTCCAAAAGACCTTCAAGTAAGTATTGCGAACGACTCCTCCAGTAGAACATTGAACCAAGTGGATGACTTGGTAAACAATATCATCTTCGGTATTATTCTAGTGGTTACCGTTTTGATGTTCTTCTTGGGCTTTAGAAACGCTTTGTTCGTTGGTTTTGCTATTCCGATGTCGATGTTCATGTCATTTATGATCTTGAATGCCCTTGGCTATACCTTGAACACTATGATCCTTTTTGGTTTGATCATGGGATTGGGAATGTTGGTGGACAACGGGGTTGTTGTTGTAGAAAACGTGTACCGACTTATGGAGAAAGAAGGCATGTCCAGAAAAGAGGCTGCCAAGAAAGGGATTGGGGAAATTGCCGTTCCGATTATCATTTCCACAGCCACTACGGTAGCAGCCTTTGTGCCGCTGGGTGCATGGCCTGGAATTATGGGTAATTTTATGATCTTATTCCCGATTACCCTATCGGTTGTACTTGGTTCATCTTTGTTCGTGGCCATTTTTATGAACTCCATGTTGGTATCCCAATTTATGGAGGTTGGCGATAAAGAATTGACCAAAAAACAATTGATTCGATTGAGCATCATCCTTGGAGTATTGGGTGTATTCATCTTTATCGTGGGAGGCCCAATGCGTGGACTTGGCACCTTAATGGTGGTTATCGGCATCATGTTCTGGATATATAAATATTTCTTGAAACCTTGGGCACGGGCATTTCAGACCAGAGGTCTCGTAAACTTGGAGAACTTCTATGAAAAGCAACTTAAAAGCGCTCTTCGCGGTAAAAATGTGTATTTGTATTCGGGGATTACTTTTGTATTGCTGCTTTTAGCTTTTGTATTCTTCGGCATGTCGTTGGGCACACAACGAACCAAAGTGGAATTCTTCCCAGACAATACACCGAATGAGATCTATGTATATATCGAGTACCCTCAAGGAACGGATATCGACAAGACCAATGCCATAACCAAAAGCATTGAAGAAAGGGTGTATGGCGTAACCGAAAGAAGCAAATACCACAAGGGAGATTATAATTTATTGGTACAATCCAGTGTTTCCCAAGTTGGAAAAGGTGCAGAAAATCCATTTACCGAAGGTGGTTCTGCTGCCGAAATGCCACACCGTGGTAAAATTACCTTATCCATGCGTGAATACAAGTATAGGGATGGATTGGATACGGAAGAACTGCGTCAACAAATTCAAGATACCTTAACTGGAGTGTATCCTGGGGTTACCATTTCTGTGGAAAAAGATGCCGTTGGTCCACCAGCAGGATACCCTATCAATATTGAAATTGAAGGTCAGAATTACGACACCTTGATCAGTACCGCCGAGCGTATGCGCAACTTCATCAACAGTAAAAATATTGCTGGTATTGAAGAGTTGAAGGTAGACGTGAACAAGAGCAAACCTGGTATGCAAGTGCAAGTGGATAGAGCAAAAGCCGGAGAACTTGGAGTGTCTGTGGGTCAGGTTGGTCAACAGCTTCGTAGATCTATTTTTGGGGACAAGGCCGGTATTTACAAAAAAGACGGGGAGGATTACGACATCAACGTTCGATTTAACCAAGATTTGAGGTACAACACCAGTGCTTTGTTCAACCAAAACATCATTTTTAGAGATCCATCCAATGGACAGATCAAGGAGATTCCTGTTTCTACGGTGGCCAACCAACGAAACACTTCTTCCTTCAGCGCCATTAAGCACGTGGATACCAAACGTGTGGTGACCGTATATTCCGCTTTGAAACCTGGATTTACCGATGCAGCGGCCATTGTTGCTGAAATCCAGAATGAGATGCAGGAATTCAAAGGACTGCCACAGGGAGTAAAAATCGACTATACAGGACAGATTGAAGAACAGAACAAACAAATGGCGTTCTTGATCAGTGCCTTCTTTTTGGGTCTTGGATTGATTATGTTGATTCTGATTTTCCAATTTGGAGGTGTCTCCAAACCTACAATCATCATGATTGCCATATTCTTGAGTTTTATCGGGGTATTTGGCGGATTGATCGTTACGGGTTGGCCGTTTGTGATCATGATGACCATGATGGGAATTATTTCCTTGGCGGGTATTGTGGTAAACAACGGTGTGGTACTGTTGGATTACGCCCAGATTTTGATCGACCGTAAAAAGGTGGAAATCGGAATTTCTGATGAGGACTTGTTGAACAACGAGGACGTTACCGATGTGATCATCAAAGCAGGTAAGGCACGTTTGCGTCCTGTATTGTTGACCGCGATTACAACAGTATTGGGATTGATTCCATTGGCCATAGGATTGAACATCAACTTTGTGGGTCTGTTCTCCGATTTTGATGCCCAAGTTTATATGGGAGGTGACAACGTTATTTTCTGGGGGCCATTGGCATGGACAGTGATCTTCGGTTTGATCGTGGCAACTTTCTTAACCTTGATTATTGTACCGGTGTTGTTCAACATCACTTACAGATTGAAAATTAGAATTAGAAGCTGGAGGTCATCAGAACCCACTCCCGAAGCACTAACGGAGTAATCCCAGTTAACTGCATAAAAAAAGCCCCGACCTAACGGCCGGGGCTTTTCTTTTAAACACTGATTTTAAATTACTGGTTAACCGAGACAACTTCGCCTTGATTCCAGTCTTTTACATTCGCGATACGGCTATCGGTGTAGTCAACTTCACGCAATACATCTTCTTTCCAGAAAAACCATTTTCCGGTTTTCATACCATTCTCATATTGACCAGATGCAATTTTTTTACCTTGTTCATTGAACATGAACCAAGTACCATGCAACTTACCATTTAACATAGTCCCAACTTGGGCTATTTCCCCGTTATCGTGATAATAGGTAGCTTTTACCATTTTTCCCTCCTTCTCATATGTCGGTTTTACATCTTGTGCAGATATAAAAGCTGTAAACATCAACGCCACAAAAAATACTGCTTTCTTCATTTTATTTGGGATTTAAATAATTAATACTTACTTGATAACGTAACAAAGATACTTAAATTTTACATTGTTCATACTTTTAGATAACATTTAGTTTACATTGAATTAACATTAAATCTTTATATATTTGTTTTTCAATACTTTATATTTTTCATTTTAACACTTTAATCCTCTTTTAATCGACCAAAAACTCGTTAAACTGAATCAATATTATTATTTATTGTAAATTTTAGGTTAATTATAAGTTAGTTAAACATCACACATCTTGCCAACAAACTACCTTCTACATCAGTAATTGGGAATGCATCAGAGAAAATGACATTTACTGGCCATTAATAATCCGAATACGCTTAAATTTGCCCCTCTCATTAAATACATCATGTACAGAAGTAACACTTGTGGTGCGTTAAGGGCATCGGATATTGGTTCGGAAGTAATTTTAAGTGGATGGGTTCATAAAGTTCGCGATAAGGGTTTTGTGGCTTGGGTAGATCTTCGTGATCGTTATGGTATTGTCCAATTGGTTTTTGACGAAGAGCGTACCAGCAATGAACTCATGGAAAAGGCAAGGGAACTGGGTCGTGAAACAGTGATCCAAGTTAAGGGAGAAGTGATTGAAAGAGCTTCCAAGAACCCGAACATCCCAACAGGTGATATTGAAGTACTGGTAAAGGAACTGAACATTCTGAACGTTTCCAAGCTTCCCCCCTTCACAATCGAAGACGAAACAGATGGTGGGGAAGATATTCGAATGAAATATCGTTACCTGGATATTAGAAGAAATCCTGTAAAAAATAACCTCATCTTTAGACACAAAGTCTCTATGGAAGTGCGCAAGTATCTTTCTGATCAAGGGTTTATTGATGTAGAGACCCCATACTTGATCAAATCCACCCCTGAAGGTGCAAGGGACTTTTTGGTACCTAGCCGTATGAACGAAGGACAGTTTTATGCCCTGCCACAATCTCCGCAGACCTTTAAGCAATTGTTGATGGTCGGTGGTATGGATAAATATTTCCAGATTGTGAAATGTTTCAGGGATGAAGACCTTAGAGCAGATAGACAACCTGAGTTTACCCAGATTGACTGTGAAATGGCCTTTGTGGAGCAGGAAGATATCCTGAACACCTTTGAAGGGTTGACCAAGCATCTTCTAAAAGAAATCAAAGGTGTAGAGGTGGACGAATTCCCAAGAATGACCTTTGATGATGCCATGCGTTTGTATGGAAACGACAAACCAGACATCCGTTTTGGAATGCAGTTTGGGGAGTTGAACGAAGTGGCCCAACATAAAGATTTTGGCGTGTTCAACAGTGCGGAATTGGTGGTAGGTATTGCCGTTCCCGGAGCTGCTGAATATACCCGCAAAGAAATTGATGCCTTAATTGATTGGGTTAAGCGCCCTCAAGTCGGTGCCAAAGGCATGGTCTATGTAAAATGCAATGAAGATGGTTCTTTCAAATCATCGGTGGACAAGTTCTACGACCAAGATGACTTGGCCAAATGGGCAGAAGTAACAGGCGCCGAAGCTGGCGACCTTATTTGTGTGCTTTCAGGTGCTATCAACCAAACTAGGGCACAATTAAGTGCTTTGCGTATGGAATTGGCGACTCGTTTAGGGCTTAGAAAATCGGATGAATTTGCCCCACTTTGGGTCATTGATTTCCCTTTGTTGGAATTGGATGAGGAAACTGGCAACTACCACCCCATGCACCATCCATTTACCTCACCGAAACCCGGTCAATTGGAACTTTTGGAATCCGACCCAGGTGCTGTGAAGGCCAATGCCTACGATTTAGTACTGAACGGAAACGAGATTGGTGGTGGTTCCATCCGTATACATGATAAGGAAACACAGGCAACCATGTTCAAACATTTGGGCTTTACCCCGGAAGAAGCTAAATCTCAGTTTGGCTTTTTAATGGATGCTTTTCAATACGGCGCTCCGCCACACGGTGGAATTGCATTTGGATTGGATAGATTGGTATCCATATTAGGAGGACAGGAAACCATTCGTGATTTTATCGCATTCCCAAAAAACAACAGTGGAAGGGATGTAATGATCGATGCCCCAGCAAACATCGACCAAGCACAACTTGATGAATTACACCTTAAAGTAACTTTCAAATCTTAAATAATTATCCCGATATTCATCGGGATTTTTTTAACCCTTTGACCAATGGGACATAAGAAAACTTGGTTGACTAAATTTTTGGTTTGGCGGGCCAAACACATTTCGCATAGGCAATTTGTGGCCATTTTAAGTATTTTAGTGGGCTTTACCTCTGGGGTCGGGGCCGTGATACTGAAAAACCTTACCCATTTTTTCCAGCATTTAATGGAGGGGAAATTGGTACAATACTACCACCACGCTTTTTACTTTGTGTTTCCCATAATTGGTCTGGCCTTGGTTCGAATCATTATAAAATATGTGATTCGTCAAAAGGTAAGCCATGGAATACCATCAACTTTGTATGCCATTTCAAAAAGAAAAGGCATTATGAACCGCTATCAAATGTTCGGTTCCATACTCACTGCCCCAATTACAGTGGGTTTTGGGGGTTCTGTAGGATTGGAGGGGCCTACCGTTGCGACAGGTGCTGCCATTAGTTCGAACATTTCCAGGGCACTCCACCTTAACCATGCCACAAGGATTTTATTGATCAGTTGCGCATCTGCAGGTGCCCTTTCCTCTATTTTTAAAGCCCCGATCGCCGCCATAGTTTTTGCCATTGAGGTTTTTAGTTTGGATTTGACCTTGGCTTCCTTGCTTCCATTGTTGTTGGCATCTTTGTCCGCTATCATTACCTCTTATTTCTTTTTTGGAAACGATGCGTTGTTACCCTTTACCATTGTGGATGATTTCACTATTTCCGATATTCCATTTTACATTGTATTGGGTGTTTTCGGTGGAATTACCTCCATCTATTTTTATGAGGCATACACCCGTATCCAAAAGTTTTTCGATAAAATAGAATCGCCCATTCAAAAACTGATGTTGGGAGGAGTCGGAATTGGAGTCTTGTTGTTTTTAGTGCCGCCCTTATATGGTGAGGGTTTTGACACCATGAACAATTTGGTACAAGGAAATACCAATGCTGTATTGGAAAACAACATTTTCAATATGAATTTGGACAATCCCTGGACAGTGATTGTTCTTTTGGCCGGATTGGTTGCCTTTAAAATTATCGCTAGTGCACTCACTTTTGGCGCAGGTGGTGTAGGCGGAATTTTTGCCCCTACCCTTTTTATGGGAAGTTTAATGGGGAATTGTGTTGCCAAATTGATCAACCACTTGGGCATCTTTAAAAATTTGGTTTCCGAAAGTAATTTTACTTTGGTGGGAATGACAGGATTAATGGCTGGCGTACTGCATGCTCCATTAACGGCCATATTCCTTATTGCAGAAGTTACCGGAGGTTACGAACTTTTTATTCCATTAATGTTGACCGCGGCCATAGCCTATGCCATTACCAGATATGTGCATCCTCATTCGGTCTACGCCATGCAGTTGGCCAGAAAAGGGGAATTGATCACCCATAACAAAGACCATGCAGTGCTAATGTTCATGGAAATTGAAAAGGTAATTGAAAAGAACTTTACCCCAGTTTATCCGAAGATGACCTTGGAGGAAATTCTTCATCAAGTAGTTACCAAGTCCAAAAGGAACATATTCCCCGTGATCAATGAAAAGGATGCATCTTTATTGGGCATTATTCTTATGGATGACATCCGCCCTATAATGTTCGATCAATCCCTTTATCAAAAAGTATTGGCCACGCACATTATGCAGACACCGCCAAATATTATCTATCTCGATAGCGATAAAATGGCCGATGTGATGCAGAAATTTCAAGATAGTGGCGCATGGAACCTTCCTGTGATAAAAAACAGAAAATATGAAGGCTTCATTTCCAAATCAAAGCTTTTAACGGCGTATCGTAGAGAACTCATTAACTATTCACAATGAAAATCAAACTTAAACACCTCGTTGTTTTGATAACATTGGCTTCCCTGGGGTCGATCATTTACGGGTTAACACTGGAAGAAGGTCATCCAATGGCACCGAAGTATATTGGTGGGGGCACGGTTGGATTGTTTTTAGTGGCAATGCCCCTATTTCTCTACAAAGAGAGCAAGGGTAAAAACATGAAAGATTACATGTTAACGAAAGAGAATATTGCCAAAATGCAAGAAAAGGAACGCAAAAAGACTGAGAATCAATAATTTTCAAAAGTTTTAGTCCACATTTTGTACGACCACACATAAAAAATTATACTTTCGTGTTTTAACATTTTTATATTATTTTAATGACTGGTACAGTAAAATTTTTCAATGAATCCAAAGGTTACGGGTTCATTACTAACGACGACACAGGAAAAGACATCTTTGTTCATGTAACTGCATTGAACGGAGTGGAATTGAACGAAGGCGACAAAGTAGAATACGTAGAAGAAGACGGAAGAAAAGGAGTGGTTGCTGCAAAAGTGCAGGTAATCTGATAAAAATATTTTATTTTGATTTGATCCAAACCTCGGCTTGCCGGGGTTTTTTTAGTTCAAATTTCTACGCTGGATAAAAAATCGTTTCAGCATTTCGGCAGATTCATTTTCCAAAATCCCACTTACCACTTCGGTCTTTGGGTGTAAATGACCTCCCATAACATTAAATCCCCTTTCGAGGTCGGCCGCTCCATAAACCACCTTGGATATTTGACTCCAATACAATGCCCCCGCACACATTTGACAGGGTTCCAAAGTCACATAAAGGGTACAACCTTGTAAATATTTCCCGCCCAGAAAATTGGATGCCGCGGTAATCGCCTGCATCTCGGCATGTGCGGTAACATCATGTAGTCGTTCAGTAAGATTGTGAGCTCTCCCAATGATCCGATTGTTCGCTACAATAACGGCACCAACGGGTACTTCGCCACTTTCAAAAGCAATCTCGGCCTCTTGCAGGGCCTTCTTCATAAAATAGGTATCATCAAAAGGATTCTCCACCATTATAATTCAAAATTCATGTATTCGCTAAGCTAAGCATAAATAATTATGGGGATAATCGATACTTTTGTTTTTTTATTTCTTGGAAAATCTACTGGTACATATTGATTCCCCAAAAGACCTCAAAAAACTCACTTTGGATGAGTTGCCCCAACTTGCCCAAGAACTTCGGGATTTTATAATTGAAATTGTCTCCACCAAAGAAGGACACCTCGGAGCCAGTTTGGGAGTCGTGGAACTTACCATTGCCCTTCATTATGTGTTCAACACGCCCACGGACAAACTTATTTGGGATGTGGGCCATCAAGCATATGGACATAAAATCCTTACTGGACGAAAGGATATTTTCGAAACCAACAGGCAATTGGGTGGAATAAGTGGTTTTCCTAAAAGAAGTGAAAGCGAGTACGACGATTTTGGAACGGGACATAGTTCCACTGCCATTTCGGCGATTTTGGGAATGGCCATGGCCTCCAAATTAAATGGAGATGCAGACCGACAGCATATTGCCGTAGTGGGTGATGCATCCATTGCCAGTGGAATGGCTTTTGAAGGGCTCAACCATTTAGGGGTCACCGATGCAAACGTACTCATCATCCTGAACGATAATGCCATAGGAATCGACCCAAGCGTCGGGGCACTCAAAAAATACCTTACCAATGTTAAGAAGGGCACGGCCAAGGATGAAAATATCTTTGAATGCCTCAATCTAAATTACTCTGGGCCAATCGATGGCCATGATGTTACCACTTTGGTTTCGGAATTGGAACGCTTGAAGCATGTTCAAGGTCCAAAATTGCTCCATGTTATCACCACCAAAGGCAAGGGGCTACAAAAGGCCGAAGAGGATCAAGTGGTGTACCATGCTCCTGGAAAGTTTGATAAAAAAACCGGGGAACGTCTTAAAAAGTCAAGTGCCAATGAACCTCCAAAATACCAAGAAGTTTTTGGGTACACCCTTTTGGAATTGGCCCAACAAAATGAAAAAATTGTGGGCATTACCCCAGCAATGCCTACGGGAAGTTCGCTTAAATTGATGATGGATCAAATTCCAGATAGGGCTTTTGATGTCGGAATTGCGGAACAACATGCCGTTACCCTTGCCGCTGGAATGGCCACCCAAGGTTTGATTCCATTTTGTAACATTTACTCCACCTTTTTGCAACGTGCCTATGATCAAGTGATTCATGATGTGGCATTGCAAAATCTACCTGTGATCTTTTGTTTGGATCGCGCAGGATTGGTGGGTCAAGATGGACCAACGCACCACGGTGTTTTTGATCTGGCCTATTTGAGATGCATTCCCAACATGATTGTTTTTGCCCCAAGAAATGAAATGGAATTGCGCAATATCATGTACACTGCCCAACTTGGATTGGAAAATCCCATTGCCATACGCTACCCTCGTGGCCGTGGTGTCACCCTAAATTGGCGTCAAGAATTTCAACCCATTACAATTGGTACTGGAATCTGTTTAAAAGAGGGCTCCAGAATCGCAGTTTTGACCATTGGACATATTGGAAATGAAGTTGCGGAAATCATCGCATCCTTGAACCAAAACGAATCTATCGGGCATTATGATATGCGATTTGCAAAACCATTGGATAAAAATATGCTACGTGCTATTTTTGGAAAATACGAGCAAATCATCACCATAGAAGATGGGTGCAAGATAGGGGGATTGGGTTCTGCAGTTCTGGAATTTGCCAATGAGGAAGGCTTTGCCAAACCGATTAAAATTTTTGGAATCCCCGATGCGTTTATAGCTCAAGGCACCATAGATGAGACACATAAAATAGCTGGTATAGATTTTGATACCCTTAAAACTTTCATACAATCAACCTCAGACCAATGCGAATAAGTTTTTTTCTTATCCTATTCCTTACGCTTTCCTTTTCCACCAATGCACAGATTACCCGTCTAAAAGTTTTTGAACCCGATAGTACCGATTCTGGCTTTAAAGTGGTGCGCATAAAGGAAGTGAAACTTAAATATCCTGTTCGAAGTGCAAAGCTTACCGATCCCCGTACCGTTCTTAATCGGGTTAGACCTGTTAGCAGATGGTACCGTAGATTTAAGCCCACATCGTTTTGGAAAAAGGTAAATGAATTTGGTCTAAACATCAATGAAGTAGCTTTTGTTAATTGGAATGCGGGGGGAGATAATTCCGTTTCGGCATTGGCGAGTTTTAAATTTGTGCGAAACTATAAGTTTCGATATTTGAGTTGGGACAATGAAGTTCAAATGCGCTATGGACTCAACGCCCAAGAAGGCAGAAAACTTCGGAAAACCGACGATCAATTGCGATTATCGACCACCTTAAGTTTTAGGAACGATACCATTACCAAATGGTACTATTCCGTTAAAATGAACTTTAATACGCAGTTTTCCAACGGTTATAAATACCCTGATCGTGAAAATCCGATTTCCAAATTCATGTCTCCCGGATATCTATTTCTGGGTACGGGTACCTCGTATATCCCAAACGACAAGTTCAATTTGTACATATCGCCTGCTACCCTAAAATCCACTTTCGTATTTGATGAAAGATTGTCGAACCAAGGGGCATTTGGTGTGGACAGGGGGAAAAATACCTTTGTGGAACTTGGTTTTTTGATCACCAATTCTTGGGAAAATGAGATTTTTACCAATGTTATTCTTAACCATCGAATAAATCTTTATACCGACTACGTACGCAGTTTTGGAAACATAGATGTGGATTGGCAAATGAACTTCAACCTGAAAGTGAACGAGTTTCTTACGGCCAATATAGGCACCCATCTAATTTATGATGATGATATTAAGTTTGATGAAGTAGTGGATGATGATGGATTGATCATTGAACCAGGTGAGCCACGAATTCAGTTCAAGCAACTTTTGGGCGTAGGATTGCTCTACTCCTTTTAAATCATTCTGCCTGTTAATTTATCGTGGATGTGCACGGCGGCACTATCCGACAAACTGGCCACAAAGCAACTGGTATCGAGCAATATTTGATAAATGGATGTATCAAAATTGCGATAATTCTCGGGCAAACTTTTGATCAGTAATCGATCGTAATTGGTATCCTTGCCATTTTTGGCATTTACCAAAGCAGAGGTGTACATGTCCAACAAATCTGAAATTATACGGTAACCCGCCAACTCCTTATCCACCACATCTTGGGATTGGTAGATTTTCTCGACACTCAATTTAATGATATCGGCTACTTGTGCCTGATAACTTCCTTTGTCCAAAAGTGCAGCATCGAAAGTGCCGTTCATGATTTTTTCTTCGTTCTTCACAAAAACCTCAACCGCATCCTTGATCAAAGTACTGATTGCCAACGCCCTCAAATAACTCAATCGATCACTGGAATGGGTCATGGCATTGTATTTTTTGGTATTGATGTTTTCCTTTACCAAATTGATCAAATATTCCAATGCAAATTCTTCAGGGATCAACCCCAAATTGATGCCGTCTTCAAAATCTATAATGGTATAGCAAATATCATCGGCCGCTTCCACCAAATACGTAAGGGGATGTCTTAAAAATCCTGTTTTGGGATGGCTAGGATTGGGCAAAAGGCCAATTTCATCAGCTACTTCCAAAAAGAACTCCTTTTCAGATTGAAAAAAACCAAACTTCTTATCCGCAATGTTTTTGGATGGCTTTTTGGGCAAAGATCCTTTAGGATATTTCATAAAAGCGCCCAAAGTGGCATAACTTAAACGCAATCCCCCGGGAACTCCTGCCCTAGATTCCGTCAAAAGTTTAAAACCATTCGCGTTTCCTTCAAAATCAATCAAATCTTGAAATTCCTCAGCCGTAAGTTCATCCTTATATTTTAAGCCGCTCCCTTGTTTAAAATAGTTTCCGATCGCTTTTTCGCCACTGTGTCCAAAAGGTGGGTTTCCAATATCGTGTGCCAAGGCCGCGGCAGCGACAATGGCTCCGAAATCATTAAAATGATAACCGTGCACCTCGCTCAAGAAAGGGTATTTGTTTATAATTTGCTGACCCGCACTACGTCCTAGACTACGTCCAACCACGGAAACTTCCAGACTGTGCGTTAAACGGGTATGCACAAAATTCTTTTGGGAACCAACACTAATGGGCATGGGAAACACTTGGGTCTTATCTTGCAAACTTCTAAAAGCAGATGAAAATATGATACGATCGAAATCCACCTCAAACCCAAGCCGGGTCTCGTTTTGTTCTTTTCGCAATCGCTTCGAAGTATCTCCTTGTCTCCTTAAAGAAAGTAATTGTTCCCAGTTCATTGGAATTGATTTGTGGCGAAGATATATCAAAAGATAAACCTTTGGAATTTGTGCAATAATTATTGGTATTTTTAGTACCGTATTTGGTAACATTATGTTAACCTTATTGCGGATTTATAGTGGCATTTTTGCCATATTTCTTATAGAATGGGTGATAATATCTACATTTTCATGGTTGCTGCCCTCGGTATTTTGGCCATTACCGATTTGGTGGTTGGGGTAAGTAACGATGCAGTTAACTTTTTGAATTCTGCCATAGGGTCCAAAGCCATATCCTTTAAAACCATTATGATTGTTGCCAGTGTTGGAATTGCCTTTGGTGCAGTTTCTTCCAGTGGAATGATGGAGGTTGCCCGAAAAGGGATTTTTAACCCTGGTGAATTCGTTTTTGAAGAGATCATGTTCATATTTATGGCGGTGATGATCACCGACATATTGCTGCTCGATTTTTTCAACACCCTGGGAATGCCCACATCGACCACGGTATCCATTGTATTTGAACTTTTGGGTGCTTCTGTTGCCATTTCATTGATCAAGATTGCCGATTTGGAAGGTGGTTTTTCAGACTTGGCCACCTACATCAACACCGATAAAGCCGCAGAAATTATCTTCGGGATTCTCCTTTCTGTCGTCATAGCATTTTCCATAGGGGCGCTGGTCCAGTTTGTTTCAAGGATTCTGATTTCTTTTGATTTTAAATCCAAATCCAAGTGGGTAGAATCCATTTTTGGTGGATTGGCCATCACGGCAATTGTATATTTCATTTTGGTAAAAGGTTTAAAAAGTGCCGCTATTTTTGATGGTGCCATTTCTGACTTTGTAGCAGCTCAACCTGAGTTGTTTCTGCTGGGCAACATGGTCATTTGGACTTTGATCTCCTACCTGATGGCCACTTTAGGTCGAGTAAATATTTACAAATTGGTGATTGGTTTTGGAACTTTTGCCTTGGCCATGGCTTTTGCAGGTAACGATTTGGTGAATTTTATCGGTGTGCCCATCGCTGCATTGCAATCCTACCAAGATTGGCAGGCATCTGGAATTGCTCCTGCCGAATTTAATATGCAAGGTCTTGCAGCAGCTGTTCGCACTCCCACTATGCTCCTTTTATTATCCGGAGCTGTAATGATCATTACGCTTTGGTTTTCATCAAAAGCAAAAGGAGTTGTAAAAACCAGTGTAGATTTAGCAAGACAAGATGAAGGAGATGAGCGTTTTCAGCCCAACTATTTATCACGTCAAATTGTAAAATTTAGTATCGCTGCAGCCGAAAGCTTAGGAAAAACAGTCCCCCCCTCTCTTCAAAAGAAGATAGATAAACGATTTGTGATTCCATACACCTATGTCCCTAAAAGTAAGGTACAAGATCAACCTGCGTTCGATTTGGTTCGAGCCTCGGTCAACTTAATGGTAGCGAGTGTATTGATTTCCATTGCAACTTCCATGAAATTGCCATTGTCCACCACTTACGTAACCTTTATGGTGGCCATGGGTACATCATTGGCCGATAGGGCTTGGGGAGCCGAAAGTGCGGTTTATAGGGTTGCTGGGGTGCTCAACGTTATCGGAGGTTGGTTCTTTACCGCCTTAAGCGCATTTGTTGCTGCCGCCGTTATTGCCTATTTATTGTTTATTGGAAAGTTTATCGCTTTGACCATTATGTTGGTTGCCGCCGCAGCCATCCTATTGCGTAATTACTTGTCTCATAATAAAAAGTCAAAAGAAATCAAGGCAGAAGACAGTCTTCGAAAAGCAGAAAGCAGCTCTATTCAGGGCGTTATCGAAGAAAGCGCCACCAACATTGCCAACGTAATCAAACGAAGCAATCGTATTTACACCAACTCCATTAATGGGTTGGCCAAGCACGATCTTGACTTTTTGAAAAAGAACAAAAAACAAGGGGCAAAGCTTTCCACGGAGATTGATGAATTGCGTAACGACACCTTCTATTTCATCAAGAATTTGGATGAGGCCCATGTTGGTGCCAGTAATTTTTACATCAACATTATGGGACATTTAACGGATATGTCCCAATCTCTTGAGTATATCGGAAAAGTGAGTTACAACCATGTACACAACAACCACAAAAAACTCAAGTACAACCAAATCAAAGAGTTGAAGGAAATCGATCAAAAGCTGGAGGAAATCTTCAATAGTACCCAACAGGCTTTTGAGAAGCGTTCTTTTGAAAAAATTGGTGCCATTCTCAATTCCAAAGAAGAAGTGAACCATATGGTTTCCCAAAAAATTGATCAACAGATTTCACGTACTAGAACCGAGGAGTCCAGCCCTAAAAATACCACATTGTATTTCTCTTTGTTATTGGAAAGTAGGGATTTGATCAATGCCATGATGAACCTTTTGGAACTTTACTTTGCAGAATACGATAGTTCTGTTACCCCTGCCAAGATCGAAAAGAAATAAAAATTGGTATCTTTCATTTCGGTAAATCATCCGTTATGAAAAATCAACTGCTTTTTATATTTCTTCTGGTTTTGATTCAATTCCAAAACTTGCAAGCGCAACAAGAAACTGCCCAGCAAGTGCTGGAAAAAGCCATCGCTTACCATGACCCCAATGGGAACTGGGGAGGGCTTCAATCCACCTTTAAGGTAACCATGACCACTCCAGAACGACCTGTACGGGTAAGTACCATTCAAGTTGATTTTCCGAAGCAAGTTTTTCATCTTACTGTGGAACAAGCGGGAAACACATCGCTTTTTCAAATCACAAATAATTCATGTGTCATTACATTGAATGGCAGTGAAGATTTTTCCAAAGAGGATGAAGAAAAAATGAGGTTGACCTGTGAGCGGGGCAACTTTATGAAAGATTATTACACCTATTTGTATGGGCTTCCCATGAAGTTGAACGATCCCGGCACCCATTTGAATCCTAAAGTGCAAAAGAAATCCTTTAAGGGGAAAGAATACTTGGTGTTGAACGTAAACTATGATGTCGAGGTGGGTACGGACGAATGGTATTTCTATTTTGATCCAAAAACCTATGCCATGGAGGTTTATCAATTTTACCATGATAAAAGTAAAAATGATGGGGAATACATCCTACTTGAAGGCTTGGAGGAAATCAATGGGATTAAAATGCCAAAGACCCGAGCTTGGTATATGAACAAGGACAATAAATACCTTGGCACCGATACCTTGGACAAAATCTAAGCTTTATGGGAAAAGTAACTTTTCACACACTGCTTCTTCTGTTTTTCTGTACATGTAGTTTTTCTCAAACCAAGGAAAAGGAATGGATGTTAGGCCCTTTTGTTCGACCTGAAATTGCCCAACCCATTTTACAAAAAGATGAAACCTCCACTTTTAAAGATCCAATAACTGATAAGGTGGTGCATTGGGAATCCATGGCAACTTTTAATCCTGCTGCCATTGTTAAGGAAGATTCCATTTTTGTACTGTACCGTGCCGAAGAAAAATTGGGCGAAAAGGAAATTGGTGGGCACCGTTCCCGAATTGGGATGGCCACGACTTCGGATGGCATAACTCACAAAAAATGGCCCCATCCTGTTTTTTACTCAAACAACGATAAACAAAAAGACAACGAATGGCCTGGAGGAATTGAAGACCCTAGAATTGTTGAAACCGAAGATGGCCTATATGTATTGACCTACACCCAATGGAACCGAAAAGTCCCCAAACTGGCTATTGCTATATCAAAAGATTTGGTGCATTGGGAAAAACATGGCCCAGTTTTCAGAAATTATAAAAATGGTTTGTACCATGAAACGGAAACAAAATCAGGTGCCATTGTAACCGAACTTAAAGATGGAAAGTTAGTTGCTGTCAAGATCAATGGCAAATATTGGATGTACTACGGGGTACCGCATGTTTGGTTGGCTTCTTCCACCGATTTAATTGATTGGACTCCTGTGGAAACCTATGAAAGTAAACTTGCTCCTGTATTAAGTCCTAGACCAGGTTATTTTGATTCGTGGTTGGTAGAAGCTGGCCCACCGCCCATCCTTACCGAAAAAGGAATCGTTGTGCTGTACAATGCAGGGAATTCACAAAATATTGGAGTTCAAGAATTGGGCAATAGAATTTATACGGGAGGACAGGCGCTTTTTGACGCTAATGAACCATGGAAGCAGTTGGATAGAACCAATGAACCGTTCATTAAACCGGAATTGCCTTTTGAAAAATCTGGACAATATAAAGATGGAACCACCTTTTTGGAGGGGTTAGTGTTTTTCAAAAATGTGTGGTACTTGTACTACGGAACTGCTGATAGCAAGGTAGGCTTGGTTACCTATAAACCTTAAGATTACCTGTAGAAATTCATTTCATCCATATATTTCCAAACCTCATCAGGTAATAACGGACGAATGTTCTTGCCTTTTTTATGGGCTTTGCGAATAAATGTGGATGAAATTTCCATAATGGGCGCATCCACTTTTGTGATTTTGGGATGTCCCTTAAATTGATGATCCATTTCCCCGTTTGATATTCTTGGATACACGTAAATGGAATACAGATCTAAAATGGTCTCGTAGTTTTTCCACTTATGGAAACTCTTGAGGTTATCCTCTCCCATGATCAAGGCAAATTCATGATCCTTACCATACTTTTCATTCAAATACACCAAAGTATTGATGGTGTAATTGGGTTGCGGAAGATCAAACTCAATTTTACTGGGTTTTAACTTGGGATAGTCCTTTACCGCCTCATAAACCATCTGATACCGATGATGATCATCCAAAAGCGATTGCTTGGTCTTAAATGGACTTTGTGGAGTGATCACGAACCAAACCTCATCCAAATCGGAAAACTCCACCAAATGGTTCGCAATGGCCAAATGGCCGATATGAATAGGATTGAAGGTCCCAAAAAAGAGCCCTACCTTTTTCATGGTCTAATCTTCTTTGGAATCTGGAATTTTGGCACCCACATATTCGGCCACCAATTTATGGGCTTCTTTTAAAGCCACATCCAATTCGTAGTTTTTAATAATGGTATCGAACTGAGGAGCAGTAGCCAACTCTACAGATGCTTTTGCGATTCGCATATTAATCTTGTCCTCACTTTCGGTGCTTCGCTTTTTAAGTCGAATTTTAAGCTCATCCACACTGGGAGGCTTCACAAAAACAGCCAAGGTTTTATCTGGGAATTTCTTTTTGATGCGAAGTCCACCTACCACATCAATATCAAAAATCACATTTTTGCCTTCGGCCCAAAGACGTTCGACTTCACTTTTAAGTGTACCGTAAAAATTATCACGGTACACCTCTTCCCATTCCAAAAAGTCCTCGTTCTTTATGTGTCGTTTAAATTCGGAAACCGACATGAAATAATAATTGATGCCGTGCTTTTCCTTTCCACGTCTGGGTCGCGAAGTAGCTGAAACAGAAAAGGCCAGGTTGAGTTCGGGTTGTTCCAATAAGTATTTGACAATGGTTGTTTTGCCACTTCCCGATGGAGCCGAAAATATGATAAGCTTACCTCCTTCTGTCATAAAACATTCAGCATTTGTTCCTTGATCTTTTCCAATTCGTCCTTCATCTGAACCACCAATTGTTGCATAGGCGCATAGTTGGCTTTTGATCCAATGGTATTGATCTCTCTTCCAATTTCTTGGGAAATAAATCCTAGTTTTTTTCCATTGCTCTCTTTGGAATTCAAGGTGGTTTCAAAATATTTTAAGTGGTTGGCCAAGCGAACCTTCTCTTCGGTAATATCGTACTTTTCGAGGTAGTAGATCAGCTCCTGCTCAAACCTATTGGCATCGAGTTCCACTTTAAGATCGGCAACCGCACGTTCCAAACGCTCACGAACTGAACCCAAACGTTCGGGATCCATGATTTTCACCTCTTCCAACAAGCGATTCAAGGTTTGAATTCTATCAACAAAATCCTGTTCGAGCACTTCCCCTTCTTCATTTCTGAACTCAACAATATTGCTCAATGCCTCATTCATTGCCGAAAGAATGGCTTTGTATTCCTGCTCGTCAATATCGTTCTTGTCGGTTTTTAGGGTATCTGGCATGCGAAGTGCCAGTTCCAATAATTTAATATCGTCGCCCTCGGCAATTTTTGCCAACTGGCTCATGTAGTTTTTTACCACGCCTTGGTTTACTTCTGCGGTGGTTTCTTCACCTGTGATTTCTACGTACAATCCAAAATCGACCTTACCTCTTACCAGATTGTCCGCTATCATTTTTCGAAGCTCCAGCTCCTTTTCACGATACGCTTGTGGAATTCTGGCATTGATATCCAAACTTTTACTGTTGAGCGATTTTAACTCAATGGTAATTTTTTTGGAGGGAAGTTGAATTACATGCTTCCCAAAGCCTGTCATGGATTGAATCATAAGCAAAATAAATTTTGCCAAAGGTAACCAAAATAGCTTTTGTACCCTTGGCAATTAAACTGTTGTGGATGAAGGGGTCCTACAGTTCCCTCACCCAAATATTACGATAGCTCACGCGGCTATTGTCTCCGTGATCCTGCAATTTAAGTGGTCCCTTTCCGTGAACTGGATTTTTTGGCCATCCAATATAAGGTGTAGTTCCCTTGATCTCCACATGATCTTGCACCAAAACCCCATTATGAATAACGGTCAATGACCCAGATTTTACTTTTTGACCTTTTTCAAATATAGGAGCATGATAAATAATGTCGTACGTGTTCCATTCCCCTGTTGGAACTGAAGCCATGGCCAAGGGCACATGTTGCTTGTAAATAGACCCAACTTGACCGTTAACATAGGTTGGATTATCATTGTTGTCCAACACTTGTACCTCATATAGTCCATTCAAAAATATTCCACTATTTGCACGGTGTTGACCCTCTAATTGCACTTCGGCAGGAGATTTCCATTCAATATGCAATTGGATACTTCCAAAATTTTGCTTGGTCTGAATATCCCCAGTTCTGTTGTTTACCGTCATGCTACCATCTTTGTTCAAAATCCATTTGGCAGCAGTACTATCCGCAGCACTGATCCAATTATCCAAGGATGAGCCGTCAAAAAGCACAATGGCATCACTTGGAGCGGAACCATTGGTTCCAGGGGTTACTTTAGGTGGTTTTGGTTCGTAAAATTCGGTTTCTTCTGGTGTTGTGGGCTCTACCTCTTGGGCGGAAATAAATCCCGCTGCCAAAAGCGATAGTGCCAATAGTCCGTTTGTTAATTTTGACATGCTTATAGTGCTTTAATTTTTATGTTTCTGAAGGCGACTTTGTCACCATGGTCTTGTACCCCGATTTTTCCAGTGGTAAACTTGGCGAAGTCTTCCCAATCGGCAAATTTAGATTTGGCCACCAAGGCATCCCATTCAGGGCTGTTTACTGGAAACTCTACAATTTTCACTCCATTTTGAATCACGTGGCCTTCGTTGGTTTTGTGGTTGATCATCAACTCAACAGAGTTCCATTCCCCAGCAGGGTTTACCGAATTCTGGGATGGCGGAACGATATCATACAAAGAACCTGCCAAACGATCTTCGCCATTTTTGGCATCTGAGTGGCGCTCATTGTCCAACACTTGAATTTCTGGACCTGTGATATAGGGTTGTCCAAATTTTTCATCCTCTTTGACGCCCCAAAAGAATCCACTGTTTCCTCCTTCGGCAATGTTCCATTCCAAGGTCAGAACAAAATCAGTGTATTCGGCATCGGTCACCAAATTGTAGTTGGCTCCTTCTGGTCTTGGGTCTGGCGTGTAAAGCACCATCGCGCCATCTTCCAACACCCAAGGTTCGGTAACTTCCCCTCCGTTATAAAAATGCCATCCATCAAATGAAGTTCCATCGAACAATACGGTCCATTCGGGTTCCTCTACTACTTCAATAACTTCTTCGGCAACTTCCTCAGCGGTTTCTTTTGGTTTTTCCTTGCATGCAAAGGTCACGGCCAAGACGGCCAATAAAAGTGGTTTTCTCATAATCCTAATATTCGTTTTAGTTGATCTTTATCTATTTCAGCACCTGCAAAATCATCAAAGGTTTTGGTGGTGGCTTCAATAATGTGGTCTTGGATAAATATGGCACCTTCCCTAGCACCTTGTTCTGGACTTTTAATACAGCACTCCCATTCCATTACTGCCCAAACATCACATCCGTATTGGGTTAGTTTGGAGAAAATGGTCTTAAAGTCGATTTGACCATCGCCCAAGGAACGGTATCTCCCTGCTCTATCTCCCCAATCGTTATAGCCACCAAAGGCTCCTTTTTTTCCGGTTGGATTGAATTCGGAATCTTTTACGTGGAAGGATTTGATGAATTCGTGGTAAAAATCAATGTACTCGATATAATCCAATTGTTGCAACACAAAATGGCTTGGATCATAAAGAATATTTACTCTTTTGTGATTGCCCGTTGCTGCTAAAAAGCGCTCAAAGGTATCCCCATCATGAAGGTCTTCCCCTGGGTGGATTTCATAACACACATCAACACCCTCTTCATCAAAATGGTTGAGGATTGGCATCCAACGTTTTGCCAATTCTTCAAAACCCATTTCTACCAATCCAGCCGGACGTTGTGGCCAAGGGTGTGCGGTATGCCAAAGTAATGATCCTGAAAAGGTAGCATGGGCTTTCAACCCCAACCTACGACTAGCTGTTGCAGCTTTCTTTACGGTTTCCACGGCCCACTTTGTACGTTCTTTGGGTTTTCCGTGCAATTCTTTTGGCGCAAAATTATCGAACATAAGGTCGTATGCAGGGTGCACCGCTACCAATTGACCTTGCAAATGCGTAGAAAGTTCAGTGATCTCCAATCCATAAGAGTTGATCTTACCCTTAAGCTCATCACAATAATCTTGGCTTTCCGCAGCTTTGTCCAAATCGATCAGGAAGGATTCCCAAGTTGGAATCTGAATACCTTTGTACCCCAAATCGGATGCCCACTTACATAGACCATCCAACGAATTGAAAGGGGGTTGACTATCTACAAATTGTGCCAAGAATACTGCTGGCCCTTTAATTGTCTTCATTGATATTGATTTTTAGGAATTTATAAATCCGCATTTAATTGGGATTTATCTTCTATATTTAAGAAAAAAAGTATGTTAATTTTATGTCGCATGTAGTAAGATATAAATATAGCGATTCGTTAACAATTAATATAGCTTAGCGATTTTTTTAAATACCTTTTATGGAAAATGCTTCTGCCCGTAATCTTTGGGGCGATTTTTTAGATGCACATTTGGAATTTGCTTCGGAAGATGCACCAAAGGTGATACACTTTTGCGATAATGAAACGGATGCCGATACTTGTGCGGAATTGGTCTGTAAGGAAACCAAAAGAGCCACATCACATTCGCTAAAGGGGCTTCAATTGCGCAATGAAAGTTTGCCGAAAATCGGAAACTTTTATGTGGTCACGGATTGGAGTGGAAATGCCAAATGTGTCATTAGAACCACTGGGGTAAAGTTGCTCCCCTACTTTAGTGTTAGGGAAGAACACGCTCGATTGGAAGGCGAAGGCGATAAAAGTCTAGGCTATTGGAAAAAATCCCATTGGGATTATTACTCTCGAGAATTAGGTGGTTTGGGAGCTTCCCCTAAAGAAAGTATGATCGTGGTTTTTGAGGAATTTGAATTGCTCTACAAAAAATGATGGCCGCCAATTGGCAGCCATCATCATATTATAATTTGGGTTTGGATTAATCCATATCCACCCAAATATTTCCCTGTTTGTGGGACGCTACGGTGTTCTCAATAAATTTAAGACCACGAACTCCATCCATCATGGTTGGGAATTCTCCGCTATTGTATTCTTCTCCACGGATAGCTTTGGCTGCTCCTAAATAGATGTTCGCCATCGCATCGAATATACCTTCTGGGTGTCCTGGAGGTAATTTGGTTCCATCCAAAGACAACTTAGAATTGTAAGCGTGACCTGGTTTGTATACCTGCAAAGGTTCTGGATCGTTCAATTTGTAAAGGAAGTTGGGGTTTTCTTGCTCCCATTTCAATCCTCCTTTTTCTCCATAAATGGCAACGGTCAGATTATTTTCCTCTCCAGTTGCCACCTGACTTGCTCTGATGACACCCTTCACATTTCTATCCATGCGAATCAAAGCGGTACCATCCATGTCCATCACATTGTCATCGTACATGTAGTTGAAATCACAAAGTAAGGATTGAACTTGTAGCCCAGTGGTAAATTCCACCATATTGAAGGCATGCACACCGATGTCTCCCATACAAGAACTGATTCCCGCTTTTTTGGGATCCAATCTCCAAACGGTTCCACGTTTTTCTTTATCGTGGATGATCGGGTTCATCCAACCTTGGTAGTATTGCACATCAACCTTGTGCACCTTTCCAATCACACCCTCTTTGATCATTTCACGCATTTGACGCACCATCGGGTATCCGGTATAGGTGTGGGTCACTGCAAATACAGTTCCTGCTTTTTCCAAGGTTTCCTGTAAAATCAATGCCTCCTCGTAAGTAGTGGTCATTGGTTTTTCACAGATCACATTGAAACCGTTTTCCAATAGTTTTTTGGCCATTGGAAAGTGCAAGAAGTTAGGGGTTAGAATGGAACAAACTTGAATACGTTCGTCTTCCGGCAATTTCATTTCCTCTTCAATCAACGTATCAAAATCTTTATAGATTCTGTTGGTTGGAACATCTATCTGTTCCGCGAACGCTACGTTGTCATCGAAATTAGGGTTGAAAACAGCCCCAACAATTTCATAATTATCATTGATAAAGGATGCTACTCGGTGCAAAACCCCAATGAGGGAATCTCCTCCTCCTCCAAGTATTCCTAGTCTTATTTTTTTCGGCATTTTCTTTTACTATTAATTTTGGGTTATAAAATCTATTCTGATGTGTGCTCTTGCGGCACTCTTCTTTCTTCCAATTTTTTACGGAACACAAACAAAATGGCAAACAAAATTGCTACTGCCAATGGGAAAAACATCATTTTTCCAAGGGTTGCCTTTCCTGCTGAAAGCTCTGCTACCTGATCGGTCAATCCTGATGAAACCGCGGCTTCTTTGGCACTGTCCAACCAACCACCGATCACAGGCTGCCAAATGGATGTGGCGAACATTCCTGCCCCACCTACCAACGACATACCCAAAGCTCCTGTTTTAGGAAGGTACTCGGAGGTAAATCCAATCATGGTGGGCCAGAAGTAACAAACTCCCAAGGCAAAAATAACGGCTGCCAAGTAAATCATGGATCCTTCGGCAATACTCATGCTATACACAGCCACAGTTGTGATCACTGCGGACATCAACAGCACTCCAATCGGATTGATGCGGTGCACGATCGGGCCAGCAAAAAAACGCCCAATGGCCATAATCCCAGTTACCATGGCCAATACCAGCATTGGACTTGCTCCTGAATTCCCAAGGATTCTTTCTACCCATTGCTGTGGGCCAAACTCGGAGATTGCGGTCAAGGTCATACAGATCATGATGAAAATAAACAAGGGGTCGGCCAGCGACTTGATGTTTTTGGTTGTATCTGTTTCGATATGCTCGCTCTCTGGAAATTCTTGCTTAAAGAACATGTACCCATAAATCAAGGTCGGAATCAACATTACCCCGATTTGTAATTGCCATCCCATTCCAAAATCTGTCATAAATTTTGAAATCAAGGAACCGATCACTATACCTCCAGGGAACCAAACATGGAACCTGTTCAGCATAGCTGTACGATTTTTGGTAAACATATCTGCAATCATTGGGTTACAAGCCGCTTCCACAGAACCGTTGGCGAACCCAATAAAGAACGTGGAAATGATCAAGGTCCAGAAACCTCCGGCTACAATGGTAAGCACCAATCCCAAAAGATGGCAAACAAATGCCGTAACCATCAGTTTTCGGGCACCAATTTTATTGTAGAGCAAACCTCCGAATATCATGGCCAATGGGAATCCCAAAAAGGCCATACTGTTGATCCACCCCAACTGCTGGTTGGAAATCCCGAATTCCTCACCCAATTGGGTAAGGATACCTGCCCTAATGGCAAAGGTCATGGATGTTACGACCAGCGAAATACAGGCAGCTAAAAAAAGCTGTTTTTTGTTTACGTTTTTCATGTTTGTATCAGTTAATTTTTGGTTGTTGTTATTTTATGGCATTATGTGTTTTATGATTTGTATTCTACTTTTTCATTTTTAAAGATCAATGCAAACAATATAAATACTACTGCTGCAAATGCGGATGGATAGATCCAGATGCTTTCCCATGCATGGGTTCCACCTTCCAAAGTAAGGGAATCCGTGATTTTTCCTGCAATCCAGAATCCAATTAACATTCCCACCCCATACGTAGCCAATGTAATCAAGCCTTGGGCCGCACTCTTATATTTTTCCCCAGCTTTGGTATCGGTATAAATCTGTCCAGATACAAAGAAGAAGTCATAACAGATACCGTGCAATGCAATTCCCATGATCAACATAAAGGATAAATCGCCTGCATTACCATAGGCGAACAACAAGTAACGAACTGTCCAAGCTAACATCCCTACCAAGATGGTCTTCTTGAATCCGAATTTGGTAAAGAAAAATGGTAAAGCAAGAATGAACAATGCTTCCGAAATCTGACCAATGGCCATTTTACCAGTTGGATTTGCCAAACCGATTTCCGCTAAGAAAGGGTTTGCATTCTGATAGTAAAAAGCCAATGGAATACAGATCAAAACGGATGAAATGAAGAACACCAAGAAGTTTTTATCTTTCAACAATTTTAAGGCATCCAATCCCAACATATCCGAAATGGTCACTTTTTCACTTTTATCAACTGTTGGTGGTGTTTTTGGCAATGTAAAGCTGAAAACTCCCAAGATAGCAGAAGCAATTCCCGCCATTAAAAAAGTGTTCTTCAACATTCCAGCTCCTAAAGCCTCTGGTGAATCCCAAACAAAAACGTAGCTGATTACCAATCCTGCCAAGATCCAACCGATTGTTCCAAACACACGAATGTTCGAAAACTCTTTTGCGGGATCTTTCATTTGGTTGAACGAAATGGAATTTACCAAAGCCAATGTTGGCATATACAAAATCATATACCCTAAAACATAGGGATAAAAAGAGGTAAAGTCTGTTGAACTGTACATTTGGTACATTAAAAATGCACCGATCAAATGAAGCACGCCCAAGATTTTTTCTGCATTAAAATATCTGTCGGCAATCAATCCAATAATAAATGGAGCAATGATCGCTCCCCAAGATTGGGTTGAAAATGCCATTGAAGATTGTCCAGCCGTAGCTTCAAGATTGTTCCCAAGGAAAGTCCCCAAGGTCACGAACCAACCGCCCCAGATAAAAAATTCTAGGAACATCATAAAAGACAGTTGGAATTTGGTTTTAATATTCATGTTTAATTGAGTTAGTTTTCATCGTTTGTAATGCACATAATCCAAAGGATCCGGGGCAAAACCTGCATTTCGCATTTCCATCATAATTTGCCCCCTGTGGTGCGTGGAGTGGTTGATCACATGAAAAAGAATATCCTTTATTTGATTGGTAAAGGCCCTTCCTTCACTGTTTTCGTACTCCAGTCTTTTTTCAAAATTATCCGTATTACTGACAATTTCAAAAGAAGTGCGTTGGTTTTCGTAGTGGATTTCTTCCCATTTAACAAAAGAATGTAAATCCCATACCCCCATCACACTCGGAATGCCCATCATTCTGTGATTCCAGATATGATGGGCATTTAAAATGTGACTAAAAAGTCGTTCGCAGTTGTCCGGCACCTTATCCAAGGCACCACATTGCTGAATTATTTTTTTGTTACAATAAAAATTGTAATCGAACAGTTCATGAAAAAATCCCTTCATGCACCTTTAGTTGTTGATTCTTTTATTCCAATATCCTTTCAAGCAGTTTTTTTGTTGCCAAGATACCTTCTTCTTCACTCAATTCGGAACCTTCGTATTCCACATCAACATATCCTGAATATCCAGCTTCCTCAACAATATTCATCATTCTATCAAAGTCGATGGTGGTTTCATTTCCTTCGGCATCAAAATCAAAGGATTTTCCACTTACCCCCTTGGCATAAGGCATCAATTCCTTTACGCCTAGATAACGATCATATTCTTCCAAGCATTTAGATGAATAATAATCCCCTGATTCCCTTTTGATACAGAAATTACCAAAATCGGGAAGGGTTCCAACATTGTCCATTCCAACTTTATCCATTACCTCAGCCAACATTTTTGCATTGGACGATGGACCACCATGGTTCTCCACAATAATGTTGATGTTTTTATCTTTTGCATAGGTGGCCAATTGGGTAAGTCCGTCTACTGAAGCAGGAATCCAAGCTTCAGGGTCCATGCTTCCGTTTAGGTTTACTCGAATGGAGTGGCATCCCAATGCTGCCGCTGCATCTACCCACTTATAGTGGTTTTCAACGGCTGCTTTTCTTTTGGCAGCATCTTCAACAGCAATATCTCCTTGGCCATCAACCATGATCAATAAATTGGTCATTCCGTATTTATCGCTTTCTGCTTTACTTTTTGCCACCCAATTGTTCATGGCCTCCTCAGAAAAATTGGCTGCCTGTAATTCTTTATAATATAGGGCACTAACATATTCCAATCCGTCAAATCCCCATTTGTTTGCTTTTTCTGCAAAGGTGTACGGATCAACTCCTTCTTCAAAAATCATTTTGTGGATTGACCATTGTGCCAAGGATATTTTTATCTCTGGTTTGGTGTCTTCAACAGCAACAACTTCGGTAGCAGTTTCTTCTGTGTTTTCTGTCTTTGGATTTTGCTTACAGGAATAAATTCCCAATAATGCGACCGCAATCAAGCTTAAAATGCTGTTTTGCGCTAAACTTCTTTTGTTCATATCTTTAGTTAGTTAATTTCATGTAGAACTCAAAAACTATAACGTTATAGTGCTGAATTCTCAATAAACATAGGGTTTAAATGTAGAAAATTAATTTAATAATTAATACATTTAGCAAATAAACAATCCGAATAAATGAGTAAATTTTATTACAACCAGGAACAGGAATCCTATGATGCCATAGTGGTAGGAACGGGCATCAGCGGCGGTTGGGCTGCAAAGGAACTGTGCGAAAACGGTCTTAAGACCTTGGTCTTGGAGCGTGGTCCGATGGTAAAACACCGTGAGGATTACCCAACGGCTAACATGGACGATTGGGATTTTCCACATGCAGGAAGAGCTACCCGTGAAGATGTGAAACAACAGGAAAAACAATCCAGAACCGGGTATACAACAGGTGCTGCCTCCAAACATTGGTTCGTGAACGATTTAGATCACCCCTACAACGAGACCAAGCGTTTCGATTGGATGCGTGGATATCATGTTGGTGGACGTTCCATTATGTGGGGGCGTCACAGCTACCGTTGGAGCGATATTGACTTTGCTGCCAACAAAAATGAAGGTATTGCAGTAGATTGGCCCGTTCGTTATAAAGATATTGCCCCTTGGTACGATAAAGTAGAAAGTTACATCGGAGTTTCAGGGGAGCTACTTGGTTTACCACAATTACCAGACGGACAGTTTGAGCCCATGATGGAGTTGAACTGTGTGGAAGGTTTGGTGCGTGAAAAAGTAGCTGAGAA
Source organism: Allomuricauda sp. NBRC 101325 (assembly GCF_030268205.1). Classification (GTDB taxonomy): domain Bacteria; phylum Bacteroidota; class Bacteroidia; order Flavobacteriales; family Flavobacteriaceae; genus Flagellimonas. Next base: position 787,371 of record NZ_BSQF01000001.1, read on the forward strand.
TTTTGGTGGTCGTGTGGTGACCGCTGGTAGGGTTGCCCACATTAATAGTGATAAAAAGTTTGAAGGTGACGGCCGTGTGCGTTGCCAATTTAGAAATAGATGTATCAGAGGATGTCCTTTTGGGGCTTACTTTAGTAGTGTTTCCTCTACCTTGCCTGCTGCCGAAGCTACGGGCAACATGACCTTGAGACCAGATTCCATTGTTCATGAAGTAATTTATGACCCAAATACCAAATTGGCCACTGGGGTTAAGGTTATTGACAGGGAAACCAAAGAAGAGTTCGAATTCAAGGCCAAAGTGATTTTCCTTTGTGCTTCTGCCATTGCTTCTACTTCTATTTTGATGCAATCGAAATCCGATAGGTTCGAAAATGGATTGGGCAACGATTCTGGAGAATTGGGCCACAATGTTATGGACCACCACTTTTTGGTAGGTGCATCTGGTAAGTTTGATGGTTTCGAAGACAAATATTATAAAGGGAGAAAACCAAACGGTGTTTATATTCCAAGATTTAGAAACTTGGGCGGCGACTCCGATATGAAAGATTTTGTTCGTGGTTACGGTTACCAAGGTGGTGCCAGCAGAGGCAATTATGAAGAAATGGTTGCCGAAGCTGCTTATGGCTCAGCTTATAAAGATGCAGTGTTGACTCCAGGTGGATGGAACATGAACATCAACGCTTTTGGTGAAACATTGCCTTACCACGACAATAAAATGACCTTGGATTATGATAAAAAGGATAAATGGGGATTGCCTACCGTTACCTTTGATGCCGAAATCAGGGAGAATGAGTTCAACATGAGAAAGGATATGCAAGATCAGGCCGTTCAAATGTTGGAAAAAGCCGGAGCCAAGGATGTTGTTGCATTCAACAGACCTTACGCGCTTGGTCTGGGAATCCACGAAATGGGAACTGCCCGTATGGGTCGTGATCCAAAGACTTCTGTAGTGAACGGCAATAACCAAGTTCACGCTTGTAAGAACGTTTATGTGACCGATGGGGCCTTTATGGCCTCCGCCAGTTGTGTTAACCCCTCATTGACCTATATGGCATTTACGGCCAGAGCCGCCAACCATGCCGTTCAAGAACTTAAAAAAGGAAACATCTAATGGAAAGAAGATCAGCACTCAAAAATATGGGGATGGCCTTCGGGTACGCCGTGGCAACCCCAACCCTGTTGTCACTGCTCAACAGTTGTAAGGACAAACCTGCCTTTGCGGAATGGACCCCCAGTTTCCTTGATAAGGAAAAAGGGTATGCCCTGGCTCAGACCCTGGACGTGATCCTTCCTAAAACAGACACGCCCTCTGCCACCGAAATGAACGTGCACACCTTTATCGATGCCTATCTGGACGAGGTGATGCCGTTGGAGCAAAGGGACTTTGTAATGATGAAGATGGATGCCTTCTACGGCAAGATACTTGCCGATTCCGGCAAGTCCTCACTAATGGACATCGAAGCTGCGGACATTGAGCCTGCTTTGCAGACCTACCTCAGAAAACGTTCCGACGACGAAGAGAAACTGCATTTCGAGGCCATCATGAACTATATGCAGGCCATCACGGAAGGTGGATCTGCAACCCTTGACGAGGAAATCTCACGTTTTTCATTTGCGACCGAATTGCGGGATCTGGCCACTTGGGCCTACAAGTCATCGGAATACGTTGGCGAAGAAGTTCTGGCCTATTTGCCAGTACCAAGTGAGTACATCGGTTGTGGAGACCTTCAGACATTGACAGGCGGTAAAGCTTGGTCTATTTAACCAAGATTCCTGCAATCATATAAAAGAAAACCCTCCAAATTGGAGGGTTTTTTTATTCAAAAAAAATACCTCGGAATGTTCTTTTGTGGGGTGAACAATTTCCGAGGCATAAATCAATAAACACTATCACGCGTGCTGATAAAGTTCAACACAAACTACAAAAGAGTTCCATTTCACATCAAATAGATGTTTTTGAAACAAGTTTGGCAAAGATTTAAAAATGAAAATAAACGATGAAAAAATTAACACTAAAAACTATTCAAAGTTTTTAACATAAGGTGTTGACATCTAGGAGTACAGCTAAATTCAAGTGAAATATTCGACCTATCATAAGAAATAAAAAAAGCCATGAAATAGTAATTATTCCATGGCCTATAATGTATGACGAAATACAAAGTTGTATTACCAAAGCGTACGGCCTCCCCGATAAGTTAATCATTGTCTTTCCTCAACTTAGGTAGTTCCCCCGAAACCTAATATCGAATCCAGACCATAACTGTCTCGAAGATTTTATTTTGCAAGCGGTTTAACAATCAGATGATTGGTTGCTGTGGCCGTACAATTTATTTGGTAATACAATATTTTAAAGAACTAGTGCCGAACACATCATTTTTTTACCAACACCCTTTCCATAGGCGCCTCAAACTTATCGCTTTTGGCTTGGGATACGGCAGCAATAACCAACGCTACAACTAAAATCAAAAAAAGCAAAACGCATTTTCTCATGGCTGGTTAATTAACAAAGAAACAATCCTTTATTTTTTGACAATCCGAATATAGACAACAAATAGATGGTGGTTTTTAGGGTATGTATAAACTGTACTTTTTTATGTATAGTTGGTGTTCGGTTTTTGTATAAAGTTTGATTTTCCTTCCAAAACCATAGGAAAAAATATGTCCCAATGCCTTAAAAACATATGGTTTTGCATTTTTTACCAGTTATACGTGTTAAATATCCATTAACACATAATTGTAGTGTTATAAAAAGATTAATTCTAAATTTGGTTTAACAGATACCCCGTTCTATGTTAGAAGCAGTAATAGTTGACGATGAGATCAAAGCACTACAGAGCTTAAGTTGGGAATTGACCAATTTAAGCGATGAAGTGGAAATTGTAGCGTCCTTTACCGATGCGCGTGAAGCTTTGGAATATTTGGAGCACAATACTCCTGACTGTCTGTTCCTTGACATTGAGATGCCGGCAATGGATGGTTTTCAATTCATTAAAAACCTGAAAAACAAGAACTTTCCCGTTGTTATCACAACTGCTTATAACCAATATGCGCTTCAAGCCTTAAAGAACGAAGCCATCGATTACCTATTAAAACCTATTGACACTGACGACCTTGAGGTAACTATTACCAAAATAAAAAAATATAACGCTAAAAGTCTTACTGTTGAGCGTCTTGAAAAAATTTTGCTTAACTTCAATTCAGAAACGCACAGTAAAAAAATAACCATTAATACCGATGGGAAACTGGTGTTTTTGAACAGTGATGACATTTTGTATGCGGAGTCCGACGGCAATTATAGCACCATCTTTTTAAAGGACGGTCAAAAAATATTGTTGACCAAAAAACTAAAGGAAGTCAATGCACTATTGCCTGAATCCAGCTTTTTTAGGATTCACAATTCATACATCATCAACCTGAATAAAATAAAGGAATTTCTTAAAACTGACGGCTACGTTGTTTTGGAATCCAACGATAAAATACCTGTTTCACGTCAAAAGAAATCCGATTTTTTGGATATGTTTTAAACTGCCACCAATCCCGTGCCTATTGTAAAGTTCAAACAAGTCGAAAACCTACATCGAGTACCCAGAACTACTCTGGTCTTTCTATTATTGTTCATTTACCAACTTTTACCGGCACAAGAAATACCCGAAGATTTTAAGGAAATTGCAGAAACTCTTGTTGAGCTAAGATCACCAAGCTATGAGGCTTTGGATAAAGATCTGGATGCCTTCAAAAATGACACTACCCTAATTCGATATTTCGACAAAATTGCAGACCGATCCCATTATTTAGAGGGTAGAGCTTATGCCCTAAATCTTTTGGGCAGAAGCTATCGCAACATATCGCAATATGAAAAGTCAGTAGCTTTGCACCAAGAGGCCCTTTCAATATCGGAGGAGGCCAAAAGCTTGGATTTTAAAATATTAAGCTTAAACATGTTGGGAGTTGCCTATCGCAGAATGGACGCAATTAAAACAGCTTTGGATTACCATCAACAGGCCTTGGAACTCGCTGAAGATGTCGAAAAACCATCCCATCACATTAAACGAAGCATCAATGTATCCCATAATGGAATCGGGAACCTTTACCTTACCTTGGAGCAATACGATCAAGCCATAGCCCAGTTTCAAGAGGCATTGAATTTGGAACAGGAACTGGTCAATAAATTGGGATTGGCCATCAATTATCAGAACATTGGTTATTGTTTGGAGCAAAAAGGCGATTTGGACGGCGCTTTGGAAAACTATAGGAAATCCTTGGCTTACAATGAGGACATTGATTCCGATACTGGAAGGATCATCTGCAAAAACAGTTTGGCTCAAATCTATCTGAAACAGGACATGTCCTATTCAGCTTTAACCTTATTAAATCCTTTAAAAGAAGAATCAAAAAAAGCTAAAGATCTATTTATCGCTTCTTATGTATATATAAATTCTGGGTGGGCCAATACCCAATTGGGCAATTACGATCAGGCCTATGAGGAAATTCAAGAAGGGCTAGAAATGGCCAAGTCCCGAAACATGCCCAGCAATATTCTTTATGCCTACCAAAAACTGTCCGATCTCGCCAATGCCAGAGGAAATTATAAAGAGGCTTATGAATATTATAAAATGGCCGATGAGTACGATAAAGAAATTTTAAGTGCCACCAACCTTAGGTACATCAACGATAACATCGAAAAGTACCAAGACGATAAAAAGACCAACCAGATTGCTGTTTTGGCCGCTGAAAACGAATTGGTAAGATTGCGTTTAAAAAAGAACGAGACCACTTTTTTGGTGAGTGCCTTGATTGTGGGATTGATTTCATCCATACTTTACATTCTGTATCGCCAATACCAAAGCAAAAATGAGAAGCGTGTACTTACCTTGGAGCAAAAGATGTTGCGCAGCCAAATGAATCCCCATTTTTTGTTCAATTCCTTGAACTCCATCAAGCTGTATATTATCAACAACGAGCAGAAAAATGCGGTACATTACCTCAACAAGTTTTCCAAATTGGTACGGAAAATCTTGGAAGCCTCCTCGCAACGGGAAATATCATTGGCAGAAGAACTGGAAACAGTAGAACTCTACATGAACATTGAAAATATTCGATTCTCCAATGAAATCAATTTTAAAATCAATGTGGATGATGATATCAATATAGACAACATCAAGATTCCATCATTGACCCTTCAACCTTTTTTGGAAAACTCACTATGGCATGGATTATCCCCAAAAGATGGCGAAAAGAGCATCCAGATCAATGTGCGAAACAAAAACAATGGCCACGTAAGCATCGAAGTGATCGATAATGGGGTCGGGAGGACCATGGCCGAAGTGAACAAGGAAAACCGTGTGCTCAAAAAGAAATCATTGGGAATACATATCACCAAAGAACGTTTGGCCAATTTCTCCAGGGACTACCAAAACAAGTTCGATGTGGACATTATGGACCTATTTAACGAAAACGGCGATCCGAACGGCACCAAGGTTATTTTGGATATTCCTACGATTTAGCGTTTTCTTCCGCCACCTGCTCCAATTCTTTGTACCACGCTTTTCCAAATTTTTGGATCAACGCATCTTTTACAAACTTATAGATAGGTACTTTAAGTTCTTTGCCCAAACTACAGGCAGGATCACAGATTTCCCATTTATGGTAATTTACAGCGGTAAACTCCGTGTATTCTCGGGTTCTAACTGGGTATAAATAACAGGAAATAGGCTTTTTCCATTTAGTAGCTCCAGCTTCATAAGCGGCTTCCAGACCACACTTGGCAACACCCTGATCGGAAAATACCACATATGCACATTCGTTGTTGTTTACCAAAGGGGTTTCCCATTCTCCATCTTCTCCTTTAACGAAGGCTCCCTGCTCCTCGATGGCCTTGATTCCTTCCGGACGCAAAAACGGTTTTGCATCTTCAAACACATTTACCAACTTGTCGGTTTCGTAATCCTCTACCGGGGCGCCATATTCCCCTCCCACACAACAAGCACCTTTGCATGCGTTCAAGTTGCATACAAAGTCGTTCTCCAATATATCTTCGGATACAATAGTTTTGCCTATCTGAAACATATTAGCCTATTAACTTTTGGGCAAAGGTAAATTAAAAGCCAAAATTTGATGTTTTCTAAACAATTTAATGTGATCCAAAAGCTTTTTTTACTCGTACATTTGCTGCCGAAAATTTGGAACCATGAATTTTGACATCAAAGAAATAGCAACCGCTGGAATGATCTTGTTTGCCGTAATCGATATTTTGGGCAGTATTCCCATTATTATCTCCCTTAGAAACAAGGTTGGGCACATTCAATCGGAGAAAGCTTCTTTAGTGGCCGCATGTTTAATGGTGGCCTTTTTGTTCGTGGGGGAAAGAATTCTTTCCTTAATTGGAATCGATGTGAATTCCTTTGCCGTAGCTGGTGCTTTTATCATCTTCTTTTTGGCCATAGAAATGATCTTGGGCATCACACTTTACCGCGATGATGTTCCCGAAACCGCTTCCATAGTTCCCATTGCCTTTCCTTTGATCGCAGGTGCGGGTACCCTTACCTCCATTTTGGCATTACGGGCCGAATATCACGTGGAGAACATTATCGTTGCCATAATTATTAACATTATCTTTGTGTATCTCGTGCTTAAATCCAGTTCAAGGATTGAACGTATTTTGGGTAAGAACGGATTGAACGTGATCCGTAAAGTATTTGGTGTTATTCTAATGGCCATCGCCGTTAAGTTGTTCGCAGCAAACATCAACCAATTGTTCGAGCACGGTGTTTAAACCATTCTCATGAACAAAACTTTTGCAATTGTCCTGATTATTTTGGCCTTGGCCCTTATCGCCTATAATGTAACCATGGTAAATTTTAACAATCCCCTGCAGGGCGATAGTACTGTGGCGTTGATCGGTATTGTGGCTTCTTTGTGTGCCATTTTGCTTATCCTCATTTTTATGACTTCCAAAAAAATAGAGAACAAGCTTAAAAAGTAAGTGCTTTATTGCCTGATTCCGACAGCCCCTATTTGGGATTGGTTCATTACCATTTCGTCAATCGTTTTTACCTTTTGAAGCATGGCATCGTGCTCCCCTTTAATCTGGGCCGATACGTTTGGCGAAAACAATTGCTCCGCTATATTGGCTTTTAGGTATGCCTTGATTTTGTCCTCGTAGGCGTAGAAATCCAATTTAATCTTTCTATCGAGAACAAATTGGATAAAATTATCGAACAGGATATCATCTACATTGAAATTTTCCAAAAACTCGTTTTGGTCATAGCTTTCATAACGTGTTCTATCTTCTTCCAAATGCTCAAAAATAAAGCGGGCAAAAAACTGATAGGTCTCATCCATACTTTCAATCGCTTCTTCTTGATTGCTGCCAATAGGCACAAATACATCTGGAATAATTCCGCCGCCGCCATAAACAATCTTACCCTTTGGCGTCACAAATTTTAATGAATCAGCTACCTTAATGCTATCCGCAGAAGTCAATTCGCCGCTGGAATAACGCTCCATGAACTTTTTATAATAGTCGTGGTTGCCATCTTTATAGGATTTTTGAATGGAACGACCCGTAGGCGTATAATATCTGCTTACCGTTAGGCGAACAGCAGAACCATCGCCCAAATCCATTTCGCGCTGTACCAAACCTTTTCCAAACGATCGTCTTCCGACAATGGTTCCTATGTCATTATCCTGCAGCGCACCTGCAATAATCTCACTTGCCGATGCGGAACGCTCGTTGATCAATACATAAACAGGTTTGTTTTCAAAATCTCCTTTCTTGGTGGCATAGGCTTTTTCAATCTTGCCCCTTTTGTTTTTGGTGAACAGAATGAGTTTGTCATCCTCCAAAAATTCATCGGCCAACTTTTCGGCAATGCCCAAATAACCTCCTGGATTATCCCTAAGGTCGAGCGTCAATTTTTCGGCACCACGCAATTTTAATTTTCTAAGGGCATCCTTGAACTCGTCGAAAGTGGTTTCTGCAAAACGGTTGATTTTAATGTAGCCCATATCACTGGTCATCATATAATAGGCATCCACACTTCGAATTGGCACCTTGTCACGCACAACATCGATGTCCATCAGTTTATTTTCCGTTTTTCGAAAGACCTTAAGGTTTACCTTGGTCCCTATTTTACCTTTTAGCGTGGAAACCACATCATCGTTTGGAATCCTTTTCCCGAACAACGTATCACTTCCTGCCATTAAGATTCTATCCCCAGGCTTTATCCCACTGATATAACTAGGGCCATTTTTAATGGTTCTGATCACCGTGATGGTATCCTTATACATGTAAAAGCTAACTCCGATTCCTGCAAAATCCCCCTTCATGTTTTCGGCAACATCCTTCATTTCATCTTTGGGAATGTAAACGGAATGCGGATCTAGCTTGCCCAAAATATTGTTTACCGTTACATCCACAATGCTATCGGTATCCACATCATCCACATATTCGTAGTCGATGTAATCGATTAGGCGGTTGAGCTTATCTTTCTTGGAATTTGTAGAGAACAATTTCTCCGGGGAATCGTTAAAATGAAGCTTGCCCCCAATAAAAATACCAATGGCAACTGCCAAGGCTAATAAGGTAGGCCATATATATCCTTTGATCTTTTTCATTAAGCATTGAGGTTTTAAACCATTTCTTCAAGCACGGGCAAATGAACTATCTCAATACCCGCTCTTTCCAGAAACTGAATTCCCGAATCATCTTTGTAGGCATTTTTATACACCACACGTTTTATGCCAGCTTGATGTACCAGCTTACTGCATTCCCTACAAGGAGACATGGTAATGTACAAAGTTGCACCCACACAGGATTGGGTTGAAGAAGCTACTTTAAGAATAGCGTTGGCTTCGGCGTGTAGGACGTACCATTTGGTGTAGCCCTCATCATCCTCACAAAAATTTTCAAAACCGGTCGGCGTACCATTGTACCCATCGGAAATGATCATTCTATCCTTTACGATTATGGCCCCGACCTGTCTTCTTTTACAGTAGGACAGTTTGCTCCATTCCAAGGCCATGCGCAAATACGCCTTATCGTACTTTTCTTGTTTGCTCTCCTTCATAAATCAGAAAAAACACTGATAATTAATTAAATATACCTGTATTGAAAGACCCTTACAACCTTATTCGATAAAATTTAACGTAAGCCCTACATCGGGAACGTTGCAATGAGCAAGGGTATTGTTATGGCAATGATCAAAATGGAAGCTACAGCTATAAAAATCTTCTTTTTTAACTTGAGCAGGTCCAAAACCAGAAAGGCAATGGTCAAAACCATCATGATAATGGTCACTTGCGAAAGTTCGATACCCGTTGCAAATCCCAACAAGGGAGTAATCTTGTCCTCTTCTTCGGCCATCAACATTTTAAAATAGTTGGAAAAACCAAAACCGTGTATCAAACCGAAAAAGGCGGTTGCCAAAACATGGAGGATCAAACCAACATCCAAGGCCTCTTTATACACATAGGCAAAATTAAAAAGTGCAGTAAGCAAAATGGTTACTGGTATCAAAAATTCGATAAGACCTACATCAACCGTAGCGACTTCATACACGGACAGTGCAAGTGAGGTACAATGGGCCACCGTAAAAATGGTCGCCAAAAGCAGTACACGTTTCCATTGTTTAAACGTAAAGGGAACCGCTAAAGCGGTAAGGAATAAAATATGATCGTAGGCCCCAAAATCCAAAACATGATCCAGACCCAATTTAATATAAAACCAAAATTCTTGCATGCTGCTTTTGTTCTCAAAAATAGCCATTAATCCCTCCTCCAAGGAAAACATTTAACCTCATTTTAAATTTATTTTTAATTAATCTAAATAATCTTTGGATGTTTCATTGAGCCGACCCTATATTTGCGATATTATTTTTAACCAGTCTAAATAATAACTAATAATGCTCAAAAACATACTTTCAATCTTACTATTAACTGCCAGTATTTGTTCTGCCCAACAGAGCAGTCTGTCTGGTTCTGTAACCGATAACACGGGTGGACCTATTCCCTTTGCCCATGTAATTATTACTTCTGAAGGCATCGGTACTTCTGCAGATCAATACGGGTTCTATGAAATCAAAAATCTTAAACCCAACTCCTATGAGGTCGTTGTTTCCTCGGTCGGGTATCATTCCATGAAAAAAACCGTGACTCTGAGTTCCAACTCCGAGGCCATCCTAAATTTCACACTTCAACAAGGCAATGAGCTGGAACAAGTAGAGGTCTTTGGGAATCGATACGAGCATCCCGATAAAATTGAGGCCTTGACACGTCTTCCCTTGGCTCCCTACGAACAAATTCAAAGTATTTCCGTGGTTTCTGAAAAGCTTATCGAGCAACAGGGAAACCTGACCATATCCGAAGCAACCAAAAACGTACCCGGAGTATATACTTTCGCAACTTATGGCAATCAGCGCGAAAGTATGTCTTCCCGTGGGTTTAGAGGAATCCCAATTCTAAAAAACGGGGTGCGAATCAACTCCGATTTTAGAGGTGTCGGGGTGTTGACCGATATGCAAGGAGTGGATAACATCCAAGTGTTGAAAGGTGCCGCTTCCATTACTCAAGGTGTTGCCACGGACTTGGGAAGTCCTGGAGGGGTAATCAATATTGTGACCAAGACCCCTAGATACCAATTTGGTGGAAACGTTAGTGGACGAGTGGGCAGTTTTGGTCAAGCAAGAACAACTTATGATGTGTACGGACCACTCAATGAAAGTAAAAACCTTGCCTTTAGAATTGATGGAACCTTCGAAAAAGGAGATTCCTTTAGGAAGATGGTGGAAGGTGAACGCTTTTACATCAATCCTTCTTTGGAATGGCGTATTGACAACAAGAGCAAGTTGACCTTGGAAATGGACTATTTGGATGACAGTCGAACCCCAGATATTGGAACCGTAAACTTGGGAGAAAGTGACACCAATGCCATTTACGACCTTCCCTACGATCAGTTTTTGGGATTTGAAACCGATAGGTCCAATACCATGAACCAAACCTACTCCATTCGTTTTAACAGGGATCTGGATGATAAGTTGAATCTTCAAGTAGCCTATTACCACTCCAACTTGGATTTGGACAGCAGGGGGGCAAGCCTTGGCAGCGCTATTGAAGATATTGAAGGAAATACCATTTACAATCAACGCCTCAGAGGATTTTCAAATTCCGAGCGTTCCGACAAAAACAGTGTGCTTCAAGTAGATTTGATCGGGGACAAACTGGAAACTGGAAAAATCAAGCACACCTTCCAAGTGGGAATGGACTACCGTTCTACCAAATACAGCACATTTTCCCAAAGTGTTACCGCTGTGGACACCATTGATATCTTCTCCACAATCAACAACACTTTACCCGATGACATTGCATTTGGAACTCCTCGTGAGGCCGAAGCATCGTCACGTTCTTTAGGTTTTGTGGCCCAAGATGTCATCACTTTTAATAGCTGGTTGAAATCCTTTCTCGGTATTCGTTACAGCACCACCAAAACAGATTCAGAAACCGAATCGGTAACCAATGATGCCTTTAACCCATTGGCTGGGTTAATTGTGACGCCTTACAAAAACATCAATGTATTCGCATCCTATACCAACAGTGCATATCCAAGAACAGCTGCTCGATTGGATGAAAATGGAAATCCTTTGGGCAATGAACGCTTTGACCAATTGGAGGCAGGAATCAAAACCAACTGGTTGGACAATAAATTGCGATTCAATTTTACCTATTTCCAAATCAATAATAAAAACATTAACCTACCTGTTTATGATGAAAACTGGGTAGCCACAGGTTTCTATCAAAAAGGTGGAAACGATGAGCGCAAAGGGGTAGAACTAGAATTGACCGGTCGAATCTTGGAAAATCTGGAACTGATCGGAGGTTATTCGTATATCGATGCACAATACAAAGAACACACCTCTTTTGTATATGGTTCCGCACCCTTAAACACTCCTAAACACACTTTTAACCTCTATTTAAATTATGGGTTTACCGGGGCACTCGATGGTTTAACCTTAGGGGGTGGCGCTTACTATACGGGAAAAAGACCCATTAACGATTGGAGTGCAGGAGCCGTAACCCACGAAGGCATTGTTCCCAACCAAAAACCTTTTGATGTGGACGCTTATACCTTGGTCAACCTTCAAGCGGCCTATCGTTTCAATCGCAATTGGAACTTCAGGGTCATTGCCAACAATATTTTTGATACAATTGGCTATAATGCCTACAGAACGAGTTTCATCAATCAAACGGATCCGTTCAATTTGGCGGGAGTAGTGACCTATTCATTTTAAACAATTAAATTAATTCATACAGGCCCAGCGGTTGCGTTGGGCCTTTTTACGGTTATGGGAAAAAGTAAATCAAACTATGGAATCAGGGCATTTATCAACGATGTGCACCTTTGGTTGGGATTAGTCAGCGGTATCATCATTTTTTTGGTCTGCTTGAGCGGAACCATCCTAACCTTCGAAAAAGAAATTGAAAACTGGTTTAAGGAAGAATTGATAATTGTGCCCGCTGGGTCTAAAAAATCACTTTCAAACCTAGTGGACGACCCAACAATTCAATCCAAAGGACAGCTCACTTCGATTACAATACCTTCAGATGAAACTATTCCGTATTCATTATCCATTAAGGAAGACCCCAAACAGCGTAGAGGCTCAACCTATGAACTAAATCCATACACTTCAGAAATTTTGGCGCCCCAAAAAACCGCCATTGATGATTTTATGTTCAGTATGTTCAAAATGCACCGCTGGTTGCTGATGGACATTAAATGGGGAAGACCCATTGTGGGAATTGCCACGATTATCTTTTTGATTCTTTCTATCACAGGGATAGTGCTGTGGTTTCCCAAAAAAGTAAAATGGAAAACTGTTAAGGCTGGTTTTAAGATCAAGACCAATGCCAATTGGAAACGCATCAACCACGATTTGCACAATACGCTAGGGTTTTATTCCTGTTTGTTGATTCTGATTATGGGCATTACAGGACTATGTTGGTCTTTTGAAGGCTACAGAGATGGATTGAGCAGCTTAATGGGGGCCAAGGTTTTTGGAAACCGTGGTGCTCAACCCGAGCTTGACCTTGGAAATTTACATACTGAAAATGTAATCGGTTTAGAAGAAGCGGTACAATTGGCCAATAAAACATTGGATTATCGTGGCACCCTTACCGTAAGTTTACCGAACGATAAAAATCCTGTTTATAGTTTTCGTAAAATTGCCGATGATTCTTGGTCAACAGTGGCTCAAGATCAATTGCAAATCCATACTTCGGGAGAGATAGTTCACAAAGAAATTTATGCTGACAAACCCTTAAATGTAAAAATCGCCTCAGCGATTCGACCCATTCATACGGGTGAGATCTATGGAACTTTTAGCAAGTGGCTGTACTTTTTAGCTTGTTTAGTTGGCACCAGCCTGCCTGTGACAGGAACCATTATTTACATCAACAAACTAAAAAAGAAAAGTAAGCGAAGAAGGAGTTTGGCAACGGCCTAGGAAACACCTCTATCTTTTTGAATGGTTTCGTAGGCTTTCTGAACCTCTTTAAATTTTTCCTCGGCTCCCTTTCGAATAGCTTCATTTTCAGTGACCACACGATCGGGATGGTATTTTTTTGCCATGGTACGATAGGCTTTTTTAACCTCTTCGTCCGTGGCATTTTTATTGATCTCAAGGATTTTATAAGCATTGTCTGCAGCTTCAATGAACATGGCCATAATACTTTCAAAGTCATTACGTCCCACGCGCAAATAACCTGCGATTTCACGTAATTTTTCTACTTCAGCCCTACTTACTTGTCCATCCGATTGCGCTATCCCAAACAAAAAGTGCAATAATTGCAATCGCACTTCGTAGCGCGTACGCTGTTCCATAAATGCACAGATGCGTTGTGCAGATATTTCGCGCTTTTTGATTACCTCATTAAAAGTGCGAAAAATGGCATTGGCCTTTTCCTTTCCGTAGGTACTTAAAAAATACTGTCGAACATAATCCAATTCTCTCTGGTTTACCTGTCCATCCGCCTTGATGATAATAGAGCAGAGGGACAATAAATTGAGTTCGAAATCGGCAGGAGATACCGATTGCCGGGTATACTCTTGGAAAACGGACTTGGCCTTGTTACCGGAACCGCCGAAATTATCCAAAAAAGTACCCACAATAAATCCCAGCACCGCACCTGGGAATCGAAATAAAAAATAGCCGATAAAGGCGGCCACCCATTTGATCATGCTATAAAATTTAATCGACAAATATAGGGCTTTGATAAGTAAACAAGGCGTTAAGCAATGTTAAGGGTGATGAAAATACGCTCCTAATAGCTTATCTTTGAGACATAATTAAAAAAAGTACTATGTATCCAGAAGAATTGGTAAAACCTATGCGTGCAGATTTGGCCACTGCAGGGTTTGAAGAACTACATACAAGTGAAGCTGTAAATGACGCCCTAAAAAAGGATGGAACTACTTTGGTAGTGGTAAATTCTGTTTGTGGATGCGCCGCGGCCAATGCCAGACCTGCAGCAAAATTAAGCCTTCAAAACAGCAAAACACCTGATAATTTGGTCACTGTTTTTGCAGGAGTAGATATGGAAGCTGTTGCAACGGCGAGAAACCACATGGTTCCTTTTCCTCCTTCATCGCCAAGCATGGCTTTGTTCAAAGATGGAGAATTGGTTCACATGATCGAAAGACATCACATTGAAGGTAGACCAGCTGAACTTATCGCTGAAAATTTAATGGAAGCTTATAACGAGTTTTGCTAAATCAACTTTCACAAAGCATTTGAATGACCACCCTTAAGGGTGGTTTTTTTATTTTTACACCAACCTAAACGTTACGACCGTGCAAAAACTCCTATCATATCCGTTAACAATCCTATTCTTTATATTTTTTGGTTTGGCCTTGGTCATATTTCATCCGATACAATGGATATGCTTTAATCTTTTTGGATACAACGCCCATAGAAAAAGTGTTTTCATTCTCAATTGGTTTTTAATGCGCTGTACCAACATTTTGGGCACCCGTTACAAATTTGAAAATGAACAAGAAATCCCAACGGGTCGTCCACTCATCATCGTGACCAACCATCAGAGCATGTACGATATTCCCCCGATAGTTTGGTATATGCGCAAATACCATCCCAAATTTGTGAGCAAAATAGAATTGGGAAAAGGTATTCCGAGTGTTTCCTACAATTTAAGACATGGAGGTTCGGCTCTTATTGATAGAAAGGACCCCAAGCAATCCATTTCCGAGCTTCAGAAACTGGGTAAATATATTGAGGAGCACAACAGAAGCGCCGTAATATTCCCTGAGGGCACCCGAAGTAGAACCGGAGTGCCCAAACCCTTCCGTACAACAGGACTAAAAGTGATGATAAAAAATGCACCTTCGGCTTTGATTGTACCTATCAGTATAAATAATTCCTGGAATCTATTGCGCTTTGGACAATTCCCGATGGGATTGGGTTCCTTTGTTAAATTCAAAGTGCATCCTCCCATGGAAATCGAAGGTAATGTTGACGAATTGATTGCAGCAGTTGAAAAACAAATCGTTTCGGGGGTAATTTCAAAATAATGAATAAAGACCAACTGGTACAAAATACCATCGATTTTGTAAAAAAAGAGCTTGAAAATGCCGAAGGCGGACATGATTGGTTTCATATTGAACGGGTTTTCAATACCTCAAAACTTATATTAAAATCAGAAGATGCAGATGAAATTGTAGTTCAATTGGCAGCACTTTTACATGATATTGCAGATCCAAAATTTCATAATGGGGATGAATCTGTGGGGCCAAAAGTTGCCCGAACATTTTTAAAAGATCAAGAAGTTCCTGATCATATTATCGAACATGTGGTGAACATCATCAAGCACATGTCCTTTAAAAATAGTCTTGAAAACAATGGTAAAGCCTTTAATTCTCTTGAACTTCAAATAGTACAGGATGCCGACCGATTGGATGCCATTGGTGCAATCGGTATTGCCCGCACCTTTAACTACGGTGGATTTAAAAACAGGCCAATGTACGACCCCGCTGTCCCTCCAAATTTAAACATGTCCAAAGAGGAGTATAAAAATTCCAACGCCCCGACCATCAATCATTTTTACGAGAAATTATTACTGCTAAAAGATAAAATGAACACCAAAACAGGCAAAAAACTGGCCGAGGAGCGACACCAGTTTATGTCGGACTTTCTGAATCAGTTTTATAAGGAATGGAATGGGGCTTGATCCCATTCACTTTTTTGTATCTTGTGAAAGCATAAATCAAACTAAACAAAATGCAAAGAAGAAAATTCATTAAAAATGCGGCAGCTGCTTCGGCTGCTTTTTCAATTGTACCCAGCCATGTGTTGGGAAAAACACATGTTCCGCCCAGTGATACACTCTACGTAGCTGGTTTTGGGGTTGGAGGTAGAGGTAATGGTGTGCTTAGAGGATTTAACGATACTGGAAAAGTAAAATTTGTTTCTTTTTGCGATGTTGATGATCGTCGTGCCAAAGAAACCTACGACCTATTTCCAGATGTAAAAAGATATAAGGACTTCCGTAAGGTTTTTGATGAGCAATTGAGCGATATCGATGCCATTATGGTAGCTACTCCAGATCACATGCATGCAACCATCGCGCTTCCTTTTATGCGCGAAAAAAAGCACGCTTATGTGGAAAAACCTTTGACCCACAATATCTACGAAGCACGTTTAATGACCAAGGTGGCCAAAGAAAATGGGATTGTGACCCAAATGGGAAACCAAGGAGCATCAAGTGATGACAGTAGAATTGCCCGTGAATGGGTGGAATCTGGCATTATTGGCAAGGTACACACTATCGATTGTTGGACCAACCGTCCTGTTTGGCCTCAAGGTGTTCCCATGCCTACCAAAAAGGATCGTATTCCAAAGGAATTGGATTGGGATCTTTGGTTGGGCCCAGCTGCCATGCGCGATTATAACAATGCTTATCTTCCTTTTAAATGGAGAGGATTCTGGGATTTCGGTACCGGAGCTTTAGGAGATATGGGATGCCATATCATGGAAACACCATTCAGTGTATTGGATCTAGGTTATCCAACTGAGGCTGAAGCAAGTTGTACCACGGTTTGGGTAGATGATTTTGTGGAAGCTGATTACAGCCACTCTTGTCCTCCATCTTCTAAAATACATTTGAAGTTTGAACATGAACACCATGGAGACATTGCATTGAACTGGTATGATGGTGGTCTTAAACCAGACCTGCCAGATGAATTGAAGGATGGTGAAACAATAGGTGATACTGGCGGTGGAACCGTTATTTATGGAGAAAAAGGGATTTTGGTTTGCGATACCTATTCTAGAAATGCACGCTTATTGCCATCCGATATGATGGATCTTTATAAGGCCCCTGCTCCAAAATACCCAAGGGTACCTGGAGGAGTGGATGGGCACGTAGCCAATTTTGTGGATGGTTGTTTGAACGGCACCCCTACCTCATCCAATTTTGAGAAAGCTGGTAAATTGACCGAAACCGTTTTGATGGGAAATTTGGCGGTGAAAGCATACCAATATAAAGAACTGCAACCTGGTAAAACTGCAAGGGATTGGAACCCTTACAATTCTCCTGGAAGAAGAAAATTATTGTGGGATGGCGAGAATATGAAGATTACCAACTATGAAAAGGCCAACGAATGGGTAACGCGTGATTACCGTGCTGGTTGGGAATTGAAATAGTCAACTTATTTAATAATAATAAAGCGCAGTCGAGAACCTAATTATAGGGCTTTGCTGCGCTTTTTGGTTTGACTCGAATTTTACCAATTTGCTCGAATATTTAGAAGGTAATTTTTATTGAGCTTACACTTGAATTAAACTCATCCTAATTGTTTATTGCTCATTGAACATTGTATTCAAAACAACTTCATCTGCCCATTTTTATAACTCTCGTGGAGTTCATGATTGAGTTTTGGAAAAACCCTATCTGCAAAATATTTCTTTCGTGCCAATTGAGCCATTTCATGGATTTGCTCGGCTATTTTACCCTCTCCTTTGGTTCTGGTTCCAAATCGACTATCGTTTAATGATCCTCCATGACAATCCTGAATCTGATGCAACACTTTTCCAGCTCTATCTGGCATTGTTTTTTGAATCCAATCTGTGAAAATTTGCCCAATGGCACCATTCAACCGGACTACCGTAAAACCAAAAGAAAGCGCCCCATTTTCAGCAACTTTTTTGGCCAATGGCAATAATTCATGACTGTTGATTCCTGGAATCATAGGTGCCAACATTGCATTTACAGGGATATTGTTTTCCGTTAAAATCTTGATGGTCTTTAATCGCTTTTGAATGGAAGCTGTTCTTGGTTCCAAAATTCTTCTTGTTTCCTCAGACAATGAAGTCACTGAAATATTGACTCCTATTAAACCATAATGGTTCAACTCTTTCAAAATATCCAAATCCTTTAAAACCCATGCATTTTTTGTTATGATTCCCACTGGGTGTCTGTATTTTAAAAACACTTCCAAACATTTTCGGGTCAATCCAAACTTTTGTTCGGCTGGCTGGTAACAATCCGTGTTTCCAGACAAAACGATTGTGGCTGCTTTCCAATTTTTACTCTTGAGCTTTGCTTCCAACAGCTCGGGTGCTGACCTTTTTACCAAAATGCGTCGTTCAAAATCCAAACCAGCACTATAACCCCAATATTCATGGGTATTTCTGGCATAACAGTAAATGCATCCATGTTCACAGCCTTGATAGGGATTTAAAGAGTATGTCATCCCCACATCTGGACTGGTCACTTTATTCACAATGGTTTTGGGAAAAATGGGTAAATATTGGGTGGTATTGCTTTCCACTTCCTCTCCTTCCAATCGACAGAATTCTAAAAAATCATCCCTTGTTTCATACAGATGTTGCAGAAACTTGTTGGGTGTATTTTGTTGGGCACCCCTTCCTTTTAGATGTTCTTTTGTGGACAAAAATTGGTTTTATTCCAAATATATGGATTATTTCCATTTTATATTGATGCGAATTGCAGGAATGAGGGTTGAGGGTTGAGGGTTGAGGGTTGAGGGTTGAGGGTTGAGGGTTGAGGGTTGAGGGTTGAGGGTAAGAAATATCTAAAATCGATCATGACCAAACTTAATTGGGAAGAATAGTATAAATAACCTCTGGTCGACTTTGCTCTTGGTTCTTGGTTCAGAAAAGAATGACACTAATTGCACGAATTTCTGGAATTGAGTGAAAAGGGAAAAGACCTTGGATATTGTTAAATGTTCAGTGAATAGATTTCTCGTCGCAAGCTCGCTCGAAATGTCAGCAACCAGCTTATTGCTTATTGCTTATCGCAAACTTGTCTATTGCTCATTGAAATCAACCTTTACCAACTGTTTTTTACTGCCCTGCTTGGCATAAAAAAGCATCTTGTTTTCTCCCACATCTTTTAAGGGTTTGGAAACCATCAATGGCAGACGGGCTTCTTTGGAATCGATGATTTTCTCGTAATCGATACTTCCATTTTCATCCAAAGAAATAATGAACACATTTCGGTTTCTACTAAATCCTTGCTTAAAAATCAGTCGGTCGTTGCTCATTAAATCGGGGGATTCTGATGCTGTACAGATGAAAAAATAAGTTTTCCCATTTTTAAAGTAGGAACTGTAGGAAGCATAGGCGCCATCGCCTTGGGTCACCTCAGTTTTGTTAATGTTTCTGGCCCAATCCAGGGATCCATCGGAAGCAAGCTTCACGCTAACAATATCGTTATAATGGTATCTTTCAATTTTTACACGTTGCCCTGCACCTGTAACTTCCAATCCCGAAGTAACAAAGTATTCCTCGGCATTGAAGAAAATCTCATTTTTTGGAGAAACTTCCACACTTTTAAAAATCAGGTTTTTTATCTCTTTATCTCCCTCTCTACCAAACTTATCGTCCATAAATTGTTGGGAAAAAGGATTGTACTTTTGGCTTTTGATGTTTAAGGTCGTTGGATCTACATCAAAATAGGCGATCCCATTGTACCGATTATCTTTTCTATCCGCATAAAACCCTACACAGACCAGTCTGTTTTTGATATTTATAGGAAAAAGTGCCTCCGGATACTTTCCAGGATCTACAAATGATTGGGTTTGACTCCCTGCAGCATTCACTTTGATGAGTTCATATTGGAATTTGCGCTCATCTACTTGGAACCTTTTCTTTTTAAAATAGGCCTTCCCCACAATGTATGCTGTTTGAAGATCTTGGGAGATGGCTATATTTTCAAAAGCATAGTTCTTTTCCTCGATTTCATCCGAAAAATCATGTTCGAACTTTTGATTCAAAGAAGTATCGAACAAATGGATCATATGTTTGTTGTCTTTTCCCTTTTTATGGTGGGTACTGATTACAAATCCGGTCTTTGCTTCATTAAACAAGACTGCAGTAGTAAACCCTTTACTGAAATTTCGGTTATAGTAGTTCTTTCCCACAGGATCATCCACTGGCTCGGATGCTATGGAAAGCAATTTCTTTTCCTTAAAGTTAAAGTTGATTATGGGACTGGTATGTGCCCAATATTCGTATTGACCTTGTCCTTGGTTGTAATTAATGAACAATAGGTGTAATTGTCCGTTCTTTAAAAATCCGTCAACAAAATCCATCCCCTTAAGTTTATAGTTGAACTCATTGATCAACTCAAGGTCTTTGTTGTAATGTTCTATAAGATATCCTTTGGGCCTTAGCACCAATCCTTGATAATAGGCACGCACCAAAATATAACCACCTGATGCATCTTCATCGATCGTCATAAGATTGGAGTAGCGATAACGGTCCTGGTATTTTTCCCCAAAATCGTAAGAAACGGGCATTTTTTGCGCATTGGCAACAACACCGGCACACAGAAAACATAGGGTAAGCAGTAGGTTTTTAGTCATGATTTGGCTTGGTTAAGGCCACTGATCACGATCCAGGGAAATCTGCCTTGCGCTTGTCCAAAAATGCGGAGGTTCCTTCTTTAAAGTCGTCGGTTCCAAAGCAAGTGCCAAAGGCATCAATTTCGGCCGAAAAGCCATCAGCGTCATACCTAAAACCAGCATTTACCGCTTTTATTGCATATTTTATGGCCACAGACGAATTATTCGATATCCTGCTCGCTATTTTGGCGCACACCGGTAACAATTCCTCTGGGGAAACCACATGATTTACCAGACCATAGGCAAATGCTTTATCGGCATCGATCATCCCTGCCGTCATGATCATTTCCATGGCCCTTCCTTTTCCAATAAGTTGAGGAAGACGTTGCGTACCTCCGTAACCTGGAATCACTCCCAAAGAAACTTCGGGCAATCCCATACGAGCATTACTGTTGGCAATTCTAAAGTGGCATGCCATGGCCAGTTCCAATCCGCCTCCCAATGCAAAGCCATTTATGGCTGCTATAACAGGTGTGGTTAAATTTTCAATAAAATCGAACAATTTTTCTTGGCCAACTGCTGCCAATTGACGCCCTTCCTTTACCGAAAAATTTGCGAATTCAGAGATATCGGCCCCAGCCACAAAGGCTTTTTCGCCACTTCCGGTAATAATGATTACCTTAATTTCAGGATCCTCGCCCAACTCCTTAAATGCCACATGAAGCTCCGTAATGGTTCTTTGGTTGAGTGCATTAAGTTTACTTGGTCTATTGATGGTAATAATGGCCAAATTGTTCTCTTCCTCAATATAAATGTTCTCGTAGTCCATATGAGTAGCTATTAATTTTTATTGAATTCTTGAAGGAAATTATGCTGAATGTTCCTTGGGAAACTCAATGGTAAAAACGGTGCCCTTTCCTTGCTTTGAAGTAAAGTTAATGGTTCCGCCGTAGTTTTCCACAATGTTTTTTACCATTCCCAATCCCAATCCGGTACCGCTGGATTTGGTGGTAAATTTTGGTTCAAAAACGCGGTGCTTGTAATCATCCGATATGCCCACGCCATTGTCCGCCACCGAAATTTTTACCCTATCGCCCACTGTCGCTACGGTTACCAAAATACGGGGTGCTTCCACATCGGGCACGGCCTGAATGGCATTTTTAACCAAATTGGTCACCACTCTGATCAATTGGGTTCGATCCAATTTAGCGATGATCTCTTTTTCATCCGTTATAAAATGAATATAGTCCTCCGTAAAGATTTCCAAGGCCAATTTTACCACATTTACCACGTTCAAAGTCTCGTTCTGTTGAGCCGGCATATCCGCAAAGCTTGAAAATGCTGTGGCAATATTGCTCATTGTATCGATTTG
The DNA here is from genome assembly GCF_030268205.1 of Allomuricauda sp. NBRC 101325. Lineage (GTDB taxonomy): Bacteria > Bacteroidota > Bacteroidia > Flavobacteriales > Flavobacteriaceae > Flagellimonas. The sequence continues at coordinate 809,618 of NZ_BSQF01000001.1, forward strand.
TTGGATCAGGGTATTTGAGAACTCATGCACCTTTTTGTCAATATCAGGATCGTTCGGATCAAATTTGCGCTCAAAACTTTGTACGGTCAAACGCAACGGCGTCAAAGGATTTTTGATTTCATGTGCCACCTGTTTTGCCATTTCACGCCATGCTTGCTCCCGCTCACCACGGGCCAATTTTACGGCACTTTCTTCCAGTTCGTCGATCATTCGGTTGTAAGAATCCACCAAGGTGCCAATTTCCTCTCCAGGGCTGTCGATATAAATTTTCTCGTTTTGTCTGGTCAAGTTCGTTCGATTGATCTTATCCGAGATGGTCTGCAGTGATCGTGTAATATATTTTGTGATGAAATAGGCCAAAATAATGGCCACGATCAACATCAAAAGGTAAACCAACCCCAATCGCATTAAAAACTCCCTCAATTCCATATTATTGAAGGAATTGTCTTCAAAATACGGCAAGTTCAAAATCCCTATCGGTTTAAACTTTAGATCCAACAAATAGGTGTAGGAAGCCTGAAAATCTTCACCGGCGGCATGTTTTTCCTCTACCAACCTGGATTCTCCACTTTCCCTCAAATAATTCAACACCTCTGCATCCAAACAGGCGGAAATGGAATCGGTATCGAAACTGGGTCTGGAACTTTTGATTAGACTTCCCTCAAGATCATAAATATTGAAGTTTACATCCTGAATATTGGCAATCTTATAGATTTCCTCGCTAAAGATGAGTCCTAGATTTTCGGTATTTATAGGGTAAGTTGTTTCACGTAGTGTATACGTAATGCTTCTTGAAATTTGTTGCTCCTTTCGCTCCAAACGAACATCGTGATAATCCCTGGACTGTTCCTTGTATTGGTAAACGGTAACCCCAGCAATCAAGACAGAGGCAACCACCACCAAAGTAATCATGGAAATGAAAATACGGGACCTTAAGGATAGTTTTCGGAACAATTTAGCTTGATTTAATGTTAAATTTAAGCAATTATTGAGCCAAATAATGTGCAAGTTCAAGTGTAAAGTTTAAGTGTCAGAATCAAGCTCAAACCCAAGTATAAATATTTCATTGAAACATGTACTTGAATTTGAACTTAAACCTTGAACTTGCGCCTGAAATTTTTAGGCATTAGGATTTCTATCCCTTACTTTTTTATACCATCGAATACCCAGCATCAATAGCATCATCAACACAAATATTCCGACAATGCCATAGATCCAGTTAAAGGCGCTCTTTAAGATGACCAAAAACACCACTGCAAACAGGATTAGGGTCGCCACCTCGTTCCACATCCGCATAAACTTGGAGGTGTAGTTGACCTCATCGCGTTGCAATTGTTTAAAAATTTGATGGCATTTAAAATGATACCCGAACAGCAATGCCACAAAGGCAAGTTTTACGTGCATCCACGATTGCTCCAACCATCCCGGCATTAAAATCAGTAGCCAAATGGCGGTAAGTGTGCACAAAATAGCCGAGGGCCACGTAATGATATACCACAACCGTTTGGTCATCAACTTTAGTTGGTCGGAAAGAATCTCCTTATCCGGCGATGGTTTTTGACTTGCTTCAATGTGATAGATAAACAGTCTAGGAATGTAGAACAAGCCAGCAAACCAAGTGACCACAAAGATCAAGTGCAAGGATTTTATATAAGGGTACAGCAATTTATCCTGTTTTTACATTTTACATTCGGATAGCTCCCACTCCGTTTTCCCAAAGTTTTTTGTTGAAATTGGGAATATCGGATTTCATAAGCGTTTCTGCTCTCTGTTTCAACCCTTCCCATTGGGCATCCAACTCCTTTTTTCTATCCTTTGAGGGTTGGTTGATCTGCGGAAGCGAACTATCACTATGGTTCATCAAAAATAAGTACTCTGCTGTAAACTTGTTGGGGAAATTCTCCACATCATCATACGCTTGTGATTTTCGCTGCACCATATCTCCGTCCCAAGCCTTTAATTTTTTCAACAATGCCTTACCCTCTTCTTTTAAGGTTTCATTGTCCAAATCCTTCAACAAAACTGTTAGTTGGTCCTGTACTTTTTTAAGAGTATTAATCTTGTTGTGCATATCGGTCACATTGGACTCAATTTCAGACATAAATGTGTGATACTCCTCAAAGCGTTCTTGGGTAATTTCCGTATTTGGTGTTTTGATTACGGATGCTTGAATGGAAACCGTCTCATCTCCAACCTTTAGGTTGATCGTGTAAGTTCCTGGCGGTACTTTATGTCCCGTAAAATTAGCTTCGATATACACTCCAGGAACTCCGGGAACAATCGGTGTTTTTAAATCCCACACAAAACGGTTCAATCCTTTGTCCTTTCCTAAAGTTGGAGCTGGAGGTGCATTGCCCCCATTATGTGGAACAAATGTTTCATCTCTTTTTGAGGTCAAACTGCGAACCACTTTTCCTTTACTATCCACAATTTCCATAGTCAAGTCTGTGCTGTCCAATTTCTCAGGCAGATGGTAATAGATCACCATACCATTGGCAGGGTTAACCCCTTCAAAAGTATTGGTGCCCTTTTCATCTTTGGAACTACTGTTCAGTTGACTGCCCCAATACCCATGAACAGTTGTTTCAGGCTGGAACAGTTTCAAGCTTTTGGAATCGCCTTTATATTGGGAAAAGGTTGTTATGTTATCCAAAATCCAGAAAGAACGTCCCGAGGTGGCCACGATCAAATCGCCTTGGTGCACTTTTAAATCTGTAATTGGAGTTTTAGGCAAATTCAACTGAAGGGGTTCCCATTTTTTCCCATCGTTCCAAGAAACAAAAAGTCCTTTTTCGGTTCCGGCATACAACAAACCCTTTTGGTCCGCATCTTCTCGAACCACTCGGGTAAAAGCTCCATAAGGTATACCCTCACTAATATTGGTCCAGCTTTTTCCGTAATCCGTACTCTTGTACAATCCTGGTGTATAATCGTTGAATTTGTATCGCGTAGTAGCAATATAAAGGGTAGCTGGGTCGTGTGGGGATACTTCAATGGCATTTACCAAACATTCCTTTAACCCCTTTGGGGTTATATTTTCCCATGATTCCCCTCCATTTTTAGTGATGTGCACCAAACCATCATCACTACCGGATATCAAAACTCCTTTTTCGTGTGGTGATTCTAACAAATAGGCCAAAGTGCCGTAGTTTTCTGCTCCTACCGCTTCATTGGTGTAGGGTCCGCCCCCTTTTCCTTGCAATTCATCTTGGTCGCGGGTAAGATCGGGTGAAATCTCTTCCCAAGTCACCCCATTGTCCCTAGTACGCAGAACCAATTGTGCTCCATGGTAAAAAGTGCCCGGTTCATGCTTGGACCAAATAATAGGAGCATTCCAATTGTAGAGGTATTTCATATCTCTAGCATCACGTCCCAAATACTGGATGGGTGCAGCCATTACATTGCTCGACATTTTGGATTCCATATCCAATAACTCAATGGTACCCAAATAACTTCCTCCCATCACATATCGAGGGTCATTAGGGTCAAAGGCCAAAAAAGCACTTTCCCCACCTGCGGAGTAATGCCAATCTTCTTGACTTATGCTCCATCGACCCAAAGAAAGACTTGCAATCTTTACCGAAGTATTGTCCTGTTGTCCCCCATAAATATTGTAAGGAAATAGATTATCGGTATTGATGCGATAAAACTGTGCGGTAGGCATGTTGTCTTGTAACGTCCAATTTTTTCCGTAATCAAAAGAAATGGTTGCCCCACCGTCGTCAGCCAATAGTATATTTTTTGAATTATCTGGGTTTATCCACAACTCATGGGTATCTCCATGGGGCACAGAAATGGTTTCCCAAGTTTTACCGCCATCTTCTGAACGGAACATGGACGCACTCAAAACGTAAACCGTATCCTCGTCATTTGGGTCTGCAAACACTTCGATATAATACCAAGCTCGTTGCACCAAACGATTATCTCCACTTACCATATTCCAGCTATCCCCAGCATCATTGGAAACAAACAACCCACCTTTGTCTTGATTGGAATCACTTTCGATGACCGCATATACTTTATCGGAATTGGCAGCACTTACAGCAATGGCCATTTTTCCCTTTTCCTCGGGCAGACCTTTGGTCATTTCTTTCCAAGTGTCCCCACCATCGGTACTTTTATACAATCCACTACCAGGTCCGCCACTGATTACCATATTGGGTTTACGTTGGTGTTCCCACATGGCAGCATACAATACCAAGGGATTTTTGGCGTCCATAGAAAGCTCTGCCGCACCAGTTCCGGCATCAACATAAAGTATCTTTTCCCAAGTCTTTCCTCCGTCTTTGGTGCGATATACTCCCCTTTCTTCATTTGGCGCATACAAAGCACCTTGGGCAGCGACATAAACAATATCAGGATTGGTCGGATGAATGATGATTCGGGAAATATGTTGGGTTTTTTCAAGTCCTAGTTTGATCCAAGTTTTTCCTGCATCGTTGGATTTATACATACCATCGCCATAAGAAGTCATTACCCCTCTTGGGGCATGCTCCCCCATTCCACAATACACAATATTTGGGTTAGAAGAGGAAACCGAAACAGCTCCCACAGAACCCAATTCAAAAAAACCATCGGAAATATTTTCCCATTGTCCGCCTGCATTGGTGGTTTTCCAAAGTCCTCCTCCAGTAGTTCCCATATAATAGGTAAGCGGGTCTCCCACTACACCACTTGCCGTAACGGAACGTCCTCCCCTAAATGGGCCAATGTTCCTAAATTTCATAGGTTCAAAATAATCGTTCGCGGTCTGTGCAATTGTAAGTGTTCCCCAAACGCCGCACAGCAAGAGTAGTAATCCTTTTTTCATGATGATGATATGTGTTCTTCCTAATGATATAAAGTAAAAGCCCCTATGAAAAACATAAGGGCTTTAGCTTGTTTTATTCTTCGATGCTCAAATAGCTTAAGTTAAGCTTGTTGAACTCCTCGTTAAAGTCTGAAATTTCCTTGTCAACCAAGGCATCAAATTGGGTTAATTCTTCTTTTATTTTTGCTGACAATTCATTTTTAACAGCAATTGCCTGTTCTGTTGGCGGAAAATCATCCGTGGAAACCAAACTGTTCAAGGCCGCCAATTTATTGGTCAACCTGATCGGGAAGTTCAAAGGATCCTGATTACTTCTGTTCTGGGTTTGATACAGGGCCTTTTCAATATCACCAAACTTTTCCTTCATGGTTTTGGCCTTCTCCACCATAGATTTGGTAGCTGCATCATCCTTGTATTTTTTGATGAATTCATCCAGCTTGCCATTTACCATTCTAATTTTCTTAATGGATTGGTGGGCCAAATCCACCGTCTCATTGATCTCGGTAATAAAATCGTATTGCTCTTGCATACCGGCAACAGTTACCTCAGCCCTAGGATCAGGCAAAATCTTGAAATCCTCTGTTTGGGTAGCTCCATTCACGTTCAGGCTTACTTTGTAAGATCCAGGAACCGCTTTGGGCCCGCTAAGGTTTGCCCACCATAGGATCATTCCCTCCAAGCGTTCAGCACTTTTGCCGCGAGTATCCCAAACGTGGGTATTTCCACCCTTTTTAACCTCTAACTTTTTATCCCTTTCTTTGGAATAGGTACTGTAAGTGGCCAAAGTATCACCGTTCATTTTGGTGTAGGTAAGCGCCACACTGTCTTTTTCTGCGAAATCCTTGAGATAGAAATGTGTAATTACCCCATTTGCCAAGTTTTCACCTGATGTTTTTGAAGGACCTCTCCCTGTTCTTCCTTTTGTTCTGTAGCTTTCTCTTGGTTGGTACAAAATAGTTTCGGATGATTTTTTAGCATCATCCAATTGATGAAGTACCGTAAGATCATCGATCACCCACAAGCTTCTACCTTGGGTGGCCACGATCAAGTTGTTGTCCTTAATGGTTAGATCAGTAATTGGAACTATCGGAAGGTTCATTTGGAATTTCTCCCATTTGGCACCATCATTAAATGAAACGTACATTCCTGTTTCTGTTCCAGCGTACAACAATCCTTTTCTTTTTGGGTCTTCCCGAACCACACGGGTAAAGTGTTCGTCATCGATGCCGTTTGTAATCAACGACCAAGTTTTACCGTAGTCGGTGGTTTTGTACAAATAAGGCGTAAAATCCCCCAACTTGTATCGCGTAGCGGCAACGTAGCAAGTTCCTTCATCGAATGCCGAAGGCTCAATACTGTTGATCATGTTCCACTCTGGCATATTGGATGGGGTAACATTTTCCCATGTTTTTCCACCGTCTTTGGTAATATGGATCAAACCGTCATCACTACCCACCCAAAGCAAGCCTTCTTTTAATGGGCTTTCGTTGGCAGCAAAAATGGTACAGTAATATTCCACACTGGTATTATCTTGTGTAATAGGTCCACCACTTGAAACCAATTTTGTTGGGTCATTTCTTGTAAGGTCATCACTCAACAACTCCCAGCTTTGACCTTCATTGGTGGTCATATGTACGTGGTTGGAGAACGTGTACAATTTTTTGGGATTGTGCTTACTGAACAGGATCGGGAAGTTCCATTGAAAACGATACTTCATTCCTTCTGCACCATAACCCATAGGGTTATCTGGCCATACGTTAATGGCTCTGGATGTATTTTTATCATGGTTTACCCGCTCCAGCAAACCATCATAACTACCACCATAAACAATCTGATCATTGGTTGGGTCCACAGCAAGCGTAGCTGATTCTCCACCTGCGGTAGTTTCCCAATCGTCCTCACCAATTGAAAAATTGTCACTTCTATAATTGATTCTTAGGGTAGAGTTATCTTGTTGGGCCACATAGATTCTATATGGGAATGCATTGTCTGTGGTAACCCTATAAAATTGCGCTGTGGGTTGGTTCATCATAGTACTCCAAGTATCGCCACCATCATAACTAATTTGGGCACCCCCATCATCGGCGATGATCATACGTTTAGAATCTTCCGGAGCGATCCAAAGATCGTGGTGATCACTGTGAGCTGCTACAGATGCCTTGAATGTTTTACCACCATCTGTACTTTTATGGTATTGTACATTCATCACATAAACAGTATTCTCATCATTGGTGTCGGCATAAATTCGTGTATAATACCAAGCTCTTTGTCTTAGGTTCCTATCACCATTGATCAAACTCCATGTGTTACCTCCATCTTCTGAACGGTACAAACCTCCTTTGTCCTTGTTCTCTACCAAGGCCCATACCCTATTGCTGTTTACCGGAGAGACTGCCACACCAATGATTCCCAAGGTATCCGTTGCAAAGCCTTTGTTTGTTGAAATCTCTGTCCAAGTTTCTCCACTATCGGTACTTTTCCAAAGTGCAGAGCCTTCGCCGCCACTGCTTAAGCTATAAGGTGTACGTTGCACCCTCCAAGTGGAGGCATATAAGATTCTTGGATTGTTGGGATCAAAAACCAAATCCACAGCTCCTGCCAAATCGTTGGCATAAAGCACTTTTTTCCATGTTTCGCCACCATCGGTACTTTTGTACACCCCTCTTTCTTCAGTTGGCTTGTACAAGTTTCCCATTACCGCAGCATACACCGTATTGTGATCGGAAGGATGAACCCGCATGCGAGAAATGTGTCTACTGTTATCCAATCCAATGGATTTCCATGTTTTACCGGCATCTTCGGTTTTCCAAGCGCCATAACCGGATGAAACGTTACCCCTTACGGTCTGCTCACCTCCACCTACATAAATCACATTGGGGTCACTTTGTGAAACTTCAACGGCACCAATACTGCCGCCAAAAAATCCATCTGAAATATTTTCCCAGGTATTTCCGCCATCAGTGGTTCTCCAAACGCCACCACCCGTGGCTCCAAAATAATATAGTTTTGGTTGTCCCGGTACCCCTGCAACCGTACCTGAACGTCCTCCTCGAAATGGACCTATCAATCTATATTCCAAACTGGAATACAGCTCTTCGGGATACTCGGGAGCGCTCTGGGTTTTCTTTTTTCGTTGTGAATAAATTGGGGAAGTAAACAAGACGGTAGCCAGTAATAGCATACCGACCCTTAAAAAGCTAGTCTTCATTATTAAAGTGTTGAGTTAGTCGGCCTTAAATGTAGTGAAAAAGGGTCAAAAAAAGTATGTAATATTTTGTACTTTGCTCCTTCACATATGATCAAATAACTAAACTATGCACAAATTAATTAAGCTGGCAATCGCAATATCCTTGGTTGCGGCTTGTAAAAATCAAACCAAACCTCCGGAATCTTCCCAAAGTCCAGAAACTGTTGAAAATGAAACTTCTGAATGGATCTATCTTTTTGATGGCACCTCTTTGGATGGATGGCGAGGCTACGGCATGGATTCTTTACCCCCAGGCTGGACCATTAAGGACAGCACCTTGACTTTTGACACCGATTTGGGTCTTGAACAGGATTACAAAGGAGGAAAAGACATTCTTTACGGAGCTGAAGAGTTCGATAATTTTGAACTTTATTTGGAATGGAAAATTCCCCAAGGTGGAAACAGTGGCATTTTTTACCACGTTAAAGAGGGCTACGATGGACCTCCAGTAGTTTCTCCGGAATACCAATTGATTGATGATGAAAACTACGCCAATATCCACGATTTGGTGGGGTACAACTCCCAATTTGGTGCAGAACATCCCGAATTGCTTCAAGATTGGCAAAAAACGGGAGCGGATTATGCAATGCACACGGCTGATGAATCCCAAAAACAATTGAATCCGGTGATGGAGTGGAATTCCACCAAAATTGTTTTTACTCCGGAAAAAGTTGAGCATTGGCTCAATGGTAAAAAACTCTTGGAATTTGTGCCTTGGTCCGAGGAATGGAACACCAAAAAGGCTTCAGGTAAATGGGACAACGCACCCGACTACGGAAAATACAAAACGGGCTATATTGCTTTGCAAGACCATTCCAGCCCTATTTGGTTCAGAAACATAAAAATTAAAAAACTATAACCCTCCAGACCATGAATAAAAGAGACTTTATCAAAAAAAGTAGTGTTGGAGCACTCGGAATCATGTTGGCACCCTCCTTTTTAAAGGCAGGTTTCCCTCAAAACAAACTAAGAACTGCCCACATTGGTGTTGGAAATATGGGAATGGAGGATTTAAAAGCCATTTCTTCCCACGCATCCGTTGATGTTGTTGCATTGTGTGATGTGGATGCTATCAATCTATCCGCTGCGCACAAAATGCACCCTGGAGCACGCATCTTTTTCGATTACCGTGCCATGTTGGAAGAAATGGGTGATGAAATTGATGCCGTAGTGGTTTCAACCCCCGACCATACCCATGCACCCGCTTCGTTGATGGCGATGAACATGAACAAACCTGTGTATTGCCAAAAACCTTTGACGCACTACGTTTCAGAGTCAAGAGAAATGAAAAAAGTAGCGGCTGAAAAAGGATTGGTCACTCAAATGGGAATTCAGGTGCATTCCTTTTACGATTACAAATTGGCCACTTTGCTGATCCAATCCGGAATTATCGGAAAAGTACATACGGTTCACGCTTGGTCCCCTAAAAACTGGGGTTACGACGGTCCACTTCCTGAGGGAGAAGATACCGTACCAACCCAATTGGATTGGAACCTTTGGTTGGGCACTTCCAAAGAGAGACCTTATAAAGAGGGCATGTACCATCCGGGAAATTGGAGAAAATTAATGGACTACGGTTGTGGCACTTTGGGCGATATGGGCGTTCATATTTTTGATACACCATACAACGCACTTCAATTGGATGTGCCAAGAACCATAACCACAGAATGTAGACCGTCCAACGGATTCGGATTCCCAGAAAACAATACAGTGACCTATGAATTTCCAGAAACCCCGTACACAGGAAAATCCTTAAAATGGGTTTGGTATGATGGCCCTGGTGCTCCAGAAATGCACGAAGACCTGATGTTGCCCGGAATGGAAATGAAGAAGGACAATGCGTCAAAAAAGACTGATGGAAATAGCATATCGTTGGATGCAGGTGTTGCAGGAGAAAATGAACTTCCAGAGCAAGGCGCCATGTTCGTAGGAACAAAAGGCCGTTTGTTATTACCGCACTTTATGCAACTCCCTAAAAAGATTGTTCGCGGTAAGTATGTGGACATTTCCAAGGAAATCGCCAAGGTATCCGAAGAGCATAACTTGGGCGAGCCAATCCGAAATTATGGTACCGAAGGCCCTAAACACTACCACCAATTTGTTGATGCTTGTTTAGGAAAAGGAGAAACCACAGCACCTTTTGATTATGCAGCTCGATTGACCGAAACTATTCTTTTAGGAACTATAGCAGGTCGTTTCCCTGGTGAAACATTGCATTGGGATGCAGAAACGGCGCAATTCCAAGAAGAAAAGGCAAACAAATATTTGTCTGGGGATTATCGAGATTTTTAAATTTTACTAATGTCAAACGCTCCCGAATATTGGCTCAGTGGACCAATACCAGATGTACCACCTCTTTTGCAACCTGCGGCCCACGCCCTGTTGCAATCAGTTCGGGAAATAAAGACCTATCTAACGGATTTTCCCGAAGACAAACTTTGGGAAAATCCAATGGGTAGAGCATCGGTCGGATTTCATTTGAGACATATGACCGGAGTACTGGATCGCATGCTTACCTATGCCGATGAAAAAGCATTGACCGAAGAACAGTTTCATTTCCTGAAAAATGAAGGGAATGGAGAAGGTGCACCCTCATCCCAACAATTGATCGCTGATTTTGAGACCAAGGTAAATCAAGCCCTCGCCTATTTTAAAAATACTCCAGAAAACATACTTACTGAGGAACGGTTTGTTGGGCGTAAAAAATTACCCTCAACAGTTATTGGATTGCTATTTCATGCCGCGGAACATAGTCAAAGACATGTAGGACAATTGTTAGTAACCGTGAGTGCTGTAAAAGATTAAATAATTCGAAATGAGCCAACCCAAATCCAGTCTATTTTTCACATTCTTTTTAATTCCATTGCTGATGCTATCACAAAACCGACTTCGAGATCATGGGGTTGAAATTGGCGTACTCCAACCCGGAACATTCAATGCCATAACCGATGTGCCAGGGGTTCAAGTGGGGCATACCACTCGCAATGAAGGTGAAAATATAAGAACTGGAGTAACGGCCATTCTACCACACTCTGGAAACATTTTTCAAGAAAAAGTACCCGCAGCCATTTATGTGGGCAACGGATTTGGAAAGTTGGCTGGCTATACTCAGGTTAAAGAGCTAGGCAATTTGGAAACCCCTATTGTATTGACCAATACATTGAATGTTTCCACAGCCATGAATGCCGTAATTGGTTACACCTTGGACCAAAAAGGCAATGAAAATGTCCGTTCTGTGAATGCGTTAGTTGGCGAAACCAACGATGGTTACCTCAACGATATTCGAGGGCGTCACGTTACTGAGACTGATGTTCTCCAAGCCATTTCAACAGCAACATCTAGCGCCGTGCCCGAAGGCAATGTAGGCGCAGGAACAGGCACTATTTGTTTTGGGTTTAAGGGTGGTATTGGTACCTCATCCCGAGTGTTGCCTAAAAACTCTGGAGGTTATACTGTGGGTGTATTGGTCCAGTCCAATTTTGGAGGGGTTTTGCAAGTTGCAGGTGTTGAAGTGGGAAAAAAATTGGGGCATTATTCCGAAAGTTTCAAGTATTCCCCCGATGGTTCTTGCATGATGGTGGTGCTTACCGATGCACCCTTGGATTCTAGAAATTTAGCGCGATTGGCAAAGCGAGCTATGCTCGGTTTATCCAGAACAGGAGGTATTGCTAGCAACGGAAGTGGCGATTATGTGATTGCGGTTTCCACTGCCGAGGAATGCAGAATTCCGTATGAAAGTGAAAGCCCAATTCAAACAATGCCAACCTTGCGCAATGAGGCCATGACCCCGTTGTTTTTGGCCACCATTGAAGCAACGGAGGAAGCCATCCTCAATTCCCTTTTTGCAGGAGAAACCACCTTTGGACGAGATGGTCATAAAATTGAAGCACTTCCAAAAGAAAAGGTATTGGAGCTATTGAAGGAAGCTGGAAAAATAAAGAAGAAAACACCTTCAAAACAATAACGTAAATACTCCCCCGTTTCAAAATAAACAACCAAAACCATGACAAGAGCAGAACATTTGGTTTTTTGCAAACAATGCAAAAACCGATACCTAGATTTCAATAAAGGATTATTATGTAATCTAACTAAAAAGGAAGCAGATTTTGAAGGAGAATGTTCCGATTACTTATACGACTCCTCAAACAATTATATCCCTAAACCAAAAGAAGCGATTAGACCTAATAAACAGCGTGCTAAATGGGCAGAATACATTCTTTGGGGATTATTGGGACTTAGTTTCATTTCACTGATTTCCTCTTACCTTCAGTATGACTTGCTTTTAAAAGTTGAAGAAGGGTATTATGTCTCTGACAACGAATTAACACTTAATGATCTACGAGAAGGAATTGTGGGCATAACCAATATTATCTTATACATTACTTCTGTTATTTTCTTTATCAGATGGTTCCGACGAGCCTATTTCAACCTAAATAGCAGATCAGGCACATCACATGATGAAGGTTGGGCCGCAGGCAGTTGGTTCGTTCCTTTCCTTAATTTATATCGCCCTGTTCAGATCATGAATGAGATTGATGAAGGCAATTCTGTTCTTATTACCAGATATTCACACGAGCCATCCAAAAAAAATAGCCTTTTAATTGGTGGATGGTGGGCACTTTGGATTTTGGGTGGTATAATCGGACGGTACATTTTCAAAACAAGTTTGCGAGCAAATAGTTTAACGGAGTTAATAGAAAGTACACAGGCTGATATGTTTGGGCAATTAATTGATATTCCGCTTACTATTCTTGCCATTTTGGTAATCAGGGCCGTTTCACAAAAAGAAACATTGCTTGCCAATCTTGAAATTCAGCATGTGGAAAATGCAGCAGCAGTGGGTTCTAAATAAAATTCCCCTTAATCACTGTAACAAACTAGCATCATTTCACACTAATCTAACGGAAGTAATCTTCTTTTTTAATAGTTTTAAAACGTCACTCTGAATTTATTTCAGGGTCACATCAAAATTTAAACCATCTAGCATGTGATGCTGAAACAAGTTCAGCATGACGATTAAATAAAAACCATTTTAAAAACACTACCATGGATATTTTTGGAAAGATCAAGGAAAAACTCAGCAATGAGTTTATTGATATTATTGAATGGCTCGACTATACCGATGACACCATCGCTTTTCGGTTTGAACGCTATCAAAATGAAATAAAGAACGGCGCAAAGTTGATTGTTCGTGAAGGACAGACCGCAGTTTTTATCAACGAGGGTCAATTGGCCGATGTTTTTGAACCAGGCACTTACGACTTGACCACCCAAAACCTACCAATTTTGGCAACACTTAAGGGTTGGAAATATGGTTTTAATTCTCCTTTTAAAGCAGAAGTTTATTTTGTAAACACCCACCTTTTCACGGATGAAAAATGGGGTACCAAAAGTCCTATCACTTTAAGTGATGACCGATTTGGACTTGTTGAAATACGTGCTTTTGGAACGTATGCCTATAAAATTTCAGATGCTGGAAAGTTCATTAAAGATATTGTTGGTACAGACAGCAACTTTACCAATTTCGAGATCAACGAGCACTTAAAAAGTTTAATTGCTACACGATTCACAAATACGGTTGGTCAGGCTAATCTACCTATAGAACTCTATGCCGCCAACACCACCGAACTTTCGGATACGTGTCGCGAAGTGATGTCGCCCGAGTTTGAAAGCGTAGGTATTTCCTTGGAGAAATTCTACATCGAAAATGTCTCAATGCCTGAAGACCTTAAAAAGGAAATCTTTGAGTACAGCCGTATCGACAAACTTGATCTGGACAAATTGACCAAATTCAAGACTGCAAAAGCCATCGAAGCTGCTGCCCAAAACGAAGGTGGAACCGCTGGAGCGGGTATGGGAATGGGAATGGGATTTGTTTTGGCCCAACAAATGGGCGGCATGATGGGTGGTAGCACCCAAGCTGCACCTCAACAAGCCGCTCAACCCACTGGAGGAGCCGTTCCTCCCCCTATGCCAACTCAAACCCAATATTTTTATGCCTCAAACGGAGTACAACATGGTCCAGTAGGTTTTGAACAAATGCAATCCTTGTTTGCTTCCAGAGCCATCAACCGTGATAGTTTGGTGTGGAAACAAGGTATGTCAGCTTGGACTGCATTAAAAGAAGTGGAAGAATTAAAATCGTTCTTAGGAGGTAATACACCACCACCATTACCAACGGAATAATCATATTTATTGTCATTCTGAGCTGATACCTGAGCGTAGTCGAAGGGAAGCGAAGAATCTATACTTTTCATGATTGTGAGATACTTCACTTCGTTCAGTATGACAATTTTAAGCCTACATCTTAGTCAATCCTATTTTGCTGGAATCCAATAATGATTTGGATTTCCATCCTCACGGAAATGAACCTATGGAAGAACAAAAAATCCAAAAAACCGAGCTCAAAAAAGCCTGTGCCAATTGTGGCGCAGAGCTTAAATACAAGCCTGGGACCACAAGCATAACCTGCGAATATTGTGGCCATGAGGAATCCATCGCCATTGATAATAAAGGTTTCCAAGAGTTGGAATTGTATCCCTATCTCCAAGAAATGGGATCACAAAAACACAGTGAAGAAATCTCCATGCTCCATTGCAAAAACTGTGGCGCGGATCAGCACGTAGAGGAAAACTACAAATCGCTCCATTGTGTGTACTGTGGTCAACCTTTAGTAATTGAGGATGCCTATAAAGAAAATTGGATTTTACCAGGAGCGGTTTTGCCCTTTCAAATTGATAAAAAGAAGTCCTTTCTAATTTTTAAGAACTGGGTAAAGAGCCTCTGGTTCGCTCCGAACAATTTAAAAAAGGCCGCTCTAGATCCTCAATTTACCAAAGGGCTGTATTTACCTTATTGGACCTTTGATGCACAACTCTATGCTTCATATACGGGGCAACGGGGTGAATATTATTATGAAACCAAACGAGTGCGCAACTCCCAAGGTAAAATGGTGACCCAAAGGGTCAGAAAAACAAGATGGTACCCTGCCGCGGGAGAAGTATCGGGTTTTGTGGATGATACCTTGATCAAAGCTTCACATCAAAAAACAGGGCGGATTCCAGGTAAAATTTCTTCTTGGGATTTAAAAAAGTTACAGCCCTTTGATAGTGGTTTCCTTTCTGGGTTTGTAACAGAAAAATATACCATTCCACTTAAGGATGGTCATTTGCATTCCAAAGAAGTGGCTACAGATATTGCAACCACTTGGTGTATGCGTGACATTGGTGGCGATACACAACGTGTGTTGTCCATGGACATGAAATTATCTGAGGAGACGTTCAAGCACATTTTATTGCCTGTTTATGTAAGCGCATACCGATACAACGGAAAGGAGTACA
Source organism: Allomuricauda sp. NBRC 101325 (assembly GCF_030268205.1). Taxonomy (GTDB): domain Bacteria; phylum Bacteroidota; class Bacteroidia; order Flavobacteriales; family Flavobacteriaceae; genus Flagellimonas. Next base: position 825,015 of record NZ_BSQF01000001.1, read on the forward strand.
ACTTTTTCATTAACGGGGAAAATGGAAGCATTTCAGGAAGTCGTCCTTATAGTTTCTGGAAAATATTCTTTGCCGTTCTCGCTGGACTTATAGTGATCGGGGTGATAGTTTTCTTGGCTAAGAAGTAAAGATTCTTCGCTTCACTCAGAATGACATTCAGAACATTATTCATAATTCATTTGTCATACTGAGGAGTCCTCAAGGACGACGAAGTATCTCTTATAAATACGGAGATTCTTCGCTTCCCCTTGAATATTCCTTCGACTACCTGCCGGCCGCAGGCGGGCGCTCAGGAAACGGCTCGGGTATCAGCTCAGAATGACAACTAGACCATTATTCAAACAATAAACAAACAGGAATTGAGTGCTTGATCTCGTTTAAAAAGGTTAAAGTGCCCTTATCGACATCTCTTTTGAAAACTGAAATATTGTTTGACTTCTGGTTGGCGACCAATAAAAACTTACCTGTTGGATCCATAGAAAAGTTTCTGGGCCAATCTCCATGAACAGATTCCCTGCCCACCAATTCCAATTTTCCAGAAGTGTCATTAACCGAAAAGATTACGATGGTGTTTTCACCTCGATTGGAACCATATAAAAACTTCCCATCGGGCGATAAATGGATATCGGCGCAAAAGCTTTCACCTTCGAAATTTGCATCCAAAGTCGGTACGACTTGAACTTTTTGATAGTTTCCATTTTCAACATTTTCAAAAACAGAAATGGTACTGTTCAATTCGTTTATCACGTAGAGCATTTTCCCATTTTTACCATAGGTAAAATGTCTAGGGCCAGCCCCATCAACAAATGGAAGAGATGCTTGTTCCGCAGGCACAAAGGTTTCATCCTTTTGCTCGTATCGTTTTATGGCATCCAACCCCAAATCCGTCACCATTAGCCCATAAGCATCAAACTGGGCCATGTGAGCATGGGAGGTTTTTACAGAATCCAAGATTTTATGATCAATAATTTGAGGGTCTTCCCCAATAGAGCCATCAGCATTCAAAGAAAATACAGACACATTGCCCCCAGAGTAATTCGCCACCGCCAGTTTCCCATCCTCTGAAAGGGAAACATGACAGGGATGCGCTCCTTGTGTTCCCATACTGTTCTGAAGTTCCAACAGTCCATCTTTTAAAGCAAAGGCCGTAACCCCTCCTCCCAAACTATCAAAATCGGCAGTTTCCTGAACGGCATATAGATTTTTCTTGTCATTTGATAAGGCCAAATAGGATGGATTGGTGATTTTGGCCATCAACTTTTGATTGGATAGCTCGCCTGTATTGGCATCAAAAGTATAGGTGTAGATACCCTCACTATCGCCATCGGTATAAGTTCCAACAAAAAGGGTGTACATGGGTTTGTTTTCAGGTTTTTCAGAACAGGCAAAGGCCAAAATAGCAGTAAATCCCGTTAGTATTAATTTTTTCATGGATGTTTAGTTATGCCCTCCAAAGTAAGCATTCTTACTGAATGCTTAGGCAGGAATTAGTTTGGTCTTTATTTCTTTCACCAAATACACACCCGTAACAATGGTGGCCAACACATCGGCAATGCAAAATGAGACCCAAACTCCAAGTTCTCCATAAAAACTGGGCAGCACCAATATTAATGGGATAAAAAAGAACCCTTGACGCGATAAGGTCAATAAAAGAGCAGGAATCGCCTTTCCAATAGCTTGGAAATAGGCGGCTCCTATCAATTGAATGGCGATTATAGGCGTTGCTGCGAATACCAATCGCATAGCCAAAGGCGTATGTTCCAACACATATTTGTTGGTTGCCAATTGTTTGGCTCCCAAATCTGGTCTATCACTTAAAAATAGCGATGCGATTTCTGCTGGGAAAACCATAAGCACCACAAAAACAATGGCAGCAACTAAAGCCGCATATTTGATTGCCGTGTAGATGGATTCCTTTACCCGATCATATTTTAAAGCACCATAATTATAGCCCGCAATGGGTAAAAATCCTTGGGTAACACCAAAAACAGGGAACAGGGCAAACATCAACATTCGGCCAACTATGGCGTAAACAGCCACACTTGCCTCTCCTCCCAAATTGAACAAAATATTGTTCATCAATAAATAAGTGATGCTGGTTACGGCTTGTCTGGCCAAGGTTACAAAACCCAAAGAACCAATTTCACGCAAAATAGGTCGGTCCAACCCAAAATGGGAAATATCAATCTTTAATTCCGAATTTTTTGACAGGAAGAAATACAGCACATAAAAGAAGCACAATAAATATCCTACGGTGGTTGCCCAGGCAGCTCCCTCCATGCCCCAATCGAACACGTAAATGAAAATATAATCCATCAACAGGTTTCCTATAGATGGAATGATCATCGCAATCATGGCGAACCTTGGTTTCCCCTCGGCCCTAATCACGGTATTTCCCATCATACAAAGGGCCAAAAATGGCACACCATATAAAATGATGGTATAATAGATTTTCGCGGGTTCAAAAATGGTGCCTTTTCCTCCAAATGCAGGGATAAGATTGTCCACATAATATAGTCCCAAGGCCACCATACCAACCGTGACCAATAAGGTCAATGTAATTTGGTTTCCAAATGTTTTAAGGGCCTTTTCTCGGTTGTTTGCTCCTAAGGCACGCGATATAATACTGGCACCACCAATCCCAATGGCCATTCCCAATGCCGCAATAAAAAAAGAAACAGGAAGAACCACATTAATAGCGGCGATGGCAATGGAACCGATCCAGTTTCCTACGAAAATGGAATCGACCAACACGTTTAACGACATTACCAAAATACCAATGGATGCAGGAACGGCCTGTTTGATCAGTAATTTTCCAATGGGTTCTGTCCCGAGTTCGTCAGAGGTAATTTTGGCCATGCCTAGGGTATTCTTTGGTATTCTAAATGGAACAACCCAAAGCTACAACGCATCCACCAAACTTCCCTTATTCTCGGTCAGTTTTTTGGCAATGCTGTCCCAAAGTTCAATGCGGTACTGCAGTGCTCTTTTGCTATATTCTTCAACATCGTTCCATTTATGAGCATCGGAACCACAAAGAGCCTTGATCATGCGCAAGGCCAATGGACCGTGTTCATCTCCATCCAATTCGATGTGCCTTTTGAGGTAATACTCCAACTTTTTGTACTTGCTAGGACCCTCTTCTCCAGATTGCTCAATAATGCTCAAGAACATATCGGGAATCAAATCTTCGCGACCAAACGTAAAGGCAGCTGCGATAATGTGGGCTTGTTGCGTATTGATGACTTCAAAGGTAAACTGAAGGAAGTTCTTTTCAGCTTGATTCAAATCTGCCGATTCGATTTGTTTGGAAATCTGCTCCAAATCGGTAAAGCCAGCAATGGTTTGAGTAACTTTTTCTGTATTGGCATCCACTTCTTTCATGGCATCCAAGTACATTTCAAAATGGCTTTTCGGTTCTCCCAACTCGTTAAAATCGGTTTCCTCTTCCAAAACAATTTCATTAATGAATCGTGCCACGGCAGTATCGCTGGCAGGATGCCAAGGCAAACCAACACAGGTCAGGTTTTGTTGCAATGCTTTTAACAGCGACATAAAATCCCAAACGGCATACACATGGCTTTCCATAAAGGTTTTAATGTCCTCAACGGAATCCAATTGTGCGTAAAGCGGATGGTTTTTTAGTTGTTCTCTGAAAGGTTGAAGCGTATTTTCTAATTTTTCGATTTGCATATCGTTTTTTCTATCAACTTTTATTGAATGTTGTACTCGGGCAGTACATTGCTTTTTTCCCATTCGTTGATCCATTTGGCCATCAGTTGGGCCCAATCATCACGATCGTTCAAACAAGGAATATGAATGTAATCCCCTCCCCCTGCTTCTTGAAACTGGTGCTTACCTTCCATGGCAATCTCCTCCAATGTTTCCAAACAGTCACTCACAAAAGCTGGTGTTATGACAGCCAATTTTTTAACCCCCTCTTGCCCCAAACGTTCAAATTCTTTATCGGTAAAAGGTTGCAACCATGGGTCGCTTCCCAATCTGGATTGGAAAGATGTGCTTACCTTATCCTCTGGCAATCCCAATTGCTTTTTAACCAATTCGGTGGTGTCATAACATTGATGTCTATAACAAGTATGGTGAGCTACGGAATTCGTTTTGCAACACGCTCCGTTCAATTGGCAATGGAATTTTGTCGGATCTGACTTTTTAATATGTCGTTCTGGAATTCCGTGATAAGAAAACAAAATGTGGTCGTAATCAAAATCCTTTAGACCCTCGGCAATACTTTCTGAAAGTATTTTCACATAGTCTAGATTGCTATAAAAAGCAGGAAGCGTGGTTATTTCCATTTCTGGAAAATCTTGTTTTTGCACTTCCAATACCTTTACCACCACGGTTTCGTAGGATGACATGGCGTAATGGGGATATAAGGGCACCAAGAAAACTTCATCTACTCCCTTATCCTTCAGTTCTTGCAAGGCATTTTTAATGGTCATGGAACCGTATCGCATACCCAAAGTAATGGGAAGATTGGTATGCTGCTTTACCTTTTCCATAAACCGCTCGGAAATCACAATCAATGGGGAACCCTCTTTCCACCAAATTTTGGAATAGGCCTCTGCCGACTTTTTAGGACGGGTATTTAAGATGATTCCACGAACAATAATGTTTCTGAGTACAGGATTCACATCAATGACACGTTCATCCATCAAAAATTCATCCAAATAGGGCTTAACATCCTTTGCTGTGGGGCTATCAGGCGATCCCAAATTGACCAATAAAACTCCTTTTTTCACGGTTTTTTCGTTTAGGCCGCTAAAATACAACACGAAGTGGACTTCACCTTTTTCGCATCAAAATACTTTCTTATGATTGGATAATGAATCTCGATTTTGTTTAAGCTTTCTATTCTGCTTGAGTTTTCTGCCTTATTTTTGGGAACATGGATAGTTTTTACGACAATGTTTCCAAAGAATCTGTTATTTACCTAGGCATTGCCCTCCTTGTACTAATCATTCTGTATTGGACCACATCAGTGGTGTTGAAACGTTTGGGGAAAAATCCAAAATACCTCTTACCCAAAAGTGCCTTTAAACGATTGGCCACTCCTTTGGTGCTGATATTTGTTTCAGTTCTGCTCAGATTGAAGGCGCTTCGGGATATTCTCAATTTGGAAGATGCAGGCTATTGGTTCCGCAAAGCCAGTACACTCTTGTTCATTTTCGCCATGGCTTGGGTAATGATTGCGATTCTTAAAATTGTAAAGAATATCGTGATTAAAAATTACGATATCGGGGTTGCAGACAACCTTAAAGCTAGAAAAGTCTACACTCAATTTACCATTTTAGAGCGCATTTTCATTTTCATCATCATTTTGTTGGGTGTTGGATTTATGCTGATGAGTTTTGAAGAAATTCGAGAAGTGGGTATCAGTATTTTTGCCTCAGCAGGAGTTGCGGGGATCATTATAGGTTTTTCGGCCCAGCAATTTATTGGAACCATTTTGGCGGGGATTCAAATTGCCATTGCCCAACCCATTAAACTAGATGATGTGGTTATTGTTGAGGGTGAATGGGGCCGCATTGAAGAGATTACGTTGACCTATGTTGTGGTTAGCATTTGGGACAAAAGACGCTTGATCGTGCCTACTCCCTATTTTATCAACCAGCCTTTTCAAAACTGGACAAAGACTTCGGCCGATTTGATGGGCACGGTATTTTTATATGTAGATTACAATGTGCCATTTGATAAACTTCGCGAGGAACAAACGCGCATTTTGAAGAGTACCGATTTGTGGGATGGAAAGGTGGATGTGCTTCAAGTAACCGATACCAAACCCAATTATGTGGAGGTTCGCTGTTTGATGAGTGCCAAAGATTCACCAACTGCTTGGGACCTAAGGGTGCTGGTCCGCGAAAAATTGATTGTTTATCTTCAAGACAATTATCCAGAAAGTATTGCTCGAACCACACGATTGACCGTTGAACAAAAAAATGAAGAATCCGATGGTGAAAATTAATATTACAGCGCTGCTTTTGTTTTTTGCAAGCATGCTAAATGCCCAACAAATCACATGCTCGCCAGAAGATAAATCCCTTTTTGAAACCAAAATTGTTGATCTGGAAAAAACAAAGGGTACGAATTTGGGTGACACCATTTCTTTAGTAGGTCAATCCTTTTTGGGAACACCTTATGTAGAAAAAACGCTTGAAGTGGGCGATACAGAAACCTTGGTTGTGAACTTTGGCGGTTTGGATTGTACCACTTTTGTGGAAAATGTGCTGGCCTTTAGTTTGATGCTTCAAAACCAGCAGAGAGAGTTTGAAAACTTCACAAACTATCTTGAAACCGTACGGTATAGAAATGGCGATTTAAATGGCTACCCGTCTCGTTTACATTATTTTACGGAGTGGATTCGGAACAATGAAAAGAAAGGTTTAGTAAAAGATATTACCGCAGAATTGGGTGGCGTGGAGCTGGAAAAACCTATAAATTTTATGGGCACTCATCGAAATCTATATCCTTTTTTGGCCAGCGATGCGAATTTTGAAGCTATGCTTGTGGTTGAAAAAGAGATAGCCAAAGAAAAACTTTGTTATTTGCCCCAAGACCACATTGAAAGTAAGGAACACCTCATTAAATCGGGAGATATCTTGGCCTTGGCCACTTCCATAAAAGGTTTGGATGTGACCCATACTGGAATTGCCATCCATCAACCTGATGGAAGACTGCATTTGTTACATGCCTCAAGCAAAAATGGGGAAGTGGAAATCTCCGAACTGCCTTTGGCAGATTATCTCAAAAACATCAAAAGCAATATTGGGATTATTGTGGCTAGACCTGTTTTAAAAGCACTTTAGACGTTTGATGTCAGGTATTTTTTCGGGGTAGTGCCAAATTTCTTTTTAAAGGAAGAAATAAAATGACTTGCCGTGCTGTATCCAACTTTTAATCCAACCTCGTTCACATTGTGCTTGCCCGTTTCCAGCATTTTTCGGGCATATTCCATTTTGTATTCAAACAAAAACCCATAAACCGAATCCCCATAGATTTGTTTAAAACCCTCTTTGAGTTTTTTCAAGCTCAGTCCAACTTCATTGGACAATTCTGCTAAAGTCGGTGGTTCTGCCATTCTGGAAATCATGATTTCTTTGGCCATTTTTATACGGCGCACATTGTCCTCATCGGCCAAATAGGGACATTGTTCCAAATCGGCATCTTGGGTTTTATTGAAATACAGGGAAATCAATTCGAACACCTTTCCCTTTAGGTACAATTTTTTAATGGATGGGTGAAGATTATAATTCATCATCTGGCTCAGCACTACCGCCGTGGCAGGAGAAACCATTTCTTGGGAGTAATACTTTTTCTCCTTGTTGTCGTCACTTAAAAAGGGAATGTAATCGGCCTCATTGGAAAATAGCGAATGGAATTTTCGAATGGTCATTACTACGGACAACAACCAAGATTTGGGCGAAACAATTAGGTTCAGCGGTAAATCCTTTTGGGTGTTGTACAGCAATAATGAGTTTTCTTCATTGACTTCCAAATAGTAGTTCCCCTCATTAAAATTGAACCTGGATCTTCCTTTCAAACAAAAGTGAAATTGAATATGGGTACTGTCTATTTCCCGTTCAATGAGTTTGGGTTCGTTGGATTCATTCTGGATTTTAAGAATATAAATCCCATCCTCCACCAATATTTCATCATACGAACCTTGAGCGATATTTTCCATGCCTTAAGAAGTATCTGATTTTTAAAAAATTCAATTTAGAATCACTCTAAATTAACTTTTAAGACATCTAATTTATCAATAAAATCAATGTCTAAGGCGAATTTAACCCAATTTTTGGATTGAAATTACAATTGGTGATATTTATAGTACCGCTAGCGTTATTTTTTAATAACTAAGCCTGTTACTTTTGTGTCGCGATTACAATCCTTTATGAGGAACTACCATATTTCAAAACATAATTCCTTCTACGCCATTGGGTTAAGTTACAAGAAGGCAGATGCAGAGGTGAGAGGAAAGTTCAGTCTGGATGTTCCGGGCATTGACCATATTATGGAAAAGGCCAAGGAAATTGGGGTGGATGGGCTTTTGGCCATATCTACCTGCAACCGTACCGAACTCTACGGTTTTGCGCAACACCCTTACCAACTTATCAAATTACTTTGCGACCAAACCCAAGGTACCGTTGAAGAATTTCAGGAAGTGGCCTACGTGTACAAAAACCACGATGCCATTTCGCATATGTTCAAAGTCGGCACTGGTTTGGACAGCCAAATCTTGGGTGATTTTGAAATCATAAGTCAGATAAAGCAGGGATTTTATCGAGCTAAAAAACAAGATATGGCCAATCCGTTTTTGGAGCGTTTGTGCAATTCTGTGATTCAGGCCAGCAAACGTATCAAAAATGAAACCGAGCTTTCTTCAGGTGCCACATCCGTAGCTTTTGCTTCCGTAAAATATATTTTGGACAATGTTCCCGATATCTCCAAAAAGAACATTTTGCTGTTCGGAACGGGTAAAATAGGCAGGAATACTTGTGAGAACTTAGTCAAGCATTCTGACAATTCACACATCACTTTGATCAATAGAACTCGTGAAAAGGCCGAAGACATTGCTGGGAAGTTTCAACTGACTGTAAAAGATTACGGTGATTTACAATCCGAGATTCGTAAAGCGGATATTTTGGTTGTGGCCACGGGCGCACAATTGCCAACAGTTTCCAAAGCATTGATCTATCCGAAAAAACCATTATTGATTTTGGACCTTTCCGTTCCCAAAAATGTTTCGGACGATGTAAAGGATTTGGAAAATGTGACCGTAGTACACTTGGACCAACTTTCCCAGATTACAGATGAAACCTTGGCGAAAAGAAAAGAATACGTTCCTAAAGCAGAAGCTATAAATGAAAAGGTGAAAAAAGAGTTTCTAAAATGGTTGGAGACCCGAAAATTTGCACCTGTGATCAATGCCTTAAAGGAAAAGTTGAACACCATGAAGGTGGAAGAAATCGACTTTCAAACCAAAAAGATTGAAGGTTTCGACCAACTACAAGCGGAAATCATCTCCGACCGCATCATTCAAAAAATTACCAAGCAATTTGCCAATCACCTGAAGAGTTCAGAGGTTGATACCGAGGATAGCTTGGAACTTATTCAGAAAGTCTTTCAGTTAGAACCCCATTCCAAATGAGCAAAATCATCCGAATAGGAACACGCGACAGTGAACTGGCATTGTGGCAAGCCACTACCGTGCAGCAAATGCTGGAAGAATTGGGTTATGACACCACCTTGATTCCAACAAAATCTATGGGTGATGTTGTTTTAGACAAACCCTTGTATGAATTGGGTGTCACTGGAATTTTTACCAAAACATTGGACGTTGCCCTATTAAAAGGTCAAATTGATATTGCGGTACATTCCATGAAAGATGTACCCACCCAACTACCAAAAGGCATTGTTCAGGCTGCTGTTTTGGAAAGAGCAATCACACACGATATTTTGGTGCACAAAGGGTCGGATTTTTTGGAATCAGACCAAACTGCCACCATTGCAACAGGAAGTTTAAGAAGAAAAGCCCAATGGTTGAACAAATATCCCAACCATCAAGTGGTGGATTTAAGAGGTAATGTGAACACCCGACTGATCAAATTAATTGAAAACGATTGGCAAGGTGCCATTTTTGCCCAAGCAGGATTGAAACGAATTAAGCTTTTACCTAAAGATGCCATTCAATTGGATTGGATGATTCCTGCTCCTGCACAAGGGGCCATGTTGGTGGTCGCAAAGGAAGAGGACAAGTTTTCAAGAGAAGCTTTGGCAAAGCTCAACCATTCGGAAACCGAAATCGCAACAACCATAGAGCGTGAATTTTTACGTACGTTGGAAGGTGGTTGTACGGCACCCATCGGAGCTTTGGCTCAAATTAAAGATCAAAAGGTATTTTTTGAAGGTGTTGTTTTTTCTTTGGATGGAAAACAGAAAATCGACATCAAAAAAGAAGCAAAACTTTCCGATGCAAAAGGAATGGGCAAAGCTTGTGCCGAAGAAGTCTTGCAAAAAGGCGGCGATAAATTGATGCAAGAAATCAGAAATGAAAACAGTGCTCTCCACTAAAATATTAACCCCCGCGCAGAAAGAATTGTTCCTAAATTCTGGATTGGGATTGGTGGAGTACGATGCCCTAAAAATTGATTTCTTGAACGTAGAAATCCCATTGGATTGCAGCAACTATATTTTCACAAGCAAAAATGCCGTAGCAGCATTTTTAAATCAAGTTAAAGGAGCTGAAGTTTCCAAATTCAACACTTTTTGTGTAGGAGAAAAGACTAAAGCACTTTTGGAGCAAAATGGCCTTAACGTGATTGAAATGGCCAATAATGCCTCGGAATTGGGTAAAAACATCGTGAAAAACCATAAAAACGAGCATTTTTTGTTTTTATGTGGCAATAAAAGAAGAGACGAGCTTCCTGAATTGTTGACTGAAAACAACATCCAGTTTAAAGAAGTTGAGGTATACCGAACCGAGTTAAATCCAAAGGCATTTCAAAGAGATTTTGAAGGAATATTGTTCTTTAGCCCAAGTGGCATCCGAAGCTATCTGTTAGAAAACAACATGGGTAATAGCACTTTGTTCTGTATTGGAGATACCACAGCGACCGAAGCCCGAAAACATTCAACCCAAATTATTACAGCCAATAAACCTACCGTTGAAAATGTGTTGGTACAGGCGATAAAATAATTATCAATCAAAATGGGGGACTGAGCGTAGTCGAAGTCCCATGCACAATCTAATTAAGATTCCTGCCCGCGCAGGAATGACAAATTAAAATCTATGATAAAAAACGACTTGTTCCTAAAAGCTTTAAAAGGTGAAACTGTTGAACGTCCACCCGTTTGGATGATGCGACAAGCAGGGCGCTATTTGCCCGAGTTTATGGAACTACGTAAAAAATACGATTTCTTCACACGTTGCCAGACCCCAGAATTGGCTTCGGAAATTACCGTGCAGCCCATTCGCCGTTATGGCATGGATGCCGCTATTTTGTTCAGTGATATTTTGGTAATTCCACAGGCCATGAACATCGAAGTTGAAATGAAACCGAACTTTGGACCTTACTTACCAAACCCGATTCGTTCTAAAGAAGATTTGGACAAAGTGATTGTTCCAGATATCCAAGACACCTTGGGATATGTGATGGATGCCATTAAAATGACCAAGGAAAAACTGAACGATGAAATTCCATTGATTGGTTTTGCAGGTTCTCCTTGGACCATTCTTTGTTATTGTGTGGAAGGACAAGGAAGCAAAAGTTTTGACAAGTCACGAGGATTTTGTTTTACCCAACCTGAAGCTGCACATGCATTGCTTCAAAAAATTACGGATACCACCATTGCTTACCTAAAAGCAAAAGTTAAAGCTGGCGTGAATGCTGTTCAGGTATTTGATTCTTGGGGAGGCATGTTGTCCCCGCAAGATTATCAAGAGTTTTCCTGGAAATACATTCAGCAAATTGTAGATGCTTTAAAAGACGAAGCACCCGTGATTGTTTTTGGTAAAGGTTGTTGGTTCGCTTTAAAAGAAATGGCCAATTCGGGAGCGTCTGCCGTTGGTGTGGATTGGACATGTTCTGCCAAAAACGCTAGGTATTTGACTGGTGGAAATGTTACCCTACAAGGGAATTTTGACCCTGCTCGTTTACTTTCGCCTCCAGAGAAAATTAAGGAAATGGTAACGCAGATGATTCGTGATTTTGGAAAGGATAAGTACATCGTAAACCTTGGACACGGAATTCTACCAAATATTCCTTTGGAAAACGCCAAGGCATTTATTGATGCGGTAAAAGAATATAAATAGTGAACCTTTTTGCGGCATTAAAGCGGGTTGATTTTAAAAATATACTGAAAGGTGTATGTATTGGATTGAGGCGACCTCACTTTATACTGCCGACCATAAAGGCCACTAAGGATTGTATTTCTATTTCGACGAAGTATTACGGCAAGCTGCATCATAAAAATGGACCTGCCAATGCCTTTAGACATGCTTTTTGGAATTATTTGATTGCCAAAAGGTGTTTTAAATGGCAAAAGAATGAAGAAGCAGTTTTGAACTGGGCGAAAAAAGTAACGGATTGGCACGAGGATTCTTTTCCGAATAAAGAGTTGCCTAAGGCGATGGATTTGCACAATAATGAAGTAGGACGATTCATTTTTGAACAGCATTCAGAAAAATCAGAGCAGGAAATTGTGGAGCTATTGAAGCAAATGGCGTTAGAATCGACCAAAATTGATGAAAGTTCAGTGCTTTCTGAATATAAAAACCGAATGGTACATATTTTAGAACAATGAAAGATAAATTCTACGCATACATTCAACAATTACAGGATACCATTACCTCAAAATTGGAAGAATTGGACGGTACAGCTAAATTTCAACAAGATTTATGGGAACGTGAAGAAGGCGGTGGCGGTAGAACCCGAGTGATTGAAAATGGTGCTGTTTTTGAAAAAGGAGGCGTAAATATTTCTAAAGTTCATGGTCCATTACCCAAAAGCATGCAAAACTATTTTGGAGTAGAAGATGTAGATTTCTTCGCTTGCGGACTGAGCTTGGTAATTCATCCAAAAAGTCCAATGGTGCCAACCGTGCATGCCAACTGGCGTTATTTTGAAATGTATGACAAAGAGGGAAACATCGTGGATCAATGGTTTGGTGGTGGACAAGATCTTACCCCTTATTATTTATTTGAGGAGGATGCAACTCATTTTCACTCTGTTTGTAAAAAAGCCTGCGATGCCCATAATCCAGAATTTTATCCTGCCTACAAAAAGAAATGTGATGAGTATTTCTGGAATACCCATCGAAATGAAGCCCGAGGCGTAGGTGGATTGTTCTTCGATTATTGCAAAGCAACGAACGAAACCAGCATGGAGGATTGGTACAATTATGTGACCGAAGTTGGGAATAGCTTTTTGGAAGCCTATGCACCTATTGTTGAAAAAAGAAAAGACCTTTCTTATTCGGAAGAGAACCGCGATTGGCAAGAAATTCGTCGTGGACGTTATGTGGAGTTCAATTTGGTTCACGATAAAGGAACTCTTTTCGGTTTGCGAACCAATGGTCGTATTGAAAGTATTTTGATGAGTTTACCACCTCACGTGCAATGGCGATACGATCATCATCCAGAAAAAGGTAGTGAGGAAGCACAATTGATAGATGTGCTACAACACCCCAAGGAATGGGTTTAATCTGTAGTTTTACACTGAAAACTAAGCTATGAGACAGAAAATTTATCAAATAGATGCATTTACAGCCCAAACTTTTGGCGGTAACCCTGCCGCAGTTTGTATTTTGGATTCTTGGTTGAGTCCAGAATCGATGCAGAAAATTGCGCAAGAAAATCATTTGGCTGAAACTGCCTTTGCGGTTAAGCGCGAAGATATCTACGAAATCCGATGGTTTACCCCCGAAGTGGAGGTGGATCTGTGCGGTCATGCTACTTTGGCCACTGCTTACGTAATATTCCATTATTACGAACTTGAAAAAAATACCATTCAGTTTTATTCAAGCAGAAGTGGGGATTTATATGTCAACAAAGCCGACAACAACTGGTTAACCATGGATTTTCCTACAGATACATTGGTTGCCATCAAAAATATTGATGAAATTGACCACGCTTTGGGGAAATCCCCAATAAAAACCTTTAAGGGAAAAACAGACTATATGCTGGTCTACAATTCCCAAAAGGATATCGAAGAACTGGCTCCCAATTTCTTTCTTTTAGATCAAGTGGATGCAAGGGGTGTTATTGTAACCGCACCTGGAACCGAAGTTGATTTTGTTTCCCGATTTTTTGCTCCATCTTGTGGTATCCCCGAAGACCCCGTTACAGGTTCTGCCCATACCTCAATGTCTCCATATTGGTCAAAGGAATTGGATAAAACCAAAATGACGGCCAAACAGCTTTCCAAAAGAGGCGGCGACCTTGTTTGTGAAATGTTGGGCGACCGCGTAAAAATTTCTGGAAAAGCGGTACTATATCTAACAGGAGAAATCGAAATTTAGCTCAAACATTAAGCTAAAAGTTCTAAGCTATGGGAAATTATAAAAATTATAAGGTTTGGGAAAAATCACATGAACTTGTGCTCAATGTTTATACCTTGACCAATACTTTTCCAAAATCTGAACAGTATAATTTAATCTCCCAAATGAACAGAGCTTGTGTTTCAATCCCTACAAATATTGCAGAGGGATGTGGCAGAGAAACTCAAAAAGAGTTTATTCGTTTTCTGTACTTTGCTTCAGGTTCTGCCCATGAATTGGATTATTTATTGCTTTTGGCTTCAGATTTAGGATATATTGAATCGGAAACATCTAAAGACATCATTTCAGAAATAGACGAAATCAAAAAGATGCTCGCATCTTTAATCAACACTATTAAATCATCATTAAAAACCTAAGCTATTAGCTTATAGCTAAGCGCTTATAACTTAAAACTAAAACATGTACCCATTAATAAGAAATAGAAGACTTCGTGCCTCCGAATCCATTAGAAGATTGGTTCGGGAAACCACCTTGACCCCAGATGATTTTTTGGTGCCTTTGTTCGTGACAGAGGGAAAAGGAATCAAAGAAGAAATTCCATCCATGCCCAACTATTTTCGATTGAGTTTGGACAATCTTGAAAAGGAAGTAAAAGAACTTTGGAAAATGGGATTGTGTTCTGTGCTTCTATTCGTAAAAGTTGAGGATAAACTAAAGGACAACAAGGGTACTGAAGCCTTAAATCCTAATGGTTTGATGCAACGAGCCATAAAAACCGTGAAAAATGCCTGTCCACAAATGTTAGTGATGACAGACGTTGCTTTGGATCCATTTTCTTCATATGGCCATGACGGCATCGTAGCTGAGGGTATGATTCTAAACGATGTATCTGCAGAAGTTTTGGCAGAAATGAGCGTTTCCCACGCAAAAGCTGGAGCCGATTTTGTTGCACCAAGTGATATGATGGATGGGAGAATCTTGACCATTCGCGAAGCTCTCGAAGATGAGGGCTTTACCAACACTGGAATCATGGCTTACTCCGCAAAATATGCAAGTGCTTTTTACGGCCCTTTCCGTGATGCCTTGGATTCTGCCCCTGTTGATATTGCCAATGTGCCCAAGGACAAGAATACCTATCAAATGGATTATGCCAATCGGTATGAAGCCATTCGTGAGACCCAATTGGACATTGACGAAGGCGCTGATATTGTAATGGTAAAACCAGGTTTGTGTTATTTGGATATTGTTCGTGAAATCAGAAATGATGTGGATGTTCCCGTAGCTGTTTATCAGGTTTCAGGGGAATATGCCATGGTTAAGGCCGCTGCCGAAAAAGGATGGTTAGATCATGATGCCGTAATGTTGGAACAATTGACAGCGATTAAAAGAGCGGGAGCCAATATTATAGCCAGTTATTTTGCGAAAGATTTTATCCGTACTTTGGGATAAAATCAACCTAATGAAAAAAACCACCGTTTCGTTTTTCCTCATCACTTTAGTGATGCAATTTGGATTTTCCCAACGCGAACTAATCCATGCCTATCCCGCCAATTTAGGATTTGATGAAGATTTCATCAACCAAAAAGTGGATTCCATTATGGAAATGGGAATCGATAGCTTGGCGTTTCCCGGTGCGCAACTTTTAGTAGCCAAAAACGATACGGTAATTTTTCACAAAGCCTACGGTTTTCATACCTATGATAAAAAGCAGGCTGTCGCATTAAATGATTTATACGATTTAGCTTCTGTTACCAAAATTTCTGGTCCTCTTCCTGCCTTGATGAAATTGGTGGATGAGGGAAAATTGGATTTAGATAAGCCTTTCAGTACCTATTGGGAGCCTTGGCAACATCAAAAAGACAAAAAAGACCTAACGCTACGCGAAATTTTGGCCCACCAAGCGGGTTTGGTACCTTACATTGTTTTTATGCAAAAAGTGCTTCGGAAAAATGGGAAATTGAAAAAGCGCTTTGTCCATACTTCGCAGGATGATAAGTTTCAAGGACAGGTGTATGATAAGCTATACATCAACAATCGATTTGAACGAAAAATGAACCGAATTATTAATCGGTCTAAAGTTTCTGAAGAAAAGAAATATACCTATTCTGGCCTTACTTTTCTCATTTTTCCAAGATTGATCGAACAACTTACGGGAACCGACTATCAAACCTATCTCGATGAAAATTTCTACCACCCTTTAGGGTGTCATACCTTGGGATATCTTCCAAAAGAAAATCATTACGTGAATAATATAGTGCCCACCGAAATTGATACCCTATTCCGAAAAACATTGGTGCAAGGTTGGGTACACGATGAGAATGCCTCTTTAAAAGGAGGGGTTTCTGGGAATGCAGGTTTGTTTGGAACCGCAGATGACTTGGTAAAGTTGATGCTCTTCTACCAAAATTATGGGAATGTGGATGGCAAACAACTCATTTCAGCTGAAACAGTAAAGGAATTTACTACCGTTCAATATCCGGAGAACGAAAATTACAGAGGATTGGGTTTTGATAAACCCTTGTTGAACAATTCAGAATTGCCTTTAGAAAAAGCCTACCCCTCTCCCTTGGCATCACCCGAAAGTTTTGGTCATTCTGGATTTACAGGCACTTTTGTTTGGGCCGACCCTGTTAAAAAACTGACATTTATCTTCCTGTCCAATCGAGTTTATCCTACTCGAGACCATCGAAATTTATATAGTTTGGACATTCGACAAGCTTTGCAAGATGTTTTTTATAAAGCAGAGGGTTTAAACATTCAAAATTAATTCCGATTCCCTATCTTGGTACTAAAGATTCTGCCAACCTATGGGATTACTCATTTTTTACGCCCTTATTTCCATTTTCTTTTCCTTTCTATGCTCCATTTTGGAAGCGGTTTTGCTGAGCATTACCCCAACTTTCCTAAATGTAAAAAAGCAAGCAGGTAAGGAATATGCCACTACTTTGGAAAACCTTAAAAAGGATGTGGATAAACCTTTGATTGCTATTTTGACCCTAAATACCGTGGCGCACACTGTAGGTGCCATTTTGGTAGGTGTCCAGGCCAAAGTAGCCTATGCAGAAATATACGGTGCCACAGAACGTACTATTCTTGGTTTTAAACTTACCGAAGACCTTATGGTTGGAATAGTTTCTACCATCATGACCATTTTGATTTTGGTTGCTTCGGAAATTATACCAAAGACCATTGGCGCCACATACTGGAAACAATTGGCCAATTTTACGGGCAAAGCACTTACCATAATGGTATTTGCGCTAAAATGGACAGGGCTTTTGTGGATCCTACAATTGTTTACAAAACTCATTGGAGCAAAAGGAGAACATGGTAGTGTGTTGAGTCGCGAAGACTTTACCGCCATGACGGATATTGCCCATGAAGAAGGTGTGTTCCAAGAATCGGAATCGAAAGTGATCAAGAACCTGTTGAGGTTTGATGAAGTTCTGGCCAAAGACATCATGACCCCAAGAACCGTAATGAAAATTGCATCGGAGGATATGACCATTAAAGAGTTTTTTGATGCCAATCGTCCTTTGCGCTTCTCAAGAATACCCCTTTATAAGGATCGTATGGACAATATAACGGGCTTTTTCCTCAAAGATGAACTCATGGAGGCTATCATCAATAAAAAGGGCAGTCAAACGCTTTCTGAGCTCAAACGTGAAATGTTGGTCACTAGCAGAACCAAGCCAATTCCAGAGTTGTTCGATAAATTTGTGAAGCAACGGGAACATGTTTCATTGGTAGTTGATGAGTATGGTTCGGTCAGTGGATTGGTAACCATGGAAGATGTGATTGAAACCCTCCTTGGATTGGAGATTATGGACGAAAGTGACAATGTGGAAGACCTCCAATCGCTTGCTAGAAAGAACTGGCACCAACGTGCACAACGTTTAGGAATTATTGAAGATGAAAGTGAAATAGAGTAATGGAAATTGCTTATTTACAAACACCTATAGGAATTACAGAGTTCAAAGGCGACGAAAACGGTCTTGCTTCGATTACTGTTTTGGATAATAATAAACCTATCGGTACAATTCCTGATGTTTTAAACGATGCCGTTACCCAATTTCAAGAATATTTTGAGGGAAAAAGAACGGATTTCGACCTAAAATTAAACCCAGAGGGTACCGATTTTCAAAAGAAAGTTTGGAACGCCCTTTTAGAAATACCTTTTGGAAAAACCATTTCTTATTTGGAACTTTCCAAACAACTCGGTGACGTAAAAGCCATTCGTGCAGTAGCCTCGGCCAATGGTAAAAATCCACTTTGGATTGTGGTTCCTTGTCACCGTGTCATAGGGACCAACGGAGACCTCACAGGCTATGCGGGTGGACTGCATAGAAAAAAATGGTTATTGGAACACGAGAGCCCTGCAAAGCAGACGTCTCTTTTTTAAATTTTTACCATGCTTTATAAACTTAACCTGGAGCATATCCTTTTTTTGGATATTGAGACCGTACCCCAAAAACAACATTTCACCGAGCTGGATGAAACCGTCCAATCCTTATGGGAACAAAAAACACAATACCAGCGCAAAGACGAATTCACGCCTGAAGAGTTTTATGACCGTGCGGGCATTTGGGCCGAATTCGGAAAGATTGTTTGCATTTCCGTAGGCTATTTTGCCCCAAAGGGTGATCAGCGCAATTTTAGAGTGACCTCTTTTTATGGGGAGGAAACCAAAATATTAAAAGAATTTAAGCAGTTACTCACGGACCATTTCAGCCAAGCAAAGCACCTTTTGTGTGCCCATAACGGAAAAGAGTTCGATTTCCCCTACATCGCACGCAGAATGATCATCAATGGCATCAATTTACCCTACAAACTGGATTTGTTTGGGAAAAAGCCATGGGAAGTACCTCATTTGGACACCATGGAACTTTGGAAATTTGGGGATTACAAACACTTTACATCTTTAAAATTATTGGCTCATGTACTGGGAATTCCATCACCCAAAGAAGACATGGATGGCAGCATGGTAAAGGATGTTTTTTATATAGAAAAGAACTTGGATAGAATTGTAACCTATTGTGAATTGGATGTGGTTACCACGGCACAAGTATTCCTTAAAATGCGCAATGAGGAACTTCTAACGGATAATGAGATTAAAAAAGTTTAAGGAGGTTGGGTAAAAGGTAAAAGGGGAATGGTTAAGGGTTAAGGGTTAAGATTAAATGTCATTCTGAGCTGATACCTGAGCGTAGTCGAAGGAAAGCGAAGAATCTATTTTTAATTTGTTTGACTCGAATTTCACGAATTTACACGAATGCCATTTCCCTCGATACAAATCAATTGGTCATTGTTAATTGCAAATTAAAAACTGCTGTTAGTTTTTATAAAACTTCGTGCTCTTGATTCCAGCGTAATCTTGGACTACCAAAACATATAAACCTGAGGATAAAGAAGAAACATTGATGGAGCCTTGCGTTTTTCCCTTTTTGATCACATTCCCAGAGGTAGTTACAATCGAATATTGTGCATCTTGTGAAAGTTCCGCTTCCACATTCAAATAACTTACGGCTGGATTAGGGTAAACAGATATATTCAATTCTTGTGGAATGGTTAAAGGAGCATTCACCATGATTTGAGTCTCTTCTCCATTAAATTCAAACTCCAAAATATCTGAAAACTCAGAAACTGCATTCTCGGTACAAATGGAACGAACTCGTGCTTCGTACACTTTTCCAACCTCCAAATTGGTCATTGTAAATTCACTTTCCCAAAGCATTTCACTGGTCCAATCTTCAGTATCAATGCTTTTGAATTGTACTTCATATAAGGTTTCACCTATTCCCTCCCACGAAATGTTAGTTGTATCCTCTGAGGAATCCAATACTTCCAATCCAGTTGGCACCTCCAAGGAACAAGTTGAAATCTGTGCACCCGAAACAATCAAAGAAAAATCTTGAACCCCATTGGTTAAACTTCCTTTATGGGTAATGGTAATCGTGTACTCACCTGAAGCATTCGATATATCGATTCGTTCAAAAGGATCAACTTTGTTATCACCTGTCGTAGCGGCATCATTGGCTTTGGCTGGATTTAATTTCCAAGGCAAATAAGTCTCACCACCTTTCGTAATTCTAATATCCAAATCGTTCATTAAGGCTGCAGTAGTGCTATTCAAATCTCCTCTGTTGATGTTTGCCGCTTCTGGATCAGTCCAAGAAATAGAAGCCATCAAAGGGCCATTTCCGTCTGCAGTAACCGTGATGGAATAGTAATTTCCATTAGTCAAGCTTTCTTCATTTACCAAAGTGGTGTAATCCTTATTTTGAAGAACCTCAGCGGCAACTTTCGCATTCATTACCCCCCAACCCATTTTGTAGTCAGGACCTTTGGCACCCACGTCATCCGCAGTATGAAGCGCAAGCCCCTTTAAGGTAGCCGCTTTCATGTAATTACCAAAAAGCTCTTCGTGGTATTGTTGCAACAATAATAATGACCCTGTAATTCCAGGAGCCGCCATAGACGTTCCTGCAGAAACTTGATAACTGCTATTGGTTGCAGAACTGGTGGATAAAATATTGGTTCCATCACCTGCTAGATCTGGTTTGATACGACCATCATCCACAGGTCCAAAACTACTATATCCAGCCACAGAAGCTTTTGTCAATTCACCATTTTGATTGATTTCAGTATCGGCCCCTGCAATGGTCAGACCATTTTTAGCCACGGTAAAACCCAACAGCAAATCAAAACCATCTGCGGTTTTTCCAAAATTAGGTGTGGCATTATCGTATGAATTTTGTGCGTTTCCAGCAGCAGTTACCATTAAATAATATGGAGCATTGTACATGATCTTGTCCCAATCCTGAGCAACTTTGATGTAGGCACCAAAATACCAATCTGGCACACGGTCGGGCAAAATTCCATAGGAATGATTGCTTAGCAACATCCCATTTGCAGCAGCTTCAGCTACCTCAATTTTATCACGAGACCAATCGTAGGTTTGGGCTTTGGCTCCGTAAGCAACACCTTGGGCGTTCGGCTCAACTCCAGATGAAATGATATTTCCTGTTACCAAAGTAGAGTGTAAACTTACCTCACCAGAACCGTCTGCATTAAAGGCTCTGGTATCAAATTCTTGGTGTGAGGTTAATGCAGCACCGGAATCCCAAACACCTACATTCATTCCCAAACCCGTTAATCCAAGGTTTAAAAGACCATTATCATACAAAGTATACGCTCTTGAAGTTTGGGAAGCAGGATCATTTAAAGTGGTATAGTAAAGTGGTGTGCCGTCTGTTCCTACATCTTTCAAGGCTACATCTGCACCTTCGGCGGATTTCTCGTTGGCCTTAATTCCTTTGGATGTAAGTAGATCAGCAATCTTTTTGTTTGTGATTTCATATTCGGACTCCATTTCTGAAATAATGGAAACCATTTTGCCATTGTTGTAGGAAGAACGAATGGCTTCTTTAGCATTGGTTGACTGGCCCATTGCTGTGAACAAGCCCGTAGTCGAAAGTAAGATGGAGAAGATCAATCTTTTAGCCCCTGTAGACAATCTGTAATCCATAATCAAGTTTAGGTAAGATTTGGACTACGAATATATTAGGACAAGTAAGAAACTTCGATAAAAATCCTACTTTATTCGATGAAATACACCTTGATTTATATCAAGCTGTTGTGAAAATTCACTTTTATGTGGTGTAACTTTTTTCCTACTTATTATTTGTAGTCTAAAAACACCTCAAACGATTCCTACTTTTTTCCTGTTTCAGAGGCCTCTTGGGTCACAGGAACACTTTCCCATGACTCTAAAACTTCTCTTTTCATGTTGGGCATTTCATTTCCGTATAGCAATGCATTGAAAAGTGTTCGATACGTTCCCATGGGTTGACCTCTCCATTGCGGTTGGAATCCAAATAGCAAAACATGACCTTTACCGTGTTTTACATCCAAAGCGGCCGCCTTTCCATTTAGATAGCTTTCCCCAACTAAATAACCAGACATTAATGGAGAACCTTGTTCTTGGTATTTTGCCAAAACCTCTCCTTCAAATCCATCAGTAGTGGCAAAAACCGGACTGTTGTAGACAAACACATTTGCCTTTTCCATCATTCCTGCCATTACAGGATGACTTGGATTGGTATTGACCTGTACAATTGAACCACCGGTAAAGAATTTGGCTCTGCTTACTTTATCCACCACATTGGCAACTGGCAAATGCAATGCTTTTATGGCATATTCAGAACTACGGTTTAAACTGATCAATGTTCCACCTTCTTCCACAAAGCTATTTAAGTTTCTCGAACCAAGTTCTCCCAAACCGCCCGTATATTCAGCAGGTGCCGAACCGGGTTCGATACCATTTTCTATTGATCCTGGCCATTCCGAACCCAAAACTATCACATCAAAACGATCTTTTAAATTCCCCGATCTAAAATCAATATCCCGAAGTGAGGCGTAGTCAAACCCAAAATTATCCAATAACCAACGGGTCCAACCCATATCCATACTGGCTGTCCAAGGACGATAAACACCAATTCTAGCTTTCACTTTTGAGGAACCAGACCCAGAACCTTGTACCCCGTTAATGGCATAATCTCTCACCCATTGTTGCTTCTTGGTAGTGCTAGCCCCTTGCACACCATATTTTTTGGTTTTGGCATCGTAAATGACAGATTTTCCAGAGGATTTTGTAGCCTCAGCCAATACACGGAAAATATTATTTTCAGCAGGATCTAACCAAAGTGTGCTCCCTCCTCCTTTTAAAGTGCCGGGCAAAGGTTTGATTCCAGCTGCAGTGGCATCCGTGTCAAATCCAACCCCGGGAGCAAAATCAATTTTGTTTAAATCTTCAGTTTCATCATCGGTGGTTTCCAACGGTGTTCCCTCAACTGGTTTTAGTGCAGCTCTGAAATTGTCTGACAAAGGCACCATTCCCGTTACCACGTTCACTTCCATCTGAAAAGGCAGCGTCCAACCAGCCGCATCGTACGGTTGTTCCAAAGGTCCATCGGGAGATTCCCTTAAATCAGGATACACTTGCACATCCAACACCTGTCTTGCCATTTCCGCAAACTCTTGGTCCATTGGTATTACCCAAGTTCCTTTAGGATAAGTAACCCCTGAATATGCCATAGGTTGGTCCAATTGCGCAATTTCAACCCCATTAAAGGCCAAACGCTTCAACAATTCAACCGGACGAACTGGATCGCGTTGCTTTTGTGGAATGATGTACGCATAAGGCGCTTCATTCTTATATTTTTCAATGGTAGTTATCGCTGCCTGATATTTATTGAAAAGCAAGGTTTCCTTATACTTGGCCGAATAATCCAACACAGCAATGGAAGCCGTTTGCATGTATTGCATGGCATTGCTCAAACGCCACCAACCACCTTTCCACGGGCTATTGTACAAAGATTCTACCCGTAAATCCCTACGACTTTTAGGAAAATCCCGAATGGTATAAAAATAAGGCGTTGCATATCGGTACAATGCGGTTTCCGTCCAAAAAGATGGGATATTCTGCATGGCAGGCAAGTAATCGATGTACCCGGGATACCAAGCATCAAAACCTTTTCCCATGTGAACGGCACCGGGCAAACCTTCTGTTTCCAATTCCTGTGCCATGGCCATCCCTATCATGTTCACTTCTCTAGAAACAATCGGTGGAGTTTGCGGTGCAATAGGCTCAGCAAATGGTGGCAACCAAATACGGGTTGGGAATGGGGAGGACTGATGGTGCACATGGATCACATTCGGTTCCCACTCACGCCATGTTCTTCCAACCACCCGAGATTCCAGCATATTGAGCATATAGGCATCCCTGTTGTTATCGTGCCCTACATATTTTTGATACAACCAAGGGGTTCTTGCTGTTTCGTAAGGCGTTCCCACATTGGACATATACCAATTGGCGATGATATCTTGCCCATCAGGATTTAAAGATGGCCAAAGCACCAAAATCACATCATCTAAAATCGGTTTGAATTTCTTGGTATCGGCCTCGCTGATTATTTGATAGGCCAAAGTGATGATATGTTGTGCTCCAGCTGCTTCCGAAGCGTGCAATCCGCCACTTAAGTCAACAATGGCCTTCCCTTCTTCGGCCAATTTTTGGGCTTCCTCCTTGCTCAACCCTTTAGGGTGGGCCAACTTCTGGGAAATTTCTTTGTAATGGTCAATCTTGGCCAGATTCTCCTTGGAAGAAATCAACACATAATACCACGTTCTCCCTTCGGAAGTTTTTCCGGTTTCACGCATCTCTACCAAATCACTGGCAGCATCCAACTTTTTAAAATATTCGATGGATTGTTCGTAGGTGGCCAAATGAAAATCAGAACCCACTTCAAAACCGATGACATCTTCAGGTTTTGGAATTTTGGAATTTTGGGCCTGAAGTCCAAAACACATCAAACTAAAAAGAGATAAAAATCGAAGTTTCAAAAAGGAAAAACTACTAAGCTTTCCCTTGGGGGAGTTAGGTAAATGGAGCATTGTATTGAGTTAGGTTGAATTTCGGCTTCAAGATAGGAAACAATCCGTTGCCATGGCACAGTTTTCCTATGTTCATCGTGCTTTAAATGGCAAATAGCAGATTTTTCCTTGCAAAACATTGTGTAGATTTGCACTTTAAAACTTTTTGATGCTAGAAAAGAAGTCAATAGATTATGAAAAGGCAGTGCTCATTGGTATCATCAACCAAGCGCAAGATGAAACCAAAGTGAACGAGTACTTGGATGAATTGGAGTTTTTGACCTACACTGCCGGTGGGGAGGTGGAGAAACGATTTGTGCAACGAATTGATGTACCAAATCCGAAAACTTATATCGGAAGTGGGAAGATGGTAGAGGTTGAAAAATATGTGACCGAAAATGAAATCGGCTCCGTTATTTTTGATGACGAGCTTACCCCTGCCCAACAGAACAATATTGAAAAAATACTTCGCTGTAAGATTTTGGACAGAACGGGTTTGATCCTGGACATTTTTGCCCAACGAGCCCAAACCAGTTATGCCCGCACTCAAGTTGAATTGGCCCAATATGAATATTTATTGCCTCGTTTAACGGGACTTTGGACGCACTTGGAGCGTCAGCGAGGGGGTATTGGAATGCGTGGTCCCGGGGAAACGGAAATTGAAACGGATAGACGTATTGTTCGAGACCGTATTTCATTGCTGAAAAAGAAACTGACCAAAATCGACCGTCAAATGGAGACCCAACGAGGTAACCGTGGTGCATTGGTTCGAGTTGCCCTTGTGGGATATACCAATGTTGGAAAATCCACTTTAATGAACGTGATCAGCAAGAGTGATGTGTTTGCAGAAAACAAACTTTTTGCCACCCTCGACACTACTGTTCGAAAAGTAGTGATCGGCAACCTTCCCTTTTTGTTGAGTGACACAGTTGGATTCATTCGTAAACTGCCCACTCAATTGGTGGAGAGTTTTAAAAGTACGTTGGACGAGGTGCGCGAAGCTGATTTATTGCTTCATGTAGTCGATATTTCCCATCCCAATTTTGAGGAACATATTGCTTCTGTCAATAAAATCTTGGACGAAATTGATAGTTCTGGCAAGCCTTGTATCATGGTCTTCAATAAAATTGACCAATACCAGCCCGAAATTATAGAGGAAGATGACTTGGTAACGGAACGCACCACAGCCCATTTCACTTTGGAAGAATGGAAGAAAACCTGGTTCAATAAAATTGGGGATAACGCTCTTTTTATCTCCGCATTGAACAAGGAAAACATGGACGATTTTAGAAAGAAAGTCTATGATGCGGTTCGCGACATTCACGTTACACGATTCCCGTACAACAACTTTTTGTACCCAGAACACTTGGATGAATATTAAATGGCATTGGACAAAGTGTTCTCATTTTCCGATAAGACGTTGCTCGGTTAAGTTTTTACCACATTATAAAGAAGGTTCACAACAAAAATTTAGGGAAAGACCATGAATGACATAGATTCACATTGTTTTTAAGTCGTTTAGTGTCAACCTCGATCTTACTGATCTTAACCTACTTTGTCCTTGGTCTTAAAAACAGTAGAAAATATTTTTCACCCCACAAAAATGCCCTTCGATTGAAGGGCATTTTTTGTTATTGATATTTGATATAATTCTTTAAAACTTATAGCTCAACCCAAGGGTCCAATAGGTTTGCAATTCATTGTCAATATTGTCGAATGTTGCATTTGGGTCTGGAGTTGGAGCATTGTTCAAAACATAGTTCAAAGTCTCTTGTTTGTTGCTTCTCAAACCAAAATCAAAACCTACCCCGATCATCTTCCAAAGGGAATAGGAAAATGAGTTGGTCCATGTCCAGTTGCTGTAATCACTGCTCTTGTAGCTTTGGAACATGGAAAGGTTACTTTTAAAGCTGATATCTCCAAATTTCTTGGTATAATCCGCAACGATCTTGGCACCCATCGAAGATTCAAAAATGTCATCCCCACTACTGAACACAAAGTTGTAGTTCAAAGGATGGATTACCACAACCAAATCTGGAATAGGGGTCCAAGTACCCCCAACACCCAAATCGAGGTATCCAGGATCATTGAAGTTATCCAAAATAGTAGTTCTGTATTCCCCTAGAGCTGAAATCGCAAAGCTTTCGGTCAATTTCCAGCCATAAAGCGAGGAAATATTGAAAACATCCGTGGTTGGTCTAAAGCTGTCATCATCATTTGGGTCATCCTTATCATCCAATTTTACCCAAGATAGGTGTAGATTTGCTGCGTTTCTCCAAAAGTATTTTTCCTCCTTTAGATTTGCATAGGCATTCACTGTAAAACCAATGTTCCCAGAGGAGTTGTTCGGAATTCCCTGTGAAAACCAATTGTTGAATTGGGAAAGACTACCCCCAATGGTTCCAAAAGCCCCAATTTTCCAGCCGGGAAGTGCATCCAATTGGGCTTGTAAGGCATCTACCCTTTTTTGAATAGCGGCGATGGAATCTTTCTTTGGTCCCATTTCAGCCTTGATTTCTTCTTCGGTCTGTGCCGAGGCAAAAGACCACACGAAAATGGCCAAAATGGCCAAAAGCAATTTTTTCATAGTATGGAGTTTACTGTTTAGACCCCAAAAATAAGAAATGTCACTGTGATGTTGACATTGGGCTATTTTTTTGACCTCACACTAGTGGAGATTCGCCTATTTTTTCTGGTAAGATTGATTCTTGGATTATTGGATAGCTTGATCATTGGATTATTTGTGTATGTTCGATGTCATTCTGAAAGAGCCCCGCGACTGAAGAATCCCATTCCTTTGAAATAAATTAGATTTCTCACCTCTGTTCGAAATGACGATTTATTTGTTATCTACTTTTTGAAAACTTGCACATCCATCAACCCAAAAGGGGCATTCATCAATTGGCATACCATACATTCCGCTTTTTCTCCTTTCTTGATGCATAAACCAAATTTTACATATCATGAAAAGATTACTACTTAATGCATTTTGCATTTTAACCGCTTGTCTTTTGATTGTTTCCTGTGGCAAGGATGAAGACCCAACACCTGTTGCAGCAGGCCCAAAAATAAGTGGCTTCAATCCAACATCTGGACCCATAGGAACTGAAATCACGATCAAAGGAGATAATTTTGGGGCAACTTCGGCCGAGAATATTGTGAAAATCGGG
Organism: Allomuricauda sp. NBRC 101325; assembly: GCF_030268205.1. Lineage (GTDB taxonomy): Bacteria > Bacteroidota > Bacteroidia > Flavobacteriales > Flavobacteriaceae > Flagellimonas. The sequence continues at coordinate 852,632 of NZ_BSQF01000001.1, forward strand.
TCAGCCACAGCAACCATCAAAAGTGCTTCCACCACAGTTATTGTTGCTACTGTTCCAACCGGGGCAACTTCAGGTAAAGTAAGTGTAACCGTGGATGGTAAATCCGATGAGGGGGATACTTTTACGGTTACGGAAGAAACTGGAAAAGCAAGTATTACCCTGAACAAAAGCACCTTTGATCTGTTTAGCTTGGACAGCGAAACAATTACTGTCACGCTTACAGGAGATGTTAGCGCCCAAGATATTGTTTGGAGCTCGGATGATGAAAGTGTGGTAATTGTAGATGAAAACGGGATCATCACCGGTGTTTCCGAAGGGAGTGCACATGTAACTGCCTATATAAGCGAAGAGGTCAGTACCAATTGTATTGTTAACGTAAGCCCCAGTGTTTTTGCAGTTGGTTATGAGGAAATCAATGGTATACCGGTTGCCAAAATCTGGAAAAATGGAGTTGCCACCAATTTAACCGATGGTTCTTCTTTTGGAGCTGCATCGTCTGTATATGTTGATGGAACTGATATTTATTCATGCGGTATTGTAGACAATGGTCTACCTGCTGCTGTAGTTTGGAAAAATGGTGATATCCTATACGAACTGACCGATGGCAGCAAATATGCCAATGCGCAATCGATAAATATGTATAATGGTGATATTTATGTGATTGGCAATGAAGAGTTGGGAGTTGATAATATTTCAAACGCTACTATTTGGAAAAATGGGGTTAGCTATGCTACCCTTACTGACGGTCTAAATGCAAATGAAAGATCGGCCGGTGAAGACATTTTTGTCAACGAAACGGGAATTTATGCGGTCGGATATGAAGAAAGTGACCTACAGGTAAATGGAACTCCTAAATTATGGGAGAACAGCACACAAATTAATTTAACAGATGAAGCTTTTGAAGGTCAAGCATATTCTGTAATTGCAGCAGGTTCAGATGTATTTGTAGCAGGTTATGAAGAAAATGATAATGGGATTTGGACGGCTAAATATTGGAAAAATGAAGAGGTTACAATTTTATCAGACGGAATAAATAGTGCTGAGGCACGATCAATTTTTGTTGTAGGTGAAGATATATATGTAGCCGGCAGCTATTACGATGGACAAGGTGAATTGCAACAAGCAGTTGTGTGGAAAAATGGTATTCCAACGAATCAAGGTGACATTGGTTCTGGCGCTTCTTCCCTATTTGTTGATGGCGGAGATGTTTATGTAGGTGGTTTAATTTCTGAAGGGGAAATGTCAAGAGCCACAATCTGGAAAAATGGAGAAACTATGAACCTAGAACTAACAGAAGGTGCTGGTAGTTCAGTGGTTTTCTCAATTTTTATAAAATAAAAGAGTAAAATCTTCTAAAACAAAAAGCCCCGATTTTAAAAATCGGGGCTTTTCTTATATTATTTCTTTTTGAAAATAGGCACCGAAGAGCAGGCCTCGCCGTACATTACACTTTTAGCCACTTGTTGAATTTTCGCCACCGCCATAATGTAAGCGTTTTCAGGAACAGGCTTGTTGGAACACCCTTTTATGATCACGGGTTTATCTGCAAAATCGGTAACGTCCAATTGTTCCAGAATAGTTTGGTATAAAGAGGTTTCCAAGGCATCTAAATCCCCAACCACCACTTTTTTGGCAAAAGGCACCAATCTTGAGGATGTCAACATATAGGCCCAACCCGGAATAATCGCATCAGAAGAACAATATAGGGCCACGAAACAATCTTGGTACGCAGACCAATCCTCGGCTTCTATATGGGCCCTAAACTCCTTTTCACGCAAGATAAAACCCTCGTACAGCCAATCTTTGATGTCCAACACCTTTCGCTCTCCTTTTGGATAATAATCCTCTAGGTCGAAGGTCATCAATTTGCTTTGCGCTACTCTGTTTATGATTTCACTCATTAGATTTGAGTATTGAGATTTGAGTATTGAGATTTCTAACTACTCAATACTGAATTCTAATATCTAATTAAAGAAGTCCCAACTCCAATTTAGCCTCTTCGCTCATTAATTCTTGGGTCCAAGGAGGATCAAAGGTGATTTCCACTTCAACATCTTTGATCATGTCAATGGATTTTACCTTTTCTTCGACTTCTACTGGCAAAGTTTCGGCAACTGGGCAGTTTGGAGAGGTTAGGGTCATCAATATTTTGACTTCATTTTCCTCGTTTACAAACACATCGTAAATCAATCCCAATTCGTAAATATCCACTGGGATTTCTGGATCGTAAATGGTCTTTAAAACCTTTACTATCTTCTCGCCCAGTTCTTGTGTATCTATGGTAATTTCTTCGCTCATCGTTTGTTTTTTAATCTAGGTTTTTCCGAATTTAAACCTAAAAACCTCAATTTGTCAGGTCGAGCGCAGTCGAGACCCATTTTAGCTTATAATTTATATTGCCCTCTCGACTGCGCTCGAGGTGACAATCTTATTTTAACTGAGTTTGATAGGCCACGGCATACAATTTCAATTGTTTGATCATACTTACCAGGCCATTTGCCCTCGTTGGTGACAAATGCTCCTTTAAGCCAATTTCATCAATAAACTCGGTATCCGCATCAATGATGTCCTGTGGTTTTTGGTTACTGAATGCCCTTATCAATATGGCAATGATTCCTTTGGTAATGATCGCATCACTATCCGCGGTAAAAATCAATTTATCATCATCCAATTCAGCATGTACCCAAACCTTACTCTGACATCCTTTAATAAGGTTGTCGTCGGTTTTGTATTGGTCGTCTATCAAAGGAAGGGATTTTCCGAGCTCGATCATGTATTCGTACCGTTGCATCCAATCGTCGAACATGGAAAACTCGTCAATAATCTCTTCTTGTATATCTTTTATGCTAGCCATTCGTCAGTTTTATTCAAATGTACAACTCGGAATGTTGCGATTCAAGTCTTTAAGATAAAGATAACGGCTAGTGCTACACAAGCATGTTTTTGGCCCTCTTTACCCCAGCTACCAAAATATCTACTTCTTCTTTGGTGTTATAAAAGCTAAAACTGGCCCTAACCGTTCCCGGGATTTTATAAAAATCCATGATGGGTTGTGCACAATGATGCCCTGTTCGGACGGCAATGCCCAGTTTGTCCAAAATGGTGCCAATATCGTAAGGGTGAATCCCATCTATATTGAATGAAATCACAGAAGTTTTATGTTTGGCCGTTCCGTAAATTCGTAACCCCTCAATGGAAAGCAATTGTTCGGTCGCGTATTGCATCAACTCATCTTCGTATTGTGCGATGGCATCAAATCCGATGCTGTTCATGTAATCCAAGGCCGCTCCAAAAGCAATTCCACCACAAATGTTAGGGGTGCCTGCTTCAAACTTATGGGGCAAATCGGCATAGGTAGTCTTTTCGAAAGTCACCTCTGCGATCATTTCACCACCACCTTGGTACGGAGGCAATTTTTTTAGCCATTCCTCTTTTCCATACAACATTCCCACACCGGTTGGGCCACACATTTTGTGGGCAGATACCGTATAAAAATCCACATCCAAAGCTTGCAAATCGGGTTTGATATGGGCTGCTGCCTGAGCCCCGTCAATCAAAACCGCTGCACCAACTTTATGGGCTGCTTCAATTATTTCTTCAATAGGATTTACCGTACCCAACGCATTTGAAACGTGGTTGCAGAACACTAATTTGGTCTTATCCGAAAGCAAATCGTGATAGGCGTCCATCAACAATTCACCCTCCTGATTCATAGGAATCACTTTTAGAATAGCACCCGTTCTTTCGCACAGCATTTGCCAAGGTACAATGTTGGAATGGTGCTCCATGGCCGAAACTACAATCTCATCCCCTTTCTTTAAAAAGGAAGTAAATCCTGTGGCCACCAAATTGATTCCATGGGTAGTTCCTGAAGTAAAAATTACCTCATAGGAATGGGTAATATTAAAGTGGTTTTGGATTTTTTGGCGCGCTATTTCATAAGCATCCGTTGCTTCTTGTGAAAGCGTATGCACTCCCCGATGGATATTCGCATTGTACCCATGATAGTAATCCACAATAGTGTTTACTACCTGATCTGGCGTTTGTGAAGTGGCCGCATTATCCAAATACACCAAAGGTTGCCCATTGACCTGTCTTTGGAGAATGGGAAAATCCTTTCGAATGGCCTGAATGTCCAATGAGGTTTCCATCATGTTTAAAATAGTTCTTGATTAAAGGTCGAAACCTACGCGAACACCCAATTTATTGGCGATGATCTTGTTGATTCTGGCTTTAAGCTCTGGAATGCGAACACTTTCCAAAACGTTGTTGGCAAAAGCGTACATCAACAAGGCCTTAGCTTCCTTTTGTGGGATACCTCTTGATCTTAGGTAGAAAAGTGCATCTTCATCCAACTGGCCAATGGTACAACCGTGTGAACATTTTACGTCATCCGCAAAAATCTCCAACTGTGGTTTTGAATTGATGGTCGCCTTATCGCTCAACAAAATATTGTTGTTCTGCTGGAAAGCATCAGTTTTTTGGGCAATCTTGTCCACAATGATCTTACCATTGAAAACCCCTGTTGAACTGTCACCAAAAATACCTTTGTAATCTTGATGGCTCTCACAATTGGGTTGGGCATGGTGCACCAATGTATGGTGATCAACATGTTGTTTGTCGCCCAAAATAGTTACTCCTTTTAAGGTAGAATCGATATGTTCCCCGTTCTGGTAAAAGTTCAGGTTGTTTCTGATCAATTTACCACCAAAAGAGAAGGTATGTACGCGAACTACGCTGTTGTCTTTTTGGGAAATATAGGTATTGTCCACCAAGGAAGCCGTTGAAGCATCGTTTTGCACTTTATAGTAATCCACGATGGCATCCTTACCTGCAAAAATTTCCGTTACGGAATTGGTGAACACCTCGTTATCTGTCAAACTTTGGTGACGCTCTATAATTTGAACCTCTGCATTGTCTTCTGCTACCACCAAATTTCTAGGTTGCAACATCAATGCTGCCTCATTGCCCGTTGCCAAATGCAAGATTTGGATGGGTTTTTTAGGCATTTTGTTCTTTGGAATGTAGATATAAGCACCCTCTTTGCTAAAAGCGGTATTCAAAGAGGTCAAAGACTCATCTTTTGAAGCCGCTTTGTTGAAATACACCTCAATCACTTGACGGAACATGGGTTTGCTGAAAGCAGAGCTCATCAAACAAACATCCACACCATCATGAGTGGTTTCCGAAAGGTAAGAGCTGTACACTCCATCCACGAAAACTATTTTATAAGTATCTATCTCATGAAGAAAATACTTCTTGATATCCTTGTATTCCAAAGCGGTTTCCTTCTTTGGGAAAATGCTGAAATCAACCTTTTGAATGCTGTTTAGGGATGTATATTTCCAAGCTTCCTCTTTTTTGGATGGAAAGCCCTTTTCCTCGAAATTCTTAATGGCAGCCGATCGCACTTCATGTACTGGATTATCTAAATCCAAGCCATCTTCAAATGCCAAAAAGGATGAGACTAATTTTTCCTTTAAATCCATATTATTTTCAGTTTTCAGTCGTCAGTTTTCAGTGTTAAGTTATCTGAATTCTGGCATCTGAAGTCTTACATCTGTTTTATACCGTAGCTTCCTTTAACCAATCGTAACCTTTCTCTTCCAACTCCAAAGCCAATTCCTTGGTGCCCGATTTTACAATTTTACCATTGTACAATACATGCACATAATCTGGCACGATGTATTCCAACAATCTTTGGTAGTGGGTAATTACCACGATGGCGTTATCCTTGTTTCGCAACTTGTTCACACCATTGGCCACAATTCTAAGGGCATCGATATCCAAACCTGAATCGGTTTCATCCAAAATGGCCAATTTGGGTTCCATCATCGCCATTTGGAAAATCTCGTTACGCTTTTTCTCGCCTCCTGAAAATCCTTCGTTTAAGGAACGGGACAAAAACTTACGGTCCATTTCCAACAATTCGGATTTTTCACGAATCATCTTCAACATTTCGTTGGCTGGCATATCTTCCAAACCTCTCGCTTTTCTGGATTCGTTGATGGCCGTTTTTACAAAATTGGTCACCGAAACACCAGGAATCTCAACAGGGTACTGGAAAGAAAGGAAAATTCCTTTGTGCGCTCTTTCTTCTGGAGAAAGCTCTTCCAAGTCTTCACCTTCCAAAACGATGCTTCCTTCTTCTACTTCAAATTCTTCTTTTCCTGCAATTACGGAAGCCAAGGTACTTTTACCTGAACCATTGGGGCCCATAATGGCGTGCACTTCTCCTGCATTCACCTTTAGGTCGATTCCTTTAAGGATTTCTTTATCGTCTATATTGGCGTGTAAGTTCTTTATTTCTAACATGCTTGTAAAATTGTGTTCCTTTTTTAATAATTATGATTTCGACATAGCTCGATTACCAAATTAAATTGGATAACTTCGACTACGCTCAGTTACCCCACTGAACCTTCAAGGCTGATTTCCAAAAGTTTTTGTGCTTCTACGGCAAATTCCATTGGGAGTTTGTTCAATACTTCTTTGCTAAAACCATTTACGATCAACGCAATGGCTTTTTCTGTATCAATACCCCGTTGATTGCAATAGAAAATCTGGTCCTCACCAATTTTACTGGTGGTGGCCTCGTGCTCTATCTGTGCGGATTTGTTTTTTACTTCGATATATGGAAAGGTATGTGCACCACAACGGTTGCCCATCAAAAGGGAATCACATTGTGAAAAGTTTCTGGCATTGTCTGCCCTACTGCTCACTTGCACCAATCCACGGTAACTGTTCTGTGACTGACCCGCAGAAATACCTTTGGAAATAATGGTACTCTTGGTGTTTTTACCCAAGTGAATCATTTTGGTTCCTGTATCAGCTTGTTGAAAGTTGTTGGTCACTGCAATGGAGTAAAATTCTCCAATAGAGTTATCCCCTTTCAACACGCAAGATGGATATTTCCATGTTACGGCCGAACCTGTTTCTACCTGTGTCCAAGAAATTTTGGCGTTCTTTTCACAAAGTCCACGCTTGGTCACAAAGTTGAAAACACCACCTTTACCTTCTTTATCTCCAGGGAACCAGTTTTGTACAGTTGAGTATTTGATTTCGGCATCATCCATCGCAATCAATTCTACCACTGCGGCATGCAATTGGTTTTCGTCACGGGATGGAGCGGTACAACCTTCCAAATAACTTACGTAACTACCTTCGTCTGCAACCACCAAGGTTCTTTCGAACTGACCTGTTCCTGCTTGATTGATCCGGAAATAGGTAGAAAGTTCCATCGGACAACGCACTCCTTTAGGAATGTAGCAGAAAGACCCATCAGAAAAAACCGCTGAGTTCAACGCTGCATAAAAGTTGTCTTTTTTGGGCACTACAGTTCCTAAGTGTTTTTTTACCAATTCTGGGTGTTCCTGAATCGCTTCGGAAATGGAACAGAAAATGATTCCTTTTTCTGCCAAGGTTTTCTTGAACGTAGTGGCAACGGAAACGGAGTCCATTACAATATCCACGGCAACGCCGGCCAATTTCTTTTGCTCATCGATGGAAATCCCCAACTTTTTGAAGGTATCCAACAATTCTGGATCTACCTCATCCAAGCTATCGTACTTGGGTTTTTTGTTGGGTGCGGAGTAATATGAAATATCTTGGAAGTTCGGTTTTTTGTAGGTCACATTGGCCCATTCCGGTTCTTCCATTTCTTGCCAAGCACGAAAAGCTTCCAATCGCCATTCCGTCATCCATTCCGGTTCGTTCTTCTTTTTGGAAATAGCGATCACGATATCCTCGTTCAACCCTTTGGGTAGGGTATCCGATTCAATATCCGTGTAGAAACCGTACTCGTACTCTTTGGTTTCCAGTTCTTTTTTTAATTCTTCTTCAGTATACGCCATACGTTCTCAATTTGTCAATCAACAATTATCAATCGACAGTTTCAATTCATTTTAAAGTGAAAAACTTTCACCACATCCACAGGTTCTTTGAGCATTGGGGTTGTTAAAAACAAAGCCCTTACCGTTCAAACCTCCTGAATATTCCAAAGTTGTTCCCACTAGGTACAGAAAGCTCTTTTTATCCACTACAATGCGAACATTATTATCTTCAAAAAGCTTATCTGTATCCGCAACGGAATTGTCAAATTTCAACTCATAAGACAATCCACTGCAACCCCCGCTCTTTACACCAACTCTAACAAAATCTGTAGCAGCATCAAAACCTTCTTCGGTCATGAGCGTTACCACTTTTTGCTTAGCAGTTTCCGAAACTTTAATCATCTTACTTGAATTTAATCTAAATAGCCCACAAATATAGGGTATAAGAAGGGTTTTACCATAGTATCTAACATTATAATAACGAATGCCTCAATAGGAGAATCTTATGGAAAAACGGGGCAAATTCCCAGAAGTCTTGAATAGCCTTAACTTCCAGCGGTTCTAGGGTTTTAGCCATGAATTTTTTAGATTAAGAAATTTATCTTCCACCCTACCAAACAATTACAATTATCCTGTTTATTTTTGCAAAATGTTAGAAGACAAGAATCAGCAACGTACCTCATTGGAAGCATTAGGCGAATTTGGCCTGATCGACCACCTTACCCAAAATTTTAAATTAAAACAGCCTTCATCCCTCGTTGGGGTAGGCGACGATGCCGCCGTATTAGATTACAAGGGTCAAAAAACCGTTGTTTCCACCGATATGTTGGTGGAAGGTGTTCATTTTGATTTAAGTTATATGCCCCTAAAGCATTTGGGATACAAATCGGTAATGGTAAACCTTTCGGATATTTTTGCCATGAATGCGATTGCTACCCAGGTGACGGTTTCGTTGGCGGTCTCGAACAGGTTTCCTTTGGAAGCTTTGGAGGAATTTTACGAAGGAGTTGCTCTTGCCTGTGAATTGTACAACGTGGATTTGGTAGGTGGAGACACCACCTCTTCCAACAAAGGATTGATCATTAGTGTTACCGCTATCGGTGCTGCCGATGCAGAAAACATTGTTTACCGAAATGGAAGCAAACCCAACGATCTTTTGGTGGTAACAGGCGATGTGGGCGGTGCTTATTTGGGACTTCAGGTTTTGGAGCGTGAGAAAGAAGTGTTCAAAGTGAACCCGAACAGCCAACCCGATCTGGAGCCTTATTCCTATATTGTGGAGCGACAATTAAAGCCAGAATCGAGAAAAGATATGGTGGAATTGCTTCAAAAATTGGAGGTAAAACCAACTGCCATGATCGATATTAGCGATGGACTTTCTTCCGAAATTTTGCATTTGTGCAAGCAAAGTGGGGTGGGCTGTAATCTGTTTGAGGATAAAATTCCATTGGATCCCACAGTGATTTCTACCTGTGAGGAATTTAAAATGGACAGCACCATGGTGGCTTTAAGCGGTGGAGAGGATTATGAGCTTTTGTTCACTATAGATCAAGCTGATTTCCCCAAAATTAAAGCCAATCCGAATCTAACTGTAATTGGCCATATGACCCAACAAAGTGAGGGAGTTCATTTGATTACTAGGGCGGAAACCAAGATTCCAATTACGGCACAGGGTTGGAATTCGTTCAACGGATAAAAAAATCCCGAAAAAAAAGGGCATCCCTACTTCATGGTCTTGGGGCACGCGACCGATAGCTGCAGGCAATTACTTAAGTTTCCGGGATAAGATTTGGGTCTCTTAAAAACTAAAAAAGGGTTAGGCCACTTGGTGCACTACCCTGCTTCTTCTTTTACGGTACATATCTTCCAATGTACTGTTTATGTCTTGCATTTGCGGAGTCAATGCGGAAAGTTTACCGCTTACGTCCGTTGTTACTTGCTTTTGGCAATGAATACATTTGTACTCTTTAATGTGTTGTGTCACTTTCTTGGAAACCACATAATGGTGTCCGAATACATTGCAGAAAAAGGAAGTGATTTTGTTGCCATGGTGGATGGTGGAAGTCTTCATAGGCCAGTGTTGTTTTGATGGTGCATTGGTACGATTTGGGGTATCGATAAATGCTGTAAATTGGTTCTGTAATTTTTTGTTATACTCTAGTGTTTAAGTTGTACGATTTTTTAATGTGAACGGATGTTAATAACTTTTTATTTTCGGACATTCCATTTTTTATTGTTTTTTCGATGAAATGCAGCATTATCGACAAAAAGTCACGTAATTCCGTTGAAAAGCTCTTGCCCAATATAGAACTTTAACAAGAAATTATCAACAACCTATGGATAAAAAATCGCTCTCGATTACCGCTTTTGCCCTTTTTTCCCTCTTTTTTGGAGCTGGAAATTTGATTTTACCCCCACTTTTGGGTTTTACTGCCGGAAATTTATGGTGGTTGGTCGCTTTAGGGTTTTGTGTATCGGGTGTTTTGATTCCTGTTTTGGGCATTTTGGCCCATGCGAGATTACAGGGCACCATGTTCGATTTTGCCAAAAAAGTGTCTCCGCTTTTTAGTACCGTGTATTGTTTTGTGGTCTATGCCATTGCCATTTCGTTGCCATCGCCCAGAACTGCATCGGTTACCCACGAAATGGCGATACAACCTATTTGGGATTCATCCTATTTATTGACGAGTTTTATCTATTTTGCCTTGGTTTTTGTTTTCGTAATTAACCGATCTAAGGTGTTGGATATTCTGGGAAAAATTTTGACCCCGGCAATTCTTTTGATTTTACTGTTGATCATTACCACCGCAATTTTTACATTGGATTTTGATTTTTCACCCTCACAATTGACCAACCCGTTCAGTGCTGGAATTTTGGAGGGCTACCAAACTTTCGATGCCATTGGAGCTGTTGTAGTGGGTGCCGTGATCATTATTTCCATCAACCTGAAAGAAAAAGAAGCCAGTTTTGAAGCCAAAAGAAACCTCATTGTAAAAGCTGGTTTGTGGGCTGGACTTAGTCTCTTGTTGGTTTATGGCGGACTCATTTTAACCGGGGCTCTTTTTGCCGACACCTTTAATGCTGAAATTACAAGAACCGAACTTTTGAGGGGCATTAGCACCCAAACTTTGGGAAGTACCGCTAACTTGTTTTTGAGCATTTTGGTAAGCTTGGCCTGCTTTACCACGGCAGTTGGAATCGTAACGGGCACCGCAGATTTTATCCGGGGACAATGCAACGATTCCAATATGGCATACAGAATCACAGCTTTGCTGGGGTGTTTGTTGGGGGTGTTGATGGGCCAATTTAACGTAGGCTATATTATTGCCGTGGCTTTGCCCGCCTTAATGTTTATTTATCCCATTACCATTGTTTTGATCTTGCTGAATGTACTACCCGATAAATGGACGTCAACCACCGTATTCCGCTGGGTGGTTGTAGTGACTATACTCTTTAGTGTTCCTGATTTTTTGGGCAGCATAGGGTTGGCAGAATCTTTAGATTCGTTGTTTAAATGGATACCGCTAAACCAACATCAATTAGGATGGGTATTGCCTGCTTTGGTTACCTTTGTTTTGGCCAATTTATTCTTCAAGCAAGACCTTAAGCGCGCTTTTTAAAACCATCTACCGTCATGCTGAACTGGTTTCAGCATCTCATTAGGCTTGACTCGTCTGCCTGTCGGCAGACAGCAATTTCGCAAATGGCGCAGATGATTCTTAGTCATTTCGAAATGAGGAACAGAGAGACGATTGAGAAATCTTGCTTTATTTTAAGATTTCTCATATCTAACATCTCAATACTCACTTCTAAAAAAAGATTCCCTGCCTTTGCCTTCAGGTTCGTCGCTGCGCTTTCTCAGAATGACAAACAATCCAAAGCTGGTTCCTGAGCGGAGTCGAAGGAACATTTAACCTAGATTCCCTGCCTATGTCGGCAGGCAGATAGTTGAAGGAACAATCAATAAAGTTAGAAGTACGAGGTACTAAAAACCATTAACGAACAACGAATAAACAATTTCAGACATCAGATATCCGACTTCTGAATTCTTGAACTCTGACCACTGATTTCCAAACCACAGTCCCCTCACTCCAACTAATAATAACAAAAAAAGAGCACAGCCTTTAAGGCTGCGCTCTACATATTTATATATCCGTTTTGCTTAATCTTTAACGCATCTTACGCTTAATCTAATTGACACTTTATCAAAAAAATCCGATGAAGTTATGTTATTAAATTCAGAATTTAAGTAGTAAACGAATGCAGAATTTCCTCCTGATGTACTTCCCCAAAACAACGAAGCATATTCAAAGTCAATAACTGTATTGAAACCGGGAGGATCCATCACTGAACCCGCATATAATGCATCAAACCCAGAACTTCCATCAACTTTTAATTCTGCTCCGGCAACATCACTCCCCCCTAGAGCGGCAATCAATGCATTCCAATCATCATTTGTGGCAACATGCCATCCCTCGGGTACAACGAGTTGGGCTTCATTCCATGTGTAGAGAGCCCCATAAATGTCACAATTGGCAGCATCGTTGTTGGGGCAAGAATATGCAACACCTTCTCCTTGATAATTTAGGTTTTCGGCCGTCCAAATCTGATCGCCAATTTTTACCACTTTATAGGTCTGTCCATCGCGGTCATCGGTAAAGCTTGCCAATTGCACTGCGGTCACTTGAGCCGTGGTGGTACATTCATTGGCATCTTTTAGGGTAACCGTATAGTCCTGTGCGGGCAAATCGGCAAATATGCCTGTATCTTGGAAGTCTATGCCATTAAGGCTGTACATGTAGGGTTCCACACCCCCAGAGGCCACGGCAGTTATGGCATATAACTCGGCAGTAACTTCAACGGCCAGTGCGGAACATGGGTCTGCAAGGATTACTTCGGTAATATCGCTACAATTTTTGGAGTCCTTAACCTCTAGTGTATAGGTTCCAGGGTCCAAACTCTCGAAAATTGTACTTTCTTGTTCGGTGGATCCCTCACTGTTGGTCAATATATAGGTGTAGGGTGCTGTTCCCCCCGAGGCACTGGCCGTTATGGTGTAGAGGTCTGTAGTTGCCTCCACGGTCAGGTTGGCGGCAGCGCAGGGGTCGGCCACAGTGACCTTAGTGAAATCGATACAGTCGTTGGCATCCTGTACGGTCACGGTATATTCCTTTGCGCTCAAGCCGGTAAAACTGCCCGAGCTTTTGAAGGTACCATTGTCCAGTTGAAAGGTATATGGGGCCTTGCCCCCAGTTGCGGTAGCCGTAATGGAAAGGCCTTCGGCCTTGGCGGTTAAGGTCAACAAAGGTGTGGTGTTGCAAGGGTCTTCCGGTGTGGTTGGTGCATCATCTTTACCGCAGGAGAATATTCCAAGCAGTACAAATAATAGCACACTTTTTCGAATAAGATTTGGATTTAAAATTTTCATGGTCAGGGATTTAAAATGTTTTAAAAGGCTAAGATGGCCTTTATCCCTTGATCTGATTGCCCCAAATTGACGGATGCCCTATATAAGCCCATGGATGCCCATTTTGGGTTGACGAGGATTTACAATAAAATGAGAAAGGGGAAAGGGGAAATTGTAAAAGTTGAAAGTACAAAGTTGGAAGTACGGGGTACGAAAAACCATTAACGAACAACGAATAAACAATTTCAGACATCAGACTTCTGAGCTCAGCACTCAAGAAGTAGATGAGATTCCGAAACACCGTTCCTGCAAGCAGGCAGGCTCGTCACTACGCTTTCTCAGAATGACAAACAATCCAAAGCTGGTTCCTGAGCGGAGTCGAAGGAACATTTTAACCTAGATTCCCTGCCTGCGGCTGGCTGGCTCGTCGCTGCGCTCTGTCGGAATGACAATTCACAATAGAGTGTCATTCTGAGCGCCCGCCGGCAGACAGGCAGGTAGTCGAAGGAACATTTTCAATGAACAGTCGACAATATTCAATTCTTGAACTCTGACCACTGACTTCCAAAATTGATGGGATTCCGAACTTCTGCCTGCCGGCAGGCAGAAGTTCGGAATGACGCATCGTAAAATCCTAGCTTTTCTTCCTAAAACTACAAAAGATAAAATTTTGGGTGGTGCCAAATGGAGTGGTGTGATCTTCGGTTTTGCATTTCAATTTTTGAAACGACTTTTTAAAAGTGGTTTCCATTTTATTCTCGGAATATTGTGTGATGTCCAACCCACTGCATTTTATAGGACCTTGTTCGGAAAATGTTCCCAAAACCATATGCCCCTTTACCGATTTCTCCGTTAATTTTACATAGTCGGAAATCTGTTCGGGCTCCGTTAGAAAATGAAAAGCGGCACGATCATGCCACAGGTCGTATTGTTCAGTAGGTTGAAATTGGGTAATGTCGCTTACCACCCATTTCACTTTATGTGCCTTTTCGCCCAATCGAGTTTGGGCCCTTTCCAAAGCCTTTGCTGAAATATCGAGGACAGTGATGTTTTCAAAACCTTCCTCCAACAGAAAATCGACCAATTTACTATCCCCTCCACCAATATCGATGATGTTGGCATTTTTCTCCAATCTCAATGAATGGATAAAATCCAGAGAGGTCTGTGGCTTTTCCTGTGTCCAACTAACCTCATCTGGATTTTTGGTATTGTAAACAGTTTCCCAGTGGTGTTTTCTATCCAAACAGTTGAATTTTAATAAAAAACAGAATCGAAAAAGGATTTCATTTCCGCAGCATAAGGAACACCATATTTGGCAAAAGTTGCCCTGGTCTGTGCATCGGGTTTCCAATCGAAAAAGGCATGGCCGGCATCCTGAACCTCAAAATATTCCACGGTTTGTCCTTCTTTTTTTAACACATCCACATAGGCTTGCACAATTTCTTTCGGGATCAAAGGATCTTCTGTTCCCCTCACTATAAAGTGTGGAATGGCTCGTTCCCCAACATTGGGTACGTGTTTTATTGGAGATACCGCATCGTAGTAGGCCTGGTCGGTCTGTTTCATAAACTGCTTAAAATTTACTGCATCAACAGGTCCATAGCTTGGCGCTGCCACCTTAATGGCATCCGTGATTTCTTGTTTTACGGTTTCCACGGTTTTTCCATGCGGCATATAAGATGGCATAAATTCGTAGACACCGTTGGTTCCACTAAACCCCCTGTCACCTATCATGGTACTCAATGTGGCTGCAGATGCTGATAAATGACCTCCTGCACTATCGCCTGTTACTGCAATTTGAGTTGGGTCGCCACCGTATTCGGCAGCATGTTCCTGAATGTGTGCGATGGCACCAAAAACATCTTCAATTAAATTGTGCATTGAATTTGGGGCTTCATCACCGTCCAAATTGTTTACCCAACGGTAATCGATACTAAAAACAACGTAGTGGTTATCGGTCAAAAGTTCACGGGCCAATCCCCTCATAATATCTTCGTTATTGGAAGACCAACCTCCACCATGAACGATTACCACGATAGGAAGATCTTTGGCACCTTTTGGGGAATACACATCATACTTTAAAGGCTTTACTCCTGGTTGCGCATACACCACATCGTGGGTCACATTTAAATTTTCAACCAAGTTGCTTTCTACAAACACAGCGCCAATAGACATGTCTTTGTCCACTGTTATCTTCATAGTTGGCGTAAAACCCTCAACGCTGGTTGTGCCCCACATTCCTCCTTTAAAGGTGTAATAAACGGCATCCAAACTATAGTCCGAAGCTGGTGTTGCCGTTATGGTAATTTCTGTGCCAGCTGCCACCATTCCATCTTCGGGAATTTCAGGAGCAACAGTATATGTACCGTTTACTGGTGCAACGGCAGTTACTTTAAACATTTCTTGTACGGTTTTTGGGTTTGTATTGGCCGAAGTGGCAGTAATGGCCAATAGAAACATCGAGAATGCGATTGTTTTCTTAATCATTTTATGTGCTGTTGTTTAATTGTGGCTTTTATGGATTCCGAATTTACGGAATTTATCAGTCGCAACAGCAGTGGGCATTGCTCTTTGCCTTTTGGAAACATTCTTTGCCTTCTGTAAATGCAAAATAGGCCAACCCAAGTGTTCCGATACTATCAATATATGGGATTTGAAACAATTCATAAATACCGCTACTTACCAACAAGATGATGGACATATAAATACAAACGAGTGTGCAGTTGGCATCGGCCAAAATGGGGGCTGAATTTAATTCATTTCCCACTTTTCTTTTGCCCCAGACCAACATCCACATGACCAAAATGGAAATAATTGAAATGACAACTCCCCAAAATGTGGTTAAGGGTTTATGACCAACGTATATGTTATACACGCTTGAAACAACCAATCCAACCACCAAAATATAAAAAGCCACCCCTGTGATCCGTAGTGCGGTACGTTCAAAATCATCGCGATTGCTTTCCGGATTTTTTTGAATGCGCAAGATCATATGGGCAATGCCCAATCCTGAAATGACCTCTATAAAACTATCGGTGCCAAAGCCAAAAAGTGCCAAGCTCTCATCTTCAAAACCCAAATAAGTGGATATCACTCCCTCCGCAATGTTGTAGCCAATGGTAAACAGGGCCAATGCAAATGCAGTTTTGTATAGTTTTCTATGATCTTTCAAAGTTTATAATTTTCCTTTTCATGGTGGTCCTTAAGCAAAATCCTTGACCATCAGCTCAATTTTATCGAATAGTTCCGCTACTCCAAATGCGGTCCAAAGAATTAATAAGGCAAGAATCACTTTTACCCAGACAGGAATCACAATTCCTGTTTTTGTGGTCAAATAATTGGTTGCGGGTTTAAAAAACACCAAGGAGGTTAAGATAACGAAAATGCCATAGCCTGGATCGTTGCCCCAAAAGGTATTGATTAGCCCTATGGCCAAAATCAAAATGGCAAATATCCAACCTGCTATTCTCACTGTCTTTCTATTTTAAATTCATTATTCCGAACCTCGTCGTTTTTTATTGTAATGATAAATCGCGTAGGCAATTCCCGCCAACACTACAAAAGGCAAGTAACTCCCGATCACCACCCCTATTTCGTAGGCGCTATCGGGAGCTTCTTGCATCTTTTTTTCAATATTGGATTGTTGTAAAAACAGCATCAACTTCATTGTATTTTTATTATTCCTAGCTGTCCCCTGAGCGTAGTCGAAGGGGAATGAAGATTTCGATCATCTTGACTTCCTGCCCACTGAGGCATGCGCTCGATGTGACAATATTATTTATGCATCAACTCCTCTATCTCTTCAATCTCAATGGGAATGTTGCGCATCAAATTAAAAGGCTCTCCTTTTTCTTGAATCACAACATCATCTTCCAAACGGATTCCCATGCCTTCTGCTGGAATATAAATTCCAGGCTCCACGGTAAACACCATATTGGCTTTCATTGGGGTTTTAAGTTCCCCATAATCGTGGGTGTTCAACCCCAAATGATGGCTGGTGCCGTGCATAAAGTATTTTTTATAGGCTGGCCAATCTGGATTTTCATTTTGCACATCGGCTTTGTCCAACAATCCCAAATCTAGTAGCTCGGAAGTCATGATCTTGCCGACTTCTTTGTGATATTCGGCCCAAATAGTTCCAGGAACCAACATTTTGGTGGCTTCATCCTTTACGCGAAGCACTGCGCTGTACACGGCCTTTTGTCGGTCGGTAAATCGACCATTGGCCGGAATGGTACGTGTCATATCACTGGAATAATTGGCATATTCAGCCGCCAAGTCCATCAATATCATATCCCCATCCTTTACCTGTTGGTTGTTTTCCACATAATGCAGCACATTGGCATTGTTGCCTGAAGCAATTATCGGAGCATAGGCAAACCCTTTGGAACGATTACGAATGAACTCATGAAGATATTCTGCTTCAATTTCATACTCCCAAACACCGGGTTGCACAAATTCCAAGATTCTTCGGAATCCTTTTTCGGTAATATCACAAGCCGTTTGCATCAAGGCAATTTCCTCAGCCTCTTTTACCCCACGAATGTTTTGTAGGATTGGATTGCTCTTCGCCCATTGATGTGCAGGATATTCCATTTTCACCTTTTCAATAAAACGGTCTTCCCTAGTTTGGGTTTCCACCGCTTGACGGTAATGTTCGTTGGTGTTGAAGTAGATGGTTTCTGCTTCCGTCATCAAATCGAAGAAAATCTTATCAAAATCGGTTAACCAATAAATAGTCTGAATCCCAGAAACTTCGGTTGCTTTTTCTTTCGTCAATTTAGCGCCTTCCCAAACGGCAATATGGTCGTTGGTTTCTCGAACAAACAAAATTTCACGGTGCTTGGCATCCATCGCATCTGGAAAAAGCAACAAGATGGTTTCTTCCTGGTCGGCCCCGCTCAAGTAAAAAATATCGCGGGCCTGTTCAAATGGCAAAGTGCTGTCGGCACCAATGGGATAAATATCGTTGGAGTTGAAAACGGCAATACTTTTCGGCCTCATGTAAGCCATAAATTTCTTGCGGTTTTTTACAAAAAGATTGCTGTCTATCTGCGTGTACTTCATATATCAATTTGATTTGTTTCAAAAGTAGTTAATTGCGTTAGCGATCACAAATGATTACCTTCCATATTAAATTGAAATCATGCAATTAACCCTAGGAATTCCAGCACTTCTTTTCCCAGCCATTTCGTTGACGATGTTGGCCTATAACGCACGGTATTTGGCCATCGCTGCCTTGATCCGACAATTGCACAAACAGTTTGAAGAAACTTCTGCCCAACCGCTAAAGCAACAGATCAACCAATTGCGCACTCGACTGGGCATCATCAAAAATATGCAAGCCTCTGCCATTGTGAGTTTTTTGTTGGCTGCCGTTACCATGTTTTTGATTTATGTGGAAATGAATGTTTGGGCCAATGCCATTTTTGGCATCAGTTTGGTTTTTTTAATGATCTCTTTGATCTTATCGCTTTTGGAAGTGCAACTTTCCACCAAGGCCCTGGGGATTCAGTTGGAAAATATGGAGAAATAACTTTTGACGAGCTATTTGATAGGGCGAAGTGCATTTTTTTCCACAAACTGAACAATGTGTCCTGCCACATTAATGCTAGTTGCGGCTTCAATTCCTTTTAAGCCGGGAGAAGCATTCACTTCAATCAACAAAGGGCCATTTTTCGAACGAATCAAATCTACTCCGGCCACTCCAAGTCCCAAATGTTTGGTCGCATTTATGGCGATAAATTTTTCGCGGGGGGTCAGTTCCACAGCTTCCACATCCGCACCACGATGCACATTAGATCTAAAATCGTCAATATCACTGGTGCGTTTCATGGCAGCAACAATTTTGTTGCCCACAACAATAATGCGAAGGTCTTCCCCATTGGCCTCAGCAATATATTCCTGCAACAAAATGCTGGTATTCATATTATATAGGGTATCGATGACCGATTTAGCCGATTTCTTACTTTCCGCCAAGATCACACCCTTCCCTTGAGTTCCTTCTTGTAATTTAATGATCACTGGAGCGCCTCCCAAAAGCTCTATTTGATCCTCCACATTATAAGGGTTGATGGAAAAAACAGTTTTAGGAATTGGAATTCCTTTTTTTGACATCAACTGTAGTGTAGAAACTTTGTTTCTGGCACGAAGAATACCTTGCGATTTTGCCGTGCTGAAGACGTGGTTCATTTCAAATTGCTTGACGATGGCCACCCCATGTCGTGTAACGGTAGTGCCAATTCTAGGGACTATGGCATCAAATTCGTCGGTAATATCATCTGTTCCAAAAAAAATGCGAGGTTTATCTCCGCCCAATTGCACCGAACATTTAGTATGGTCTATGTGCTCCACATAATGTCCTGCTTTTTCAAATTCTTGTGCAATTCGTGCCGTTGAATACACATTTAGGCTCACAGATAAAACGGCAATATCCATTTTGAAGGGTTGGTTAGAATTCTTTTCCAATATCGGGTAAATTTCCCAAAATCAGGCTTTGGCAATTCCAATTCTTTAAAAAGTATAATCTTAAACCTATTACCAAATACTCAATTTATATAGGTTGATTATAATGAATCTAAATAACTAGCTTTACATTGTTGAAAGCTTGTTAAAAACTTGCCCGTATCTTAAATTTGTCGCAAAACCATCACTAATGAGTGGATTGATTAAATCTTCGCTTGCCCGGAAATATGTTATGGCACTTTCGGGTCTTTTTTTGGTCATATTCTTAATACTTCACGTGACCATTAACCTTGCTTCGGTATTCTCACCGGATTTCTTTAATGAAGCATCCCATTTTATGGGATACAACCCCCTAGTTCAATTTTTAATGCAGCCCATCCTAATTGTTGGTGTAATTGTGCATTTTGTAATGGGATTTGTTTTGGAAATTCAGAATAAGAAAGCTAGAAGCATTTCTTATGTAAAATACAAGGGCAGTGCAAATGCTCCTTGGGTATCCAGAAACATGATTTATTCCGGATTGGTGATCTTGGCCTTTTTGGCCCTTCACTTTTACGATTTTTGGGTACATGAAATTACATACAAGTATGTTGAGGCCAACCCAGAAAACACAACAAGGTACTATTTTGAAACCGTAGAGAAGTTTGCTCCGTTCTGGAGAACCGTTCTTTATGTTGTTTCTTTTGGTCTTCTTGGATTGCACCTATGGCATGGATTTGCTTCTTCGCTTCAATCCATGGGAGCCAACAACAAGTACACGATCGGTTTCAAAAAATTTGCAAAAATATTCGCAGTTGTGGTGCCATTGGCATTTGCATTCATTGCTTTGTACCACCACTTTAACCCAATAATTCATTAAATATGGGCATATTGGATTCAAAAATTCCATCTGGGCCATTGGCCGACAAATGGACCAAACATAAAAATGATATTAACCTTGTTAACCCTGCCAACAAACGAAACATCGATGTTATCGTGGTAGGAACTGGACTTGCCGGTGGAGCTGCTGCAGCTACCTTGGCCGAGTTGGGATACAACGTTAAGACATTCTGCTATCAAGATTCTCCACGTAGAGCGCACTCCATTGCAGCCCAAGGGGGTATCAACGCAGCCAAAAATTATCAAGGGGATGGTGATAGTAATTACCGTCTTTTCTACGATACGATCAAAGGGGGTGACTACCGTTCCCGCGAAGCCAACGTGTATCGTTTAGCTGAAGTTTCAGGAAACATTATCGACCAATGTGTGGCACAAGGTGTTCCTTTTGCCCGTGAATATGGCGGTATGTTGGACAACCGTTCTTTTGGAGGGGTTTTGGTTTCCAGAACTTTCTACGCTAAAGGACAAACTGGTCAGCAGTTGCTTTTGGGAGCATATGCTGCCATGAACCGCCAGATCAACCGTGGTAAGATTCAATCATACACCCGTCATGAAATGATGGATTTGGTATTGGTCGATGGTAAAGCACGTGGCATTATTGCACGTAACTTGGTTACTGGAGAAATCGAAAGACATAGCGGTCACGCCGTAGTTTTGGCCACTGGTGGATACGGAAACGTTTTCTTCCTTTCTACCAATGCCATGGGAAGTAACGTAATGGCAGCTTGGAGAGCACACCGTAAAGGTGCTTTCTTCGCAAACCCTTGTTATACGCAAATTCACCCAACCTGTATTCCAGTTTCAGGTGAGCATCAATCCAAATTGACATTGATGTCCGAATCACTTCGTAACGATGGTCGTATTTGGGTACCGAAGAAAATGGAAGATGCCGTTGCTATCCGTGAGGGCAAATTGAAACCTACACAACTTGCAGAAGAAGATCGTGACTATTACTTGGAAAGAAGATATCCAGCGTTTGGTAACCTTGTACCTCGTGATGTGGCATCCAGAGCAGCCAAAGAACGTTGTGATGCTGGATTTGGTGTGAACAAAACGGGAGAGGCTGTTTTCTTGGATTTTGCTTCGGCCATTAAACGATACGGAAAAGAAAAAGCGTTGACTTCTGGACTTAAAAATCCAGATGAGGCGACCATCATAAAATTGGGAGAAGAAGTTATCGAAGCAAAATATGGTAACCTTTTCCAGATGTATGAAAAAATTGTGGATGAGAATCCATACAAAACCCCAATGAAGATCTATCCTGCGGTGCATTACACCATGGGTGGTCTTTGGGTAGATTACAACTTGCAAACCACCATTCCAGGTTGTTACGCAGCTGGAGAGGCCAACTTTAGCGATCACGGTGCCAACCGTTTGGGAGCTTCTGCATTGATGCAAGGTTTGGCCGATGGCTATTTTGTATTGCCTTACACCATTGGGGATTATCTTTCCAAGGACATTCGTACTGGAAAAATCCCAACCGATTCACCAGAATTTGAGGAAGCAGAAAAGCAAGTACGTGATCGCATGGCGAAATTGACCTCTGGTTCTGGTATCCACTCCGTTGATTATTACCACAAAAAATTAGGTAAGATCATGTGGAACAAGTGTGGTATGGCCCGTAACGCAAAAGAGCTTGAAGAAGCCATCAAAGAAATCTCTGACCTTAGAAAAGATTTCTGGGAAAACGTAAAAGTTACCGGAACCATCGATTCTAAAAACCAGGAATTGGAGAAAGCAGGCCGCGTAGCCGACTTCTTGGAATTGGGTGAACTTTTTGCCAAAGATGCATTGCACAGAAACGAATCTTGTGGAGGTCACTTTAGAGAAGAGTACCAAACTGAAGAAGGTGAAGCACTTAGGGACGATAAAAACTTTAAGTACGTAGCCGCTTGGGAATACAAAGGTGAGCCCAAAGATGCCGAGCTGCACAAAGAAGATTTGGTTTACGAAAACATTGAATTGAAGACAAGATCCTACAAATAAGAAGCTATGAAATTATATCTAAAAATATGGCGTCAAAAAGACGCATCCTCACCAGGTAAAATAGTTGATTATACCCTTGATGGTGTTGAAGGTGATATGTCTTTCTTGGAAATGTTGGACATTTTGAACGAAGAGTTGGTCTCCAAAGGAGAAGAGCCTGTTGAGTTCGACCATGATTGTAGGGAAGGTATCTGCGGAACTTGTTCGTTGCAGATCAATGGGGAACCTCATGGTCCAGACCGTTTGGTTACCACTTGCCAATTGCACATGCGTAAGTTCAACGATGGGGATACGATCGTTATTGAGCCTTTTAGAGCTACTGCATTTCCAGTAATCAAGGATTTGATTGTGGACAGAAGTGCTTTTGAACGCATTCAGCAAGCTGGCGGGTATATTTCCGTGAACACTTCTGGTAACACAGTAGATGCCAACAGTATTCCAATTAACAAGCACGATGCGGATGAAGCTATGGATGCCGCTACCTGTATTGGTTGTGGTGCTTGTGTGGCCGCTTGTAAAAATGCAAGTGCCATGTTGTTCACTTCAGCTAAGGTTTCGCAATTTGCTTTGTTGCCACAAGGTAGGGTTGAAGCTGTGGAGCGTGTTCAGAACATGGTTCGTCAAATGGATTTGGAAGGTTTTGGTAACTGTACCAATACCGGTGCCTGCGAAGTGGAATGCCCAAAAGGTATTTCCTTAACGAATATCGCTCGTATGAACCGCGAATATTTATCAGCTACTTTAAAGGGATAAAACGCTATCCAAAAACTATATTAAGAACCCAAACTCCTTTCGAAGTTTGGGTTTTTTGTTTTATAAAAGATGTCATGTCGAGCGCAGTCGAGACATTAATCAAATAATATCTTACCAAAACACCTCTCGACTGCGCTCGAGGTGACAATACCCTATTTACTTTTAATCTAAACTTGTGTAACTTACCCTATGCCCAAAGAATATGCACAGGAACGCATTAAAGTACCTCGGTTTAACGAGGAAAGTGGGTTTTATACCACTCCGGAGCGCTCCAAGATCATGGGAAAGATCCGAGGTAAGAACACCAAACCAGAACTTGCTTTTAGAAAAGCATTGTGGCAAGAAGGATATCGATACCGCATCAACTACAAAAAACTCATAGGGAAGCCAGATATCGCTCTTAAAAAGCATAGAACCGTCATATTTATTGATGGTGAATTCTGGCATGGATATAATTGGGAGGAACGAAAGGAAAAAATAAAGACCAATCGCGAATTCTGGATTCCTAAAATTGAACGTAATATCCAGAGGGATGAAGAAGTGAATTTAGCCTTGGATGAAATGGGCTACAAAGTGTTCCGTTTTTGGGAAACTGAAGTAAAAAAGAACCTGAACGATTGTCTTGAACAGGTTTTAAACCATTTAAACGAAATTAAATCTGTTTCCTGACCACTTTGAACACTTGGAGCACATCTTCTAAAAGCAAATCAAAATCTTGATATTCCGGGGAGGAATTCAAATTATGACAGGTTATATTTTTCTTTTTCTTGTTATACCCTGTAAGGCACTTACAGACAATTCGATTCGCAGTTACGATTACATAAGGCAAATTCCAAGACATTTCATTGCTTCGAACAAAACTTTCTTTTTTGATTTCCAATCCTAAAACAAAGGCTCCATTCGGAATGGCTTCTGATGTGCCATCATTCATGGAATCCCCGGAAACTTCAAAAATCCGATGGGGATTGTCAGCCAAAAAATCAATCACAAATCCTGCTTGAAATGGATTGGAAACTTTTTCAGCCTTGACATTTTGGATATACTTTTCTTGGTGCTCCACCAAAACCAACGGTGCCATAACTAGGTGTTTTCCTTGATCGAGCGGATAAAATACGCTGTTGTGTTTGGTAAACGGTTGTCGTTTGGTATAGGCTTCGCCCATATCGTTTACCTCACGCATGTAGAGTTCCGCTATGGTAAGTCCAAAAAACTCAGCGATCTTGGTGAGGTTCTTAATTGGAATGTTGGCGTCCTTTCTTTCGTAGAGCTGAATGGTCCTTAGACTTACACCGATTTGCTCGCCCAATTCAGTTTGACTGATATTTTTTTTACGCCTTAATTGCTTTATTGTATACATTAATTATTATATTGTGTAATATTGTTACGCAATACACGCTTTCCGCAGCAATTTCCTTAGTTTTCTGTAATTGGGTTACAAGCCAAATATAGAAAATAGGATCTGACCCCAACATATAAATCTTTAAATACCAATTATTTTATGGGATCGATCAAAGGAATGCCCCCCGAAATTAACGTTGCACTTATTTTTTCCGAAGAGGATTATGGCTGTCCAATCAGTGAACGACTTTCTGAAGTGCTACGAAGAAACTTAACCAAAAACGACTTTGCCAATGTAGCCATTCGCAGTGGAATTAGTTTTTCCACCATTCGCGACGTAGTTTACCGCACCAACAGTTTAACAAAATCCAATGCCGCAGCCATTTCGCTACTGATGCATGCAGCGTTTGAGAACTCGATAGCCTATAAGTTTCGTGCGGAGGCCGATCTATTGTTCTTGGGGAAAACGCTCGAGCCTTATTCGGAGTAACCAATCCGTTTGTTTGTCATTTCCGATATAATAAGGGTGCTCATCAAACTTTTGAAATCCATGTCGCTGGTAAAAACGGATGGCATTGGGATTGTGTTCCCATACCCCCAACCAAATGAATGTTTTTTCCATTTTATGGGCAAGGGATATGATTTCTTGCAACATCCAGGCTCCTATTTTCTTGCCTTGATGCTCCTTTAACACATAAATGCGTTCAATTTCCAATGCAGAGGAATCATGAACGTCTGTTTGGGCTGTTTCTGTATTCAACTTAAAATAACCAACCAAAGAATTATCATCATGAACAAAATAAAAATGACTGTGTGGATTATCAAGTTCTGAAGCTATTCTATGCAAAGCAAACGCTTGTTGAAGGTAATTCTGAAAATCTACAGGGTCATTATCCTTTTCAAAGGCATCGATAAATGTTTCTTTGGAGATAAGCACCAAAGCTTCCAAATCTGATATGGTACATTTCCTTAAGGAAAGCATTTGAAGTTTTTCTTAAATCTAGGTCAAAAAAAAGAGCCTCACAATGTGTTGGCTCCAATTTTTTAAGGGGGATTTAATTTGGTCTAAAGCATGAAAAGCTTTTTGATCAATAGCATAAATCCTGTGAAAAAGTCGTTTCTGTAAACTTGAACAGATTCGTCCATAGTTGTATTAGATTTAAGTGCCATGGGATTTGTATTTAAATGGTTAATTTGGGTAAAAAATTCGTTATAACCAAATATAAATCCGATGAATCGCAAATAAAAAATAATGTTGTAAAACGATTTTATTTTGTTGTGTAAAAACGTCCAAGAATTATTAAATCATCATTTCGGGTACATCACTATCCACCAACAGTTTACCTTCAGTAGCTTTTACAATTTCATCTACGGATACCCCTGGTGCCCTTTCCAATAATTTAAAACCATCTGTGGTTACCTCCAAGACTGCCAAATTCGTCACAATCTTTTTTACACAACCGACCCCGGTCAATGGTAAAGTACATCGCTTTAGTAATTTGGATTCTCCTTCCCTATTGGTATGCATCATGGCAACGATAATATTTTCAGCAGAGGCAACCAAGTCCATTGCACCACCCATCCCTTTTACCATTTTACCTGGAATCTTCCAATTGGCGATATCACCATTTTCAGCGACTTCCATTGCCCCTAAAATGGTAAGATCCACATGTTTGCCCCTGATCATTCCAAAACTTGTGGCTGAATCAAAAAAAGAGGCGCCTGGAAGCGTTGTGATGGTTTGTTTGCCTGCATTGATCACATCGGCATCCTCTTCTCCTTCAAAAGGGAAAGGACCCATCCCTAAAACGCCATTTTCACTTTGAAATTCGACACTAATATCGTCACGTACAAAATTGGCCACCAATGTGGGGATTCCTATTCCGAGGTTAACGTAATAACCGTCTTTTACTTCTTTTGCAATGCGTTTTGCTATTCCGTTTTTATCTAACATAAAATAATTTACTAATGTGTTTAATACAGCAATGACTCAATTTTTTAGATTCCTTTTGCTTGTACTTACAATCTTATACATGATTAGCCCTAATTCATTAATACTATCCCTTAAACTGACTTCAAATGGGTAACTTTTTGCTTTTTCACAAAGGGTCAACCAATATTTTGCTTCTTCAAGTTCTTTTAGCGCAATTTTTACTTTATGAATAAAATCCGCTCTGCTTTCTGCATTTTGTGCTTCATGTATATTAGCTCCAATACTAGTTCCTGACTTAAGTAGCTGATTGGCGACCACAAATTTGCGTTCCTTCTCTAGCGTTTCACAAAAATCAATTATCATTAAGGCAAAATCAACGGATTTGGTAACGATTACATTTTCCCTTTTTATCATTTATTAATTTTTACATTGATTCCAATTTCCGAACAGTTCTTTGTTCAATACGTTTCTCATATTTTTCTCCTTGGAAGATTCGGTTCACAAATATTCCCGGAATATGAATTTCGTTTGGATCCAAACTTCCAGCTGGAAGCAACTCCTCTACCTCAGCCACTGTAATGGTGGCTGCACCGCACATACATGGATTAAAATTGCGCGCTGTGCCCTTAAAAATTAAATTGCCTGCCTCGTCTCCTTTCCAAGCCTTTACGAAAGCGAAATCGGCCTTAAAAGCGGGTTCCAACACATACATCTTACCATCGAACTCTCTAGTTTCCTTTCCTTCTGCCACCTCGGTACCATAACCTGCGGGAGTATAAAAAGCAGGGAAACCAGCTTGGGCAGCTCTACATTTTTCGGCCAACGTTCCTTGAGGGGTCAATTCCACCTCCAGTTCACCACTCAACATTTGCCGTTCAAACTCTTCGTTTTCCCCGACATAGGAGGATATCATTTTTTTGATTTGACGCTTTTGAAGCAACAATCCCAGTCCAAAATCATCTACCCCAGCATTATTGGAAATACAGGTAATATCTTTTATGCCCAACCGTACCAATTCGGTAATGGCATTTTCAGGGATTCCGCAAAGACCAAATCCGCCCAACATAAAAGTCATGCCATCCTTTACACCATCCACAGCTTCCTGAACATTGGCAACCGTTTTTCTTATCATTATTTCTAATTTATCATTGCCTGAAATTACGATATTAATAAAAAAGCCCCAAGCAAATTAAATTATGCTTGGGGCTTTATTTATATTATTTGTTTGGACTAGAAATCCAAATCGTCCAAATCGTCTTCCGTTTCAATTTTTTCCTCTTCAGCCTGTTGGGTACAATCTAAGTTTATAGACATGTCTTCCGGCACTTCAAATGCATCTTTAGAAACTCCAATTTCTTCATTTGCATAGTTTTTCTTCATGTACAATCCCCATATTGGCAATGCCATGGCAGCTCCTTGGCCTTCTGTTATACTACGAAAGTGAATGGAACGGTCCTCTCCACCGACCCATACACCGGTAACCAAGTTAGGCACCATTCCCATAAACCAACCATCACTTTGGTTTTGCGTGGTTCCAGTTTTCCCCGCAATTGGGTTGGTAAAGTTGTAAGGATAACCCGTTATTACTCTTTTATAAAAAGCATTGTTCTTGTTATAATCATTTCTTAATCGGACACCCGAACCCGATAGCGTTACCCCCTCCAAAAGATTCACCATTGCGTAGGCCACCTCTTTACTTAACACATCCTTGGTTTCTGGTGTGTATTCGTATAAAACACTTCCGTTTTTGTCCTCAATACGAGTTACCATCACGGGTTTCACATACACTCCTTGATTGGCATAAGTGCCAAAAGCCCCAACCATATCGTATACGCTTACATCTGCCACACCCAATGCAATAGACGGAACAGCAGGAATCTCCTTGTTGATCCCCATATTTTTGGCCAAAGAAACCACCGCTCCAGGCCCAACTCTATCAATAAGTTGTGCGGTTATGGTGTTTACCGAATTGGCCAATGCCTTTTTCAAGGTCATATTTTCACCAGAATATTCCCCAACCGAATTCTTAGGGGTCCACGCCTCTATGTTTCCATGTTTGCCAGGCTCAATACTATACATGTTATCTGGTAATGTAAAACACGGGGAATATCGCAATTGATCAATAGCGGCAGCATAAACAAACGGCTTGAACAAGGAACCTGCTTGACGCGCTCCCTGAATTACATTATCGTATTGAAAATGCTTGTAGTCGATTCCTCCTACCCAGGCTTTCACATGCCCGGTTTGTGGTTCCATGGACATCATGGAAGTTCTAAGAAAGGTTTTGTAGTAACGGATGGAGTCCATCGGCGTCATTATGGTGTCCTTTTCATAGGAATCGCTGTTCCAATCGAAAATGGTCATTTCCGTTTTTTTATGAAAAGTAGCCTCAATCTCTTTTTCTGATAATCCTTCACGTTTTAATACGCGCCATCTTGGTGAAGCTTTCATCGCACGCTCCATTATGGTATCGATGGCACCCCTGGAAATATCCAAAAAGGGAGCTGTAGCATTTTGCTTGGGCGTATTTTGTTTGAAAAACTCTGCTTGCAGGTTCTTCATATGCTCCTGAACAGCTTCTTCTGCATTTTTCTGCATTCTAGAATCAACCGTAGTGTACACTTTTAACCCATCCAAGTAAATGTTATAGTTTTCACCATCTGGTTTCGGGTTTTCTTTCACCCAATTGTTCAACCAGCGCTGCATGTACATTCTAAAATAGGTGGCCAACCCTTCCCTGTGCGATTCTGGATTAAAATTGATTTTCATCTCCAAAGCCTGCAAAGAATCCTTTTCCCGCTCGGTAATGTAATCGTACTTGGCCATTTGCCCAAGAACCGTGTTTCTACGATTGAGTACTAACTCTTCCCTGCGCATTGGGTTGTAGTAGGAAGAATTCTTCAACATCCCCACCAAAACTGCAGATTCTTCCGTACGCAGTTCATGAGGTTCTTTACCAAAATAAATTCTTGCTGCAGATCTGATACCATCGGCATTGTAATTGAAATCGTAAATGTTCAAATACATGGAAATGATTTCCTCCTTGGTATAATTGCGTTCCAAACGCGTAGCAATTACCCATTCCTGTACCTTTTGAATAATTGCATTTGTGGTACTCTCCTTATCCCTTACTCCAATAAACAATTGTCTGGCCAACTGCTGTGAAATAGTACTGGCACCCCCTTTTTTACCTAAATAAGCTAAAGCCCTTAAAAATCCTATTGCATCAATACCGGAATGACTATAATATCTGGCATCTTCAGTGGCAACCAATGCGTCTACCAGATTTTGAGGGAGCTCATCATAAGAAACGGGCGTACGGTTGTCATCCAGATATAATTTCCCCAAGGTTTCCCCATCAGAAGAGATAAACTCAGTGGCCAAATTGGTTTCTGGGTTTTCCAATCGCTCAAAAGTCGGCATTTCGCCAAACACGCCCCAAGAGGCCAATAAAAAAACAAGTATTGCACCCAATACTCCTGTTCCGAATAAAATCCAGAACCATTTAATAAAAGGGGTAAAATTTTGCTGCTGTTTTTTCTGAACTTTTTTTGCCATTATTAATTGGGGACTTTTTCAATTTCCAAACCAACATCAGTTATTCCTTCCAACATGTGAAGGCCTTCCACTTCGCCATTTTTACGCATGGCATGGGAAATATTTACCTTATATACGCCTGAATCCTTAAAATCGATGTTTTCCTTGAACCACAATTTATTTTCCTTTACTCCACCCATGCCTTTTCCAAGCCATTCGCCAGTAGGTTCCGCCATCTTGTACTCCAGAGTGTCCTTTACGGTATTTCCTTCAGGATATTCTAAC
This sequence comes from Allomuricauda sp. NBRC 101325, assembly GCF_030268205.1. Taxonomy (GTDB): domain Bacteria; phylum Bacteroidota; class Bacteroidia; order Flavobacteriales; family Flavobacteriaceae; genus Flagellimonas. The sequence goes on from NZ_BSQF01000001.1 coordinate 883,044, forward strand.
TCTGTAATCAAAAATAAATTGCTGAACTGGAAAGAATCATCGTTGCGAACATTGATGAACATGTTGTATGAAGCAGTAGAATCCAATTCGTAAAATTCGAAATGAACAGTTTTATCACTGCCCCAATTACCATCTTTAATGGGTTCGTATTCGGAATAGACCAACAAATCGTTACAGGATGCCAACGTAAAAATGGCCAATAGTAGGATTAAAAAACTATTTCGCATTGGAAGATGCTTTTGGATTCGGCTTTCTACGTTTTTTGTTCCTTCTCTTTTTCTTTTTGGGACGATCGAAACGGGTAAGGCTGTCTTGACCCACCACATTTTCAAAAGTCATTTTTTCCTCATCCACATCAACATTGTCGGAGGCGTACTCTTCCAAGCTCTCGATTTTTTCGTTTTTCTTGTTCAACTCCAAAATTTCAAGTACTTGGTCCTTGGTAAGGGCATGCCAGTTTGCCGGCTCGTCTTTGTATGAAAACCAAAGGGTTTCTTTAAAAATATCTGCCTTTTGACAAAAAGCGATGCCTTTTTTGGTTTTGAGTTTACTGTCTGGTGGAGGAAAATCCTTTAAGGCCTCCATGTACATATCGAGCTCGTAATTGAGACAACACTTCAGCTTTCCACATTGCCCTGCCAATTTTTGAGGATTCAAGGCCAATTGTTGGTAACGGGCCGATGCGGTGCTTACCGATCTAAAATCGGTTAACCAGGTAGAGCAACACAATTCACGTCCGCAAGAACCAATCCCACCCAAACGCTGGGCCTCTTGACGATATCCAATCTGGCGCATTTCAATCCGGATACCGAAGGCCTTGGCCATATCCTTGATCAATTGCCTAAAATCCACCCGATCTTCGGCAGTATAATAAAAGGTCGCTTTTGAACCATCACCTTGGAACTCGACATCGCTCAACTTCATTTCAAGTTTTAGGGCGATGGCAATTTCTCGGGAACGTTTTTTGATCTCTTCCTCCCTATCGCGACATTTTTGCCATATGTCGATATCGCGCTGGGCTGCCTTTCTGTAAATCTTGGGGAGTTCCTTATCATCGGGGGAAACCTTTTTTCGCTTCATTTGAATTCGAACCAATTCCCCTGTGAGCGTTACCATGCCCACATCGTGACCAGATTTGGCCTGAACGGCCACCACATCGCCTATGGACAAAGGCAATGCCTCTGCATTCCTATAGTATTCCTTTCTGCTATTTTTAAAACGTACCTCAACACAATCAAATGTTTTTTGACCGTTGGGCAACGACATATTGGAAAGCCAGTCAAAGACTGTCAGCTTGTTACAACCATCAGTGCCGCAAGTACCATTGTTCTTGCAACCACGCGGTTGTCCATCCTTGCCGGTTGAACAACTGCTACACGCCATATTTCGTATCTTGATTTAAGAAGCTGTAAAATAGCCTCTTAAAAAGGGTTCATAAATAATTCTTAGGTAAATATAGTACAATTTAAAGCAGCATTGAAATGCTACTTCTTGTATTTCAATACGGGAGATCTGCCCTTTTTGAAAATTTTGTTGCTGGCTCCCTTCCCTTTTCGCAATTGTTTTTGTTCTTCGTAAGGCAAAGCATTGATTTCTTGACACTCGATGGAACAACAATTATCCATGGTCTTTGCGCACTCTTCGCATTGAATAAACAACAAATGACAGGCTTCGTTCGCACAATTTACATGGGTATCACAAGGTTTTCCACATTGGTGGCAATGTGCGATCACTTCTTCTGAAATTCGTTCTCCCCTTCGATGATCAAAAACAAAGTTTACCCCCCTAAATTTATTTTCCAGGTTCTTCTCCCGCACTTGTCGAGTGTATTCGATAATGCCACCTTCCAACTGAAACACATTTTTAAATCCTTTGTGTTTGTAATAGGCACTTGCTTTTTCGCAACGGATTCCGCCAGTGCAGTACATTACCAATTTTTTATCCTCCTTGTGTTCGGCCAAATCTTGTTCGATAATGTCCAAAGAATCACGAAAAGTGTCCACATCGGGAGTGATGGCATTTTTAAAATGGCCTATTTCACTTTCGTAATGGTTTCGCATATCCACCAAAACTGTGTCTGGGTCTTCAATTAGCTCGTTGAACCTTTCGGCATCCACATGAACACCTTTATTGGTCACATCAAAAGTGTCATCGTTCAACCCATCGGCCACAATTTTATCACGAACCTTTACCTTTAGTTTTAAAAAGGATTTATTGTCTTGTTCAATGGCAATGTTCAGCCTAACATTTTCCAAAAAGGAAATGCTGTCCAAATGGGTTTTGAACTTATCAAAATTTTCTGCTGGAACGGAAAGTTGTGCATTTATGCCTTCCTTGGCCACATAAATTCTACCTAGAACTTCCATTTCGTTCCAAGTAATGAATAAATGATTCCTTAGGATCTTGGGATTTCCAATATGCGCATAGGCATAGAAAGATATGGTCAACCGGTCTTTCCCGGCCTCCTCAATTAATTTCTCCCTTTCCTTCGCGCTCAGTGTATTGTACAGTTGCATGCTATATCAATATTTAAGCCTGCCTTCCGGCAGATAGGTTTAAGAATTGTAATCTGTAAAATGTGGGCAAAGATACAATTTAAAAAGAGGGCAAATAAAAAGGGCTTCTTAAAAGAAACCCTTCTTAATCCATTAAAACATTTTCATAGCTTATTTTCTTCCCTCCTTGGCAATATCGAGCTTTAAAAAGCTCTATGTATATGAGTTAGTACCCGTAAGATGCATTGTTATTAAAAAGGTTGCGTGCCCTTTGTTGCATGTAGAAAGAAATGGTATTTTAGCCTTCCTATAACGATTTTACTATGAGCAACGAGAAAGAAGCAAAATTAAAAGCCCTAAAGCTAACCCTTGATAAACTGGACAAAACCTACGGTAAAGGTGCCGTAATGAAAATGGGGGATAGTGTTGTTGAAGATATAGAGGTTATTTCTTCTGGATCGTTGGGCTTGGATGTTGCACTGGGTGTAGGCGGCTACCCTAGAGGTCGGATCATTGAAATATATGGTCCTGAATCTTCAGGTAAAACCACTTTGACCTTACATGCCATTGCAGAGGCTCAAAAAGCTGGCGGTATTGCTGCTTTTATTGATGCAGAACATGCTTTTGATCGTTTTTATGCCAAAAAATTGGGTGTGGATATCGATAACTTGATCATTTCACAGCCCGATCACGGTGAACAAGCTTTGGAAATTGCTGATAACCTTATCCGTTCTGGAGCAATCGATATTGTAATCATCGACTCGGTTGCCGCTCTTACCCCAAAAAGTGAAATCGAAGGGGAAATGGGAGATTCAAAAATGGGTCTTCACGCCAGATTGATGTCGCAGGCATTGCGAAAATTGACCTCAACTATCAGCAAAACCAAATGTACCGTTATCTTCATCAACCAGCTTAGGGAAAAAATCGGTGTGATGTTCGGTAACCCAGAAACTACCACCGGGGGTAATGCCCTTAAATTCTACGCCTCCGTTCGATTGGACATTAGAAGGTCTACCCAGATCAAGGACACCGATGGAGATGTTCAGGGTAACAAAACCCGTGTAAAAGTGGTCAAGAACAAAGTTGCCCCTCCGTTCAAAACTGCCGAATTCGATATTATGTACGGCGAGGGTATCTCAAAAATTGGAGAAATCCTAGACTTGGGTGTTGCCTACGAAATTGTGAAAAAGAGTGGTTCGTGGTTCAGTTATGGAGACACCAAACTAGGACAGGGAAGGGATGCTGTAAAAGCTTTGCTTTTGGATAATCCCGAACTTTCGGAAGAATTGGAAAGCAAGATCAGAGAAGCCATTACCGCGGTAAAAGAATAGCTTTTCAACGTTTTTTTGGGCAGATTAACTTTTGGTTGGCAAAATCCTACGCAACCCTTGCATTTACTGCACATCTAGGGAATAAAAGGATTTTTGATTATGAAAAAAGTTTTAATGTCCATTATGTTATTAGTGGCATGTTCATGGTTTGTTTCTTGCAGTACGGATGATGACTCCCCCAATTTTTACTTTACTACCTTAGATGTTATTGAGGCGGATATGCCCGAGTTTTTTGAACTGGGGAAGACCTACGACATCGATGTTTTGTATTACCGACCAAACGGGTGTACCTATTTTGAAGGTTTTGATGTAACCAAAACCACTGAAACCGGCAGAGATGTTGTAGCCATTGGTTCTGTTTTAACCGATCAAGATATTGCATGCACCGAAGCTATGGAAGAGGTAGTCGCTACCTTACGCTTTAGTGTTATCTATACGGATGAATACCATTTTAGATTTTATGCAGGGGATGACACAAATGGTGATCCACAATTTATCGAATATACCGTTCCAGTTGAAGGAACAAATCTATAAGAAAGAAAAAGAACGTAACATAATCCAAAATTGACCAACATTTGGATCTTGAGGAACTGATACATAATTGCAAAAAAGGGGAACGCCAAGCACAGGCCGAACTGTACAGGAGATATTCAACTGTACTTTTTGGGATGTGCTTAAAGTATTCCAAGAATAAAGCGGAGGCCGAAGATAACCTCCATGACAGCTTTATGACCATTTTTGACAAAATTGACCAGTTCGAGTTCAAAGGTTCCTTTGAAGGTTGGATCAAGCGGATCACTGTGAACACGGTTTTACAAAAATACCGTAAAGACCAATTCCTAAACGTGGTCACCGATACCATTGAAGATAGTCATGAGGTGGAAACGGAAGGAACCGACATTAGTTTATCAACCTTATTACAACATATTCAAGAGCTACCCAACAAGTATAGGCTAACCTTTAACCTATATGTTTTGGATGGCTTTAGTCACAAAGAAATCAGTGAGATGCTGGGAACGTCCACTGGAACATCAAAATCGAACTTGGCAAGGGCCAAATCCATTTTGAGGGAAAAAATAGAGAAGACAAAAATCAACATTGCTTAAAAAGATGACCATTGGGAAAAAGAATTTAGAGCAATTGTTCAAGGAAACCTTTCAGGGTTTTGAAGAAGTTCCGGACTCAAAAGTTTGGAACAATATCGAAGCCTCGTTGAACAAAAAGAAACAGAAAAAGCGAATTGTTCCGATTTGGTGGCAACTTGGTGGTGTAGCCGCAGTACTCGCTATTGCTTTATGGGCAATAAATCCATTTGCTGATGAAGAAATTTTGGATACACCAACAATTTCAGACATTGAAAACACCTCTACTCCATCACAGGAAAGGGATGCAATCAAGGAAAACAGCGTTTCCACAGCAATCGAAAATGGATCCCCCGAAAGTTTGGTCAATTCAGACAATACCATTACTGAAGTTGAGGAGACAAATTACTCTGGCACAGCAGCATATTCTCGCAAAAATGGAACTACTGTTGCTCAAAAAGAACAACCAGCATTAGCTTCAAATGTGAGTGAAAGCAATACGAGCAATTTAACCTCTACCGATAATTCTGAAGTTGTAAATTCAAGATTAGAGAAGGAAGGTGCAATTGCCCTAAACAATCCAAAATCTGAAAACTTTGCGGAAAAATCAACCTCAAAAGAAGAAGCCATTATTGCTCAAACCGATGAGGAAGATCAGGAAAAGAAATCCATTTATGAGGCCATTGAAGAGCAAAAAGAATTGGAGGCCGAGGTAGTAGAAAACAATTCGGACAAATGGTCTTTTGGCCCTACAGTCGCACCCGTGTACTTTAATGGTAGTGGCAGCGGTTCTCCCATTCATCCCGATTTTGAGACCAACTCCAAATCTGGAAACTTTAATATGAGTTATGGGGTAGGTGTTGCCTATGAAATTGGAAATCGACTTAAAATACGCTCTGGGGTACATAAAGTAAACTACGGGTACGACACCGAGGATATTATTTTTTCTTCATCGTTACGTACTTCTGCCAATGAAAAAATAGCAAACATCAATTATTCCGATAAGGGAGAAAACATAATTGTACAAAGCAGGAATACCGGTAAAAGTATTAGCAATGTGGACAGCAAAGAAATTGCGCTAGCCACTGCGCCCGCTTTAGATGGTAAAATGGTACAGCAGCTTGGTTATATTGAGGTGCCGTTGGAACTAAACTATGCATTGGTCAACAAAAATTTTGGAGTGGATGTCATCGGTGGTGTCAGTTCTCTTTTTCTGGTTGACAATTCGGTGTTGTTGGAATCCAATGCGATGGTTACCGAAGTGGGTGAGGCCAACAATGTGAACTCATTAAACTTCAGTGCCAATTTTGGAATGGGTGTCAACTACGATTTTACACCCAAAATACAATTGAACATTGAACCTGTTTTTAAATATCAGTTAAACACATTTTCCAATACCGCAGGCAATTTCCGCCCCTATTCCATTGGGATCTATAGCGGCTTGAGCTTTAAGTTTTAGGAAGCAAAATGTTGGTTAGGAAGATTGCTCCTTAATGCAATCAATTAGGCGCCCAATCTCCATTTAGGGCGCTTTTTTTGTTCCATTAATTTTAATTATTTTCTTACATTGAGCAACAAAATCAAACCTTAATCATCTTGAAATCAGGACAATTTGAAGACCTACTTATATATTTTACCAAATCCATATTGGATAAAACAACGGAGAAAGATATTTTATGGAGTGTCGCCAAGAACTGTTTTTCTAAATTGGGGCATGTCGATTCCGTAATCTTCATGATTGACGAAAGTGGTGAAAAGCTCATTCAACAAGTAGCATACGGACCTAAAAAATTAAATGGAAAGTTTCTTCCATACCCCCTTGAAATCCCCATGCTTTATGGCATTATGGGAAATGTCGCTTCCACAGGGGTTTACGAATTAATAAATGACACCACAAAAGAACCTCGATACATTGATGAAACTTTTTTTCAATTTGAAAAAAGTAACCAAAGGCTTTCAGAAATATGCGTACCTATTAGTCATGACAATCAAATTTATGGGGTTTTGAACTGTGAACATCCGGAAAAAAACTTTTTCACCGAGCAGCATGTAAAAATGCTTTCTGTAATTGCCTCAATTTGTGCTTTAAAAATTAAAAATATTCGGGATAGCCAAATTCTCCTTGAAAAACAAGAGAACCTTTTTAAAATAAGGGAAGAAATGGTCGAGCTCCGCCTTAAAATGCTCAACACCCAGCTCCATCCCCATTTTGTATTTAATGCGCTTAATTCCATTCAATATTTTATCTATCAAGAGAACAAACGAATGGCTCTGGATTATCTTACCACCTTTAGCAAGTTGATTCGTTTTTATTTGAACCAATTGGATAAGGACACCATCCCTTTGAAAGATGAAATTGAAATGCTCAACAGGTATTTGAAATTGCAGCGATTGCGCTATGAGGGAATTTTTGAATACTCCATTCAAATAGAAAGTGGAGAAGAACTATTGAACGATGCAATTATCCCATCTTTTGTGATCCAATCCTTGTTGGATAATATAGTGGAGAGTAGCGTGTATTTTGCCAAAAACAAGCAGTACCTCACGGTAAACTTCAGTTTGTCCAACTCAACGGTTGATATTACAATCCAAGATCAAAAATGCGACGGTTCCAGCGAAGAAAAGTTCAAAAAGGATGTGGAACCTTGGCAAGAGCAGATTGATATTCTTAATTCCGTGAAAAATTATAAAATAGATAAAGAGCTCTCCTTTGTAAAAGAACCAGATTCTTGTATTCGCAGTATTTCACTCCAACTTCCCAACCTACATTAAACCACCGATATCTTCGTGTTTGACTTACCTGAATTCAAAAGTTCATTCAGCATAATGTCCCGGACCTCTTCCCTTAAAGTAGAAGTATCACTTGGTGCAAGAATACCGGTTTCAAAAAAGGGGTGTACCTTCACACGAATGCGACCAGGGCCACCACTTAAAAAGGTAAACGAAAAACGCTTCTTATTGTCCAAAAAAGTCATAGGAACTACAGGAATATGATGGGCTATAGCCATTTTAAAGGCCCCATCCTTAAATTGATCCAATAGTATATCTTCATCAGGAACACCTCCTTCAGGGAAAATACATATGCTCAATCCCTGGTCCAATCTCCTTTGCGCACGTCTATAGACTCCTGTTCTACTGCGTACATCGTCGCGATCCACCATGATACAAACCCGTTTATAAAAGAACCCGAACAGCGGAATTTTTACCAACTCCTTTTTCCCCACAAACACGAAAGGATTTCGGCTTACCACCAACATCAGCATAATATCCAACATGCTGGTATGGTTGGACACAAGCATATAGCTTTTCCCCTTTTCCATTCGTTGTTCCGTCACTATTTTTGGAATACACCCCATTCCATATAATATGGGTCTGGCCCACAAATTCCTTGCCATCCAGAAAAATTGTGGGTAGGTACTTTCAGAAAAAGTCGATACCAATAAAAAAGGGAAGAAAACAATAATGGGCACCGTAACCAGGATATAAAACCATATTCTGTACAAAACATGCCCAATGTTTTTAATCAGTCCAAGCATGTTCCAAAAGTAGAATTTTTGAATATCTTTAGTAAACTAACCATTAAAACTTTACTCATGGGAATCTTATATGCTTTATTGATAGGTGCTTTGGCTGGATGGCTTGCTGGCAAAATTATGAAAGGTGGTGGTTTTGGTGCCCTACTTAATATTATTTTGGGTATTGTGGGTGGAGCCGTTGGTAATTGGCTCTTTGGTACTTTGGGCATTCATGTAAGTTCTGGAATTCTCGGGGATTTAATCACAGGCGTCATTGGCGCAGTGGTAATTCTTTTTATTGCTGGACTTTTTAAAAAATAAGAAATCATAAAATTGATTGGGCAAGCGGCTTTTGCCGCTTTTTTTATCTCTTTGGGATGCGTACTTTTACGGGCAAAAATTAAGCATGGCCCGAATTCTGACCGGAATACAAAGTACAGGCGTTCCCCATTTAGGAAATATCTTGGGGGCAATTATGCCCGCCATTGATATGGCAAAAGACCCCAAAAATGATTCCTACCTTTTTATTGCCGATATGCACTCCCTTACCCAAATTAAAGATGGTGGGTTGTTGCGAAGCAATACACATGCCATAGCAGCGGCTTGGTTAGCATTTGGCCTTGATATTGAAAAAACTGTTTTTTACAGACAAAGCGATATTCCCCAAACTGCTGAATTAGCTTGGTATTTAAGTTGCTTTTTTCCTTATCAAAGATTGACCTTGGCACACTCATTTAAGGACAAGGCTGATCGTTTGGAAGATGTAAATGCGGGACTTTTTACCTATCCCATGCTGATGGCGGCAGACATTTTATTGTACGATGCCGACATTGTTCCTGTTGGGAAAGACCAATTGCAACATTTGGAAATGACAAGGGATGTGGCCTCAAGATTCCACAATCAAATGGGCGAAACCTTTGTGATGCCTGAAGCTAAAGTTCATGAAGAAACCATGTACGTTCCTGGAACTGATGGCGAAAAAATGAGCAAAAGCCGCGGAAACTTGATTAATTTATTTCAACCTGATAAACAATTGCGCAAACAGGTTATGGGCATTGTTACGGACAGCACTCCAATGGAAGATCCAAAGGACCCAACCAACGATAATGTGTTTGCGCTGTATAAACTTTTGGCTACCCAAGAACAAATTGAGGAAATGAGTGCCAATTATTTGGCAGGCAATTATGGCTACGGCCATGCCAAACAAGCACTTTACGAAGTAATTTTGGACAAGTTTGCAGAACCTCGTGAAAAATTCGATTACTACATGAATCACCTAAATGAAGTGGATGAAGCTTTGGCCATTGGAGCGGAAAAAGCCAGAAAAGTAGCCAATGAGGTGTTAGGCCGCGTGCGTGAGAAATTGGGATATTAGCATTTTATCGGATTTTCAGCTTAAAAGTCCTGCTTTTTTACTTTAAAAAATAATCCTAAATGCCTGTTTCTTCCCGAAAATCAGCTTAGACACCGATTTATTGTATCAAGTTTCGGTTGAATTACCTCTAAAAATAGGGTAACTGTTCTGTAATGTAACCAATCGTTGAATGGGTGTCATTCTGAATGCAGGCGAAGCCGTAATGAAGAATCCCAACACCAAGAAATATTAAGATTCTTCGCTAGCCTTCGACTGCGCTCAGGTATCAGCTCAGAATGACAATTTAGATATTTATAAAACCGTCTTCTAAAAACTCAAAATTTGGATTTGTGGTCTTTATCAGTTCTACTTTTTTGAATCTAACCCATCCTTTTATTTCTTTTTCACGACTAATGGCTTCTTGAACCCAGTCATATACTTCATAGTAAATTAGGTGCTTACACTTATATTTTGCGGCAAATGCCCTTTTATTGTTATTAATACTCTCATTATGTTCAATTAATCTTCTTGATAAATCATTGGTTATGCCCGTATACAATACGGTTTTATTCTTGTTGGTTAAAATGTAGACATAATATTTGCTCACAATGATATGTTTGATTTATGATTAGATTCTTCGATAATTTTACATTTCCTTGTCATTCTGAATGAGACGTAGTCGAAATGAAGAATCCCCCTAGATTCTTCGCTTTGCTCAGAATGACGCCTATATGGTCATTGTTTATTTTTAAATGTCCATGGATTAAACCGCTTCAAACATTTTACCGGGCAATGGTCGGATCGCACCCTTCATTTCCATGGTCAATAAAGTGGACGAAGTTTTAAAAATGGGCAGATTACACTCCAAAGCGACGGTATCCAGTAATTGTTTGCCGTTCAATTGCAAGTAGGAATAGATAGACTGTTCTGTGTCATTTAACTCGATGAACAGCTGTTTTTGCACTGTTATAACCTCTTTTTTTGACTCCAAATCCCATCCCAAAAGGTAAATAAGCTCTGCTGCAGATGTTAATAAGTGCGCTTTTTGATATTTGATGAGGTCATTACAGCCCTTGCTCCATTTATCAGTTGCCCTACCGGGCACGGCAAATACCTCTCTATTATATCCGTGGGCCAAATCCGCCGTAACCAGACTCCCGCCTTTTTCAGCAGATTCAATCACAATGGTTGCCTCACTTATTCCAGCAACAATTCGATTTCTCTTTAAGAAATTTTCACGGTCGGGATTACTTGTGCTCCAAAACTCTGTGATAAAACCACCGTTTTGCTCTAGTTTGGATGCATATTTTTTATGAGCTTTGGGGTAAATCTGGTTCAATCCGTGGGCCAAGCAAGCAATAGTTTGCAAACCATGGGCCATTGCGGCCTTTTGAATGGCAATATCGACTCCATAAGCCAATCCGCTTACAATTATAGGATCTAAAGGTGCAATTTCTTCAATAAATTGCTCACAAAACGCAGTTCCATAACTAGTAATGTTCCTTGTTCCGACTACACTGATGATTTTCTTTTGCTCAAAATCCATATTTCCACGCTGAAAAAGGATAATTGGTCCATCAACACAATGTTTCAACCGATCAGGATAGGTTTCATCCATGAAATAGGAAAAAGCAATGTCATTTTTAAGTATAAATTCATACTCATTCTTGGCTTCTTCCAAATAAATAGCATCAAAAAGACCATTTATGGTGAACCTGCCAATGCCATCAATCTTTAAAAGGTGGTGTGGTTTATCCTCAAAAACTGCAATTGGACTTCCGCAATGGGCAATTAATTTTTTAGCGGTAACATCTCCAATATTGGGAATGTTTTGCAGCCGAAGCGCCGCAATAATTTCAGGTTCAGTCATTTGATTTGGGTGGTTAAGTTGTCCACAAAATACAGATTTTCAAATGTTAATAAAAAGTTATCCAGCTTATTTTGTACTCTTTCATTTTTTGCAATATTTGTGGCAATGAGGATTGATTCATACATAGAGAATTTACTGTTTGATTACAATTGTGTCGTAGTTCCCGGTTTTGGGGCATTTTTGGCACATAGTAAATCAGCAGAAATTGATGCTGCTTCCAAAACATTGCTCCCTCCGAGCAAATCCATTTCTTTTAACGCCCAATTATCCAAAAATGATGGGCTTTTGGTCTCCCATATTGCCAAGGATAAGAATTTAGGGTATGAAGAAATGCTTCAGGAAGTAGAAGAAGTTGCTCAAAATTGGATCAACCGTTTGGATCAAGGGGAAACCGTTGAATTGTTTTCCATTGGTAAACTTTGGCACAATTCAGAAAAGCGAATCCAGTTTCAACCAGAAAATAGAATCAACTTCTTAACATCATCTTTTGGACTATCCAGTTTTGCGGCCACTCCAATTCATCGTGAGGTTTTAAAAGAAGAAGTTGTAGAGTTGGAAGAAAAAATACCGTTCATTATAACTCCTGAAAAAAGAGAAGAAACTTCCTTTAGACCTTGGTTAAAGTATGCTGCGGTAATTTTATTGGCGGTTTCCATTGGATTTACCGGATACAACACCTACGATAACCATAAAAAAACGGAGTTTGCAGCTCAGCAAGAAGCTCAAACCGAGGTTTCCAAATTGATTCAGGAAGCGACCTTTTTTGAAAGTGCCCCATTGGAACTTCCTGCCATTAACATTAATGTTACCAAAAAGCAATTGGGCAAACACCATGTAATCGCAGGTGCATTTCGTGATGAGAGCAATGCAGACAAACGTGTTGCCCAACTTAAGGAAAAGGGGTACAATGCCTTCTATTTAGGTATAAACAAATATGGGCTTCACCAAGTTGCCTACGATAGTTTTGAAGACCCCAAAGAAGCACTTGCATTTCTTAAAGAGGTAAAAGCTACAGATTCAAGGGATGCGTGGTTGCTTTCCGAGAAATAGGCCGCTTTCTTTTAAAACCATTCCTTACTTCAATATCTTTGCGCAAAAATTCAAGGTATGCGCGTTAAAACTCCAAGTGAATCCCGAACTGTAATGACCGATTTGGTATTGCCCAGCGAAACCAATCCGCTCAATAACCTTTTTGGTGGCGAATTGTTGGCTCGAATGGATCGTGCAGCAAGTATTGCGGCACGCAGACATAGCAGAAGAATTACGGTTACTGCATCGGTTAACCACGTAGCGTTCAATCGTGCTGTACCTCTTGGTAGCGTTGTTACGGTAGAGGCCGCCGTATCGAGAGCCTTTACATCTTCCATGGAGATTTTTATTGATGTTTGGATAGAAGACCGTTTTACTGGAGAACGCACCAAGGCGAACGAGGCCATTTATACCTTTGTTGCGGTTGATGACACCGGAAAGCCCACCGAAGTTCCCCCATTGGAGCCAGAAACCGATTTGGAAAAAGAGCGTTTTGCCGCTGCACTTCGAAGAAAGCAATTGAGTTTAGTGCTTGCTGGTAAAATGAAACCTGCGGATGCCACCGAACTTAAAGCGTTATTTACTTCCTAATTAAAAATCAAAATTATCAGGGTCTGGGCCAAAGCGTTTTCCTTTATCCAACCCATCGAGTAATTGCATATCGTCTTTAGATAATTCAAAATCGAAAAGGTCTGAATTGGCAATAATCCGTTCTTTTTTGGATGATTTGGGTATCGTGACCACTCCTTTTTGAAGATCCCAACGCAATACAATCTGGGCAATGGTCTTGTTGTATTTTGTGGCCAATTCTTTCATAATATCCAAATCGAAGATATTTCCCTGCATCATTGGAGACCAAGCCTCATATTGAATACCTTTCGAATTACAGAAATCCACCAAATCTTGCTGCACCAAATAGGGATGGAACTCCATTTGGTTCACCATGGGCACAATTTCCGCCGTGGTCAGTAAATCTTCCAAATGATGCTTCAAAAAGTTACTTACTCCAATAGCTCGCACTCTTTTTTCTTTGTAGAGTTTTTCAAGGGCTTTCCAAGTTTCCTTGCTTAAATCGCCTTTTGGCCAATGAATCAAGTACAAGTCTAAATAATTGGTCCCCAATCGCTCCAAACTGGCATCAAAGGCCTTTAAAGTAGATTCATATCCCTGATCGGTGTTCCAAACTTTACTAACCAAGAATACATCTTCACGAGCCACATTGCTTTCACTAATTCCTATTCCAACACCTTCTTCATTATTATAAATAGCAGCGGTATCAATATGTCGATACCCATGGTTCAAAGCATCTTTTACAGCATTGATCACTTCGCTACCGTCTTTGGAAAGATAAACGCCCAAACCAAAATAGGGCATTTGGATCCCATTGTGCAATTCAAAGGTTCCTTGTAAATCTGTTATTGGTTTCATAGGCTAAAGTTGATAGATCCACTCCTCTGGATTGAGGCGGTTTGCATCTTTATAAAGATAAAACTTCAATTTGGTTGTACCATCAAACCGATTGGTATTAATATCGCCCAGGACTTCCTTGGCGGCTACCCTATCTCCTTTTTTAACGTACAAAGTGGACAGGTTGTAGTAGGTGCTAATGTAGTTTCCGTGTTTTATCTGTACTCCTTTGTTTCCGCCGGGAACGGATAAAATGGCAATTACCTCACCTTCAAAAATGGCACGAGCTTTGCTCCCCTTATCTGTGGTAATGGTAACCCCATTGTTTCTGTGTTTGATTCCTGGATAAAGCTTGTCTGCGTAAACTCCATAACCTTGGCTTTTTACCCCTTTTTCTACAGGCCAAATGAGTCTGCCCTTATTTGATGAAAAGTTATCGGCAACCAATTTAGCTTCGGGGGTAAGAGCAAAAGTGGCACTGCTTGTAGAATTTCCAGAACTTTTATTGGAACTCGCAATCGCACTTTTGATCATTCGTTCAATTTCATTATCAATTTTACGGGCCTCTCTTTGCTTTTCTGAAATGGCTGCAGTGTATTTGGCCTCATTTTGTTTTATGCTCGTTAAAAGGCTTCTTTGTGTTGCCACTTCTTTGTCCAGCTCCACCTTTGCCGCTTGATTTTCGGCCAACAACTGTTCTTTTTCCCTTCTTTGGCGCACCAAATCCTGATTCAATTGGGTCAACTCTTCCGTTTTAGCAACAATTCCCTCTCCTTGCTTTTTTCTATGCTTGGCGTATTGCTGCATATACTGAAGTCTTTTAAGGCCTTGAAAGAAATTCTCAGCAGACAACAAAAACATGAGTCGATTGTTCTGGGATTTATTTTGATAGGTTTTTTGAATCAAGTTCGCATAGTCTTCTTTTAAGATCTCGAGATCTTCCCGAAGCTTACTAATATTTCTAATGTTGACATTGATCTGACGATTGAGCAAATTGGATTGTTGGTTAGTCACCCGAATCAACTGTTGCCGCACATTGATTTTGTTGTCCAAGGCTTCCATTTGATCAAGAATTGTGCCTTTTTCTTTTCGTTCCGCGAAGAGTAAACGGTTGATTTCCTTAATTTCTTCTTGAAGTCTTTCCCTTTTGGCCTCCAACGCTTTTTGTTCACTGGTTTGGCCAAAAGATGAAATGGAAACCAAAAAGGTAACCATCAGTAAATAAAAACAATAAGTAAATTTATTTTTCAAATTACTTTAATGTTATTTTATCATACCCATTTGGCACTTTATAGGGAAAACTCATAGGCTTGTCCAATTCCAAGTTACGAAAACTAAGCTCTATAGTCGTAAAATCCCCTTCCTCTTCCGCAACAATATTGATTTGGTCCGGCAAAACCTTTCCAGAAATATCCTGATAGGTATAATTCGCTTTTAATTGTCTCGCTTTCTCTGGTTGTGAAATTTCCTGGGATGCAATTTTAAAGTTCTTGGGCTCTACTTGAAAGATGATTTTGAAAAGCTCCCTTGCTTTTTTGGGAGTAAGTTGATAATTGCCTTCGTAAACCCCTGAATTGAATTTCTCTCTTCTCAAATCTAAAACAGCATTGCCCAACAAAAGGTTCTGAACCTTTTCAAAATCGAGCTCCGTACCCAACAAATGACTTAAATAACTAAAATCACCATCGAAATACTCATTGTTCAACTTGTTGTAAAATGAAACCTTTTCGGGAGTGATATGTGCCTTAACCACACCTAGAGGAGCACTCATCCAAATCACTTTATCCTTTTCCATTCTCAAACTCACATTAACCCCTTGCGAATCATCACCGTCGGTATAATCAATTTTAACCTTACCACTTAAGGTCTTAAAATCGGATTGATTGGAATAATGGTTTTTGATGATGCTATTTGTGGACAGGCGTGCATCCACTTCGCCACCTGTAATTGCTTTAGTGCCTTTACATGCTCCAAGAGTGAGCAAAGCAACAAGCACAAAGCTAATTTTAGTTATTCTATTTTTATATCGTTGCATTATAATCCTGAATTGATCTTATTTAAATACTCATTGGCCTTTTGGGTATTTCCCAATTTGGAATAGGCTTTTGAAAGTTCTTCATAAAAAGCATTAGTCAACTTGGCGTCGTCCAAAATATAATCCAGACCACTTTCCATAACTTCTATGGCTTTGTTTGCGTTTGAAGTATTGTTCAATGCTTTGCCATAAACCAAATAAAAATACGGTTGAAGTGGATAATTGTCCACAGCATCTTTTGATGCTTCCAACAGTTTTATATAATCCCTATTCGCAATCAAAGTTTCTATTTCAGATTTTAATTGGCTAACTGGGTCATTGGAATTGGTTTCATCTTTTGGTTCTGTTTTAGCCACAACCTCTTCCTTGTCTTGTTGCAAAGAATCATTGATTTTAAGGATTAGATCGTCGGCCAATTTTGAACCTTTGAGCTCTTTGGTCACATTAAGTGCTTCTTCAAACTTTTTCTTTTTGAAGTAAGACAGTGCCATATTCTCCTTTAGCTTTTGATTATCGTAGGGAATTTGCTGCTGAACCGATTCAATTGGGCTTCCTTGCTTCTCCAAAATGGTCAGTAGATTGTCTAAATACCAAAAATCTGTGGGTTCGGACAAAAGTGCTTCAATTGCATATTCTTGGGCTTGCACATATTTTTTATCGAGTAGATAGGCTTTGCCCAACTCGTAATCCACCACACTATTATTGGGTTCCAATTCCTTGCACTTTAGCAATAGGTCAATTGCCCGGTCGTAGTTTTGAATTCCTTTTTGTTTTAAGGCCTCGAAAAAGTTTTCCTGAAACTCATCGGTATATTCTTCGAGGTAGACTTCAGCGCTTTCCTGTTCTTCTTGGGCAATGGCAATGCTGTGTGTTGAAGAAAACACAACTAAAAACACCCAAAGAAAAAACGTCTTTTTCATAACATCCTATTCACCCATCAAACCAAATCTACCCTAAAGTTATTCCAAAACGGAATAATCTCCAATGCTAATGGATTCAAAATTACCATTATACACCACAAAATTACCAATCATCGCATTGTCCAAATTGGCGTTGGATATTTTGCTGTTGCTTTGGATCAAACTGTTTTTAATGGTTGAATTTTCCAAAACCGTATTCGAACCTACCGAAACATAAGGTCCAACCGTGGTATTTTTAAGAACTACGTTCTCCCCGATAAAACAGGGCTCAATAATGTTGGCATTTTCTTGTTGCACGGAATCAGCAATTAAATTCTCACCCTCACTTTCCAAAAATCCAAGCATGCGCTGGTTGGTTTCCACGGTTACGTTTTTGTTACCGCAATCCATCCATTCATCCACCTTACCTGGAACAAATTTCATGCCCTTTTCCATCATGCGTTTGATTCCATCATTGATTTGGTATTCTCCACCATGGGTAATGTTGTTCTCCAACACATGCTGCAATTCATTTTTAAGCACTCCTACATCTTTAAAATAGTAAATACCAATCACCGCTAAGTCAGAAACAAACTCCTTGGGCTTTTCTACCAATTCAACAATTTCATTGCTGTTGTTGAGCTGTACCACACCATACGCTTCTGGACGTTCTACTTGTTTTACCCAAATCACACTATCTGCGGATTTGTCCAAATCGAAATCAGCACGAATCAAGGTGTCAGCGTATGCAATCACAGCGGAGCCACTTAATGACTCTTTAGCACTCATTATGGCATGTCCTGTGCCCAAAGGTTGATCCTGGCGATAAATGGAACCTTTAGCGCCTAAATTCTCCGCTAGTTCCATCAAACTTTCCACCACATCATCGCCAAAAAAGGCAGGGTCACCTAAAATAAAGGCAACTTCCTCGATAGGTTCGCCCAAAACTTTTGCAATATCCTCTACCAAACGGTGCACAATGGGTTTTCCAGCTACAGGAATCAAAGGTTTGGGAATGGTCAATGTATGTGGTCTAAGACGGGACCCTCTTCCCGCCATGGGTACGATTATTTTCATGCAAGTGCCCGCGAAAGCGGTTATCTTTTAATTATTAAACTTTGTTTCCTTCTCTATACAGATGGTTTATCTCAATTTATTAAAATCCAATTTCCAATTGAGACTAATGTCAATCCAGTTCGGATTGAATTCCTCTATTAATTTAATTTTCCAATCTCTTTTCCACTTCTTCATTTGTCTTTCACGCTTTACGGCCTTTTCTCCATTTTCATACGCTTCAAAATGAACCAACTTATCGCAATTATATTTTGCAGTAAATGATTGTGGATAAACTTTCAACTTATGTTCTTTTACCCGCTCTTCAAGATTATCAGTGACACCAATATAAAGAGTTCCTTTCGGTCGATTGCACATCATATAAACATTCCACTCTTTCATACATTGAACAGAGGTTGTGCAATTTTTATATTAGTTAAACTTTTACCATTACTCTTAAAGATTCCTGCCTACACAGGAATTTTATTTGGTTCCAGTACTTCCAAAACCTCCAACGCCCCTATCCGTTTCTGAAAGGGAATCAACTTCTACCCATTCGGCTCGTTCGTGTTTGGCAATGACCATTTGTGCAATTCGTTCTCCGTTTTCAACTGTAAAATCTTCGGAAGAAAGATTGGCCAGGATAACCCCGACTTCTCCTCTATAATCAGCGTCTATGGTTCCTGGAGCGTTCAGTACTGTTATACCTTTTTTGGCTGCCAATCCACTTCTGGGGCGCACTTGAGCTTCTACGCCAATAGGCAGCTCCATAAATATACCAGTTGGAACAATCGCCCTTTCCAAAGGTTTTAGCACAATGGGTGTTTCAATATTGGCCCTAAGGTCCATTCCTGCCGAGGCAAGGGTTTCATAATGTGGCAATGCATGCCCTGATTTGTTGATGACTTTAATCTCCACGCTTTAAAAATATGCTTCTTAAATTTTCTCCTTCTATTTTATACAATAACCCCAAAAATAACAAAAGTAGTACGCTGCCCGCTATTAAATTTCTATCAAAAACATAGAACGAAAGGGCTGAAAACAATATTGATATCCCCAAATAGAAGGTTATTTTTCGCATGTTATAGGGTACTGGGTAATATTTACGTCCAAAGTAATAGGAAAGGACCATCATACTGCCATAAGCGGCCAAAGTGGCCAAAGCGGATGCCATATATCCTATTTTAGGAATGAACCAAATATTGATGACTAAAGTGAGCAATGCCCCAATGGATGAAATATAAGCACCATATTTGGTTTGGTCGGTAACTTTATACCAAACAGATAGGTTGTGATAGATGCCCAAGCAGAAGCTTCCCAATAAAATGATGGGTACCACATCCAAAGCTTCCCAATAGACAGGATTGTGCAAGAGCAATTTTCCCAACACATCTATGAACACCACAACACCCAACAAGATGATGCTTCCCATAATTACAAAGTAATTGGTGATCTGTGCATAGGTCTTCTGTGGTTTTTCGGTTTTGGCATGACTAAAAAAGAAGGGCTCTACTCCCATTCGAAAAGCGGTGCCAAACAAAGTCATGAACAAGGCCAATTTATAACAAGCTCCATATTTTCCCACTTCAGATTCGGCAATATCACTGGGCAATAATTCAGTTAAAAGGATTTTATCCAATACCTCGTTGATCGTGAATGCCACTCCTGCCCACATCACAGGTCCTGCATATTTCATCATTTGTTTCCAAAGTGCCGTATCGAAACTGTACGAAGTTTTAAAGTAAGATGGCACTAAAATCAACAACGTAATGGCACTGGCAATCACATTGGAAATTAAAACGTAGTGGATTTCCCAATTCGGTTTATGCAAAGAGTTCCAAAGTCCTGAATCTGCTTCTTTGGCCAAGTTGGGTAATATCCACAAGAAAAAGACATTAAAACCAAGGTTTATCGCCACATTAACGGTTTTAAGCACCGCATAACGCATGGGTTTTTCATTCGCTCGAAGCAATGCAAATGGGATGATGACCAAAGCGTCCAGCACCAGAATATAGGTGGTAAATTTTAGGTAATCCACATTGATATTTGTTACATCGGACAGCCATTGTTTAATGGAAAGCGCCACAATCAAAAACAACAGGGAGGATGCTATCAAAGAAATCAAGGAGGTGGAAATCACCTTGGCCTTATCTTGACTTTTATGGTAAAAACGGAAAAATGCAGTTTCCATCCCATAGGCCAAAAACACATTAAAGATGGCTATCCATGCGTAAATATTGGTGTATTGTCCATAACCCGAAGCATTTTCGAAAACTGCGGTATAAAGGGGCAGTAAAAAGAAAGAAATGACTCGCGGCATTACCGTGGCCAAACCGTATATAAAAGTCTGCTTAAAAAGCCTCTTTAGCGGATTCAATAGATGCGTGTTCTTTAAAAACCTTGATTAGGTGGCTACAAGTTACATAAAAGCCCCAACCCGTGATACTAAGAAAAACAAAAAGGTCACCAAGTTGGTGACCTTTTCTTTGTACTTCACTGATTTTGTAATAAAAGGGAATAAATTACTTATTTCATGAAAACATATACTCGATTTCACCACAAAGCTGCCACTTACCATCGACTTTCTTAGCCAAAATTAAAAATCCATTCCCTCCAATAACCCTGAATATGACAGCTTTGGTGTTGTCCTTGTTTAAATAGGGTTTAGACAAATGAACCCTAAGTGGTCTTGGCGGATTCATTAATGCTACCAAATCGGGACGGTCGGAGGCATAAATTAAATTTGGGTTTTCTATTTGTGTCTTATCCCATCTAGTCTTTACGGTTTTATACTCAATATTTCTCGCGATAAAACCAATATCTCCACTTTTTAAAACCCATTCGATGTCTTTGCTTGCAAGAGGAACAATTTTTCCTGTTTCCAAATATTGCATATACCAATATATATATGCTTTAAAACCAGAATTTAAACCAAATGTATAGTTCTCATCATAAAAAATGAAGTTCTCAGCATTGATGTCATTCAATACTAAATTCACAATATCATACCCTTCTTCCAATATTTCTTGGTTGACAACTTGAGCTTTAGAACTCAAAACTGATAGCGTAAAAATGAAAAGTAAAAGTCTCATTTTTATAATTTTAATTACAAGGTTGCTGCCCTTGTGGCACCGCATTACCAAAACCCAATTGGTTGTGCCGTTCCGCATTTAAAATGTTCAATATTTGCGAACGTGTGCTTGCGTTTGGCACATACTGAATAAATTTTGGATGAATCAATCCATCTCCAATTTCGGTTAATCCTCCCCAAGCCAAGGCTTCGTACACAAAATCATCAATCACATAGCCTTTGCTTTCTCCATAGGCCTGTATGGCATTTGTTTTTTAATATACGCTAATGTAATACCCACAACTCAACATCCACCTTCCATCTTCCTTATGTAGAAAATGGAGTTTTTCACCTTCCCTGCTTATGTTTAAAAGTATTACTGCATTAACCATACTCTTATCATAAATCGGGTTTGAGAAACTAAAAATTTGTTTGCCCATAAGTTCATTGGCCTCTTTCATAGATATGTTTTTACCTAGCTTTTCACGATTAATATAACTTACTTCATTATAAGTGATTTTTGATTTATCCCACGTTTTTAATCTAAAGGTGGTTTTGTTTAATTTTACTTTGCCTTCAATATAGCGCATGGCACATGGGTCAGAATTGTAACCCTCATCATTCAATACTTTTTGGCCGTTCATATGACTATTGAAGTCTTCTATTGCCAGTCCCACTGTTTCTTCTATTATAACATAAGGTTTGTTGGGATTTTTATAATCATTAAGAATTGTGTTAATGATTCCATATGTTTCTTTTACCAAAGTTTCTTCTTTGGGCAATGCCTTGCAAGCAATAAATAAGGATAGACTAATCACAAGGAGTACCAAATGGATTCGCCGAGTTTTCATAAGGTAAAGATTCTGAATTTATTAATTGTATTATATTTTGTCTTTCCAGAGTTCCTTCTGGATACAGTAGCTCAAAAGTAGTTGTGTCAGTTAAACCATTCCAAGCAAGTTTGCCCAAATATTCTCTAAGTCCATTATAATTATTGGAATCGTTGGTGTCATATTCGGTAAAATTATTTGGCAAATAATTATTATTTATAGACCAACTATATAGCGAATCTGCAATATCCCCAACAAAATTCTGCATATACTGATGGTGGTCGCCTCCAAAAGAAGCTTGATGAATTGTAAAATCTTCAACCAGTTGAGCATAAGATCCATTATTGGATTGAAACGAACCGGCTTGATAAAAATAAAACAGTAAAGCATGGACACTCTCGTGTATGGCTGTACTTGCAATATCAATATCTGTTGAAACATCAAGCCGTTGGGTATTCATCGTAATAAAATAATGTAGTGGATTTCCGTTTTGGACATATGTATTTCCTCCTTCTAGAATATTGTTGAGATTATAAGCTTGGATGGTAATACTTGGTTTGACATCGCTATTAAATATATCCATTACCAAATCAGTAATAGGGGAGTTTGCTGCTAGGGCATCTTTTATTATCTCAGATTGGCATGGGTAGTCTTCCAAATTAAAAATAATTTCTTCCTCATGTTCATCATCAGGATTGGCAGGAGCCGAAGGCCCTGCATGGTGCCCATGATAAACGTCTCCCTGTTCGTGTCCGTAAGTACTGTGGGTGCCACCCGTACTTATAAATGCCCATTCATGTTGGGTGCTGTTGTGCACCGAATAGGCATATTCATACAAACCGCCTCCCCTGTACATGTACATATCCGTGTATCTTTCGACCGTGATCAACAACCAAACTCCGTTATCCTCTATCTCAGGTTCTTTGGAATGGAGGGTTGGGCCTTTATCATCAACTGTTGTCATTTCACTAACCAATTCCCCTTTTTCATAAGCAAGGGCTTTTGTGTTGCTTCCCTTAAGATCATAATGGTGGATCGTGCCTGAGAACTCCCCTAAATCCAAATGGGTAACGTTCTTCACTGGGGCGGCATTGTTTGCAAGGATCTTGATGACCTCAAAGTCCCATGCATTGCCCTGGTTATGGCCTAGGACTTGGTATTTGTATGCAAACTGCTTTTCATCGTTCACCAATTTTCCCTTTATGGAGGTGTCGAATTGATAGATCAATGCATTGGAAAGCGAATCGGGCCTAATGGTATAATTGTCCCAATCTACTTTTAGATTTTCTTTGATAAATGGGTCGTCAAAGTGTTCAAGTGAAAATTTACTTTCTAAAAAATGGAAACTTGCCTCGACAGGTGCTTGTTGGTCATCTTGTTGACAGCCCCATATCATAAAGGCCAAGAAAGAACCAAAGAGTAGGTTTTGTAGTTTTTTCATTACTTGTTCAATTTTAATTTATACTAAGATTTGGGCGGGAATCTTAAAAATTGCACCGCAACTTGTTGTAGATGACCACTATGGACAAATACTATTTTGCTGCGTTGAACAAGTATGGGGGTTCTGTTGCGACTAAACTAACAACTTTATTTTAATCCGGATTGGACAAAATCCTTAAAAAAATTGGGGATTTTACGCAATCGGGAGGTTCAGGTATATGAAACCGATGTAAAACAAAAAGGTCACCAAGTTGGTGACCTTTCTATATGGAATATGTTTTATTCTAGTTGTTCAACGACTTCGCTGTTGAAAATTTAGCCTCTCTTTCGTTCGGCTTAATTGTTCAAAGCTTCTGCTCCACCAACAATTTCCAAGATTTCATTGGTAATCGCAGCCTGACGTGCTTTGTTGTAGGTAAGTGTTAACTCGTTCTTCAACTCCCCAGCGTTGTCAGTTGCTTTGTGCATCGCTGTCATACGGGCACCGTGCTCACTGGCAAAGGAATCACGGATAGCCTTGTACAATTGTGTTTTCAATGATTTTGGAATCAATTGCTCCACGATTTCAGCCTTTGAGGGCTCAAAAATGTAATCGGAAGCTCCATTGGTTTCCCCTTCCACAGAAATTGGCAAGAACTTCTCAGTCATTACAATTTGAGTGGCGGCATTCTTGAACTTGTTGTACACCAAGTCAATTTTATCGTATTGACCTGAGGTAAACTGCTCCATCAAAAACTCAGCAATTTCAGCTACGTTGTCAAAAGTCAAATCATCAAAAACTCCACTGTGGTTGGCCACAATGGTGTTCTTTTTACGAAGGATATCGTTTCCTTTTTTTCCAATGGTCACAAAATCCACTTGCTTTCCAGCGTAGGTTTCAGCAACCAACAGATTACTTTGCTTGATAATGTTGGAGTTGAACGCTCCACAAAGTCCCCTGTTTGATGTAATGGAAACAACCAAAACTTTGTTTACAGGTCTGCCGATGGCGTACTCACTACCTCCATCGCCTTCCAAGCTGGCACTTAGGCCTTGTAAAAGTTCTGTAAGCTTATCCGCATAAGGGCGCATAGCTGTAATCGCATCCTGAGCTTTTTTCAACTTGGCAGCCGATACCATTTTCATGGCACTGGTAATCTGCATTGTCGATCCAATGGATGAGATCCTGTTTCGTATTTCCTTTAGATTTGCCATATCTCTTGTTGTCATTCCGCACTTGATGCGGAATCTTTTT
This sequence comes from Allomuricauda sp. NBRC 101325, assembly GCF_030268205.1. GTDB lineage: Bacteria > Bacteroidota > Bacteroidia > Flavobacteriales > Flavobacteriaceae > Flagellimonas. The sequence continues at coordinate 907,688 of NZ_BSQF01000001.1, forward strand.
GGTTATGGATTCCTGCTGCCCTTCGACTACGCTCAGGGTGACTGCAGGAATGACAAAATTTATGCTTTGTATTTGCTTGAAAGATCTTTACAAACAACAGTCAAAGTATCGGTTACTTCGTCGGTCAATTGACCAGCTTTAAGTGCATCCAAAACATTTCTGTGCTTAGCGTTCAAGAACTCCAAGAAATCTTTTTCAAATTCTTTTACCTTGTTCACAGGAACATCACGCAACAAGTTTTTGGAACCTGCAAAAATGATAGCTACCTGATCTTCTACGGTAAATGGATCGTTCTGACCTTGTTTCAAGATCTCAACGTTTCTACGTCCTTTTTCAATTACGTTCAAGGTAGCAGCATCCAAATCAGAACCGAACTTGGCGAAAGCTTCCAGTTCACGGAACTGGGCTTGGTCCAATTTCAAGGTACCCGCTACTTTTCTCATGGATTTAACCTGAGCCGAACCACCCACACGAGATACAGAAATACCTACGTTGATCGCTGGACGCACCCCTTGGTTGAACAAATCCTGCTCCAAGAATATCTGACCATCGGTAATGGAAATTACGTTGGTTGGGATATAAGCAGAAACGTCACCCGCTTGTGTTTCAATAATTGGAAGTGCAGTAAGAGAACCACCACCTTTTACAATCGGTTTCAACGATTCTGGAAGGTCGTTCATGTTCTTAGCGATATCGTCATCAGCGATTACCTTAGCAGCACGCTCCAACAATCTTGAGTGAAGGTAGAAAACGTCTCCAGGATACGCTTCACGTCCTGGTGGTCTTCTCAACAACAAAGATACCTCACGGTAAGCAACGGCCTGTTTTGACAAATCATCATAGATGATCAATGCAGGACGACCTGTATCCCTGAAGTACTCACCAATCGCAGCACCAGCGAAAGGAGCATATACCTGCATTGGAGCAGGGTCAGATGCATTTGCAGCTACGATTGTTGTATAAGCCAAAGCTCCTTTTTCTTCCAAAGTTTTAGCAATGGCAGCTACTGTTGATGCTTTTTGGCCTACTGCAACATAGATACAGTATACCGGCTTACCAGCATCAAAAAATTCTTTTTGGTTCAAGATGGCATCGATACAAACTGTGGTTTTACCAGTCTGCTTATCACCGATCACCAACTCCCTTTGTCCACGACCAATTGGAATCATGGCATCTACCGCCTTGATACCGGTCTGCAAAGGTTCGTTTACAGGTTGTCTAAAAATTACCCCAGGAGCTTTACGTTCCAATGGCATTTCGTAGGTTTCACCAGCGATAGGTCCTTTACCATCGATTGGATTCCCCAAGGTGTCGATTACACGACCAACAATTCCTTCACCAACGTTGATGGATGCGATACGCTCTGTTCTTTTTACAGTCGCACCTTCCACAATCTCTTTGGATGGGCCCAACAATACCACACCTACGTTGTCTTCTTCCAGGTTCAAAACAATACCTTGCATACCGCCTTCGAACTCAACCAACTCCCCATACTGGGCATTGGAAAGTCCATAGACACGGGCAATACCATCACCCACTTGTAATACAGTACCCACTTCGTCCAACGAAGCCCCAGCTTCGAAACCTGATAACTGTTTTTTCAAAATTGCTGATACCTCAGCGGCTTTTACTCCTGCCATTTTTATAGACTATTTGTAAATTCTCTTTTTAATCCGTTCAATTTGTTGGCGATGCTTGCATCGTACTGGGTATCTCCCACCCGAAGCACAAAACCGCCGATGATGCTCTCATCTACCTTGTTTTCCAAAGTCACTTTGTTACCAGTAGCCTTGGTCACTTGGGCCAATATTTTCTTTTCCAACTCAGCTGTCAATGGAACAGCGGTGGTTACATAGGCCACTTCCTCACCCTTCATTTTTTCAAAAAGGATGATGTATTTATAGGCCACATCTTGCAACATTGCGATTCGCTTGTTGCCGATCAAAGTGTCCAACAGACCTTTTGTGATCTCGTTGGCACCTTTAAAGATTTCCAACAAGGTGTTCTTTTTAACCTCAGCTTTAAAGATAGGGCTCTCCAATACATTTTGAAGCTCTACATTTTCAGCTAGGGTCGCAGCAATTTCGCGCATGTCTTTTTCAACAGCATCTGCCGCTTTCTTTTCGACTGCGAATTCCAAAGTTGCTTTGGCGTATCGTATGGCTGCCCTGTTCTGGTTCATGCCTTAGTTTAGTTTGATATCACCCAACATATCGTCAACCAACTTAAGTTGTTTGTCTTTATTGGAAAGTTCTTCTTTGATTACTTTCTCGGCAATTTCAATTGAAAGGTTGGCCACTTGCGCTTTGATATCGGCAACTGCAGCTTTTTTCTCAGCTTCAATTGTTGCTTGCGCTTGCTTAATCACCTTATCGCCTTCAATTTGTGCTTGCTCCTTAGCTTCAGCGATGATGCTTTCTTTGATCTCTCTTGCTTCCTTCAACAACACATCTCTTTCCGCTTTGGCTTCTTTCAACAGTTTTTCGCTGTCGGCAGTAACATTCTGCATTTCCTTTTTTGCAGCTTCAGCAGCTTCAAGGGCATCTTTGATTCCCTCTTCTCTTTTTTCTACCGCACCCAAAATTGGCTTCCATGCGTATTTACGCAACAACAACAATAGGCCCACGAAGAGCAACAATTGCCAGAAAAACAATCCGAAAGAAAACTGTTCGATTAACTTTTCCATGTATCTTAACTATTAAATCTTTTTAACTATATCACTTTGTAGTTTAATGAAGACCATAGCCAACCGCTATGGCCTTCATCAATACTGTTACGGTTATTAAGCTGCAAAAAGAGCGGCGAAACCGATACCTTCAATAAGGGCTGCTGCAATCAGCATTGCTGTTTGGATCTTACCAGAAGCTTCAGGTTGACGAGCGATGGCTTCCATTGCCTGTCCACCAATTCTACCGATACCCAATCCTGCTCCGATTACGATCAAACCAGCACCTACGATGTTTGGAATTGTCATGATATATGAATTTAAATATTAAACGTTCTATTCTTAATTAATGATGATCCTCTTCTACTGCCATTCCAAAATAAAGGGCCGACAACATGGTAAAAATATACGCTTGCAATGCGGCAACCAACAATTCCAACAAGGAAAGGGCAAATGCCAACACAAACGATAATGGACTTCCTATCCAGTTCTGAAAAATGAACATTAGTCCGATAATACTCATCAATACTACGTGACCTGCTGTGATGTTGGCATACAAACGAATCATCAATGAAAATGGTTTGATGAAAGTTCCCAACAATTCAATTGGCGCCAATATAATTTTCATGGGGGCAGGTACGCCTGGCATCCAGAAAATGTGTTTCCAGTAGTTTTTGTTCCCAGAGAATGTAGTGATCAAATAGGTGATCAATGCCAAGGCAAAGGTTACAGCAATGTTGTTGGTTACGTTTACACCAAGTGGGGTAAGACCCAACAAGTTGATGATCCACACAAAGAAGAATACGGTAAGCAAATAGCTCATGTATTTTTTGTACTTGTGATCACCAATGTTCGGGATTGCAATTTCGTCACGAACAAAAAGGACCAATGGCTCCAATACTCTTCCCACACCTTTAGGCAAACTGTTCTTTTTGTAATTGTTGGCAACGCCACGGAACATCAAGAACATCAATAAGCCTACAAATATGATGAACACCACATTTTTGGTAATTGAAAAATCCAAAGGCTTTTCGTTTGATGGGTGGGAATCATCTACCACCAAGTTCTCTCCAAATGCATCCTCTTCATGGGTCTCTTCGCCATGATGACCACCAAAATTGATAGTGCCCTCAGCATCTGTCTTGTAAATTTTATTGTGATAAAGTGCGTAGTAGTTTCCACCTGCTTCAGCAACACCTTCTCCGTGCTCCAATTGTGCAGAAGAGAACACTTTTAGACCGTTGTCCCACAAAATAACTGGCAATGGAAAGCCAATATATTTGTGCTCACCCTCATCCGTAGTATAGGAATACAGGGTAAAATCATGCGAATCTAGAAGGTGGTGGTCGATGTACTCCTTGATTTGGGTCTTCAAGTCGTGTGCACCTGTTTCAACTTCTTCTCCTTCATGGCTTTGGGCCGATACAAATCCCGTAATCAATAGTGTTACGGCAACTAATTTTTTACTGAAAAAAGAATATCGCATATGATCCAACTAATGGGTCCTCAAAAATTGGTGCAAAAATACATTCCTCATTTCAAAGAAAAAAGCTTTTTTAAGTATTATTTGTTAAGCCTATTTTTTTGGTTGATTTCAGACCTTTATCTCACAGTATTAAGCAGTTTCACCAAAAAGAAGGTTTCCAACACCAATGAAAATCCGTAAGGGATAAAAAAAGCCAGGAACTCCGTGCGTTCCAAAACGCCGTCTTGGTGATAGGAGGGGTATAGAAAAATGAAGAAAAGCGTGAATTTTACCAAGCTCCCACCCAAAAAAAAGAAGCCCATCAAATCGCGGTATTTGTCCCTAAATATATATATGGTAAAAAACACAATTGCGGCCATGATGGCATTCAGCACATAACTTTTTACCAATTGAAGACTCGTGACGTCAAATTCTCCATGATCCAATATGTGGGAATGACCAAAAAAAAGGGCTACAAGGCCCAAGATCAAAATAAAGGTAAAATAATACGGATAGGCGCTGATCTTCAATTATTGATTCTTTTCAATTGTTGCAGTACCAAATATATGGAGATCGCCACTCCCAGAATGGTGCAAATGGCCAGAAAGATTTTCTCGGTTCCAAAATAACCGTCTAACCACTGCCCTCCTTTGACGGCCAAATAAATCACAACGCCCATTTGAATGGCAGAACCAGACAAACGGGCGGCGGTATTAATAGAGTTCTTTATGTTCTTAGGAGACTTTTGCTGGCTCATTTTTGTTCGACTCCAATTTTGGTGTAGCAACAGCTCCTTTGCCCATGGTACAGGCTGCATTAAAAGTTGCTCCTGGCTCAACGGCCAATTTGGCCACACTAACTGTTCCTTCAATTGTGGCTGAAGATTTAAGGGATAACAGATCCTTCACCAAAAGCTCACCGTTGAATTTACCTTCGATATCGGCATTAACGCATTCTACCTTTCCGTTGATGTAACCATCCTTTCCGATAACTACTTTACCGGAAGTTTTTACGTTACCTTCTAATTTTCCATCGATTCTAAAATCAGCTTCGGAAGTAATATCACCCTTTATCTTGGTGTTCTTTTCTATTCGGTTGGGCTGTCCGCCAAATTCTGTCATAGGCCGTGGTTTTTTGTTGTCAGAAAACATTGTGTTCTTGGATTTTGGGGTTTAAAATTGTGCTTTGTATGATTCGAGGTTTTTGTGTACTTGGATGATTTTATAATTATCTGATAAAACTACAAAATTCTCATCTTTAATGCGATAGTCCTTATTGTTTTTTATAAGCTCGGCAAAGCCAAGGGCAAAGTCTTTGCCCCTAAACCCGTGAACCACCACAAACTCTTTTTCCAAGTCGTAAATGTCCTTGGAAACTATGTTTTTGTATCTCAACTCTTGTACTACTTCTTCCAAACGCTTCTTTAAAGCTTCAGCTTTTTCGTCGTTAGACCTGCTGAAGGTAAAGACCACTTTCCAGTTTCCTGCTCCTGTAGAACCCGTTTCTGGGGAGAAATCCTTGCCCTCTAATTTGGGCAATTGCTCTTTTACCATTTGTTCGGCCTTTTTACCCTCGGGATTGTTTGGATAGGTCAACGCCACATAATTCAATGCTTCTTTAAATGGTTCAAAACCTTGAAGACGGCCAATGGCATTGGCTTTCAACATTTCAAATTTGGGCACGATTGGGTCGCCCGTAAATTTGTTGATGTACTCTTCCGAAAGGGTTATCACTTGCAAATAGTCTTGCTGCTGGTATTGTTTGAACAAGGCATTGTAACGCGCATCTGGACTATCGGTATTTCCGTCCAACACCGCTTGCGGATTTAAAAGTATCTCAGCATAACGGGTTCCTGAGTGATTTCGGATAATATCTTGTTTCATTTGGTCTGCCAATACTACCGTTCCAGATTCCTCATAAATTTTGTAGAGGTTGTATTTGGAGGGTAAAATCAAACGCTCTTCTGGGTCGGAATCCAAAACGTTCTCTAACTTGGAGGCTGCCAACAGGTTGTCTTTGAATTTTTCTTTGTAGATCAAACCCAGTTGATAGTTAGCAAAATTTCTTTCGCCCCTTAGGCTATCAATCACAGATGCCTCGGTTGGAACCGTTCCTAAATAATAATCTACAGAATATTTTTGGTCTTGGGTCAGATTCTCTCCATCGGCGCTGGCAACCACTGTTTCTCCTGTTGCTTCGGAAACCAAGGTTCTTGCCTTGTTGCTCCATCGCCAATCGTCCTCTAGCGCTCTTTCGCCCCAACGGGTTCGGAACTCGTTTTTACCGTAGCCCAAACTGGTGATGTTGTAAAAATAGAACTTGCCTTGGTTTTCCTTCCCGCCTTGACTGTTGGCAAAAGCTGCGAATCCTGCTTCGGTTCTTTTCTTTTCTTCATCGGCCGCTAGTTCTTCTTTGCGTTTTAATTCGGCAATATAGTCCTCAAAATAGGCTTTGCGTTCGGCTTCGGGCATTTCGTAAAGGGTAATGACACTATCAGCATTTTGCGCAATATCTTCATACTTGATCACATCTTCCAAATTGTCCAATTTCTTCTGAATGTTTCGATGCTCTCTCGTATTTTCTTTGAGATTGGTCAAAGTGCTGTCGTAGTAAGCCCCAGCGGTTTTGTATTCGTCTTGGTCAAAGTAGTAATCGGCCAAGCTTTGGTAGTTGAAAGAATTTAACTTGCGGTCGCCCTGTGTTGCTTTAATGGATTTGTTGTAGTAGGCAATCGCCAAACTATCGGAACCTGTGGCCAAATGAAACTGTGCCACTTCCCTATAAATTTTATCCAAAAAAGGGCGGTTTTCCCTATTTTCCTCCAATTTGGTAAGGTACTCGAGCATTTCTTCCCGGTTAGTTTCCGAGAGTTCGATATTCTGGATTTTTTTTAAATGGGCATTGATGAAATACACCCGTGGTGATCTTCTGTTCAGCTCAATAACCTTGTTGAACGCATAATTGGCACTGTCCTTATGCCCCAATTGGTTGAACAATTGACCAATGATGAATAGATATCTTCCTTTTTCAGGGTTCTTTTTGGTGTAAGCTTGTGCAATCTTTAGTTTTTGAATGGCCGTGTCGGGCACATTTAAATTGATATAACATTGCGCCAAAACTGCATTTGCATCGGCATACTCTTGGTCTTTCAACTCTTCAAATTTGAAAAGTCGTTTCAAGTTTTTTATCGCCACTTCGGGATTGTCCAAACGCATATTGGTTTTTTCCCTCCAAATGGTGGCTTCGTTCAATTTGTCGCTTTCGGAATATTTTCGAAGAATATAGTTGAACGATTCTAGGGCTGGAATGTAGCGTTGATCAAAATAACGTGACTTTCCCAAGAGCAAAAAAGCTTCATCCGTTTGTGGATTTCGCTCTTCGTCTTTGATGTCCATACTGTGCTTTTGGATGGCTTTGGTGGCCTTTTCCTCAGCAATGATAAAGTTGGGGTTGTTGTCCTCGGAATCGAGTTTTATTTCATCGGTTACTTCCAAGCGTTCAACTGGAAGTATGTCCCAATAATCGTCGCGATAGCTGTTATTGAGTTCTTCGCGCCCTTGTTCAAAGGCGATATTGCCATTGTACAGCGTGTTGTATTTGGTGTTTAGGGCGTGCCAATTTCGGTTGATGAATTTATCCTTTTGGGTGGAACAGGCATTAAATGCTAGTCCTCCCAAAACCAAGGCGCCCAAAAAAGTATGATGAAGCTTCAAAGTTATCGTCGATCTTGTGTAACCTTAACTCAAAAAAGAACAGATTATTATAAGGCTCGTCGATAAAATGCATGAATTTTTGAGCTATCCTCCAAAGAAGGTTTCCAACTCCTTTAAAGTTTCGGTAGAGGTATGGATATCACGCACAATTTCTCCCTTGTTCAAGACCACAATGCGCTCGCAAACTTCGGTCACATGAATCAAATCGTGACTTGACACCAAAACGGTCACTTCCTCTTTCGCGGCTAAATCTTTGATGATGCCTTTCAAACGAATCTGAGTGGTAGGGTCCAAATTGGCGAAAGGTTCATCCAAAATTACCACTTCTGGGTTACCGATAAAACTGGCCACAATGCCCACTTTCTTTTGGTTTCCTTTGGAAAGATCCCGTAAATACTTTTTCTGGCCCAAGATTTCATCGTGGAAGAAGTCGGTAAAATTGGAAAGCAGTGCATCCACATCGGCCTTGTTGCGACCACGTAGCTCCCCGATAAAATAAAAGTATTCCTCAGGAGTCAAGTAGCCAATTAAAAAACTTTCATCGATAAACGCGGAGGTAAACGGTTTCCATGCCTCACTTTGGTCTACTTGCACATCATTATTCACAATATGCCCTGATGAGGGCTGAATCAAATCTAAAAGCAGACTAAAAAGCGTGGTTTTTCCAGCACCGTTGTTCCCCACCAACCCAAAGCTTTGTCCTTTGGGAATTTCGAGTTTGTCAATGTTCAAAACTGTCTGTTGGCCGTAAGTCTTGGTTAAATTATGAACTGAGATCATGTATTTTTTTGTTAATGGTGTTTTATTTCTGTTTGTATGCTTGAAGTGTCTTGTATTTCTCTTTTTTGTAAATGCCCTCAATCATGGTGAACACTTTTTCCTTAAAGGCAAATCCCAACAATCCGAATATGGCCACAAATAAGTAGCCCGCCACGGGGTTGATCAAAAAGTGACCAATGGCATAAATTCCAATGGGCAATACCAATTTGGGCAGAGTAAGCAATAAGGTCTTGGCATTAAATGCCTGTTTGTCTCCAAAGGCTTTTTTGTTGGAGGTCAATTCAATTGGGGTTTTTACGTAGGCTCCACCCCACAGCACCAAATAACTGTTGATGCCGATATTGTAAATGGCACCAACCAAAACTGCGACATAAGCCTCCCAACCAAAATAAAGGTAAAATGATGCTAAAATGGTAGAGATGATGGTCGCAATGATTACCAAATACCATTTTGAGGAAAGGTACTCCCGATATTTAATGTTCTGACTCATCATCAACGGATAATAGCTACTGTCCCAACTTGGTACGTATTGTCCAAAACTGAACAGAAATCCTCCTGTGACAAAAATTCCAGCGAATATTTTCCAAAAAGGCCCATCGTATACTTCAATCGCGCTTGTAAAAAACAATAGGCCATAAAAGATAAAAAAGAAGCCCATGATCACCGCGGTCCTGGAGCGTTTGTTTCTTTTGATGAGTTTGATGTCGTTCTTCAAGAATGTTCCAAGATTCCCAAAACGATCCAACCATTCCAGATTTTCGGTTTTAGCTTCTGACTGCTTTTTGGCCAATCCTCCATCCAAATACATGTGCTTTTTAAAATAGGCGAAGGCTGAAAAATAAAGTCCTGCTAGAATCAACCATGGAACAATGGCAGTCCAAGGTAAATCATAAAGGAAATCAAAAACAGGTTGGGTATAAAGAGTGATGTCGAACCATTGGTAATATTGTGAAGCTCCAGCCAAAATGAACAAGGCGGCAAATACATAAAAGACACCATCCTTGTTGTTCACCATAATGTTGATGAAGTTGTTGCAATAAAACAATGCCATCAACCCCAAATGCCAACCTATTACTTGCAAGGGATCATACCCTTCAATAAGCAACACCACACTGAATGGAATAAAAAAGAAAGCGTGGGCAATATTGAAAAAGGAAATGATGGTCTTGCCCAAAGAATAATTTACCACCTGACTTTTCTTAAACGGCAAATAGAGCAAGGGTTTAATATTGGTCACTGGCATTTTTTGGAGCATGTATCGAAACACCAAGTCGAATGCCAAATAATAGACCATAAATCGGTTGACCACTCGCAAAGGATCTCCTAAACCCGATTTTTCAATGATATAAAAGGAGCCTACTCCCAACATTGTAAAAGTGAAGATAAACCAAAGAGCCCCCAATCCCATTAAAATCTTGAACCAGATCTCGGTCTTGAACGAGGCCGACCTATAAAAGGATTTCCATTGGAGTCCAATAAAGTGTTTGAGCATGGTTAGTTTTTTTTAGTTGGTATCTAATTTATTTGATTTGTTACAATTCCATGTCCTTTTTCCAAAAATTGGCATTCAAAAGAAGCCCAATGCTTATTTTTGCAGCAAATTTGTTTCAATGAGCGATTTTCATGCCTTAAAAATAGCTGCGGTAGATCAACTGACCCCAAATGCCGTTGCCCTTACTTTCGAAATACCGGTAAACCTTACCTCCACTTTTACTTTTACTGCTGGACAATACATCACCATAAAGCATGTGGTGGATGGTAAAGAATTGCGTAGGGCTTATTCAATTTCATCGCCACCATCTTCCGGAAAATTGACAGTGGGAATTAAAAAAATGGAGGGCGGTACGTTTTCCGTTTATGCCAACGAAAAATTAAAGACCGGGGATACTTTAGAGGTAATGCCCCCACAAGGTCGATTTGTGTATGACCATCCGAAAAAGGGTAAGATTGCCGCTTTTGCTGCAGGTAGTGGTATCACGCCCATTATGAGCATTGCACAAACGGTATTGGAAAGTCATAGAAAAAACATTTTTGTGCTGGTTTTTGGAAATAAATCTCCTGAAGAGACCATGTATTTCACAGAAATTCAAGCACTGAAAGAAAAATACGAGGACCGCTTTTTTGTACAATATGTGTACAGTAAGGCCATTGCCTCCGATGCACTTTTTGGTCGAATCGACACCTCTGCCGTAAACTTTGTTCTTAAAAACAAGTTCAAAAAAACCAAATTTGATGGGTATTATCTATGTGGTCCTGAAGAAATGATCAATATGGTTTCCGATACCCTAAAGGACAACAAGGTTTCTGAAGATAAAATCCATTTTGAACTATTTACCACAGCAGATACCGAAGATGAAGTAGCTGAAGGACTTGAAGGTAAAACACAAGTGGAAATTATCCTGGATGATGAGCGCCATACGTTTGTGATGGACAAAAAGGAACTTGTACTAGATGCTGCTCTAAAAGAAAAAATCGATGCCCCTTATTCTTGCCAAGGTGGGGTTTGCAGTACGTGTATTGCCAGAATCAAAGAGGGCAAGGCGGAAATGGTAAGAAACCAGATTTTGACCGATGGCGAAATCAAGGAAGGATTTATCTTATCCTGTCAAGCGCATCCATTAACGCCGACTTTGATCTTGGATTATGATGATGTGTAAATGGGATTAGGTTTTGGACAACAATTGCTCCAAAGCCCTACTTCCATGTTCGTACCCAATATTAAAGGCGTTTTCAATCCCTTTTTTATCCAATACCCCGATTTGATCCAATTCTTTGGGTTCAATGAACAAATCGCATTCGTGCAATTTTTCATCGTTGGAAGCATGGATCATTAAGCTTGTTACCCTACCTGTCAATTGAAAAGAATTTCGGAGGTCCTTTTTTTGCAAGGGAACGGTTACGGACACATTGCTGCCGATGATAAAGTTGGTCTTGTTTTCTACATATTCCTTTGGAAAGTTGTTCATGATACCTCCATCAGCATATAAAATGTCGTCTATATCCACAGGACTAAAAACAGGAGGAAGTGCTGCAGAGGCCAGCAAAGGTTTTATAAGTTGCCCCTTATTAAAAACGGTTTCCTTGCCAGTCAATAAATCTGTAGCTACAATGAACAAGGGTTTTTTTAAACTTTCGAAGCTATTTTTTGGAAAAAAGCTGGTGAAAACCTTTGCATACTTTTCCGTATCGATAAATCCAGATTTGTTGATGGTAAAGAAACTGTACTGGAACAAGGGAGTCTCTTTAAAGAACCTCAGCATCTCGTCCACCGAATTATCATTGGCATAAAGCGCCCCGACCAAAGCTCCGATACTTGTTCCTGCAACCATATCAGCCTCAATTCCGTATTCACGCATTGCTTTTATAAGTCCAATATGTGCCATTCCGCGAATACCTCCTCCAGAAAGTACCAGGCCAACCGTTTTATTTTCAAGCATTTTCTTAGTTGCTTTTTACAGCACAAATGTAAACTATTGGACGATTCCTGTTCAAGATAGCGGCAAGCATATCCTTTTCTTAATCTATTTGAGAATCAACAGGTCCAATTTTTTCAAAAGAAACTGTAATTGATTCTTGATGGCTACGACCAAAAGCAATAGTAATAATTGTTGTAGTTTAGGTGTAACAATTCATTTACTAATTCAAATTGATATAACATGGCCAATTCCTATTATGATCCAGCTGACTTGCGAAAATTTGGCAAGATTACCGAATGGAGTGAAGAACTTGGGACCAAATTTTTTGATTACTACGGAAAGGTCTTTGAGGAAGGTGCCTTGAGTGCCCGGGAAAAATCCTTGATTGCCTTGGCCGTGGCCCATGTGGTTAAATGTCCGTATTGTATTGATGCCTATACCAAAGACGGTTTGCAACGGGGAATCACAAAGGAGGAAATGATGGAAGCGGTTCACGCTGGAGCGGCCATTGAAAGTGGAGCCACTTTAGTCCATGGGGTTCAAATGATGAACAAGTACGACAAGCTTTCCATGTAGTTTCTGAGCCGTTGCGCTCATGGACAATGCTTTTAGATGATAGACTAGACCGGAATTGCCTCAAATTGTAATTGAAATAATTTAAATGGAACAAAGCATATTGGCAGACTTAAAAAATGCAGCGAAGAAATCCTTGAAGGCTCGGGACAATGAATTGGCCAATGCTAAAATGCAGTTGGAGATTTTGAACGGGGAACTTTTTGCGGATGGGGAATTGCCTTTTTTTAAAGATAAGATTGCTGAGACCGGGCAGTTTCCTTTGCGACCTAAAAAGTTGGAGATTTTGCAGATCAATGTGGGGTATATGTGCAACCAAGTTTGCAACCATTGCCATGTAGATGCTGGTCCAGACCGAAAGGAAATCATGACGCGAGAAACCATGGAGCAATGTTTAGAGGTAATTCGAAACACAGGAGCCCATACATTGGATCTTACTGGTGGTGCTCCCGAAATGAATCCTGATTTTAGATGGTTTGTGGAAGAGGCTTCCAAAGCAGGAATCCAAGATTTTATCGTGCGTTCCAATTTGACCATTATGTTGGCCAACAAAAAGTATAATGATCTGCCTGAGTTTTTCAAAAAACACAATGTGCATGTGGTGTCTTCCATGCCGCATTACACCCAAGGAAAAACGGACAAGCAACGTGGCGACGGTGTTTTTGATAAGTCAATCAAAGCACTGCAAATGTTGAATGAGGTAGGCTACGGCATGCCCGATAGTAAATTGCGTTTGGACTTGGTGTACAATCCATCTGGGGCATTTTTGCCAGCAGATCAGGCTGCGATGGAGCATGATTTTAAAAAGGCGTTAAAAGCCGATTTCAATATTGATTTCCATAACCTCTTTGCGATTACCAATTTACCGATTTCACGGTTTTTGGATTACCTCATCGCTTCCGATAATTATGAGGATTATATGTATTCCTTGGTGGAAGCCTACAACCCCGCCGCAGTTGAGAATGTAATGTGCACCAATACCATTTCGGTAAGTTGGGATGGTTGGCTCTACGATTGTGATTTTAACCAAATGCTGGACCTAAAAGTGGACAGCAAAGTAAAGCACATCAAAGATTATAACGATGATGTGCTTAGTAAACGTGATATTATTATTTCGCAACACTGCTATGGTTGTACCGCTGGTGCGGGGAGTAGTTGCCAGGGAACGGTGGCTTAATTTACCACTTTAGGAAACATTCCTCTAGTTCCCATATCCACAACAGTTTCATCCAACAAAGGTTCGTATTTGCCATTGCCGTTGGTGTCTTCCCATTCAAAACTTTGGTTGATGGAAATTACCACTTCAATATTGATGTCTTCCGAAGCATTTGCAGGAATTACTAAAGCGGTTGGAAATTGACCCGTAACCACACAGGAACCTTCTGGCACGGGAGAAGTATCGCTGATTGGATTTGGCACGGTAGTTTGAGCTGATTCTCCCTCGGTAATTTGATTGAACACAAAACCATTGATGTTGCCCCGTGATTCCAATCCAAAATAACCTTGCGCCTTGTTCCCATTCACGGTCACCGATAAATTATCCAAGGTATACGTTCCGATATAAGTGTTGTACCCTAAAAATGAGGCCACAGTAGCATCCACATCAATATTATCATCTACCCCTTCTGGCCAATCTGGAATCACATTTTCCGCTCCTTCCAAGTTGTATACTATTTTATATTTCTGATAACCGATTGAGGCCCTTAAATATTCATAAGTGCCTGGGGTAACATAGCTCAAAGGAAGACTCAGTGTGTTTATCTCACTATTAAAAAAAACCTCACTGTTAAAATCTATTGCCAAAGCTCCTCCACTACCCGTGGTCGCCGTTGAAGCAAGGGTCACCCCATCATCATAAGGTGTAAATTTATCCGGGTAAAGGCCTACAAAGTGGAGTCCCAATATTTCAAAATCGGGATTTTGAGCAGCATTACCCTCTGGAATGGATACAGGGTTTCCTAAATTATCCAATCGTTCAGCTTCATCATCCATAATGAAAGTAATGTTTAACCTCGCCGTTTCTGTTTGATTACCTATAGGATCTTCCGTTGAGCAGGAAATGATTGTTGCTAATCCCATTAAAGACAGTAGTCCTCTTTTTATGTGTTGCATAATTTATTTGTTTGTTTTTTATGTGATGCAATTTTTTGAAAAAGGTTGACTCAAAAAATCAAGATAGTTGATCTTTAATAATTTAAAGAGAAAAATGTATGAATGCTTTATTTGAATTGACCAATACCCATTATGAATCGACAGGTGGCTCTAAAATAGACAAAAGTTTGTCCTCTACTAGCTTGAAATCAATCGTCTTCATGGCATTTTCATAGCCTTTTGGGACTTTGTTCCCATAAACCGAAGTCGGAATCAAAGGATATTTTTCTCTGTCGGCAAATAGTGCGTTTTCAATAGGTTGACCAAATGGATAAAATCCAGCAAAAGGGTGGGTAACTCCCCAAAGTGTGATCACGGGAATTCCGTAATTGGCAGCCAAATGGGCATTCCCACTGTCCATGGACAGCATTACATCCAAATTGGAAATGAGCTGTAACTCTTCGGACAAATTGAGCTTGCCTGCCATGCACAATGCATTTTCATAGGAATTGGCAAGTCGAGTCAAGACTTCCACCTCCTTGGTTCCGCCTCCAAACAGCAGTATTTTATACTTATTGGTATTATCGAGTGCCTTTATTACCTCTTCGGTGTATTCCAGCGGATACATTTTACCCTCATGGGCCGCAAAAGGGGCAATTCCCACCCATTTTTTGGTATCCTGATGCACAAAACCCAATACTTTTTCTGAAAGCTGAATTCGAGGCAAAGGTTTCGGGTTTGAAAATTCAATCGGAAAACCAAGCTGCGTAAAAACATCAGCGTAGCGTTGGTGAGTGGACTTTAATTGTTGGAAAACTTTGTTTTTGGCGCGGTTAAGGGCTTTCTTCTCATTTCGGCCTTTATCTATTTGTTTTATTGGTATTCGCTCCAGGGCAAAATATTTTTTGAGTACCCGACTACGCAATACATTATGCAAATCAGCTACCGCATCAAAATTCATAGGTTTTAATTCTTGATACAATCGCCAAAGTCCAATTAGCCCCTTATGACGCTTTTTAACATCGGCTTCAAAGGTCTGAACTCGTTCCATTCCATCAAAAATGGGCATGAACAGTTTTTTTGTAAGCACGGTAACTTGGACTTCGGGATACTTTTCGGTAACTGCACTAATGATAGGAACCGTCATGGCTACATCTCCCATAGCCGATAACCGAATAAGTAAAATATGGGTGTGCTTACCCTTTTTGTCCACGAAGTACTGGGTTTAGTTCGTCATCGTTGTACATTTTCATCTGTTTATAGACTTTCATGTACTTATTACCAGCTTCAATATCAGATAAAAGTTGATCAATAGCTGTGGAAAGGTCTTTTTTCTGTTCCAAAAGTATCGACAATCTCTCGCTACACTTTTGAATGTGCTCTGGTGAAGCATCCGTGCGGTTTACCTCTTCTAGCATGTGATAGATCTTCAATGCCAAAATGGATAAGCGGTCTATGGCCCAGGCTGGACTTTCGGTATTGATGGTTGCATCATCTTTAACTTGTACCGATTGGTATTTGTTTAGAAAATAACTATCAATATACTCCACCAAATCCGTTCTGTCTTGATTACTGGCATCAATCTTACGTTTTAACTCCAATGCTGCCACTGGTTCAATTTGGGGATCACGGATGATATCTTCGTAATGCCATTGCACGGTATCGATCCAATTTTTCCTGTATAACAAATGCTCTACTTTATTCTTTGGATAAGGATTGGAAAAATCTTGATACACATCATCCTTTATGTGGTAGGTGTCTATACTTTCCTGAAATATCTTGAATGCAAATTCACTGAACATAACTCATCTCAAATTTGTTCAAAGATATTGCTTTATGATTTATGAATTTATTTCCAGCACAAAAAGCAGAACGGGCAAAACGATACTGATTGCCAACAATACTTCCAAAAGCTTAGCTTTTTTAATCCCCTCAACATAATTCCCTAAAAATACGGCGGCGGGAAAAAATGTGATGAGCATTGGTGATTCATTTACAGGGGTAAGCAAGGCGGTAATTACCCCAAAAACAAAAACAATCAAAAGTGTTCTGAGCATCAACAGTTTTCCTCCCCCTAAACTTCGAAGTCTAATAAAGACAGTAAAGGCCACGACGAAAATCAAAATAAAATAAATGAGTGCTTTTACATTCAACGCTTGAAAAAAGGAACTTGAACCAAAAATACCAAGTGTAAAACGATAGTGGTCTTTAAAAAATTCAAGTGACCCCGTCCAATTTAAATAGGTAAATGAAAGGATGAAAACCGTTCCCAAACCTAAAAATGGCACCAACCAATTTTTAAAGGACTTTCGGTCATAAATTCCGATAACGTAAAAAACCAATAAGATAAAAATAAGGGCCCAGTCGTATAACAAACTGGCGGTTGCAATTAAAAGAGAAGCATCAAAAATTTTATGCTTAACATTTTTAAGTGAACGGAAAGCAAACAATCTCCAAATGGCCAAAAGCAAAAACAGATTGGTAAAAATCACATTTTTATTGGCCAATTCTTCAGAAAAAACAATGATCAATACCACGAAAAAGAACATGGCATATGAGTTCAGCTCGGTCACTTTTTCCGCTCGCACCATCTGACCAATGGTCAGAAGTGAAATCAACAAAACAATAAAAGCAACCAGTTCCATACCAAATACCTTGCTGATTTCCTGAGGGTTAGTTTCAAAAATTACACTGGAGAAATAAAACAAAAAAAGCGAGATAGCTAAAACAATATGGGTAATGGGTTTTGTTTTTTCGAAAAAGCTTGAAATCATCCTATCTTTTGCTACTTTTGTAAAGTAAATATAGCCAACATGAGCAAGTTTTTTTACGGTATAGAAGACTTATTTGTAAACTACCTATTCGCCCCTTTGGATTTTTTGCGTTTTACGCACAGCTGGTGGGGAGCCAACACCATTAACTGGATTTTTATGGCCATTGGTTTTGTAGCCATGGTATATTGGATGAAAGAGTTGAAAATGTTCAACGATAATGGTGAAGAGGACAAGAGCATTAGCTCACACTCATACATCTAGATCAAAACCTAAATCTTTTCGGTAATACATTCCATCAAAATGGATCTTTTCCATATTTTGATAGGATGTTTTTAGCGCTTCCTTAAAGTCTTTTCCAAAGGAAGTAACTGCTATTACGCGTCCACCATTGGTAACCACTTTTCCGTCTGAAAGTTTTGTTCCAGCATGGAAAACAAGGGAATCTTGAATATTTTCAGTTCCCGTGATTTCTTTTCCTTTTTCATAGGCTTCAGGATAACCACCGGATACTGCCATAACCGTTGTGGCAGTGCGCTCATCAATCTGCAAGTCGATTTGGTCCAAAGTGCCATTGGCCATTGCAGAGAGCACTTCAACCAAGTCAGTTTTTAATCGAGGAATGACCACTTCGGTCTCAGGATCGCCCATACGAACATTGTATTCGATAACTTTGGGTTCCTCTCCAACTTTTATTAAACCGATAAAGATGAATCCGACATAGGGCAAATTATCCTTTTTAAGGCCGTCTACGGTTGGTTTTACGATGGCGCGCTCAATCTTGTCCATGAATGCATCATCTGCAAAAGGAACTGGGGAAATTGCGCCCATACCTCCTGTGTTGAGTCCGGTGTCGCCTTCTCCTATTCTTTTGTAGTCTTTTGCTGTTGGAAGTACTTTGTAGTTGGTTCCATCGGTAAGTACAAAACAGCTCAATTCGATACCGTCCAAGAATTCTTCGATAACCACAGTGGCACTTGCATTTCCAAATTTGGAATCGACCAACATGGATTTTAGTTCATCTTTTGCTTCTTGAAGATCTTGAAGAATTAAAACTCCCTTTCCTGCAGCAAGGCCATCAGCTTTAAGAACATATGGTGGGCTTAAGGTTTCCAAAAAAGCATAACCTTTTTCAAGGGATTCACTTGTAAAACTTTCGTAAGCTGCGGTTGGAATATTGTGACGCATCATGAACTCCTTCGCAAATTCTTTGCTTCCTTCAAGTTCCGCTGCTGCCTTTTCTGGTCCAATTACCGGAACCGATTTAAGCTTATCATCATTTAAGAAAAAATCGTGAACCCCATTTACCAATGGATCTTCAGGTCCTACCACAACCAAATCGATACTTTCTTTAAGCACCAATTCTTTTATGGCTTCAAAATCGTTTACCCCTACCTCAACGTTAGTTGCGATTTGTGCTGTTCCCGCATTACCGGGAGCGACAAACAATTTAGAAGTTTTAGGACTTTGAGAAATTTTGAGGGAAATGGCATGTTCGCGACCGCCAGAACCCAGGACCAAGATGTTCATGATTCAACGTTTTGGCAAAAATAACTCAATTCAAATTGAATTTAGGCGTTATTTTCAATTGATCTGAAGGTACTTTTTTACACGAATTCCACAAATGTTACTTGTTTGTTCAATGGGGTGTTTTCAATGGCAAGGATGGAGCGAAAAAGAAAAGGGCCCGATGAATTCATCGCGCCCTTTATATTATCAAAATTTCTAGAATTACTTTTTATTGTGGTTGGTAAAATCCCTATGCTCGGTTTTTTCCAAATCATCTTTTGAAAGACCTTTGAAATATTCAAAAGTTTTACGCATTCCCTCTTCACGCCCAACCTTAGGTTCCCATCCCAAAATCTCTTTTGCTTTGGTAATGTCCGGTTGACGTTGCATTGGATCATCTTTTGGCAAAGGCTTGTAAATAATTTTTTGATCTGTTCCCGTTAACTTGATGATTTCTTCGGCAAAATCTTTGATTGTGATTTCATTTGGATTGCCAATATTTACTGGATTTGGGTAATCGCTCATCAACAAACGGTAAATACCTTCGATTTCATCATCCACATAGCAGAACGAACGGGTTTGTGAACCGTTACCAAAAACAGTCAAATCTTCTCCTCGAAGTGCTTGACCCATAAAAGCGGGAATAACTCTACCATCATTCAGTCGCATTCTAGGTCCATACGTATTAAAAATTCGAACGATACGGGTATCCAATCCATGGAAACGGTGGTATGCCATGGTGATGGATTCTTGAAAACGCTTGGCCTCATCATATACTCCTCTAGGTCCAATGGTGTTTACGTTGCCATAGTACTCTTCAGTTTGGGGATGCACCAACGGATCTCCATAAATTTCCGAGGTAGATGCAATCATGAAACGCGCTCCTTTTTCCTTGGCAAGTCCTAATAAATTGTGGGTTCCCAAAGCACCCACTTTTAGGGTTTGAATTGGAATTTTAAGATAGTCAATCGGACTTGCTGGCGAAGCAAAATGAAGTATATAATCCAACTTTCCAGGAACATGCACAAAGTTGGTAACATCATGATTATAGAAAGTGAAATTTTCTAAAGGAAATAGATGTTCAATGTTTTTCAGGTCACCCGTAATAAGGTTGTCCATTGCAATTACCTCATGGCCTTCAGCAATAAATCTGTCACATAGATGGGAGCCTAGAAAACCAGCTGCTCCGGTAATTAAAGTTCTTTTCATTTAATGGTAGATTAATTGGAGTCTTTAATGGTTGCAAACATAATTTATAGTATGCCTGATTAAAACTTTTATGGTCAACCTACACCAAATTATCGACTCAATACGCTTTTTCCTCTCCTTTGAAGGCATTGAGAACCGTTTGAACAATAATTTTAAAATCTAAGAAAAGTGACCAGTTCTCAATATAAAAGATGTCAAACTTTATGCGATTCTGAATGTCCGATTCAGTCTCTACCTCTCCCCGATAACCCCGTATTTGAGCCAAACCTGTTATGCCCGGTTTTACAAAATGGCGTACCATATATTTATCAACACTTGTCGCATACTCGTTGGTATGTTTTACCATATGTGGGCGCGGTCCTACCACGGACATTGTACCAAACAACACATTATAAAACTGGGGGAGTTCATCAATACTGGTTTTTCTTATGAACTTCCCGATTTTGGTTATCCGCATATCATTTTTAGTGGCCTGTATATGGTCCGCATTTTTATTTGGGGCCATAGAACGAAACTTATAACAATAGAACTCCCTATTGTCTATTCCATTTCTAGTTTGTCGAAAGAAGACCGGGCCTTTTGATTCCATGGTAATAAGAATGGCCAAAATTGGAGTGAGCCAGGATAATATGCCCAAAATGATAATGAGAGAAAAAACTATATCGAAAGTTCGTTTTAAAAAAGCATTTAAGGAATTCTCCAATGGAATATCACGCAATGATAAAACTGGGATGTAATCGTAATATTCGAACTTTAATTTTTTAGAAAAAATATTCTTGTTGTCCGGAATAAACTTGAGTGTTTTCAGGTTGTTGTCCGCAAAGCTGATAAACTTGGCAATTTCCTCATTTTTTAGTTCAGATATTGAGCAGTAGATCTCGTCTATATTATTGTTTAAAATATAATCTTGGCAATCAAATAAATCAAAATCCTTTGACTTGGGGGAAAATTGTTTTTGAAAACTATAACCAAATTCTACCCTTTCTTTAAAAACTTTTCGAAGCTGATCGGTTTTCTTGTTCTTGCCAATGATCACAACATTTCTTAAGTTACCTTTTACCCTTTCACGGTATTCCATCAACAAAAAGTAACTAAGAAGCTTAAACGAAGAGATTATTGCAAAAACAAGGATAAAATACTCTCCCAATGCCAGTCTACTTATAATGGGTTGCTTAAAAAACCCTATAAATGCATAAAGGGTCAAGAAAAAGAAAACAAATTGTACAAATATCAACCTAACAATATAAGTAACTTTTGAAAACCTATAAATTGTATAAAATTCATTTTTAGTTGAGATAACTATCCAGGCTAAAGAAATATAAAAATGAATCAGTATTGGTGTTTGAAAATTTATAGGAAGAATATAGAGGAACATGTTTAACACTGCTATATCCAATAAATATGAAACAGGCGTGATTAAATTTGAATATTTGTGTTGTTTAAAAATCATATTGGCCTATATATATCCACTTATTGACTGTTTTTTAAACAATTTAACAAATAGTCCTCATAATGCGAATTTATTCTGTCCCAAGAATAAAGTGATGTAATTTTTTCTTTATTCTTAATTCCTTTATCAAGATGCTGTTGCTTCCTTAAGCCAAGTAATGATGCAACTTCGTCACTGCTTTTGAAATAATAGGCATCACCACCCAAAATACTTTTATTAAAAATATTGTCATTAGCTATAATGAATGCATTAGAAGCCATAGCTTCCAATAATGATGGGTTTGTTCCTCCGACTGAATGTCCATGAAAATATAAATTCGAATAATACCTTAGATTGTCCAAATGGTTTTGATTATAAATCCCTCCCAAAAAGTTGATGTTAACATTGTCTGAAAACTTGTTTTTTAGGTATTCTCCATATTTTGTCTCATGTTTACCAATTACCAAAAAAGGTGTAACATCTTTAGATTTTGCCACACCGTCCAAAATCACTTCAATGTTATTTTCTGGCTCTAACCTAGCTATCAACATATTGTAGCCAAATGGTATCTGTCCATATTCTAGAATAATCTGTTCCATTGGCTCCAAAAACAAATCTGCACCATAAGGAATAAACTCTGAAATTGCACCATATTTCTCCGTAAGATAATTTTGAATTCCTATTGAATCTGAAATCAAGAAATCACTGGTATTTATCGCTAGTTTCTCGGCAAACTTTAAAAATTTCCTTACATATTTGGAATATTTACTTCTTTTCCATTCCAAACCATCCATATTGGTAACAATAATGGGCGTTTTTGGTAAAAGCCAGCCCCAAATAGAACTACTTGTATATCCAAGCTGTAAGATCACATCAACATTTCTGCTTCGTACATCAAGGATACAATTTAGGTCGTAAATAAATTGGCCCGCTGTTCCCAATTTATTTTCGGGATCTTTACAATGAATAATCTGTACTCCCTTATACGAACACTTCTTATATGGATGAAGATTGGAGTTATATACTATTACTTCATGTCCTTTTTCTGCCGTATACACAGAAAAGTATTCTGCGAACTGTTCAAAACCACCATGATGATTTGGGATACCCCTAGTTCCTATTATTGCTAATTTCAATTGCTCTAATTTTAAAAGTTGACACGTACATGGTAAATAGTACAAAGGAAACAATTCCCCAGTGTCTATCCAGCATAGATTCAGTCAAAAAACTCAAATAAAAAACGGCCAAAATCAATTTGACTTCTTTGCCAACATTTGACCTGCCAAAATAGCCAAAATAAAAAATAGCAAATAACCCAATTAAGCCAATAAGTCCAGACTGTAATAAAGTGTCTAAGTATTGATTATGTGAATTAAATCTATTTAGAACGCCAGCATTAAAAGTGTTGGTTTCATACTCTTTAATAAGTTCGTTTTTTGCATCCCCAATTCCAAATCCAACTACTGGTGCTCTAGAAGCTAGCTGAAGTGCATATTTCCATTTTAAAAACCTTATATTTTGATTGGCAAAGTTTAGATGTTCATGTCTATATTCCGGATTTACAACGGACATGACTCTATATTTTAGGATTGGATTTTTCCAAACAATAGTTATGACTAAGGATAACAGAAAAACCCCACCTAAAATACTTTGTATTAATTTTTGCTTGTTAGATGCCCTTTGAATAAAATATATCAATAAAATCAAAATGCAAATCGCGGATTCTGATCTTGATGACAATATAACATTGAAAACCACTAATAGGATCAAATTTATAGCGAATTGAAATCTTTTTATTCTTTTCGCCGATTTAAGTGATATCAAAAATATCAGAGCAAGATTTGTGAAAAGTGCCAGGTAAATTGGTTGTATATCCAAGGGTTGGGTTAAGCCCTCATATGTAAATGCCCAAAAGTCCATTGTAATCCCCTCTTGTGTCTCGCTTTCTACAAAAATGTTGGAAATGGACACGTGAAGATATTTTAACAATGAATTTCCTTGATCGTGGTTTCTTGCCACAGCCAATACAAAAAGAACGATAAGAGAAACTAGTAGGGAATATATAAATGCCTTTCTAACAAATACTCCCTGCTCCTTATCCATATTCTTTGGAGGCAATAGATAAAAGGCTATAGGAATAAACAGAAATGCAAGATACCTTTTAATATATCCTAAACCCTCTTTAACATCCTCGCTATAAATTAATGAAAAACAACATATTCCAAAATAGACAATGAATGCCCCTGTTAATTTGGCATTATTTGCCAATAAATTTTTAGTTCCATTGCCCTGTCTATGAAAAAAAAATCTGAATAAAGAGTACCCTACAAAAAGGATAATGAAAATTGTGTTTAATGAGTTTTTGGCTAAAAGTGTAATAAAACAAAAACTTATAAAAATTTCCGTAGCATCCAATTTGGTTTTAAAACTATTTAACATTAGATAATTTTCAGAATTTCCTTTGCTGCATACTCCCAAGTATATTCCTTTTGAACGGTTGACAATGCCCTATTACGAATTAATGATAGTTCATCATGTTCCATGGTAAGAACTTTGGTTAATTTCTTCTCCAAGGATTCAACATCTTCACTTTCAAATAAGAAACCATTTACCCCATCTATTATGATTTCTCTGTTTGGAGCCAAATTAGAGCACAAAACTAAGGACGGGTAGCTAATAGCAGTTAATAATACACCGCTTTGATAAATCTTTCTATACGGAATTACAACACATGTTGCCACTGAAAATAAATTATCCTTCTCCTCATCCGTTATGAACCTTGTCATTAGCACAACCTTTTCTTTTAGTTGAAGTTCATCAATTAATTGGTCATATTTGGAAAAGCTATCCTTCCATGGTTTTCCTGCTATAATCAATTTAATCTTTGGGCAATTTTCGGTACATCGCGCAAACGCACGTAAAAGGAGGTCCAACCCTTTTACCTCCTTTATTTGACCAAAAAACAAGATATATCTATGGTCCTTGTCCAAATTTAAAAATTCAAGTGCTGTTCCTCTGTCAATTTCTGAATTTACATAGTCAATATAGCCTCCGTGCCTAATCGTTGATATCTTTTCCTTATTTATACGATGTTGGATGAGTTCGCTTTTTGAAAAATCATTGTGAACTAAAATATTATCCGTTAATGTATTTAGCATACTTTTTTTAACACTTTTTATATCATTTTCAGCAAAGCCCGATACATCATGTACAATAAGAAGAATGCGAAACCCAAAAAAATATTTAGCGACAAAAAGTATAATCCAGTCCTTTAACTCGAATGAAAATGCATGAATAATAATATTAGGGCATTTGTTCTTTTTTAAGTAAATAAACGACCTTAAAAATCCTTTAAAAAAGTACATTGCTTTTTTAAAGACAGGGCCTCCGTCTTCCTTTAAATCAAATTTTTTCTTAACCTTGATGCCACTTGTGTTTAAACTACCTGCCAAAAAATTTGAAAGAATGTATACTTCTCGTTCCCTTACTATTCCTTGAGCTAAAGAAATGTCGTAAATATCCATTCCACTCTTACTGCCCACATGGTCTACTATACCAATACTACTCATTTAGAAACTACTATTTTTTGCTTGTACTCAATCCCAATAAAAATGCACACCAAAAAAACACTCAATAAATTGAAGGCATTTTCCGAGATAAGAGCAATTATCAATTGGGCAATAAGAATTTTTGAGGTCAAATTGAAATTAAGTCTTCTCAAAATCACTATAAATGGAGAGATCCACAACAAAAATCCAAGAATGCCTATTTGCCCTACAATTGCCCCAATGTAAGTATCTCCAATCACAACAGATGGATCCCCAAACATAAAAGCTTGGTTTCCTGTCTTAGCAAGACCATGACCAAAAAAATTAACATTTGCAATTGTACTTTGTAATCCTTCAACATGTTTCATTACCCCTGCATGAAATTTGGATGCATATAAAAGAAAGATTGAAAACAAGAACAATAAACAAATTTTAATGCCCTTTGAAATCTTCTTTGTGAACAATAAAATGGTTATGATCAGTTGTAAAATTGCTCCTTTTGAAAAGGTCATTAATATTCCCAATATAAATAGTGCTGCTAACCAATTACGCTTATTTTTAGAATTAAAAAGGTCTTTTTTAAAATAGATAAATGAAAATAAAAACGCAAAGCTGTGACCAAGGTTAATTGGGTCCAATAATGTTGAAGCCATTCTTTTTATTCCTCCAAATATGGGTTCGATAAAAAAAACAGGGTATAGATATAATTGTGGATAACTTAAATTGTAAAAGGGTATGTTTTTGACTTTAAAATAGCCCGTAACGTTGATATAATGCCAAATACCCAACAATACCTCAATAAAGCCCACAAGTAAAACGAACAACCCAATTTTTATGGCAAATCTTAAACTATCCTTAAAATTAACATTGTTCCCAAGTGATATGCCAAAAAAAACCAAAATAAGGGGCATTATCATTTGCCGAATACTGGCTGCTTTTGCAATTAACGGCGCATCACTAAAGAAATAAACAGTAAACAGATAAATAAAAAAACATAACGAAAAAACAACAACCGGTGAAGTTTTGGCTTTTAACCTAAATACTAGGCCAAACAATGTTATTATAAGTAAATCTTTTACAAATAGCAGGTTAAGATTTAGGTCAAAAATGAGGTAACCCAACGCCAATATAATTGAACAGGTAAAACACCATAGTATTGCCAACTTTAAAATTAAAGGCTTTTTTAAATATATTCCTTTGGCCAGGGTTTCCATTTATAAAAACTATTTCAACTTTGATTTCTTTTTGGTAATATTTGCGCAAACATATACAACTGAAAATTAAAAAGTCACATTAACCTTAATTCTGTTAAATGAAAATAGGAATTTTAACTTATCACTATTCAGACAACTACGGAGCTGTTTTACAAACGTTTGCCTTATCAAATATTTTAAGAAACCATGGTCATAATGCTGAAATCATAAACCTAATTCCAAAAAAAAATCTTAATCAAACTATTCGTAAATTCTTTAAAGATCGGTTAACCTATAATTTCAAATCGTTTAGACAAAATCATTTAATCTGCAAACCTAATAAACCTATTGTCTATCACGAATTAAAAACACTTAATTTTTCTAATTATGATGTTATTATAGTGGGAAGTGATCAGGTTTGGCGTAAAAGTTATACACAAGGATTAGGATACAGTTATTTCCTGGATTTTGTGCCTAACGGGACAAAAAAAGTGTCTTATGCGGCAAGTTTTGGCCTAGACCATTATGAAGGCTCTCCCAACGATATTAAAATAGTATCCGAGCTTCTTAAAGATTTTGATTTAATAACCACAAGAGAACAAAGTGGAGTTGAAATATGTGAAAAAACCTTCAAAGTTAAGGCCGACTTTGTTTTAGACCCTGTATTATTAAGTGATTCAATTTTTGAAAAATTTATTGATCGCTCAAATCAAAACACATTTGTAACTCAATATCTTTTAGATCCAACCGATCAAAAAGTCAGCTTTGTAAAAAACGTTTCTAAATATTTTGACATACCTACAAAAATCAATTATAAACAAAGTAACAAACCCATTACTTTATTCAATTCAATTTTTAAAAGAAGTGAAGAAACATTTCCAAAAGTTGAAGACTGGATAAATGGTATTGCAAACAGCACATTTGTAGTTACGGATTCCTTTCATGGAGTAGCCTTTTCCATTCTTTTTAAGAAACAATTTGTTTGTATCATAAATGAAAAAAGAGGGAAAACAAGGATGTCAAATCTTTTGGGCATTTTAGGTTTAAACCACGTGGGGGTTAGTGAAAAAGATTTAGACACACTGAAAGTCAATGATATAACAGAGATTGATTATGAAATTGTAAATGAAAAACTTTCTGAATTGAGAAAAAAATCCTTGGATTATCTCTTAAGTATTCTTTAGTGGCCGGTTAATTAATATTACACTTCATTAATCAAAACATCATCTAATAATTTTTTAGGGGAGCACGTTACATTAATATCTTTTGACGATGTTCCAACCGCTATGTACATAATAATTTCCTCATTAAAAGGGATATTAGTGACTTTGTGCGCTTTATAATCATTAATCGGAGAAGTACACCAATTTAAACAACAACTGCTAACGCCCTTTGAAAAAAGGGAATATATTAAGCTCATGCTAAACAATCCTCCATCAATAAATATTTGATGGCGTTCTATTGAAAATTCCATTTCTGAAAGGTTCCCAGTAACAATAATCAAACTTTCAATGGTATCAGAAAATCCTCTGTTTCCATTCTGGAATTTTAAAAGTTCTTGAACTTTGTCCTTTTGTGAAAAAAAATAAACTTTCCAGGGCTGCCTATTACACACTGAGGGAGTGTTAATGGCCATTTGAACCGACTCTTCTATTAATTTAGGGTCTGCAGGACCATCAAAATTTCTAACACTTGACCTTAAATATACCATTTGATGAAAATCACTGGTAAAATCAGAGACCTTCTTCGCTCCTACATTATTAAATTTAACATCTGTATTGGGAAATTTATCAAAAGGAAATCTATCCACCTCATAGCCCAATTCCACATGTCTATTTTTATAAGCCTCTAGCGCAGATATTCCCTCAAAATAGGGGAAAGTATTTTCTCCAAAAGCTCCTTTTAATGTATTTAGATCTTTAATTAGGTTGTCAAAAAAATAAAGGCCAAAATATGGTTTAAAATTAGCATACGTTAAACCCTTTTCAATCCTATGCAAATTAATCATGATTCGAGAGCGAAGGGCTTCCTTATTGGTTCTTTTATATACCATATTAGAGAAACATACTACTTTGATAAAATCATAGGCAGAATAGATCCAGATCTTCACAAAGTTTTTGATGGTTTTTAAGATTCTTTTCATAATCTCTTTAATTTCGATAAAATTAGTTTTCCTTTTTTAAAAAGGAATTTCTTTTCTTTTCTATTTAACCCAAATTGAATTACAAAGAACAACAATCCTGTCAACGAAATAAGAAGATTAATTGCCTTAGGAAAAGTCTCTGGCATATTTGTAAATACCGTATAGAAAACAGCTGCAATTACAATTATTGGAATGCAATAAATTAAAACTCCAAATAAATATTCATTTGCCGAAAATGGAAGATACTTTTTAAAAAGTAAGAGCCGTGCTCCAAGGGCTAAAATACTAAGTGCGGTACTTATCAAGAGAATACTTTCTGGGCCAATCCCTATTTTTAAAAATAAATAAGATAATGGAAAGTTTAATAATAGTATTGAGCCTACTATTATTTGATATGTCTTAATATTTCCAGTTGCTTGAATTGAAGTTTTAATGGTTTCTGATAAACTATCAATTAAAATAACAGTCAATAATATTTTTGTGAAAACAACTGCATAAATTGGGACTGTGCCGAGCCATAATGACAAAAAAAACTCAGTTTCCAAATAAATTGGAAACAGTGCAATTAGAATTGCAAAAAAACCAAATTTAGCTCCTGCAAACACCAGCATTTTCATTTCTTCATAATCTTTTGTAGCATACTTTTTTATAATTTGAGGATTCATGGCCATTACCGCATTCACCGCTAAATTTTTTAAAGCAGATTGAACTTGTATGGCTATAGCCATCGAGGCATTTATTGATGGTCCAAAAAACAAGTTCAAAAGAATATTTAAACCCTGCGTACTTGCCATGTGCGCTAAATTTCCAAATAAGCTCCAAGAAGTATAGATTGTTACTTTCTTAAAAATGTCCTTTTCATAAACTGGTCTTATAGAAACCTCCCTAAACCTCATTTTACTGTAAACAAAATAAGCAGAAAAGACAACAACACTAATAATCAATAAAATAAGTCCATATTTAGGCAATAATAAATCTGTTAAATAGGTTAAGATTACAGCTCCACCTAATTTCAATATCAGGTCAAAAACAAAAATGAATGAAAAAACATTGAACCTCTCGTGAGCAATTATTGATGCCTTAAATGGAATTTGTAACATTGAAACAACAACACTGAACACAGAAAATTGGTAAAGCCATAAAACCTCCGCGTCTGAAATGCTTCCAATATTGATTTTGGTCTGAACAAACCATACACCAATTGTTTCTAAGAGAACAAATATTGCTGCGGCAATTATTAAATGTATCAGCAAGCATGTTCTAAAAGTTAGCTTTAAGCTTAATTCGTCTCCTGCCTTCTGTTCAAATGCAATAAATCTTTCAGTTGCAATTGCCATTGCATTATTCAGAAACGTCATCATTACTACCAAACCAGCAACAATGCTAAAAACTCCAAAGCTCTCTTCTCCCAGCGCCCTTAGAACAAGCCTTGAAATATATAAGTTTAGAAAAATCCCAATAAATACCCTAGATATTAGGTAAATTGAATTTTTTAATATTACCGAAGTGTTGATTTTCAAATTTTAAATGAATCCTGTTCTTAAGGCTTAGTTAAATCAAAAAAAGAATGATCTATATTAATTAAGATTGCGTTTTTTGTTTAGATAATTCTAAAAGAATTAAGTCTTTTTCAGAAATTATTAGTTCTTCAAATGGCAAATACCAATTGATATTTAATTCTTTATCACTAAACAAAATCCCATCTTCAGCTTCTTGATTGTAATAGTTGTCACATTTATAAAAGAATTGAGCAGTATCACTTAATACCACAAAGCCGTGAGCAAATCCTCTTGGAATAAACAACTGCTTTTTATTGTCACTAGTTAATTCAACCGATACATGCTGTCCATAAGTTTCGGAGTCCTTTCGCAAATCTACCGCGACATCCAAAACACAGCCCTCTAGAACACGAACGAGCTTTGCTTGGGCATGTTCACCTTTTTGAAAATGAAGTCCCCTTAAAACTCCTTTCTTGGAGAATGATTGATTGTCTTGAACAAAATTTACTTCCTCACCAATTGCCTCACAAAATGCTTTGTGATTATAACTTTCATAAAAATAACCACGTTCGTCTTCAAAAACCCTTGGCTGCAAAATAAAACAGCCTTTAAGCTTGGTTTCTGTTACTTTCATAAATTTTCTTTGTTCAATATTCCCAAAAGATTTTTACCATAGCCACTTTTCATGAGTGGCTCCGCAAGAAACTTAAATTGCTGTTTATCAATATAGCCCATTTCAAAAGCAGCAGCTTCAATGGCCCCGATTTTTAAACCTTGTCTTTCTTCAATAACCTCAACAAACTGTGAGGCCT
This sequence comes from Allomuricauda sp. NBRC 101325, assembly GCF_030268205.1. GTDB lineage: Bacteria > Bacteroidota > Bacteroidia > Flavobacteriales > Flavobacteriaceae > Flagellimonas. The sequence goes on from NZ_BSQF01000001.1 coordinate 938,504, forward strand.
GCATTAAGGATTGGAAGGTTCCAGTATCCAACCAAGCTGTGCCCCTATCCAAAATACTTACATTGAGGGTACCCCTCTTCAAATATTCCTTATTTACATCGGTAATCTCAAGTTCCCCTCTGGGACTAGGTTTAATGTTTTTGGCTATTGAAACCACGTTATTATCATAAAAATAAATGCCCGGAACCGCAAAATTGGATTTGGGTTCAAGCGGTTTTTCTTCTATGCTTATAGCCTTCCCTTCTATATCAAACTCAACAACGCCATACCGCTCTGGATCGTGAACTCGATAAGCATAAATAACACCTCCTTCAGGATCGTTGTTCCCTTGTAACAGTTTTGACAAACCTGACCCATAAAATATATTGTCACCAAGAATCAAAGCTACCTTATCTTCCCCGATAAACTCCTCCCCAATTATAAAAGCCTCTGCCAAACCATTTGGGGCATCTTGAACAGCATAAGAAAAACTACAGCCATACTTTTTACCATCTCCTAAAAGATCCTTAAAAAGAGGAAGATCCTTGGGGGTTGAGATGATTAGTATCTCCTTAATTCCAGAATACATTAGGGTCGACAATGGGTAGTAAATCATAGGCTTGTCGTAGATTGGCATTAACTGCTTGCTTACGGATAAGGTCAACGGATGTAATCTAGTTCCCGAACCTCCCGCCAAAATGATTCCTTTCATATTTTTCTGGCTTTATTGATATTGCTTTTTGTAGTAGTCTTTGTAATCGCCCGAAGTAACATGGTCCAACCAATCTTGGTTGTCGAAATACCAATCAATGGTTATTTCAAGCCCCTCTTCAAAGGTTACAGACGGTTTCCAACCCAGCTCCTTATTTATTTTACCGGCGTCAATGGCATATCTTAGGTCATGCCCTGGTCTGTCCTTGACAAATGTGATCAACTCCTCGGATTCGCCTTCCTTTCTGCTTAATTTTTTATCCATTAAGGTACACAACATCCTTACCAAATCAATATTCTTCCATTCATTGAATCCGCCTATATTATAGGTTTCCCCATTTTTTCCTTGATGAAATATTAAATCTATGGCCCTCGCATGATCTTTTACATATAACCAATCCCTGGTAAAGTTACCATCCCCGTAAACGGGCAAGGGCTTTTTGTTTATAATGTTGTTTATGAACAATGGTATCAATTTCTCCGGGAAATGGTTGGGACCATAATTGTTTGAACAGTTAGACACCACAAATGGTAATCCATAGGTTTCCCCATAAGCTCTTACGAAATGGTCTGAACTTGCTTTGGAAGCTGAATATGGAGAGTTGGGACTATACGAGGTAGATTCCGTAAAAAATCCTGTTTCCCCCAACGTGCCATAAACCTCATCCGTACTAACATGATAAAAACGAAAACTCGGGTTCTCCTTTGCCAATTTTACGGACTGATTCAATAAATTAACCGTCCCAATCACATTGGTCCTAACAAAAGACAAGGGGTCGGAAATTGACCTATCCACATGAGACTCTGCAGCTAAATGAATAACCCCATCGAATTCATTTTCAGTGAAAAGCTTTGATAAAAAGACATCATCTGTAATATCCCCTTTTATAAAAGTGTAGTTGTCTTTGAATTCAATATCCTTTAGGTTTTCAAGATTACCTGCGTAGGTAAGTGCATCTAAATTAAAAATTTGATATTCCTTGTAATTTTCGACAAATCTTCTAACTACATGTGATCCAATAAAACCCGCTCCACCAGTTATCAATATTTTTTTTAAACTAGAATTTCCCATTAACTTTATTGAAGTTTCAAATAGAGATGAAACAATTTATTGTTTTAATTAAGTACACTATTTTTAGGCCTCTTGGCGAATGTACGATAATTCCTATCCAATACAAGCTGAGCATTTTTATCCAAACCATGTTCTAAAAGAATTTGATTGGCAAAATCAAACCATGTCATCGGCTTACCGTCGGTTACATGATAGGTTCCATATTCTTTATCTCCCAAAATCACTTCCTCTATAATATACTTGGCCAATGTTTGAGTATTGGTGGGACATCCGTATTGCTCATCTGTAATTCTCAACTCTGCTCCTTTCTTGGCCTTTGATAAAATAGTACGGTAAAAATTATGACCAAATTTTTTGCTGTATAACCATGATGTACGAAGTATAAAATGGTTGGGTGTAACTTGACGAATATTTTCTTCACCGAACAATTTGGACTTTCCATATTCATTGATTGGATTGGTTTCGTCCCCTACTATGTAAGGCTCCAATTTTGTGCCGTCAAAAACATAGTCTGTTGAAATATGTATAAAGACTATATTGTACTTAAAACTTAAGAAAGCCAATTGTTTAACTGCTTCTGAATTTATTTTAAAGGCTTGCTCGGGTGTCTTTTCAGCTTGTTCAACATTGGTGTACGCTGCACAATTGATACAATAATCATAATTTTCCCTACTGAATAAATCATTGATTTTGTATTCATCGGTAATATCCAATTCACTAGAATTCTTAAAATCAAATTCTAGCTCTTTGAATTTATGACCAAGATCCTTAATTGTTCGCCCTAACTGTCCATCAGAACCTGTTACCAATATTTTAAACATATATCACTAATCTTTGCTGTATCTCTTTAAAAACCTATTTAATTCCAAAATGCCTAATATCCCTATCACAAAAACTAAAAGTACCGAGGGTAAAATAAACAGATAACGATTCCAAATTCCCTTCATCTCAACCCCACGCGTAGGAAAATCACTGATTACGTTTATAATAGTAGATTTATTGGCTCTTTCCCTGTTTAATAAAACAAGTTTTTCCTTAAGAACATCCTTTTCTTGGATGAGCGCTAATTCTCTGCTCTCAGACTCTCCTTTCTCAGCCAAATTAATACTGGTACCTTGCATGGGCTTATCCGCTTCTTTTACTAAAACGGTTCTGTATAAACTTTGTAAAGAGTCTATTTCGACCAATTGCTTTCTATAAATGGTGTCCTGCATGACCAAGTTTTCATCATTAATCCTTTTCTGAAGCTTAAAATATTCGTTAACTGATATTGAATTAATAATTGCGGGCTGCATTTTTTTTGCAACTCTATTATTCGTGCTAATCACAGAAATTTGGTGAAACCGGGCATCCATCGAATTAAAGTTTTCCAGATAATTTTGAAAATCAATCGTCTTTACAGTAGTTGTATCGAGTTCCCTAATAAACTCATCGAACAACTTAATTTTTTGATTTTCATCTGAATACGAATCAGCAAAAATCTCCTTTATTGACGCTGCCTCTCGTTCTGTAATATTCAATGCAGTGGCCAAGGCAACGGAATCCTGAGCATCAGCCAAATCATTATAAAAAGAAATGTTATTGTAAAGTTGTTGTACGCTATTAAAATTAGGCTCCACCACCATCTTGGAAACGTATTTTGTTGGGGTCATTTTATCTAAAATAAAACCTCCTATACCACCTATGATAAGGGCTGCACCGATAATTATAATGTTCTTCTGAATAAAAAGAAGAAAAAGCATGATCAAATGAAAAATGCCCTTAAAAATGCTTCCAATAAAATTGAAAAACTTCTGGAATACATTTCCAATCATCTGAAACAATTGTCCCAAATCTATTTCATCTGATGAGTTCTGATTTACCGGTTGATCTGCCATGCTTATTTATTGATTGAATATTTGTTTTAAAATCCTGTCCGTTATCAAATAGGTTGGTTTAACCCCTGTTGTTCCCAAACCACCTGAAGCCAAAGTGCTCCCCGTTTCCAAGGGATTATCGGATGCGTAATAGGCGTAACGTACTTTTACGTCTTTATTAATACTTTTTCTGATTCTGGATGCCGACTGAATTGCCTTTTGGTAATGGACCCCCTCCATTTCCAAGCCAATTACATTCCAAGTTGAATCATAAAAAAATTGGAGAATGTCCTTGTTCTGAAGTGAGGTTCCCAATACGGTTACCATTGTCCCTTCCAAGACCTTTAAACCATGACCTTCAAAATCAGATGCACAAAGTTCATTGTGAAAAGGATAATTATCTGCAGTGCCCTCAAAAATATGTGCTGAGGGAATCATCAAATCACCCTTGCCACCTTCCAAGATTCCAGCTTTACCCATAATGGATACAGAATCTACGTTCAAGAAGTAGTTTTTACTGTCCATTTTGAGCGGTTTCATCAATTCATCAATGGTTTCATAGGCTTGTTCACCAAAGGCATAGTCCATTACAAAGATAACGGGTTTCTCCTCTTCGGATAATCCTTCAGGTAGTTCAAAACAGCAGCTGCCGTTGGCAAACTTTGCCGAATCAAATATCTGGACATCAATATTTGCTCCTGATTCGTCATCGATAAAGATCATGCCGTTATTTTCTGCATGGGACTTAACCTTTTTGTTGAGTGCTTTGTTCTTTTCAGAACTTAACGCTTCAAATATTTCCAGGGAATTGGTTTCAGGAAACTCTTCTAATAATGCCTTTTTGGCAAAAAGGGAATTCATTACACTATGCATATTTGCACTGATGATATGCAATGGTCTATGCAATAGATCATGATCTTTGAGCGTCTGCTTAATTTTTGTGGCCCATTTTTCACCGTGCAGATGATGCCCCAAACGCTCACGTAACAACGGGCTGAAGGTAATGGTTCTTTTTTCTTTGGTGGTTTCTTCTTCAATGGCCAATTTGCCCAACCAATAGATCAAATTCAAAAACCGGTCTGGATCCTCTGCAGTTTTAAGCTTATTTTGAATATCAACTACCTCATCAAATGTTCGCCCTAAAATATTGGCGGCATGAATCATGGCTACCTCGCGTTCATCATTGGTTTTCTCCTCGCTCAACACAAACTCAATCAACTTTCCCCAATCACGAATCATAGCGGTTCCATCCTCAACCAACACCCTATTGCAGATCTTTCCAGATTCAATATATAAAAAGGTAAGATGCGTAAGAATGTCATAAATATCGCTGCGGCCACGGGTAATCTCGATATTCATTTGCTCATCGTCGATACGATAGCAATTTCGTCTTCGCTTAGGGGGCACAATGGGCTTTAAATGGGATTTGGCAAAACCTTCATCAGAAGTTAGATTGATGTAGCGACATTCCTCAATTCCATCGGGAAGTCGTTCCAAAACATAAATCAATCCATTAAGTTCGGCTTTGTCTTCAGCGATTGTACCGTAAATTTCTGGCCGTAAAAGTAAAAGTGCATTGCGCAGTGCATTGCCCGAAACCCCCGAGGGTTTATAAAATCCACGATTGAGCAGGTGTCGCATGGTAATGTACAGTCGCTCAATAGCATTTGTGGACTCCTGTGCCCTAGTCGTTTGTTTTACTTCTGTTGCCATCATATCTTCTGGCAAAATAAGGGAATTCCTATGAAAATTACTCTTTGACGGGCTAACTAATTTTAAATGACCGTAGTCCGTCTGCTACTATACGGTCATTTGCAAGACGTTGTACCTTGTTTTGACCGCCCAGTTTCCCAATTGATTTCATATATGCTTGAAAACCGTTGGGTTGAATCGGGGTGATCTTTAAAGGTTGAAGAATATGGCCATCTATTAAATCAAAATAATAGCTGTTTTGCTTTTTCATGCTTTCTTCGATGATATTGGAAAACTTGGAAGCATCCGAAGGTTGCTTTTCAAATTCTATCAACCATTCATGATATGGTAATTCACCTTCTTCTGGATTCGTCTGCGGAGCAACAGTAAACTCGTTTACCAAGGCATCGGTCTGTGCAACGGCCAATTGAAGGGCTTCTTCAACCTCTTTGGCAATCACATGTTCGCCAAAAGCAGATATAAAATGTTTTATTCTTCCAGAAACCACTACTTTGTACGGTTTCTTAGAAATAAACCGAATGGTATCCCCAAGGTTGTAGCCCCATAATCCAGCATTACTGGATATTATCATCGCATAATCCACATCTAATTCCACATCCGAAATGGTCAACCTTTTTGGGTTTTCATTAAAAAATTCATCGGCTCTAACAAACTCATAAAAAATCCCTGAGTTCAACAACAAGAGCATGCCTTTTTCCTTTTGGGAATTTTGATAGGCAAAAAATCCTTCACTTGCAGGGAACAATTCAATACTATCTACTTTTCTGCCCATCAGGTTTTCAAATTTTGCCCGATACGGTTCGTAGTTGACACCACCATAAATAAACAATTGGAACTCTTTAAATAAATCCCCAACCTTCATTCCTGTTTTGGCATTCAATTTTTCAAAATACATCTGTACCCAAGAAGGAATACCCGCGATAACTGTCATGTTTTCATTTTGGGTTTCCTCAACGATCTTGTCCACTTTGGTTTCCCAATCTTCAATGCAATTGGTCTCCCAACTGGGCAATCGATTCTTTTGAAGATAATTGGGTACGTAGTGGGCAGATATCCCCGAAAGGCGTCCGAGCTTAATACCTCCTTTATCCTCTAGAATTGGACTGCCTTGTAAAAAAATCATTTTACCATCCACAAAATCGGCATTGCCTGTTTCGTGTATGTAATTGAGAATGGCATTTCGGGATGCCTCTACTTGGTTCTTTATGGATTCCTTGGTAATCGGAATATACTTTGCTCCAGATGTGGTGCCCGAGGTCTTGGCAAAATAAATGGGTTTGCCGGGCCACAGCACATCTTCCTTCCCATCAATGATCTGTTGCACATACCCTTTTAATTCCTCATAATCACGAATGGGTACCTGTTTTGCAAAATCATCGTAGTTCGAAATCGATTGGAAATTATGGTCTTTTCCAAATTGGGTTTTGGCTGCCTCTGCAATGAGCTCCTTGAACACTCTTTCTTGTGCTTCAATAGGGTTGTTGACCCATTTAAAGGTTTTTTGGGCTATTCTTTTGGCAAAGATTCTTGCGGCAAATGCTTTTAAGGACATTTAATCGAAGTCAATATAGTTTTGTGGGTCTACAGGTTTACCCCTTCTCCAAAGTTCAAAATGCAAATGTGGGCCCGTTGTCAATTCTCCTGTATTTCCAATGGCTGCGATTACCTCACCTGCTTTTACCAAATCCCCTTGGGCTTTGCTCAATGAGCCATTGTGCTTATATACCGATGTTAATGCGTCTTGATGTTCCACAATCATAACATAACCCGTTTCAGCGGTCCATTCTGCGAACAAAACGGTGCCATCGGCAATGGCCTTGACAGGAGTGTCCTTTGGTGCGACCAGATCCACGGCGTAATGCCTTGTCTTTTGATCGAACCCTTGGGAAAGCGTACCCTCAACAGGAGAAAAAAGCAAGGTGCCCATATTCTCGATATTCCTTTCGAAAAGATTGTATTTATCTTCCAACTCTACTTCTTCACGTAGGAGCAAATCCTCGCGAATCGGATTCAAATCCACGGTTGATGGGTCGAGTTTGTATTCCTCAAAAAGAGAATCTCGATTTTGCTGGTTGTTTTCAATATCGCCGCGCAAAACCATGCGGACATTATCCAAATACTTATTGGTATAATTTAAAACAGTGACCAACGAATCCGTTTTATATGTAAGCTCGGTGGCTTGCCTCTTTAATTTGGTGGAAGAATATCCCGGAATATATTCCCTTAAGGGAGAAAATGCAATGATCAGGGTAGTTACGCCGATCAAAACAATGATGAACAAGGTTCCTGTAACAAAAACATTGAGCCTGTTCAGTTTGAATGATATCTTTTCTTCAAAGGTGCTTTCATTGAGAATTACCAAACGGTACTTGTGCAGTAGTTTGCGTCTTATCTCTTTTCTTTTCTTTTTGTCCTTTGCCATAATTAACAAAGATAGTCTTAGATTTTAATTAAGGTGTTAAGCTTTTTAAAAAGACATGGGTTTTTACCCTAATATTCAGTTCGTAAATGCTAATTTTCGTTAATCGGATACGGTCTTCCACTTCTTTTTACTACTTTTACTTTTCAATTTAAGTTTTGACATTATGATTTCTCAAACAATATTTCTTGGTATGCTCGGTCCTTGGCAAATCGTATTGATTGTCTTGGTTGTTGTATTGCTTTTCGGAGGAAAAAAGATACCAGAACTCATGAGAGGACTTGGAAGCGGAATCAAAGAGTTTAAGGACGCCACCAAAGAGGATGAAAAATTGGAAGGCGGAAGCCGTGACTCCAAATCATAAACATTTGTTTTGACAAAATGTATGGCCGTTGAACACCCATATTTTATGGGTTGTTCGACGAACAACCACAATTCTGAACCATACATAGCTTAAAACAATCCTTTCACAACAAAAAATTATTCCCCACAATCCATTAACTTACTTTCGTTTTATAAACTAAGACGTTAGGCCTTCTATGCTTAACCTCCAAATGGGATTCAATTTCCCGTTTGAGCAGATGGAGCGTTAATGAAAAGACTTTTTATTTTACTATTTACCGGTTTTTCCATTTTGGGCAATTCCCAGGAGATTTCCCTCGTGTCATTAAAACAGGATGGAAACAATCCTATGGTGAGTGCAACACCAAATACTTCGAATCCTGAATCCAAAAAGATGGTTTTGGATTCATTGCAAAATCATGCATTGGGTTCCGAATTAAGTGAAGCTGGAAGTGCGGAAAAACTTATAGAGCAAGCGAATTTATATTTCGATAAAATGTGGTATGCCGAAGCAGCTCGTGTATACGATGTTGTGTTGGAAAAAACAGAGGCGAAACACACCTCGGCCTTGTTGTCAAATGCTGGGGATTCGCATTACTACACTGGAAATTTAGAGAAAGCCTACCAATGGTACAACGAACTTTACGATCTGTACCAAAATGAAATTTCAGATACCACCTATTCAAATTTTACAGAAACCTTAAAGGGCACCGGAAAATTTAGACGGGCGGCAGCCATAGCCAAGCTAAACCGTTTAAAAAGGAATGAGCCCCTTGCGGAACTGGAAAACAGTGAGCCCTTGGGTTCCAACAGGGCAAATTTAGTGACTGTTAAAAATATGGGCATAAATTCCCCTTATTCTGATTTTTCGCCAATGTTCCACAACGATTCAGAAATCGTGTATTCTTCGGCCAAAGACTCTTCCATTTTTGTAACAAGAAAATATAAATGGACCAACCAACCTTTTCTTGATCTGTATGTTGCGAAGCAAAAGAATGAAGAAGGAGACCTTATGGGTTCCAGAAAATTCTCCAAGAAAATAAACACAAAATACCACGAAGCCTCGATGGCATTTTCTCCAGATCAGAAAACCATTTATTTTACACGTAACAATTATGGTAAAAAGCTGAAAAGAGGCAAAAATGGCATCAACCACCTTAAAATCTATCGTTCAAGTTTGGTTGATGGGGAATGGACTTCTGCAAAAGAGTTGCCTTTTAATAGTGATGACTATTCCACAGGGCATCCAACCATAAGTCCGGATGGCAAGAAAATGTATTTTGTATCCGATAGGCCCGGTGGATTTGGACAAACCGATATCTATGAAGTTGATATTCTCGAAAACGGAACCTTTTCCGAGCCGAGAAACCTGGGAAGGTCTGTGAATACGGCAGCAAAGGAGATGTTCCCTTATATCGCTTCAAACGCCCTTTATTTTTCTTCTGATAGATCTATGGGCTTGGGCGGTTTGGATGTATACAAATCTGAGTTTACAGGAGAAGTGTTCAGCGTAGGAGTCAATCTAGGTACTCCCATTAATAGTCGCCGCGATGATTTCTCCTATATTATAGACACCAAAGGCATTCAAGGCTATTTTGCCTCGAACCGAAAAGGGGGTAAGGGTGATGATGATATCTATTCTTTTAAATATTCCCCAAACCTAAATCAAATAACGGGTAATGTTTCCGATATTGTTTCAAGTGAAGAGCTTATCGGAGCATCAATTTCACTGATTGGTTCCGATGGTAAATTAATTTCCCAAAGTGAAACCGATGAAAAGGGACAGTATCATTTTGAAAATTTGGACCCAGCAACCGAATACACCTTAAAGGCTGAATTAGAAGGATACGATTCAAATACCCAAACAGCAATTACACAGAACAATCAGAATATTGAGGTTTCACATGAGTTACAAAAACAATTGCTCTTAAACGAGAGCAAGGAAGCGCTGGAACTTTTCGAGCCGAACAATGTATATTTTGCTTTCGATAGTTTTAAAATCAATCCGACAGCTTCAAGTGAACTGGATAAGTTGGTTACTGCAATGAAAGCAAATCCCAACTTGGTCATAAAAATTGAATCCCATACCGATGCCATTGGAAAAAAAGCCTACAACAAGTACCTTTCCGATAGAAGAGCTAAGTCAACCCGAGACTATATTATCTCTCAAGGCATAAACGCGTCACAAATAGAAAGCGCAATTGGATATGGAGAGGAGCGACTCTTAAATAATTGTTCCGATGGCAACCATTGTCCGCCAGACAAACACCAACTCAATCGACGGTCAGAATTTATAATTCTCTCACAATAAGATTAAAAGCCACCCAAAAAGGTGGCTTTTTTATTAACATTTATCAAATTGTGCATTTCATCGATCATTGGCCTCGTCAACGAGTCTATTTTAAAAGTGCAGTTTAACGATCATTCCAATGCCTTAGTGGATTTCAAGACCTTCAGTTGCATTTTAGACGTTGATTTTGTACCATTTATCCTTTTGTTTTCCAATCGTGTTGCCAAAAACAAAACTTTGTCATCTCAATAAATCTTAAAATCTTACTTATGAAAAGACTATTACTTGTTAAGGAAATTTATTTGGATGCATTTAGGAACATAGGCCACTTTATCGTAGAAAGGTATTTTAAAATTTTCGCATGGTTTAGTTTCATCATGTTCTTTATGGTGCTTTATGCCTTTATTTACAGAATTGCAACTGGTTTCGCTTTTGACTAAACAAACTTATAAAACAAGAAAAGCCCCGAGTAATATCGGGGCTTTTTCATTTGTACTGTACCATAAACTAATCGGAAGCAGGTTCCGGAACGGGATCAAAAGAAACCGTTTTTAAAATGGCTTCCAACTCAAACATATAATCTCTTTTTTCGGTAGAAGGGGCAAATGTAAATCCCTCCAAAATCATTTTACGATTATTCTCCTTGTCGTTGATGATGTATGTTAAAAACGGGCCTGCCATCGGGTAATTGTGAATTTCCCAAACGCCTTTTACCTCCGCTGCCTTTTTGCCGCCAATTTCAGCAGGGAATACATAAGGCGAAAATGCTTTTTCAGTAACCATGTAGGTTGTTTTACCTGGCATATCGGGTCCAGGAATATATTTTTGTCCAATGGAATCTCTCATGCGCATAATGTCCTCCACTAGAGTAGAATCACTTTTAAAATAATTCCATGGCATTTGGTAAGCAATAATGTTCATGGTTCCTTTGGGAATCTGAATATCCATCCAAATAAAGTTATCTTCCCTTTTACCCACTTTATACAATGATGGAACCTTTAGGCTGATCCCAAACTCCTCTTCCATGGCTTTATCCTTGCTTAGGGATCGCTCGAATCGATGTTGTGCCTCGGCAATTTCAACAGATTTAAATTCTTTGATGGCTCTTTTTGCCAAAGAATCGAGGTTCTTGATCAATACTTCTTCCGTTGGCCCGGTCACTACAGCAACCTTTTGCGGCTTAGAATAGGCATCATCTTTTATGTGTGCCAAAGAAGTAGAATCCTGTTCCACATATAAAATGGAACGGGAATACGTTGTTGTGCCCTTAAATACTTTTGGCGGCAATTGGGTAATCGAAAACAGGGGTTCAATTTGAGGAAGTCCAATTATCTGTGCGGCAAATTCGTCTCGAATTTTATCGCCAACAGGTCCTTTCCACAATTCGGTGTCCATGACTACCATTAACGAATTGATGCCTCCTGTTGAGGGTGGCAGAAATCTTTCCTTTGATCCCGATTGGTTACAAGATCCCAACGCCATCAATACAATGGCAAATAATAGTGTTCCTAATTTTTTCATCTTGCGTTAAATTTACGAAGAACAATCGCACAATTTAAGTTTTGTGCCCGGTTTTAGGTTGTTCCCACTAATACCGTTCCATTCTCGTAAATTTTCAATGGAAATTCCAGGGTATTTTTTAGAAATGGTCCAAAGGGAATCTCCAGATTGCACCGTATGCACTTTTGAACCGTTGCTTGCGGTACTGGAAGTTTTGGAAGTACTGTTCTTTGTTGAGCTTGCCGCCACATAAGGTTTTCTGGGGAATATGGTCAAACGTTGCCCTACACGAAGATCGTTGCTGCGCAATCCGTTCCAGCTTTTTATTTGACTAACTCCAACTCCAAATTGCTCAGCAATTTTGCCCAAATAGTCCCCGCTCTTCACGCGATATCTTATTTGATCCTGAGCTGTAATCATACTTGGAAGTGGTTTTTCCAAGGAATCCATCTCTTTCTTTACAAAGGCATAGATTTCCTCTTCGTTGGAAACAAACTGTCCAATTTTAGTAGTTGGCAATCGAAGTACATAATTTTTACCTTCCACTTTTGGAATAATATTCAGTTTATAGGCAGGGTTCAACATTTCCAATTCCTCTGTACTGATATTGACCAATTTTGAGATCTGATCAAAAGTGATCAGGTTTTTTACATGAATTGTGTCGGTGTCAAAATAAGGTCTATCTGCTTTCTTGTATTGAAGGCCATGCTCTTCGGCATATTCAAAAATGTACATTGTTGCCAAAAAGGCTGGAAGATAACCGGCTGTTTCACGTGGAAGAAAAGGACGAATGTTCCAATAATTTTCATAACCTCCCGATCTACGGATGGCCTTGTTCACATTTCCTGGTCCTGAATTGTAGGCTGCCAATGCCAAATCCCAATCCCCAAAAATCTCATACAGTTTGGACAAATATTTACTGGCCGCCTTAGTGGCCATAATGGGATCGTGGCGCTCATCTACATAACTGCTCACATCCAACCCATACATTTTTCCCGTGGCATACATAAACTGCCAAAGCCCTTTGGCTCCAACTCGAGATTGTGCTTTTGGGTTCAAGGCGGATTCCACGATTGCCAAATATTTGATTTCCAATGGAATGTTTTGGTTGTCCAATTCCTGTTCGAACAATGGAAAATAAAACTGACTGGCTGTCATCATACGTTGCATCAAATCCCGTCTTCTCGTCAAAAACGATTTGATAACACTTTCCAAAGATGCATTATAGGTTACCTTGAATGGCGTTTTTTCATCCATTTTCGCCAATCTGGCCTTAAGAGTATCGGTGGGCAGGTCTATTTCAAAAATAGAATCCTGATCAGAACCATTTTGAATCTCCAACAGCATATCGCTGAACAAATCTGCATTGCTGTGAAGTTCTTTTAGCCAAAGACTGTCATACTTGCGAGCTTCCTCTAAATCCTGTAATTGATATGTGCCGCTTTCTGTTTTGGACAACGCAACCAATTGCCCATCAATTTTGATTGGGGCAACATTCGCCAATACTTTATTATTGGATTGTAAGGTTGTGGAGTCCTGCGAAGTATTTCCGACCACATCTGTCTGTTGGGCACAAACAAAAGAGGTCGCTGATAGTATCGCGGTACAGACTGCAATTAGATTTTTTGGGTTCATTCGCAAGAGATTTGATTTTGGGGGCAGGCGAAAATGGTGTTTTTTTTTGAAAAAATAAAATTTCAAGCGAAAAACAACTCTTTCGGGATCTCCCCCAATAACTCATAACGTGATAGTTAGTCCAATATTGCGGCAATTCCGGGTAGCGTTCGCCCTTCCAAGCTTTCCAACATGGCTCCTCCTCCTGTAGACACGTAACTTACCTTGTCCTCGAAACCAAATTGTTTTACAGCGGCAACAGAATCGCCACCACCCACAAGTGAAAATGCACCTGCCTGAGTAGCTTCATCAATATAATTTCCGATGGCGATAGTACCTTTGGCGAAGTTTTCCATTTCAAAAACACCAACGGGTCCGTTCCACAAAATGGTCTTGGATGCTAATATCACTTGTTTGAAGATTTCCAAGGTTTTTGGACCTGCATCCAGCCCTTGCCATCCATCTGGAATCTTATCCACATCTACAAATTGGGTGTTGGCAGCATTGTTAAAATCATCGGCGGCCAAAACATCGACAGGGATATACACCTTTACATTTTTTGCTTCAGCTTGCTTCAAAATATCCAACGCCAATTCCATTTTATCATCCTCGCAAATGGAATCCCCTACTTTACCTCCCTTGGCCTTAACGAAAGTATAGGTCATACCTCCACCAATGATCAGGTTGTCCACTTTGTCCAAAATGTTTTCGATGATCGTAATTTTGGAAGAAACCTTTGCGCCACCTAAAATTGCGGTCACCGGTTTTTCCCCTGTCTGCATCACCTTATCAATTGCTTTGATTTCTTTGGCCAACAAATACCCAAAGCATTTGTTTTCTGGGAAAAACTTGGCGACAATTGTGGTTGAAGCGTGTGCGCGGTGCGCAGTTCCAAAGGCATCATTTACATAAATATCGCCTAATTTGGACAGTGCTTCTGCAAATTTTTCATCACCCTTTTCTTCCTCTGCATGAAAACGAAGGTTTTCCAACAACAATACTTCACCATCTTGCAAATTGGCAACGGCTTCCTCAGCGGCAGTGCCCACACAATTTTCAGCAAATTTTACTTGTACCCCAATAATTTCGGAAACAGTTTCGCAAATGTGGGATAGTGACATGTCTGGGTTCGCCTTGCCATCGGGTCTTCCCAAATGGCTCATTAAAATGGCTGAACCTCCGTCTTCCAAAACCTTGAGAATGGTTGGTTTTGCAGCATCTATCCTACTGGTATCCGTAACGTTGAAATTACTATCCAGGGGGACGTTAAAATCAACTCGGATCAATGCTTTTTTTCCTTCGAAATTAAAATCGTCTATCGTCTTCATGTAGTGTGGTCTTTATAGATTTTCAAAAGTAAAGATTTCCTTCTTCTTCATTGGGTTGAAACCTTCCTATTTTTAAACTTCCAACAAAAAACATCACAAAGCGAACGAACCTAAAAATGTATCTTTGAAATATGCTATTCAAAAATGTTTTAGGACTCGAGCATATTAAAAACCATTTGGTGACCACGGCCGATACAGGTCGTGTGGCCCATGCCCAACTTTTTGTGGGCCCCGAAGGTTCTGGCGTGCTACCCATGGCCATTGCTTATGCCCAATATTTACTCTGTGGAAACTCCAGTGGCGAAAATGAAGGTGAAAATATGGTTTGTAACACCAAATGTGAATCGCTTACGCATCCCGACCTTCATTTTGCTTTTCCAGTTTCCAATTCGGATAAGATAAAAACCCATGCGGTAAGTGATCATTACATTCAGGAGTGGCGTCAATTTGTAAAAGAACAGCCCTATGGCAACTTGTTCGATTGGTACCGATTTATTGGCATTGAAAAAAAGCAGGGGCAAATTGGAGTGGACGAGGCTCAGGATATGGTGAAGAAGCTTTCCTTAAAATCCTACGAAGGCGGATTTAAAATATTGATCGTTTGGATGGCGGAAAAAATGAATGTTTCCGCAGCAAATAAACTTTTGAAGTTGATTGAAGAACCTCCCGCGAAAACTATTTTGCTTTTGTTGGCCGAAGAGGAAGAACAGATCATCAACACGATACGGTCGCGTTGTCAAATTTTGAACTTTCCACCACTGGCGGAACAGGTTATTTCCGATGAACTTCTAAAACGCGGTGCCAATCCATCAGAATCCCAATCCATTGCGTTGGAAGCCAACGGAAATTTCAATAAAGCTATGGACCTGTTGAACAAAGATTCGGAGGATTTGGTTTTTGAACGTTGGTTCGTACAGTGGGTAAGAAGTGCCTTTAAGGCGAAGGGAAACAAAGGTGCCATTCAAGAATTGATTTTGTGGAGCGATGAAGTGGCAAAAACAGGACGAGAGGTTCAGAAGAAGTTTTTGGACTATTGTTTGACCATGATGCGACAAGCTTTGCTGTTGAATTATAGAGCAGATGAACTAGTGTACTCCAAAATCCACATTGAAGGGTTTGATCTGCACAAGTTTGCGCCATTTATTCATGAAAACAATATTTTAGAGATTGTAAATGAGTTGGAAAAGGCCATTTTTCACGTGGAACGTAATGGTAACTCCAAACTAATTTTTACGGATTTATCCATAAGACTAACCAGGCTTTTACACGCAAAAGCTGCCTAAACTATTCTTCATCTGATGGAATTAATATTAGCCCATGCAACAGAAATTTTACTTCTTGTTTTTTTGACCATTACCTTTTTACAGAGTGGAATAGATAAAATTTTGGACTGGAAAGGAAATATGGGATGGTTGACCGGACACTTTTCAAAATCCATTTTTAAAGGTTCTGTACCCCTACTTTTGGGTGTTATTTTAATCATGGAAATGCTATCGGGAATTTTATGCGGGGTCGGAATGATCCAGTTTTTTATGGATGGTAAAAGCACCATTGGATTTTATGGGGCAGTTTTGTCTTCTACAACTTTATTGATGCTTTTGTTGGGTCAGCGGGTAGCTAAAGACTACGAAGGTGCCAGAACTATTGTAGTTTACTTAATTCCAGCGGTGTTTTTGGTGTATTTGATGCAATAAATTTTTCAGGCCATGATTCTCGAACCTATTGAAAGAACAGATCTTGATCCTAAAGCCAAAGAGGCCTACGATCAGTTTGAACTATTGACTATTGAAATCAAGAAAAAAAGATTGCCTCAAGAAATTGTGCTGGCCATTAATAAAGAGATCAACCACCTTAATTCAATAACCGATTCCGATAAAGTTCTTAGGGCTGAAATTCGAAAAGTGCAGTCCAAAATTGTTGGATTATTGGCTCAAAAACTTAAAATAGTTCCCATAAATTATTATCGAAAAACTTGGTTTGTTTTGGGAATGACGGTCTTTGGTATTCCAATTGGAGCTGCCTTGGGCGTGAGCCTCGGCAACATGGCCTTCTTAGGAATCGGATTGCCCATTGGTATGTCCATTGGTATAGGCCTAGGTGCCCAAATGGATAAAAAAGCCAAAGAAGAAGACCGGCAACTCGACATTGAACTAAAATTGTAATTATGATCACTAAAAAAAACGGTCCTTATATTCTCATTGTCTTTAGTTTGGTTTTACTGGTTTTTAATGTAATAGAATTTATTAATGGTACCAGTACCATTTTAAGCATCATCTCTAATTTGTTGTTGATATTGGCAATGATTTTGGTTATTCGGGAAAATAGGAAAGCATCTAATTAGGGTAATACTTTGGAAGAAATAAGGCGCTATTTTGAAACTAAATTCGGTATTTCTCCAACTGATTGGGAAGTGTTTTCATCAAAATTATGTCGACAGGAACTTCAAAAGAAAAGTAAACTGATCCATTTGGGACAAGTGGAAAACCATCTTTCCTTTATTGAAACGGGAATTATTAGACTGTATGTTCCCAAAAAAGATGATGAGCTCACCTTTGGTTTTGTTTTTAATGGAGCCTTTGTTAGTGCTTATGATTCCTTTATTACACAAACCCCATCAGAATATGTGGTTGAAACAATAACTGACACCATATTGTGGAGGATCAGCCATAAAGATTTACAAGAAGTTTATTCTTCTACTAAAATTGGAAACTTAATTGGTAGAAAGGCCAGTGAAGAGCTTTATCTAAAGAAGTCCAAAAGAGAACTTACTCTTTTAAGCCATACTGCTGAAGAACGATATCTGAAGTTGTTTGAGGAGCGCCCTGAGCTAATTCGGAAGATTCCTTTAAAATATATTGCTTCATACATTGGTATAACTCCACAGGCCCTGAGTCGCATTCGAAAGCGAATTACTTAACCTAGGTTCATTGTATTAAAATATTGTTTTTAAGAACTTTGGACTAAAAAAATGAAACCGCTATTAGTCCTATTAGGAACATTTATAATATCATTCTTGGTAATTAAGCTCTTTTCCAAAAGCTTGGATTATAGGTTGGCAGGCAGAATTGCAATGGCAATTATGTTGGTTTTTACAGCCATGGGACATTTTATGTTTGTTGAGGGTATGTCCGCCATGGTTCCACCATTTATTCCATTTAAAAATCAGCTCGTTTTGCTTACCGGAATTTTGGAAATTATATTGGGAATATCAATATTATTTCCTCATTATCAAACTTTTACAGCTTGGATGCTGATTGCTTTTTTAATTTTGATTTTACCAGCCAATATATATGGTGCCATACACCATGTTAATTATCAAACGGGCATTGCCAATGGTCCAGGCTTAGCTTATTTATGGTTTAGAATACCGCTACAATTGTTTTTTATTATTTGGGTATATGTATCAATGATTCGATAAACAAAAAAACCCACTCAACTTGAGTGGGTTTTAGTATATGTTCAGATAATTTTATTTACCGTATTTGTCGTTCAATATTTTAAGGATTGCATCGGTAAGGTCATTGGCGTCATCACCGTACAAAACGGCGCCTCCATCGCCTCCACTCAAAATATAGGTGTAACCGTTGGTTTCTCCAAAGGCACTAATTTCCTTTTTAACCTTCTTCACTAAGCTATCCATTTGAATTTGGCTAGTTTGCTGCAATTGCTGCTCTTCTTGTTGCAATTGTTGGCCAATATACTGACCTCTTTGTTGCAACTGCCCATATTCCTCTTGAGCACTCTGTTGCGACATTTTTTCTGCCTTGGTTTGAAAAGCTTGAAGCTCCATTTGAAAGGATTGTGAAATACTGTCCCTCTTCCTGGTCAATGCATCTGCTTTAACTTTAAATTGGGCTTCGAGATCCATTTTCTCTTGGTAGTCGTCCAACAACTTTACGGTGTTCACATACCCAATTTTATTTTGCTGACACGCCATAGCTGCAAGGACAATGGCGAAAACGATTAATTTCTTCATTATTTATAATTTAAAAGATGGGCAAAAATAGAAAAGCTTTTGAAATGGCAACCATTAAGTTTTTAGTGTCGAAATAATATCAACAGCCAATATAGATTTAGTTTATGTCAATTTTAAATTAGAATAGTTTTTAGCTATTTACGCAGCGCTCATAAACGCGCGTTAATTAGCTTGTTTCTTAAAAGCAAGGCCAGGCCTGCCTTAAGGGCTTTGAGGGTGACATAGGGCCTTAAATCGATTAATTGTGGCGCTTGATCACATAAATTAAAGAAGAATGCTCCTTAGTTGACAAAGCTTTGATGTTTGACCATAATCCAATCACAAAAGCTTTGAACAAATTCAATTTTCCGCCCTTATATTTTTCTGACAGCATGGAGACATAAAACGAATCAAACAACATCGGCTTCGTTTTTACAACCCGCATATTTTCCATTTCAAAAAGTTTTGCAATTGAAATTCTTGAAAAGTGCCAAAGGTGTCTGGGCACATCATAAGCCGCCCAGAACTTTTTGTAATGTTTGGCATCGTATGATTTGAAATTGGGAACCGCGACGATTAAAGTCCCATCCTCTTCCAACAAAGAAACAGTCTTTTTTATTTGAGCTTGTAAATTGGGTAAGTGCTCTAAAACATGCCAAAGGGTTATCGTCCGAAATTTTAAATTTCCTAACTCATCCAATGATGATTGAAGTTGAACTCCTTTTTCAGTAGCTAACTTTCTGGCCCTTTCATTGGGTTCCACTCCCCGAACTTTAAATCTCAAATTATTACCATAAACCAAAAAATCACCTGTACCTGCTCCAATATCCAAAACAGTTTTTGATCCATCGTCAAAAGTCTGAACCAAATTCCATTTACTAGATAGGTTTACTTTTTTAACCCACTGATACAATTTATCGGTTAAAGATTTTGAAGAATCTGTATGAGAAATATAATCTTCACTTTCGTAATAGGATGAAAGATTTTCCGGCTGGGGACTAGTCACCAACATATCGAGATTCTCATCATGTAAAAGTGAAAATGATTCTCCAGAAACAGAAAAATCTCTTGTCTTAAGGTATTCTTTCATTCGGTTTTTCTCAAAGAATTTTGAAATAACTAGGTTCGAATATAAGGTAAAACGAAGTTGAAATTGAAATTAAAGCAAACATTTGTTCCACGTGGAACACAAAGTTTATCTTCCCAAATGAATCAAAAGCACGCTAATATCTGCAGGAGAAACACCACTGATTCTTGAAGCCTGGGAAATAGTAACAGGCTTAATAGATTTTAATTTTTCTCGTGCCTCAAATGAAAGTGACTTAATTTTAGCGTAGTCAAAATGTTCTGGTATACGGACATTTTCCAAACGCAGAAGTTTGTCTGCATTTGTCTTTTCCTTCTCTATATAGCCAGAATATTTCACTTGTATTTCTGTTTGCTCCAACACTTCCGAGTCTAAATTATGGTCGTTCACATAGGCAGAAACCTCATCCAATTGTAGCATATGCTCCATGGTTAATCTAGGTCTCGAAAACACTTTAAACAACTTATCGGATTGATTTACCAAAGCTGAATCTACAGACTCCAAAATTGGATTTACTTCTTCGGGCTTAAAGCTTGTTGATCTAAAGAACGAAACAAAATCCTCTGACTTCTGTTGCTTTTCCTCCATCCTTCTTAGTCGCTCTTCTTTTGCCAAACCGATTTCATAACCCTTAGGTGTAAGTCTCAAATCGGCATTATCCTGGCGCAATAATGTGCGATACTCCGCTCTGGAAGTAAACATACGATAGGGCTCTTCTGTGCCCTTGGTAATTAAATCATCTATTAAAACACCAATGTAAGCTTCATCCCTTTTAAGAATAAAAGAATCCTTTTCATTAATCTTCAAGTGAGCGTTTATGCCGGCCATTAAACCTTGCGAAGCGGCCTCTTCATATCCTGTGGTACCGTTAATTTGACCAGCAAAATACAAGTTGTCCAACAATTTTGTTTCAAGCGTATGCTTTAATTGTGTAGGTGGAAAATAGTCGTATTCGATTGCATAACCCGGTCTGAAAAACTTCACATTCTCGAATCCAGCAACAGACTTTAGTGCTTTATACTGGACATCCTCAGGCAACGATGTTGAGAATCCATTCACATAAACTTCCACTGTATTCCAGCCCTCAGGCTCAACAAAAATCTGATGCGAATCTTTGTCTGCAAAACGATTGATTTTATCCTCAATAGATGGGCAATATCTTGGTCCAATACTTTTAATTCTTCCATTGAACATTGGAGATCTATCAAAACCTTCACGCAACAAATCATGAACCAATTCACTGGTTCTTGTCATATGGCAATCCCGTTGCACTTTTAAGGTTGGCGTTGCCAAATACGAAAACTTCTCCGGGTTTTCATCCCCTGGTTGAGGCGTCATTTTAGAATAATCCAACGAACGGCTATCCACTCTAGGGGGTGTTCCTGTCTTCATTCTGCCGCTTTCAAAACCTATATCAACCAACTGTTCCGTAATACCTGTAGCGGCTTTTTCTCCCGCTCTACCCCCACCAAATTGTTTGTCCCCAATATGGATAAGTCCATTCAAAAAAGTACCATTGGTCAACACAACAGCTTTAGCTCGTATTTCAATCCCAAGACTTGTTTTTACACCAACCACTTTGTTGCCTTCAACCAATAATCCAGAAACCATCTCTTGATAAAAATCTGCATTAGGTATATTCTCCAGAGCCATCCTCCACTCCTCAGCAAAACGCATACGGTCGTTCTGAGCGCGAGGACTCCACATGGCTGGTCCTTTGGATTTGTTGAGCATCTTAAATTGAATGGCCGACTTATCTGTTATGATTCCACTATAACCACCAAGCGCATCAATTTCACGAACTATTTGCCCTTTTGCAATTCCACCCATAGCAGGATTACAGGACATTTGCCCTATAGTTTGCAAGTTCATAGTGACCAACAATGTACTAGAACCCATGTTGGCGGCAGCAGCAGTTGCCTCTGCACCAGCATGACCTCCACCAACAACTATAACATCATATTCCTTATCAAACATATCTATGGTTCCACGTGGAACATTTTAATTTTTTCATCTTCTTTCTCCCTCATCAATTTCTTATCCTCAAAAGATTTATCACCATAACCTACTAGATGCAATACACCATGAGACATAACTCTCAAAAGTTCAATCTTCCAATCAACATCAAAATCTATAGCGTTGTCCTTAACTCTATCCGTTGATATAAAAATATCCCCTGAAACAACACTTCCTTCCGAATAATCAAAAGTGATAATATCCGTTAATGTGTCATGGTTTAGATACTCCACATTAAGCTCATGAAGATAGTCATCCGTACATAAAACATAGTCAATCTGACCAGCAGTATAGCTCTCGCTTTCTAAAATCCTATTTATCCAATCGGAATAATTGGATAAGTCTTCCAATACCACGTCAGATTTAAAATGAAATTCAATCATTGTCGAAATAAACTTTAACCTTCTTTTCGAAATTTCGCCGCAAAGGTAAAGCTTGTCTGTTTAAAATTTCAATCTCGTTCTGGTATTCTTTAAGTAAATCAGGTCTAGTAGTAATAGGATTGGTAAATCTATAATCATTGGTTTCGCTTTCACGCTCCTTTTTCTCACCTTGTTCCATACTTGCATTTTCCAATTTCATTAGCTGGTGCTGAATATTATTAGCCTTGCTAACGGAACGATTGGTTATGCCATTCTCCAATAAATCTTCTTCAAAATCTTCCATTTGTTGCAACAACTTTTTAGCGAGATTCTTGTCAGATTGATTGATCATATCCTCCAATTGCTTTTCCAATTGTTGTCTTAAAAACTGCTGTTCTTTATAAATTTCATAAACTTCATTTAAGTTCATTTCGGCATTTCCATTTCCTTGGCTTCCTTCATTACCATCCTTTTGTTGAGCACCCTTTTGACCATTTTCGTTTTGGCGAGAACCCTCTTCTCCAGGGCCACTTTGTTCAGACTTGCCTTGTTGGCCTTGTTGACCCATTTCATCTGATGGCTGACCTTGTGAACCTTTATTTTGACCATTCATTTTGTTCTGAATACTTTGTTGTCCCTGAATAATATCAGGCAACTGAAAACCCTGTCCTCCTCCATTACTTTGGCCTCCACCCATATTTTCTTGCATATTATCCAAAACATTGGCAAGAAAATCTGCCAAAGCATTGGTGGCATTGATAACGTATTGTTGGTAAGCCGCCCCTTGATAAATTTGATTTTCAGAGATGCTTTCTAAAGATTTATCTATGTTGTAATACACCTCGGTTATTTGTTCATTGACGAATTCAGATAGCTCAGCACGGCGTAGAGAAAGTGCAAACAAACTATCATCAACGTGTTCGAACAAACGCTTTAAATTTTGCTGTTCCTTAACCGTTTTAGAAAATTGTGAAATGTCAACATCAGAAGTTTGTAGCCGATCAAACAAATCTTCTTGTTTAAAAGAAAAACGAACCAGATTATCCAATATCTGCCTGAGCATTTCAGCATCTTCAGCATCGGATTCTTCACCACTCATTCCACTTTGACCCATGGATTGAGCCATCTCTTTCATCTTTTGCGCTGCTGACTTTTGCTTTTTAGACGCACTGTTTTGAGATTTTTGACTCTCTTCATTTTGAGAAGATTGATCAGATCCCTTGTGTTTATTTATTTCCTCCAGAGCATCTTGTTGATCTTGCTTTATATCATCAACCTTGTTGTCATCAATTGAAAGTGGAACCGGTTTTTGTAAATTAGAATTATCCTTTTGAAGTTGATCCAGTTGCTTTTCCATTTCCTGAAATTCAGAATTCAACTTTTCTTGTTCCTTGTTGCTAAAATCTTCTCCCAATTTTAAGTCAGATAATATTTCTTGACGTTCTGCTAGCTTCTCCAATTCTTGGGCCAACTGTGATAGTTTTTCAGTAACATAATACTTTTTGGTCAACTCTAAAATTTGTTCTAGGCTACGCGTATTTTTACTTTGGTTTTTACCCAATTCTTCAAGGCTCTTTTGTAAATCCTCCTTATTGATTTTATCGGCAACAGAGTCTAGCTGTTTTAATAATTTCTCATTCTTGCGAGCTTCAATTTCCTGACGCTTCAATCTTTCTTGAAGCATTTTATTCATTTCAGAAGATTCGTCCTTTTTTAAACCATCAGCCATTTCCTTGGTAAACTTTTGCATGAACTCTTCCTGTTGATTCTGTTTTTGAATCAAATCCTTTAAAGCATTCCTGTTCTCAAAGTTTAAAGCATTTTCTTCCTTTAAAGAATTACTCAAACGCTTTAACTCCTCCATTTGAGTCTTAGACTTTTCAAGTGAAGAATTAGCTTTAGACAAACTACTTGACCGCTCCTCCAACCTTTGCTTTAATAAATCGTCTTCGGAATAAAAAACAGTATTAAAAGTCTGGCTTTTAGTCACTTTTCCCCCTCTAACACCATCATTATCAACCACTTCGAAGTATAACTCATACTTTTTACCTTGTTGAACATTTAATCCTGAGGGAAATGTATAGTAAAACTGATAAACACTCTCCTTAGGTTCCTCCAAAACCAAATTTTGAGGATTATCTCTATCAGATGGGTCTACACAAACCAGTCTAATTTGTGCGAGACCATAATCATCCGTAGCTTGTCCTTCATAGTACGATTGATTTGGATTTAATGAATCTAAAGTTTGGTTCACTTTGACCTTGGCTTTTTCATCTTTAACTACATCTATCAAATAACTTAACTGCTCATAGTCTTTTACATTTTCATTGGAGGTAGAAAGTGTATATTCGAAATCATTAAAAATCCTATTTATAGTGGAAAAAACAGATTTGCTCCTAGCCATTGCATAGGTGCTGTCGCTTGTTTTAAAAGCAATATTATCTGTGTTTACACCTTCCACACTCCAAGTGATTTTTGTTCCCTCAGGGACAGAAGTGTTTCCAGTTCCGATAACCTTCTCATTTGGTCTATTTAAATAACTAGGGTAATCCAATTGCATTTCAAAATTGGTAAGACCAGGTGTACTGTAACTATTAATTTCATACGTTTTAGAGTTCCAACCATTAGCTACTAAATAAAAAGAAGATGCTGTAACAGGAGCTTCGAGTGTGTACAAAAACTTGTTTCCCTGTTTATACATGACCACTTCTTCGCCGTCCAAATTGATGCTGACACTTTCGGGACGAACCTCACCCTTGATGGCCACTTCAATAGTTAAAGGTTTATCATCTAATACATTCAAACTTTCATTCAAAACCAAAAAGGAAAAAGGAGCTGGTTTTTCGTAAGCCAAATTGTAATGCACAACACGCTGATGGGAATTGAAAAAAGAAATGATATCACCAGTAATCCAAATAAACGTAAGAATCACAACAGGTAATACAATGTACTTTGCATAACTAAAACTCTCTTTAAAATTTACTGCATTTAAAAACGGAACTGGATTAAGTTCAGCTGCTCTTTGATCTATACTGGCCAAAAGTAAATCTGATTTCTCGTTGCTTTCAGAAAGCTCCAAAAGATTCAATAACTTATCATCGACCTCTTTAAAATGAATTCCGATTAATTTTGAGGCTTCCTTATACCCTATTCCGTTTTTGATTTTAAACAAATAAAATACTGGCACCAAAATCCAACGGTATAAAAGCATGGCCTCAACCAAAAGGAAGATCAGAAATAGGGTAAACCGCCAACTACTATTTAGCCATAGTGTATACTCAAGGGACAATACCCCTATCCAAAACAACAGACCAAAAGCTAAAAAAAGCATTAAACCTTTGATCAATTGCTTGGTGTAGAACTTTTTAATGAAAGCTTCTAGTTTGTGAAGTATGTCTTGGTACTGATTCAAAATAAGGGTTTAGTACTACCAAAATACCTGATCCTGAGTAATTCAACAGAAAATTATTTGTTAAACCTTGAAAATGAGTTTTAAAAGCTCTTAGACCTTCAACACAAAACAGCTTTACAAATCACGAATAGCAATGTATCTTTGCAGCGAAATAAACACAAAATGAGCGATAAAGTAAGAGTGCGTTTTGCCCCCAGCCCAACAGGTCCTTTACATATTGGTGGATTAAGAACTGCCTTGTTCAACTACCTGTTTGCCAAGAAAAACAACGGCGATTTTTTGCTTCGTATCGAAGACACCGATCAGAACCGCTACGTGGAAGGTGCTGAACAATATATTATCGACTCATTAAACTGGTGCAATATTCCTTTTGATGAGGGACCTGGAAAAGAGGGAAATTGTGGTCCTTACCGTCAAAGCGAACGTAAACATCTTTACAAATCTTATGCTCAACAATTGATTGATTCGGGCAACGCATATTATGCTTTTGATACCGCTGATGCTTTAGATCAACACAGGAAAGATCATGAGGCCAATGGTAAAACTTTTATTTACAATTGGCACAATAGATTAAAGCTGAGCAACTCCCTTTCCTTATCTGCGGATGAAGTGCAACAAAAATTGGATGCTGGAGAAGATTACGTGATTCGTTTTAAATCTCCTCAGGACAAGACTTTGGTTTTACAAGATATTATTCGTGGAGAAATTAAAATAGACACGAACATTTTGGATGATAAAGTGCTGTTTAAAAGCGATGGCATGCCGACCTATCACTTGGCCAATATTGTTGATGATCATTTGATGGAAATCACCCATGTAATTCGTGGCGAAGAATGGTTGCCGTCCTTGGCCTTACACCAATTACTTTATAATGCTTTTGATTGGAAAGCTCCACAATTTGCACACTTACCATTGATCATGAAGCCTGTAGGAAAAGGAAAACTGAGCAAACGTGATGGCGAAAAAGGAGGCTTCCCTGTCTTTCCGTTATCGTGGAACACTTCAGTAGGATATAAAGAATCTGGCTTTTTTCCAGAAGCAGTCGTTAACTTTTTAGCGCTGTTGGGTTGGAACCCTGGAACGGAACAAGAAATTTTCACTCTTGAAGAACTTATTGAATCGTTTAGCTTAGAACGAGTTAACAGATCTGGGGCCCGTTTTGACCCAGAAAAAAACAATTGGTATAATCAGCAATGGTTACAAAAGAAAACTGACGCTGAATTAGCCAAAATCTTTTCAGAAGACCTTAAAGAAAAAAACATTTCCGCTGATGTTTCTTTTGTTGAAACCGTAGTGGGACTCATTAAAGAAAGAGCAAGTTTTCCTTCTGAGTTTTGGAATTTGAGCGACTACTTTTTTCAAACCCCAAGTGAATACAACGACAAAGCTGCGAAAAAACAATGGAAAGAAGACACTCCTGAAATCATGGCTAAAGTAGCTACAATTCTTGATGGTATTTCAGATTACACGTCGGCAAATATTGAATCCTTGGTTAAGGAATGGATTACAGAAAAAGAATTGTCCTTTGGAAAAGTGATGCCTCCACTTCGTTTAATTATTGTCGGCGACATGAAAGGGCCTCATCTGTTCGACATTTTGGAGCTCATCGGTAAAGAAGAGAGTATTAAACGTATGAAAACTGCTATTTCTACCCTAGCCAATTGATGGATGTGTAACATTAATTGACGAATGGCGACTTATAGTGTGCGAGAGTTTCGTAATTTCCATTTCTAACATAAAATCTAAACACTATGGGCAACTATTTATTTATACCTATTCTTTTTTTAGCGCTTGTAATTCTTTTCAAGTTCTTTTTTATCGTAAAACAACAGACCGCTGTAGTAATCGAGCGATTTGGACGTTTTCAGAGTATCCGTAATTCTGGATTACAAATGAAAATCCCATTGGTTGATCGTATAGCTGGTCGTTTAAGTCTAAAGATTCAACAGTTGGATGTAATTGTTGAGACCAAAACCCTGGACGATGTATTTGTAAAACTGAAAGTTTCTGTTCAGTATGTGGTCATCCGCGATAAAGTATACGAAGCTTTTTACAAATTGGAATACCCACATGATCAGATTACTTCCTATGTTTTTGATGTGGTTCGTGCCGAAGTTCCCAAAATGAAATTGGATGATGTCTTCGTTAAAAAAGATGACATTGCCATCGCAGTAAAAGCTGAATTACAAGATGCCATGTTGGAATATGGATACGATATCATTAAAACTTTGGTTACTGATATAGATCCAGATGCACAAGTAAAAGCGGCAATGAACCGAATCAATGCTTCGGAGCGTGAGAAAATTGCTGCTCAATTCGAAGGTGATGCACAACGTATCTTAATTGTAGAAAAAGCAAAAGCCGAAGCGGAAAGCAAAAGACTTCAAGGTCAGGGTATTGCAGACCAGCGAAGAGAAATTGCTCGTGGATTGGAAGAGTCCGTGGAAGTATTGAACAAGGTGGGCATCAACTCACAGGAAGCATCTGCTCTTATAGTAGTTACCCAACATTATGATACACTACAAGCCATTGGTGAGGAAACAAACACAAATTTAATTCTACTCCCCAATTCACCACAAGCCGGAAGTGATATGCTGAACAATATGGTGGCTTCATTTACGGCGAGCAACCAAATTGGGGAAGCTATGAAGAAACAACAAAACAAGAAAAAAGACCAATAAATAAAATAAGGGCCCTGATTACAGGGCCCTTTTTAATTGAGTTGGTAACCGGTCAATTAAATTTCTTGATCAATTTTTTAGCAACCACAGAGATTGCAATCTTTTGGATTAGCGGTGCCAGTCCACCCAAAATGTTCACCGGATAGAGTTCCTTTTTGGTATTCTGAACAGCCAACTTTAATTTCTCTTCTCGAATTTGACGTTTCAATTTCAAGACTTTAAGATCGTGGTCTATTTCCTCAAAAGAAGTGTATCGTTTTTGTATCATAACACATCAAAATAGAAATCTGAAAACTTCTTCAACAATGGTTTTTCAATCTTCCTTCTCATTAGATAAAGTAAGATTCCGATAAAGAGGTAAAATCCCCCACCGATCAAAAATCCCAATGCTGTATTATTTAATAATTGCCCCATTTTAAAAATTGCAGCTAAAGAAAGGAACAGTAGCGCCAAGGCAATGGCACTTCCAACCAAAAACAGTTTGGCGGCCACAGTAATCCCCTGCATCATGGACCTAAAACTTTTCAGTCTGTAAAAGTCCAAGCTCTCATTCACATATGCTTTGCCATTTTCCTCGGCCTCTTTTATCTGTTCATTTAATTCTTCAAAAGCCATGTTTTATTTTTGAAGTTGAGCATTTTTTTCTCTAAGGTCTTCCAACTTTCTTTCCAAGGCAACAATAATATCATCTGCCTTATAACTCATGTCTGAAAGTGTATCCTCAAGTTTTGCTTCGAACTCAATCTTTTTAGCTTCAGCGGATTTATGAAAATCGTCCTTAGCATTTGTGATAGACTTTGCAATGTCGTCCTTCGCTTTGATTGCAGACTTTTTAATTTTCTTTCTGGTTTTATTTCCTTTATCGGGTGCATAAAGAATTCCAACTCCTGCTCCAACAATTGCTCCAGTTACTAATGCGGTTAAAACATTTCCTGTATTATTTGACATAATGTTTAGATTTTAAATTAGACTTCAGTTAAAATTGAAGGAGAATTGATTTAAGAAAAAGTCCTTGCTCCAACAATTCATATCAAAATTACCCACAGAACGTAGGGTTCTTTGATTCATTTGCTCTAAACCTTAACGCTGAAGCTAAACTTTCACTAAATATTAAGAATTAAGCCCGCTATGGAAGTTTTATCTATCAAAGGGAACAATCACATTGCCCCAAAAAGATATTCGCTAAAAAAGCGCCCTAGAGAGCGCTTTTTATAAATAATATATATGGTTTTCCTAAAAGAAAATAAGAAATACCTATTCTAGTTTTTGTCCTCCAATTTGGCCCAAGTATCCCTTAACCCAACAGTTCTATTAAAAACTAAATTTTGTGTTGATGAATCTTTGTCCACATTAAAATAGCCTAAACGTTGAAATTGGAAAACATCCCCAACTTTTACATCTTGTAAACTTGGTTCTAAATATCCTGTAACTTTTTGAAGGGAATCTGGATTTACAAATTCCATAAAATCCTTTTCTTTATTTCCATCTGGATTTGCTTCTGAAAAAAGACGATCATATAGTCGAACTTCAGCTGTAATGGCATGTGGAATTGAAACCCAATGCAATGTACCCTTCACTTTACGCAAACTTTCTTCGGTACCTGATCCACTTTTACTTTTTGGGTCATACGTACATTGTACCTCTACTACATTACCGTCTTCATCTTTGGTACAGCTTTCGGCTTTGATGATGTAACCATTTTTCAATCGCACTTCTCCTCCTAATTTCAATCGGAAGAATTTACGGTTTGCTTCCTCCCTAAAGTCCTCTTGTTCAATGTATATTTCTCTTGAAAAAGGAACTTTACGGCTGCCTGCAGCTTCATCTTCAGGATTGTTTTCAGCATCCAACCACTCCTCTGCTCCCTCTTCATAATTGGTAATTACCACCTTTAATGGGTCAAGTACCGCCATTACCCTGGGAGCAATTTTATTTAAATGATCACGAACATGGAATTCCAATAGTGAAACATCAACTACATTTTCACGCTTGGCAATACCTATCGTATCGGCAAAATTTCTTATGGATTCTGGGGTATACCCTCTTCTCCGCAATCCCGAAATAGTTGGCATACGTGGATCGTCCCATCCAGAAACTACTCCACTTTCAACCAACTGTAGCAATTTACGCTTGCTTACAACGGTATGGCTCAGGTTTCTACGGGCAAATTCACGCTGTTTCGGGCGCAATTTATTTGTAGATACCAATTGGTCCAAAAACCAATCATAAAGCTCGCGGTGCGGTAAAAACTCCAGTGTACACAAGGAGTGGGATACTTGTTCTATATAATCACTTTCCCCGTGCGTCCAATCGTACATTGGATAAATACACCAATCGGTATTTGTTCTGTGGTGCGGTTTGTGCAAAATACGATACATTACAGGATCGCGCATCAGCATATTGGACGATGCCATATTGATTTTTGCCCTGAGTACATGCTCTCCTTCTTTGAAATCCCCATTCTTCATCCCCTCAAAAAGTGTCATGTTTTCTTCAACAGAACGATTTCTATAGGGGCTTTCTTTTCCTGGTTCGGTTGGCGTTCCTTTTTGGGACGCAATTTGCTCAGAAGTTTGGCTATCCACATAGGCTTTTCCTTCCTTAATCAATTGAATCGCCCAATCATAAAGCTGTTGAAAGTAGTCCGATGCATAACACTCTGTATCCCATTGAAATCCAAGCCATTCAACATCTCTCTTAATGGCGTCAACATATTCCTTTTCTTCCTTCGCTGGATTGGTGTCGTCGAATCTTAGGTTAACAGGTGCGTTATAACGTAAACCCAAACCAAAATTCAAACAAATAGAACTGGCATGACCAATGTGCAAATAGCCATTTGGTTCAGGGGGAAAACGAAACCGAAGCTCGTCCTTTTTGTACCCTTTGGTAAGGTCCTCCTCAATGATGTGCTCTATAAAATTCAACGATTTAACTTCTTCCGACATACCTAAAATTTGATGCGCAAATGTAGTAAAATACCACGTTCCTAGCTACTTTTCACGATATCGCGTATACAAACTAGTGCATTTCACAACACTTTTGGGTTAGGCTACAACAATATCTTTCCCTTGGCCCAAAATAACGACATATTTGTTATTGAATACTATATGAAAAAGAGGCGCCTCAAAAGGGTCTCACTGAACTAATTACAATTAAGGGGCACAAAACTAACAGGGCTATTTGGCCCATAACCTCTTAAAAACTAACTGTGATGAAAAAACTTTGTTCAACATATAGCATTCTGGTACTGGCCATCGCCTTTGTGCTTGTTGGTACGTTTAACGCCCAAGCACAGGTGCTTTATCAACCTGTTCCTGCTGACAACCCCAACCTTGCCGGTAACTCTGCATGGACTGCGGCTTGTGCCTCCAGTGGTTTTAACGAATACTTTGTGAACTTTAGATGGGATCCGCCAATAGTTGGTTCCGATAATGAGTTCATTTTGGAACTTTCCGATGCGAACGGATACTTCGCTTCTCCTACCGAATTGGCTCGAGTAAGCGATAAAAATGGAACTTTCGATTTCGAATTTGAATTTGCGTTGCCAACAGATACGCGTGGCGAAAACTTCAAGTTTAGAGTAAGAAGTACCTCTCCGGCCAAGACAAGCCCAGCGTCTGAGCCATTCTCTATGTACTTTATTGACTACAACTATCCGTTGTTGATCAGTGAAAATGGTAGCGGAAGTATTCCAAATGGTGGTCTGATTCAATTGTGCGGCGGAGGTTCAGTAACTCTTAAGCCTCATAACATTCCAAATGCAAATACGTACATATACAACTGGTACCGCAGTGGTACTCTTTTGGCCGAAAAATCAGAAAGCATCACAGTTTCTGAACCAGGCATGTACTATGTTGAATTGGATTACGGAGATTGCTCAGGCTCGGCCAACACTTTATCCAACACCATAGAAATCAGTACAGGTACAAGTTCAGGATTGGCAATTAATGGGGCTTCCAATATTGAGATTTGCCCAGGAGAAACCCACCAACTTGAGGCAAATATTTCTGGTTTAGGACTAACCTATACTTGGTACAAAGATGGTTCTGTAGTTAGTGGACCTACTGTAGATGCCAGTACTTATACCGTTGACGCCAGTATCAACGGTTTTGAAGGTTCTTATGCGGTAGAGGTAGATGGTGCCAATACATGTAAGGAATTGTCGGAAGCTGTAACTGTTTCCAGTCCAGGTTCTTTCGATGTTACATTGAACAATGAACAAAATATAGTGTTGTTGCCGTCTCAGACAAAAACATTATCTGTAGCAACAACTGCTAATACTCCAGTTTATCAGTGGTTTAAAAATGGAAGTGCAATTGCCGAGGCAACCAGCAGTTCTTTGGTAATCAATAGTGTAGGAGAGTACTACGTAGAGGTTACCGATAATGGTAGTGTTTGTGCCGCTGCACCTTTAAGTTCTGAAACCACAACCGTTGTTGCTCCAGAATCCTTTGAATTTGTTATTGAAATCATTGGTTCTTACGCCACTTGTGAAAATACGGATGCAACCTTGAGCCTGTCTATTATCAATGCGGTAGGAAGCAATGGTTCTAAAACCAATGTAACCTCTGAATTACAAAATTCTTTTGCCTACCAATGGCAGTTTGATGGTGCTCCTATGGCAGGTGAAACCTCAAAAACCATTACAGTTTCAAGTCAAGAAGAAAATGGAGGATATATATTAAAAGGTACAATTGATTCGTTTAACGCCACTTCCAACAACCTACAAATTAAGCTGGCTTCCAACGAAACTTTGACCATTTCATCCAACGGAACAGTGTATTGTGATGGTGGAGATGCTGTCGTATTGAGCACAGCCAAAGACCTTACAAATGAATCATTTAGCTGGAAAAAAGATGGGGTTGCCCTTGCCTCCACTTCAGAAGCTTTGACCATTGGCGAACCAGGCGTTTACCAATTGGTTATCGACACCAACGAATGTCCGGTTGTATCCAACGAAATTACTATCCAAGCCTTTGATGAATCCTTATTGGTCTTGGATAACTCAGAAAATATCATCCTTGTTGAAGGAGATTCCCAAACCTTAACCGCCAGTGGTGCCAGCTCTTATGAGTGGTACGATGCTGGCAACAACCTTATCTCAAATTCTAACACATACAACTTCCAAGAAGAGGGAGAGTATTTGTTGGTTGCTAGCTTCGGTACGTGTACCATTAGCAAGATAATCACTGTAACCTACAGGGATATGTTTGCGATACCCAATGTTATTACCGCCAATGGCGACGGTATTAACGATTTATGGGTGTTGCCAAATACATATTCCAGAGACCCTAATGTTCTCGTTACCATTTTTAATGAGAGGGGAGAACAAATTTTTAGCCAATCAGGTTATGAAAACAATTGGCCTCAATCCACCACAACATTTAACAAACAAAGCATGATTTTCTATTACAAGATCACGCGCGGTGGTAGAAGCCTTAAACAAGGTACCATTACGGTTATCAAATAAACAGCGATGCAAACTAAAAAACCTCTTTTACTACTAACTATCTTACTACTTGCCTTCTCCGGAATGAGAGGACAGGAAGAGGAACCCTTTGTGGCCTATAACGTCCCTTCACAGAACTTGCTGAAGTTCAACAGATTCTTGTTGAACCCAACATTTTCAACGGTTAGGGAAGACAAGTCATACATCAATTTGTTTCATAGAAACCAGTCGGTATCTTTTGATGACAACAATCAGGTGTACTTCTTGAGTTATAGCGGTAGAGTTAGTGATAGAAGTGGCGTTGGTGTTAGTTTGTTTACCAACAGAGAAGGGCTTTTCAACAACTTTGGTGTACATGCCAACTATGCCTATGGGGTTCGTTTGAGTGAAAAAAGCACTTTTACATTTGGCGCCAATGTTAGTTACTACCAAAGTGCATTCAATCAAGATAGGGTAAACTCTGTTGAAGTTGACCCATATCTTAACACATTGGAAAGTAGTTCGTTGATTAGCTTTCAGCCAGGTTTCAACTTTTCCTTTGGCAAATTTGATGTTGGCGCATATGCGGAAAACCTTTTCGACTACAACCTAAAAACCAGCGAATCGGTTACAGATATTACCGAGAAAACCTACTCTGGTCACTTACAATATACCCATCAGTTTGAAAATGGTGTGGGTATCTTTGAACAAGCTCGTTTAATGCCTCTTGCCAGAGTAAAAAGAATAGGGGAAGACAACCTTGTATTGGGTGGAAACTTGATTCTTGACCTTCCAAAATTGGGTTGGGTTCAAGCAGGTTATGATGATTATTACGGTGCTTCAGCTGGTTTAGGTTTTAACCTTACTAAAAACATCTCTTTAGGGTATACGGTAGAAAAGGGCTTGACAACCGAATTCGACAACTTCGGCGTTACCCACGAAATATCTTTGGCCTACTCCTTTACACCAAACCTTACCGAGGATCGAGTTATGCTTGAAAAAGACAACGAAGACTTGGTATACAATGAAGATGAAGTTCCTCAAGACAGTCTGAACATTACAGATAAAGACCTTGAAATTGCACAATTGAAAGACAAATTGGCCGAAAACGACGCCATTTTGGATGAGCTTTTAATGCGTCAAGATTCCATTGAAACCAATAGAAGAGAGGATTTGGAAAGACGTTTTGAGACCGTAATGAAAATGGTAAAACGCGAAACCAAAGGCGAAAACCTAGCTCTCGAAGAAAAAGCAAAGCAACTCTATTTCGCTAACGCCGATACTGCCGATTTGGTTTCCGAAAGAAAACAACCTTTGGCCAACCATGGTTTGTCCAATACAACCGCAACTAAAAAGGTAATCAAAATAAATGAGAGCAAAGCAGACAAAGCTATTGCCAGCACCAATACAACTGCGGTTAAAAGAGATGTAACCTACAGTGCGCCAAAAAACAATAAAACTCACTTTAAGGCAAACGTTGTTCCCAATGTAGAAAGTGGACACTACTTAATTGCCAATGTTTTCAGAAATCCTGACAATGTTGACGCCTTTATTGAGCAGCTTAAGGTTCAAGGAATTGACGCCGATTACTTTGTGAATCCTAAAAACGGGCTCAACTATGTCTATTTAGATGAGTTCAACAACAAACAAGACGCCCTTGTTGCCTATCACAATAAAATGGATGGAAAATACCAGGGCGATGCCTGGGTAATGAATGTTAGCGGGAGCAGTTCTCCAATTGCGGGATATACCCCACCAACAACATCCAATAGCAAGTACAGCAATAGTGTACTTACTAAAAATGTAGCTGGTTCTGGAAATAAAATGATGATCAAAACACAAGCGGTAGATGGGTTGCCAGAAGGCTATTACATCATTGCAAGTGTGTTTGACAATGCTTCGGGCGCTAGAAATTTTGTAAAAGAATTGAATGCCAGAGGATTGAATGCCAGCTATTTCCTAAACCCAAATGACAAGCTAAGGTACGTGTACCTGAAGAAGCATGAAACTTGGGTAAATGCCTTGACCTCTTACTATAACAAACTCAATGCTTCATACGACGATTCCATGTGGATCATGCGAGTGAAGTCTAATACCACAGTCTAGACAACTAACCAATGAGAAAACAACTACTTACAAAACTTATCTGCCTATTGGGGTTTGGGCTTATTGGTGTTTTCACCTATGCTCAGGTGGAAGTTCCATTTTCGCCAAGATTGGATAATTCCTATATCAATATTAAAGGGGATTACACCTTTCTTTCCAATAGTATTATAAATAGGGTAGATGGAAGCAATACGGCCAACGACCCATATAATGGTTCAGGGAACAACAACGGTTTCCACCGCGACTATATTGATATCGACAACGACCCATCAACCTTTAGTTCCAGTAGCTCAACACTTACAATGCCAGATTGTTCTAGGATATATTGGGCTGGACTTTATTGGTCTGCCAATTACCAGCAAGAGGTCATAAACAACACCCAGATATCTAGTCTTCCGAACAACGACACAAGTAGACTCGATTTTAGGGAAATTAAATTTAAGGTTCCAGGAGGAAGCTACATTGATGTTGTGGCAGATAACAATCCAGATCCGGTAGGTGAAGAGGATGCTGTTATCTATGACAATGTTAACTTTAAAGATTCGCCTTATACCTGTTTTAAAAACGTAACCAATGAATTACAGGCGTTGGCGGATCCTTCAGGTGAATATACCGTAGCCAACGTTAGGGCAACTCGCGGAGTTAGTGTTGGTGGTGCTGGTGGATGGACTTTAGTGGTGATTTACGAAAACCCTACCATGACCGGTAAATATATTTCTGTTTTTGATGGTTATGCTGGAGTTACGGGTACAGCAACTGCTGATATTTCCATCTCTGGATTCAACACAATCCCAACCGGGCCAGTAAGAGCTCGTTTGGGTGCAAGTGTTGTGGAAGGTGACCGCGGACTAACTGGTGATGCATTTAGAATTGAAACCCCAATGAATCCAGGGTTTACAAGCCTTTCCAATGCCGCCAACCCGGCAAATAACTTTTTCAACTCCAATATAACCATAGATGGTACAGATGTATCAACTAGGAATCCATATGCCACAAATACATTAGGCTTTGATTCTGATATTTTTGATATCAGCAACCCCTCCAACAGTGTAATCGCCAATGGTGAAACCAATGCAACACTACGTTTATATACGCAAGGAGATGCCTTTGGAGCCTTTTTGGTAACCTTCGGTGTTGAGGTAATAGAACCCGATATTGTACTTGAAAAAACCGTAGAGGATATAGCGGGTAACGACATTACTGGCGCGGGGGTTAATCTTGGCCAATATTTGGATTACGTACTATCCTTTCAAAATATAGGAAACGATGACGCCACGGGTTATACCATAAGGGATGTTTTGCCTTTAAATGTAACATTGGATGAATCATCCATTTCAATGCCTTCAGGCACCACCTATACTTACAACCCAGCTACTCGGGAGGTAACTTTTACCATCCCCGATGCCCTTGTGGAGGAAGGTGATCCAGCATCTCAAATCAGAATGCGTGTTCAGGTGGCGGAAAACTGTTTTGATTTTATTGATGCCTGTACCGATGTTATCCAAAACTTAGCTTATTCTACCTATCAAGGTGTTATCAATAACAACCAAATAACTGATGATCCAAGTGTATACGATTTCGATGACTGTGGATTCGGAACTCCCGGGGCTACCAACTTTTTATTGGACGATTTAAGCGCTTGTAATTTTAGTAGAACCGTTCAATTATGTGGTGACAACGTGCTCTTGGATGCTGGAGACAATTTTGACAACTATATATGGTACCGCGATAACAATGGCAATAACCAAATTGATGTTGGAATCGATACCGTTATTTCAGATTCTGATTCAGATAACGACCCAAGTACCATGTTGGTTAGCGAAACAGGAACTTATTTGGTTGACAAACAAGTTGCTGACCCATGTAAGGATTTCATGGAAATCATTACGGTTGAATTATTCGGTTCCGTGCAGTCCAACCCGATTACCGCATTGATCAACGACACATCAAACACTATTGATGGAGATATCATCGTATGTCCTAATGATGGTAGCGAGACCCCTGAAATCTTTTTGTGTGGGTTAAATGATACTGAGCTGATTCAGATCAATGTTCCAGATGCCTTGAGCATTGTTTGGGAACAATTGGATGAAACA
Organism: Allomuricauda sp. NBRC 101325; assembly: GCF_030268205.1. Lineage (GTDB taxonomy): Bacteria > Bacteroidota > Bacteroidia > Flavobacteriales > Flavobacteriaceae > Flagellimonas. Next base: position 976,471 of record NZ_BSQF01000001.1, read on the forward strand.
AGTTGTGCTGATGTTACTGATGGTTGTGCCAATACTGGTGGTTCATGTACTTGGAACACCGTAGACACCGGCAATGACTTTTTGGCCTCCGATTCTGGACAATACCGAATCACGCTTAACTACCAGAATGGCTGTTTTACCAGATTTTACTTCAATATTTACAAAAACCCGCTAGACCCACAGTACACATCAAGCGATATTATTTGTGATACACCCGGAAACATTACAGTGACCAACATGCCGTTGAGCTATGAGTTCCAGTTGGTAAACCAAGCAACTGGTGCTGTAATCGCTCCATACCAATCAAGCCCTAGTTTTGATATTGCCACCAATGGTGCTTACATGGTTGAAATGAGACAACAAGGCGTTACCGATGGTTGTATTTTTGTTTTGGACAACATTGGAATTCTTCAAAGAGATTTTCAAGTTGATATTGCCACTCAAAACACGAGCTGTACCGGATTGGGGGAAATTGCAATTTCCGTTCTAAATGTAGAGGCGCAATATTATTATGAAATCTCTACTGGTGGAACCGTTGTGGACACACACGGCCCATCCACTGATAACAATTACACTTTTGAAGGTCTAAATGGTGGCGTTTATGATGTTGCCGTTAGCACTGATGATGGTTGTGTTTATAATGAGCAGGTAACCATTTTGGATGAAGCTGACCTTGAATTAACAGCAAGGGTTTCACAGCACATTACCTGTAAAGAAGGTAACATTCTAATGGAATCCTCTGGGGGAAAAACACCGCACTTATATGCCATTTGGTCCTATGTTAACGAAGATGGCGTTGCCGAGATTTCATATCCTTCCGTAACTAGTATTCCTGCTTCCGAATTTCAGACCAGTCAGATTTTTGATATCTATGATCCAGGACAATACACCTTTGTGGTTGTGGACAGATACAACTGTTTCGATATCTCCAACACTGTAACCATTGAGTTTAGACCTGCTGCAGATTTTGATGCAACAACTGTACTGGATGTATTGTGTAATGGTGATACAACAGGGTCTATCACTTTCAACCTTGTGAACAGTAATGGTTATCAATTGACTTACTATTTATTTGATGCCACTGGTTTTGATGAGGACAATTACAATTATGCAGATGCCTTGAGCACAAATGCTTCTGGTAATTTCCCTGCTTTGGGAGATGGAGATTATGTGGTGGTCATCAACCAGAGAAAGGGTAGTGCATCCTGTGATTACTTTGAGTATCACACCGTTTCCGCTCCAGGCGCCACAATTGATGGTAGTGCTGTTTTAGTTCAAGACTATAGCTGTTTATCAGATGGTGTTGTGGAAGTTCAAAACGTAACTGGGGGCACCGCTCCTTATGAGTATAGTATTGATGGTGTAAACTTTGTAAGCTCTCCAACTTTTAATGGTCTTACTGATGGTACCTACTCCGCTGTGATTAGAGATGCCAATGGATGTACATTCGATACCAACCCTATCACTATTGACCCACTTGTACCTCCTACTGATATTGATTTTGCGGCAACAAATCCGTTGTGTCCTACTTTCGAATCTGACATTACGTTAACGGTAACTGGTGGTTCTCCAAGTTTAACTTATGAAATAATTTCTCCTGCTGCTAGTGTGGTAAATAATGGAAACAATGCAACTTTCGCAGGATTGACTCCAGGAACCTATATGTTTCGGGTAACTGATAGCGATGGGTGTTACTATGATGAAAGCTATACCATTGCTCCAGTAACTGAGATTTCAGTGATTGGTCAAGTTGTAAGTAACATCACTTGTTTTGGTAACACTGATGGTGAAATTGCATACACTGTTTCCAACTTCAATACCGATTTTAACTACACTGTAACTGGTCCTGCTACTTTCTCTGGAACAGGGGAAACCAATGGAACTATTTCCTTGACCGGTTTGGCCGAAGGAACGTATACCATTACGGTTACGGATAACCTTACCAATTGTACCGATACTGCAGCAGTAACCATTGCTGCTCCGCCAGCTGCCATTACTGCTCCTGTAACCTTGGCGCAACCTACTTGTGTTGCCGATGGTTCTGCTAACATTGTAGCCTCAGGTGGTTGGGGAAGTTATAGCTATGAAATTACATCAGGGCCAGCCGGATATGTTTTGTCTGGACCTCAATCAAGCGGATTATTCAGTGGATTGACCATTGGAGGAACCTATACTTATACTGTAACCGATGCAAACGGTTGTGTGTTTACAAACACCTTCATTTTAAATGAAGCCGTTGCACCTGTTTTGGAAATTGTTCCCAACGATATTTGTTATGATGATGCTACAGGTTTGACCTTAACAGCAAACATCACATCAGGTGGTGACGGAAATTACGAATATAGTCTTAATGGTGGTCCTTTCGGAACCAACAATGTATTTACCAATCTAGGCCCTGGAACTTATACTGTGGCCGTAAGAGATGGCAACCAATGTTCTGATACGGCTTCAATTACCATTGATCCAGAACTTAGTGTTGTTGCTTCGGCCCCAAACATTACAGCCTGTGCAACAGATACCGACATTACCATTACTGCCGCTGGTGGAGATGGAAATTATGTGTACGCAGTTGTTGCCAATGGAGCAACCCCAAATGCTGGAGATTTCTCAACCACAAATCCTATTACCGTTACTTCTGCTGGTGATTACGATGTGTATGTAAGAGATAATGGTGGTGCTTCTGGGTATTGTGAGGCTACTTACGACATTACCATCGTTCAAGATCCTGCATTAACAATAACACCTGCCGTTACCGATGTTAGCTGTAACGGAGGAACAGATGGTGGCATTGTTCTCAATGTTACTGGTGGTGAATCTCCATATTTGTATAGTATAGATAATGGTGTAACCTATCAAACATCCAACACTTTTGTAAATCTGCCTGCTGGAACTTATGATATCAGTGTAACCGACGCCAACAATTGTCCAGTTACCTCTCAGGTTACCATTGCAGAACCAGATCCTATAGTTGCAGAAGCCCAGATTACACAAGATTACACCTGTACACAATTAGGAGAAATCACAGTTGGAAGCGTAACTTCAACTACTGGAGGTTCTGGTAGTTATGAATATAGTTTAAATGGAGGTGCTTGGACAACTTCAACCGTTTTTGGTGGGTTGGACGATGGCACATATACCATTCGAGTTCGTGATGCAAATCAAATAGATTGTTTTATCACATTGCCAAATATTATTATTGCTCCACTACCCGTTGAACCTACATTGAGCACAAGTGTTGCCTATACTTGTGATGGAACTGCGGAGGTAACCGTACTTCCTTTGGATGCTTCTTATACATATAGTATAGATGGTGGAACGCCACAAACAAGCAATATCTTTAGTAATGTTTCTGTTGGGGTTCATACCATTGAGGTGGATTATGGTAGTGATTGTACGGTTCAAACTTCCGTTGTAATTGAAGCGGGACATGCATTAGAGGCTGCAATTACATCATACACAGACCTAACTTGTAATGGAGCCGCTGACGGAACCATTAGATTCGAAGTTGAAAACTTTGACCCAGCAACAGGTTATACCTATCAAGTAGATGGAGGAACTGTTTCTGCCGCGCAATTTGCAAGTCCTATAACTGTTACAGGATTAGCGGCTGGTACACACACAATCAATATTGTTGATTTAAGAGATCCTGCTTGTTCTGTAGTGTTGAACCAAACCTTAACGCAACCTGATGTATTGGATGTAACCGCATCAGTTACCAATGAACTTACTTGTACCAACGGTGGAGCAACGGTAACAGCGACCACTACGGGTGGTACTCCTGTTTACCAATACCAATTGGAGGATACAGTAGGTGGTGTAATCACGGCTTTCCAATCTTCCAATGTGTTTACTGGATTGGCTGCCGGGGATTATGTGATTCGATCAAGAGACACAAATCTTTGCGAGGACACAACTCCTATTACCATCGCTCCACCAGCAACTATTGCATTTACTTTAACGCCAACGGCATGTTACAGTGGAAACAACGATGGAACTATTCAGGTTGATGTAACTGCTGGAAACGGAAACTATCAGTTCAGCATTAATGGAAGTGCTTGGATTACCCCAACACCTACCTCAGCTACTACTTATACGTTCTCAAGCTTAACAGCAGGAACCTATACCATTGATGTTCGTGATCAATACGGATGTTCTGTTCAAGATACCGTAACCATTGTTGATGATTTGGTGGCGAATGTAGAAGTTGTGGATGTTTCTTCTTGTGCTGATGGAAGTATTACCGTAACAGCTTCTGGTGGAAGTCCAGTATTGGAATATGCTTTTGTTCCAACTACGACTGACCCGACAGGATCCTTCTCAACTACCAATGTGTACACCGTAACTGCAGGTAACGAAGGTACTTTTGATGTATACGTAAGAGATAATTCGGCAACTGCTCCTTATTGCGAATATGTTGAAACTGTTACCGTAAATCCTGCTGTGCCATTAACCATGGTTGCAACACCTACTGATCCAGACTGTCATGATGGAACTGGAAATATTTTGGTGGATATTACCTCTGGAATTGCTCCATATACCATAGAAATTGTGGATTTGGACAATGGAGGTGCTTCCAACCAAACAGATACAAACGTATTGGCCTCTAGCCGTACGTACTACAACCTAATGCCTGGAGATTATACCATTAATGTAACCGATGCAACAGGTTGTACCATTACAGATACACAAACTATTAATAATCCTGATGAATTAACAGGTATCGTAACCGGTGTTGTGCCTTTAAATTGTGATGCTAGTGTTGGACCAAACGATTTCGGATTTGATTTCTCTGGATATCCTTCAACCATTGGAACCATCGAATTTAGTGATGACGGCGGTACAACTTGGCAGTCATCTGATCAGTTCCGTGGATATAATCCTGGAGAAACTGTGTATCCTTCCTTGAGAACTGTGGATGGATCAAGCAACACGGTTTGTCAAACAGATTTGGAGCCTTTCATCATTCCTTACCCATTGGATGATTTGGATATTACCATTTCGGCTTTGATCGTAAACTGTAATGAATTACAAGTTACCGTTCAAGGTTCTGAAGGTGTAGCTCCATACGAATATGCCTATTCAGATGATCCAGGTAATTTTGATCCGACTACTGCAACATGGCAAGTTGGAGGCAGTGTAGATAACCTTGGAAATGCTGTAACTGCTGGTCATGGAATGTACCAATGGACTGGTTTGGTTCCTGGTAGAACCTATGTTTTCTATGTAAGGGATACCAGTGGTTGTGTGCGTCAGAGTAATGTAAACGTGAACGACTTGATAACCGTTCCTTTGGAAATTACTTCTGTAGTAACACCAACTTGTGATGGATTAAGTACTGGTAGTATAACGTATACCATTACCGATAACCAATCCCCATTTGGAAATCAATTTAGATGGACGGTTTATGATATGTCTTCTGGCTCCCCTGTTTCGGTAGCAACAAGTGGAGGAAACGTGGCTTTCACTTCTCCTCAAGATGTAACTGTAAACAATCTAGGAGAAGGAAACTATTTTATTGAAGTTACAGAAGTTGATGGTGGTGTTGATAGTTGTGTAGGTGCGACTGAAAATGAATACTTACCAGAATTAAACCCTCTTTCTGGTACGTTGAACGTATTACAAGATATTAGCTGTAGTGAGCCTGGATTGATTCTTGTTTCAAACCCATTGGGTGGAGGTGGAACGTACACCTACACTGTTACTGGACCAGCTGGATTCACAACTATTACTTCTACATCTGATAATCCTATTGAGATTCCAGCAAATTCCCCTGGTGGTGTTTATGATGTAACCATGGAAGATCAATACAGTTGTGCAATGCCATTGGGTACCGTAACCTTGGATTTAACTCCAAACCCAACTATTGACAGCATTGTGGTAGATAACTGTTCAACCCCCATCACAGTAACTATTGGTGCAACCACAACGGCTGCTCAAATATTCTATTCAATGGATGGAGGTTCTACCTATGTGGATAACGGAGGTGTATTTACCAATGTGTCTCCAGGAACTTATACAGTTTCTATCATTGATAGTAATGGTTGTACAGATACTGAAATTATCGAAGTTCACCCGCCATTGGAATTTAGAGCCTTACAAACAGTAGCTATTGATTGTGAGCCTGGAACCGATGCATATGGTGAAATTGAAATCGAAGTAATCTCTGGTTCAGGAAATTATGAATTCGAAATCAATGGACCTATTGCACCTTTCAATGAGGCAAGAACAATACTTACTCTAGATGCATCCAATAAATTTGTTTGGACCAATGCTGGTACGGCGGGTACTTATGAGGTTATTGTTTACGATATGGAAACCTTCCCTATCTGTTCTGAAACTATTACAATCGATGTACCAGAAGCTCCTGTACCATCATTCACTACATCTTATACCGATGTGACTTGTAATGGTGCCGCCGATGGAACCATTACTGTTAATGCCATTGACAATGGTATTGGCCCATATGCTTTCGAAATTATTGCCTCATCCGATGGATCTGTTAGCGTGCCAATAGCACCTACCAGTACCACGGCAACTACGGCAACTTTCACAGGATTGGAAGGTTCTACTGCGGGTATTACCTATACCATTCAGTCAACCGCTGCAAACAGTTGTACAGCTGTAGAGACTGAAACTATTACAGAACCAAACCCAATCGCGAATGTAAACACAAGCGTAGTTGAATTTGGCTGTACTGCTGGTAACAACACCAACAACGCAACCATTACTGTGGACACAGCTTCCATTACAGGAGGTAGCGGAAACTATGTTATCTATGAATTCATTAATGATGCTGGTTCCGTAGTGGTTCAGTCAGGTAGTAACCCTGTTTACACTGAAACAAACATTGCTGGTGGAAGTTATACCATTAATGTTTACGATAGCAATGGATGTTTGGGCACTACAACTGCTGTTATTGCACCATTCGATAGTTTGGATTCTGCAACCGTTGCTGTTGATGCTGTGGCCACTTGTGTAACTGGAGAAGACATCACAATAACTGCATTTGGTTCTATTACCGATTCAAATAGCGACCCTGCCAACTACGAGTTTAGAGAATTGCCATCTGGTGCTTTCCAAGCGTCTGGTAGCTTTACTGGATTGTCTGTTGGTATTCACAATTTCGAAGTGAGAAACACAGTAACAGGATGTATCATTACCGTTTCGCACGAAGTCGCTGATCCAGAAGTTTTGGATCTAATGGTGGTGGGGACAACAGATATCACTTGTTATGGCGATACCAACGGTGCTGTTGAACTGAACTTGGTAGATGCTTCAAGCATTACCTACCCAAGTGCAATAAGCTATGTTCTATACTACGATATCAACAATACCCCAACCAATTTGGCCGACGATGTAACCTCAACAGGTTCTGACACTGATGGTAACTTTACCATTTCAGGTCTTGCGGCAGGTACTTATTATATCGAAGTTACCGATACCAACCCTCCAGGTGCTGCTTGTGTGTACAGCGAATCATTCAATATTGCTGGTCCTGCTGCACCGATTACAGGTTCCACTGTGGTAACTGATATCACTTGTGTGGGTAACGATGGTATTATCCAAATTACTGGCGTAGCTGGTGGATGGGGTGGATACTCCTACTATGTGGGAACTACTTCTCCAACAGGCCCTGGTGACTATGTGGCCAGTCCTAACTTTACTGGATTGTCCGTAGGCACTTATGAAGCTTGGGTAATGGACTCAAGTGGATGTCAACAATTGGTGGATACGATTACTTTGACCGATCCTCTACCAATTACAGCTTCATTGCAGGTAAATGTTGAAAATTGTACCAACCTTCAAGGAGAAATCGAAGTTTTTGGAACTACTGGAGGTCAAGGAAGCAACTACACTTATCAATTGATCAAAGATGGAGTGAATGTTGGTTCGCCTCAAACAAGTACTATTTTCTCAGGATTGGGTGCTGGTTCGTATGAGGTATTGATCGCTGATCAGTGGACATGTACCACAACTGTAGGTCCGGTTGTTCTATCTGATGCCATGACGGCCAACACAACTGTGGTTAAACCAATTGACTGTACCGTTGATCCAGGAGGTCAAATTACAGTGAATGTTTCTGGTGGTTCTTCCAACCTAACATTTGATTTGGTTTATCCTGATGGATTTACAACTGATAGTAACACTACAGGAGTGTTCACTGGACTTGTTCAACCAGGCGTTTATACCATTACCGTAACCGATAATGATACTACTACTCCATGTACCTATGTGGTAACACAAGAATTGGATGATAAAGTAGATCCAATTATCGATAACGTAATTGAAGAAGATGTAAGCTGTAATGGTGGTTCTGATGGTAGTTTGACTGTGGTTCTTGACCCAGCAACCGTTGTTGACCCTGTTTACACGTATGAATTATATCAAATGTCCAACTTGGTAACTCCTTACCGATTCGCACAATCAAGCCCTGTGTTCGATAATCTGCCAGCTGGTGATTACCGAGTAAGAGTAATCTCTTCTAGAGCTTGTGAGGATACATTTGATGCTACAGTTGGAGAACCTCCTGTATTGGCGGCTACTGCAACTGCTACAGATTTCGCTTGTAGCCCAAGCAATTCAGTTAATGAAGCTACTGTAACCGTTGTGCCAACTGGTGGAACCGCTCCATACTACTACAGCTTTAATGGTAACGCATTTACCTCATCAACAACTTTTGATGTTGTGGACAATGGTAGCGTTCAAACCATCAACTACATTGTAAGGGATGCAAATGGATGTGAATACCCAGATAGTATTGATGTACAACCATTGAACACTTTCACTGTAGCGGCTAACCAAGATGTTGCTATATCCTGTGTGAATCCCGAAACGGTAACCCTAACGGTTACAGAATCCATTCCTGGTGACACCTATACATTTGCCTTGTTGCCTGTTGGAAACACTTATGGAACTATGACTACTTCTACAGGTACCACTGCAACATTTGACTTGAATGCTCCAGGAACATACACCTTTAGGGCTACTAATGATGCAACAGGTTGTTACGTTGAAACTTCATACACCATTGCGCCTTACGATACCATTGATGTTGTTGCTACGGCTACTTCACCAGCTATGTGTTTTGGTGATGCAGGTACTTTGGAAATCAATGTGACTGGATATACTGGAACTTATGATTACGAAGTGTTCAATGCGAATGGAACTACAACTGGAATAACTGGAAGTGGAAATACTACAACAAATCCATTATCTATTACCGATCCATTATTGGTGGGTGGAAACTACTTTGTTCGTGTATCCGAAACTGGATATCCAGAATGTGTTGAAGATTCAAACACTATTACCATTGTATCTCCAAGTTCAGCATTGGATTACACACCACAAGAAGTGGCCAATGTTACCTGTACCAATGATCTAGGTGAGATATTAATTGCTCCAACAGGAGGATATGCACCTTATGATATTGTATTGACTAATACGACTACATCAGAAGTTTACACCATGAACGATGTTCCAAGTTTTGTGTTCACTGGGTTGTCTGCTGGAAATTATACGATAAGAGTTACCGATAATGGTGGTTGTTTTGAAGATAGAACTTTGACCTTGACAGAACCAGATCCTATCACGGCAGATATTGATGCTGCTCCAATTGATCTAGCTTGTTATGGAGATGACAGTGCTGCTGTATGGGCCATCAATGTAACTGGTGGAGAAGGTTCATATGCCTATCAGTTGAACTATTATGATGCTACTGGTACCACTATTGAATTCACAACAGGTGAACAAACCAATAATACCTTTACCGGATTGAGCGCTGGTATCTATAGCATTACCGTTACTGATGGTTGGAACTGTGGTGTGGAAACTCCACAAGTAACCATCAACGAGCCTACTGAAGTATTTGCTTCTTTGGTTCAGGTTACCGAAATGACTTGTACCAATGATGCAGAAATCCGATTGACTGCTTCAGGTGGAAACGGTTCTTACTTGTACAGCACCGATAACATCAACTTTACCCCAATGGCAGGTAATACGATTACCCTTGCAGTTGATGAAGGAGCTTACCAATTCTATGTACGTGATACCAATGGTTGTGAGGCTGAAATTTCAAACCTAGTGACCATAGATCCAATACCAGAATTAACATTGACCATTGACGATTCTGCAGCATTCATCAACTGTATGGGTGAAGCATCTGCTACGATCATTGCTCAAGCAACCGGTGGATTGGGCAATTACTACTACGAATTGTTCGGTGATGCGGCTTTGACCAATCTATTGGCTGGACCACAAACCAGTGGAACATTCAATACTTTGCCAGCAGGTAGCTACTACGTAAGGGTTATCAGTGAGGATTGTGTTGAGGTATCTCCTGAAATCATCATTGTTGATCCAGCTCCATTGGTAATTGAAAGAGAAGAGTCTACAGATATTACTTGTTCTGGAATGGACGACGGTACCATCACAGTGGAAGTATCTGGCGGAACAGGAGAAATTCTTTATGCAATTTCTCCAAACCTAGATCAGTTCGATACCGAAAATACCTTTACCGATTTGGCACCTGGTATTTACGATGTGATAGCTCAAGATGTGAACGGTTGTTTCTTGACCTTCCAATTTGAAATCGTTCAACCAGAACCAATCGCCGCTGAAGCCATCAACATTATGCACGAAGTTTGTTTTGATAGTGCAGATGGTGAGTTCGAAATCCAAGTAACTGGAGGTACAGCACCCTACATGACCAGCTTAAACTCTAGTCAGGATGCCAACTTTGTACAGGATCAGTTCTTGTTCCAAGGTCTTCCAGCAGGTACTCATGTGGTATTCATAAGAGATGCCCAAGGTTGTGATACCAATGTGATCGTGGAAATTGAACCAGGGGTTAACCTTTCAGCTACAGTAACTCCAATGTATGAGTGTACCGGTAATATTCCGAACAACTACTTGGATATTGTTTTTGAGGATGATTCCATCATCGACGATGTAATGTATGCTGTAGATTCAACAGATCCTGCAGATATGCAATTGACTGCAGATTTTGCCAACCTTACACCTGGTGATCACTTCCTGACCATTGCCCATGCAAACGGTTGTATGACCACTTATGACTTTACCATCGAAGGTTACGAACCATTGACCTTGGTATTGGAGAACAACAGCTTTAACCAAATCACGGCTATTGCTGAAGGTGGTGTAGAGGATTATACCTTCTATTTCAACGATATCAACAATGGATCAGACAACATTTTCTATATCAATTATACAGACACCTATACGGTTACTGTGATCGATCAGAATGGTTGTGAGGCCACTGCCGAAATCTTTGTGGAGTTCATGGATGTGGATTTCCCAGACTTCTTTACCCCAGATGGTGACGGTCTTAACGATTTTTGGCTACCTGACAACGTTGAGGGCTTCCCAGACGTACTAATTAAAATTTATGATCGTTATGGTAGAGTAGTGGAAGAAATGACCCGCGAAATCAAAGGATGGGATGGTAATTACGATGGTAAACCATTGCCAACCGGAGATTACTGGTATGTAGTTCGCCTTAATGGTGATCGTGATGACAGAGAGTTTGTGGGCCACTTTACACTGTACCGCAATTAACGATTAACCTACTTTGACCTCATGTTAAAAAAAGTATACTCAACTATCCTCCTTGTTTCCTTGGCACTTTGTGCCAGGGGACAAGAGTTGACATTACCCCAATTATCGCAATACATAGCCGATAATCCATTTTTAATGTCTCCGACCTATGCAGGTATCGGTGATCACATAAAAGTGCGTTTAAATGGCTTAACGCAATGGGTGGGGATAGAAGATGCGCCAGATACACAGACTTTGGCCGCAGATGCCAGGATTGGGAACCGATCTGGATTGGGTATGCTTTTGTACAATGATAGTAACGGATATACCAGACAAAGAGGTGCCCGTGTCTCTTTTGCACACCATTTAACCTTGGATTATTATGACGATATATTCCTTTCATTTGGGTTATCATACAATTTTAACCAGTTTAGGGTAGATGTAGAGGAGTTTGAAGCCAATAATGGTCAATTGCCCACGGACGACAAAGCAACAACCAATCACAATTTTGATTTGGGAGTGTTGTACCGAAACAAAAAGTTCTACTTTAGTTTGAATGCGGCCAATATCTTGAACAAGGATTTGTCCAAATTCAATACCGACATTGTTCAAATAGAACCCAACAAGCTAAGAAACTACTACGTTTATACTGGTTATAGTTTTTCTAAGAACAAGAACAGTAAATTGGAAGTAGAACCCTCCGTTTTCTTCCAATGGTTTGAAAGTGATGGCCGTTCCGTAACAGATTTGAACACAAAATTCCGTTTTCACGATTTTGAGGATTACTATTACGTAGGATTGACCTATCGTTTTTTAAATGACCAATTTGGATCACCATTGTACATTGCCCCCATCGCTGGTTTCAAAAAAAGTAACTTCTATTTTGGTTACTCCTATCAGATAATTACCAATGAAATTTTGGGATACAGTACAGGTACACATGTTCTTACTGTGGGAATGGACTTGTTCCAAGGCTTGAGCAATTGTAGGTGTATGTATTAATTGTTCTGGTTTTATCCTATTTTAGCCCTTTCAATCAAAGAAATTGTGGGTAAAATAAGGCTTAAAAACGTAAGAATACATTCCAACCATGGGTGTTTAAAGGAAGAAATGCTCATTGGAAGTGATTATAGGGTAGACCTTGAAATTTCTACCGACCTCTCCCAACCTTCAATTTCTGATGATTTGAGTGAAACTGTTGATTATGTTCATCTGAACAATATCATAAAAGAAGAAATGGGCGTTCGTTCCAATCTTTTGGAACACGTGGCCAAAAGAATAAGCGATCGTATTTTTAAGGAAATTCCGCAAGTAATGGAAGTGGAAGTAGAAGTAGCAAAAATAAATCCACCCATTGGTGGGGACGTTGAAAGTGTTGCGGTTATACTAAAGAATCAAAGGTGATAATATTGCTTTGCCAAAGTTAAAAAAGTAGTACATTTGCACTCCAAAATGGCATCGTGGCCGAGTGGCTAGGCAGAGCTCTGCAAAAGCTTGTACAGCGGTTCGAATCCGCTCGATGCCTCAAAAACCCAGTACTTAGTGCTGGGTTTTTAATTTATAGCTTTTCAATTTTTTCAATTTCCTCCTTAATATCGAACTTATCCTTAGGTAAGAATCCTTTACTGATCAATACGATTCCGCAAATGATCAAAACAATACCCAATCCCTTTTTTATAAGTACGATTCGTTCTTGCGTCAAGTAGCGCTTCAACTGTTTGGCCAAAATTATTTTGAGCAAATCAGTTCCAAAATAAACAGTAAGTACAGTCCCGAAGAAGACCATCATTCTGTTGGAATCGTTATCCAAACTGGGTCCAACAACAATGATCAATCCCAACCAAAACGCCAACACCCCAATGTTGATGAAATTCAATAAGAAACCTTTAACCAACAATCCCAAATAAGTCCCTTTGGATGCCCTGACATTAGTTGCTTTCTTTGCTTTTTTTACAAACAAAAGAATGCCGTACACCAATAATATCATTCCTCCAAAAACAAACAACCCAGGTTGATTGCTCAAATTCTCCAACAACTGAAAACTACTGAAATAGGCTATCAACAGAAAGACAATATCAGCAAAAATGACTCCGATATCCAAGGTAACACCTGCCCTAAATCCTTTGGTTGCACTGGTTTCCAGTAAAACAAAAAATACAGGGCCAATCATAAAGCTCAATAAAAAGCCCAATGGTATTGCTGCCTGAATGTCCTCGATCATTTTTAATTCACTCTTTTAATCTTTCCTCCGAATAAAGTCTGTTCATCCATTTTTTCGGGATCGCCGTATACCAAAACTTCACCACCTGCCTTAACATTGGCCTTTACGTATTTGGATGCATAAATTTCCGCATTTCCACCGGCATTTACGGTTATCGTGGTAAATTTTGTTTGGAAGGTTCTGCCGTTGTACTCTCCACCCGTATTTATAATTACATCTTGCGTATTGGAAAAGCCACTTGAAAAAATCTTTCCCCCAGAAACAGCTTTGATCAACAACTGATCCACTTCGCAATTGATTTCCAATTCCCCACCTTCTTGGGCTTTAAGTTCCAAAATATTTTGCTTGTAGATATCATCGGAAGAAATTCGGGCATCTTCATTTACATCGACCACAACCAATTCTTCGGTATGGTAAAGATCAACATAGGTTCTGTACCCGCTAAAAATCTTGGTAATTTCCATCCGTATCTTTAATACCCCATCATTATTTACAATGGCAACCTTATCTGTACTCACCCCACTTATAACCGCCTTGTTCGTATTGGATTTGATCAAATTGATGGAAATACCATCAAAACCTTTGATTTCCGTGAACTTTTGTAGGTTTAGGGTCAACGTATTCTCTTGAGCAACAATGCATTGCAAACTCAAAAACAGTATAACAATCGTAATTTTTTTCATGTTATAAAAATTTGGTTCTCAAGAGAATAACAAAATTTGTTCCAAAATAGTATTATTCCCGTTTACCGATCAACGAAAAGTCCAAATGGCGCTTCACTAAATCAGTGTTTTTTACCATCACATACACTTCATCCCCCAATTGGTACATCCGTTTGGTTCGTTCCCCAATGATGGCGTATTGTCGTTCATCAAAAATGTAATAATCATCCTTAATATCCCGAATCCGGATCATTCCCTCACATTTGTTCTCTATGATCTCTACATAGATTCCCCATTCGGTAACCCCAGAAATAACCCCAAGAAACTCTTGATCCTTGTGGTCTTCCATAAACTTGATCTGCATGTATTTTATGGAATCACGTTCTGCATTGGCCGCCAACAATTCCATATCGGACGAATGCTTGCACTTTTCTTCATAAATAGCCGCTTTCGGCATCTTTTCATTATCCAAATAATGCTGCAACAATCGATGGACCATTACATCCGGATATCTTCGAATGGGCGATGTAAAATGAGTATAATAATCGAACCCCAACCCATAATGCCCAATATTTTCTGTGGTATAGATCGCCTTGCTCATACTTCGAATAGCCAAGGTATCTACCAAGTTTTGTTCTTTCTTCCCTTTTACATCTTCCAATAACTGGTTTAGGGACTTGTTAATGGTCTTTCTGTCCTTAAGGTTAAGACTATGTCCAAATCTGGAAATAACCCCGTTCAAGGCCATTAATTTATCATCATCTGGCTTGTCGTGCACACGGTAGACAAAGGTTTTCTTCTGTTTTCCGATAAACTCGGCCACTTTTCGATTAGCCAACAACATAAATTCTTCAATCAATTTATTGGCATCCTTGGCTTCTTTAAAATAAACGCCAACGGGCTCGTTGTTTTCTGAAAGGTTGAACTTCACTTCGATCTTATCAAAAGAAATGGCACCAGCATCCATTCGAGCGGTACGCATAATCTTGGCCAAACGATCAAAAGTAAGAATGGCATCAACTATTTCATCGGAAATGGAATAAGCCCCATCACGTATCGAAATTTCCTTTGGAATGGTATTTTGTTCGGTCTCTATAACATGCTGCGCCTCTTCATAGGCAAAACGTTCATTGGAATTGATGGCCGTTCTACCAAACCATTGGTTGACCACTTTAGCTTTATCATCGATTTCGAAAATGGCAGAAAACGTGTATTTTTCTTCATTGGGTCTTAAAGAACAAGCCAAATTCGATAATACTTCGGGAAGCATGGGAACCACACGATCTACTAAATACACAGAAGTGGCACGATCATAAGCCTCTTCCTCTAAAATAGAATCGGGTTGTACATAATGCGAAACATCGGCAATATGGATTCCAATTTCATAATTCCCATTTTCCAATTTTTGAAACGAAAGTGCATCATCAAAATCCTTGGCATCCTTGGGATCAATAGTGAAGGTCAACACGTCACGCATATCCCTTCGTTTGGCAATTTCAGATTCTTTTATACTGGTATCCAGTGTTTTGGCATACTGCTCCACTTCATACGGAAACTCGTAGGGCAATCCATATTCAGCTAAAATCGCATGGATTTCGGTATTGTGCTCTCCTGGTTTACCCAATACTTCCACAATTTCACCATATGGAGAATCCGCATCATCGGGCCAATCTCCCAAGTTCACAAGAACCTTATCCCCATCATTCGCTTTTTTAAGCTTTTCTGGCGGAATAAAAATATCGGTATACATTCTGGAATCGGTAGGGCGAACAAAAGCAAATCGTTTTTGCTTATCAACAATCCCCACATAAGAAGTCTTTTTTCGTTCCAAAACTTTGAAAACTTCCCCTTCCATTTTCTTTCCTTTTCTTCTAGGTTTCAAGAATACTTCAACAGTATCTCCGTGGAAAGCTCTGTTTAAATTGTTATTGGAAACAAAAATATCGTCATCAAGTTCATCTACTATTATGTAGGCATTACCACTACTGGTTAAATCAACTTTTCCTGTAAAATAAGTGTGTAAGGATGGCTTCTTTTTGTACTTGCCCCGTTCTTCCTCTACTATACGGTCCGTAGCCCTAAGTTGTCCTAAACGTTTGATTAATAGATTTCTATCTTGAGTATCTGTAATTCCTAGCTTGGCAGCTATTTGTTTATAGTTAAAGCTCTGGGTTGGTTCCTTTTCCAGAACCGTGAAAATGCCCTTGGTTATCTCATTCTTTCTTTGGCTACCAGCTCTCTTCTTTTTCTTTGACATTAATGTCCTCTTATTTTTTTTGAAAAGTACGAATTATAATCCTTGAGCGTTAATGTATGGGTAAGTAATGTCAGATAAAACAACATTTATCAACAATAACATATATTATCTTTTTTCTTCTTTTTAAAAATTTATAAAAATGATGATTATTATAGATCGTTGATATGTGGAATAATTTTTTCTTCAAAAAGTTGCTTTCAACAATTGAATTACTTTATCCACGATCTGTTAGCTAAAAAATATTTTAAAAATCAATCTTTTAGATTCGTTATTCACGATTTTTAATAACCGTTATCAACATCAATTTATTGAAAAGTAAATGTATCTTTTATGTTAATTACGGTCGATAATTATTTAATATTCGTTGATTAATTTTTGATTGAAAATGGATCCAACATAAAGCAATTATTCTTATTGCTTTATTTCCCTGATATTTCAAAATTTCGTTACCATAACTTTTCTTAAATAAATTAACAATTGGTTGATAATTACAATCCGCTGTAGGTAAAGGATATGTAACATTTTCTTGGTTTTTATAAACATCGCCCAATTAAAAGATGTTGTACCTTTGTTTCAATCCTCAAAATACTATAACCATGAAAATTGCAATTGGAAATGATCACGCGGGAACTGATTATAAACTCGCTATAATTGGTATGTTAAAATCTAAAGGTATCGACGTTGTTAATTACGGTACCGATGGCACGGACAGTGTTGATTATCCAGATTTTACACACCCAGTTGCATCCGATGTTGAAGAGGGAAAAGTTGATTTTGGTATTGTGATATGTGGCAGTGGAAATGGTGCCACCATGACCATTAACAAACACCAAAACATAAGAGGTGCACTTTGTTGGAACAAAGAAATTACACAACTGGCCCGTGAGCACAACGATGCCAACATATTAAGTTTACCCGCCCGTTTTATTTCCCTACCACAAGCTTTGGATATGGTCGATACCTTTTTGAATACCAAGTTCGAAGGTGGTAGGCACGAGCGCAGAATAGAAAAAATTCCTTGTAGATAGTTTTATGGGGCACCACCACCATCATGGACACTCCCATTCCCATTCTCACTCCCATAACGATTTAAAAGGGAGGAATCTCCTTATTTCCATTGTTCTCAACATTGCTATTACACTTTCGCAAGTGGTTGGTGGAATTATTTCAGGAAGTTTGGCTCTGCTATCCGATGCGCTTCATAATTTTAGTGATGTACTCTCTTTGGTCATTAGCTACGTGGCACAAAGAATGGGAAAGAAAAAAGCTTCGAAACACCGAACTTTTGGATATAAAAGAGCTGAAATTTTAGCAGCATTTATAAATGCTTCGACCTTGGTAATCGTAGCCATTATTTTAATAAAAGAGGCGATTGAAAGATTGATTGAACCTCATGAAATCAAATCAAATTTGGTGATTTGGTTGGCTTTGATTGCAATTGCTGGAAATGGTTTTAGTGTGCTCTTACTGAAGAAAGATTCAGAACACAATATGAACATGAAATCGGCCTATCTACATTTATTAACGGATATGTTGGCTTCAGTGGCGGTGTTGATTGGTGGATTGTTGATGAAGTTTTACCAAATTTATTGGGTAGATGCGGCCTTGACCATGCTCATAGGTGTTTACTTGATTTATATGGGTTACGATTTATTGAAAGAATCTACTAAGGTGTTAATGCTTTTTACGCCAAGAACAATCGAAATTCAGGATTTAGTTGAGTCGATTTGTACGATTAAAATGGTAAAAAATGTCCATCATGTGCATATTTGGCAGCTCAATGAAGATGAAGTTCATATGGAGGCCCATATCGATTTTACAGAGGATATCAAACTCTCACAGTTCGATGAAATTTTAGAGGAAATTGAGGAACACGTTTATCACAAACATGGTATCAACCATGTGAATATTCAACCTGAGTTTGATAAGTGTGATTCCAAAAGCGTAATAGTTCAAGATTAATGCAAGTTGCTGTAAAAACCTTTGATGAATTAACCACTCCAGAACTATACCAAATATTGCGTTTGCGAAGCGAAGTGTTTGTTGTGGAACAAGACTGCGTATACCAAGATGTGGACAACAAGGACCAAAAGGCCCTTCATGTTTTGGGAACAAAAAATGGAATATTGGTTGCATATACACGAATATTTAAGCCGGGTGATTATTTTGAAAATGCCAGTATTGGAAGGGTAGTGGTAGCACAAGACCAACGTAAATATGGTTTTGGAAAACTAATTATGGAAGCATCTTTAGCTACCATTGACGAAAAATTTCCAAATGAGCAGATTGAAATATCTGCTCAGAGCTATCTCCTTAAATTTTATACTGAATTAGGTTTTAGTGCATTTGGGGAAGAATACTTGGAAGATGGTATTCCCCACAAACGAATGTTAAAAAAGTAATTGAATTAAATAGCAATTTATTGGGCCATTGAGCGTAGTCGAAGTGGCAAATTGATATAAAAGGCATACGCTTTAGATTCCTGCCTACGCAGAAATGATAAATGGAACTTAAACCAACCTTTTAGCTACTCCAATTCGGATTAAATACTCCTGTTTAAAAATAAGATTTACGGGTTTTTCAGGTTTTAACTTGCTTTTCAAATTCCGAGATTTTTCGAAACAGGGCTGAGGCCACTTTCTCCACAATCCCAACCACAAGTGCATTGCCCATAAAAAAGGCTCGTTTTGCATCCGAAATGCCATCCAATTCTGTGTGATTGTCAGGAAACATGTTCAACCGTTCCAATTCTACAGGTAAAAGCCTTCGTAGCCCCTCGGAGGTTTGGACCACGTGCTTAAACCGTGATGGGGATTTGCCCCCTTCGCCGGTTATTATTGTTCTGGAAGGTTGATCTAATGCATCGGGAAACACCATGCTTCCCTCGCTATAATGGTACTCAAAACCTGATTTGGTCTTGCGTATTTCTTTTTTGGCCCCTTTTAAATAGTTCCATTTTGGAAATTCAGATTCAGCGATAAAATATGCAGATGGAATGTTGGATTTCTCTAAAATATCGGATAGAACTGTTTTTTTTCCTTCATATTCGGGAGCTGTTTTGAGAGTTGAAACCTTGCCATCAACACAGATTCCTGAATTTAAGAATGGGGATAAGTTCTGTTCTTTGTTGAAATTGTTGGAAACGGAAACGAGATCATCATCCAAATCAAAAGAAACCAGCTGTTGAACATTTTGGTTTATGGGGAAGGCTTCGGAAAATGTACTTTTTTCTAAAATCCAGTCTTTTGCAGCCGTTTTTTGGAGTTTTTGATGGATTTGGGTGCTCTTAAAATACGCCAGAAAAAAAACGCGCCTTCGGCGCTGAGGCATTCCATACTCTGCCGCATTGATTACGCGCCATTCCACTGCATAACCCAAATCGGATAAGCTGCGCAACATCACTGCAAAATCACGTCCTCGCTGGCTTGACGGCGATTGTAAAAGTCGATCTACATTTTCCAAAAATAGATATTTCGGCTTGTTTTCTTTTTCCGAAAGAATCCTGTGAATGGACCACCAAAGCACCCCTTTTTTACCTAAAAGTCCTTTGGAGTTATTTAATGTGGTGGCCACCGAATAGTCTTGGCAAGGAAATCCACCCACTAAAATATCATGGTCTGGAATCGCTGTAGTTGGAACCTCTTCAATACTGCAATTGGAATGGTTTTCAGCACCAAATCGGGCTTCATAAACCAACGAAGCATGTTGGGTTTTGGTGCTCGGCTCCCATTGGTTGCTCCAAATCACATTGTAGTGACCTGTTTTTTCCAATCCCAATCGAAAACCGCCAACGCCGGCAAAAAGTTCACAGACCTTTAGTTTTTGCATGCTCAAAAATAGGATTATTCCACCTTTCTTCATCAATTATGAATGATACATGGTGTTGAAGAACATGAAAAGAACCGTTAAAGAGAATATAAAAGCAGTTACCATAAACAGCAATTGCACAAATCGCCCAAAATTATGATCGTCCAAGTTTTCCGAGAGTCGAGAAATATCGGGCTTGTTGGGCAAATACATGATTTCTAGTTTTTCAATATCAGAAAGCGATCCTATCTCCAATTTCTCAATCATCTTTTTATCGTGCCCTTCAAAGACTTTCCCTTTTTCATCCTTGAAAGCATAGGTAAACGTTACAATCGGATTGTCGTTAATTAAAGCTCCTGTATCTTTATAAGACGTCACTTTTGCCTTTGTAGCGATACCATGATACAGTAAATCCCAATTTTCTTTCTTTGTTTTTCCATTAACTAGAAGTCCAATTTTTTCAAGCAAAAAATAAAGAAAGACACAAACTCCTAAAATCAACAGGCCAAATTGCCAGAACAGGGAGTTTTTAAAAGCAAGTTCAAAACCGGTTGGATCTTCCAAAATTTTTTCAAGGGCATCCCCAATAAAAATATAACATGCGGTTATATACAAAACAATTTTTATGATACAGATAAGGACAAATGCAAACGAAAACCGGCATACGCCTTGGGATAGAAAAACTGGATCTTTGGGTTTTCGTGCCTCATTTAATCCGACCATTAAAATGTTGTCCGGTTTAAATCTTTGTAAATGGGGTTGACTGTCCCACACCCTTATTTTTCTATGGATATGATATCCCGAGAAGTTTTGTAACAGAACCAAAAGCTCCAAAAGAGGCTTTTCTTTGTCCTTAATTGTTTTTACCGAAAGAATGGACGCCTCTTTCTGGATGGTGTTGTTGTTTTTGCGGTTTTTTAATATACAAAACGAGCGACAAAAGCAGTTTCTCAATAGATTATGGAGCCAGAAAACAACTATTACCCCCACAAGAGAAAGGGAAATGACAGTATAGGTCATGTGCAATTTTTCCTCTGAAATTAGTCATAGACCATTGAAGTTGAGTTTGTAATTGACGGTTGCCCTATATGAATTGATGGAACACGCTTTTGGATTGGCAGAAGCTAAATCAATTCGCAATTAAATCAAGAAATGGAATTAAAGCTATTTTAAAATACTCTCATATTTGGAGGTGTTCGCCAATAGTTCTTTGGCCGTTAAAATGGCATCATCGTGGCTTAGGTAGTATTTATAAAGTCCGTCCCGATAAAAGTAGCGAACGATGATTTCGTCTTCCAGGTTCTTTTGTATTTCGGGTTGAAAGGAATCCAAAGCCGCAAATTTGGAACGGTTTACCGCCAATAGCAGATCCTTGTACTTATCCTGGACATCATTTCCTAAAAGGGACTCGTCGGCATTTATGGATTGCTCCAAAAGCGTTTCTGTTTTGGTTTGAAACGTGAAATTTTGCTCCTGTACGTATTTTTTAAAGGCCATATAGTCGGCATTGGTAAAAGCAAATTCATCAACCGATGAAAACGTATGATCATAATAATAGTCCGTTGCAAAATCGAATACAATTTGGTTGTTTTCCAAAGCATCGATCAGTGTATTGGTCTGGAGCGTATTGATTTCGATATCGGGCATTACACCTCCGCCGTCCCAAACCTTGCGACCATTTTTGGTTTTAAATTCCGTAAAATTCGTATTTCTAACGGCATTTCCTTCAGCATCCCTGTTCCAGTAGTCCAACGATTGGATACAGCGGCCAGAAGGAGTGTAATAGCGCGAAATGGTCACTTTTAGTTGTGTTCCGTACGTTAATTTGAGCGGACGCTGTACCAAACCTTTACCAAAGCTTCGAGCCCCTACCACAACAGCACGATCCAAGTCTTGCAATCCGCCGGAAACAATTTCACTTGCGGATGCACTTCGACCATTGATAAGGACTACCAAGGGAATTTCAAGGTCCTCAGCTTTATTGTTTGTTCTGTATTCTTGATTGAATTTTTTAACCTTCGATTTAGTGGTTACGATCAATTCTCCTTTATCTACAAACAAATTGGTCACGTTGATGGCTTCCGAAAGTAGACCACCTGGATTTCCACGAAGATCTAAAATCAATTTTTCCGCACCACGCCCTTTTAGATCTTGCATGGCGGATTTGGTCTGTTGCGAGGCTTTTCTATTGAAGCGTGACAAAACAATATATCCTGTTTTATCATCTACCATATCGTAATAAGGAACTGCATCAACTTCAATGGCCTCTCGGGTTATGGTGGTGGTTTTTGTTTCCCCTTGACGCACATAAGTGACCTCAACGGAGGAATTATTGGCTCCTTTGAGCAATTCGCTTGCATTGTCATCAAAATCGGCCACCTTGGTTTCTCCTATTTTAATGATTTCATCCCCCGCCTTTAAACCTGCTTTATCCGCAGCATAACCTTTGTATGGCTCCACGATCAACAATTTACTTTCAAAAGAACGCACCAATGCCCCAATACCGGAATATTCGCCTGTATTGTTGATTTTATAGGATTCCACATCCTGTTCGTTCAAAAATTGAGTATAGGGATCAAGGTCATCCAACATGTTTTTGATGGCAGAATCCATAAGCTCCGCTGGATTTGTTTCGTCCACGTAGTTCATGTTGAGCTCCTTGAAAAGGGTGGTAAAGATTTCTATCTGTTTGGCAATTTCAAAGAAATCGCTTTTAAAGCCACTCGCCACTACCAAAAAAGTAAGTGCCAAAATGGGGATTACAATCTGCTTTTTAATCTTTATTTTCATGGAATTCCTTTTTTAGAAAGGCCTCTAAAAGTAATTTCATGGCCTTATCAACCTCATTAAAGCTCGGTGCTGTATTGCCAAGGTATAAAAATATGAACGCAAAATTTCCCTCAATGTTGTTAAAAATAAGGGGTTTGTTCAATCGATAAGCTTCCCGCAATAACCGCTTTACACGATTGCGGTCAACGGCCTTTTTAAATTTCTTTTTTGGCGCAACTACGGCAACTTTTATCTTGGAATCGTCTGAAAAATTAGTATTGAGGTAGATAAGTTTAATCGGGTTTTGTTTTATGTTTTTTCCTTCAGTGAACAAAGCCTCGATCACTTTTTTGTTTTTCAGCTTTTCCTTTTTGGGAAAAGCGAAATTGTCCCCTTGAGGGGACTTTAGGATGTTTTCTTTGGGGTTGGAGCTGGTGTTTTCTTCTACCATTTTCTAAGCAAATCCATTTAGGAAGTAAATTACTTAAATAAAATTAAGCTTAAATAAAAAAGGGCGACACAAACGGCCGCCCTTCCGATTCTTTTTGAATTGGAGTTTACTCCTGAGCTTGATATACGTTGTTTTCGCCGATCACATCAGCCATCAATTGCGAAGGATCTATCATTATCGCAGTAACATTTTCCAAAGGCATGTCCAAGGTAAATTCGTAGGTCTGATAAGCCCAAGGCCAATCTTCCAATACGGTTCTTTTTAAACTTGGATAGGGATTTTCTTTTTCACCGTACATCATACGCAATGGCACATAATAGGTTTCTTGTGTGCCATCGGCACCAACAACCAAAATATCCAATGGCATTGGCATTTCACCAATACGCTCTAAAGTTACTTTTGTCTTATCACCATCAGCCTCAACACTTTTAATTCCGTAATCAATAGTGTTGGTGGTTTGCGTCCAATCGGTCAAATACCAGTTCAGCTCCATTCCCGACACCTTTTCAGCCGTTCTTTTAATGTCATTCGGCGTTGGGTGTTTGAATTTAAAATCAGCGAAATACTTTTTAATGGTTTCCATCAACTTATCCTGTCCAATTACATACCCTAATTGGGACAAAAAGATGGAGCCCTTGCTATAAGCGGCAATACCGTAAGCAAAATTCGTGGTATAGCGATCTGCATGGGTACTTTGTGGCATTTCCAAACCGGAATTAACCAAAGCATAGTAACTTTTATAAGAACCTTCAAAAGGGTTTTGCTTGTCTTGTTCCATGATTTGATTCATACACAAACTGCTAATGAACGAGGTAAAACCCTCATCCATCCATTCGTGCTCCGATTCGTTCGTGGCCAATACATGTTGAAACCAAGAGTGGGCCATTTCGTGAACCATAACACCCACCAAACTTCCATAGGGTCGATTTCCGGTTACCAAAGTACTCATGGCATATTCCATTCCACCATCACCCCCCTGTACAACGGAATATTGCTCATAAGGGTATTTGCCCACATTATTGCTGAAAAATGCCATGGCCTCAGCTGTTTTGGGCTGAAGCTTTTTCCAATTTTCATTGAATTCTGGGTTATCCTTATAAAAGAAATGAAGCGTTGGCCCATCTTCCATTTGTAGCGTATCGTGGATATATTCAGGATCGGCCGCCCACATAAAATCGTGCACATTTGGCGCTTTAAAATGCCAAGTAAGGGTTTTGCCCTTGGTCTTTACTTTGGTTCCGGGAGTTTCGTAGCCATGTCCAATTTCGTTGGGGTTTTGAAGGTAACCGGAACCGCCGATCGTATAATCTTTGTCCAAAGTGATTTTCACGTCAAAATCGCCCCATACCCCGTGAAATTCACGAGCAATATATGGATTTGGATGCCATCCCTCAAAATCGTATTCTGAAAGTTTTGGGTACCACTGGCTCATGCTCAAGGCAACACCTTCGTTACTGTTTCTTCCTGAACGTCTAATTTGAAGGGGAACCTGACCTTTAAAGGTCATTTCTAAAGTGGTTTTTCCTCCCGATGGTATTGGTTTGGCCAAATCTACCACCAAAATGGTCCCATTTTCCTCAAAAGAAACGGCTGCGCCGTCCTGGGTCAAAGTTTCTGCATGCAAGTAACCTTTTTCACTTTCAGACAATGAAGCGATTCTACTTTTATCGCCATCCATCATTCTTTTATCCGGATCTTTAATGTTTTGCAATCTAATGTCCATTTCGCTCCCAGGTTGAAAGGCATTAAAGTACAAGTGGTAAAAAACCCTGCTCAATTCATCGGGCGAATTATTGGTATAAACCAATTTTTGGGTTCCGGTGTACTGGAAGGTTTTCACATCCATGTCCACTTCCATAGTGTAATCTACGTGCTGTTGCCAGTAGGTTGGGTTTTGTGCATTTAGTAAGGACGAGGCCAATAAGGCCACTAGTAATAGGGGCATTAATCTTTTCATATATTATTTTGAGTTGCTTTCAAGGGTGGTTTTGCCATTTGCAATTTGGTCTGCTAAAATTAACGCATTATAGGCGTTTACCATTTTGCCTGACTTGGAAATTTTATCGAATGCAAAGGATTTGGACGCATCGCCATCCACAATTACGTTGCTTTTTGATTTTAAACCGGACTGCATAATGATGTTTTTAACATCGGAAGCGGTTAAATCGGGATAAAATGAACGAATAAGTGCAGCTACCCCTGATACAGCTGGTGCGGCCATTGATGTTCCTCCCTGAAATTCGTATTCACTTTCTGGCATGGTCGAGTAGATTTCATCGCCAGGGGCAAACACATCTACATTTTTACCGCCATAATTTGAAAAAGAGGCCACCATTTCAGATCCGTATTTGCTGGATAGGGCACCAACCGTGATCATGTTGTCCACAAATTCGATTTTACCAAGTTTATGGTCGTTTGGAAAGTTTGTGTTTTCTGGATCTTCAAGGTCTTCCCCATCGTTTCCGGCGGCATGTACGATCAAAACATCTTTGGATGCGGCGTATGCAATGGCATCGTACACCCAATCCGCTTTTGGCGAAAATGCTTTCCCAAAGCTACAATTGATGATAGAGGCTCCGTTATCTACCGCATACCGGATTCCCAAAGCAATATCTTTATCATATTCGTCGCCATTTGGCACAGCTCTAATGCTCATGATTTCAACATTTTGTGCCACCCCGTCCATTCCTTTTCCATTGTTGCGTTCAGCCGCAATAATTCCCGCTACGTGGGTGCCATGGCTTTCAGTGTCCACCATGTTTTTTGGGTTCCCATTGCCATAGGGCACATCTGTTATATCGTAAGGATCATCCCCAACAGGGGCTCTTCCATTAAAATCTTTGTTGAGGTTGTAATTGACCTGCTCAGAGAAATAGTTGATGCCTTCCTTAAGCTCTTCCAACACCTCAGGAATACTTTCGCCATAATTGAACATTTGGTTCAATACGGCAACACTTTGCTCCATAATCGGGGTGGATGCATTTAAGGCTTTTAAGTCCTCTTGGGTATAGGTTTCTTTTCCCAATTCTTTTTTAACGGCCATATCGGCGCCCTGCACCACTTGGTAAATTTGTTCGTATTGTTGTTTGTTCTGAAGCGCTTCAGGATATTCTTTATCCAACAACAATCGTGCTTCGGCCCTGTCGGAAGCATCTCCAATGTTTAAACGGAGCATGCGCACATATTCCAATTGTTCATTATAGGAATCGCCTAAAAAGTTGTAACCATGAACATCGTCGATATATCCGTTTCCGTCATCGTCCTTTCCATTATTTGGAATTTCATCTTTGTTGGTCCAAAGCACATTTTTTAAATCTTCGTGCTCCAAATCCATCCCAGAATCCAATACGGCCACCACAACGGTTTTACCTTTTTTGTTTTTGATGATTTCAGTATAGGCCTTATCAACGCTCATCCCGGGAATTGTGTCCTTAATTAGGTCCAAATGGCCCCAATGTTTTTTCTCGGCATCTGTGAGTTCAGCTATTTTAAGGGGAACGGTATCAATGTTTTCAACGGGGGTTGAAACCAGTACAGTAGATCCACAACCAGCCAATAAAAGAGTCGTAGAAATGGATAAAATAGTTTGTTTGTATGTGCAGTTCATAAAATGTGTTTGTCTAACTAAAATTATTGTGTTTTGAATAGTTCATCGAAGGAATAGAGTTCATCCAATCGAACCCCTCTTTCGGTTTGTTTAAGGGAACATAATTGATTGTGGGCATCATGCTCAAAAAGTAATAACCAATTGTTTTCAACGGCAGCAGTAAGAAATGCGGCCTTTTCTTCCATGGTCAATAATGGTCGGGTGTCGTATCCCATCACATAGGGCAACGGAATATGGCCTACTGTTGGAATTAAATCGGCCACAAAGACTATGGTCTGTCCTTTATAATTTAAATGAGGCAACATTTGCTTGTCGGTATGTCCATCCATAAAATGAATGCCAAATCCCAGTTCTAAGGTTTCAAGAAATGTCACACCTTTTCTATCTATAAAATGCAGTTGCCCACTTTCTTGCATGGGCAATAAATTTTCCTTTAAAAAAGAGGCTTTTTCTCGTGGATTGGGTTGGGTCGCCCATTCCCAATGGTCTTGATTGGTCCAAAACTTGGCATTTTTAAATGCGGGTTCGTAACCGGTTCGGTCCGAATTCCATTGAATGCTTCCCCCGCAATGGTCAAAATGTAGGTGCGTTAAAAAAACATCGGTAATATCATCTCGATGAAAACCCGCTTTTTGAAGCGAACCGTCCAACGTATGATCGCCCCATAAGAAGTAATAATTAAAAAACTTTTCGGATTGTTTGTTCCCAAGACCGTTGTCCACCAAAACAAGTCTGTCCCCATCCTCAATTAAAAGACAACGGGCAGCAATATCGATCATATTGTTGCTGTCGGCGGGATTGGTTTTGTTCCAAATAGATTTTGGAACCACACCGAACATGGCCCCTCCGTCCAACTTAAAATTACCAGTTTCAATGGGATAAATCGTCATGTAGAAAGCAAAAGGCCTGCAAAATAAGAAAAGAGCAATCCAAATACGTGAAAAGTAAGGATATATTAGTCGTATTTTAACAAAAAGAGGTCAAGCTGAACCAATTAAACCTAAAAAGTCCCCCCTATCAATGCCCCGAGTGATTATCTAAAAGAAAAGCAGTAAATTTCCAAAAACTAAAAAAATGCTTGAACTTGCTGGAATTATCATTCTTGGCATCATTGCTCAATGGGTGGCATGGCGATTTAAATTGCCGGCAATTTTACCCTTAATATTGATTGGATTATTGGTCGGACCAATTGCCACTTTGTACACTGAAGATGGCTCTAAATTAATTGAACCCATTTGGAACGACAGTAAGGGACTTTTTCCCGGCGAAGGCCTGTATAATTTTGTGTCTTTGGCCATTAGTGTTATCCTTTTTGAAGGCGGATTGACCTTAAAACGTGCCGAAATTTCCAATGTTGGTCCGGTAATCACAAAGTTGATTACCATAGGAACTGTGGTTACCTTTTTTGGGGCCGGGGTCTCTGCACATTATTTGTTCGGATTAACGTGGCAAATCTCTTTTTTGTTCTCTGCATTGATCATTGTTACTGGACCTACAGTGATTACCCCAATTTTGAGAAACATTCCATTGAAAAAGGATGTATCGGCAGTGTTAAAATGGGAAGGTATTTTAATTGACCCCATCGGTGCCTTGGTTGCGGTTTTGGTGTTTGAGTTCATAAGTGTGGGTGAAGGTCACGAATTTACCCAAACGGCATTGGTTGAATTTGGAAAAATCGTCTTATTCGGTACTACCTTTGGGTTTACGTTTGCCCACGCGTTGGGATTTGCTATTAAAAAAGACTTTATTCCCCATTATTTATTGAATGTGGTTTCACTTTCTACAGTGTTGTTGGTGTATGTGGAATCGGACGTTTTTGCACATGAATCTGGGCTTTTGGCCGTGGTTGTGATGGGAATGGTACTAGGAAATATGAATTTGCCCAACATCAAGGAACTACTCTACTTTAAGGAATCGCTGAGCGTTTTGTTGATTTCCATTCTTTTTATCCTTTTATCGGCCAACATCAACATTAGTGATATGGAACTGATTTTCAATTGGAACACCGTAGCACTTTTTGCCATCATTGTTTTTATAATTCGGCCATTAGGCGTGTTTATAAGTGCCCAAGGCTCAAATTTAAAGCTCAACGAAAAATTGTTCATCGGATGGGTTGGCCCACGAGGTATTGTTGCTGCAGGTATCGCCTCCCTTTTTGGCTCCAAACTTATGGCCAAAGGAGAACCAGGAGCAGAATACATTACGCCCCTGGTGTTTATGATCGTATTGGGAACGGTGTTGTTGAATGCCACCACTGCTCGATTCTTTGCTAAAACAGTTGGTGTATTCTTGAAGAAATCAGAAGGTATTTTAATTATTGGTGCCTCCAAGCTATCCCGCTTGATTGCCAATTATTTGAAAAAGAACAACAGGCACGTGGTATTAATCGATAACAACCAGACCAATGTGGACAAGGCAAAGAAATTGGGGTTGGAAGCCATAACCGCCAATATTTTCTCAGATTCGCTTACTGATAATATCGAATTGAACGACATGGGTTATTTAATGGCCTTAACGGGCAACTCCGATATTAACAAGTTTGCCATTAAAAAGTTTCAAAGGCAGTTTGGTGAAAACGGTGCGTTTAGATTGGTGAATACCGAAGAGGTCAATGACCCGGACAACAATCCAAAGGAAGGTCTGTTCTCCCATTCCGACGATTTTATTCAATTAATGGATACGGTACGCACACACCCCACCATACACGAAATAGATCTTAGGGACAAGGAGCATTACGATAACCTCATCGATTTAACTCAAAAGAATGTTGATATAGTACCACTATTTACGAAAGCACCTAGCGGAAGTATTGATATTATTCCAGCCAACAGTAAAGACTTTGTTCCGAAAGGGGACGGCTACAAACTGGTGTATTTGGGAAGAATGATTGATGAAGACCAGGAATAAGCCACTCCGAATTTACATTAAACAGAAAATTTACCGATCCGTCAACCCAAAAGGGGCATTCATCAATTGTGCCCCTTGAGGTTTATTCTACACAAGTACATTTAGCTCATTCAAAACCAAAAATCTTTACAAATGAGAAAAATTGTACTTGCCTTTATGGCGCTTGGACTAATTACAGTAAGCTGTTCAAAGGATGATAAAGATCTTACATGTGAATCGTGTACCACAACGCTCAACACCAAAATCGAACTCTGCGATAAAGGTGATGGAACTTATGCATACAAGGTAGATGGTAAAGAGACTGGAATTATTGAAAAATCGCTTTTAAAAGAAGCGGGTTATGACTCACCTAAAGAGTATGTGGATAAAATTTGTCAGAGTTAAACTGCTGGTTTGTAAAACATTAATCATTCAACTTTAAAACGGCCATAAAAGCTTGCTGTGGAATTTCCACATTTCCTACTTGGCGCATTCGTTTTTTACCCTTTTTCTGTTTTTCAAGCAGTTTACGCTTACGGGAAATATCCCCACCATAACATTTGGCGGTCACATCTTTTCGCAACGCTTTTATGGTCTCCCTAGAAATGATCTTGGAACCAATAGCTGCTTGAATTGGAATATCGAATTGCTGTCTTGGGATGAGCTCTTTTAACTTTTCGCACATCTTTTTACCAATGGTGTGCGCATTATCAAAATGTACCAATGCAGATAAAGCGTCGACAGGTTGCGCGTTCAAAAGGATATCCACTCGGACCAGTTTGGATACTCGCATACCTATGGGTGAATAATCGAAAGAGGCATAACCTTTTGAAACGGTTTTCAATCGGTCGTAAAAGTCAAACACGATTTCGGCCAAAGGCATATCAAAAATAAGCTCCACCCGTTCCGTGGTCAGATAAGTTTGGTTTACGATTTGCCCTCGTTTTTCAATACAAAGTGACATCACATTTCCGACAAAATCGGATTTGGTAATAATGGTCGCTTTAATATAAGGTTCCTCAACACGATCAACCGTACTCGGATCTGGCAAATCGGAGGGGTTGTTTACGATCAAGGGAGTTTCCTTGTCTTTTGTGGTAAAGGCATGGTAGCTTACGTTGGGCACCGTGGTAATTACGGTCATGTCGAACTCACGCTCCAGACGCTCTTGAATAATCTCCATGTGCAACATGCCCAAGAATCCGCAACGGAATCCAAATCCAAGTGCGGCACTACTTTCTGGGGTAAACACCAAAGAAGCATCATTCAACTGCAACTTTTCCATGGAAGAACGCAATTCTTCAAAATCCTCAGTGTCCACAGGATAAATCCCAGCAAAAACCATAGGTTTTACATCCTCAAAACCTGAAATGGCATTCTTGGTAGGGTTGGCGGCATCGGTAATGGTATCCCCAACTTTAACCTCTCGGGCATCTTTTATACCCGTGATCAAATACCCCACATCTCCAGCGGAGATTTTTTGTTTGGGCATTTGCTTCAATTTTAAGGTGCCGATTTCATCAGCTTCATATGCTTTACCTGTAGCAACAAATTTGATTTTTTGTCCTTTCTTGATTTCCCCGTTCACAACCCTAAAATAGGTTTCAACACCTCTAAATGGATTATAAACAGAATCAAAAACCAAGGCTTGTAATGGTTCATCAACATTGCCTTTTGGTGCTGGAATACGCTCGATAATAGCGGTTAGAATCTCTTGAATACCAATTCCTGTTTTTGCACTGGCAGGGATTACCTCTTCGGGCCTACAACCCAAAAGGTCTACAATATCATCGGTAACTTCCTCTGGATTCGCACTTGGCAAATCCACTTTATTTAGGACAGGGATAATTTCCAAATCGTTTTCCAAGGCCAAATAAAGGTTGGAAATAGTCTGTGCCTGAATACTTTGTGCAGCATCGACCACCAATAGCGCACCTTCACAAGCCGCAATGGAACGGGACACCTCATAAGAGAAATCCACGTGACCGGGAGTGTCGATAAGATTCAGGACATAAGTTTCACCTTCGTGCACATACTCCATTTGAATGGCATGGCTCTTAATGGTGATGCCACGCTCACGTTCCAAGTCCATATTGTCCAACAACTGGTCTTGTTTTTCGCGCTCGGTCACGGAACCGGTAAAGTCCAACAAACGGTCTGCCAAGGTACTTTTACCATGGTCTATATGTGCAATAATGCAAAAATTTCGAATCTTTTTCATATCAACATTAACACCTCCCAAAAGGGCACATGATCAACTGCAAATATAGTTGTTTTCGTGGCCCGTGGATGTATTTTTCAAAATAAGAAAAGAGAAGGTCTATATCGCTCAAAAATAATTTATTAGATTTGAGGTTCAACCCTAACTCTACATGAAGCTAACCATCTCTAACGTTGTACTGGTTTTATTTGTGATGCATGGACTTTGTGCGCAAAAATACACCATAACGGGCAAGGTGGTAGATGAGCAAAACGAGACCATTCCCTACGCCAATATTCTTCTTTTACAAGCGATGGATTCAACCTTTGTAAAGGGCACCTCTTCGGACGATAATGGGTTTTTTGAGCTAACGGGAATCGAACCCGACCTCTATTTATTACAAGCGAGTTATGTGGGGAGGGGTTCTGAGCCTAGGGCCTTGGACATCTCTAGCGATATCTCTTTAGGCGCCCTGATAATCGCGATGGGAAGCAATGAATTGGATGAAGTGGTAGTGGTTGCGCAACGTCCAAAACTCCAAAAACTACCAGACAGACTGGTTTTTTCGGTTGAAAACACGGTGGTATCCCAAGGAAGTTCATGGGATATTTTAAAAAGCACCCCCGGAGTTATTGTAAACCAAAACGAATTGATGATTCGCGGCCAAAATGCCACGGTTTATCTTAACGATAGAAAAGTTCAGCTTTCTGGACAAGAAGTGCAAGACCTATTGCAGGGGCTTTCAGGCGCGAATATTAAATCGGTTGAGGTCATTGCCAATCCCCCCGCAAGTTATGATGCAGAGCGTGGACCCGTTTTAAATATTGTGACCAGCAAAAACATTGTGCCAGGGTACAAGGGAAGTATAAACGGCAATTATACACAGGCTGTTTTTTCTAAATATAGTTTGGGAACAAGTCATTATTACAAAACGGATAAGCTGAACTTGTTTGCCAATTATTCCATCAACCCCAAAAAGGACTTGGAGAAAACCAAAAAGGGCATCCATTTTATGGATAACACCAATTCTGTATTCTCACAATGGGATACGGATTACAATCAGGTGGAAAGTTCGCAGTCGCATAACGGAAGTTTTGTGCTGGATTTTGACATTGATGACCGAAACAGTCTGAATTTTACCTCAAATGTGCTTTTTAACCTCAACCAAGAGCAGCAAACCAATCTGGAAACCTTAATGAGCAACAATCTGGGCCAATTGGATTCCACGTTTACGACCCAGAACAACGCCGATATGGACAACACCAATTTGGCATTTGATTTAAGCTATGTGTACAAACTAAAAAAGGAAGGGGCCCAAATTAGCGCCAATGGTCACTACACCTATTTTACTGGTGATTATTTTCAAAATTTGAACACAAATTATTTCGATGCAGGCGGTGCGTTTTTAAGGGATTTTGGGTTTGATTCCGATTCCAAACAAGACATTCAAATTTATACGGGACAACTTGATTATTCCACCCCGATTGGAAACACTTCGTTTGAAACAGGGGCTAAAATTTCGGTTATCGATTCAGAAAGCAGTGTTCGTTTTTTCAATTTTTCGGGAAACGATGATAATGTGGATGCTTCCCAGTCAGACCAATTTTTATATGATGAAAAGGTGTATGCGGCCTATTTCAGTTTCGTAAAAAACTGGGAAAAATGGTCCATGAAATTAGGCGTTCGAGGAGAACTGACGGAGGCCGAAGGGACTTCATTAACCTTGAACCAAGTGAACTCCCAAGACTTTTTTGAGCCATTTCCATCTTTATATGTATTGTATTCGCCATCGGACAAGCATAGCTTTTCTTTTGACTTTGGACGAAACGTGAACAGGCCAAAATATGATGACCTCAACCCTTTTCGATTCTTTTACAATGAAAACGATTATGAGCAAGGCAATCCTACATTAAGACCAAGCTTCAGCAACAACTTCAATTTTAATTATACCCTTAACAGCGAGTACTTTTTTGATGTATACTACAAAGATAACGGCAGTAATATTGCGTATTTGGTTTTTCAGGACAATGACAACCAAACCTTGGTGGAGTTAAAACAAAATGTGCTTGACAGTAAATCGTATGGGTTGGATTTTACCCTGAGCAAAGGCATAATTCCCGCATGGTTTCTTTTAGCTTACACTTCAATTTTTCATGAGGAGGAAACCTTTTTGGCCGAACAGAGCGGCAATGTGGCCTTTACCAATGAAGTGAATGGGGTCTATGCTTATTTAAGCAATTATTTAACCCTGTCCCAAGATGGAACTTTCACGGGCGAAGTTACCGCCACCTATATTTCTAAATTCTTGTTCGGGTCGTATGTGTCGGATGAGCAGTTTAACCTCACTGTTGGGCTTCGCAAAACACTTTTCGATAACAAAATTACCCTTTCCCTTGCCGCAGAGGATATTTTAGAAAAGTATGTGCCCACCTACCGTTCGCAGTATTTAAACCAGGATAATTTTTACCGCAGACGGCCAGAAACCCAATTTATTCGTTTTGGATTTACCTACAATTTTGGGAATTTTAGGCTGGAAGACAATCAACGAGCCATCGACAAAAAAGAGCGTGAAAGACTTCAATCCCAAGATTAGTACGTTCATTTTAAGTGATTTTGTACTTTTGCAGACCAAAAAGCAAAGGATTTGCCAAAAATTCGAAACATAGAACTCCCTGATTTCCCGCTTCTTCTAGCTCCGATGGAAGATGTGAGCGACCCTCCTTTCCGTGCACTTTGTAAAGAACAAGGCGCAGACGTGGTCTATACCGAGTTTATTTCTTCGGAAGGTCTGATTCGTGATGCCGCTAAAAGTGTCATTAAACTCGATATTTATGAAAAGGAGCGCCCAGTGGGCATTCAGATTTTTGGCGCAGAGCTGGATTCGATGTTGCAAGCTGTGGATATCGTAGAGCAATCCAACCCTGATATTATTGACATCAACTTTGGGTGCCCGGTAAAAAAAGTGGTCTGCAAAAACGCAGGCGCAGGTATTCTTCGTGATATACCTTTAATGGTAAAATTGACGGAGGAAATTGTGAAGCGCACCAAACTTCCCGTTACGGTAAAAACAAGATTGGGTTGGGATGCGAATTCCATTAAAATTGTTGAGGTCGCCGAACGGTTGCAAGATGTCGGGATTGAAGCTATTTCCATTCACGGAAGAACCAGAGTGCAGATGTACAAGGGAGAAGCCGATTGGACTCCCATTGCTGAGGTTAAAAACAACCAACGCATGCATATTCCGGTTTTTGGCAATGGCGATGTGGACACTCCCGAAGCGGCAGTTAAAATGCGTGACGAATTTGGATTGGATGGTGCGATGATTGGTAGGGCCAGCATCGGTTACCCATGGTTTTTTAAAGAGGTGAAGCACTTTTTTAAAACGGGAGAACATTTACCTCCTCCATCAATGGTTGAACGAGTAGATGCAGCCAGAAGGCATTTGCAAATGTCGATTGATTGGAAAGGCGAAAAATTAGGAGTTTTTGAAACCCGAAGACACTACACCAACTACTTTAAGGGGATTCCCCATTTTAAAGAATACCGCATGAAAATGGTAACCAGCGACGATGCCGCCGATGTTTTTGCCGCTTTTGATGAGGTATTGGAAAAGTTTGGGGATTATCAGTTTGCCTAAATAGCAATCAACTTTTGGTTGATTCGACTACTGGCAATTTTGGATGAAATAAAACCTAAAACCACAATGGTGCCCATCACAATCAAAACATTTATGGGATTGTATTCCACGGGATAGGCCAAAGTGGGGGTAATTTTTACCCAACCAAACAACAATTGCGAAGTAATCAACAGGGATCCAAGTAGCACTCCGATAAGTCCACCAAAAGAAGTGACCAACAACCCTTGAATAAAATATATTCTGCGCAATTCCTTAATCGTCGTCCCAAGACTGAACAAGGTTTTGGAGTTTTGTTGCTTGTCCAAAATCATCATAATAATGGCGCCCACCACATTAAAGAGCGCTATGATCAACACCAAGGTAAAAATCAAATAAGTGGCTAGATTTTCGGTGTTCAACATGCGATAAAGCGTGCTGTTTTGTTCCCTGCGGGTTAAAATGGACACTTTATCCCCCAAAACTTGATTGATTCCGGTTCTAACTTCTTCAGCCGAAGCACCATCTTTCAATTTAAAATTGATTCCAGAAATTTCAGTGCTGTCTTTTTGTAATAGTGCCTGCACCAAAGGAAGGTATGTGAAAACATATTTCTTATCGAGGTTTTCTTCTACCGCATACATACCGCTCACCACTAAAGGAAGTTCATTGTAGGGTTTAGAACTCATTAAACCTTGTTGCGAGAAGGAACCTTTTCCTGGTTTAGGCACCAAAACCTCCATAGGTGTTCTGTTGTTCATAGGTACCCCCAGCAAATTGAAAATGCCCATGCCAATTACCGCACTCTTATCTATTTTACTCCAACTACCAGCATATAAATTGGTATCAAGCCCCGTTACGGATCTATAATTATCATCGATTCCTTTAATGTAGGCAATAGTGCTTTTTTCCTTATAAGTTAGATAGGCCCGTTCTTCCAATTCTTTGGCGTATTTAGCCAGTC
This sequence comes from Allomuricauda sp. NBRC 101325, assembly GCF_030268205.1. Lineage (GTDB taxonomy): Bacteria > Bacteroidota > Bacteroidia > Flavobacteriales > Flavobacteriaceae > Flagellimonas. Next base: position 1,013,461 of record NZ_BSQF01000001.1, read on the forward strand.
CAGGAATCTTTTGAAGCGCTTCCTCTTCCTCAGGGGAAAGGATAAAATGTTTTCCTATAGTTGGCGAACCCTTTAAATCGGGATCAAATGTATTGGAAAAAGAAAGACTGAAGGTTTTTAGCCCAGCGAAGGCCGATAACACCACAAAAAGTGCGGCAGAGCCAATCACAATGACCAAAAACGTAATAAAATTGATAATGTTCACCGCATTTTGGCTGCTCTTGGACCGTAAGTAACGCTTTGCGATGTAGAGAGGAAAATTCAAATCAGGATTTCTTTCTTTTGTCCAGTAAATCTCTGTTTATAATGGGGTTTTCTTCTCCTTTTAAGGATTTTTCAATGTTGTCGATGTATTCTAAGGAATCGTCCAAATAAAAGTTGAGTTCAGGAACACGACGCAATTGATTTTTGGTGCGCTGTGCCAGCTCATAACGAATGGCCACTTGGTTTTCTTTGATTCCGGCCAACAATCCTTTAGCATCTTTATTCGGAAAAATGCTCACATATACTTTGGCCAAAGACAAATCCACGGTAACGGAAACCTTGGAAACAGAGATTAAAGTGCCCTTGAGCCCACCATCGGTAGCGGCTCGTTGCAAAATATCTGCAAGGTCTTTTTGGATGATTCCCCCTATTTTTTTCTGTCTTTGTGTTTCTTCCATAGTGCAAAAATAAGCGAATTACTGACTCTCCTCACTTTCTGAACCAATTACAGTGCGTAATTTTGGAAAAAGGACCATTAATTTGAATTAAATATCGCAAATCCATGGATAAAATAGAACACATTGGCATCGCAGTGAAAAATTTGGAAGCATCAAATTTGTTGTTTGCCAAATTATTGGGTGTGCCGCATTATAAAATTGAAGAAGTAGCCTCGGAAGGAGTAAAGACTTCTTTCTTTCAATCGGGCCCCAACAAGATTGAACTTCTGGAAGCGACCAACCCAGCAAGTCCGATTGCTAAATTTTTGGAGAAGAAAGGAGAGGGCATCCATCATGTGGCATTTGCAGTGGAGGATATTGTGTCCGAAATATCAAGATTAAAAGGCGAAGGCTTTGTAGTTTTGAACGAAACACCTAAGAAAGGTGCTGATAATAAACTGGTTACGTTTTTGCATCCGAAGGGCACAAACGGGGTTTTGGTAGAGCTTTGCCAAGAAATAAAAGCGGAGTAGCAGCGTTAAAACCTTGCGGTGGTAAAAAATAAACACTAATATTGCATCCGCAAAAATGCGGTCCTATAGCTCAGTTGGTTAGAGCACCTGACTCATAATCAGGTGGTCCCTGGTTCGAGCCCAGGTGGGACCACTTCAACAAAGATAAGCCTTTCAAGCAATTGGGAGGTTTTTCTTTTTTATGCGGGTACAACATAGGTACAACATTTCAAAAACACCAATAACCATTCATAAGCTGTTATTGTTTGTCAAGTAATAGTTTACAAAAAAAATGGGTGTTGTTTATTTGGACTTTAGTTTCTCAACTAGTCCATCGATTATTATATGAAAATCGCAAATACTATCAAAATCATTAAACTCTGCTTGGTGCTGAGGAGTAGTTCCACCAAAGATCAAATCTTGAATTAAGTTATTATGCTGAATATAATTGGAGCATGAGTACCTAATCCCTTCCATTTCTACTTTCATATTTTTACTCGATTTACTTTTGGTATTGTAGGCTTTTCTGAGAATCTCATGACGTTCTTTATATCCAATTAATTTATTAGTATGGTCTTGTATTTTTTCATTCATATCTTAGGACAATTGTTTTTTTGAACTTCAATAAAGTTAATGATCTTGGAGGGTCAATAATTGAAGAACGACTGGGCTACCAAATCTCATAAGTCATTTATTCTTCCCAAATAATGCTAATTACACCATCAGGGCCGTATATACATTTTTCATAGAATGCCCTGCCATTGTCTTGAGGCCTATAAATCTTGAACCAATCTTGCGCCTCGATTTCAACTATTTCATCATAACGTTTGCCATCTTTGAAAAAGTCCGACATCAAGGTATTGATAGGGATGGAATCCTTTCCGTCCAGTAAGCTTTTAAAAGGAAAATCATTGCTCGGAAAGTACCATTCTATCCCAAATCCTTTTGAGTAGATAACAATGATGGGATGCGTCCCTATTAGAGCAAATCTCAAAGCAGCTGCTGTAAGACTCACTTGGAAGGTATCCGAGATGTGCTTTGTTAGGTCGAAGTTAAAGGGTTTACCTAGGCATTCTTTAAGAAATCTAAACTCTGGCATTAATAGGCAAGAAGCAAAAAAGTCGGCTTCCCTTTCCAATCGGTAGTGAAAAGATTGATTGGTCTTTGAGGGATGTGGTTTTAACTTACCTGAAATAATTCCCTTTCGATGGTTTTCTATGATACAATGTGCCAGTTCATGGGCCATAGTGAACCGACCCCGGGGAGTATCAATATGGTTTCCCCGAGAGGTATTGAGATGAATAAAAAAACTATTGTCGTAGACCGTCATGCCATCGAATGCATTTCCATAGTCGTCCTCGGCATATGGGATTTCCTCATCCTCCAATATCTGCTTCAAGGGGGTCACGGTGGTTTCATAGGTCATGGCAATAGACTCGGCCAAATTACCTATACTTCTTGGTGGAAGGAACTTATTCTCCATTCCTCTTCTTTTCCTGGTTTCGTTTCATTTTTTTAAGTATATCCTCGGGTACAGTTTCCCCCTTTCTTGCGGCCATCCTAAGTTGTTGAATTGAATTCTCCTCATCTTTAAGCAAGGGAATCTGCCCTATGGATTTTGATTGAACCCTACCTTCGATGATTGCATCAACATTAACAGACTTATCAATGAGTTTGTAATCGTAGCCATCATGAAGTATTTCAAATTGTCTCAACTCCCATGAATTTTTGGGAAAGAGATACCCTAAAGGGGCTAACCATTCATTGAGGTTTTCGGCTTTCATTTCAATACTATTTTTTCCCATGGATATTATTGAGATATTGATCAACGTATTCGCATGCTTCACCATAATATTTACGGATTGATGCCTGGGCGAGGTTCAGACGCTCTCTTAAATTTTTAGTGGCAGATCTAGGAGGATATTCACCACCTAAGTGCTCATAAGTCTTATATGTGAGATAAATTATTCTTTTTTTCTCGTTTAAACCATTTAGAACGGGCTCCAAAATCTCCAATCGTTTTCGGAGGCTACGCCGCGTCTCTAAATTTTCACCGGCAGCAAAGGCCACCATTTCGGGAATGGAGGTTATTACAGCCAATTCTTCCTTTTCAGGTTCATGGCAAGTGCTTTTTTGATGATAATTGGCAAGTTGGGAACCTGCGATTCGATAAAGCCATAGCTTAATGCCTTCCTCGACGTTTGTGGCATTGACCTTCTTTAAGTCAAATGAATTGGCATATTTCCAGACCCTTGAAAACGTACAATCCCGTATTTCAAGTGCAACCGTTGGGGAATAGTTCCATTTATCACATATAATCTCACATTTTTTGAGAAGATCATCATCAAAGTGTTGACAAAACTCCCTAAATGCATTTTTCGCATCATCAGGCATATCATCCTTCCACGAAATAATCGTCAAAAGTTCTTCGAGATTGGATTCCTCCGTTTGGCCAGTGGTTTTCAAAAATCAAATGTGGTTGTTAACTATATACCTAAAACCGTGATATCACGGTTTTTGTAGTAGGGTGAAGCCCATACTATTATTTAATGGGTTTCTACAAAAAATCAAAATTCACAATTGAGGGCTGGGGATTGTCCGAGAATAAGAATACTCCTGAGATAAAAGTAAGAAAAAAGTGGAATTTAAAAAAAAGCTATTTAATAATGTTAAAAAAATACCCTCTCCTTGGTTTTAGGGCTAAACCCCTCGGTCAAGATATGGAGGAAAAATTAAAAATATGAAATCATATACCGACTTCAAAATACTTTCCCTTGATGGTGGAGGGATAAAAGGACTCTATGCAGCAAAGCTTCTGGCACAAATAGAGAAAAAGACAGGAAAATTGATTGGGGAACATTTTGATATGATTTGTGGAACATCCACTGGTGGGTTATTGGCTTTGGGCATCACAAACTATATCTCCTGTGAAACAATAGCACAGTTCTATATAGAGCATGGTCCATTAATTTTTCCAAGAGGAAATTGGTTCCAAAGAAAATTTCGCACCTTTTCACAGATCTGTCTGGGAACCAAATATGACAATCAGAAGTTGCAAGATGCACTAAGCGATCTTTTGGGAAAAGAAAAAACAATGGCGGATGCGAACCACCTTATATGTATCCCATCTTTCAATATCACAAAAGGGAGACCTTCAATATTTAAAAAACCTTTTGGCCCATATCATAGGGACGGAAGATTTACCATGATGCAAGTTGCCCTTGCAACTTCTGCAGCTCCCACATTTCTGCCTGCAATAAGCATTGAGGGAGATCAATTCATTGATGGTGGAATTTACAATAACGATCCAAGTATGATAGGTTACACTGAGGCCATGGATCATTTTATTGGTAAAAATAAACCCTTGGCTCCTCGGGGAATACATTATGGCAGGGTTTCCATGTTAAGTATAGGGCTTCCTGGACAGCCCATAAGTTAAAAACCAAAGATTACCTCCACCAGATCATTTTTAGGTTGGAGGGAGAGACTTGTTGGCACGGCAATTAGCGGTTCTGATTACATAACACAGTATCAGGTTAAAAAATTGATTGAAATAGGCAATGGAAATTACTACAGGTTAAATCCTCCACAGTTGTCACCAAATCAATTAAGGCACATAACCATGGATAATACTGCTCAAACGGCCATTCGCACCTTGAACACCTATGGTCAGGATGTTGGTGATGATTTCACTTGTACCAAATGGTCGGAAATAAACAAATTCTTTAATAATTCAAAAACATATAAATTTTAAATTATGGCTAATACAAATAAGCAATTCCAAGATTTTGACGAGAATCTATCGATTCCTATGTCGAAAAGGCAAAAAATGAGTGAGTCCCGGGAAGCAACAAGGGAAAGAATCAGTCTTTGGTTCAAGAATAACCAACCAGGATACCCGATAAGCTTTTGGATTCAAGGAAGTCACAAGAACTCCCTAAATATTCGCACCGAAGGAGACGATTGTGACCAAGACGATGGAATCTATGTTGACCGAAATCCTGAAGATTCTGTTGATGGCACAACCCTTCAGGAATGGATTTTTGAGGCCTTGGAAGGTAGTACATCCACTACCCCGGAGCATAAATCTAGGTGTATTCGAAATTTTTATAAACCCAACAATTTAGGAACATTTCATATCGACTACCCCTCATACTATAAAACAGAGGATATGCCCCACCCTATGCTAACAGTAAGAAATGGCGAATTGGAAGAAAGCGACCCTCAGGAATTTACCAAATGGCTCAATGATATTACCGATGATGAAGGTCAATTAAGAAGATTGATTAGATATCTGAAGGGGTGGGCAGATTACAAAAGAAAGTCCATTGATATGCCGAATGGGTTGACCCTAACTGTGTTGGCCTGCAATAGCTATATTGCTGTGGATTCTAGGGACGACGAAGCCTTATATGAAACATTGCTGGGCATTCAATCTGTTCTGCAAACAGAATGGAAATGTATAATGCCATCTACTCCGAATGACGACCTCTTGGCCAATACGGATTACAACTTTCGTGTCAATTTTATGAATGCCCTATCAGATTTGGTTTCAGATGCCGAGGAAGCTCTTGAGGAAAGTTCTAAACATAGGGCATCCAAGCTATGGAAAAAACATATGGGGACCAGATATCCGTTGGCCCCAGAAGAAAATACGCTTGGCAATAGAGCGGCCTTGGCAGGCTTGATAGGAAACAACAAACCCTACTTTGATAATGGAGAATCAATTCATTAGGGATTTGGATGAGGCCAAAAGGTTATTTCCTTCTTTGGAATATCACCATCTCCCAAATAAGCGATTTGTACACAAGGTGACGGGAACATTTGATATTATTGATGGAGAAGAAAATCATTGGGGCGCATTTAGTGCGTCCCTTTATTTTACCGATTCCTATCCCAAAGGATTTGCACTACTTAAGGATAACTCCAGGGCTTTTCCTTGGGACTTGAATTGGCATATTGATGAGAAAACGGGGTTATGTTGTGTGTGTGGCCCAATAGAAAGGGAGGAAAGAGCTGCAAAAGGGATTTCAATTTTAGGTTTTATTGAAGGGTATGTTATACCATTTTATGCCAATCAAATCTATAAAAAGGAATTTGGTTTCTACAAAAACGGGGAATATGCTCATTTTATAGAGGGTATCTGGGAGGCGTTGGAAGAAGAATTTGGCACTTCCGATAGAAAACAAATCAAGCTAATGTTAAATCAAATGCGTTCCAAAAGAGGAAGGAATGAAGATTGTTTTTGTGGAAGTGGGATTAAGTTTAAGAAGTGCCATATGAATAGAATTCCTTATATCGAAGCAGCTGCCAAACAAATCTCCCTCAATTAGTAATCTTACTGTAAAAGCATTTAAATTCTATTTTTATAAGATTTCAACTTTCCAGAAAGCCCACTATGCCATAAAAACTTATAATAGGTAGCTTTCGAAATGTTCAACCACCTTGATATTTTTGTAACTAACAGCAAACCATTATTGAAGTACTCCTCAGAATTTACAGCTTTTCGTTGATTTTTCTTACTGAATCGTTTTATCCTTATCTTGGGATATGGAAAAATTGGGCAACATTTTAGCTTTATGGATTCATAAGCAAAGAACGCTGTCTAGAAGAATGGAATCTAAGGCAAGACATCTGTCCCTTAATGGACTTTCTGTTTTAATTATCTTAATCAGTTTTATACCCTTAACCCTTCTTTTTTTCATTAGCGGAAAGAATTATACTTGGGTACAAATATCTGCTTACTATACTATTCAGTTACTTCTATTATTAATAGTCCTGTTGTTTGTAATTGCCTGGTTCAAGGCCAAAGAAATGGCAAATGCCGATGTAGAAGGTTTCTCATTTATAGAACTTTCATTTAAAAAAATAGACAAGGAATATTTTGGGTTTGATGAATCCGATATTGAAAATTTAGAGCTTTTGACAAACCTTTTGCCTTCCAAAAATAGGATAGTAATTAGAGAGGTGCCGAAGAATAAGCAATCTGGGAATCTTAGATTTCTTTTTTCATTTTTGGATCATATAATTGAAGGGGGTATTCAAGGTATGGGAAAGAAATCGAGAGACTCACTATCCAGATTGGTTCAAAAAAGATTTTCCTTCGATGGTTCCGAAATCAACGAGAACACATTCGCATCCAGTTACTCCAAATGGTCCCAGAAGACCAAAGAAGGGGACTATGATGATACTCGAAAAACTATATCCAAAGCACTGGGCCTTTCCAATTAATTATAGATTTTTTGCCCAAATCCCGAAAACAAAAGGCAATTAAAGCGCAATCTTCATTTCTCTATTTTTCACTTGCATCAGTTGATATATGTTTGTCCCGTACAAAAAAGTAGGCGGCCGTTTACATATTCTCAAATTCCAAAAATCAGAAGTTATGGAAGAGCAACAGAATGTGTTGACATTACTCAAAGAGATCAAAAACATCCTTGGCCATCAGAAGAAGGTCATGAACGTGGAAGATCTTGCCGCATACACAGGACTTTCCAAAAGCAAGATTTACAAGCTTACCTCATTAAAACTCATTCCTATGAGCAACAATAAGCATATCCGGCAAATATTCTTTGACAAGGATACAATAGATAAATGGCTAATGGGCGACCCAAACCTATCCGATGAGTTTCTGGAAGAGAAGTTCAATCAACAGCTTCAAAGGAACAAAAACCACTGAGGTTATAAATACCCCGGAAATCAAATGAATGGTATTTCGGTTTTCACGCTTGCGTGAAAAAAGGAATAGCAAGAGGGTGATGCGCAGATTGCGCCATCACGGTTGTTTTCGGGTCTTCAACAAGTTGAAAACCAGTTGATTGAATGGATTTCGGATTACTGTACAGAATCAGGGGCTACAGTAAGATTTTCCGAAATCTACAGTAAACCCTTAGGGAAGCCCTATAAACACTGGAAATTTTTGACGAAAAAATTGACGCAATTTCACTAAAAAGCAAAATCGCACCTATGGAAAAGCAAATAATCAATGACAGAACAAAGAAAGGGACAGGGGGTTATTCCAATATCACGGTAAAGAAAGAAACGGCCATACGTTTTCGCAGCTATTCCAAAAAGTTCAACAAATCCCATAGTGAGGTTTTGGATGGAATGATACAATACTTCAAGGAGAACAGCCTTGACCCTTTTGGAGAGGGAACAAAGATTATCCTTGAAAGCATCAAAAAACTGGAGCGTCAGATGATGAAAAAATTTGATAGGCTCATCGCCATTATCAAGAACATGGAAAAGACCAGTATCCGGCCGACCTATGAAATGGTACTTATTCTTTACGAGGCATACGTAAAAGATGGGAGGAAACCGAGACGGGAACCCGTCAAGATACAGGAAGAACGAATGGACTTTTTGGAGCCTAAGAATACCGTTCCAAAAGTGGAGCACGACAGAATGCTAAAAGAATACAAAGTTTATAAGGAACACTGCAATGAAATCCTCAACAATGTTGAGAAGGTGGAGCCAATGATGGGAAAGCCATATCTAAAAATCAATATGGGCATCGGGGATTTTGAAAGCCTCAAATACCAATTAAGATAACGCCCATGTACCTTACCATCTCAGCACAGAAAATGGGCAGTACCTACAACTCCAGTGTAGGGAACTATGTGGACTATCTGGAAAAGGAAAACGAGGATAGGTCGCCCGAACTTAGGGAAGAATTCTTTGATCAAGAAAATGACAGCGTTAGCCCACAAACGGTCGTCGATGAAATAGATGCCAATACGGCCAAACTTAGGCAGAAAGACCCAAAATTCTATTCCATAGTGGTCAGTCCCAACCAAAGGGAGCTTAAGGCAATTGGAAATGACCCAAATATGCTAAGAGAATACACTAGGAAGCTCATGGAGGACTATGCAAAGAGTTTCCATCGCAACCAAGAGGTCAAGGCCGAGAACCTAAAGTATTATGCCAAGATCGAGCATGAACGTACCTATCGGGGATTTGACAAGCAGGTACAAGAAAATGCCCCATACCGTGGGGAGATAGCTAGGCTCAGGAACGAGATACGGAAAGTGGAACGGGGCGAATCCATCGGGAATGTAAAGGAGCTTGAAAAGAGTATTGTAGAACAGACAAGATTGGCACCCCATAAACAGAACGGGCAATTGGTGGCCGCTGGAACGCAAAAAGAAGGGCCACAGACCCATATCCATATCATAGTGAGCAGAAGGGACGTGACGAACACCTATACGCTTTCCCCGATGGCCAAGCACAAGGCCTCAGAAGTGGAATTGAACGGAAAGACGGTCAAGAGAGGTTTTGATAGGGACAGTTTTTACCAAGCAGCAGAGAAGACTTTCGATAAAACAACGGGATTCAAAAGGAACTATGTGGAATCCTATGTTGGGAGAAAGGCCCATGCCAAGGAACCGGGGAAGTTCTTTGCCAAGGTCATGGGACTGCCTACCAAGGAAAAGGACATGGCCTTTAAACTGCTAAGGACCATGGGAGTCAAAGCACCCAGCATCCCGACAAATAAAGTACAAATTGCCGCCAAGATCATCAAAGCCCTTGGAAGGGGTATCGATAAGGCTAGGGGCACGGGTGAGGACATGGGCTACTGAATGCCAAAAAGTAGGTTGCGCCCTATCGTGTTTTTGCTTCACGCTTATCTACCGGAACGCTACAAAAACCCGATAGGATCCATGCGCAAAAGTTGGGGGTAAGATTTGGGGTGCTTGTTCACGAATTAGAGTCATGTGAATGTTAAAAATTTTGAAAAGCTAAATAAATTGACCAAATTGGTCATGTTATAAAAGTACATGCCAATATTGGTAAAATGGAAATTGCTAAGACAGTCGGACAAAAAATAAGGGAACTTAGAAAAAGCAAAGGGCTATTGATAAGAGAGGTTGCCGCTAGATTGGAAATTGACTCCTCATTATTGAGTAAAATAGAGACTGGGGACAAACAACCAACTCGTAATCAAGTTAAATCATTAGAAAATATACTTAGTGTCAAAAATAATGAACTAATGTTAATTTATCTAAGTGATAAATTAGTCTATGAGATTCGAGATGAAGATTTGGCAATGGAGGCCATTAAGGTTGCGGAACAGAAAATAGAGTATTTAAAAAAATCTAACATAGTATTATAACCAATGGCATTCAACGTTGCGAAATCAAAAGAAGAAGGTTTAGCTCAGATAAAGGAGTTGGTTGAATCTTTCAAGAAAGACTACAAGACATTTAAAGATTCAAAATACAATGAAACACAGTTAAGAAATGACTTTGTTGATGCATTATTGATGTCTTTTGGTTGGGATGTAGATAATAATGCCAGAAAAAATCAATTCTTACGTGACGTTATACAGGAAGAGTCGATTGATGTTGAAGATGAAAAATCAAAGAAGAACCCTGATTATACGTTAAGAGTTCAGGGTTTGAGAAAACTCTTTGTTGAAGCAAAAAAACCTCACGTAGATATTACTAAATCTGCAAAAGGAGCTTTTCAAACCAGACGTTACGGTTGGAACGCAAATCTCGGCATTTCAATCCTCACCAATTTTGAACATCTAATTATATACGATTGCAGGCATAAACCATCTACCAAAGAAGATGAAAGAGTTGCACGTATTCAGGTATTTGAATTTACAGATTATCTCAAAGTGTTTGATGAACTTTATGACCTTATCTCGTTTGAGACAGCGTCAACAGGGCGGCTTGATGATTTGTTTTCAGTGTATGAAAGAGTAGGAGAAACCTTTGATGATTATTTTCTTGCTCAAATAGAGAGCTGGAGGGAACGATTAGCTACATCCGCTGTACAACTAAATGAGCAACTCGGAAGTGAGGATATTAACTTTCTTATCCAACGATTACTTAACCGAATCGTATTCCTAAGAATTTGCGAAGACAGAACCATTGAAAAATATGAAACTTTAAAGGGCATCCAGAATTACGGAGAGCTAAAAGCCCTTTTTCAGCAATCAGATAAAAAGTATAATTCCGGTCTTTTTGACTTCATCGAAGATAATCTTTCATTGAATATCGAAATAGATGCTGACGTACTTATTGGCATTTTCAATGAATTGTATTATCCACTAAGTCCTTATGATTTTTCGGTTGTTGATCCGACAATACTTAGCCAGATTTATGAGAAATTCCTGGGAAGTCATGTTGTTATTGACGAAGGACGACAACTTTCTATAGTTTCCGAACCGGAAGTTGTTGCTTCCAATGGAGTGGTTCCTACTCCAAAAATTATCGTGGAGAAAATAGTTAAGGAGACACTAGCTCCTTTAGTTGAAGGCAAAAATTCGACTCAATTAGCTGATCTGAAAATTGCTGATATATGCTGTGGTTCCGGAACATTCCTAATTACGGTGTATGATTTTCTTTTAAAGTCAACAATTGAACAGTTTATTGAAGAAGGAATTGCAGATCAGGAATTAATTTATGAGTTACCAAATAATGCTTTTGGATTAACCTTAAAGGCAAAACGCAATGTTATAGAGCAAAGCATTTATGGAGTTGATATTAACCCTTATGCTACTGAAGTAACTGAATTCAGCTTGTTATTAAAACTATTGGAAGGTGAAAGTGGTGCTTCAATAGATCACTTCATTGGGCAGTATGCCACCAAAGTATTACCAACTTTACTAGACAATATTAAATGTGGGAATTCCCTTGTCGATGAGAAGTTCTATGAATTTATGCCAGAAGCAATGGAAGACGATTATCTATTGTTTAGGGTTAAACCATTTGAATGGAATACAGAATTCCCTTTCCTAAATGAAACCAATGGATTTGATGCCATTATTGGTAATCCACCTTACGTGAGAATTCAGAATTTAGTGAAATTTTCTCCTGAAGAAGTCAAGTACTATCAGGATGATGTTTCTGGATTTGGTGTTGCCAAAAAGGATACAATAGATAAGTACTATGTTTTTATACAGCAAGCTATTGCCTTATTAAACCCGACAGGATTCCTTGGATATATTGTGCCTAATAAATTCTTCATTATAAAAGGAGGGAGGGCATTAAGAAAATTCATCTCAGAATCATGTAGCTTATCAAAGATCATTCATTTTGGAGTAACCCAGGTTTTCCCGGATCGATCTACCTATACTGCGATTTTAATTCTTCAAAAAGAAGATAGAGAAACATTCCAGTTTAAAAGAATTAAAAAAATTACACCTGACATACTGGGAATGGGAGATGGTTATTTGGAGTACGCAAAGAATGATTTCACAACTGACCCTTGGGTTTTTCTAACACCTGAAACAAAAGCCGTTTTCGATAAGCTGAGTTCAGATCAAACCCAACCGCTAAAAAGTCTGGCTGATATATGCGTAGGTCTGCAAACTAGTAAAGACCCTGTCTATATTTTCATACCTGAGGATGAAACAGAAAACACTTTCATTTTCAACTCCAATGGAGAGAAAAAAGAAGTGGAAAAAGGAGTTTGTCTGCCCTGTATTTATGATTTGTCTTTTGGCTTGTTCGATTCTATAAGCCCGAATGCGCAAATGATCTTTCCTTATGTGATAGAAGAGGGTAAAGCAGAAACAATCAGCGAAGAACATTTTAATGAGAATTATCCGCTTTGTTGGGCTTATTTGAATGAGCATAAAGAGCAACTGGAAAAGAGAAGTATCAACGGCAAAGATCCAAAATGGTATCAGTTTGGTCGTTCTCAAAGTTTAACCCGTTTTCATGATTCGTCAAAACTGATTTGGCATGTGCTTTCAACTAAACCAAGTTATATTCTGGATGTACAAAATGTTCAATTCACCGGAGGTGGAAATGGACCTTATTACTCGTTGGTGAATGATTCTGAATACGACATTTTGTATTTCATGGGGATTTTATCACACCCACTATTTGAAAGTATGGTAAAAGCTGGTGCAAGTGAGTTTAGAGGAGCTTATTATTCTCACGGAAAGCAGTTCATTGAAAATATCCCTGTACGAATAATAGATCAAGCTAATCCTGATGAAGTGAGGCTATACAAGGCAATCGTAAAATCAGTAAAAGATTTGATCAAAACCAAAGGGCAATATAATGAGGCTTATGGGGCAAGAAGGGTAATTTTTCAACGAAAATTAGACATGTTGAGTAATACCCTTATAGAATCAATCAATACGCTATACGGAATTTCGGCAGAAGAATTTAAAACCGTATTGCATGATGAAATCTTTGCCAACGAATTAATGACAGAAGAGGAATAATTATGGGACTTGTAAAAGAAAAATTAGACGCTCAAAAACTCAGAGGTGGGTACTATACACCTAAAGAAATAGCTCAATTTTTATGTCGATGGGCAATTGATGAAAAAACAGGTAAGGTTCTGGAACCAAGCTGTGGTGATGGAAATTTTGTAGAAGAAGCCATTTTGCGGTTTAAGGAATTAGGCATTGATGACAATGGACTTAAAAACCGAATTAAAGGGATTGAGCTAATAGAAGAAGAATCACTAAAAGCAAAGCTGAGAGCGAAAGAACTGGGTGTAAACTCAACTACAATTGTCAATTCCGATTTCTTCCATTATCTCAATTCAAATGGAGTTGATAAATACGATGTTGTTTTAGGCAATCCTCCTTTTATTCGCTATCAAAGCTTCCCGGAGGAGCACAGGGAACTTGCAATTTCCATGATGCAGGATTTAGGATTAAATCCCAATAAATTGACCAATATTTGGGTTCCCTTCCTGGTTGTTTCAGCTTCTCTTTTAACCCCAAAAGGTAAGCTGGCAATGGTAATTCCGGCCGAACTCTTTCAAGTTAAATATGCAGCAGAAACTCGCGTGTTTCTATCTAATTTCTTTGACAGAATAACAATCGTTACTTTCAAAAAGCTTGTTTTTAAGAATATCCAGCAAGAAGTGGTGCTGTTGCTTTGTGAGAAGAAAACAAGCAAAAATAAAGGGATTAGGACGATCGAATGCGAAAACCTTGAAGACTTAAATACAATTGATTTTAAAGCGATTAATGGCTCAAATGTGAAGCCCATAGATCATTCAACTGAAAAGTGGACAAAGTATTTTTTATCGGAAGAAGAAATCAATTTATTGAAACGATTAAAGAACGATAAAAGAATTGTTCCATGCAGTAAAATCCTTGATGTAGATGTTGGTTTGGTAACCGGAAGAAATGAATTCTTCATGTTGGATGAAACACAAGTAAAAGAATGGGAATTGGAAAAATATACCATTCCGGTTGTAAGTAAATCGAACCAGATTAAAGGCGTAACTTTTTCTGAAAAGGATTTTAAAGAGAATTCGAAAGCTGGCCAATCGATACATTTGTTTATACCGCCTAACGTAGACTTTGATGAACTACCAAAAGAGTGTCAGAAGTATATTAAATATGGAGAATCCAAAGGATTTCACACTGGTTATAAATGTAGAATAAGAAAACGCTGGTATATAACACCTTCTTTATGGTCACCTGATGGTTTTGCTTTAAGGCAGGTGGGTGATTATCCTAAACTAGCAGTGAATGAAACCGGGGCATCTTCAACTGATACTGTACACAGAGCGAGATTTAAAGAGAATGTCGATAGTCAATTGGCTGCGATTTCATTTCTGAATTCTCTCACTTTTGCTTTTTCTGAAATTACAGGACGAAGTTATGGTGGAGGTGTAATGACTTTTGAACCAACAGAAATAGAGGAAATCCGAATTCCTGTTTTAAAAGACCTTAAGATTGATTTCAAAAAAATAGACCAATTGATTCGAAAGAGGGAAATTGAAAAGGTACTTGATATCGTTGACCAAGAGCTACTTATTAGTAAGCACGGATTTACTAAAGAAGAAGTACAAAAGCTAAGAGCTATTTGGAGAAAATTATCTCAAAGAAGGATTAATCGGAAATAAATTTTTTAGAAAACAAATCATATTAATGAATTTTACCTATTAAGTATTATTAATTGAGCATGGAGGCAACACAAGCACAACTATTAAGTCTATTGGATGGTAAGAAACAATTTACAATACCAATCTACCAGAGAACCTATTCTTGGCAAATAAAGCAATGTCAGCAATTGTTTGATGATATTTTAAGAGTTGGCAATGATGTCACCGAACTTTCTCATTTCATAGGTTCAATAGTTTATTTTAAACCTGGCAACTCTCCAATCACCAGTGTTCCAGAATTACTTGTGATAGATGGCCAGCAAAGACTAACTACCGTTTCTTTAATGCTTCTTGCTTTAATTCATTATTTAAAAGAACATGAAGATGTATCGTTAGAAGATGAGACTTGGGAAGAAATACAAGAGACCTACTTGGTAAATAAGCATAGAAAGGATGACTCTAAATTTAAGTTACTTTTAACCCGAAAAGACAAGAAAACATTTACAAAGCTCATTGATGAAATTGATATTGACGGAGCGTACAGTAAAAGAGTACTCGAAAACTATCAATTCTTTAAAGGTAAGTTTCACTCTGAAAATGTTCAGGCTATATATCACGGTATTAAAAAGTTAATTATTGTTGATGTTATCCTTGAAAGAGACAAAGACAATCCACAACTAATATTTGAGAGTTTAAACTCAACAGGATTAGACTTATCACAAGCTGATTTAATACGTAATTATATCCTGATGGGCCAACCATTAGAACAGCAAAATGTACTCTATGAAAAGCATTGGTATCCAATGGAACAAAGCTTTGGAGAAAATATAGGTGCTCTTGCTTGGTTTATCCGTGATTACCTTACAATGAAGGAATCTTCGATTCCTAATATCAATCTTGTTTATGAAACCTATAAACGCTTCTTAAATTCTAAAAATGGCATTAAGTCTATTGAAGATGCAATAAAGAGTTTACATGGCTATTCAAAATTCTATGTGCGTATAGCACTATTAAAGGAGAAAGACATAGATATAGCTAAAAAACTAAAAGAGATTACTAAGTTAAAGATTGACACTTCATATCCTTTTTTATTAGCTGTTTATGGCGATTATGAAGATGAGCAAATCAATAAGGATGAGTTTATTGAAATCATTTCTTTAGTTTCAAATTATGTGTTTAGAAGAGCTATTTGTGGTATTCCTACCAATAGCTTAAACAAAACCTTTGCAACCCTTTACAAGCGAATAAAAAGAGAAACCTACTTGGAATCTATAAAGGCTGCATTCTTATTAATGGATGGGTATAGACGATTTCCATCTGATGCGGAATTTTCCAAAGAACTTCAGGTTAAGGATGTTTATAATTTCAGGTCAAGAAATTATTTATTGGAATCTCTTGAAAACTGGAAACGTAAAGAATCGGTAAATGCTGAAAACTATACAATAGAACACATCTTACCTCAAAACCCAAATGTATCCTCACAATGGCAACAAGAACTTGGTGAGGATTGGAAAAGAGTCAAAGACAAATACCTGCACTCATTAGGCAATCTAACTTTAACAGGATATAATTCTGAATTGTCAGACAGACCTTTTATGGATAAAAAATCAATTGAGGGCGGTTTTGATACAAGTCCTTTGTTTTTAAATGCTTCTGTTCGAGAAGCTACAACTTGGACTGAAGACGCAATTCTAACAAGAGCATCAAAATTAGCTGAAAGAGCTTGTGTAGTTTGGAAAAGGCCTAATTTATCAGATGATAGAATTGACCTATACAAAGAGCCTGAAACGAACAAAGAACAAGCGGTTTACAATATTGAACATTATGACTACTTACAAGGCGATATGTTAGAGTTATACAAGAATCTTGAAAAACGTGTTTTAAATTTGGATGCAAGTGTCAGAGTAGAGTTTAAAAAGCTTTACATCGCATTTAAAGCCCAAACAAATTTCGTCGATGTTGTTCCCCAAAAGAAAAGATTACGTCTATCATTAAATACTGAATTTGACCGAATCAAAGACCCCAAAGGTATTTGTAAAGACGTATCAGGTTTAGGACGATGGGGCAATGGTGATGTTGAAGTGGGTTTAGAAAATCTTAGTGATTTAGACTCTATAATGGAATTAGTTGAGCAAGCATTTGAAGAACAAGTAGAATCTATATAACCTTGTAAAATGTGCTTCTTGTTAAGTATTTGGTTAAGCACACAAAGAGTACTTTTATTCGAGTGAATTTTATTGAGAAAAAATTATTTGATAGAAGTATTCAAAAAAGAAAATATTCGATGGCCCTAATTAGTTTAAAATCTATTTCTTACCTAACAATTTTTCCATATAAGTTACCTTATCCTTTTCAGCCTGCAATAAGCGTTCGTAAAGTTTTTTATTCTCCTCGTAGGCTTCTATAAGTTTGTCCAAAGGATTAAATGTACAGTTGTAGTTTAATGATGATGAATTATCGTTATACGTATTGCCAATAATAGTAAAAACAACCTCTTCTGAAAAGTTTTCAATACCTTCTTTAGTAACTCCCAATGCTTTGGCAATCTCTTCCAATTTTACATCATCCACCTTCTCACTGTTCTCTATGTTGGAAACTGCCTGTTGGCTGATGCCCAATTCCTCGGCAAGCGCTTCCTGTTTCATCCCACGGAGTTCCCTGATCCTACTGATTTTTCTGCCTATATGGTTGTTCTTGGTCTTTGTCTGCATATCTCAAATATAGGGTGTTTCGTACAATATTCCGATTGTAAAATACAAAACACTTTTAATAAAATACAAGTGTCCATAGTGGGGTACTTGGGAATGTGGGCTTAATATAGTCAATGATTCTCGAACCCTTTAAACCACAATCCTATGACACATGGCACAAACATACCGGAAAACTTTGAAAGAGCGGAAGAGCTGTCCGAATTGCTCCACAGCATTCTTAACATCATAACCATCGACAGGGCCTTTCTATCTAAGAAACAAATCGAAGGAAACACCGAATATTATTTCCTAACCCTTTTTGTTGATGTCAACAATGACCCTCTTCCAAATGAGATCCGTTCCCTTGTTGCAAAGAAAGGAAAGAAACACCCCGATTTCAGGATAAGGGTCTACACGGAGAACCAATCCGAAATAGGCCTTGAAAGAGGCGCACTCTATTTCTTGGAACATTGCTGCCTCGGGAAGACCGTCTTTGCCCATCCCGAGGGGGAGAACATTATGGATTATTCAACAATGGCGCACCAGACCCTCATGAAGAGGGCTGCTTGCTATCACAAATCTGAACTTGGAAAAGTAAATGCCTTTGCCAATACTGCGGACATCTTGATCAAGGAAGGGGATTATGCCATCGCCACCTTCAACATGCACCAGGCTTTTGAGCTTTCATTCAGGTTCATTGAACAGATGTGCATTGGAAGGAGCATGGTAACCCACAGTATCATCAGCCATATCAACTATTGCAAACACTTCTTTCCCACCCTCCAACCTTTAATGGAACCTTCTGAACCGACCCATAATGAACTGCTGCTCCTATTGGAACATGCTTATAGTGTTTCCCGATATGGCAATGAATTTGAAATCTCTAAAGTACAGGTCAAGGCCATCCAAACACAAATGAAGGATTTCATCCAAGAAGTGGAATTCATTTTCCAAAGGCATCTTGATCAGTGTAAAGACCGGATAGAGGGGCTCGGAAAGGATTTTGAGAAAGCATTCCCGAAAGTAGCCGAGAAGGTAGGGAACAATAATGAGGCATCGTTAATTGGTCAACTGAAGGAACTGGAAAAAATGTATTTCCATGCCTTGAAGCCCTATCTCCCTGAAAAGGAATTGTACAGTGTCGAACTCATAACCGAGGGATATTGTGAAACCTCTTTTATGATCTCCAACCTGATCAAGGTCTGCATCGTTGCATTGGAAAATGAATATATCCCTACGCGCATTGTTCCCCAACCCCACCACAATGTAAGTGAGGTATTGGGATACATACTGGATTTGATACCCCATGATGAAATGGAATTCTTGGACAAGACAAGAAAACTGCTTTCGGAACAAAAGACAACCACCACCCAATAAATCCATTTACATGAAATCAAAGAAGAAACGGTTAAAGACCTTGGAAGAGATACAACAGCTCAGGAACAATCTTTCGGGACTGTTGGGAAACAAAAAATCCATCGATCCCAATAGAAATTATGTAACCTTTGAGGTTAGGGACAACAATCATCTTTTGACACAGATCATCAGTCTTTTGGAAGTTTGCGTGTTTGCCCTTGATGGAGAGGGAATGATGTTATCACCTGCCAACCAAAATACATCAAAAGAGGATAGTGTGATCCAAGTATTGGAATTGGTATTGAGCATCCTTCCGGATAGCCAATTGTACTTTATGGATAAACTGGACGAAAAACTATCGGGACTTGAAAACAAAAAATAAATCCAGGGACCCGAACGAAGAAAAGATTTTTAAAGACCTAAAGCAAGTATAAAGAATCGGTTTAGCTAGCTGTTTTCGGATTCCAAATGTCATTGTATTCTTTTCGGGTTAAAGCAACATATCCTTTCTCAATATATTTCTCCAAAGTTTTTATTGTCTTTTTTAGGTTGTTCTTATTGCCTTTAAAATTCGACAATTTTCTTTTAAGAAACTCCAAGAGATTTAAGACACCATTGTTTTTAAATTTTTCGAATGTATTTGAGTTGTCGGTATCAGAAATTAAATTTTCATAAAAGTCTCTTGAACCGAAAATTTGGGATAGAAAATCATTTGGTTTATATCCCACAAATTCACCTTCTGTGTGATTTGCATTTTCAGAAATCATTATAAACAGGTTGGACAAATAATAATCTTCTAAATTATCCTCAACTTCTTTTTTTAGAATCTCATTGAATTCATATGGTCGGATAATTTGTTTGTCTCCCACAATCTTTTCAGTTAATAAATGGTAGCCTTCAATAACATCACTAACAGTAAAATTCCTATCAATTAAACTTTTTAGTTTGGACAACAGAATTTGCTTAATTTCTTCGTTCGTGAAAAAGTTGTTTTTATAGTTTAATATTCCTGTTGGATATTTCTCTTTTACCGCTATTCGTTTTTGATTTATATTAATATCGCTTAATAAGTGGTCAATATATCCTATAGAGCAAACACTCAAAATCTCTGTTATTACTTTAATAAAGGCGGCCCTATTTTCCATATAGAAGGCGTCTAGCCCTTCTTTAAGAATTTGCAATACCCTTTCATCATCATTGTGTATCCCAAATGTCATAAAAATATTAAGTGCGGTGATTAGGTCTACAAATTCATCTTTATTCTTTGGGACGACTTTAAAAGCAAAATATTTAAGCTCATTTTGTATAATGAATTGGTCGATTTTGGGATCCACACCAATTTCATGAACCAATTTGTGAAATTGATTTTGGTCAAATGCTTTTTGCATTTGTGATATATTAATATTTCCTGCGGCAATGTTATTTCTAACATACAGATCTATATAATATAGCTTCGCAATACTATTCTGATTTACTTTATAGAAATCAACATTTTTCTCAAAAAACAATTCGCACAATACGGCATTAATTATCTCGAAGTCCTTTTCGAATCCTGCCGAAGTCAGAAGTTCAAGGACTTTCTTTTTAGAGGAATCATCATAAATTAAAATATCATGTCTAAATGCATTCCCGATTTTTACCTCATGATTTTCGTAGTCAACTCTCGCTTTAGTGAGAATGTTTTCTATTTTATTTAAAATTAATTCTTGTACATGTCTGAATTTATAGGATAATAATTTCAACAGAATATATTCAGAATGAATAATATCTAATTGGGATTCAAGAAAACTAACATTGAATTTAAACTCATTAACAAATCTTTTTACATCTCTGAATGTATATAAGAAGTCTAAATAGGATAAATTATAATCCGTACATGGGGTTTTACCAAGTATCCCAGAAATATTTAGTTCAAAAGGAAATTCCATTTCGCTTTTTTCAAAAAGGGCCCTGAAACTACTGTTAAAGGATAGATCTTCATTATCTAGTTTTTGAGGGAAAGCTTTTTCAATTTCTATGAACAAACTCTGCATTATCAAATTCTTG
This sequence comes from Allomuricauda sp. NBRC 101325, assembly GCF_030268205.1. GTDB lineage: Bacteria > Bacteroidota > Bacteroidia > Flavobacteriales > Flavobacteriaceae > Flagellimonas. Next base: position 1,034,518 of record NZ_BSQF01000001.1, read on the forward strand.
TCAAAAGGGAGAAAGTTTATTTCGACATTGAAAATTTTATCTAAATAGTTTTCTTTTGGTTTGGAAATTGTTTCAACCACATATTTTCTATCGTAACCAACAATGAAAATAATATTGTTGAAGTCAGAAAGTGTTCTCATTAGTTTAAGAGAACCAAGTATCTCATCACTTTCAAGTCTATCCAGGTCATCAAACAAAATTATGATTTGTCTATCGACCCTTTTAATTATTGTATTTATAGAATTGTAATGAGTTTCCAAAGTTTCCTTCCCTAACAGTGCATTCTTTCCAATCGATGCGATTTGGCTTATTTCAGAAGGAGGAAGTTTCAGTATTGTGTCAACATATCCTTGAAATTCGGAACTAAGCTCTCCGGTATATGGTTTTAGAGCTAGATTGAGTTCTTCGAAAAAATTTTCGATAACCGCGTGGACACCTTTGTTTTTCCATACTCTATACCAAAACACAATTGATTTTGAATTCTGTTTCTGGTATTCCGATTTGAACTTATTTAAAAAACTGCTTTTACCATATCCCCAAACGCCATTAATACCCACTGAAAATGAAGTGTCGGGCTTGAAATCCTTTAAACAAAGCATAAGCTTTTGAAGAATTTGCTCATTTGCCAATTGCTGGCCAGAATATATATTGTCTTCAATGAAAAATGAATCCCCTGAGACATTTTTAGGTTTATAGAAAATTGAACGCAGAAATAAGATAAGATATAAAACACTACCCAGTGTAATTGAATCTGCGTATCTAAACTGTCCAAAGGCTTTCACGAAATATATTTCAAATGAATTTATATATCTCAAAAACCAAAAAAGAGATGAAATAATAAAAAAGAAAAATGTGGTTGTCCTGTGGGGAATGTACCTCAAGAAAATTGCTCTGCAAAGAAGCAATAGAGCGGAGAGCAATAATAGATAAAACCCAATTTTAAAAGCAACAGATTGGTAATTTATTGTATTTCCAATTTGTAAAAGGAATATTGATATTGGTTCTAGAATAAGAAGCAATGCTCCAAAAGTTACAATTGAAATAATGATATGTCTCAGAGTATTGTTGAAGACCATTAAGTTTCAGTAATGATAAAAATTTTGAAAAGCAAAAGCGTAAGAATAAATTTTGAAAACTAGGGGTGCTGTAAATATAATAATGAAAGGATATTCTTCTAACAAAACCAAGAGTTTTCTTTAAGTGTTATTCTAAAAATTGAAGGATTAAAAAATAGAGTTTAACCATTTTAATTGCATGTAAATTAATTAAATAGTATGAAAAAAATAAGTTTGTCAAGGAAAGAACTATATAATCAAATTTGGAGCCAGGGTCTACAAAAAACGGCCGCGTGTTTAATTGTTAATCCATCTAGCCTCAAAAAATGTTGCACTGAGTTTAATATCCCCACACCTCCTAGTGGATATTTTTCAAAGCTGAGGCATAATAAATTTGAGCCCAAACCTGTGTTAATGGGTGACTTTCAAAAGCAAATAACACTTTCGATTTACAGAAAGAAATCGTCCAAAAAAAATCAAGAAACCGCAAAATTGATCAAACCACATCTGTTAGTCCTTGAAGCAAAAAAAGCACTTAAAGATGTAAAGGAAAAGTCTATTAACATGGGTGCCCCGAGAATGTTGAATATCGGAGGAGAAAAATTGAGTATTAGTGTTAGTAAGCATATGACAGAACCAGCTCTTATCTTCTACAACTTATTAATTAAAGAGTTGGAAAGCAGAAAACATTTAATGGTTACAAAAGAATACTATGGTTTGGTTATTAAAATTGATGAAAGCTATTTTGAGTTTTCACTAAGGGAGAAGACTCGACGCCAGAAAAACGATGAGGAAAAATGGATCACATATGACTACATACCCAATGGAGAACTAGTCTTTAAAATTCTCAGCTACCCTCGGAAAGAATGGACATCATCAAAATCCATTTCATTATTGCAAAAGATACCTGCAATAATTACTTATTTGGAAAAGGAAGCGGAAGAAGAAAGACAATGGGAAATTGAAAATGAACAGAGAAAACAACGTGAAGAAGAGGCAAAGCTTGAAAAGGAACGTATTGAAAGAATTATGTCCGATGAAATGGAGAAGTTTAAAAGACTTTGTGTTGCATCAGATAGATATCACCAAGCAAAAAACCTTGGAGAATTTTTAAAAGCCTTAGGGGATAAAAAAGGAATGATGATAGATAAGAACTACATGCAATGGGCTCTGGCTAAAGTAGATTGGGTAGACCCATTGAAAGATAATCATGACCCAATCCTTGGTAAACATGAAGATTATTTAGATACTTTATAATAGAACTTCTATTGCACTATCAATTTCAGATGTATCTAATTCTTTCAAATAAGCCTGAGTAATAGCCATGTTTTGATGGCCCAATGATTCGCTTATTACATCGGTTGCAACCCCTTTTTGCTTAAGACAATTGGCAAAGCTATGACGTGCCACATAACTTGTCACAGATTTTTCGATTTCAGCCAAATCGGCGATGGCTCTCAAATCCTTGTTATATTTTTTAAGCACTTTGGTCTTACGGTTTTCAATCTGGCTTGGGGTTAGCTTGTCATGGAGCAAAATCGGAAACACATATTTTGTTTCTAATGAATTTTTACGATAATAATCCAAGATTTCCTGAACCGGAGCCAAAATCTTAATAGTAAAGTTCCCCTTGGTCTTGGAGCGTGTGTAATATATGTTCCCCCCTTTGATGTCTTTCCATTTTAATTTCATCATATCGGCAAAGTTCATCCCGCGGGTATAGAAGCTAAAAACAAAATAGTTTTTGCTGTTTAAAAGCTCTTGATTTTCAGAAATGTCAACATTGATTATTTGTTTTACTTCTTCAAAGGTAAGTGCCCTTTTGGCTCCCCTTCCTTTTAATCGCGATACTTTGTATGTTCGAAAAGGATATAAAGATTCCTTTACAATGTTCCTTCTGATGGCTTGGTTGTATAGAGCCCTTATGGATCGCATCCTTACGCCAATTCCGCCATCTGTGCCACCACGTGAACGTAGATATGCCTCATATTTTTCAAGAAATGCTGGGGTAATGTCGGTAAAGGAAAGATCTTTATCAAACTTTAAATATCTCTGGATAGATGTACTGGTATCATTATGGAAACGGGCATTTCCCATTCTGCCTGCTAGTTTCAACTCCTCTATTATTTCATCCCAAAAGTCAAAAACGTTTCTTCTTATAGGATTGAATGACAACCTAAAGTTATGTTCGAATTCCCTTAAAGAGAAATCGTTTTTCTCCATTTCCAAATCTGCTATCACCCTTAACGCCCTGTCCCGAAATTTCAGCAACAACCGATTGTCTTGAATAAAATTGCTGTGGTTCTTATTGAAGGAGCCAGTACGTTCATCCCATTCTTTTGGAAAGGCATTATAAATAGTTTTAAAGTATTTAGATCGCCTATCTTTGGTCACACGAAGGCATACCGGATAACTTCCATCGGAAAGCTGTTTTTTTCTTAAAACAGTGCGTACATTAATCATTTTCAGCGGTGTTTTGGGTACAACATAGGTACAACAAATGGTCAATTAAAGGTAGTATTGATACTTCTAAATGAAAAGAAAAAATTTGTAAAACATTGAAAATCAATATACAAGAAACCAAATGAAAATTTATGATAGCTATAAAATGCTGCTCATAATCAGGTGGTCCCTGGTTCGAGCCCAGGTGGGACCACTTAAAACCCTTTCAAGTCACTGATTTGAAAGGGTTTTTGTTTTTTATGACAACTTCATAGCCTCGACGTACTCAAAACCACCATTTTATATTATCTCATTTTGAGACATTAGAAAAAAACACCTTATCTTGGTAATTACATCCATTGTGATCAAGGCATGTTCTTCTGCAGTATTAAAAGCTTACTTTAAAAAAGGACTGCCGGCACCACATAAATAAAAACTAAACAGAATTAAAAATGAAAAAACTATCAAACAAACTAGGTCTGTGCCGTTTGCAATTATTGCTAATGGTTTTATGCCTGCCCTTAATGGCAATCGGTCAGGAAGTGGGATCCATGGAGCGATTGGTCTCCCCCGAAATTGCCGATGACAATTCCGTAACATTTAGAATTAAGGCACCAAAAGCCGAAAAGGTTGTACTATCTGGCAATTGGATGCCATCCGTACCAATTGAAGGAGGAATGGGCATGACCCGCCAGACCGTGGAGCTGACCAAAGATGATAACGGGGTTTGGTCCACCACTGTAGGGCCATTGGAGCCCGAACTTTACGGGTACACCTTTTTAGTGGACGATGTGAACACTTTGGACACGGCAAATTTAATGGTAGCGCGCGATGGGACTTTCCGAACAGAAAATGTATTGTACATTCCCGGAGAAGCTTCAGACCTTTATTGGGCCAAAACCGGACCAAAGGGCACCGTTCACAAAATTTGGTATGAGTCACCAACTTTGGATTTAACCCGAAGAATGTTCGTTTACACGCCTCCAGGATATGAGGATAGCAATGAAAACTACCCTGTATTGTATCTATTGCATGGTGGAGGTGGAGACGAGGAGGCTTGGCCAACCCTTGGAGTTGCAAACCATATTTTGGACAACCTTATTAATTCAGGAAAAGCTGAACCAATGATTGTGGTAATGACCAACGGGAATCCAACCCAAGCCGCAGCAATTACGGTAAGTCCTAAAATTAAGCCAAGCAACCAACCCGCTGGCGGAATGGCCAATATGTTGTTCGAAAAGAGTTTGGTAAACGATGTAATCCCTTACGTTGAATCACATTTTCAAGTTAAAGCCAATAAAGAAAATCGTGCATTGACAGGTTTGAGCATGGGTGGTTTGCAGACCCTGAACACCTCATTTGAGAATCCGGATTTGTTCGATTACATCGGCGTAATGAGTATGGGCTTTGCGGATTTGAGTCGTTTTGGAATTGAGGTGGATCATTCCAAAAGAGGACAACAAATAGATGCATTAAAAGCTGCCGACCCTAAATTGTATTGGATTGCTTGTGGTACGGATGATTTCTTATTCCAAAGTGTTGTTGATATGCGCACGGAATTGGACAAACACGATTTTGAATACACCTATCGCGAAAGTACAGGCGGACACACTTGGTCTAACTGGAGAATCTACCTGTCGGAATTCGCGCCTATGCTTTTTAAATAAAATATAGCTATTCACACAATGTGAATCTTGGATAATTTAAAACCCTTTCAAGTTGATGATTTGAAAGGGTTTTTTAATGCCAAAACTTCAAGTCAATTTAAATCCTAGAACACAACTTTTCCTTGTAAGTTTGTAGGGTTTGAATTTCGAAATCAATTACCGCATGAACCTTTTCAACATCATAGAACCCACTTCAACTAAAGTTCCGATAATTATAAGTTCGCCACATTCGGGAACGTATTTTCCTGAACCGATTGCTGAAAAGTTTCGACCAGAAATGATTGAAAAGCCAGACGACACGGACTGGTTTATTGACAAATTGTACAATTTTGCACCCGATTTGGGCATTACCATGATCATGGCAAATTACAGCCGTTGGGTCATCGATTTAAATCGTGATCCCGACAGTAAACCCTTATATGATGATGGCAGGGTGATTACAGGATTGTGTCCGACCACTAATTTTAATGGAGACCCTTTGTACCGAAATGAAACTCCTGATGAAGCGGAAGTTGAATCCAGAATCAAAAATTATTATAGGCCTTACCACGATAAAATTGCAGAGCTTTTGGAAGAAACCAAACAGCAATTTGGAAAAGCATTGTTGTTCGATGCGCATTCCATTCGAAAAGTGGTGCCCGGCATTCAAAAAGACCCCTTTCCAGATTTGATTTTAGGGGATAATGAGGGTAAAACGGCTTCCCAAGCACTCATAAATATAACTTTGGGCGTTCTAAATAAATCAGGAAAAACAGTTGAGCACAATCATCCTTTTAAGGGTGGACACATCACAAGATCATTCGGAAATCCATCAGAAAACATTCATGCTTTACAGCTAGAAATGGCCAAAACCAATTATATGGACGATACCGAAACCGAATACCACGGCGAACGTGCGGAGGAGACCAGAAAAAATTTAAAGCAGTTGTTTCAAGAGTTGATATGCATTCTAAAATGAACAAGAAATTAAAATTTAAGGGGCTTCTTACCATAAATGGTTGGTTAGAAAATGCCGTAGCAGAGATAGATGAAAATGGAAAATTGGTGTCCATTTCTGAAGATCAAACTGCTGCTGTAGAATATACTGATGGGTATGCGCTACCAGGCTTTCAAAATGCCCATTCCCATGCGTTTCAATATGCCATGGCGGGTTTGGCGGAGCTGCATGAAGGTACTGGAACCCCTGACGATTTTTGGAGTTGGCGAAATGCCATGTACAATTTGGCGTTGACCGTTTCTCCTGAACATTTGGAGGACATTGCCAGTATGCTTTATGCAGAAATGGCACGACACGGGTACACCGCGGTTGCCGAATTCCATTATTTGCATCATGATGTAAACGGCAAACCGTATTCCAATTTGGCCGAGCATGGCGAACGATTGATTTCCGCGGCAACTAAGGCTGGAATCCATATCACTTTAGTGCCTATGTTCTACCAGCAAGGTGGATTTGGACTTCCTGCCGAAAGCAAACAAAGACGATTTATTTCCGCAACCGTAGAAGATTATTATCGTCTATTGGAAAGTACTGCCGAAGCAACAAAACAATACCAAAATGCGAATTACGGTATGGGACTTCATTCCTTGAGGGCAGTGCATGAAGAGGACATTCTTTCGGTCTGCAATAGTTTTAAAAATAATATTCCCTTTCACATTCACATCTCGGAACAAAAAAAAGAGGTGGAAGATTGCTTGAAGTTTTATGGAAAAAGACCTGTGGAATGGTTGCTCGATAATTGTCAGGTCACCGAGAATTTTCATTTGGTACATGCTACCCATTTAAATGAAGATGAGGTAAAAGGGATTGCCAAATCCAAGGCAAATGTGGTGCTCTGTCCATCCACCGAAGGAAATTTGGGAGATGGTCTTTTCGCGTTCGAACAATTTAAAAATCAGAATGGAAATTGGAGCATTGGTACCGATAGTCATGTTGGATTAAACCCTTTTGAGGAGCTTCGCATTTTGGATTATGGCCAACGACTCACTTCACACAAGCGCAACACCTTTTACCAACCCTTAAAGGGCGATAGCGGGTTCAATGCGATAGAAATGGCGTGGAAAACGGGTAAAAAAGCAATGGGAGAAAACCGAAACGACTTTTTCGAAATAGGTCAATCTTTTGACGCTGCTGTGATGGATGCAAAAACCCCATTGTTGGCTAGCACCGCCACCAAAAATTTGTGTAACACCTTTGTCTACTCCAGTGATGCATCCAATATTTTGGGCACCATGGTTCAGGGCAAGTGGGTCTCTCAAAACGGCAGACATGTGAACTATGACTCCATTTATGAAAACTTTCAAAAAACCATGAAAGAATTGGGTTGTAGGTTGTAAGTGTAAAATAGACTATCTAATTGTCAGGTCATTTCATCAAAAAGGCAATTTTTTTGGAATGTTAAAGCAATTATAAATTGCTGACAATTTCTTGATTTTGGACAATCATCGCCATCAAACTAATAAAAATAGGTGTGCCTACAACAATTCAATGGACTACAATTTAATTAGCTCCCTACAATTGCTTAATTTTCAGTCCAATTATAACTAACTCAAAAAAATGATTTCTAAAATTGCAAACCTCAAAACATTGCTGTTTTCTACTGCGATGTCTTTGACATGCGCTTCTGCCTTGGTTGCGCAAAAAGTTCCCTCACCAAAAGATGTGTACGGATTTGAAGTGGGTGCGGACTACAAATTAGCCGACTACTCACAAATTGAAGATTACCTTACCAAGTTGGACAATGCTTCCGACAGGGTTCAAAAAATTGAAATTGGGGAAACCGTTCTTGGTCGTAAAATGTACGTGATGTTCATTTCAACCAAAGAGAACTTGGACCAATTGGACAAATGGAAAGACATCAGCACCAAAATGGCCCGCGCCACGGTAACCGATGCCGAAGCCCAAAAATTATCTGAAGAAGGAAAAGCCATCGTTTGGATTGACGGCGGGATGCACTCCACAGAGTTGGCGCACGGACAAATGACCTCTGAGTTGGCCTACACTTTGGCAACTTCAGAAACCAAAGAAATGCAGGACATCAGGGAAAATGTAATTACCATCCTTATGCCTGTAATGAACCCAGATGGATTGGATATTGTAGTGGATTGGTACCGCCAAAACATGGGTACGGCCTACGAAACTTCCCGCCCTCCGGTTTTGTACCACTATTACATGGGACACGATAACAACAGGGACTGGTTTATGAACACTCAGCCAGAAACCTACAACGTGACCAAGATTTTGTACAACGAGTGGTATCCTCAGATTGTGTACAACCACCACCAATCATCCCCAGCATGGACTAAAATTTCCATTCCTCCTTATGCGGATCCTGTAAACCCAAACATTAACCCAGCCATCACCGCTGCAGTAAGTGAAGTAGGTTCTGCCATGTCCAAAAGATTTTCATTGGAAAACATGCCTGGTGCCATTGCCGATAACAACTATACCATGTTCTGGAATGGTGGAGGTAGAACTGTGCCTTACTACCACAACATGATCGGTATTTTGACCGAAACAGGTCACACCACGCCAACCCCAAGATTTTACGACCCTAAAAAACTTCCAAAATTGGTTGCGGGCACAACCCCAACCGATGGAACCGACATTATGTATGCCGACGTTTGGAAAGGCGGGGAATCCCACTTTAGAGATGCTGTGGATTATATGTTGACCGCTACTTGGGCCACTTTGGATTTGGCTGCTGATAGAAAAAGTGATTACCTGTACAATATCTACAGAATGGGTAAGGACGCCATTAAAAAAGGCGATACCGAAGGATTGTTTGCTTACGTAATCGACAAAAACCAATGGGATTCCTTTGAAGCGGTAAACCTGATCAATGTATTGCTTCGTGGTGGAATTGAAGTGGAGCAAGCTACCAAGGATTTTACCGTTGGAGATAAAAAATACGAGAAAGGTTCTTACGTGATCTACACAGGTCAAGCTTTCAGACCTTACTTGATTGATTTAATGGAGAAACAAAACTACCCAACCCGTTTCCAGTATCCAGGCGGACCTCCAGACACCCCTTACGATTTGGCAGGATGGACGTTGCCTTTGCAAATGGGCATCGATGTGGATAGAATCGCAGACTCTTTTAAAGCTCCAACCGAAAAAGTATCTGGTTTGGTGGATTATTATGAAGGAAGCGTAAACAAAAGTGGTTCTTTTGGGTATGCACTTAGTGTAAACACCAATGCATCTGTAGTGGCTACCAACAAAGTTTTGAAAGCTGGTGGTACAGCCTACAAAGCCATGACAGAATTTAAAGCTGGAAAAACCACCTTCCCAGCAGGATCTTATGTGGTTTCTGGCGATAAGGAATTGATGGAATCTTTGGCCGATGAGTACGGATTGGAGTTCGAAGGTTTGGCCGCGAAACCAGAAGTACAGTTGACCAAAATCCATTTGCCAAAAGTTGGATTGTACAAATCTTGGCAAGCCAACATGGATGAAGGATGGACTCGTTTTGTAATGGATGAGTACGAATTCGATATGGATACCCTTCACGATGCTGACATCAAAACCAAAGACTTGTCCAAGTACGATGCGATTATTATTCCATCACAAAGACCAAGTTCCATTTTGCATGGAAACAATACTCTGGACATGCCTGAGCAATTTACAGGAGGTGTTGGTTTGGATGGTTCCTTGGCATTGAGCAACTATGTGAAAGAAGGAGGGACATTAATCGCTTTTGATGAAGCAAGTAACTTTGTGATCGAGCAATTTGGACTTCCTTTAAGCGATGCCACAGAAAGAGCGGACAGTAAGGATTTCTTTATTCCTGGTTCTTTGATCAAAACAGGAATCGACACCACCAACCCGATTGCGTTTGGTATGAAGGATACTGTTTCTGTTTCTTTCAACAGATCCAGAGCATTCGTGATTGATAAGCAACGTAAAAGTGGCGAAGGCGGAACAGAGGACATTAAAGATGCTCCCGCTCCAGAAGTTGAGGTAATTGCCAACTATGCCGCTAAAGGTTTGTTGATGAGTGGTTGGGCCATGGGCGAAGAGCGTTACATCGCTAAAAAGCCTGCTTTGGTTAAAGCAAAATACGGAAAAGGTTCTGCAGTTTTGTTTGCGTTCAGACCACAGTTCCGTGCGCAACCAAGAGGCACCTACAAATTGATCTTTAATGCCATTTACGAAGCTGCTTCGGAATAGTGCTTAAAATATATTAGTGTAAAGAAAGGTCCGACAATTGTCGGACCTTTTTTATTTATCTAAAAAGAATCGCAACCGCTCCAATCGCTGTCACTATCAAAATAAAGCGTTTGTAGTTTTTTTCATTGATTTTCTTTACCAAGAACACCCCCAAGGTCAGACCCAAAAAAATAGCAGGCAATAATTTTAAGTTGATGGCTAGGGTTTCAGGAGTAACCGTTTTCCATATCCAAATATGAAAGGGTAACTTAAAAAAGTTAGTGATCAAGAACAACCAAGCTGCAGTGCCTACAAATTCATTTTTGGGCAATCGCATCGCTAAAAAGAAAATATTGGTAAAGGCTCCCGCCAAGTTTCCGATCATGGTGCAAATTCCGGCTAAAATCCCCATCGAACCAGAAAACAACCAATGCGATGGCACACTTTCCGACTTTCTTCGGTCCCAAAACAACAAAAGCCCCAAGCTCAAAAATATCACGATCACCATACCCCATTTAAACTCGGTTTCGGGCAAATCTTTTCCAATTAAAACCCCGACCAGAATTCCCAGAATCATCCATGGCAGAAACTTTAAAATATACTTCCATTGGGTGTGGCGATTGTAATAGACTACGGCAAAAATATCGCCTACCAGCAATAAAGGAATAAAAAGTCCGGTACTTGCTCGCGAACCAAATGCAAGTGCCATCAGCGTCACATTAAATATGGACATACCTTTTAAGCCCGCTTTGGAGACTCCCATCAAGAATACTGCGGTGGCCGCCATGGTCCAAGCTGCAATCGAAATATCGGAGAGGGAAGAAAGAAACATGCAAAGTTTTTGATGGATAACAAAAGTAACCCAAAAAAGCTATCTTTAGCTCCAGCCAAACTAAACAAATGGAACTACAACTTTTAGATTACCTTATCATTTTTGGGTTCTTTGCCCTCGTTCTTTTCATTGGAATTTACGTTTCCAAAAAATCAGGACAAAGCTCAACAGAATACTTTTTATCGGGCCGTAGCATGCCCTGGTGGCTCTTGGGTTTATCCATGGTAGCTACCACATTTTCTACCGACACGCCCAATTTAGTGACCGATTTGGTGCGTTCGAACGGGGTCTCAGGAAACTGGGGTTGGTGGTGCTTTTTGCTCACGGGAATGTTAACGGTTTTTGTGTATGCAAAGCTGTGGAGAAAGTCGAACGTAAAAACCGATTTGGAGTTTTACGAATTAAGATATGGAGGAAAGGCAGCCAGCTTTTTAAGAAAGTTCAGGGCCGTTTATTTAGGGGTATTGTTCAATGTGATCACCATGGCTTCGGTAACCTTGGCAGCCATTAAAATTGGTGGCGTAATGTTGGGATTAGATCCTTGGGTAACCGTGGTAAGTGCGGGACTTATTACAGTAATTTTTAGTGCCCTTGGTGGATTTAAAGGAGTGGTGTACAGTGATTTCTTCCTCTTTTTTATGGCCATGGCAGGAGCCATTGGCGCGGCTGTTTATTTGGTAAATCTGCCCGAAGTTGGAGGATTACAGGCCGTTTTGGAAAATGAGCATGTGAAAGATAAGTTGAGCATTCTTCCCGATTTTAATGATAAAAAGGCCTTGATTACCGCATTGATCATTCCATTGGCGGTGCAATGGTGGAGTTCTTGGTATCCTGGTGGCGAACCAGGGGGTGGAGGTTATATTGCCCAGCGTATGTTGGCAGCTAAAAATGAAAACCATGCCATTGGTGCGACGTTCTTCTTTAATATTATGCACTATGCACTAAGACCTTGGCCCTGGATTTTGGTGGCTTTGGCTTCCTTAGTGGTGTATCCGGACATTGCCAGTATCCATGAAGCATTCCCGAATGTGACCGAAGATAAATTGGGTCACGATTTGGCCTATTCCGCCATGATGACCAAATTACCCACAGGACTTTTAGGTGTTGTTTTGGCTTCCTTGGTGGCAGCGTACATGTCAACCATTTCTACGCAGTTGAACTGGGGTTCTTCCTATATAGTATATGATTTCTACAAACAACAAATAAATCCACAGGCCACCGAAAAGCAAATGGTAAATGTGGGTAGGATTTCTACTGTACTATTAATGGTTTTGAGTGCATTTTTGGCTTTGGCCTTGCAAAATGCCATGGGTGTGTTCAATCTGTTACTGTCATTCGGTGCTGGAACAGGACTCATTTTTATATTACGATGGTTCTGGTGGCGCATTAATGCATGGAGTGAAATCACGGCCATGTTCTCCTCTGGAATTTTGGCACTTCTTCTGGAAACAACATCCTTACGTGAATTTTTGTTTGCTCCAGAAACAGGTATTTTCCCAGAATGGGCAGATCTACCTTTTATTATGGTAGTAACTTCCATTATATGGTTGACCGCAACTTTTGTGACCCAGCCAGAAAGTAAAGAAGTGCTTAGAAGCTTTTATTTAAAAATTCAGCCAGGAGGACCAGGATGGGCAAAGGTTGTGGATGAAGCGGCAGCAGATAATGTTGAAATCGTAAAGACCAACGAAAAGTGGAGTGTTCCATCTGGCATCAAAGCCATGATTTCAGGGGTTGTATTGATCTATTCCATCATGTTCGCCACGGGATATTGGATCTATGGGGAATATCAAACAGCCTCAATACTTACGGCCTTGGTCGTATTATCTGCGATTATATTATTAAAGGTATGGCGTGGAATGAAAAACGTGTTCTAGTCGCGTAGTTCCAATAAACGGGCAACATATTTCCCGACCACATCAAATTCTAAGTTGACCACCGTACCTACTTTGTAGGTATGGAATCTGGTGTGCTCGTATGTGTAGGGAATTATGGCCACACTAAATTGGTCTTTTTTCGAATCGACTACGGTCAAGCTAACCCCATCAACAGTTATCGAACCTTTTTCAATGGTCACGTTGTTCAATTTGGAGTCGTATTGAAAAGTATACGCCCAGCTTCCATCTTTTTCTTCAATGGAAATACATTGGGCAGTTTGGTCCACATGCCCTTGTACAATATGTCCGTCCAATCGGGCACCGAGCACCATGGCGCGTTCCAAATTCACTACATTACCAACCATAAGATCATCTAAATTGGTTTTGTTGAGGGTTTCTTCAATCGCCGTAACCGTATAACTTTTATCTGTTAAAGAGACAACGGTTAGGCATACCCCATTATGGGCCACACTTTGGTCAATTTTCAATTCGGAAGTGATGTCCGAAGCAACCGTAATATGAAGATTGCTCCCTTCTTTTTTAAGATTTTCAACTTTACCCAAAGTCTCGATGATACCAGTGAACATGTGTGTTATTATTTAACTAGCTTTGTAATGCAAAAGTAGCCATATCGGCTTTGATTTATGGAGGAAACGCAAAAAATAAAGCTGGGGATTTCCATTGGGGATTTCAACGGCATTGGGTGTGAAGTGGCATTAAAAACCTTTGAGGATGCAAGAATGTTGGATTTTTGCACGCCTGTCATCTTTGCATCGAACAAGATAATTTCACAGGAGAAGAACGATTTGGATCTTGACATCAACTTTCATGGGGTGCGCGATGCCTCACAGGTGGTCGATGGTAAAATCAATATCGTAAATGTTTGGAAGGAAACCCCAAAAATTGAATATGGCCAAGCGACCAAAGAAGGGGGCGATTTTGCCATTCGTTCGTTGCGTGCCGCCGTTACTGCCTTAAAAGAAAACAAGATTGATGTTTTGGTCACAGCGCCCATCAACAAAAACAATATTCAGTCCGAAGATTTTAAATTCCCGGGGCATACTGATTTCCTCGCTCAAGAATTGCAGGGCGAAAGCTTGATGTTTATGGTAACCAACAATTTGCGCGTTGGACTGCTTACCGATCATATTGCGGTTAAGGATGTGGCGCAGGCCATTACTCCAAAACTGATTCGCAATAAGGTAGCAACTATGGAAAAATCCCTGAAAATGGATTTCGGCATCCGCAAACCTAAAATTGCTTTGTTGGGCATCAACCCGCATAGTGGCGATAACGGAACCATTGGGGAAGAGGACGATAAAATATTGAAGCCCACCATCCAAGAGTTGTTCGCAAAAGGCACCTTGGTGTATGGCCCGTATTCGGCAGACAGCTTTTTTGGGTCGGGCACCCATGAAAATTTTGATGCGGTTCTTGCGGCCTATCATGATCAAGGATTGATTCCATTTAAAACCCTTAGTTTTGGAAAAGGAGTGAATTACACTGCTGGATTGAACAGGGTTAGAACCTCTCCAGACCACGGAACTGCCTATGAAATTGCTGGAAAAGGCAAGGCGGACGAGGGGTCTTTTAAAGAAGCGGTATTTATGGCGCTGCAGGTATTTAAGAACCGAATGGAGTACCTGGAATTGACCAAAAATCCACTGCAAAAGCAAAAAATACGGAAGGGCGCGTAAAAAGTTGACCCTTAATTCAATATTTATTGTTGATAAAATTGCAGTTTTGTAGATAAGTAGTATCTTTGCACCCGCCTTTAAAGGCTGGTACACAAACCTTAAGTGTAGAAATGATGAAGCTGAAAGAGTTTTTTATCCCTTTTTCAGGTCTGAAGCTGGGAAAACATGATTTTGTGTACGAGATTGACAATGCGTTCTTTGAGTCTTTTGAATACCAAGAGTTTAACGGAGCTTCGATCCGTGTAAAAGCCATTCTGGAAAAGATGAGCACCATGATGGAATTACAAATTGAAGCCGAGGGAACTGTTAATGTGGATTGCGACCTTACGGGGGAGCCTTTTGATCAACCCATCGAATCGGATTTGCGCCTAGTCATCAAGTTTGGCGAGGAGTACAACGACGAAGATGATGAGATTTTGATCATACCACACGGGGAACATCAAATTAATATTGCACAATATGTGTACGAAATGCTGGTGTTGGCCGTTCCACAAAAACGAATTCATCCTGGTGTTGAAGACGGAACGTTGAAATCGGAAATCTTGGATAAGTTGGAACAGCTCCAACCCAAGGAAACAAAAGAATCATCAGACGACAAAACAGATCCCAGATGGGACGATTTAAAAAAGTTATTAACGGACAAATAGGTTTATAATGGCACATCCTAAAAGAAAAACATCGAAAACCAGAAGGGACAAAAGAAGAACCCATTACAAAGCGGTAGCTCCTACTATTGCCAAAGATTCAGTTACAGGTGAAATGCACTTGTACCACAGAGCACACTGGCACGAAGGTAAATTGTACTACCGTGGTCAGGTTTTGATCGACAAAACTGAGGAAGAAACTGCAGCGTAATTGCAAACTCCTTAAAATAAAGCAACTCCCGTTTTAAATGAAGCGGGAGTTTTTTTATGGCCCATAGTTAATTTTAAAAACGAGGTGATTTAGAGGGAAAAGTCATATAAAATGACTAATTTTCATCGCTTTTGGGTCAAATTTGAATGTTTTTGACAATAAAGAGAGGCTAAAATGAAAAAAACAACGGCAGCAATTACGGCTGTAGGCGGTTACGTTCCTGAATTCGTACTTTCCAATAAAGTGTTGGAAACCATGGTTGATACCAACGACGAATGGATTACCACCAGAACAGGAATCAAGGAGAGAAGAATCTTAAAAGAAGAGGGTGCAGGAACATCTTTTATGGCCATTAAGGCAGCAGAGGATTTATTGCAGAAAAGGGGTATTGATGCATCCGAAATAGATTTTGTTTTGGTTGCAACGGCAACTCCCGATCTTCCCGTAGCATCGACAGCGGCATATGTGGCATCGGAAATTGGTGCAGTAAATGCTTTTGCTTATGATCTTCAAGCAGCTTGTTCCAGTTTCTTATATGGAATGTCCACCGCAGCAAGCTATATCGAATCAGGTAGATATAAAAAGGTATTGGTTATCGGGGCAGATAAAATGTCTTCCATTTTGGATTATACCGATAGAACCACATGTATCATTTTTGGTGATGGTGCAGGAGCGGTTCTTTTTGAACCCAATGAAGAAGGCTTGGGACTTCAGGACGAATATTTACGTTCTGATGGTATTGGGCGTCAATTTTTAAAGATTGATGCAGGAGGTTCCATTTTACCAGCTTCGGAAGAAACGGTAAAAAACAAGCAACATTACGTTTATCAAGATGGGAAATCGGTATTTAAATTCGCCGTTTCCAATATGGCAGATGTTTCTGCATTGATCATGGAGCGCAATAACCTTACCAAGGATGACGTGCAATGGTTGGTGCCACACCAGGCCAATAAACGAATCATAGATGCAACCGCAAACCGAATGGGAGTGGAACCAGAAAAGGTGTTGATCAACATCGACCGTTATGGCAATACCACCTCGGCAACGCTACCTTTATTGCTTTGGGATTACGAAAAGCAATTGAAAAAAGGAGATAACTTGATCTTTGCCGCTTTTGGTGGAGGTTTCACTTGGGGATCTATTTATTTAAAATGGGCCTATAATTCTTAAATCACACAACTAACAAATTCATATTTCATGGACATTAAGGAAATTCAAAGTTTAATCAAGTTTGTAGCCAAGTCGGGTGCCAGCGAGGTGAAATTGGAGATGGAAGACATCAAAATTACCATCCGTACGGGTGCAGTGGGCTCAAGCTACCCAGAAACCGCAATTGTTCAGCAAATTCCAATGGCTCAAGCTCCAGCGGCACATCCCGCGGCGGCCGCGCCAGCTGCAACCGAAGCTGCAACTCCAGCAGTTGAATCTTCAAAAGCGGAAGATTCCAAATACATTACCATTAAATCCCCCATCATCGGTACATTCTATAGAAAACCATCCCCGGACAAACCTGCATTTGTTGAGGTTGGAAGTACTATTGCCAAAGGAGATGTGCTTTGTGTGATCGAGGCAATGAAACTTTTCAACGATATCGAATCCGAAGTTTCAGGTAAGATTGTAAAGATTTTGGTGGACGACTCCTCACCTGTTGAGTTCGACCAACCATTGTTCTTGGTAGACCCATCGTAGTGAATTTTAAATGCTAAATTTTAATCCCCTTTTTAAGGAAGATTAAAGCCATTTAAAATTTAGAATTCAGAAATTAAGATTGTGTTCTATGTTTAAAAAAATATTGATAGCAAATAGGGGAGAGATTGCCTTGAGGATAATCCGAACCTGTAAAGAAATGGGCATCAAAACAGTGGCGGTGTACTCCAAGGCAGACGAGGAAAGTTTGCACGTACGCTTTGCCGACGAAGCTGTTTGTATAGGCCCTGCTCCCAGTAGCGAATCGTACCTAAAGATTCCAAATATTATTGCAGCGGCAGAAATTACCAATGCCGACGGTATTCACCCAGGTTACGGATTTTTGTCCGAAAACGCCAAATTTTCAAAGATCTGTGCTGAGCACGATATCAAATTTATCGGCGCATCGGGGGATCAGATCGATCGTATGGGAGATAAGGCAACGGCCAAAGAAACCATGCGTAAGGCCGGTGTACCAACCGTTCCAGGATCTCAAGGTCTTTTAAAAGATGTGGCCCACGCCAAAGCGGAAGCCAAGAAAATGGGCTATCCTGTTATGATCAAAGCTACCGCTGGTGGTGGAGGTAAGGGTATGCGTGCCATTTGGGCTGAAGAAGATATGGAGAAAAGTTTCAACAGCGCCGTGAACGAAGCAACCGCTGCATTTGGCAACGGGGGAATGTACATGGAAAAACTGATTGAGGAACCTCGCCACATCGAGATTCAGGTGGTAGGGGACCAATATGGAAAAGCATGTCACCTTTCCGAAAGGGATTGTTCCGTTCAGCGTAGACACCAAAAATTGACAGAAGAGACACCATCTCCATTTATGACGGATTCGCTTCGCGAAGAAATGGGTAAAGCGGCCGTTAAGGCAGCAGAGTACATTAAGTATGAAGGTGCGGGAACCATCGAGTTTTTGGTTGACAAACACAGAAACTTCTACTTTATGGAAATGAACACCCGTATTCAGGTTGAGCACCCAATTACGGAGCAAGTTGTGGATTACGATTTGATCCGTGAGCAAATCTTGGTTGCGGGTGGTGTTCCGATTTCTGGTAAAAACTATTATCCGAAATTACACTCCATCGAGTGTAGAATCAATGCGGAGGATCCTTATAACGACTTTAGACCGTCTCCAGGGAAAATCACGACCTTGCACACCCCAGGAGGACACGGAGTGCGTTTGGACACGCATGTTTATAGCGGATACATGATTCCACCTAACTATGATTCCATGATTGCTAAGTTGATCACAACGGCGCAAACTAGGGAAGAGGCCATTAACAAAATGCGTAGGGCCTTGGACGAGTTCGTAATTGAAGGGATTAAAACGACAATTCCATTCCATCGTCAATTGATGGATCATCCAGATTATTTGGCAGGTAATTACACCACCAAGTTTATGGAGGATTTTAAAATGGATCCAAAATATTTAGATCATCATTAAAAAGAGCCCCGATTTTATCGGGGTTTTTGTTTTATGGAATTAAGTTATTGGGAGCATAAAAGTTGGTTCTCCAATGTGGATTTTACCATTATTGGAAGTGGCATTGTTGGGCTTAATTGTGCCCTTAACCTCAAAGAAAAATATCCCAAAAGCAACATTTTGGTATTGGAAAGAGGAAGCCTACCTCAAGGTGCAAGCACCAAAAACGCTGGTTTCGCCTGTTTTGGGAGCGTTTCTGAGCTATTAGCTGACCTAGAGAGTCATACTGAAGAAGAGGTGGTAGAACTCGTTCAAAAGCGATGGAACGGGATCCAACGATTACGTAATCTGTTGGGAGATTCAGCCATTGGGTTTGAATTGCACGGTAGCCATGAACTTTTTCCTTTGGAAAAGCCTGATTTCTTTGACAATTGCATGGGTTCCATTTCCTATTTGAATGATTTGATGGAGCCTGTTTTTGGAGCGAAACCTTTTTTGCCCAATAGAAATCTATTTGGGTTTGAGAACATTCAGGAGCAATACATTACCCATGTTTTTGAGGGGCAATTGGACACGGGTAAGATGATGAAATCACTGATTCAAAAATGTCTTTCCAATGGAATCCCCATTTTATATGGCGTTGAAGTGCGTGCATTATTGGAAGCGGAAACCAAATCTGTTCTACAAACTAAAAACTTTGAATTTGATTCCAAAAAAGTATTTGTAGCCACCAACGGATTTGCCACCAAACTTTTAAAATCAGAAGCCATTAAGCCAGCAAGGGCCCAAGTTTTGATTACGGAGCCCATTAAAAATCTTCATATCAAAGGCACTTTCCATTTTGATGAAGGCTATTATTATTTCCGAAATATTGATAATCGAATTCTTTTCGGTGGAGGTCGAAATCTAGATTTTGAAACCGAAGAAACCACTGAGTTTGGTCAAACAGAGATTATCCAAAGCAAATTGGAAGCATTGCTGAACCAGATGATTTTACCACATCAAAACGTAAAAATCGAGCGCAGATGGAGCGGCATCATGGGCGTTGGCACTCAAAAATCACCAATAGTAAAACCTGTTTCCAATTCCATATATTGTGGGGTTCGCTTAGGCGGAATGGGGGTTGCACTGGGCAGTTTGGTCGGTAAGGAATTGGCCGATTTAGCAGATTAAAAGCTTCAAGCACAAGTTTAAAAATCAATAATTTCCTTCGCGATGAGTTTGAACTTGAACTTGATTCTTGAACTTTTTAAATCATTCTTCCATCCAACAAATTGATGATCCTAGAGCCGTATTCCGCATTTTTTTCTGAATGTGTTACTTGAATAATGGTTACCCCCTCATCATTTAATTGTTTGAATAAATCCATGATTTCCTCGCCTTGTTTGGAGTTGAGGTTCCCTGTGGGCTCATCGGCCAAAATCAATTTAGGGTTGGAAATCAAGGCACGGGCAATACCCACCAATTGCTGTTGACCCCCGCTCAATTGGGAAGGAAACAGGTCTTTTTTGCCCACAATATTGAATCTGTCCAACATATCGGCCACCATGGCTTTGCGTTCTGAGCCTTTAAATTTTTTGTAGATCAAGGGCATTTCCAGATTTTCCTGCACGGTTAGATCGTCCAACAAATGGTACTGTTGAAATACAAATCCGATGTATTCTTTGTACAAATTGGAGCGGTGCTTTTCTTTTAGATCATGAACGGAATCCTCCAAAAAGTGGTATTCGCCTTCATCAAAAGCGTCTAACATTCCAATTACATTGAGCAAGGTGGATTTTCCAGACCCCGAAGGACCCATAATGGAAATGAACTCCCCTTCTTGAACTTCCAGATTTATATCTTTCAATAAAAAAATTCGTTGTCCACCGGATTGGACCCATTTGAATATGTTGTTGAGTTGTAGTAGCATGATTTATAAATTATTCTGTTCGTAAACTTTTAACGGGGTCGGCAATGGCAGCTTTAATAGCTTGTGAGCTTACTGTTAGCAAGGCAATAGCCAAAGCTATACAGCCAGCAACGGCAAAAATCCACCACTCGATTTCTATCTTATATGCAAATTTTTGAAGCCATTGGTCCATAAAATACCAAGCAATGGGAGAGGCAAAAATCAAGGCAAGCACAATTAAAACAATGTATTCTTTGGAAAGCAATCCCACAATGCCATTTACGGAAGAGCCCAGAACTTTTCGGATGCCGATTTCCTTGGTTCGTTGGAAAGCCGTGAGTACTGCCAGGCCAAATAGCCCCATACAACTTATTAATATGGCAATAATAGTGGTCAAGTTGATCAGTGTGGCCAATTGCTGTTCCTGTTCATAAAGTTGAGCAATGGATTCATCATAAAAGCTATGCTCAAAGCTATCTGCAGGATAAAATTGAGACCATTTTTCCTCAATTTCCTTTAAAGTGGTTGCCCATTCGGAACTGTTCTTACTCAATTTGATATTAAAATTGCGAAGGTTCCTATTTTCCATTTGAAAGGCCATTGGATCTATAGAGGAATAGAAATCCAACATATGAAAATCGTTTACCACACCAACAATAGGGAGCTTTTCATCCTTTTGGCCAATAAATTTACCTAAGGCATCATGAGGGGAATCAAAACCAAATGCCTTTACAGCGGTTTCATTGATTACATATTCCTTTGGTGTATCCGAAACATGAAGATTTCTTCCCGCCAACAATTTTAGATCATATAGGTGGATATAGGATGTGTCCACCCATTTTTTAACAACCTGTCTGGAAATAGGGGATTTTCCATCTTCAGCATATTCATATTGACCCGAAGAATACCCATCTTCCATAGGAGCAATTCCCAATGAAACTTCTTGAATTCCAGAAAGGGATTTGAGTTCATCGTACAATGAAAATTGCTTTCCGTTATACTTGTCATTCAACCAAATTTTAAAAGGGATTCCCACCAAAACAACGGCATCTTTGTTAAAACCCATATCGGATTTAAGTGAGTAATGTAACTGTTTTCCAATAATGATGGAGGACGTTATAAAAACCAAGGCTATGGTAAACTGAAAGACGATAAGCACCTTTTGTAGATTGAACCCATGGCTGCGTTTTGTTCTTAGGGAAGAGTTTCTAAAAACATTTATGGCGTTTACACGGGTAATCAACCAACTTGGGTACAAGCCGGCCAAAAGTGCAATGAAAATGCTGATGGCTAAAATGAAAACCACAAATTCCAAAATTTTGGAAAAAGGGGATATTTCTTTTGGGATAATGTCATTTAAAAGCCAAAATCCCATTTTAATCAATAATACCGATAGAATGGCGGCCAAAAAGGAAACTATAAAAGTCTCCAGTAAAAAATGAAAAATGAGTTGGGTTTTGTTGCCACCCAAAGTTTTCCGAACCCCAATTTCTTTGGCACGTTTGGGAATACTGGCAATCGACATGTTGATATAATTGATACAAGCCAATAACAAAATAAATAAAGCAATCCCCAATAGGCCAAAAAGCACTGGTTTACTGGCTTTTCTGATATTTCCTTCACCAACATGTGTCGAAAAATGGGCTTCCTTTAAAGGCATTAGCTCAATCCAATGTCGGAATTTGAAGGTGCTTTTTGATTGATCTCGCCATTCTTTGGTCTTTTGTTGGAGTACCGTATTGATTTGAGCGGTTGCGGCATCAGGATTTGATTCCTTTTTGAGTTGTAGATAGAGTCTATCAGAGGCGTTTGTATTGGTCCAAGTATTCAAATCATAAACAGTGTATTCCAAGGAAAAAAAGGCCGTAGATCCAAAATCACTCGGTTTTTCCAAATCTGCAACCACACCAACCACAATTTTCGGAATGGTATCCCGATACCCGTAATAGATAATTTCTTTGTCCAAAACCTCCTCCAGTTTTGAATCTGGGAAATATTGTTTTGCACTTGTTTCGGTTAAAACCACACTATTGGGATTGTCAAAAAAGGAGTTTTCTGAACCCACCAACCAACGATAGGGCAACATTTTAAAATAGGCCGAATCCACAGAAGCAATATGTTCTTGTTCGCCAAAACTTGTTTTGGCTCCAGATTTGGACACAACTTCTACATTTTGAAAGGAGCTTTCAAAAACTGGCACAACATGCTCAAATCCATCCAATTGCTCACGAATTCCTTGATAAATTGGTTTGGAAGCTCCTCCATTATAATCTTCTTTTTCATCGAAGACATACCCAGTGATTACCCTATAAATTTCTTCTCTGTTCGTTAAGGTGTTATCATAACTGTATTCGTAAGACACAATCCTGTAAATGCTCCAGCAAACACTGATTCCAATAGCCAAACCAAAAATGTTCAAAAAGGTGAACAACTTATTTTGCTGTAAGTGTCGAAATGTTGAAATCAGATATTTTTTTAGCATGGTGGAAGTGTTATTCGGTTCGTAAACTTTTTACGGGATTGGCCGAAGCAGCTTTTACGGTACGTGTTCCCACAGTGATAAAGGCAATCAAGGTGGCCAAAAGTCCTGCCGCAATAAAAAACAAAGGACTTAGGGTAACACGAAACGCATAGTTTTGCAGCCATTCATTTAAAAAATACCAGGCGATTGGCGTGGCTAAGATAAAGGCAATCCCCACCAACTTTAAAAAATCCTTGGTCAGTAACAGTGCAACCGAAGAAACACTTGCACCAATCACTTTTCGAACTCCTATTTCTTTGGTGCGTTGTGCCACGACCAACATGGAAATGGCGAACAATCCGATGCAGCTCAATAAGATGCCCAAAATGCTGCCGCTGGTAACGATGGTGGCCATAGTTTTTTCTCTTCTGAATGTGCGATCTACGTTTTCATCCAAAAAGGAACCCAAAAACTCCGCCTGTGGTTCAATGCTGCCCCAAGCTTTTTCAACCGCATCAAATGAAGAGGAAATGTTCTGTGGCGCAATTTTCACATAGGCATAATATAAATCCCAATCGTTGTTCAAGAACAAGGTTAGTGGGTTTACTTGTCTACTGATATCCTGAAAATTAAAATCCTTGACCACACCGATGACCGAATATGTGGTAGCGCCATCGTCAATTGGAATACGAACGGAAAGAGGGTCTTCTTCGCCCAATTGTTTGGCCATGGTTTCGTTGATTACCAAGCTTAAGCTATCTGCTGCAAAATCCCTACTAAAAGTTCTTCCAGCGACCACCTCAAGATCCAATGTTTTTGCGTAATCGTAATCGACCGTCAAGGCATTGGTAACCACGCCGCGCCCCTTGTAATCAAACCCCATCATGCTGCTCATGGAGCTTCCGTCACGGCCCATTCCCAAATTGTTATCAGCTCCAGAAATGTTGAGGATATTGGGATTTCCCTTTAGTTCATCCCGAAGCAATGCAACAACTTGATAACTGTCCTTTTTCCCATTTAAAGGGATGGAAATGACCTGTTCTTTGTTATAGCCCAAATCTTTATTGCGCATAAACTCGATCTGACCATGCAAGACCAAAGTACCGCTGATGAGCAATATGGCGATGGCAAATTGTAGTACGATCAAACTGTTTCGCAAACGATTTTTGCCCAAGTCCATCTTTCCTTTTAAAGCGCGGAGCGTACCCAATCTGCTCATTAAAAGAGCGGGATATCCCCCTGCTATAAGCGTGATGCAAAAAATAGAAAGTCCGAAAATGAGCAAAATCTTAGGTTGGGTCACATGCTCCAAAGTAGCTCGAGTATTGAACAAGGATTTGAAAGGTTCCAACAAAAGATTGCCCAAAACCAACCCTAAAATGGTAGATGCGGTAAACACTAATAAGCTTTCCAACCAAAACTGAAAGAACAATTGCTTTTTTACAGCCCCAAGTGTTTTGCGCATGCCAATTTCCTTTAGACGCTTTTCGCTCAAGGCAATGTTCATATTTATAAAGTTGGCGCACACAATAAAAATGATCACAAAGGCAATCCCCAAAATCATGTAGGGAAAAGTACGTTTCACTACTGCAGCTCCACTGGCAAAGGAGGTAAAGTGCATATCGGTTATGGGCAATAAATGGAACTGCATGAACAATCCATCTTCATTGGCAACGGCCCCGTCCCTTTTGGCATTTTCGATGCTTCCTTGATAATGCAGGCTCGTGAATTCCTGAGTGTTCTTTTCAAATTGATCCGGGGTTACCCCTTCTTCCAATTGTACATAGACCAAATGGAACTGTGAATCCCAACGGTCGATGTTGGAAGCATATTCAGGATGGTTTTCAAAAGGAATTATAATATCAAAATCGTTGCTGCTATTAGAAGGAGGGTCTTGCACAATGGCAGAAACGGAGAACAATTGTTCCTCTTTTCCCAACTTTAAAGCGATTGTCTTTCCCACAATGTTTTCAACTGTACCGAATACTTTTTGAGCACTTTTTTCGGAAAGAACAACACTACTTTTTTCAGACAAAGGGTTTTTAGCTTTACCTGTTATTACGGGAAATGTAAAGAGGTCAAAAAATGCAGGATCCACGAATTCTGCATCCAAGTTGATTTCTTTGTCATTATAAGTGGCAAAAGTATCATCACTCAAAGTTCGAACGGCATGTTTTATGCCAGGGACATCTGCTTTTAAGGCAGGTGCCAAAGGTACAGGTTGTGAAGTGCCCGATTCCAATCCTCTTGGAGTTTGACTTGAAAGATATACCTGATAAACAGAATCTTTGTTTTTGTGGAATTGATCATAGGATAGTTCAAAAAGGGCGGTCATTACCAACAAAAGGGCAACGGCAAGGGCAGAGGTAAGCCCAATGATGTTTGCCAAAGTAAAAACCTTGTTCTTGATCAAGTTTCGCCAAGCAATCTTAAAATAGTTCTTAAGCATGTTTTTCGTTTTTTGGTTGATTGATGTTTATTCTGTCCGTAAAGACTCCACGGGATTAACATTGGCGGCACGATAGGTTCTTGTTCCAATCACGGCCAAGGCAACCAATACCATCCCAAATCCACTTGTCAGGAATACCCACCAACTTAAGTTGGTTTTAAAGGCAAAGCTTTGGATCCATTCTTGAATCAAATACCAAGAAATAGGCACAGAAATCACAAACGCAATTCCGATAAGAATCAAGAATTCTTTGGAAAGTTCCATATTGAGTTGGGCCAAATTCGCCCCCAAAACTTTACGAACGCCAATTTCCTTAACTCTTCTTTCCGTGGTGTACACAACCAATCCCAAAAGCCCCATACAACTGATTAAAATGGAAAGTCCGGTAGCCCATGTCAATAATTGAACGGTGCTACGTTCAGATCGGTAAAAGCCTTCTACGATTTCATCCATAAACTGCACTTGTACTTCCTCATCGGGATAAATGGAGGCCCAAGCCTGCTCAATTTGTTTTACCGAACTCGTCCAATTTTCTGAATTTTTCCCGAGATCAAAATGAATGCTGTTGAACATGGAATAATCGTCATCTCCCCAATCACCGGTAATGGCCATGGGTGCAATGTCTGTGTGCAAAGAATGTTGATGGAAATCGCGCATCAATCCCACCACTGGAATTTTTAACGTATCCAATTTTACGAAGGTGCCAATTACATTAGCTGGATCCTGAAATCCGACTTCCCGTGCAAAGGCTTCGTTTACGATGTATTCCTTAACACTATCGTTCAACATTTGTCTACCAGACAAAAGCGGGATATTATAAGTGTTGAGGTAGTTGACATCGCCCCACAACAATTGGGTTTCTTGGTGCATTTCTGCATCCTCCTTAAAATAGGTAAGAATAGTTGTGGAATAATTATTGGAAGCTGGAGGATTACCGCCCCAACTTACATTGGAAAGCTCTTGAATGTCTTTGACCGCATTATACAATCGTTCCTTTTTCACATCGGATTTATCGTTCCAAGGCGTGTTGATGTATGCCGTTGCATTGGTTTTGAGCCCCATGTCCTTGTTCATTACATAATGGAGTTGTTTGGTTACCAACAAGGTGGCAATCACAAATACTTGAGCCACCACAAACTGAAAAACGGTCAAAGTCTTGCGAAGTCGAACTCCTTTATCCCCTTTGGAGAATTGCCCCTTTAAAACCAATACAGGTTTAAATCCAGAAAGCACAAAGGCGGGATAAAATCCGGACAAAAAGCTCACGAGTACAATCAAAACCAATATGCCAAATGCACCTTTTAGGCTATACAATATGGATAGGTTGATATCTGTTGGCAAAAAATCTGTAAACTGGCGCAGCAATAAGGGAGCAAGCACCAAGGACAAAACAGCCGCGATACAGGTAAGAATCAAGGTTTCGAACAAAAATTGACGCACTACCTGTTTTTTGGAACTTCCCAAGGTTTTTCGAATGCCGATTTCCTTGGCTCGTGTTAATGCTTGGGCCGAATTTAAATTGATAAAGTTGGCGCAACCCAATAATAATAGGAACAATGCCACAAACCCCAAACTTTTTAAAACTTTTATGCTGGCAACATGATTGGAATTATTAAATGGATATTCGCCATATTCTCCACCAAAATGTAGACTGGTCAAGGGTTGAAGCATAAATGTGCGCTCATCATTTATAGCCCATTCTGCCATGTTTTTATGTTCCTTGGCCAATTCCTTGAGACGAGCTTCAACCAATGCAACACCAGCCTCATCTTTGACTTTAAAAAACAGTTGGTCCCCAGAGCTTGTACCATTCCAATGATCATTGGTAACGATATCCTTTGCCCCAAACATTTTGGCCGAGGACAATGACATAAAATCAGTAAACTTGAAGTCGCTGTTTTGTTTGAAATCTGCCACTACACCACTAACCTTTACCGAAACGGAATCGTTAAACATTAGGGTTTTGCCCACCACATCCGAAACAGGGGTATGCGGAAAATATCTTTGGGCTTTTTTTTCCGAAAGAACCACTTGCGCAGGATTGGAAAGTGCCGATTTGCGATCTCCGGCCAACCAATCGTATTCCAAAAGTTCAAAGTAAGCGTTATCCGCAAATATGGCGTCTTCAATATTTTTAAAGGTAAGATCTTGTGGTTTGTTTTCAACCTTAAAAAAATTGGCGCTCATAAAGGGGGCGGCCAGTTCAACACCGGGCATTCCTTCTTGAAAAGTTCGCATTAAAGGTACCGCAACGCCTCTGTTGGAAAAGTGGTTTCCGTTTGATTCAAAAACTGTGGTAACCCTATAAATTTTGTCTTTTTCCTTATGGAAAGTATCAAAGGAAAAATCAAAATAAACAATGGCACCGATGACCATGGCGGAGCAAATTCCAATGGACAAACCCAATACATTGATAAAAGAGAAAAGTTTGTTTTTTAGGATGCTTCGCCAAGCAATTTTTAAATGGTTGAAAAACATGGTTAGTGTTTATTTGATTAATTATTCAGTTCGTAAACTTTTCACTGGATTTACTATGGCCGCTTTGATACTTTGGTAACTGACTGTCAACAATGCGACACCTACCGCCAATAGTGCGGAGAGGACAAAAATCCACCAAGGAATATCAATTCGATAGGAAAAATCCTCTAGCCATCTGTCCATGGCGTACCATCCCAACGGCAGGGCAATGATAACAGAGAGCCCAACGAGCTTTAAAAAGTCCATGGACAATCGGAATACAATCTGTCCCACTCCTGCTCCCAAAACTTTGCGCACCCCAATTTCCTTGACCCTTTTTTGAGCGTTGAACGCTGCAAGTCCAAATAATCCTAAACAGGCAATAAAAATGGATAGGATGGTAAAGATCATAAAGATTTGACCTAAACGTTGTTCCGCCTCGTAGCTAGTATTAAAAGAGTCATCCATAAAGTAGTATTCGAAAGGTTGGGTAGGTGCAATATCCATCCAAATATTTTCGATATCGGCAATGGTGCGGGTAACATCACCCTCGTTGAGTTTAACGGATAGGTTGCTTGCGAATTCCCCACCATAAAACAGGGCCAACGACTCCACTTGATCGCGTAAGGATTCAAAATGAAAATCTTTGATAACGCCGATTACTTTTACAAAAGTTTCTCCTTCTAGATCATTGTAAAACTCTTGCCCCAAAACCGTTTCTGGGGTTTTTCCTAAAATGGCAACCGCTCTTTCATTTAAGATAATGCCCGTTGAATCACTTGCGTATTGGGCTGGGTCAAAATTTCTACCAGATACCAAGGATAGTCCCATTGTTGAGATATAATCCTCGTCCACGCGCCATTGTTGCATGTTGATGGCTTTTTCTTGACTTCTATCTTCCTTTCTCATAAAAGAACTGTCACTTCGGGAAGATGGGGTGGGCAAAAAGCTACTTAAAGTTGCTGTGGTGGTTTGGCTCAATTGTTCCACTTCATTCTTGAATGCTTGTCGGTTTCCTTCCAAAGCATTCACTCCCCGGATGACCAAAACTTGATCTTTCGCATAACCCAGATCTTTTCCTTGAATGTAGCGCAATTGTTGGGAAACCACTAAAGTGCCCATAATAAGAATCACCGAAATGGAAAATTGGAGAATTACCAATATGTTTCTTACACGTCCCCCACCAATGGAGTTGTCCCCTTGCCCTTTCAACACTTTTGCAGCTACAAATTTCGACATAAAAAATGCTGGGTAACTTCCAGACAGCACTCCCAGTGCCAAGGAAGCAATCAACAAAACCATCCAAAAAACAGGATTGCCGAACGGTATGGAGAGCTCTTTGCCGCTAATTTCGTTATAAAGCGGCATAACAATTATCGCAATTAGTACCGCGAAGATCAAGGCACCAAAAGTGATCAATCCAGATTCTGTCAAAAATTGACTGATCAAACTGCTGCGTTGTGATCCCAATGTTTTTCGGATACCCACCTCTTTGGATCTTTTTAGCGAGTGGGCTGTGGTAAGATTCATAAAGTTGACACTGGCCAATACAAGTAAAATAATGGCGATGGCACTTAGGATGTAGACATTTTTGATATCGCTTACAGGGCTGAATTCTGGACTTCTACCCGAATGAAGATGAATATCGGTAAGGGCAATAGTGGAGTATTTCATGTAGTTGCCCGATTCTATAAACTGTTGTTCCGTGATGCCCGGAAAATAGCGTTGTACAAAAGGAATCAAATATTTCCCCACCATTCCCTGTAATTCATCTTGAATATCTTCGGGTTTTGCACCTGGAATCAATTTTACGAGGGTATAATAATTGTGGCTTCCCCATTCACCTGCTCGGGAATCTTCGTAACCCGACATGGATAAAAACAAGCCTCGATCTTGTAGAAAAGAATTGTGTGGTAAATCATCAACGACACCAGAAACAGTATAAACATCTTGATCGTTCAGCAAAACTGTTTTCCCAACGGCCTGATCAATTGGAAAGTGTTTTTCAGCAGCGGTTTTGGTCATCACCACAGTGTTGGGTTCCTTCAAAGCGGTGTTTACATCTCCATAAAGCAACTCAACGCCCAACATTTTAAAAAAGGTGGAATCTGCGTAGGTAACCCCTGGCTCACGAACATTACTACGCGCTCCCTCTTCCTTAATAAACACACTGCCAATGCCCCTAAAGCGCGTAGAAAGTTCCACTTCTGGAAAATCGTTCAGCATAGTTTCACCCATCGGCGCAGATACTTCTGCCATTTGTTCTTCTTTGCCACCAAATTTCATATCCGCATTTACACGGTAAATACGGTCGGCATCCGCAAACATTTTATCATAACTCAGTTCGTCGTAGATATAGAGACTGAGCAAAAGCCCGCCAGCCATTCCAATGGCTAATCCAAATATGTTCAGGAAGGTAAAGAATGGCTGCTTTTTAAGGCTTCTCCAGGCGATTTTTAAATTGTTTTTAAACATGATCTGTGTTTTTTGAAGATGATTTATTCAGTCCGTAAGCTTTTGGTAGGGTTGGATTTTGCCGCTTTAATGGCTTGAAAGCTTACGGTA
This sequence comes from Allomuricauda sp. NBRC 101325, assembly GCF_030268205.1. Lineage (GTDB taxonomy): Bacteria > Bacteroidota > Bacteroidia > Flavobacteriales > Flavobacteriaceae > Flagellimonas. The sequence continues at coordinate 1,065,030 of NZ_BSQF01000001.1, forward strand.
ATAATGGTAAGTAGGAATGCCCCGAGCATTGCTAAGGCAAAAATCCACCATTTAAGGATCACACGATAGGGGTATTCTTGCAACCACCCATTCATAATATAATAAGCAATGGGCACAGCTATAAAGCAGGAGATGACCACTAGCTTTAAAAAGTCTTTGGAAAGCATGTTCCATACATTGAAAACAGACGCGCCCAAAACTTTGCGCACCCCGATTTCTTTGGTTCGTTGTTCGGCAACAAAGGAAGTGAGTCCAAACAGCCCCAAACAACTGATCAGAATGGCCAATGCCGTGAAAATTCCTGATAATCGCCCTACACGAACTTCCGAGGCGAATTTTTTGCCGTATTCCTCATCCACAAAATCATATTGGAACGGAATATTTGGAAAATGCTCTTTAAATACACGCTCAATTATGGCAATGTTTTCCGAAGCACTTTTCTTGGGATTCAAACGCATATTATAAAAAGAACCATTATCGTGCCTATCAAACACATACCATCCTTGTTTTACAGGTTCGTAGGGAGATTGTGCAATCATATCTTCCACCACACCAATGATCTTCATGGGTTCAAAAGGGTCTTCGGTATCAGAATCGGTAATAAACTTGCCTATAGGGTCCTGGAGGCCCATATATTTCACAGCGGTTTCATTGATTAAAATTGCCAATGAATCGGATGCAAAATCTCTTGAAAAATCCCTTCCTGCAACAATTTTTAGACCCAAGCTTTTGGCATATTCCGGGGAGACTTCTGTCCAGGCTAAATCCTCTTGGAACCCTTCAGGTTTGCCCTCCCATTCAAATCCGCTTCGGTTCGACCAGATACGGGTAGTCGGGGCACTTGAAGTCGACATTTCGGTAATAGCACCCGATTTGATGAACTCATCACGCATCAGTTGAAACTTACCAGAAAAATCTTGACTCATGGTTGGAATCTGCACCAATCCTTCCTTGTCATAACCAATGGGTCGATTTTTCGCATGGTTGATTTGTTGCATCACGATGACAGTTCCAATGATAAAGGCCACGGAAACAGTAAACTGTACCACCACCAATATTTTTCGTGGCAATCCAGAGTGTTTTCCTGTTTTAAATGTTCCTTTTAAAACATCCACGGGTCTGAAAGAAGAGAGGTACAATGCGGGATAACTTCCAGCCAATAAGGCGGTAATTAAAATGAAAACCAACGAAACACCCCAAAATAAAAGAGATGTCCATGGGAATTCCATTTCTTTTCTAGCCAATTCGTTGAATCCATTTAACGAAAGTACCACAATACCTACGGCGATAACGAATGCCAAAAGAACCACTAAAAACGATTCACCCAAGAATTGGTTGATCAGTTGACCGCGTTGAGAGCCAATGGATTTTCTGATGCCCACTTCCTTGGCTCGTTTTTCGGAACGTGCCGTGCTGAGGTTCATAAAGTTAATACAGGCCAAGAGCAGCACGAAAATGCCAATAATGCCAAAAAGCCAAACATATTTGATTCGGCCACCTACTTGTTTCCCATTTTGAAAATTGGAACGCAAATACCAATCTTCCATGGGCAACAAGAACATTTCTGGATTGAATTCCACCAAATCAGGATCCTTAATTTTCTTTACGGCCCTAATTTTTTCAGAGACTGCCTCCATGGTAGTGTTGTCGGCAATCTGCACAAACATCTGGAACGAGTTGTTGTCCCAGTAATCCTCAGAACGTTTTACCCAATCCCAAAGAGTAACGTATTTTGCCCAGGGCATTAGATAATCGGCATCTGAAAAAGAGGTGTTGAAAGGGACATCTTCGTAAACAGCCGTTACCATCGTGTCATGCTCGCTGTTCACCTTTAAGGTTTTTCCAATGGGATTTTCATTGCCAAAAAGGGCATTTGCAGAGGATTCTGAAAGCATGATGGTATTGATTTCTCGTAAACCATCTTTTTCACCTTTCAAAATCTTAAGGTCGAGCATTTCTGGTGCGTCCCTTTGGATGAAATAACCGTTTCTGGAAAGACTGGTTTCTCCGTTTTTCAAATACTGAGGCATATTCCATGAAGACATTACCACATACTTAAAATTGTCCATGTAGTCTTCCCGCATGGCCATTTCCAACGGTCGTGGAATAGCTGGCCCTGTACCTGTTTGCCCATTCATGGTCTGGGATTGGTACACTTGGGCAATCTTATCCTTTTGGGGAAAGTGGCTGTTGTGGTTCAATTCATCATTGATCCAAAGACCAATGATTAAGGTAACGGCCATACCCAAGGCAAGCCCCCCCACGTTGATGATGGTGTAGGCCTTGTGCTTGGTTAGGTTTCTCCAGGCGATTTTTAAATAGTTCTTAAGCATGACGATTCGTTTTTGATTGATTTATTCCGTTCTCAAGCCTTTGGTGGGTTTCACCAAAGCAGCTCCGATTGATTGATAACTAATGGTTAGTATGGCCACACCGAGGGCGATGATGCCTGCGGATATAAAAATTCCCAGTCCAATGTTAATGTGATAGGCAAAACCTTCCAGCCAGCGGTTCATCAAGTACCAGCCAATGGGAATGGCGATGCAGATGGAAACCAAGATCAACTTTAAAAAGTCGAGGGTCAAGAGTTGATAAATGCTTTTGAAAGGTGCACCCAAAACCAATCGGATGCTGATTTCCTTTTTGCGCTGTTCCACCATAAATGCGGATAGTGCAAACAGTCCCAAGCAGGCCACAAGAATGGCAAATAGCGCAAAACTGTTGAAGATTTTACCCATTCGTTGCACATCGTCGTGCATTTGGGCGAATTCCTGTTCCATAAAATTATAGCTCAAAGTTTGGTTCGGAATATTGCTGTCCCAAATGGCTTCAATAGCCGCCAAAGCTTCGGACGGATTTCCTTTTTCCAATTTCACGGAAACGGCCCCAATGTTTTCTCCAATAACTAAAGACAAGGCAGAAATATCTTCCTTGAGTGATTTAAAATGAAAATCTTCGATTACACCAATTACATTAAAGGTTTGTCCATTGCTCACTTTTTTTCCGATGGGGTCTTTCAAACCTAAATCGGAGGCCATCTTGGAATTGATAATAATTGCGTTTTCGGAGTCGGTAGCGAATTCTTTGGAAAAATCCCTTCCTTTTTTTAATTCTATGCCCAAGGTTTTAATGTAATCGTAATCTACCCTCCAAATTTGTGCAGGAACGCCTCGACCGCCATCATCTTTGTTTTCTAGCCTAAAGGTGTTCCCATTTCTACTTCCGCCATCAAGTGGCAAATAACTGGTCGCTGTCACACTTTTTACTTGCGCTAATCCCAAAAGTTGATTCTTGAAAGATTCCATTTTGTCACCCAAAATATTGGTGCCTTCCAATACGACCACCTGTTCTTTTTGGTAGCCCAATTTTTTGTTGATGATGTAATCCATTTGTTGGTAAATGATCAGCGTACCAATAATCAAAACCACCGAAGTTGTAAATTGAAAAACCACCAGTCCACTTCTTAATTTGCCACTTTTGCTGCCGATGCTTAAGCTGCCCTTTAGTACATTGGCAGGTCTAAAAGCTGATAAATAAAATGCGGGATAGAGTCCTGCCAACACTCCCACGATCAAAGAAGAAACGAACAAAACAGGCAAGAACCACCATGCCGTCCAAGGCATAACGATTTTTTTGGCTGCGATTTCGTTGAACATGGGTAAAAGTGTCCAGGCCATTACTGTACCCAAAACAAATGAAATGATACTGAACAAAACTGATTCCGTTAAGAACTGGTTTACCAAGTTGTTTCTAAACGCTCCAATGGTTTTTCGAAGTCCAACCTCTTTGGCTCGGTTAGCAGATTTGGCCGTGGAAAGATTGATAAAATTGATGATGGCCAATAACAAAACAAAAAGGGCAATGGCAGCAAACAACCAAACAAATTTGATGTCACCATGTTTAAGCCCGTCCTGCATTTTTAAGTCGGATTTTAAATAAATGTCCGAAATGGGTTGAAGTTTGTATTCAATGGTTCGTAAAACATTGATGAAGTCGGCAGAACGACCCCGTTCAATTTGAGCGGGGATAATATATTTTTCTACAACTGAAGCCATTTTTTGCTCCAATCCGGCAATGTTGGTATTGGGATTTACCAAAACATAGGTAAAGTAATTTTGGTTGGTCCACCCTCCATATTGATCGTCTACGGGCAATAGAAAATCAAAGTTGAGATGTGAGTTTTTGGGCACATCTTGCATAATGCCTGTGATGGTGTAGGGCTTGGTCGCATCATTGTCCAAAAACACCGTTTGGCCAACTGCATTTCCATTGGGGAAATATTTTGCGGCCTTGGATTCAGATAAAACAATGCTTTGGGGGTTCGTCAAAGCTGTTTTTGCATTTCCTTGCTCCAATTCGATTTCCAAAATGTTGAAAGCCTCTTGGTCGGCCAACAGGAAATTTTCTTCAAAGGTGTTTTCTTGCTTGCCTTCCAATCGGAACCCTCTTTTTCCTGCACCAAAAATCTCGATGGAATTTACTTTTCCTGCTTTTTCAATTTCGGCAAAATCGGTTTGAAGCGCTTCAGCAAATGGCAATGGAAAATGGGTGCTTTTCATCACCTCCCCCTCAAAAACACCTTGCATTACCACCCTGTAAATTTGGTCGTTCTTTGCGTAGTGCTTGTCGTAGCTCACTTCATTTTTAATGAAAAGGGAAATCAAAATACAGGCACAGATACCCACTGCAAACCCTCCAATTTTGATGATAGTGAAGAGTTTGTCTTTTTTGATGGATCGCCAGGCGACATTTAAATGGGTTCTGAACATGTTTTTTGATTTTGATTGATGATTATTCGGTTCGGAGGCTTTTTACAGGGTTGGTCAATGCTGCTTTTATGGCTTGATAACTTATGGTGGCCAGTGTAATGGTCATAATTATGGCGACGGCCAAAACAAATATCCACCAGTTGATAGCTGTTCGATACTCAAAGTTTTCCAGCCAGCGGTGCATAAAATACCAGGCGATGGGAGTTGCAATAATACCTGCGATGACGATGAGTTTTAAGAAATCCTGCATCACTAGTGCCACCAAATGTTGTACACTTCCTCCCAATACTTTTCGGATGCCAATTTCCTTTGTTTTTTGCACCACAAAGAAGAGGATAAGGCCATAAATTCCTAAACAACCGATAAAAATGGCAATTCCAGAGAACACCCCGATCAATGAAAGGAATCGTTGTTCGGTTTCATAAAGTTCGGCGACATTGTCATCTAAAAAGGCATAATCGAACAAGTAATCGGGGAATAATGCGGACCATTCTTTTTCGATATGGTTCAATGCTTCATCCGCAGAGGCCAGATTGATCTTCACGGCCAATTCCGAGTATATTTGGGGTGCGGGAGCTATAAATATGGGGTTGATGCTACTATGAAAATCACGATCATGAAAATCGGCAACTACTCCAACAATTTTAGCATTTAGGGTGCCACCGTTAATGGATAATGGTTTGCCCAAGATTTCCTGTGCATTGGTAGCCCCAATTTTGCGAACGAAAGTTTCATTTACCACTAATTCGTCAACCGAATCCTTTTCATAAAAGTTTCGACCAGCGACCAATTCCAAATCAAAAGCATCCAAATAGTTTTTATCCCCAGCCTTCACTTGAAGACTGAATTCTTCTGGTTCTGGACGGTTGTTGTAGACTACTCCAGTTCCCCAATTGTTGTTGCTTGCCCCTGGTGACCCAAAGCAGGCGGTTACATTTGCTACGCTGGAGTTTTGTGCAATTCTTTCTTTTAGGCCATTTAATTGGGTTAATTCGATGTATTCCGGAATTTCAACCATGACCATTCCATCTTTGGTAAAGCCCAAGTCTGAATCAATAGCATATTTTAATTGTTTGGTAATAACGATGGAACCAATGATCAATACGATAGAAATGGCGAATTGAACCACAACCAAAGCTTTTCGGGTAACATAACCTCCAGCATCGTTTTGTGAAACTTTTCGTTTTAAGGCCAAAACGGGAGCTATTCTTGCCAATAAAAGACCTGGATAACTTCCTGCCAATAAGGTTACCAATCCCAATAGGAGAATAACAAAACCAGCAAATTTTAATTGAAACAGCGTGGTAATGGAAAGGTCAAGATCAAAAAGAGTATTGAAAGAGGGCAAAATGGAAACACAGAGGCCAATGCCGATAACCAATGCTAAAACACTCACGATAAATGTCTCAGCCATAAACTGCCAGAACAGTTGGTTTTTAAAACTGCCCAACACTTTTCGAACACCAACCTCTTTAGATCTATAGGTAGACTGTGCCGTGGAAATATTGATAAAATTGATACAGGCGACAATGAGTATAAAAAGCCCTACCAAAGAAAATATCCATAAGGTTTTGGTATCTACACCACCCTCATACCTAGAGTCCAAATGTACTTGAGCGAGCGGTTGAACCTTGTAATGATGCACATTTTTGGTGTTTGGCCTATATTTCTGTACGTATCCTTGAAGCTGATTTTCGATTTGTGCGATGTCTTGATTCGGACGCATTAAAGCAAAACAATGCAGCGAAGAGTTGATGCCTCCCCAAGCTTCTGACGACATAAACTCATCATAACTTTTCAAGGTTTCGAACGATACAAAGATTTGTTCCCCCACAAAAGTATTGTTGGGCAAATCTTGGAGCACCGCTGTGATAGTTATGGTCTGATTGTTTTCTATCTCAAAAGTTTGGTTGATAGGATTGGTATCCCCAAACATGAGTTTAGCCATTTCCTCGGTGATCATGGCGGTATTTGGCTCTGCAATAGGAGCACCATTGGAACCATCCACCAATGGAAAATTGAAAATGTCGAAAAACTCAGGTTCCACAAATGCAACTTCAGATGTAAATTGCTTCCGACCCATGTAGCCTTCCAAAGTGATTAGGTAGTTTCGCCGATCTACATATTTGGCCACTTTTTCGGCATAGTCGTAATCTTGCCTAAAGGCATTGGCAAAGCCAGGGGGCACTGCAGCCTCATACTCAATAAAATCGCGATGTTCTTCGGTTGCAAATCGGTAGATACGGTCACTATTGTTATGGAAATTATCGAACCGCAAATGGTGTTGTACAAACAGAAATACCAGAATACTGCAGCCAAAACCAAGCGATAGCCCCAAAATATTGATCAGGGTAAAGCCTTTTCGTTTCCGAAGACTTCTCCAAGCGATTTTAAATTGATTTTTGAGCATGATTTGTTTTTTGATTGATGAATAGACCCCTTATACCATGGCACCCATGGGCTTGTTCTGACTTTCGGTTACAATTTGTCCGTCGAACAAGTTGATGACCCTGTGTGCATAATGTGAATCGCGATCGGAGTGCGTTACCATAACAATGGTTGTGCCCTCTTGGTTGAGTTCTGTTAACAGGTTCATCACCTCGATTCCGTTTTTGGAATCCAGGTTACCAGTTGGCTCATCCGCTAAGATCAATTTTGGATTTGTGACAACGGCTCTTGCAATGGCTACCCTTTGCTGCTGCCCCCCTGATAATTGCTGTGGAAAGTGTTTTTCGCGGTGTGCAATTTTCATGCGCTCCAATACTTTCTGCACTTTTTCCCTTCTTTCCGCCTTGTTCATTTTAAGATAGATCAAAGGAAGTTCCACGTTTTCAAAAACGGTAAGCTCATCAATAAGGTTAAAGCTCTGGAATACAAAACCTAGGTTTCCTTTACGCAATTGGGTACGTTGGCTTTCTTTAAGTCCCCCTACTTTGTGTCCTGCGAAATTGTAGCCACCTTCGCTTGGGTTGTCCAACATGCCGATGATGTTCAACAAAGTTGATTTTCCACATCCAGAAGGGCCCATAATGGCAACGAATTCCCCTTTTTCCACTTTTAGATTAACCCCGTTCAATGCCAAGGTCTCTACTTCTTCGGTTCGAAAGCTTTTCTTAAGATTTGTTATCTGTATCATTTTTTGATGGTTGTTTTTATGTTTTAAAGACTTTGTTCGTTTGATTGATGTTACACTTCTCGGATTTATTTTAAGACAATCCGTTCTGCATCACCAAAACTATCATAGTTGCTGGTAATGACTTGATCTCCAGGTTCTAGTCCCTCAAGGACTTCATAATATCTTGAATTTTGTTTTCCTAGGCGCACATTGCGTCGAATGGCTTCGTTTCCATTGGCATCCACCACGAATACCCATTGACCTCCCGTGCTTTGGAAAAAGCCTCCTTTTGGCAACAACAATGCGTCGTTCGATTCTCCCAATTGCAGTCTAATGTTGTAGCTCTGTCCAGCTCGGATGGTTTCTGGTTTATCGTCATTGAACACCAAATCCACCTGAAACCTTCCGTTGCGAACCTCGGGGTATACTTTACGGACACGCAACGGATATTCATTCCCATTACGTTCCAATGTGGCAGAAAGGTCACGCTTTACACGATCAATATAATGCTCGTCGATGTTGGCTTCGATTTTGAAGTCTGTCAACACATTAATTTGTCCAATACGTTGTCCTTGAGCAATACTTTGGCCAATTTCTGCATCTAAAAACCCTAATTGCCCGTCCGCGGGAGCTCGTACGTTGAGGTGATCTAACCGTTCGTAAACCATGGACAGGGTTTTGGTCATACGATCCATATCGGCATCCAATCCCTTTAGGGATGTTTCCCGTAACTCATCGTCTTGCTCGGTTTGAATTTTTACAATTTCGTATTGTTTTTGGGCAAGTTCATAATCCTCTTGAGCCTGGAGATAAATCTCTTTGGAAACCAGTTCGTCTTCATATAGGGCTTTGTTCTGCTCATAGTTTCTTTTGGAGCGTTGCAGGTCGAACTGCGCATCGGCCAAAGAGCGTTTTCCTTGAACTTGTCTGGAATCGAAAGTAAGTTTGGTGGAACGCAGATCGTTTTGTTTCAACGCCAAGTTACTTTCACTGGCCAAAATCTGCTCGTAAAGGTTCATGTTTTCCAATTTAAGGATAATGTCCCCCTTTTTAACCATGGAACCTTCCTCGATCAATTTTTCTGAAACCCTTCCGCCTTCGTAGGCATCCATAAAAATGGTGGCAATAGGCGCAACGCTTCCGTTGATGGTAATGTAATCGTCAAATTTTCCAGGGGTTACCGATGCAATGGAAAGTCGTTCCTTTTCGGTTCTGAAGGTGGACATGGATGTAGCAAACAATAGTTTGTACCCCACAAACAGAAGGAGTACGCCCAAGGCAATGTATCCGAAGTGTTTTGGTTTAAGTCCTTTCTTTTTTTCTAATTGTATATCCATGGTTCGTTTTAGTTGATGTTAAAAATGGGTAGCCCGTTATAAAAATCTATGGTACTCTGGTTCACCTTCAGTCTTAGGGCCACCTGTAAGTTTTCATTTTGTGCAACGCCATACAAGTTTTTGGCTTGAAAAAGTTCCAATGCGTTGATCAATCCTTTATCATATCGTTTTTGAGCGATGGTAAAGGCCAATTCTTGCGATTCCATCTTCTTTTTACTTTGTTCAAATTCTGAAACCAAGGCATGATTGCTTTGCACCAATTGTTGAAGCACTTTGAACAATTCCTGCTCTTGGATCTCCAGATTGTTTTTAGCCTGTTCGAAGGCAATTTTTCGTTGTTTTACGGCTGAGTGGTTGGCCCACCCATAACTTAAGGGAATGTTGAGCGAAGCACCAACATATTTAGAGGAGTTGTCCTTGAATTGCGTTCTGAACGGAATTAGATTGCCATCGTCATCCACATTGGTCTCAAAATAGCTTGTTCCAATACCTGCGACAAGTGAAAGTGAGGGATACAGCGAGCCGCGCGTAGCTTGCAATTGCTTTTTGGCTGCGGTTACTCGATATTCCTGGGATTTGACCAATGGAATAAAACCTCGTGCCGTTTCATAAAGTGAATCCAACTCTACGCCCTTCTCTTCTGTTTCGGGGGCGTAGTTTAAATTTTTTTGTAATTCAATATCATTTTGGCCGGTCAAATTCATTTCTTGTAGCAAAATCAATTTGGCATCCGCCAACAAATTGCGGTTTTGTGTTACCAAAAATTTATCACCCAATAAGTTGGATTCTGCCTCATACAAATCTGACCCTGCTTTTAGCCCCAATTCCACTTGGCGTTGCACCAAATCGTAATTGGCTTGGGACAGTTCTTGTTGTTCCAAAGAGTTTGCCAATAGCCCTTCGTAATATTTTATATCGTAAAAGGCGGACATCACCCTAAAGGCCAGCATGTATTTTTCTTGATCAATATCTTCCTCTGAAGCTTTATAGATAAACTTGGTGGCTTTGATCAGGTTCATTTTTTGAAATCCTCTAAAAATGTCCAGATTGGCACCTACTGAATAATTGTTGCTAAAGAAATCGGTGTTTACATAGGTATTCGTGTTAGGGTCGGGAGAACGACCATATCGAATGGTGTAATCTGTGGATCCGTCAACCGAGGGCAATAAATTCCGTACCGATTGCCTGTAGCTTTCCTTGCTGGAATCCATATTGAAATTGGTATTCTTAACCTGAAGGTTGTGTTCTATGGCGTAGGCCACACAATCATCCAATGTCCAAGTTTGTTGGGCATTTCCAGTCCAGGCCAGGAATACGAAAAGGGTTGTGATGTAAATTCTAAGGTTCATTTTTTCTATGCTGTGCCAAAACATAGTCTATTCTTGTGCCAAAAACATAAAATACTGATAATCAACCATTAAATAATAATTCTTTTTAACTTTTATATTATTATTGTTAAAAATTTATACACCTTTGTGTAAAAAAAATGGACATTATGTAAATCGCGTGTAATTAGTGCAACAGTAATGTAGCATCACAAGCAAACAAATTAAAATTTAATAGTTATGCGCCTTTCTAGGGTTTTTGTGGGCTGGATACCAATAGAATGTGTAGGCTAGAAAGGATTTTAAAAAACACTATCTTGGTTTTTCAATATTGGAACGAAGGTTGGTGTTGATTTTATACCAAACCACATATTAGAATGGTCAACTGCAAAATCTTATTGGTAGATGATAATAAAAGTATCTTGAGTGCGCTCGAGATTCTACTTCAATTTGAATATAAGGAGGTGGTCTCCATTTCCAATCCAAACCAAATTTCATCCTATCCCCAGTTGGACAGTTTCGACATTGTTTTGTTGGACATGAATTTCTCCGCAGGGGTAAATACGGGTAATGAAGGCTTGTTCTGGCTACGTGAGATTCAGAAAAGGGCACCCCATACATCAGTAATTATGATGACCGCCTATGGCGCAATAGATCTGGCGGTAAAGGCATTGAAAGAAGGAGCTGCGGATTTCATTTTAAAACCTTGGAACAATGAACGCCTCATGGCCACGGTTAGGTCTGCTTTTGAGTTGCGAAGATCCAAACAAGAGATTTACGACCTAAAGAAGAAGGAAAGCAACTTGAAACAGGTGATCAATGAGGATAAAAGCCTTATCGTAGGGAATTCAAAACCCCTTACCTCTGTTTTGGAATTGGTAAACAAGGTCGCCAAAACCGATGTGAACGTTTTGATCACGGGAGAAAATGGTACTGGAAAAGAACTGATAGCCCGGGAGCTCCACCGCTTATCATCCAGAAAAAATGAGGTGTTTATCGGAGTGGATATGGGCTCCATTGCCGAAAATCTGTTCGAAAGTGAGTTGTTTGGTCACACCAAAGGTTCTTTTACCGATGCCAAAGAAGATCGCGCCGGGAAGTTTGAAGCCGCCCATCAAGGCACCTTGTTTTTGGATGAAATTGGAAATCTTTCCCTACAAATGCAGGCCAAGTTATTGTCTGCCATTCAAAATAGGTCTGTGGTTCGGGTAGGCTCCAATAAACCCATAAAAGTGGATATCCGTTTGATCTGTGCTACCAATTGCAATTTGGAACAGATGGTGGCTGATGGACTTTTCCGGGAAGATTTGCTTTATCGCATCAACACCATCCATATAGAAGTTCCCCCATTAAGGGAACGCGAAGATGATATTTTGGTGTTGGCCGAGTTCTTTTTGAAAAAGTTCGCCCAAAAATATGATAAGCCCAGGCTGCGGATCAACAATTTGGCCCAAGAGCGCTTATTGGAATACCCTTGGCCGGGAAATATCCGGGAACTGCAACACACCATGGAACGTTCCGTCATTTTATCGGATGGCAATGTGCTCAAACCTGCCGATTTTTTACTTCATGCCAAAACCATGCAGTCTTTTGAAAATGACCCCACCACCTTGGATGAAATGGAACAGATCATGATCTCCAAAGCCTTGGATCAGCACGGAGGCAATTACAGTGCTGCTGCGGAACAATTGGGAATTTCCAGACAAACCCTATATAACAAGTTGAAAAAGAAGAAATAGTGGCCAGCAGAAATTTCTATTTACAGTTGATTGTTCGGGTTTTGATATTGACCTTGACCATTTTGGGCTTGGCGTTTTCAGTGTTGCAAGGATGGTATTTTTCATTTGCTTTTTTAACGCTGATCGCGGCTTCGCAAGTGTATTCCTTAATAGTTTTCATTAATAGGACAAACCGAAAAATCGCCTATTTTTTTGACGCGATAAAAAATGAGGATTTTACCCTTCATTTTCCCGAACGTGTCGCTATAGAGTCTTTTCAAGACCTCAACAAAAGTTTGAATCGGGTAAATGATTTGATTCATGAGGTGCATTTACAACTTCAGATTCGGGAACAGTATTACCAAGAAATCTTAAAGCAGGCGAGTATCGGGATCATGACCTATAATGAAAAAGGGCATATCCTTTTTGCCAATCCCACCGCGGAAAAAATATTGGATTATACCCCATTGAACCACATTAAGCAATTGATGCAGGTGGATGAAAATCTTTACCGAATTTTCAAATCCTTTAAACCTTTTGATCGTAAACTGTTCCAACTTTCCAATGAAAGAGAACAAATTCAATTGGCCCTAAAGTCAACACCATTGACATTGGATGGGCAATCTTTATTGCTGGTTGTAATTCAAGATATCCAAAGAGAATTGGACGAAAAGGAAACAGAATCATGGGTACGCCTTATTCGCGTTTTGACCCACGAAATCATGAATACCATTACGCCTATTGTGTCCATCTCGGATTCCATCATGAAATATTACAGCGATAACGGACGAGTAATTGCACCTGAAAGTATAGATGAAAGCCAAGTAAAAAACACGGTAAAAGGGTTGGAGGTCATCAAAGATCAGGGTGGTGATTTAATGGAATTTGTACAGTCCTACCGTAGTTTGCTGCATGTGCCAGACCCAACTAAGACCCTTGTAAATGGACAAGGACTTTTTGATAAAATCAATGTGTTGATGTCAGCCAGATTACGAGATAAAATTGACCTAAAGGTTAGCTGTGACCCCGAAAACCTTGATTATTATATTGATGAAAAACAGATATCCCAAGTCCTCATCAATTTAACCAAAAATGCATTGCAGTCCGTGGAGCAAACCGAAAATGGAAAAGTAAGATTGGTTGGAGGCATTGATAAAAATGGGGCAAAATATATTGATGTCATGGACAATGGCCCAGGAATTCCTCCCGAAGTGATGGATGAGATATTTGTGCCGTTTTTCACTACCAAAAATGAGGGCACAGGTATTGGATTGAGTCTATCCAAAAGAGTGATGCAATTGCACGGCGGAAGCATCCAAGTAAGGTCTATTCCCCACCAAGAGACGGTATTTAGATTGACATTTGCGTAATTGGAAGCCATGAAGAAAGAGGATATTTTGAAGTTTTGTTGGGATTACGTCAATGCGAAAGCTGAACGATTGAAGAGAACAAGCGATGAGTTGCAAGAATCCCTTACTTCAGAAACCAAAAGTACTGCTGGCGATAAACACGAAACGGGAAGAGCCATGGTGCAATTGGAGCAAGAGAAATTAGCCCAACAAATTCAGGAATTGGAGAAAGACCGAGCCGTCCTAAAAAAAATTGATATTCTAAAACCACCTCAAAAAATCAGTTTGGGGTGTTGGGTAAAAACTACGGCCGCCAACTATTTTATTTCCATTTCTGCAGGTGCTTTTAAAAGTGAAACCGATGTTGTGTACTGCATTTCGGCAAGTGCTCCGATTGCGCAACTCCTTTTGGGTAAGGAAAAAGGGGATAATTTTGTTTTTAATGGGAATTCACAAACCATTTTAGAGGTCCTTTAAGGCCTAATCCCAATTTGGCTTTTTGCGGGTAGCTTTTCGTTCAGCAGACATTTTTTTCAATTTGAGTCTTTTCTCAACCGATGATTTTGTGGGATTTGTAGGCTTTCGCTTTTTAGGAATTTCCAATGCTTTCATAAGTACATCAAAAAGTCGCTTTACTACCAAATCTTTGTTTCGGTGTTGACTTCTAGCTTCATCACATTGCAAAAGTAACACTCCATCATTGGTCAGTCGGGATTGTAGTTTGAGCAAAATTCGTTGCTTTTCGGTTTCGGACAAACCTTGAGATAAAGGAACAGCAAAAGCGACCTCAACTTTGGAAGAAACCTTATTTACATGTTGCCCTCCAGCGCCACTGCTTCGAACAGCCTTAAATTGTAATTCGTTATGTACTTGCTTTTTGTCCAACTTGAAGCCTCTTGTTGATGGTCTTCAAAGATACATTAAGAAAAATTGTGTCTCCTTTTTCTTGTTCGGTGTCGGTTTTGAAGAGAATTTGGGTGCCGTCCTCGGCAACACTTTCATTCAGGTAAAAACTGCCCATAAAAAGGCTTTTGGTTACTTCTACCCGTAAACCTGAAGCGTCGGAAAATTTGAATTCATGAGGATAAACCAATATCGACCTATCAATTTCAGCATAGGATTTAAGCAGTTTCATTGGTACTTGGTTTACGTGTCCGAATAAAGAAGCGGTATAATGATTCGGTGGATTTTTATAAAGGTTTTGAGTTGTATTGTGGGCCACAATTTCTCCTTTGTCCAAAATTATTGTGCGCTCGGCAAATGGCAACACATCACTTGGATCATGACTGGCCGTAAGCACTGTAATTCCTTTTTTCTTAAGGTAGGGAAACAAGTTTCTTCGTAACGTATTTCTTTTAAAGTTGTCGATATGCCCAAAGGGCTCGTCCAACAATAAAATTTCTGGCTCTTGGGCCAAAACGCGGGCCAACGCAACTCTTTGTTGCTGTCCTCCACTCAAATTTTTGACTTTGGTCCTAGCGAAATCTTCCAATTCAATTAGCTCCAACAATTCTTGTATACGATCTTCATGGGTTTCCCGCTCAAACACCGAAAGGTACTGACCTATGTTTTCCTCAACCGTGATAAAGGGCATCAAATCGAAATCCTGGGCCAAATATTTCATGTAGGGTTCGCCGGGCACCAAATTAAAATTAGGACCTAGCGCTTCTTGTTTACCCCAAAATATGGAACCTTCCTCTACTTGAAGTAGGCCATAAATAATTTTGAGCAAGGTACTCTTGCCCGACCCACTTTCACCCATTAAGGCCAAATGTTCCCCGGGGAGCACTTCAAAAGAAATGCCCTTGAGAATCGGCTTTTTGTGGTAGCCAAAGGAATCAATCTGTACTTTAAGCATTAACGCGAACCAAAGGTCAGTTTAAGGTTTTTTGTCAAGTTGAGCGAAGCCGAGATTTGTTGATTAGCCCAAATAAAATGGTTCTCGACTCCGCTCGAATTGACTCTTTATATCTTAGAATTAAAGTTAATCTTTAAATTCTTTTAGTACGGCCTGGTTAGGCAGCTCATCATACCCCATATTAAAGAGTGTAAACCCAAAAATATCGGCATATTGTTCAATGGTCTTGCTCACAGGAGTTCCCGCTCCGTGTCCTGCGTTGGTCTCAATTCGGATCAATGTAGGTTGGTCTCCAGCTTGTTTTTCCTGCAATTCTGCAGCAAATTTAAAACTGTGTGCTGGCACTACACGATCATCATGGTCTCCGGTGGTCACTAAAGTGGCCGGATACGACGTGCCTTCTTTTACATTGTGCACGGGGGAATATCCTTTCAAATATTCGAACATTTCCTTGTCATCTTCAGATGTGCCGTAATCGTAAGCCCATCCCGCACCAGCAGTAAAAGTGTGGTAGCGCAACATATCCATTACGCCAACAGCGGGCAATGCCACTTGCATTAAATCTGGACGTTGGGTCATGGTAGCACCCACCAAAAGACCTCCATTTGAACCACCTCGGATGGCCAAATATTTTTTGGAGGTATAATTTTCAGCGATCAAATACTCGGCAGCAGCGATAAAATCATCAAAAACATTCTGCTTTTGAAGCTTGGTGCCTGAAATGTGCCATTTTTTACCATATTCTCCACCACCTCGTAGGTTAGGAACGGCATACACACCACCTTGCTCCATCCAAACAGCATTTACAATACTAAAAGACGGGGTCAAACTAATATTGAAACCTCCGTAACCATAAAGAATGGTTGGGTTTTTCCCGTTCAACTCCAAACCTTTTTTATAGGTGATGATCATCGGAACTTTAGTACCATCCTTAGAATTGTAGAATACTTGCTTTGATTCGTAATCTTCAGGATTAAAATCAATTTGAGGTTTCCAGTACAGTTCGTATTCGCCAGATTCTACATTGAATTTGTATGATGAACCAGGAGTATTGTAGTTCGTGAAAGAGAAATAAAATTCCTTGTCCTCTTTCTTGCCACCAAATCCACCTGCACTTCCTACACCAGGTAATTGCACTTCGCGAATCAATTTCCCATCATAATCGTATTGAAGCACTTTGGAAATAGCATCCACCATATACTCAGTAAAGAAATAACCTCCACCAGTACCTGCGGTCAGTACATTTTCGGTTTCGGGAATCAAATCCGTCCAATTTTCAGGAGTTGGGTTTGAAGCATCAACCACCACCACTTTTTTGTTGGGAGCATCTCGGTCTGTCACTAAAAATAATTTAGAACCTTCGTTGTCGATAACATAAGTGTCCGAATCTGTATCGCCTAAAATGGTAATCAATTCAGGGTTTGGAGCGGTAAGGTCCATCAAAAACAATTTGTTTCCAGAAGTGGAGATAGATGCCGAAATGAATAAATATTTCCCATCCTCGGATACATAACCGCCTACGTAACGGTGTTTTTCTTCCAGTGTGCCGCCAAAGATGATTTTATCTTCAGATTGTGGCGTACCCAATTTGTGATAGTACAATTTATGTTGGTCGGTCTTGGCCGAAAGCTCACTACCTTCAGGCTTGTCGTAACTGGAGTAGTAGAAGCCTTCATTGCCTTTCCAAGAAATTCCACTGAATTTAATATCCACTAAAGTGTCCTCCACAATTTCCATGGATTCGGTATCGATTGTGATGGCTTTTCTCCAATCGCTTCCGCCTTCAGAAATAAGATATGCAGCTTTGGAACCATCCTTGGTAAAATTAAGACCCATCAAGGAAGTCGTGCCATCTTCTGAAAAAGTATTTGGATCCAAAAACACTTCTTCTTCGCCATCTCCTTTTTTGCGGTACACCACATATTGATTTTGTAGCCCGTTGTTTTTGTAATAGTAGGTATAATCACCTTCCTTAAATGGGGAGCCTACTTTTTCGTAGTTCCAGAGTTTTTCCAAACGGTTTTTAAGGTCTTCGCGGAATGGAATCTTATCCAAATAACCAAAGGTGGTGGCATTTTGTTGTTTTACCCAAGCTTCGGTTTCTTCGCTGCGGTCGTCTTCCAACCAACGGTAAGGGTCTTTTACTTTTGTGCCGAAATAGTCTGTTATGGTATCGACTTTTTTTGTTGTGGGATAGGTCACTGCTATAGGTTCTCTTTTGGTAGTTTTTTGACAGGCCGTCAATAAAACGATGGTAGCCAATAGACTAATGTTTTTCATATAATTTGTTAGAATTGATTCTGATAAAAATACCAATAAACACAATAACTATATGAACCATAATCGGCTTTAACTTAATTTAAGAATTTATGATTATTGAGGCTTTTTGAAAGTTAGATAATCACCAAAGCAAAAAGGGCCCAATTGGGCCCCTTTTATATGCATTGGGTTTTTCTAAAAACCTATGAAACAGCCTCAGAAGTGTTCGAAACCAAATTGTTTTCCACCAAATACTCTGCAATTTGAACGGCATTGGTTGCAGCTCCTTTTCGTAGGTTATCGGCCACAATCCACATGTTCAAGGTATTTGGTTGAGTTTCATCCCTGCGGATTCTACCCACAAATACCTCATCCTTACCATTGGCATAAATTGGCATAGGATAGGAGTTGTTTGCAGTATCATCCTGAACAATGATTCCCGGGGTTTCACTTAGAATGCTGCGTACTTCTGCCAAATCAAAATCGTTGTGGAACTCTACGTTTACGGATTCAGAATGTCCTCCAGCAGTTGGGATTCGTACTGCGGTTGCGGTAACCGAAAACGTACGGTCGTCCAATATTTTTTGAGGCTCACGGGCCAATTTCATTTCTTCTTTGGTGTAGCCATTGTCCAAGAACACGTCGCAATGTGGTAAAGCATTTCGGTTGATTGGGTAAGGATATGCCATTTCTCCTTCGATGCCAGCAGCTTCGTTTTCCATTTGTTGCACCGCTTTTACACCAGTTCCTGAAACGGATTGGTATGTTGAAACAATCACACGACGCATTTGGTATTTTTTGTGCAACGGATCTAACGCCATTACCAACTGAATAGTAGAACAGTTTGGATTGGCTATAATTTTATCTTCCACGGTCAATTCAGAAGCATTGATTTCGGGCACTACCAATTTTTTGGTCGGGTCCATTCGCCAAGCAGATGAGTTATCGATTACCGTGGTGCCAACTTCTGCAAATTTAGGTGCCCATTCCAAGGAAGTATCTCCACCCGCTGAGAAAATGGCAATGTCTGGTTGCGCGGCAACAGCATCGGCCAACCCGATTACGGTGTATTCTTCGTTTTTATAGGTAAGTTTTTTGCCCACAGAACGTTCCGAGGCAACCAACAACAATTCTGAAATCGGGAAGTTTCTTTCTTCCAACACTTTCAACATTACTTCGCCTACCATTCCGGTGGCTCCTACAACTGCTACTTTCATCGTAATTTAATTTCTTGCCACAAAGGTAATTCAGTCAGCGAGTTAAACAAGTATTTTAATAATGAAAAATCAAAAAATAACAAAATGTTATAAATAAAACAACCATCAATGTGTTTCGCAGACACATTGATGGTTTTTAATTGGTTATTGTGATGTAGCGGGGATGCTGAAATAAATCAGCACCAACGATTTTATTTCTTCAACAAATCGCGAATCTCGGCCAACAACTCTTCCTGGGTTGGACCCTTTGGAGCTTCTGGAGCCGGTTCTTCTTTTTTCTTCATCTTGTTCACGCCTTTTACGATCATGAACATTACGAAGGCAACAATCGTAAAGTCGATTACATTGGTCAAGAATGCACCGTACAAAACAGCAATTTCACCCACTGTTTCTCCTGCATCGTTTACAGTTCCCTCGGTAATCACATACTTTAAATCGTTAAAATCTGATTTGAACAACAAACCTACCAATGGCGAAACAATTCCACCGGTAAAAGAAGACACCACTTTGTTGAAAGCAGCACCCATAACGAAACCTACGGCGATATCCACCAGGTTTCCTTTCATTGCAAAATCTTTAAACTCTTTTAAAAATCCCATTTTATAGTCAAGTTTTGGTTAACAGGAACAAATTAAGTAAAAAAGCATGTGATTTTACCAAATTCTAGGGAAATCAATCTTCGACCACAACTCTTTTTACCCGTTGGGAAATGGCAGTCAAGATTTCATAGGAAATGGTGTTTGCACCAGAAGCAAAACTTTCTGCGGATTTGTCAGGACCAAAAACTAAAACTTCATCTCCCTCTATGCAGTCAATTCCTGTAACATCAACCATAATCATATCCATGCAGACATTGCCTATAATGGGAGCTTTTTTACCATTGATGGTTACAGATCCTTTCCCTTTTCCGTATTGTCTGCCAATGCCATCGGCGTGGCCAATGGGCAGTGTGACTGTTTTTTTAGGTTCTTGGGATGAAAAGGCTCGGTTATACCCTACTGATTCGTTGGGTCCGATATGATGGATTTGTGAAATGATGGTTTTTAAAGTGGCCACAGGTTGAAGTGATGCATCTATAGCAGCTTCATTGCCGTAACCGTACATTCCGATGCCGCTGCGCACCATTTCAAATTGAGCTTCGGGATAATTAATGATTCCCGAAGTGTTCAACATATGTCGTATAGGAGCATATCCCAACTTTTGATTGAGGGCATCACTCAACTTTTTAAAAGCCGCAATTTGATTAAGGCTAAATTCCCTTTCATTTGCATCTTCCGAAGCTGCCAAATGGGAAAAGGTTGAAACTACCTTTACCCCTCCATTTTCTTTGATTTCTTCTGAGATAAAGTTCAAATCTGCTTCAGAAAAGCCCAAACGGTTCAACCCCGTGTTGAATTTTATATGGATGGGATAATTTTCCAGCTTTTTAGAAGCTGCTTCAGCAAGGAATTGCGTCAGTATATTTTTGGAATAGATACTCGGTTCCAATTTATACGCAATCAAATCATCAAAATTGGAAGCCAATGGATGCAGTACCAAAATAGGAAGTTTGATCCCTACATTTCGAAGAAGCACTCCTTCGTTTACGTATGCTACAGCCAAATAATTCGCTCCAAGTTGCTCCAGTTTTTTGGCAATCACTGCCATATCGCTTCCATAGGCAAATGCCTTTACCACACCCAAAAATTTGGTTTCTGGTCTTATTTTGGAACGTAAATAATGGTAATTGTGCCCCAAGGCGGATAGGTCGAGGACCAATGTGGTTTCTCCGACCTTACTCATTGGGGGTATTGTTTTTGGATTTCACTTCTTCGGAATCAACATCCATTTGACGAACCCGTTCCCTAAGCATAGCTTTATAAAAAGCGGCACGGCTCAAAGGTTCATATTCTTCGGTTTCTCCCAATAACACCAAATTATCGTTGTGGGATTTTCGAAAACTGTAATTGGCCAAATTTCCAGTGCGGGTACAAACTGCATGTACCTTGGTCACATATTCGGCAGTGGCCATCAAAGCTGGCATAGGACCAAAAGGATTGCCTTTAAAGTCCATATCCAGTCCAGCTACAACAACTCGGACCCCACGGTTAGCAAGGTCGTTGCAGACCGTCACGATTTCATCATCAAAAAATTGGGCTTCGTCTATTCCCACCACATCGCAATCATCGGCTAACAATCGAATATTCGCTGCGGCAGGTACAGGGGTTGACCTTATTTCATTGGAATCGTGGGATACCACCATTTCTTCATGGTAGCGAGTATCCACAATGGGTTTAAAAATTTCTACCTTTTGTTTGGCGAACTGGGCTCTTTTTAATCTACGGATGAGTTCTTCGGTTTTTCCGGAAAACATGGAGCCGCAGATAACCTCAATCCATCCAAACTGTTCTTTATGGTTGACCGTGTTTTCGAGAAACATACCGTATTTTTGAACGAAATTGTGTGTTTTCCCGTTATATTGGGACTAAGCACAAAGCTACTAAAAAAATATACCCCTAGTTTAGTACAAAATTTAACCTTTCGTTCTTATAAGAATCGAGAAATTGATTATATTTTTAAAGTAAAGAAAATTAGTTATGATTAAGAAGTTGCGGGAAGAGTTGATCAAGCTATCCACCGAAATTATTACGGCTAGGGAGGATTCCGATTTGATTGCGATGTACGAAAAATCCAAAGAGATTTATGAAAAGTTGGCCGTACTAAAGTTTATCGATGAAAAATTGAGTGATGTTGAGGTAGACACTTCCAAAAACGTCATTGCCACTCGATTTGAAAAATTGGCCAATGCAGTTTTAAGCGGAAATATTTCTGTGCCTGAAAGCAATCCCCATGAAGAGGATATTATCACGAGACCTTCTATGGCCACTATCAAGGATATTGTTTCCGAAATGCCTTCGCAGGCGGATTTGGAAAGGGTGTTCGCTGAATTTGTGGCCAAACCTGAGGTTATCAAAAACGATAAGGAGCTTGTCGGCGGACAACCCGATACGCAAGTGGTAGTCGAGAAAAGCACAAAAGTAAAGTCAATCAATGACAGGCATGCTAAAGATTTGCAAGTGGGCCTAAATGACAAATTGGCCTTTGTGAAGCATCTTTTTAATGATAGCATGGAAGATTACACCCGCGTGCTGTCCCAACTCAACACTATCGATACGGAGGAACGTTCTGTTTCTTTCATCCAAAACATGGTAAAGCCCGAATATGATGGCTGGAAAGGAAAAGAAGAATACGAGGCCCGTTTTATTGCTTTGATCCAAAGACGATTTTCTTAGACCAAATTCCCAATAAGACCGTAACTTTGGTTTATGGGAAAATTATACCTTGTTCCAACCCCAATAGGTAATCTTGAGGACATTACCCTTCGCGCCATTAAGGTGTTGAAGGAAGTGGATGTAGTTTTGGCCGAAGATACCCGTACTAGTGGCAAACTGCTGAAACATTTTGACATCGATACACCTTTACAGAGCCACCACATGCACAACGAGCATAAACAGGTGGAATCCTTGATTCAAAAATTAAAAGGAGAGGTTGTCTATGCCTTGATTTCCGATGCGGGGACTCCTGCAATTTCCGATCCTGGATTTTTATTGACTCGCGCTTGCGTAGAAAATGGTATTGAGGTAGAATGTTTGCCCGGCGCTACGGCCTTTGTTCCTGCCTTGGTAAACAGTGGACTGCCCAACGATAGATTTGTGTTTGAAGGATTTTTACCCGTAAAAAAAGGAAGGCAAACCCGTTTGCAGCAATTGGCTGAAGAAAACCGAACCATGGTTTTTTACGAATCTCCACACAAACTTTTAAAAACCTTGGCAAACTTCGCTGAATATTTTGGGGAGGACAGGCCTGTTTCCGTTTCCCGCGAATTGACCAAACTGTACGAAGAAACCGTTCGAGGAACACTATCAGAAGTTTTGGAACACTTCACTGAAAAAGCCCCAAAAGGAGAATTTGTAATTGTGGTTGGCGGGAAGAAATAAAGTTTATATTTATTTCTAGAATCAACTCAATGAAAATCAAAGCATTTGTTTTACCATGATGCTTGGTTTCCTTTTTTGAAAATTTGGAGTAAATAATGGAATGGTTGCCTTGGGGTATTACTTGTTTCACCGTGGTCTGTGTTTATTTTTTGGACCGTTGGGAACACAAATGGATCAAATCGCTTTTCGATTGGGTACCGGCCATTTTACTTTCCTACATTATCCCTGCTATAATTAGTTATGTTTTTGGGTTCGATTTTTCCCAATCCGACATTCATGGGTTAAGCCGTGATTTTTTTATTCCGTTGACCATTGTTGCCGTTATGGCGAGCTTATCCCTTCATCAACTTAAATCCATTGGGTACAAACCCATTGTGGTCTTTTTGGCAGGATCATTTTTTATTGCTCTTTTTCCAGTGTTGTTTGTCATCCTTTTTGAAGAAACTGAATTGGTGGCAACTACCTTATCAACAAATGGATTTTGGAAAGGGGTGCCGCCCATTGTTGGAAGTTGGATTGGAGGTAGCACCAGTCAGTTGGTGTTGAAAGAACTCGTCAATTGTCCAGAGAATATCTTTCTTTCCGTATTGATCATGGACAATATTTTGGTCAATGTATGGACCATTCTTATGTTTCAAACCATTAAAAAGAGCAATGCCCTAAACAAATCCTTTAGGATATCCGATCAAGAAATTCCAGAACGGATTCAAACTCAAAACGGAAGACTACTTTCTCCTTGGTTGACCTTAATTGCTATGCTCTTCGTAGTTTTTATAATTGATATTGTATTGAATGTCTTTGTGGCCAAAGTAGTGGTGCTGTCATTTATTGGATTGGCGTTGGGTAATTTTATCCCTAAATGGAACTTCCGATTTACCTTAAAATTGGGTGGCATTTTAATTCTGGTAGTGATGTCCATTCTAGGACTAAAGCTCCGATTTGATATGTTTGGATTTGATATGGCCTTTTTCGGATTTTTGCTGATTTGGCTTAGTGGGCATTTCATATTTATGATCATCGTTGCCAAACTATTGAACGTGAACATGGCTTGGGTGCCTATTGCCAGT
Source organism: Allomuricauda sp. NBRC 101325 (assembly GCF_030268205.1). Lineage (GTDB taxonomy): Bacteria > Bacteroidota > Bacteroidia > Flavobacteriales > Flavobacteriaceae > Flagellimonas. The sequence goes on from NZ_BSQF01000001.1 coordinate 1,089,021, forward strand.
ATGGCCAATGTGGGAGGAATCGCCACGGCACCGGCAGTTACATCTGCCTATCGCGGAAGTTGGATGCCCCACGCCATAATTTTGGCCATTTTGAGCATGGCCACAGGCACATTTTGGGGTATGTTGACGATTTATTTGTTGGAGAACCTGATGTTGTGATCAATATCGAGTGCCATCGTGTTTCCCTTTTTCCCAGCCAATTCCCCCTAAATATTTGTTGGCACTTTCCACGGCATCATCTTCAATGGTTGTTCCCATACTATCGTTCCAGCGGTTCAGGTAACCAAATAAGGAAATAACGCCAAGAATTTCCACTATTTCTCCATCATCCCAGTATTTATGCAAGCGTTTTTTTAATTTTCCGTTGACGGTATTGGGCACTTGGGAGGCAGCAATGGAAAAGTCTAATGCGGCCCGTTCAGCCTCCGAAAAGGCAGGGTGTGTTCGGTACTCCCAAATGTTGTCCAATTGCACTTGTTCGGCTCCATATCGTTCTGCAGCTCTAATGGCATGAGCTTGGCAATAACGGCATCCTGTGGCATTACTGCTCACCCAGGCGATCATTCGTTTTAAGGCAGAGGTAACACTCCCCTCATTGGCCATAACGGCCATGTTTAGATTAATAAAAGCTTTTGAAATAGCTGGTCTGTGCTGCATCGTAAGCACGGAGTTCGGACAAAACCCAAGGGTTTCGTTAAAGAACGCTGCAAGTTCTTTGGTTTCGGGGTCGTGGTCGGGGTTTAGAGGGGAAACTAAGGCCATGGTTGAGATTTTAAATCGTATTTTTGACTCTACAAGAAACAAAAATTTAACTTCATGACAAATCATATCACAACTACTTGGTTGGGTGGGATGAAATTCGAAAGTAACAACCCATCGGGAAAGACTTTAACTATAGATGCAAGTCCAGATGACGGAGGATTGGGAGAAGGACTTCGTCCAAAAGCATTGATGCTTTCCGCCTTGGCAGGTTGTTCCGGTTTGGATGTGGCCTCTTTGATCAAGAAAATGAAGTTGGAAGTAGATGAATTTAAAATTGATACCATTGCCAACCTTACCGAAGAGCACCCCAAATATTACGATTCTGTGGTCGTGGAATACCATTTTTATGGAGCTGACTTAAAGGAAGACAAGCTTAAAAAAGCCGTTGACTTATCTGTAGAAAAGTATTGTGGTGTTATGGAAATGTTCCGAAAGTTTGCAAAGTTGGATATTCAGATTTTCTATCATAAGAAGTAATCGTCACTTCGAGTGATTCTATTACAAATAGAATTGTATCGAGAAGTGAATGTAATATGAAAGAGTCCTATGTTTACATTTTAAAATGTTCTGATGGGACATACTATACTGGTGTTACATCCAATATAAATAAAAGAATTGAAGAACATTTAAAAGGCTTTCATTCTAAAAGTTATACCTTTTCAAGAAGACCAGTTGAATTGGTATATTACGCTGAGTTTACGGATATCACTATTGCGATCTCGATGGAGAAGCAAATAAAGAAATGGTCTAAAGCCAAAAAGGAAGCCCTCATAAATGGTGATTTTAATGAATTGCCCAATCTTGCTAAAAAGAATTTTAAGTAAATAGTTCTCGATACATTTCGAATCATATTCGAAACACTCGAACTGACGCATTCTAATTTTTGCCTATGAGATGGACCATTAAACCAAAACCTACACAAGAATCCATTGATGAATTGTCCCAAGTTTTGGGTGTGGATAATTTGGTAGTGCAATTGCTCTTGCAACGTGGAATTACCAATTACGAAGAAGCTAAAGCATTTTTTCGACCCGAGTTGACCAATTTGCACGATCCATTTTTAATGAAGGACATGGATAAAGCCGTGCAACGGATTGAAGCCGCGATCACCAATCAAGAGAACATTCTGGTTTTTGGAGATTATGATGTCGATGGTACTACGGCGGTGGCTTTAATGTCCTCATTTCTTTTGGAAACCTATGCCAACGTGGCCACGTATATTCCGGACCGTTATGAAGAAGGGTATGGGGTTTCCTTCCAAGGGATTGATTTTGCCGAGGACAATGATATTTCACTGATCATAGCACTGGATTGTGGCATCAAAGCCACCGACAAGGTTGAATATGCCAAGGAAAAAGGAATAGATTTTATCATTTGTGACCACCACCGACCAGGAGATAAAGTACCAGATGCTGTTGCCATTTTAGATCCTAAACAAGAAGATTGTAACTATCCTTATAAAGAATTGTGTGGTTGTGGCGTAGGTTTTAAATTGATTCAAGCTTTAGCAGCAAGACAAGGAATGTCCATGGAGGATTTATTCCCTTATTTAGATTTGGTTGCCACGGCCATCGCCGCCGATATTGTGCCCATCACAGGGGAAAATAGGGTATTGTGCCATTTCGGATTGAAGGTGATCAATTCCAATCCAAGAACGGGTTTTCAAGCCATTATTGATCAAACCCATAAGAGTGAACTGACCATAACCGATGTGGTTTTCATGATTGCACCTCGAATCAATGCAGCGGGGCGAATGAAACATGGTCAACATGCAGTTGCATTGCTTACTGAAACTGATTTTGCAACTGCACAAAAGTATGCGCAAGAAATTGAAGCATTCAACACGGAGCGCAGAAGTCTGGACAAAGAAATTACGGAAGAAGCCATACTTCAAATCCGAGAAAATGATGAGGAAAAAAGATTCACTTCTGTGGTTTACAAAGAAGAGTGGCACAAAGGAGTGATTGGAATCGTAGCATCTAGGCTTACCGAAACCTATTACCGCCCTACATTGGTTTTCACTAAAAGTGGAGATAAATTGGCGGCGTCCGCTCGGTCCGTAAAAGGGTTTGATATTTACAATGCCCTCGAAGGTTGTTCGGATCATTTGGAGCAATTTGGAGGACATATGTATGCTGCAGGATTGACTTTGTTGGAGGAACAATATGAAGCATTCAAAAATCAATTTGAGAAAGTGGTCTCAGAGACTATCGACCCAAAATTACTGCAACCCGAAATCACCATCGATGCCCAGATTGACATGCATCAGATTACCCCAAAATTCATGCGCATTTTAAAACAATTCGCACCCTTTGGTCCCGGAAATATGACCCCGGTTTTTATGGTTGAGGGTTTAAAGGATTCGGGTTATGCCAGAGGAGTAGGCGAAGACGAGAAACATTTAAAAGCTAGCGTGTATCAAAATGGAACGACTCCCATTGGGGCCATCGGTTTTAATTTGGGAAATAAATTGGATGTGGTAAAGCGAATAAAACCTTTCGATGCCGTATTTTCGTTGGACGAGAATGAATGGAACGGAACGGTGAGCCTGCAACTAAAACTCAGAGATATTCGCTAGCTATTTATGGACCCCTACGCTGCACTCCGATACAAGGAATTCAACATATTTTTAGTGGTTCGCTTTGCCATGGTTTTTGCTTGGTCCATGCAGTTTATTGTGATTGAATGGCAAGTATATTCTTTGACCAAAGATCCACTTTCATTGGGAATTATTGGATTGATGGAGGTGATTCCAGCGGTCAGCATGGCCCTATTTGCTGGACATATTGTAGATCAACGTGAAAAAAGAAACCTTTTGGTAACCTGTATTGCTGGGTTTTCAGTGATAAGTTTGGGATTGTTTTTATTGAGTTGGCCAGGTCTTGAGGATTCCTGGGCACCTAAATCTATTTTGTATTCCATTTATGCCTTGGTGTTTCTGGGTGGATTTGTCCGTTCATTTTTGGGACCGACCATTTTCTCCTTGATTGCCTTGATTGTTCCCAAAAAAATATATCCCAATGCCGCTACTTGGAGTAGTTCCACTTGGCAATTGGCCTCCGTTTTGGGTCCAGCTTTAGCTGGATTTTCCATCAGTTGGATAGGGGTACACTGGAGCATGTGCCTCATTTTTGCTTTTTCTTTGATGGCGCTTTTATTTTTGTTTCAAATACCTAAAAAGCCCATTCTCAACCCTAAAATTGGAGAGCCGGTTTTTCAAAGTTTGAAAGATGGACTCAAGTTTGTTTTTGGAAGCAAAGCCATATTTGGCGCGCTTACTTTGGATATGATTGCCGTATTGTTCGGGGGAGCGGTGGCACTTTTACCTGTTTATGCCCAAGATATTTTGCATGTAGGTTCAGAAGGGTTTGGAATTTTAAGAGCCGCACCTGCAATTGGAGCTTCCATTACCATGTTGGGATCAACCCGATTTCCATTGCATAAAAATGCGGGTAAAAAATTGTTGCTGGCCGTTTTCGGTTTCGGGGTTTGTATTATCGTATTTGGACTTTCAGAACTTTTTTGGTTATCGGTTATTGCCTTGTTCTTGAGTGGAGCTGTGGATGGAATTTCCATGATCATTCGTCAAACCATTTTACAATTAAAAACTCCTGACAACATGAGGGGAAGGGTTGCATCGGTAAATTCGATGTTCGTGGGGTCTTCCAATGAGCTAGGTGCTTTTGAAAGTGGATTGGCGGCCAAATTATTGGGAACTGTCACGGCTGTGGTATTCGGTGGATGCATGACCTTGCTTACGGCTGGTGCCACAGCAGTAATTTCACCAACCTTTAGAAAATTGGATCTACAAAAGGATATTGACGAACACGAAAAGGAAGATTAAGCTTCGAATTTTTCCAATCTCAGGTTTTCTCCATCAAAAATAGCAAACGTAAAATAGGAAATCCAATCGCCTAAATTGGTATAGGTAGACTTTTCATTCAGTTTGATTTCCATCGGTAAATGGCGGTGCCCAAAAATAAAATGGTCGTAATGCTGGGTTTCCAATTTGCGTTTGGCATACAGGATCAACCACTCTTTGTCCTCCCCTAAAAATTTAGCATCGGCTTCCCCTGAAATAATTTTATTGTTCACGGATAAATGTTGACCCAATCGAACCCCAAGGTCTGGGTGCAACCATTTGAACAACCATTTGGAAAGAGGATTGGTAAACACTTTTTTCATCCGTTTAAAACCCTTGTCGTGTGGACCCAATCCATCACCATGCCCAATAAAAAAGGAAGTGTTGTTGATGTTAAACTGTTGTGGATTGTGATAAACAGGGATGTTGAGCTCTTCTTCAAAATACCCGTTCATCCAAAGATCGTGATTGCCAACAAAATAGGTAATTTGGATGCCCATGTCCGAAAGCTCGGCCAATTTGCCTAAGGTTCGGGTAAACCCTTTAGGGATTACAGTTTTATACTCAAACCAAAAGTCAAAAAGGTCACCCATTAAAAAAATGGCAGCAGCATCGTGCTTAATGGAATCCAACCACGCTACAAACTTTTTTTCACGGGGCAAACTATCCTTTGAAGTGGGGGCACCGAGATGGTTGTCGCTGGCGAAATAGACTTTTTTGCCTTCGGTAAGGGTAATATCCTTCATTTATCTTTTAAAGCGTCGGTTACTTCTAATCCTATTGACCACGTAGACTACAACTACAAAAAGGGCCAAAATGGGGAACATTAAATTCGTCATAATATTTTATTTTTTAAATTTTTCCAATGCTTGTTTTGTATTGGGCGAAAGCGCAAGTTTACCGGAAGCTTCGGCACGTTCCAACAAAAGGGAGTCCCAATGTTCGGTGCCTTCCCACAATACTTTTTTCATTTCAGAGAGCGCTTCAGGATTGTAAGTGGCCAATTTTTGAAGGTGAATTTCAAGCTCCTTGTCCATTTCAGAAATGGAATCATAAACTTTGGCATACAAACCTTTTTCTTTGGCCCAATAGGCATTTTTCCATTCAGTGGGATATAGGGTTAACTCTGCGAGGGCTGCTTTTCCCATTTTGCGCTCTACGGCCGGAGCAATCACAAAGGGACCAATTCCAATTGAGATTTCAGAAAGTTTGATGGCCGCTTCAACGGTGGCGTGCACATAATCGCAGGCCGAGGCCAATCCGACCCCACCACCAACGGTTTTGCCCTGAACACGCCCAATTATGGGTTTGGGACATTTGCGCATGGCATTGATCACATTAGCAAACCCACTAAAAAACTGTTTGCCTTCCTCCAAATTGGAAATGGCAACCAATTCATCAAAAGAAGCACCTGCACAAAAAGCCCTATCGCCTTCGGATTTTAAAACGATGATGGAAACCTCATCATTCTGTGACAACTGGTCAAATTCATTGGCAAGTCTTGCCAATAGTTCAGAAACAAAAGAATTACTGGCAGGATGCCCGAACTCAATTGTCGCGATCCTGTTTTCAATTTTGGTGTATAAACTTCCGTTGGTTCTATCTGTTGTCATTAATTCGAATATCAGATGTCCGTGAGCGCTAAATTAGTGGTTTTGAACCAAGGGGTGGAACTTTTGTCTAAATTTCCAGACCAAGGTGAAGCCGCGAATCATCATCCAAACAACAAAAGCGATCCAAATGGCATAGAATCCCCAACCTAAAAACTTTCCGAGGTAAAGGGTAGGAATGAAGCCCAAAAAGGTAGCGGCCAAAAGTACATTCCTCAAGTATTTCATCTCGCCCATTCCCTTGAACAACCCATCAAAAACAAAGGCTAGGGTATTCATGGGCAATCCAAGAATTACAATATAAAAGATGCCATAAAAAGTGGAGAGTACGATACTTTCATTGGAAAAAAGGCGACCGATGGGCTGGTAGAAAATAAAGCCAATGAGCATTAATCCAACACTTACCACCATGCCATAAAGCACTGTTTTTTTCGCTAGTTCCCAAAGTCCAGCATAGTCCTTCGCACCTAAAAGCTTGCCACCCATACTATTTCCGGCAGCTGAAAATCCGTCGATAAAAAATGCGGAAAACAACCAGAGGTTGATGGCGATGGTGTGTGCCCCGATATACTCGTCGCCCAAAGTGGTGGCCTCTCGAACAGCCAACATTAAAGCAGCATTCAAGGCAATGGTACGTACAAAAAGGTTGAGGCTCATTGCAATTACCCGATTCATTTCTTTGTTGAGGGGAAAAACCAGCTTCATGCTGATTTCTGTTTTTTTCAACAACAAAACCAAAGCAATAATTGCCATGATGGCCTGGGAGATTAAACTAGCCCATGCAGCTCCTTCAAGGTACATAGCGGGTAAAATGCCGTCTATTCCGTAAACGAAGGCAAAATCCAAAACAATGTTCAAGCCCGCTCCCAGCATTGCAATGACCATGGGATAGAAAGTGTTTTGAAGTCCTCGGAAGATTCCAAAAACAGCAAAGGTGAACAACGTTAACGGGAATCCCCAAACACGAATGGAATAATAGGAAATGCAATACTCCAATATCTTTCCTGAGGCATTGAAGAGAGAAAATATTTCTTCGATAACAAAAATGGTCGTCAACAAAACGAAAATACTGAGGAGAATATTAAAGAATATGGCCTGTGCGGGAAGGTTTTTTACTTTGTCCAATTTACCTGCTCCGAGGTATTGGGATATGATGGCCGAAATAGAGCTACGGGTTTGTCCAAGTACCCAAATCAACATGGATAAAAACGACCCAACGATGCCCGCAGCGGCCAAGGATTCCAATCCATCGACTGGAATATTCCCCACAATAGCCGTGTCGGTGATGGAGAGAATTGGTTCTGCAATTCCTGAAATGGTTGCAGGAATGGCCAATCGACCGATGCTCTTAAAATTAACAGGTGTACTCAAATCGGCCGCAAGTTAAAGCACTAATTCATAACAATGAAAGGGATGCTCACTTTGTTTGGGGAAGAAGATATCACCCAATTTTTGGTAGCCTCGTTGTTCGTAAAACCGCTGGTTTCTCTGGTTTTGGGAAAAGGTATCCAAGCGCACTGATACAAATCCCTTTTTTTTGGAGTGATCTTCAGCAAAATCCATGAGTTGCTGAGCGAATCCTTTACCTTGATGGTTGGGGTGTATGCTCAGTCGGTGGATGTAGGTACTATTTCCATTTGGTGTGAGCCATGCAATAGGTTTGTATTCTTCATCCATGAATGTGGAAATTACAATCGTACCCACAACAATTTCACTTTCGGTTATTACAAAAAGTTCGCCTCGTTCCAAGTCTTTCAGAAATGCACTTTCGGAAGGATAGTGTTCGTTCCACTGAAAAATACCGTTCGACTCCATTTTTTGGGCGCATGCCTTGGTTATGGTCAAGATATGTTCCAATTCAGATATCTTTGCGGGTCTTATCATTGATTGATTTCAATTTAATTGTAAATTTAAGGTTTAAACGTAATCACCAAACCATGAACAACATTCTTGTACCCATTGGGACATCTCCTGATTCTTCTAAAACGCTTCAATATGCCATAGATTTTGCTTCCCAATTTGGGGCACATGTCTATATGATGGACGTATTTTCAGTGGCAGCGGCCGTTGGAACTTTGGCCAATGTTGAGGAAAAAGTGGCCAAAAGCGCCAAAGAACATTTAAGAGATGTTTTGGAACAGGTAGACACTAAAGGTGTTGATGTGAAAATGGCCACCTATAATGGGGATATTGTTGACGGCTTAAAGGAAATCGACAAGGAATTGGGCATTGATTTGATCATTATTGCACCAAAAAGTAATGATATTCAAGAAGAATTATACTTAGGAAACACTTCTGGAAGAATTATCAAACAAACCGAAATACCAACCTTGATCGTACCAAAAGGAACCGAATTTAAGCCTGCGAAAAAGATATTGACCGCCTTTGGTTCTGGTATCCTTAAGCGAAATAGTATCCTGAATCCTTTGATCATCATCAAAAATAAATTTAGGTCCGAGGTTAGCCTATTGTTGGTAAAAAGGCCAGGATATACCCAAGACGATCTTAAGATCAATACCGCTTTAATGGACTTGAGCACCCAATTGTCCATCACCGAAAATGCAACCACTTATTTAGGGGTAACGGAGTATTTTCAGAAGGAGCACCCAGATATGTTGTGCGTGTTCCGCAGAAAGCGTGGATTCTTTAAAATATTATGGGAAAAGAACACGATTTTAAAGTCTGAGTTCTTTGTGCCGATTCCAGTTTTGGTACTCAGCGTTAAAAAAGACTAAGGAAGCGCGCAATTTTTGATACTTTCAGAAAAAAGTATTTCCTTTGCGCACGCTTTGGGGGATTAGCTCAGTTGGCTAGAGCGCTTGCCTGGCAGGCAAGAGGCCACCGGTTCGAATCCGGTATTCTCCACCAAAATTGTAAAAGCACCTCAAATGGGGTGCTTTTTTTATAGATTTTGATTAAGTAAATATCTTCCCAAACTTTTTAGGAAGCTCATCCACAATACAAATTTTTTCCTTGTTCAAAGGATGTACAAATTCCAGTGCATAAGCGTGTAAATACAACCCTTTTCCTTTTAATAATAAGCCTTCCAAGAAATAATCCCTATCACCCAATATTGGATTTCCTAAAGCAAATAGGTGCTTTCGCAACTGATGTCTACGACCCGTTTTGGGAGTTAGTTTTACCAAATTGAGTTGTCCAAAACGATCTGAGGTTACAGATTGAACCACTTTAAAGTAAGATTGTGAGGGTTTGCCATCAATTTCAGATGTTATGGCTCCACTCGCTTCCATGTTGCCAATAGTAACTGCATAATATGTTTTAGCAATAACTTTTTCCTCAAACATTTGGTTCAGCAAACGGATACTGTTCTTTGTTTTACCTACTAAAATTATTCCTGTTGTGGCATAGTCCAAACGGTGTACGGGTTGTGGTGTGGTAGCATCCTTTAGGGAGCTCGGTCTTAGATTTTGTGACAGGGCATTGACAATGGTCTTGAACTTGTTGCCACTCACTTCAATGCCTGCTGGTTTATGAATGGCAGCCAAATATTCATCTTCAAACAAGACTTTGAGAGGGAAAATGAGTTGCTTTTTGGGTTTAGACTCTTCAGGTATTGACAACACAATGTGTTCTCCACCAGTGATGATAGTGGCAGTAGTAGACAAAGAACCATTTACGGTTATATAGTTTTTCTTTAAGGCTTTTTTTAATGCAGATTTGCTAGTAATTGTCTCGAAAATACCAACTCCATATTCTTGTAATCGTTGAGGAGATATATGATTAGGGACTATATGGGTTTCAGATTGTTGGATTGTTGGATTGTTGGATTGTTGGATTGTTGGATTGTTGGATTGTTGGATTGTTGGATTGTTGGATTGTTGGGGTACGATTAGTAAAAGTACGGTTTTTGAAAATTCATTTTTGAACCAATAAATACTTAGAAACATTAACCATCCTTTAGGATGGATTACTTGCATTTGGCATATGCTTTTTTGAACTTTACTTCAAAACAAATTAATATGAGTCTAGAAGGAAAAGTTGCATATATCACAGGTGGAACCAAGGGTATTGGTTTTGGAATCGCTGAATGTTTATTGGAACAGGGAATGAAAGTTGCCATTAGTGGTCGTAGCCAAGAAGGCGTAGATTGGGCCGTACAAAATCTTGGTGATGGAGAACGGGTTTTGGGTTTGGGTTCCGATGTTGCCAAATTGGAAGATGAAAAAAATGCGGTGGATAAAATTTTAGCTACTTGGGGTAGATTGGATGTTGTGATGGCCAATGCAGGGGTCGGTAAATTTGCACCCATAGATGAGATGTCGGATAAAGACTGGCATCAAATGATCGATACCAATTTGAATGGGGTGTTCCATACCTTAAAAGCTACAGTTGAAGCTTTGAAAGAATCCGAAGGTTACTACATGACCTTGGCCAGTTTGGCGGGCACCAACTTTTTTGCCACAGCAGCAGGATACAATGCCACTAAATTTGGTGTAGTTGGATTTACCCAAGCTGCTATGCTTGATCTACGGAAATACAACATTAAAGTGACCACGATTATGCCAGGATCCGTAGCGAGTCATTTTAACGACCACGAACCTTCGGAACAAGATGCATGGAAAATACAACCAGAGGACATAGGAAAGCTTGTGGTGGATTTGCTTACCATGCACCCACGTACATTGCCAAGTAAAATTGAAGTGCGGCCTACGCGTCCCGATCTAAAGTAATCAATCTACCTTTTCGGTTAGGGGAATTGCAGCGTTGCAGATTTCCTGAATCAATTGGAAGAGATAATTTTCAAAAGTGGCAAGAGTATCCGAATGTATTCGGGTATTCTTGTCTTCTGAAAAGGGGAACAATCCTTGCCCCAGATTTTTAAAAGAGATGATTCCAGCCTGTAAATCACTAGTACCATGTTTTTTGGAATACAGATAGGCATAGCAAAGTAATTGAAATGCCTTGCTCTTGTCGTAATCCGTAATCAACGTTTCCCAATCCGTGATTTTTACATTTTTGGCCTCTACTTTGCCTGTTTTATAATCAATTATCCGAATGGAGCCATCAAATTGATCTACACGGTCCAATGTTCCTTTTAATTTGATGGGGAAATCCAAACCGGGAATTTTTATAAATTCCTCATAACGTTCTTCCAACGCTAAAATCTTGATATCATGACTTTTTACCTGCTTGATTTCGTCATCCAAGAAATTGTTGAGGTATTTTTTGATGACATTGTAGACCAACAGAAATTTACCTTTGGTAAAGTCAATTCCGGATAAGTTCAGTTGAAAATGATGTTCTACGACCTCAGGAACTAATTTTTGTAGTCCCTTGAGTAGCTCTTCGGTCAAAACTTGATTGATAAGTGGGGTATAGAGTTGCTCCAGGCTATCGTGAATTATAGTTCCAAACGTATTGGCAGCAATATTTTCCTCTACTTCATCCAAATCGTTGATCTTTAAGATATTCCTTGTGTAAAAATCAATCGGATTTTTAATGTAGTTGGTCAACGAAGTAGGGGAAAAACCGGAAGCTGCGAAAAGTTTGATGTCTTCCAACAACGATTCGGTCTTTTCAACTTGAAGTAGGGATTGGGGAACAATCGTTACCTCTGGAGCGGCAATGGTGTGTTTGATACAAGGTTTTAAATTCTCGTCTGTTAGTAATTGTGAAATAAGCCTACTCTTTTCTCCGCCTTCCAAAACATCGGGTTCTGTGTTGTAAACCAAATGGATGTTTTTTGCTCTCTGCAGTAACCTATAAAAGTGGTACACATAAATGGCATCTTTTTCCTTGTAGGTGGGTAAACCGAAATCACGCTTTACATCAAACGGAATAAAGGAATTGTTTGATTTTCCCGAAGGTAAAATCCCCTCGTTGACCGACGTAATGATGACTGTTTCAAAATCGAGGTTTCGGCTCTCCAACATTCCCATAATTTGGAATCCTGTCAATGGCTCTCCAATAAAATCCAAGTTTTCCATTCCGGCCAATTGCTTGTAAAGGTTTTTTATCGACCTTAGATCTTCCATAAAATCAACCTTGTCCAAGAAATGTTGCAGTTGATTAAAAAGGTTATAGAATCGATAGAGGTATTCGAGCTCCAACGCGTTCTGTTGCTGTTGAAAATGAGTTTTTAGGTGCTCAATTAAAATCAAACAGTAATTAATCCAATCTAAAGGTTTAATGTCTTTTGAAGGGAAGATATACCCCAATATTCCTTGATTGTCCGGGAATTTGGAAATTATTTTTTCATCAATATATAACCAATTCCCTTCTTTTATATCCTTTGATAAACGGGTTGCAAAATTGTTTCCCGCCATTTCCGATAAATTGTTGGTATAGGGATTGGAAATAAATTCTAAAACATGTTTATGAAACCAACCTCTTTCGGTTTTGTTTAAAGCGAGATCTAAATAGTTTTGAAAGAAGGAATATAAAACAGTTTGATTCAAAGGCAGACCCATAGTAATATTTACCTTTTGAATATGCTTAGGAACGGCATTGAGCATGGGGTTCAACAAGGATTCATCTGCAAGGACCAGCGCGGTGTTTTCAACATGATTTTGGTTTTCCTGCGCCAATTTTTCCAACAATTGCCCAACATATTTGGTTTGGGAAATGTTTTTTGGAACCCCAGTGATTGAAATATTTTTGGCTTGCAAAAAGTTGTTTTGGGTGTAAATGGTCTTACCATGATTGTAATAGGGCCATGTCCGCTTATAGTTTCTGATGAATAAGCCTGCATCGTGAATGGGGTCATCCAAGAAATAAGAATCAATATCCCAGTACACATGGGCATTGCCTTCCTCCAGAAAATGTTGAATGATTTTGGATTCGGCATTATTTAAGGCATTGAACCCGACAAATACAATCTGATTTTTTACTTCTTCATACTGTCTTTGCTCCAGTTTTTTTACTGCCTCACGTTGAATCAAACCTTGATAGCCCACTTGCCTAGAAATCAATTGTTCATAGAATTCATTATAAATGGACTCTAGATTGCCCCATAGCTGGAGGTAATTTTCAATCAGTTCGGTTTTGTCTTTTTTAAGTGACCAGTGGTTGATTTCTTTGATTGCCGATAAATAGTTTAGAATTTCATGGGCATGAACTAGATACCCGTCAATATCATTAAAATCTGACAGCAAGGTTTGTCCCCATTTCATAAACGAACCAAAATCGTCGTGTTGGGCTATTGGGGAATTTTTATAGACTTTGAAAAGTAATAGCAGCAAATCAATGTTTGGTGCAGGATATAGATCTGAAATTTCAGTAATAAACTCCTGAATGGATAGTGTAGTTGGGCTAAAAATTGTTTTTCCTTTCTTTTTTGCAATGATCCTTTTTAGAAATGTACCCGAACGTTTACTGGGCAGTACAAATGTGCATTGCGTACTGTCGACATTTTTGTCGGCAAGGTCGTCCACAACATATTCAAGGAAAGTTTTAAGCATGGACTAAAAATAAAAAAGGCCCCGCATTTGCGGAGCCTTTTTCTAGAAAACTTTGTTTTCTTATTATTTGATCAAGTTGATTTCAACTCGTCTGTTTTGTGCTCTACCAGCTCTAGTATTGTTGGTAGCGATTGGCTTAGCCTCACCGTAACCGATAGCAGTCAATCTATCAGCACCGATACCTTTGTCAATCAAGAAGTCTCTTACAGAGTTAGCTCTAGACTCAGAAAGTTTTTGGTTAGTAGACTCACTACCTACACTATCAGTGTGACCTTCAACTGTAAATTTAGCAGTTGGGTACTCGTTCAAGATTTGGATGATGTCAACCATTACAGAAGTAGATTCTGCTTTGATAGAAGATTTACCAGTATCGAACAAGATAGTTCTAGCGTAGTCGTTCAATTGTTTTTGAACTTCTTCAGTTACTTCAGGACAACCGTTGTTAGCTACAGTACCAGCAACTTCTGGACACTGATCATCTTTGTCAAGAACACCGTCACCATCAGTATCAGGCCATGGGCATCCTTTGTTGGCAGCAGGACCAGCTTCGTTAGGACATTCGTCATCTTTATCAGCTACACCGTCACCATCAGCATCAGGACAACCAGCTAGGGAAGCAAGACCTGGAGTGTTAGGACAAGCATCATCTTTATCAGCAACTCCGTCACCATCAGCATCAGGACAACCGTTCAATTCAGCAGGACCAGCTTCGTTAGGACAAGCATCTTTAGAATCTTCGATTCCGTCACCGTCAGTATCAGGACATCCGTTGAATTCTTCAAGACCAGCTACTTCTGGACAAGCATCGTATTTATCATAGATACCATCACCGTCAGTATCAGTTCCACCAAACTTGATGCTGATTCCAGCCAAGTGTTGGAAGTGAGTGATCAAGTAATCTTCGAAAGCGTGCTTGTATTGAGTTTGTAATGTGAAACCAAGGTTGTCAGAGAACCAGAAGTTAACACCAACACCACCATTTACAGTACCAGCTCCAATTTCATCAATCCAAGTGTAACCACCACCGATTTCTACGAAAGGATCTACAGTAGTTTTCTTAAGAAAGTTGTACTTGATGGTACCGTCGATAGCGTAGTGAGACAAATCGTCAACTTCAAAGTCTCCGATGTTTTCGATTCTGTTCAAGGAACCTCTTGCTCCTACAGAAAATCCGTCCCCGATATACTTGGAAACAGCCACGTAAGATACAGAAGGTAAAATGTTCCAGTGGTCAGATACGTTAAAATACTCATCGAACAATGTAGTACTTGAAAAAGGATTGTTACTATCATTGGTTGGGTATGCGTCGATGGCATTTACCCCGATGCTAACCTGCCATGGGTTATCCTCGTCTTGCGCTTGGATGCTGTTGAACCCAACAAAGATAAGGGCAACAACCAATAATTTGCTAAGATGTTTCATGCTCAAAATTTTAAGTTTAAGTGTTTATCAGCAGCAAATGTAAGTTGTTAAGACTTATTAACAAAATCTAAAATTCTTTTTTTTTAGCTCATTTGCCGCTAAAATTGCTGCATTTCATCGAATTTAGATGAGATTCAACGATATTCCTACTTTGGTAAATGCTTTAATGGCTTTATCTAAATGTTCCTTCTCATGGGCAGCCGATAATTGTACTCTAATTCTTGCTTTTCCTTGTGGAACCACAGGATAAAAGAATCCAATCACATAAATACCCTCATCCAATAACATATCGGCCATGGTTTGGGATATTTTGGCATCATATAACATCACTGGTACAATAGCGGAATCCCCATCGATAATATCAAAACCGGCTTCTTTCATCCCTTTTTTGAAATAAGCCGTGTTGCTCTCCAACTTATCACGAAGGGTAGTGTCCTTATCCAACATATCGAATACCTTAATGGAGGCACCAACAATGGCAGGAGCCAAAGAGTTGGAGAATAAATAGGGTCTTGAACGTTGACGCAAAATTTCAATGATCTCTTTTTTACCGGTCGTATATCCGCCCATGGCACCACCAAGGGCTTTGCCCAAAGTTCCAGTGATGATGTCGATACGATCCATAACGCCTTTCTCCTCCAAAGTCCCACGGCCTGTTTCACCAATAAAACCAGCGGCATGGCATTCATCTATCATGACCATGGCGTCATATTTATCCGCTAGATCACAGATTTTGTCCAAGGGAGCCACAAGGCCGTCCATAGAGAACACGCCATCAGTTACAATAATCTTAAATCGGGCACCATCTTCAATGCTTTGTTTCAGTTGGGTTTCCAGGTCTGCCATATCACTATTTGCATAACGGTACCGCTTGGCCTTGCACAAGCGAACCCCATCGATAATGGAGGCATGGTTAAGGGAATCGGAAATAATGGCATCCTCAGCGGAAAGCAAAGGTTCAAAAACACCACCGTTGGCATCGAAGGCCGCAGCATATAATATGGTATCCTCGGTGCCGTAGAAATCAGCGATCTTTTGTTCCAATTCTTTGTGGATGTCTTGGGTTCCGCAGATAAACCGAACGGACGACATTCCAAATCCGTGAGTATCCATGGCATCTTTTGCGGCTTGGATCACATCGGGATGGGAAGAAAGTCCCAAATAATTGTTGGCACAAAAATTAATGACTTCCTCACCGGTGGAGATTTTGATGACCGCTCCTTGTGGCGAAGTAATAATGCGTTCCTTTTTATAAAGGCCAGCCTCTTGAATGGCTTCCAATTCGTTAGCTAAATGCTCTTTGATCTTTCCGTACATATATATTAGGTTTAAACGAAAACAGTTTTAATATTTTGGTCAATGTAGACAATAATGGACTCCTTGATTATATAGCCCATGTCTTTCAATACATCCGCATAATGCGAGATTTGCTCTTTGTGCAAAGGTGATGATTTTCCTGTTTTATAATCAATTATCACAGCTTCATTTCCGTTGATTGCAATCCTGTCTGGACGAAGCGATTGGCCATCTTTTAAAAGAATTTCCTGTTCGTTCAAAATTTGAAAGGGTCCAGAGAAATATGTTGATAGATCAGGGTGGTTCACCACTTCCAATATTTTCTGTTTGATGTATTCCTCGGAGGCATCTGGGAAGTGCCCAGCCATTTCCAATTTTTCAAGAACCGAGGAAACATCTTCCTGAGTTTTGATCTGGCTCAGGGCAAAATGAACCAAATTTCCCAACTCAATGGCTTCCAATTGTTCATCATCCCATAATCGACCTGATTTGGTTGAAATGTCATACCCTGTATCTCCCTTTGGTCGGGTTACATAGTTGATATAATTGTGCGCAGCATCCGTTGATGAAGTTGAATCATTACCATAAGGGAATTCACCAATCACATAAGTACAGTTCTCCTTTTCTGGAATGTTCTGCTGTTTCAGATAAAATTGAAATAATTGGGAGTAAGAGGCGGCTTCTTCCGCACTGTTTGCCTCGTTGGCGGTTTCAGAAATCACATAAAGTCCTTTCACGGGGCGGGTAAGTGCCACGTAAAGCACGTTCATGGAATCCAACAAGGATTTCTGTTCCTCCTCCATATATATATGTTCTGCTATTGGATTATATTCGACCATATCTTTATTGTAGTTGACAAGTATATGATCCAAACCAAGACCTTCCTCTTTATGTGTTGAGGGAATCCACACCTTTTTATTTCTTCTGTTGATCAAATCGGCGTTTGCAAATGGGAAAATCACAAACGGAAACTCCAATCCCTTCGCTTTGTGAATGGTCATAATGCTTACGGCATTTACTCCATCAGGTGCAGCAATGGAAAGACTGTCTTTTTTAACCTCCCAATATTTTAAAAAGGCAAACACACTGGAACCTTCCCTTTTTTCCAAATCCATCACTTCATCCATCAAAAATGTAATATGGGCAATGGGGCCTTTACCCAATTCAAACTGGACTATTGCCCGCTCCAAAATTTGCAAAACGGATTTGGCTTTCAGTTGATTTAGGTCAAAATCGTATTCGTTTTTAAGAATTTGGGCAATATTCCCTAAATACTTTGAAATGAAATTGTGTTTCTTATCGCTTCCCTTATATAAATAGGACAAAATATGATAGGCCGCCTCACGGTCTTGAGGATTTTCAAAAATCCGAAGTATCGAGAATAAGAAAATGACCTTCTCGTTTTTGTTCAGCAACAAAGCGTCCGAAGAAATAATGGGAATATGTTGCTGGGCCAAAAAGTCGGCGACTAGAACACCTTTTTTATTGTCGCGAACCAAAATACAGATATCCGAATAGTTATGATGGCCAGCGGTTATTTGTTTAATGGACTCTAAAACTTGAGAGCAATACAAATCGTCTTTTTCTTTCACATCTTTATCCAAAAAAGAAATCTGTACAAACCCTCCTGGCTTGTTATTGGTTTTTTGATGGGAATCGTTCAAAAATAAATTGCGATAATCTTCATTTTGCAAGACAGGAGCCACAGATGTAAAAAAGCTATTATTAAAGCTGACGATTTCATCAAAACTTCTCCAATTGGTATCCAAGGAACGAATGCTTGGTGGTATCGAAAACGGATGCGATTTCCCATTCAATAGATCCAGAAACTGTTCCGCCCTGCCACCGCGCCAACGGTAAATGGCCTGTTTCACATCGCCGACCAAAAACAGTGAACCGCGTTCGTTTCGTTCATTTTCACTTTCCAAGGCATTACCGATCAGGGGCACCAGATTGTCCCACTGCATCTTGGAGGTATCCTGAAACTCGTCTATAAAATAATGGCGGTACTTTTCGCCCATGCGTTCATAAATGAACGGCACGGGTTGATCCTTGATTTCCTTGCTCAAAATGGCATTTAGGGAAGAAATAGGAATAATATCGCGTTCCTGTTCAATGTTCTTAATCTCTTTGGAGATTTCGTTGAGAACCGTTAGCGGGACAATGTTTTTATAGATGTTTTTTAGGTAAACAAGTTGCCAAATATTATTTTTTATGATCAAAAAATGCTGCAATATCGCAGATGACAAACTCAATGAATCTCTTTTGTCTTTGGCGTAAAGAATCTTATTGTTCTCTCTTAGATTTTCTTCAAGCTTATTGGCGTACAATTTTTTAGAATCAAAAATGCCATCAGATATTTTTATAAAATGATTTGGAAGAGTTCCACTTGGAAAATCAGACAATTCAAATCCATGATGTTGAATTTCCTGAAGAGCAATTTCTGCTATTTGAATAACTTTTTCCTCTAGTGTCTTTATCTGTTGGGTAAGTTTCTTCTGTATTTCCTGAAAATCATCAATAGTCTTATCACTCAATCCAGCGACATGTTCGGCATGGTTTTCCTGAAAAAGAAGCTTGCCGATTTCGATTAAATCATAGGCAATGTTCCAGCTTTTATCGTCATCGATTTTTTCTAAAGAAAAGGCAATCAAAACTTCAGTGAGTTCTTCATCGTGTCCTGCACGATCCAACAATCGGCCAACAGCTTCTTCCAACAACAAATCTATGTTGAGTTCCACTTCAAAATTCTGTGATAAATGTAGATCCCGAGCAAAGGTCTTGATGATCTTATGGTTGAATTTATCTATAGTGGATATTTCAAAAAACGAGTAATTGTGCAAGATTCTTTTCAGTACAACTTTTGCCCTTTTTTGAAGCTGTTCTTCGGTCAATTCAAGCTCTTCGCATAGTTCCAAGAACAGGCTATTGTGTTTTCTTTCTTCTTGGTCTTGGGCAAAATCAAAGAGGTTTTCCAATACCCGTGTTTTCATTTCGTCCACCGCTTTGTTGGTAAACGTGATGGCCAAAATTTGCCTGAACTTGTTGGGCGAATCGTTGAACAGTAACAATTTAATGTACGTCTTGGCCAGGGCATAGGTTTTGCCCGAACCTGCCGAAGCACTGTATATTTTAAATTGGGAATCGTTCAAAAGAGGATTTTGATGCAAAATAAGGATTCCTTACATGATGTTAACATGCTTTTAGCGGAATATAAATGTTAAAACTCGTATTTTTACAGGAATTCAGTAATAACTAAAAAACAAAAAATTATGGCTTTTGAATTACCTAATTTACCGTATGCATACGATGCATTGGAACCTAATATAGATGCAAGGACCATGGAAATCCACCATACCAAGCACCATAGCGGATATACTGCCAAATTAAATGCTGCCATTGAGGGAACCGACCTTGAAGGTAAAAGCATTGAGGACATCCTTTCTGGATTGGATATGAGCAATGGAGCTGTTAGAAATAACGGTGGAGGATATTACAATCACTGCCTGTTTTGGGAAGTAATGTCCCCTAACGGTGGTGGTGCCCCAACAGGAGCTGTTGCTGCTGCCATTGATGCCGCTTTTGGATCCTTTGATGCTTTTAAAGAAAAATTTGCTGCCGCTGCTGCAAACCAATTCGGTTCTGGATGGGCTTGGTTGTGTGTGCACGAAGGTGGTAAAGTGGATATTTGCTCCACTCCAAACCAAGATAATCCCCTTATGCCAGGTATTGGTTGTGGCGGTACTCCAATTTTGGGATTGGATGTTTGGGAACACGCGTATTACCTAAACTATCAAAACAGAAGACCAGACTATATTTCTTCTTTTTTCAATGTGATCAATTGGGAAAAGGTTACTGAGAACTACGAGGCTGGTAAATAAATGAATTCATTCTGATAGTTGAAAAAGCCCCGCACATTGTGCGGGGCTTTTTTTTGTTTCGTTCCTAAAATAGAAAAGGGTGAGGAAGCCCTCACCCTTTTCGTCCCAAATCTTACCATAAACTTAACCTACTTATGCTATGGCGAGACTAAAATACTGGTATTGTGTAAAATAACAAAGGCTTTTAGATAAATTTTTGATTTGTGTAGGAAAATGAAATCGTGTAGTTCGTCGATTATTTAGATAAATACTTGGTAGTCAAACATAAAGAAGGCGGAGATAACTCCGCCTTCTTTCCCCAAATCTTACCATGAACTTAACCTACTTATGCTATGGTCCTCCAAATGTAAGGCAAGCTTAATTTTGGAAAACAAGTTTTCGGATGAAAGTCCCCGAAATTGGTTGAAGTGTATGAAAGAACTACTTAATTGATATTTGTCAAGTAAACGATGCTGAGTTTTGAATTTTGGGAATAGTGGAAAATAAAAAAGGTGGAATAGCTTCCACCTTTTTTGCCCCAAATCTTACCATGAACTTAACCTACTTATGCTATGGCAAATACTAAAGTATAATGGTGTATCAGCCGTTGTATAAAAAGCCGCCAATCTGCAGGATTCATCGATGAACTGCATAGAATTTAAGCCGTAAGCAAGTAAATGTTAATATGCTCTCTCGTTTTTACCTTCGAAAAAGTTGATGAACGCCTTGTTAACCACCCGGTTACCCCCTGGTGTTGGGTAATCTCCAGTAAAATACCAATCCCCAAGATTTTTCGGACAAGCCTTGTGCAATGCCTCTACACTTTGGTAGATAATTTCAACTTCGGCATTGATTCCTTCCGGGCTTAAAATCTCCCCGATCTTTTTAGAAATCTGTTCAGGTGTAAAAGGTGCGTAGAACTCTTTAACATAGTTTACCACATCTTTGTCATGTGATTTAACCTGAGCCAAGCACTTTTCGTAGATCTCTTTGATCTTGTTTGTGGTTCCATGATCTTCATGTAACGCCTGAGCGGCTTTAAATGCCACAAAGTCTTCCAACTTGGCCATGTCGATACCGTAACAATCGGGATAACGAATCTGTGGAGCGGATGAGACCACCACAATTTTTTTAGGATTTAATCTATCCAAAATTTTAAGGATGCTTCGCTTCAATGTAGTTCCACGAACTATACTATCATCGATGATCACCAAGTTGTCGTTCGGTTTTACAGAACCGTATGAAATATCATAAACGTGGGCCACCAAATCATCACGGCTGCTGTCTTGGGTAATAAAGGTTCTCAGTTTTGCATCTTTGATCGCAACTTTTTCAATACGCGGCCTAACTGCTAATATTTTATGAAGTTGTTCACGGGTAATGTTGGTTCCCAATTCCAAAATTTGTTCCTCTTTTTTCTTGTTGAGGTAATTCTGGGCCTCTTTTACCATTCCAAAGAAGGAGGTTTCGGCCGTATTGGGAATATAAGAGAATACGGAGTTTTCCAAATCCCCATTAATGGATTCCAAAATTTGAGGGAAAACCAATTTTCCCAATTTCTTTCTTTCTTGATAGATTTCTTTATCACTTCCCCTTGAGAAGTAAATACGCTCGAACGAACAGGCTTTACGCTCGGTAGGTTCCAGAATTTCTTTAAGGGCAACAGATCCATTTTTCTTGATGATTACCGCATGGCCCGGATCTAATTCTTTAACGTCATCAAACTTTACGTTGAACACGGTTTGGATCACAGGACGTTCGGAAGCCACTACAACCACTTCGTCGTCTTGATAATAATATGCTGGACGAATTCCCGCAGGGTCTCTCATTACAAAAGCATCACCATGGCCTAAAAGTCCACCCATAGTGTAACCCCCATCCCAGTTTTTGGATGCTTTTTTCAAGATCTTGGCCACATTCAAACGTTCGGCAATTATGGGTGAAGCAGTACGCTTGTTGTATCCCTCTTTTTTTACCTGTTTGTACAATTTGGCTACGGCATCATCCAAAAAGTGACCGATTTTTTCCATTACAGTCACGGTATCCGCCATTTCTTTGGGGTGCTGTCCCAATTCCACCAAATTTCCGAACAGCTCATCAACATTCGTCATGTTAAAGTTACCTGCAACGATAAGGTTACGGTGCATCCAGTTGTTCTGTCTTAAAAAGGGGTGTACACTTTCAATGCTGTTCTTTCCAAAAGTGCCATATCTCACGTGGCCCATCAAAAGCTCACCGATATAGGGAATGTTCTTTTTTTGCCATGCAACATCATCTTCGTGACCCGGGTTCTCGGCCAAGGAAGTGTTGATTCGGCTATTGATTTGATCAAAAATATCTTGAATGGGTTGCTGATTGGCAGATCGAACCCTGCTCATGTACCGCTCCCCTGGGTTCATGTCCATTTTTATACTGGCAAAACCCGCTCCATCTTGACCTCTGTTGTGCTGTTTCTCCATCAACAGGTACATTTTGTTTACCCCGTAGAAGGCCGTACCATATTTTTCCTTGTAGTACTCTAGAGGTTTAAGCAAACGGATCAATGATATCCCACATTCGTGCTTAATAGCGTCACTCATAACAAACCAAATAAAAAAAAGCCCCGAAAAATCAGGGCGCAAATTTACGTTAATTCTATATTGAATTGTGTCAATTCTTTAAATTGTTCCAATCGGGCCTCGACTTCCTTCTTTTTAAGGTCTACCATGCGTTCGGTACCGAACCGTTCCACGCAGAACGATGCCAAATTAGAGCCATGGATAATGGCATTTTTCATACTCTCGAAGGATACATATCCAGCTTCGGCCAAATAGCCTGCAAAGCCACCTGCAAAAGTGTCTCCAGCACCTGTTGGGTCAAAAACCTCTTCCAAAGGAAGCGCTGGGGCAAAGAAAATATTCTCTCTATGGAACAAAAGCGCTCCGTGTTCCCCTTTTTTGATCACCACATATCTGGGTCCCATTTTCTGAATTTTCGCGGCAGCCTTCACCAAAGAATATTCATTGGTCATCTGTCTGGCCTCCTCATCATTAATGGTAAGTATATCAATTTTGGCAATCACGTTCATCAGCTCATCCCAAGTATGGTTCATCCAAAAATTCATGGTATCCAAAATTATGAGCTTTGGTCGGGTTTCCATCTGATTAATTACACTCAATTGGATGTTTGGGTGTAGATTTCCCAACATCACAATTTCTGCATTTTTAAAAGCTGCAGGAACAATGGGATTGAAATCGGCCAAAGTGTTCAATTCTGTGACCAGAGTATCCCTGGAATTTAGATCATTATGGTATTTGCCTTCCCAGAAAAAGGTTTTGCCACCTTTTACGATCTCTACTCCAGATAGATCAATGTTCTTGTTGAGAAGAATATCCATGTAGGATTGCGGAAAATCGTCACCTACTACAGATACTATGGCGGATTTTACGTTGAATTGCGATGCGGCCAAACCGATAAAGGTGCCAGCACCTCCCAAAATTCTGCCTGTTTTTCCGAACGGTGTTTCAATGGCATCGAACGCCATGGTCCCCACGATCAGTAAATTGCCCATTACCTAATTTTTGCTGCAAATATACGCTTTGATATTCCATAATGGAAGATTAACAAAGGATTTAAGAAAAACAGGGAATAAATGTGGAATTAGCTCAACGTTGAAGTTCAAGTTCAAGCCCAATATCTCATATCTCAATTTTGGATTCTCTTTCTATTTTCGGCCGAAGTCTGCAGGAATTTCTCCCCAAGCTTTGGTTTCCCATTTCACTATTGGGGTAGTGTATCTGTTGTTTTTTAGCCACGTTTCTGCGCGCTCGATAAGCTCGAAGAGGATTTCGTTTTTAGCAGACTTTTCCAATTTGGTGCCGCATTTTCCTTTTCTAACCCATCCAATTGCGATTCTTGAATCGGAATAGATGAGGCGATTGCTCTTTTTCTGTTTGAGGAAAGCCAATCCGTGAACCAAGGCCAAAAACTCGCCCACATTGCTGGTGCCCTTTTCAAAAGGACCTTGGTGGAAAAGTACTTTTTTGCTTTTGGTGTCAACACCTCGATACTCCATTTTTCCAGGATTACCGCTCGAAGCTGCATCCACTGCAATGGAATTGTAATTGGGGTCTCCTATTTTAAGGAGTTCTTCTTGGGAAAGTTCCGATTTTCCAGTTGATTTTCCTTTAAAATCCGAATAGTTGCCATTATAGGCTTTTTTGGCCTCGGCAAAAGTTGAAAATGATTTGTACTGCGCCCCTTTGTATCCTTCTATTTGAGCTTTGCAATCTGCCCACGATTCAAATATTCCCGGGTGTTTCCCCTGCCAAACCACATAAAATTTACTTTTTTTGGCCATTAGGATAAGAGTTTTTCTATCACTTTCGGAAAGTGTTCGTACTCCAATTGGTGAACTTTATGCGCAATGCTGTCGGCATTATCGGAGGAAAACACATCGGTTTTAGCTTGAAAAATGATGGCACCCTCATCATAATTCTCATTTACGTAATGAATAGTGATGCCCGTTTCAACCTCGTTATTTTCCTTAACAGCTTGATGAACCCTTTCTCCATACATCCCTTTTCCACCATATTTGGGTAAAAGGGCGGGATGAATATTGATGATCTTGTTCGGGAACGCTTCAATAATATTGGAAGGGATTTTCCATAAAAAACCAGCAAGAACCACTAAATCGGTCTGCATGCTTTTTAAAAAATTTACCACGGCATCCGAGTTTTTGAAGGCTACTTTATTAAAATAAAATGCGGGCACCTCCAAACGGTCGCAACGCTCCAAAACCATGGCGGTGCTTTTATTGGTAAGCACGGCAACCACTTCAATGGTAGGGTTGTCACCAAAATAATTGATGATATTTTCTGCATTGGAGCCACTTCCGGAGGCAAAGATTACAATTCGTTTCATCCGCTAGGAAATCAAGGGATTTTGGATTAACTTTCGAAGGCTAAAGTAAGATACTGAATCTTAAGTAGCTTTATTTGGATCACATTTTATCGACAAATAGTGTATTTAATCCAAAGTTTTATATTTTTGCCAACGATTAAATTTTTAAAACCACAATAATTATGTCAGACATTGCATCAAGAGTAAAGGCTATCATTGTTGATAAACTAGGCGTTGATGAGAATGAAGTTGTAGCAGAAGCTAGCTTTACCAACGATTTAGGAGCGGATTCCTTGGACACTGTTGAACTTATCATGGAGTTTGAGAAAGAATTTGATATCCAAATACCAGATGACCAAGCAGAAAACATTGCGACTGTAGGTCAGGCCATTAGCTACATTGAAGAAGCTAAGTAATTTTATGATATATTGCCAAAGATTCTAAATTATCCATGTGGTAACCACCACATGGATAATTTTTTTTTAATTTAGGCCTAAGGGTAAAAAAATAGTTCAATGCAGTTAAAGCGAGTTGTAGTAACCGGAATGGGAGCATTGACCCCCATTGGTAACAATTTGGAAGCTTATTGGGAAGGACTACGGACCGGTAAAAGTGGTTGTGCCCCCATTACGTATTTCGATACCGAAAAGTTCAAGACCAAGTTTGCCTGTGAGTTGAAAGGCTACGATCCAAACGATTTTTTCGACAGGAAAGAAGTGAGAAAACTTGACAGGTTTGCCCAGTATGCACTGGTTTCCTCTGATGAGGCCATTGCAGACTCAGGGATAGACTTGGATGTTGTGGACAAATTTAGGGTCGGTGTAGTTTGGGGTGCCGGAATCGGTGGTCTCGAAACTTTCCAGAATGAAGTTATAGGATATGCTCAAGGAGATGGAACTCCTAGGTTCAACCCTTTCTTTATTCCAAAAATGATCGCGGACATTGCTCCAGGTAACATTTCCATTAAACATGGATTTATGGGACCTAACTATACTACCGTTTCCGCATGTGCTTCTTCGGCCAATGCCATGATCGATGCCCTAAACTATATTCGTTTGGGACATTGTGACGTGATTGTAACTGGAGGTAGTGAAGCAGCGGTGACCATTGCAGGTATGGGCGGTTTTAACGCCATGCACGCCTTGTCTACCAGAAATGAAAGCCCAGAAACAGCTTCCAGACCATTCGATGCAACCCGTGACGGTTTTGTTTTGGGTGAAGGAGCAGGAGCTTTGATTTTGGAAGAATACGAACATGCCAAGGCCAGAGGTGCCAAAATATATGCTGAAGTATTGGGAGGTGGACTTTCCAGTGATGCTTACCATATGACAGCGCCACATCCAGAAGGAATCGGAGTGGTAAAAGTGATGGAAAATTGTTTGCAAAATGCTGGACTAAAACCAGAAGATGTCGACGCCATCAATACCCACGGAACTTCGACGCCATTGGGCGATGTTGCTGAGTTGAAAGCAATTTCCAAAGTGTTTGGGGATCACGCTTCAAACATCAACATCAACTCAACAAAATCCATGACTGGACACTTGTTGGGTGCAGCCGGGGCCATTGAAGCCATAGCCTCTATTTTGGCGATGGAGCACAGTTTAGTGCCACCTACCATTAACCATTCCGTGGTTGATGAAAACATTGATCCTTCATTGAACCTTACCTTGAATACTGCCCAAAAGCGAGAGGTAAAGGTGGCCATGAGCAATACTTTTGGTTTTGGAGGACACAATGCTTGTGTACTTTTCAAAAAATTAGGGTAGTTTTGTAACATGAAACTCACCTCAAAAATATTCAATTCCCATCCGAGCACGGATGGGGATTTTTTTTTGGGAATGAAAAGGATACTAGGGTTCAAGCCCAAAGATCTTAAAATCTACAAAACCGCTTTTCTGCACCGCTCCATGAATCAAAAGGATGCCCAGGGCAACCCGATGAACTACGAACGATTGGAGTTTTTGGGTGATTCCATGTTGGGTACCATCATCTCCAGACATTTGTATAACGAAGTGCCAGAGGGCGATGAAGGGTATTTGACCAAGATGCGATCCAAAGTAGTGAGCAGAAAGCACTTAAACGAATTGGGCAAGGATTTGGGCCTTTTGAAGTATGTGGAAAGCAGGATACCCAAGACCCATTTTGGAGAAAACATCCATGGTAATGTCTTCGAAGCTTTAATTGGGGCCATTTATTTGGACCGGGGCTATATCTATTGCGAAAAATTTATCCAAAATAGGGTAATCGAACCTTATGTGGATATTGAGCAGTTGGAAGGAAAGGTGATCAGTTACAAAAGTTTGGTGATCGAATGGTGCCAAAAACAAAAGAAACCTTTCAATTATAATGTGTACGAGGACACAGGTAAAGATGAGCTCAAACATTTTGCGGTAAAACTATCAATAGGGGATCGTTTAATGGCAAAAGCAAGGGCCACTTCCAAAAAGAAGGCCGAGGAAAAGGCTTCTAAAAGAGCATATTTTGCACTTCAAAGTAAGATAGAAAACAAGTAATTTTAAATTATGGTAAATTCAAACGTTTTCGTTTCAATTAGAAGTGTATTCTGTTGCTTAAACTAGGCAGTCAATTGGAATAGACCTATATTTACCTTTCGTGTTATGGGAACGTATACGACGCATAAGATTTCGGCAGACCTATATGATGATAGTTTTAAACTCATCGCCATACATAGCGATTTGCAGGATTTTGCCTTAACGTATGCCATAAATTCCCAATGCGGATTGTATTTAAAACGCATGAAAAAGGACCTGTGTTTAAATGGGAGACTATCCTTTTCGGTGTTTGATTGGGATGATGGGATGAACGATGTATACTGGACCCTTATTTCGAACAAATGTGTTGTGGAAGAGGTGATTCCTTCGGATGGACTCTTTGGAAATGATGTGAATGTAATCACTGATCATCTCATTAAAGAAAGAAAGGAAGTGGATTATTTTTTAAAAGTAGAATCATCGGACGATTCACTATTTTCGCAAAAAATTAAATACATCAACCAGATATCCAAGGTAATAACAGCTTACCCTTTGGAAACTCAAAACTTAAAATCAAAAAGAAATTTAATCTTTTAACAATGCCAACTAGAAAGAAGACAAAAATTGTAGCAACCTTAGGTCCAGCCACGAGTAAAAAGGAAGTCCTAAAGGATATGATGGAAGCAGGTGTGGACGTTTTTCGTATAAACTTCTCCCATGCCTCATACGAAGATGTTGCTGAGCGTATTAAAATGATCAGGGAATTAAATGAGGAGTTGGAAGTTAACACTGCAATACTTGCCGACCTTCAAGGTCCAAAACTCCGCGTAGGGGTTATGGGCGGAGAAGTGATCGTTGCCCCTGGCGATACCGTGACCTTTGTAACCGGAGAACCTTTTGAAGGTACTGCAGAGCGCGTTTATATGAACTACCAAAACTTTCCAAAGGATGTAAAAGCTGGGGAAAGAATACTTTTGGATGATGGAAAGTTGATCTTCGAAGTAAAGTCAACCAATGGAGAAAATGAAGTTCAAGCAACCGTAATTCAAGGAGGGCCTTTAAAGTCCAAAAAAGGGGTTAACCTTCCAAATACAAACATTTCATTACCAGCCTTGACCAAAAAGGACATCAAGGATGCCATTTTTGCTATAGGTCAAGATGTGGATTGGATTGCACTGTCTTTTGTGCGTCATGCTCAAGATTTGTACGATCTGCATAATTTGATCAAGGAACATACCGATCATAAAATCCCAGTAATTTCCAAAATTGAAAAGCCAGAAGCACTTGAAAACATCGAAGAGATTGTAAAAGCTTCCGATGGACTAATGGTGGCTCGTGGAGATTTGGGTGTGGAAGTTCCTGCACAAGAAGTACCATTGATCCAAAAGCAATTGGTATTGGCAGCCAAAAAAGGTAGAATTCCTGTAATCATTGCCACCCAGATGATGGAAACCATGATTACCAGCCTTACACCGACCCGTGCTGAGGTGAACGATGTTGCCAACTCTGTAATGGATGGGGCCGATGCGGTAATGCTTTCCGGAGAAACCTCAGTGGGGAATTACCCGGTTCAGGTAATCGAAAGAATGGCAAGCATTGTTTCCAGCGTAGAAGGATCAAGTTTGATCAAGGTGCCACAAACACCTCCTCACGTAAGAACCAATAGATTTATTACCAAATCGGTATGTTACCATGCCGCTTTGATGGCCAATGAAATTCAGGCAAGAGCTATTTCTACCTTAACGAATAGTGGATATACTGCGTTCCAAATTTCAGCATGGAGACCGGCAGCACATATTTTGGTATTTACCTCCAATAAAAGAATCCTTACCCAATTGAATTTGCTTTGGGGTGTTAAGGCATTCTATTACGATAAGTTTGTGTCTACCGACCAAACCATTGAAGATGTAAACCAAATGGCCTGCAAAAAAGGCTTCTTGGAAGAAGGAGATATGTTGATCAGTTTGGCAGCTATGCCTATTAAAGATAAAGGTATGGTCAATACCTTACGGGTAACCCAGATTGAAACTTGTAACTTCTAACAGAAGAAAAGAATAGATGCTAAAAAGGCGCTCATGTAATTGAGCGC
Source organism: Allomuricauda sp. NBRC 101325 (assembly GCF_030268205.1). Classification (GTDB taxonomy): domain Bacteria; phylum Bacteroidota; class Bacteroidia; order Flavobacteriales; family Flavobacteriaceae; genus Flagellimonas. The sequence goes on from NZ_BSQF01000001.1 coordinate 1,118,716, forward strand.
CTTTTTTGTTTTGGGTGTTTGGCTTTTGATAGGAATGTAAGCACAATGGGCTAATTGTGACTAAGAGTATTGTAACGAAAAATCAACCCATGAAATACGAATACAAAGATGCCAAATTAGGGGCCATTTTAGGTTTTACAGATGATATCAAAAGAGATCAAGAACGCTTCTCCATCACCGCCAAGACCATCAAGTTTTTATGGAACAGAAATGATTGTCCATTGACCATCCAAATAGATGGAATGGACTTGGAGCTTATGCCCAATCAAATTATTACCGTTACCTATCTGCAGTTTGTTTCCTATGAGCAAACAGAACTTCCGCTATCAGCTATTCTTTTCAACAGGGAGTTTTATTGTATTTCGGATCACGACAGTGAAGTTTCCTGCAACGGCATCTTGTTTTTTGGAACACAGGATATTCCGATAATCAGCATTCCCCAAAATCAAGAAAATAAGTTCAATGTATTGCACCAGATGTTTGTGGAGGAGTTTTCAACCCCAGATAACATTCAGGGCGATATGTTGCAAATGTTGCTCAAAAGATTGATCATAATGAGCACACGTTTGGCCAAAGAACAACTCATTGTAAAATCTTTGGGAAATGAACAAATAGACATCATTCGAAGATTCAACTTTTTGGTGGACATGCATTATAAAACCAAACGGAAAGTGAGCGATTATGCAGAAATGTTGTTCAAATCGCCCAAAACACTGTCCAACTTATTTTCCATTTATAATCAGAAATCGCCCCAACAAATAATTTTGGAGAGAATTGCCTTGGAAGCGAAACGACTCATGAATTATACCGATAAACAAAATCAGGAAATTGCCTTTGAATTGGGCTTTAATGACCCTGCACATTTTAGCCGATTCTTCAAGAAAATGACCCAAATGACTCCTTCGGAGTACCGCGAAAACTTGGTTTTGGCCGCCTAGGGAAAATTCGACAAGCCGTCGGGAAATCCTTCCTAACACCTGCCCTTCTTTCCGCTGCATCTTTGCCCTGTAATTTAAAAACAGAAAAGATGAAACCCACGGAAAAATCCATTTTCAATCTCATTGAGATTTTTAGAACATCACAGAGAACCGAAGTACAGCCTGTAGCGGTTTCGGATCACTGTGAGCAATATTACCATCACGATTTCTACTGTGATGCGGAGAAACCCTTTGTAAAGACTTTTTAATCCATATAAATTTTAAAAATCATAAAAATTATGAGCACAATCAATGTACCTAAAAGAGAAGAAGTAAGTGCAGCCAATCAGGCTATTTTTGACAATCTTAAAAACGCAGTAGGCTTTGTACCGAACCTATTTGCTACGTACGCACATTCAGAAAATGCTTTGGGCAATTACCTAAGTCTTTCCAACGCGAAAACCTCTTTGAAGGCCAAAGAAAAAGAAGTAGTGAATTTGGCTGTGAGCCAAGTAAACAATTGTATTTACTGTTTGTCCGCCCACACCGCAATTGGCAAAATGAACGGTTTTACAGACGAACAAATTTTGGACTTGAGAGCAGGTAAAGCTCCTTTTGATCAAAAATTGGATGCTTTGGCACGTTTGGCCAAAAACATTACCGAAAACAGGGGAGCAACAGACGAACAGGTTTTGGAAAACTTCTTTGCAGCAGGATGGACCAAAGAGAATTTAATTGACACTATTGTTTTGGTTGGGGATAAAACCATATCAAACTATGTACACAGTACCACAAAAGTTCCTGTGGACTTTCCATTGGCACAACCATTGGAAGCTGTAGAAGCTTAGAAAATATCCATCATCAATCAAAAAACGCCCTTTCAATTTATTGGAAGGGTTTTTTATTCCTCCACCATTTCTGCAAAGAAATTAGGGGCTATACTTTTTGCCATAAAAATGGGCCAATCGTTTTTGAACAAGTAGCTTTCGGTGATGGCACTCTCATAAAGCAAATAAATACCACTTGAAATCTTTTCGGTTTCCGCTTTGGATAGATTTGAAATATTGTCGCCTACCACTTCCCCGATAAACAAAAGCAGCTCTTTTTTCTGTTTTTGAATCACATCAAAAATCTTCTGGTGATCGGCCGAAAGCTCTCCCAAAGTTTTAAGGCACCAGCAGCCATAAAAGTTTTCTTCAAGATACAGGTCACGAAGCAAATCGAAAATAGACAATAACTGGTTTTTGCCCTTGGTCCTCTCCTTCACATAACTTTTAAGCTGTTCCATGAATACAGCTTGACGCTGTTCCAAATACGCGATACAAATGTCTTCTTTGGACTTAAAATGACTGTAAAGCGTGGCTTTGGCAATGCCAGTTTTCTCAATAATCTCATTGATTCCTGTAGAATTGTAACCTTGGGTGTAAAAAAGATGGCCCGCCGTAGTAATAATGTGTTGGTGCAATTCGGGTCGTTGCATAAAATAAATATGATAAAATTAGCGGGGGGCTGCTGTACAAATTAAACAAGAAAATATGTTTTGGCAATGGATTAAATAAAACAATAATTTACAGTTGAAGCGATTCGTTCAATGGCTAGAGGTGGAATCCTACACTAAATTTCCCCAAAAATCATAACTCATTAAAAACCTGATCATTGGAAAGTATTCTTTATATTAGGATATTCATTTTTCAATCAAAACAATTTAAACACTATCCAAAATGAAAAAGTTATTGCTGGTCCTACTCCTAGGACTGTTCTGTATTCCCATGACCCATGGGCAAGAGTTTCAATTCAAAGCCGATGACATCAACATCGATTACAAAACCTACACCTTAAAAAATGGTCTCACACTATTGGTCTATGAAGATCACAAAGCACCCATTGCCGCGGTAAATGTTTGGTACCATGTGGGTTCCAAAAACGAAAAGCCAGGGAAAAGCGGATTTGCACACTTGTTTGAACATTTAATGTTTAATGGAAGTGAGAATTACAACACCGATTATTTCCAAGCCTTGGAAAGTATTGGGGGAACGGATTTGAACGGAACCACGAACAACGACCGAACCAATTATTTTCAAAATGTACCCGTTTCGGCCTTAGACCAGGTATTGTTTCTGGAATCTGACCGAATGGGTCATTTGTTGGGGGCCATAGATCAAGAAAGGCTTGATGAGCAACGAGGTGTGGTTCAGAACGAAAAAAGGCAGGGCGAGAACCAACCATATGGGAAGCAATGGGATTATTTGACCAAGGCCATGTACCCAAAAGGCCATCCGTATTCTTGGACGGTTATCGGTGAAATGGAAGATTTGAATGCCGCTTCCTTGGAAGATGTTCAGGAATGGTTTAAATCCTACTATGGAACAGCGAATGCCGTAGTTGCGGTTGCTGGTGATGTAAATGCGGATGAGATCTATGATAAAGTAGTGCAATATTTTGGGGATATTCCATCAGGGCCTACCGTGGAAAGACAAGAAGTGAACATCCCGAACAAGGTCAATGACTCCCGTCAAGTGTATCAAGATAGAGTGCCAGAAACCAGGGTTCTTTTTGCTTGGAACACCCCTGAGTTCGGTGCACGTGAGGACCTTCATTTTGATTTGATCTCCGCGATTTTGACCAGTGGGAAAAATTCAAGGTTGTATCAAAAGTTTATTTATCAGGACCAATCAGCAAGTTCAGCAGTTTCCTTTCAAGCATCCAGTGAAATTGCGAGCCGTTTTATCACTTATTTGAATGTAAAAGCGGGAGAGGACCCAGCCAAATTGGAAAAAGAGCTTTGGGAAGAAATAGATAAATTCATAAAAGAAGGCCCAACCGAAGAGGAACTCAAAAGGGTAAAGGCAAGTTACTTTGCCAGCTTTATCAAAGGATTGGAAAGAATCGGCGGCTTCGGAGGGGTATCTGATGTTTTGGCATCGAGCCAAACCTATCATGGGGATGCATCGTACTACAAGACCCAATTAAAGTTTATTGAGGATGCTACCATTGCCGACCTTCAAAAAACGGCTGCGAAATGGTTGACCAAAGGCAAGCATATTTTAATATGCAACCCATTCCCTGAATACGAAATTGTGGAATCTTCCATCGACAGATCTAAGTTGCCAGCTTTGGCGGAGCAGAAAAGCTCCAAATTCCCAGAATTGCAACGTACCCAACTTTCCAATGGACTCAATGTGGTGTTGGCGCAACGAAAAGGAGTGCCTACCGTCATTATTAATTTAGTGGCCGATGCGGGCTACAAAACCGATTATTTATCCAGTCCTGGGACAGCAAATTTGGCCATGAACTTGATGGATGAAGGAACCAAAGACAAAACCTCATTGGAAATTAACGAGCAGTTGCAGTTATTGGGAGCCTCTTTGAGTACTTTTTCAAGTCAAGATGAATCCAATGTGTACATGAGCACTTTAAAACCAAGTTTTGATGCTAGTTTGAATCTGTTTATGGATGTTTTGCTCAACCCTGTTTTTCCTCAAAAGGAGTTCGAGCGGTTACAGAAAGAACAGATCAATAATATAAAACAGGAAAAAGCACAGCCCATCACTATGGCCCTTCGTGTGATGAACAAATACCTTTACGGGGACGACCATCCATACAGTTCTCCATACACAGGGACAGGGTATGAGGATTCGGTTTCCAAATTGACCCGCGATGATGTGTTGGCATTTTACGATACCTGGTTCAAGCCTAACAATGCCACTTTGATCGTGACAGGGGATGTTGAAATGAAGGATTTGAAATCCAAACTTGAAAAAACCTTGGGCAAATGGAAAAAAGGAGACGTTCCTACCATTACCTTCAATGCACCAAAGACCAATTCCAAGAACACCTTGTATTTGATGAACAGACCCGAATCGCAACAGTCCGTGATTATTGCAGGTCATTTGACGGAAAAATATGGGGATGTTTCGGAGATAGCTTTGGAACAAATGGTTAATATTCTTGGAGGGGACTTTACTTCCAGAATAAACATGAATTTAAGGGAAGACAAACACTGGTCTTATGGTGCCGGTGGATTTGTCATGGGATCCAAAGAGGTTCGTCCTTTTATCGTATATGCGCCTGTTCAAACCGATAAAACCGCAGAATCTGTGACCGAAATTAGAAAGGAGATTTCTGAATTCACTTCTACCCGTCAAGCGACCAAAGAAGAGCTGGATAAAGTGAAGACCAACCAAGTTTTGAAATTACCTGGTCAATGGGAAACCAATAGTTCGGTAAACAGCTCGGTAAGAAGTTTGATCAGATATAATTTGCCCGACGATTACTATCAAAGTTACGATCAGAACGTGCGAAGTCTTTCCGTGGATGACATTCGTAAAGTGAGCATCGAGGTAGTACGGCCCGAAAAGGTAAATTGGTTCATGGTTGGCGATAGAGCAAAAATCATTGATAAATTGGACGAGCTTGGTTTTGACAACATCATTGAAATTGATGCCGATGGAAACCCAAAGAAGCCCGCTGTGGCTGAAAAAGTAGATACGGATATCAAAAACTAATTGAAGAAGCCTCCCAATCGGGAGGCTTTTTTATAGATCAAACTTAAGCTGTACAAGAACGGCCTCTTTTTTCTCCTTTGCTTTTTCTTTTTCGGTGTTGAGGTTGGTCAACGAAATACCCAATAACCGAACAGAATTTTCCAAGTCAGCTTGATATAAAAGTTCCTTGGCTGTTTCCAAAATAAGGTCTTTACTGGCGATAAAGTAGGGCAGGGTCTTACTGCGAGTTTGCAAGGTAAAATCGCTGTATTTGATTTTTAGCGTAATGGTCTTTCCTGCTATTTTCGATTTTTGAAGCCTTCTTTCCAACTCGGCAGCAATGTTTTCCAGTTTTTCCAACATAAAAATCTCGCTGCTCAAATTTTCAAAAAAAGTACGCTCGGCTCCCACCGATTTAGGAATACGATGCGGCTTTACTGAACTTAAATGAATGCCGCGAACCACATTAAAATAGTGTTGGCCACTTTTCCCAAAATGCTGGTTCAGAAACTCTAAAGATTTTCCTTTAAGGTCTTTCCCAGTGAAAATTCCAAGCGAATACATTTTTTCCGCAGTAACCTTTCCGACCCCGTAAAACTTTCGAATATCCAAATTCTCCAAAAATTGGATGACCTCTTCGGGGTTTACCGTTTTTTGTCCGTTTGGCTTATTGTAATCGCTTGCGACCTTGGCTATAAATTTATTTATAGAGATACCAGCAGATGCCGTGAGTCCTGTTTTTTCGAATATCTTTTTTCGGATGTCTTTGGCGATAAGCGTTGCGGATGGATTGCCTTTTTTGTTTTCTGTGACATCCAAATAGGCTTCATCCAAGGAAAGGGGTTCCACCAAATCAGTATACTCATGAAAAATCTCTCGAATTTGCAATGAAACCTCTTTGTAACGGTCAAAACGTGGTTTTACAAAGATGAGTTCGGGGCAGTTGCGTTGGGCCATAAGTCCAGACATGGCACTGCGGACACCAAATTTTCGTGCCTCGTAACTGGCAGCAGAAACCACGCCTCGTTTGGAGCCTCCACCAACGGCCACAGGTTTCCCTTTTAGCTCGGGATTATCGTGTTGCTCCACAGAGGCATAAAAGGCATCCATATCCACATGAATGATTTTTCTTAAGGGAAAATCAAAGTCCATTTTCAAATTTAGGGTATATTTAGTTTGATGGAACATTTGGAAATAGAACGAAAATTCTTGGTCAAGAGCGATGCGTATAAGGATGAAGCCACTTCTCCTATTCGAATTGCCCAAGGTTTTTTGAACACCGACCCCGAACGAACCGTTAGGGTCAGAATCATGGGAGAAAAGGGCTTTTTAACCGTAAAAGGCCCAAGTAATGAGTCGGGAACTACCCGTTTTGAATGGGAAACAGAGATTACCGCATCCGAAGCAACCAACCTCATTGATCTATGTGAAGATGGCATTTTAGAGAAAAACCGTTTCGAGGTCAGATTGGGAAACCATGTTTTTGAGGTGGATGAATTTATGGGAGATAACAAAGGCTTGGTAATTGCCGAGGTGGAACTAAAGCATGAGGATGAACGATTTGAAAAGCCCAGTTGGTTGGGCGAAGAGGTCACTGGACAAACCAAATACTACAATTCCCAATTAAGTAAACATCCGTATTCGAAATGGTAAACAGCAGGCTGGTCATCAATGTACTTTTTGCAGTTTCTGCCCTGACCAGTATTGTTTTGGAGTACCTGGACATTAGGGAAGGTTATGTGTTTTTTAAACCATTTACCACGTTTTTGGCTATTGTATTGCTGTTTTCTGCAGGGAGAACTTCCGTTCCCAAATTTAAAAGCTTGATGTTAGCCGCTTTGGTTTTATGTTTGGTAGGCGATACTTTATTGCTGTTTGAATCTTATTTTGTCTTTGGATTGGCCTCATTTTTATTGGGACACCTCCTTTTTATTGCGGCGTTTATCCAATTGAAAGGATTTTATGCCCACTGGGTTTCCTTTTTCTGTTTGATGGCCATTGGTGGAGGTCTCTTTTTATGGCTAAAACCCGATTTAGGGGATTTGTTGGTTCCTGTATCCTGCTATATTCTTGTGATTTGCGTAATGGCTTGGCAGGGCATAGGATTATATGTTCGTGATAAAAGCAAGCCTTTTTTGTGGATTGCCATGGCGGTATTGCTATTCATGTTTTCGGACAGTATGATTGCCGTTTCCAAGTTTAAAATGCCATTTGCCTATGCCAGTGCCTTGATTTTATCGACCTATTGGTTGAGCGTTGGATTGTTGGCGAATGCTACGTATCAAATTTTGTCCGAGAATAAGGGATGATGAATAAAATCAAAGTTCAAATAAACGATTGAATTTTAATTTGTCCATTCCAAAATAATTTTTGAGATATAGATATTGGCATCAATATTATGCGAAGCACTATGAATTTTGTTTAATGACGAATTTGGAAAATCTTCCAAAAAAAGTTCAACACTTTCTATTGGTACGTTTACATCTTCTTCTCCGTGCCACCAATCCACATTAAAGGATTTGTAATCTATTCCAGAGTAAAGATGATTTGCTAGAATAAAATTGAAATCATCAAAACATGCCCTAATAGCTATTTCTTCACTTGTGGCACCAGCTTGCTTTACTATTTCAGCAATGTTGGGAAATTGGAGAGCTGTTGTTTTAAAATCTTTATAATCACCTAGGGCAGTTTTCATGACACCGCTTGTAATGGCTTTGTCATCGTATTGAAAAAATGCTTCTTTGGAAACCATACCACTGATAATGCCACAATGTTTTAAATCAAATTCGTTGGCTATTAAAATTGAATATGGTGCTCCACCACTAATGCCTATGACCCCAAAGTCACTTTTCTTCAAACCTGCTTTAGAGGCCAATTCATAAAGTTTTGCTTTGGTTAATTTTTCATTTTCAGTACCTCCAAAACCTGGTCGGTTAAAGGAAATAAAATTATAATTCGTTTTGAGGGAATCTGGGATAAGATTTAAAATATCCTCTGTAGAAGGGGTTCCTCCTATTATACAAATCGTTGGTTTTAAAGTTTCCCGATTAAGTTCATTTAAATTAATACATCCTGATAGGATTAATACTAAACATAAGGTTAGTACTGATCTATTTTTCATTTTAATTATTGATAAGTTGAATAATTTGAAAAGGGATAAAGATATAGCTCATGTAAATGACATCCTAATAGAGTTTGAATGCAATTTATTATCCTTAGTAGTGTCAAAAGCACTTTAAGTATTTCACTAGGAAATTCAAAAAACCGATAGATTTAATCCAACTTCTTATCCAAGGCCAAAATCGTTTTTAAAAGCACATTGGCGCCATTGGCCATATCCTCGGCTGAGGTAAATTCTTTCGGGGAATGACTGATACCATCTTTACTCGGAACAAAAATCATCCCAACGGGTGAAAATCGGGAAATATCTTGGGAATCGTGTCCTGCGCCACTGGGCATTTTTTTGAAAGTAAGCCCTAAATCTTTTGCTGAAGCGGCTATCTCATCTTGAATCATTGGAGTGGTCAAAGCAGGGTCAGAGGTGGTGTCCAAGGGCTTAAATTCCACAGAAACATTTGAGGTTTTCGCAATTTCTTCCGTTTTGGCTTTAATAGCGTTATAGACTTTTGCAATTACTTCAGATGACAAATCTCGAATCTCTAAACTTGCTATGACTTTTCCGGGAATCACGTTGGGCGCTCCTGGCTCTGCTTTTATTCGTCCAACCGTGCCTACTTGGCTCCCTTCAAAACTATTGGTGATTTCGTTTACGGCCACTATAAATTTGGCTGCGGCCAACAGGGCGTCTTGTCGGGCATTCATGGGAGTGGTGCCCGCATGGTTGGCAAAGCCTGTAAACTCAACATCCCACCATTTTAAGCCTACAATCCCTTCCACTACTCCGATATCCAGATTTTCCTTGTCCAAAATACCCCCTTGTTCAATATGAAGTTCCAAAAAGGCGGCCAAACTACCTTTTTCTCGTTTAGCTTGGTCTAGTTTTGTGGTGTCGCCTCCAATGCGCATCATGCCTTCTCCCATGGAATACCCAGTGGAATTCACTACAGAAAGGGCTGCATGTGTCAAGCTTCCAGCCATGGCCCTACTGCCCATTACCCCGCCTTCTTCATTCGGAAAAATCATTACTTCCAAAGGATGGTCAGTGAACACGTTATTTTCGTTTAGGGTTTCGATAACCTCCAGCGCTGCCATGGAACCCACACATCCATCATAATTACCACCGTGGGGCACACGATCTATGTGCGAACCAAAAGCAATGGGTTTTTTATTGGGATCCTTCCCTGTTCGAGAACCAATGATGTTTCCAGCAGCATCGATTTCCACCTCCATTCCAAAACCCTTTAGGGTTTGTACTACCCAATTCCTAGCCTCGATATCTGAATCACTAAAAGCGACGCGTTCCGTTTCTCCATTGGATTGAATTCCAAACTTTGCCAAATCAAAAATGCGCTGTTCAAGTCGGTCTTGGTTAACCATCAGCTCTTTAGTTTGGGCCCATGCACCTCCAATACAAAAAAGAAAGAGTATGGATAATAGAAGCTGTTTCATAATTACCTAGTTTTATGAAAGATAGGGATTTGACAACAACTTTCCGAGGGGATTAGGCTGCTTTTTCCGTGGTTGTGGCTTTTAATTCATGGTCGATGATGCGTTGTTCCGACCATTTTTTTTTCTTTAAGCCGCTTACCATTGGGATTGCAATTCCTATAGCCAAAAGCACTAGGGCCACCATAAAGATATTAAAGGAGTGCACAAAGAACGATCCGCTATTTAAGGTAGCCAAAATCAACATGGTGGATAATGGGAAGGATAGCGCCAAAATTGCTACACCATAATCGCTGCTAAAAGTTTTGTTCTTTGGTTTGTTGTCCATTTCCATGCTGTCCACCGTAGCTATGTGTGCGTAAGGCCAAAAACTACAGGCGCTCAATCCAAAAGCAATAGTCAACAAAATATCGTTTTTCGCTTCAATGCCTGCGGCGACCACAAATATTCCAGATAGGAGCAATACCAATCCAGCCCTGATACTCAAAAGCGAAAAGATTTGGAAAAATTGCTTCTTTTTGATTTTTACCGCCAATCCTATAAATAAAAGGACCAAAGGGGTCATGATCAAGCTCAATTTTTCAAGCGTTTCACTTAAAAAGAAGGGAAGGGAATCCATATGGAAACCAAATGCCAATAATAGAAGGGCCACTCCGATAAAAACGTTTACAGGTTCGGACACCATCGCTTTAACCAATGGCTTCAATTTGGTTCCATTCTTATTACCATCGGAGGCTTGCAGACCGTAATGCCAGTTCATGGCCACCAGATACAAAAAGAATAAAACAAATACCTTATTTCCCAAGTCGGACATGGCTGCCATGGCCAAATAGTCGTCCCCTAAAAATTCCATGATAAAAGGAAAGGAGGAAAGTCCAGGTGCCAAGGAGGGTATGAGCATTCTAGCCGTCCGGAACTCAGGGGTGCCTTTGGCCACTCCCATTAGGGGCATTACCAAGGGCATTAGAAAAAACAATAAAAGGTTTAGCCCAAGGGCCAAAAGGGGCAATATTAATAAATGCAACTCGACCTTGACCCCCAACAACGCAATAAAAATGGTTGCAGGAAGGGCAAGGTTGAGTATTATTTTTTTGATTCCTGTTATTTCTTCCTTGGACTTAAATTTTACTTTAAGTAAGATTCCAATGAAGATAAAAAAGAGAAATACAATAGTTTTTTGAAATCCAATATCCACTACACCAATACTTTGCTGAGAGCGGCGGTGAACATTTTCATTTCATCCATGGTACCCATACTAACACGGCACCAATTTTTTCCCATAAACTGGAATGCTCTTACGCCAACTTTCAATTCTGTCATTTTTTCCAAGAAGTCATTTCCTTGCATTTCGATAGGGAAAATAAGGAAACTTGTATAGGACGGTACATATTCGATACCCATTTGATCTAGGCTCTTGTACACGTATTCTCTACATTCGGCATTCAGGGTTCTGGATTTTTCAATGAATGCAGCATCATCCATCGCAGCCATTGCAGCGTATACGGATGGTAAGGTAATACCCATACCTCCACGGGTAATATTTTGCAGACGGTTCAAGGTTTCTTCCAAAGCAACGATATAACCTACACGAAGACCTGCCATACCGTGAATTTTGGAGTAGGTACGAGCAATGATCACGTCTTTACCTTCTTTTACCAAGTTTACCATACTTTGCTTTTCGCCTTCTTCCAAAAACCATAGGTAGGCTTCATCCACAAATACAGGAACTTTTTCGGAAACTCTGGAACAGAAATCCAATAGTTCTTTCGCGTCTGTCATGGTACCTGTTGGGTTGTTTGGGTTACAGATGTAAACCAATTTGGTATCGTCGTCTATGGCTTCTTCCATAGCTTTTAGGTCATGGGACCAATCGTCTTTTAATGGAACCGGTTTCCAAGTAGCACCTACTGATTCGGCCACCCTGATCAAAGACATGTACGCTGGGTCGGCAGAAACAACATTGCCACCACCGTTCATGAAAAATACCATGGCAGTTTTTTCCAAAAGGTCAGAAGATCCAGGACCCATCATGATGTTTTTCGCGTCAACACCCTCATAGGTTGCAATTTTATCTACCAGTTGGAACAATTCTTTCCAAGCGTAGCGGTTTCCACCTGCTGCGGAGTTCTTGAAAGCTTCCACGGCCATTGGAGATGGACCGTAAGGGTTTTCATTGGCATTCAACTTAGCGGACAGCTCAGGAAGCACCGCTGGGTTTTTAGGTAAGTATTCTTTAAAAAATGGACTGTACACTGCGTTTCCTTCGGTATCCAATAATAATGGCATCCTTGGAGTTTCAGCTAAACCAATATATGGTAAGGCCATTGCACCACCTGCGGTGAGCACACTTTTTCTGATCCAATCTCTTCTGTTGATGTTTGTAGTTCCCATTTGAGTATTTAGTTTTTAGCAAGTTTCTAAAATTAGTCGATCATTTAACATAATCCAATACTAAAAACATAAAAATCAATGCCTTAAAGGGGAATTTATTAAAATAAGAAGTGATTTATTGAAAAATTAATAGTCGAATTCTTCAATCGAGAAGGTTGGTCTGCAAATATTCCAAAGTTAGGATGCCACGTAGGTTATTGATAATGATATGATCTAGCAACTCGTGAATGCTGTATTCTTGAAATAAATTGTCCTTGGAGTACACGGTTTCTTCCATTCGGGCCAAGAAAAGCGAGCAGACCAGATCAATGTTCACATTTTTTCGAATCTGACCCAGTTCTTTTGCTTTTTTCAACAACGGATTTACAATGTCCCAGACGATATTCGACTTTATTTTGGAATAAAACTCATAGGCATTGGGATAGTATTTGTTGAGCCCATGAAGAAAGGAAGGGTTGAGTTCCTGAAAGATTATCAACCCTTGTTTATATATATAGATCACAGTGTTAAGGGGCTGCCCGTTATTAGGGTTTTCGAGCATGTATTGGTCAATGTTGGAAAGCGTTTTGCCAAAATAGTAGGTCAAACTTTCCTGAACCAATTCCTCCTTACTGCTAAAATATTTATAGAGTGTTTTTTTGGAAATGCCCAAATGCTTAGCCAAATCGTCCATAGAGAAGCGTTTACTGCCGAATTTCGTAAAGTTCTCTATGGCGTAGGCTAATATGTCGTTTTTGCCCTCAATCATGTTTTACTTCCAACCACCACCAAGAGCTCTGTACAGCTCAACAATGGCATTTAATTGTGCGTATTGAGAATCCACATAATTTAGTTCGGAGTTCAAGGCATTTTGTCTTGCGGTCAATACTTCCAAGTAATTGGCCAAACCATTGTTCAACAACTCTTCGGAATACTCCTCAGCGGTTGCGTAGGCTTCAAGCTCTTTGGCTCTGGCTTCCAATTTTTGGGTTTCTGCTTCGTAAGTGTACAAGGCATCGCTCACTTCCCTACCAGCGGTTAATAAGGCTTGTTTATAGCTAAGCAAAGCCTGCTCTTGCTGTGCTTTAGCAACCTCCATTTGGGTACGCAATTGTCTTCCATTAAAAATAGGCTGGGTCAACCCCCCCACTAAAGTGGAAAATAGGGAACTCGCATCCAACCAATTCTCAAACTCCAAACTTTGAAACCCTCCATTTGCGGACAAACTCAAAGACGGATACATGCTACTTTTAGCCACGTTGGTCAATTCGAAAGCATTGATAAGCCCATATTCGGCCTGCATTACATCAGGACGGTTTGCCAATAATAAATAAGGTACGCCCGTACTCAATTCAGTGTCGATGGATTGATCGTCCAAAGTGCCACGTTCAATATTATGGGGAGCTTCACCCAAAAGAATACTAAAGGCATTTTCCAACAACTTGATGTTGTTCTCAAGGTCGATAACAATGATCTCTGTGGTATGTACCTGTGCTTCGGTTTGTTTTACCGCAACTTCAGTAACCTGACCTGCTTCTTTTAAGGCAATGGTGGTCTCCAAACTACGCTTTCTGGATTCCAAGGTTTGTTTGGAAACTTCCAACTGTTTGTCCAATGCCATCAATTGATAATAGGTGCCTGCAATCCCTGCAATCAAATTGGTCTTTACAGCTTGGTGGGCCGATACACTTTGCAAAAAGGAAGCCCCAAAAGCTCTTTTGTTACTTCTGATCTTGCCCCAAACATCGGCTTCCCATGAAAGGGCTCCCGACAGTTCGTACTGTTCCAATGCACTGGTAAAAAAGCTACCGAACTGACTGTTCTGTGAGTTTTTTGTTCTAGTAAAACTAGCCGTTCCAGAAAGTGTTGGGTAGTATCCTGCCTTACCCTGTTTTACATAGGCTTCAGCTGCCAATACGTTTTGAAGCGCGATGCGGACATCCAGGTTGTTCACCAAGGCCGTATCGATGTATTGCTTCAATTGGTCATCGTTAAAAAGATCTCTCCAAGAAATATCTGCCATAGAAACACTGTCCTGTGGCAAATTATCGGTTCGGTAGAGATTTTCTGTCTCTAATTCTGGTCTTGAGTAGTCTTTGGCCACAAAACACGATTGCATTAAAAGTGGTGCCGTAAGAACCAAGAGCAGTTTATATGTGGATTTTATTTTCATGGTTGATATACTTTGTTTGATCAAAGAATAATTAAGCATTGTTTGCATGTTGAATTTCTTCTGGCTTGCCCGTTATCTTTTCTTGCAGTGCTTGGAAGACCACAAAAAGTACCGGGATTATAAATACCCCTAAAATGGTTCCGACAAGCATACCCCCAACGGCACTTACACCAATGGAACGGTTACCAATAGCACCGATTCCAGAAGAAAGAGCCAATGGTAAAAGACCAAAAATAAATGCAAAAGAGGTCATCAAAATAGGACGTAGCCTTGCTCGTGCCCCATATGCGGCTGCATCGAACAAGGATAATCCTGCTTTACGTCGTTGCAGGGCAAACTCTACGATCAAAATGGCGTTCTTGGCCAAAAGACCGATCAACATGATCAGAGCAATCTGGAAATAAATGTTGTTTTCCAATCCTGCGAAGTTGATGAACAAAATAGCCCCTGCAATACCAAATGGCAAAGACAACAAAATGGCAAGCGGCAAAATGTAACTTTCGTACTGTGCACTCAACAAGAAATACACGAACACCAAACTCAAAATAAAGATGATGATGGTTTGTGCCCCTGAGTTGCTTTCCTCCCTTGTTAGCCCTGAATAATCGTAGGTATAGGAATTAGGGAGCACTTGGGCCGCCACTTCCTCGATGGCCGTAATGGCATCCCCTGTAGAATAGCCTGCATTTGGAACCCCAGTGATGCTTACGGAACTCAAAAGGTTGAAACGAGATACAACTTCTGGACCGTAAATTCGCTCTAAATCCACAAACTGACTAACTGCAACAGACTCACCATCTGCATTTCGCACAAAAATGTGGTTCAAGGATTTTTCGTTGGCACGGTCTTCCGGTTTGGCCTGGATCATAACGCGATATTGCTTACCAAACTTGTTAAAATCGGTTGCATAAATACCACCATAATAACCTTGAAGTGCATTAAAAATATCGGTAGCCGACAAACCTGCCATTTTTACTTTCTCCATGTCGATGTCCAAGTTGTATTGTGGAAAACCTGGGTCGAACTGTGAAATGGCATATTGAATTTCTGGTCGGGCATTTAGCGCTCCCAAGAACTGATTTTTAATGTCGTTGATGGAGTTCCAGTCTTCACCCGTTTTACTTTGTAACTGGACTTCAAAACCTGAGCTGGTACCAAAACCTTGGATACTTGGAGGTGTAAAGTAAATGATCTGTGCATCGTTAAAGCCTGCGGTTGTGGCGTACAATTTTTGCATAGTGGCATTTACCGATAAGGAATCGGCACCCCTTTCGCTCCAATCTTTCAATTTCATAATGGAGAAGGCATAGGAACCTGCACTTACTCGGTTAAGAATACTAAAACCAGCCACGCTCATCCTAACATCGATGATGTCCATGGATTCATAAATGGAATCCAGTTTCATGATGGTCTCCTCGGTTTTTTCGATGGTTGTTCCTGGAGGCATGCTCACGTTGGCAAAGATCATTCCACGGTCCTCATCGGGAATAAACCCAGTTGGTGTGGATTTGAACAAGTATGCTGCCAAGGCACCAAAGGCCAAAAGAAGAAATAAAGTCAGCCATTTTCTTTTTACCAAATTACCAACGGTATTGGTGTATTTATTGGTCATGGCCGTAAAGCCAACGTTGAAGGCTTTAAAGAAGCGCGCCAACAGATTGGTTTTTTTGCCTTTTTCATGGTCGTGTGGCTTTAAGAAAAGTGCTGCCAAAGCAGGACTCAGTGTTAAAGCGTTTACCGCTGAAATTAAAATGGCAACAGCCAATGTAATACCAAACTGTTGGTAAAATACTCCAGAGGAACCTTGTATAAAGGATACAGGGATAAATACCGCGGACATTACCAAAGTAATGGAGATAATGGCTCCAGAAATTTCGCTCATCGCGTTTTTGGTAGCAGTTTTTGCTGAATCTGCTCCTTCTTCCAATTTGGCGTGCACCGCCTCCACAACCACAATCGCATCATCCACCACAATACCAATGGCCAAGATCATGGCGAAAAGCGTTAACATGTTTATGGAATATCCGAAGAGTTGCAGGAAGAAAAAGGTACCTACGATCGCTACTGGAACCGCAATGGCAGGAATCAAAGTAGACCTGAAATCTTGCAAGAACAAGAAGACGACAATAAATACCAAAATAAAGGCTTCGATCAGTGTTTGTACCACGTGATCAATGGAAGCATCCAAGAAATCTTTGGAGTTGAAAGGAATCACATAATCAAATCCTTTTGGAAAATCGGCTCTTGATTCTTCCAAAATGGTTTCAATTTGGTCGATGATCTCTTTGGAGTTGGAACCAGAGGTTTGATATACCCCAACGGCCACACCAGGTTTCCCCATTCCTGAATTTTTCCTCGCATAATTAAGGGCTCCCAATTCAATATCGGCAACATCTTTCAAACGAAGAAAACCTCCGTCTTCCGTTGTCTTAAGAATAATGTTTTCGTATTCGGCCACCTCAGAAAGTCGACCTTTATACTTCATTACATATTCAAAAATACCATCAGCGTTTTCACCAATTTTACCGGTGGCGGCTTCGGTGTTTTGCTCGCGCAAGGCAGCTTGTATATCCGCTGGGACCAAATTATAGGCAGCCATTTTATCTGGGGATATCCATATACGCATGGAATAATCCTTGGCACCAAATACGTTAACGTTACCAACCCCTTTAATACGCTGTAATTGTGGTACAAGGTTAATTTTGGCATAGTTTTCTACAAACGTGGCATCATAATCCTCATTTTCAGAATAAATGGAGAAGAACAACAAGGCACTATTTTGTGCTTTCTGTGTGGTTACCCCTGTATTGATTACCTCTTGGGGCAAAAGGCTATTGGCCCTGGCCACCCGGTTTTGTACGTTTACGGCCGCGATATCTGGGTCAACACCCAATTCGAAAAACACGCTGATGTTCGCAGCACCATCGTTACTGGCAGATGAGGTCATGTAGGTCATGCCCTCTACACCATTAATTTGCTCCTCTAGTGGAATCACCACACTTTTAAGTACGGTCTCGGCATTGGCACCGGTATAGTTGGCCGTTACCTGAACCGTAGGAGGGGCAATCTCAGGATATTGTTCTACGGGCAATGTACTCAATCCCAGCACACCCAATATCACGATGATAACGGATATTACTGTGGAAAGTACAGGACGATCTATAAATTTTTGGAACATATATAATTTGTTCTAAGTATGATTGATTGCAATTATTTTTTCACGGGATTGATGGCTTGACCATCTTTTAATTTGGAAACCCCTTCAGTAACAATGGTACTGCCTGCTTCCAAACCTTCATTCACGATAAATTCCTTATTGGTTTGCGCAGTAATTTTTAATGGAACAGAAGCCACTGTGTTGTCTTGATTGAGCACATAGACCAATTTGGTCCCTTGTCTGTCAATGGTTGCGAACTGAGGAATCACAAAGGTATCCTTGAAAGTTGATGGAATTTTAATGGTTCCGGTACTTCCTGAGCTTAACAACAACTGTGGGTTGTCAAAATCGGCTCTTAGGGTCACACTTCCTGTGGTCGGGTTGATGATGTTGTTTACCATTGCAATTTTCCCTTTTTCAGGATAGGTTTCACCATTGATCATGACCAACTCCACTTCTGGAGCATTTTCTGAAGAAGCCGCTACACCGTTATTGGTAATTTCACTTTTCATCTGCATCAATTCCTTTTCAGTCATGGAGAAGTAGGCACGTATACCACTGATGTCAGAAACTACGGTTAATGGTTGAGCCATAGTACTGCTTACCAAGGCCCCTACCTTAAATGGAATTGCACCTATATATCCATTTACTGGACTGGTAATGTTGGAGTAACCGATATTGGCGGCAATACTGCTGTAATTGCTTTTGGCTTGTGCCAATTGCGCTTTGGCAGTTTCCAATTGTACTTCACTGATGATTTCCTTTTCTACCAAAGGAATCAACTTGTTAACCTCTACCTGTGCCACATTTACGGCCGCTTTGGCCGCTTCGGCATCTTGGGAAAGGGTCTGTGTTTCCAATTTGAAAAGTAATTGGCCTTTTTTTACTTGTTGGCCTTCTTCCACATAGATGTTTTGCACAAATCCAGAAACTTTGGGCCAGATTTCAACATTCTGGATTCCCTCAATATTTGTGGAATAGGAATTGTATATAGAGATATCCTGTTTTTTAAGCTGGGTTACCTCTAGGGAAGGAGCTTGTTGAGCAGCGGCTTGTTGCTGATTTTTACCTCCACAGGAAAGGAACAAAAGTGTACCAGCTACTACTAAGGTTGATGTGATTGTTTTCATGTACGAACTTACTTTGTTGCGTTTTTGGTTGTTGGAGTGATTACTCATTTAAAATTGACTCTAATTTCTTGACTGATTTTTTTAGAATTTCCTCGGTCTCGTTCACATAGTCCAGATATACTTGGGTTCTTTCTTGACCCTCTTCGTATTTTTTTGGACAGTATTGTTTGTGATAATCCTTTACGAGTGTGATAATGTGTTTTTCGGTTTCTACCTTTTTCAGGCTTTCTTGAAGTTTTGAAAGAAAAAACGTTTTCTTCTTGGCGGTGGTAAAATATCTTTTGCGATCACCGTGTTTGGTAAAATAGGATACAATGTCCATGTTCACCAAAAGGTTCAAAGAGGTGGAAATGGAACTTTTACTGGCGCCCAGTCTGTCCAAGCAACCATCAAAAGTTAATCCGTCTTTGTCCGTTAAGATCAATATCGCGTAGATACGGGCTGCCAAAGGAGGTAGATTGTGCTCTTCCTCTAAATGCAGTCCCAATGTTTCAATTATTTCTTCCTTCGATTTTTCCATAAGATGGATTTTGAAGGTGCAAATTTATGATTGGTTCGGAACAAACCGAACTAAAAGAACTTAAATGTTTGTTAAATAAAATTTAAGGAGGTAGAATTAGTCCTTTAAGAGTATCCCTTCCTTTTCTATAATGGGGATATTGGTCAGGTCTTTTTCGGTAATGGTGTGTTTTGGAAATAGAAACCTTTTTTCGAATAGTTTGTTTTCGGCAAAAAAGGTAACAAAGAATTCATTGTTCAATTCCAATACATCTTCTTGTAGCAATTCCACTTTACGATACGACTTTGGTTCAATGCTGCCAATCCCATGTCGCATGGTCGAAGTTTTTGTTTCCCCATCAAAACCTTTGGAAACAACAATGGCCATTTCAATGGCATCAGTTCTGTTATTGATGAGGTAGGCATTCCAATCTTTGGAAAGAAATTCATCGTTCCACTCACGAATTATCGCAATGTGCACATCCTTGGCAACGGGAATTTCAATATCCTTTTTCATGATAAACTATAAAGCACTTTTAAACTGCTCAAGGAAACGAACATCATTTTCGCTCAACAAACGAATGTCAGAAATTTGGTGTAGTAACAAAGCAATACGATCTATTCCCATTCCAAAGGCAAACCCAGAATAGACTTCGGGATCAATACCACAATTTTTAAGCACGTTTGGATCAACCATTCCACAGCCCATAATTTCCAACCAACCAGTTCCTTTGGTCATGCGGTAATCGGTCTCGGTTTCCAATCCCCAGAACACATCAACTTCGGCACTAGGCTCCGTAAACGGGAAATAAGAGGGGCGTAACCTGATTTTGGATTTACCGAACATTTCTGAAGTGAAATATTGCAAAGTTTGTTTCAAATCTGCGAACGAAACGTTTTTGTCCACATACAAACCTTCCACTTGGTGGAAAAAGCAGTGCGAACGGGCAGAAATGGCCTCGTTTCTATATACCCTACCCGGGGAAATGGTTCGGATAGGCGGTTTGTTCGCTTCCATATATCGAACCTGTACCGATGAGGTGTGGGTGCGCAACAAAATATCGGGATCGGTCTGGATAAAGAAAGTATCCTGCATATCGCGTGCAGGGTGGTATTCTGGAAGGTTCAAGGCCGTAAAGTTGTGCCAATCGTCCTCTATTTCAGGTCCTTCGGATACATTAAAACCTATCCTTGAAAAAATATCGATAATCTGATTTTTTACAATGGATATCGGGTGTCTGGAACCCACTTTAATAGGTTCACCTGGACGCGTAAGATCACCATATTTACCAGCTGCCTCCGATTGGTTTTCCAATGCTTCCTTAAGTGCATTTACCTTATCGGTTGCTGTGTTTTTTAGCTGGTTGATTACTTGACCGAATTCCTTTTTCTGCTCGTTGGGCACATTTTTGAACTCGGCAAAGAAACTGTTCAAAAGTCCTTTCTTGCCCAGATATTTAATTCGGAAAGCTTCAATTTCGTCTTTTGAGGTTGAAGTAAACTGTTCTACTTCAGCAATGTGTTCCTTTATGGTATCTATCATGGTCATCCACAGTATTGGGCGACAAATTTAGGAAATTACCCTTGAATACCTAACCAATTGGCGCAGGTAGTTTATTGCGTATGGCTTTTTAAGGGGCATTAAAAAGAAAAGGCCGATGTTTTCATCGGCCTTCATATATGAAATAAGAGATTTTATGATTTAAATGTAGGTCACTTTACCGTCTGAGATGTCATACATGGCGCCTACAATGACAATTTCACCTTTTTCTTCCATTTCTTTTAAAATCACACTTTGACTACGGATGTTTTCCAAGGCCATTTCTACATTTTTGACCGCTACTGCATCTACAAAATCCGAATTTTGGGAGTTTCGCAAATCCTCATCTTTGGGCTCTTTTACCGCAAAAACGGCAGGTTCAATTTTATTGATCAAAGCGGTAAGGTTCCCCATTCGGGCATGATCGCAGGCACCTTTAACGGCTCCGCAGCTGGTGTGTCCCAATACCACAATTGCTTTTGTTCCGGCCAATTTGCAGGCAAATTCCATGCTTCCCAAAATATCTTGGTTAATAAAGTTTCCGGCGATTCTAACGCTAAAAATATCACCTAGACCTTGGTCAAAAACCAATTCGGCAGATACTCTTGAGTCGATACAACTAAGAATGGTCGCAAATGGAAATTGACCGTCCTTGGTGTCGTTAACCTGCTCCAATAGGTTTCTGTTTGCTTTTAAATTTTGTTGAAAACGCTCATTTCCTTCCTTCAAAAACTGTAGCGCTTTTTCGGGCGTCATGGTCGACTGCGTTTCTTTGGTATGTGCTTTCATATCTTAAGTTTATGCCGATTTCTTTTTCGGTCTCAGATTAAAGAATTCAATATAACTTTCAGGATTTTCCACTTCACCTCTTTCGGAGATAAGCAGAATATCGATATTCCTGTTTTTCGCTTTGCTGGAAAAGTCTTCGAGAATTTCCACAATATCGTTATCGAGATACTTGGTTTTTCTAACATCCAAAGTTAGATAAGAATTTTCGGGAAGACTATCCAATTCTTTTAAAATAGCGCCTTTGTTAAAAAAGGTCACCTCTTCGGCAAGGGTCATTTTTATATTATGGGCTCCATTGCCTTGATCCTCAATATGTAAAAAGTGGGAGTTTTGATAGCTTTTGAACAAAACCACAAAGATGCCGACCAAAAGTCCCAAACTTATACCTACCAATAGATCTGTGAACACAATGCCCACAACGGTAACTATAAACGGCACAAATTGCTTCCAGCCTGCTTGGTACATAGTCTTAAACAAGCTGGGTTTTGCTAATTTATAACCTACCACAAATAGGATTGCGGCCAAAACCGATAAAGGAATTTTGTTTAATAAAGTTGGAATCAAAATCACCGAAATCAAAAGAAAGAACCCGTGAATAATTGCCGCTAATTTTGTTTTACCCCCAGATTGAATATTTGCCGAACTACGAACAATAACCTGGGTTACGGGCAAACCTCCAACGAGTCCTGCCAATGTGTTGCCAACACCCTGAGCCATTAATTCTCGGTTGGTTGGTGTGGTTCTTTTCATTGGGTCCAGTTTATCCGTGGCTTCTACACAAAGTAAGGTTTCCAAACTGGCTACCAAAGCAATGGTAAATGCAGTGATCCAGACCTGCATGTTAGTTATTGCTGAAAAATTTGGGAAGCTGAAAAATCCCAAAAAGGACTCAAAACTGTCCGGCACGGGAACTTTAACCAAATGTTCATTGGAGATGCCCAGCGTATCATGATCTTGAGTGAATACGTAGTAGACTATTCCAATAACCACAGCAACAAGAGGTCCTTGAACTAGTTCAAATATTTTTGATTTTTTAGATAGAATGGTGCTCCACAATATTAAAATTGCCAAAGCGATAATAGCAATGAGCGTGGCCCCTGGACTAATAAAATTGATGGTGTTGATAATTTCACTTAAAGTGTTTTGACCGTCAACCTGAAAAAAGGCCCAGTCGCCTTCTGGATCGGAGTCGTACCCAAAAAAGTGGGGTATTTGTTTTAAAATAATGATGATTCCAATCCCGGTTAGCATTCCTTTGATTACCGATGATGGGAAGTAATAGGCAATAATTCCTGCTCTGAGAATCCCAAAAATAAATTGAATAATTCCTCCGAGTACCACGGCAACCAAAAAGTTTTCATAACCTCCCAAAGTACCGATTGCAGTTAGCACAATGGCTGCCAAACCGGCTGCAGGGCCACTTACACCAATTTGGGAACCACTTAATGCGCCGACCACGATACCTCCGATGATACCAGCAATCAAACCGGAAAAGAGGGGCGCTCCACTTGCCAAGGCAATACCCAAACAAAGGGGTAAAGCCACAAAAAACACCACTATACTGGCGGGCAGATCATTCTTTAAATACTTGAACATAATATTAGGTGTGTTTGTCTTTTGGTCGTTATTGGTTAGGCCTAAAGACGATTAGTAATTGATGATGAAAAATGAGGTTACACCAATTGTCTGGGAGGAGGATCTAATATTTCTAAAGTATAATCGGTAATGGGCAATAAGTACCCAGAGTAGGTAATTTGTAAATTTTGTTTAATGAATTCGTGGTGCAATTCTGAATAGAACTTGATGTAGGTTGCAGTTTCATCAAACTTTTTCATCATTTCCTCCATAGAACTGCTTTCTTCTTCCTCGCCAGAAGTAAGCATTATGGTCTTGCCCAAATCTTGATCCAACAATGGAATAAGAGGTGTTACCAATAGGGAACCTACCAGTATAATGGCAAAAACAGGAATGATCAGTTTGTTCAGCACATTAACACATTTGTAGTAAAATTAAAATCTTAGGCAGAAAATAGTGTTAAAAAATGTTAAAAATCTTTCAAGGCCTTAATACTGTCCTCCAATAACCATCCTGTTTGGCCATCTACGATCCTAATTTTTTTATAGCCGTCCAATTCATCCAAAATGTTGACCTTGGTGCCTTCATGCAGCGTGAAAATAACCTCACTATTGGAGTTCGGCTCAGCATTTACGTTGATTTCTTTATTGAAAACTATGGCAGGATTGTTCTTTTTCTGTTGATCGTGCTGAAGATAGCCCATCAAAACACAGAAAATGGCAAGTCCCAAAGAGAAGAAACTCGCAATAAAGGCAATTCTTTTTTGATTGGCCATTCGAATGAAATAATAGGCCAAATAAATAAGTACGAACAAAATTGAAAATATCACAGTGAGATAAGCCCATCCGTTGCAACTAAACCAGTTGATGACCTTATTGTAAACCTGTGACATTTCCGTTTGGGGCATTTCTTCTATGGCATCCAATCGCATGTTTTGGGCAAACTGCAAATTGTTTTTTATTTCGGTATCGTTTGGAGAAAGCAACAAAGCCTTTTCGTAATAATAGATACTTGGGCCAATGGCGTTGAGCTTATAGTAGCAATTGCCCATATTAAAATAAAGGGAAGCAGAATGATTGCCGCTCTCCAGAATCTGCTCGTAATTTTCAATGGCCTTCGAAAACTCCCCGTTGTTATAGAATTCGGTGGCCTGTTTAAATAGGGCACTGTTCTGTGCGGAAAGCACGGACAAGGAGAATAGCGCGATGAAAACTAAATACTTTTTTATACTCATAATTGCTTGTCCAATTTAGAGATTACGTCGCTTGCCTTTTCGTAGTCGTTCTGCATTTGTACATTCGAAAATGGACTGTAACGGGCCATTTCACAACTGGTCAACAAGGCAATAAATCCTTGAATATCGTCGGCCTCAACTTGCTTAGCCGTTAAGGTTTCAGTTATTTTTTCTTTACTGAACTCTGAGGTTTCTATATGCAATTTGGCCTTTAAATAATTGTGCAATCCTTTTTCCAAGGCCACATAAAACGCTTCTTTGTTACCCAGTTCTTTTTTGGCTGTGGAAAGGTATTTTCTTGCCAATTTATTGGCTTGTTTAATTCGGTTTCCTACCACATCGCTGGCAATGGCCTCTCTCTTTTTAAATGAGAAGATGGCGATGGGAATCAATAAAAGAGGTAAGAAAACAAGCAGATAAAAACTTCTGGAACCCAAGAAGCAAGTTTCGTTCATTGAGGTAAGGTTTGCATCCAATTTAATGAATTGGAATTGATCTCCAGTCGGCACCACCATCTGTTTGTTTGCCGATGGAGCATCTTCATTTACGGTACTTCCGGTTGGGCCTTCCAAAACCTCAATATTGATTTCGTCCGAAGTCAATGTTTCGTATTTGCCCGTGTCTGGATTAAAATAACTGAATGAAACGCTTGGAATGGGATATTTACCACGGAAAGCAGGTACAATGGTATAATTGTCCGAAACCTTTCCCTCCATCCCTGTGCTATAGGTTTGAATTGTCTCATCGTGTTCTGGATCGTATACCTCCAAGGCGCTTGGTAGTACCGGTTCTGGAAGTTGAAACAATTTTAGGTTTCCTTTTCCAGAAACTTCCACTTTTGCCTGCAGCGATTCAGAAGCATTCAATTGTGTTTTTGTCGTGGTCACCGAGAAATCAAAGTCCCCAACAGCTCCACTAAAGTTGCTTGGTTTGCCAGCTTCAGGTAAAGCTTTCACATTTAGGGTTCTTTTTCCTGCGGAAACTGTTTTGCTGGTTTGGGTGTAGATTCGACCTCCAAAAAAGTCCCTTCTATTCGTGGGTACGTCCACAAAAATTTCCAAAGAAAGCGGTTCAATATCCAATTGACCTGATTTTTGAGGATATAAAACCACGCGCTTTAATACCACAAAACGATAAGGTTTTCCTTCAAAAGTTCCATTTTGGGCCGTGTGCTTGGTCACTGGAATATCCTGGCTCCAAAAGTTGTTGTAAGTGGGATTATCCAACGGACGGTAATTCGTCACACTAATGTTTGGACTCACATAGAGTTTGTAAACCACGGTTACAGCTTCATTCAAATAAGGATTCCCTTTGGAAACCTCTGCAACCAAATGCAAACTTTCATCCGCTACATCGTCCACCGTTTTTTGATCACTTGGTTTGTCCACAGCAGCGGTAACTTCTACCTTTTTTGGCAAAGTCTTATAGGTTTGACCATCTATTTCGATAGTGGCTTGTTCTATATTGAATTCACCTCTGGCGGTAGGCACCAATATATAGGTGTAGGTTTTGGAAAAAGAGCGTTTACCATTGATCCAAGATGAACTTATGGATTGTGATGGTCCCATGACCACTTTAAATCCATTGAATGCTGGAGGGCTAAAATTGTCCCCATCCTTGTTCATGGTAAAATCCACTCGAAGCCTTTCGTTGAGTCCCAGTTTTTCTTTGCTGAGGTTCATAGTGAACTCAATTCCTTCCTCTTGCGCATACGAAAAGTTCGTAGCGAATAGCAAAAAGCTAAGAAAAAGTAATATGTTGCCCCTTAAGATTTGCATTACCAATCTTTTTCATTTTTAACCTTGGCACCCCTTACTTTTCGGGCCTCCATTTTTTCCTGCACTTTTTTCTCCTCGTTCTGCATGGCCTCTAACAGGTTTTGGATCTGTTGTTGCGAAAGCTGGTTGGGTCGAGGTTGTTGTTTTTGGTCATCGGGCTGATCTCCTTCATTGGGTTTCTTTTCCTGTTCTTTTTTCTTGTCCCCTTCACCTTCTTTATTTTCCTCGGGCTTTTCCTCTCCATTATCTCCTTTATCGCCCTGATCACCTTCATCCTTGTTTTCCTCGTCGTTTTCCTTGCCTTCGTCTTGCTTGTCCTTATCGCCCCCCTCGTTATCCTGATCTTTGTTCTCGTCCTTTTCTTGGTCTTTTTGATCCTGATTGTCCTTGTTGTCCTGGTTTTGGTCGTTCTTTTGCTCGTCCTGTTGTTTTTCGAGCATTTTTTTGGCCAGTGCTAGGTTGTAGCGTGTCTCATCGTCATTTGGATTTTTACGAAGGGCTTGTTTATAGGCATCAACTGCTTGTTGGTAATCTTTTTGTTGCATAAAAACGTTCCCCATGTTGTGGAAAGCTTTATGTTTTTCAGATTTATCATCCGCTGCTGCCTCGGCCTGTTTAAATCGACCAAAGGCTTCACCAAAACTTTCACGATTGTAGTAAGCTGTTCCCAAATTAAAAGGGGCAGCTGCATTTTGACTACTTTTGGAAATCGCTTTTCGGTAATTGGCCTCTGAGTTGATAAAATCGTTGGCGGTAAGCTCCTCGTTTGCCTCATAGGTAAGGTTGGTAGAAGCTTGGAGGGCTTTCTCAGCCTCCTTCAATGCCTTTTCTGTGGTTTCGTTCTGTGCTTGGGCTATTCCAAAACATAACAATAGACCAAACGTCAATCTTATTTTATTGCTCATTGTGCTCATTAAAAAGATTTAGTTTTTTCAACCATTGTGTTTTTCTGTCCAAAACGAAGATGTCCAAAAATAAAAATAAAAAGCCAGCACCTAGAAACCATTGAAATTGGTCCTTGTATTCAGCAAATTGTTTGGCTTCAAATTCGGTCTTGTCCATCCTGTTCAATTCCTCTTTGATATAATCCACGGCATTTTCCGTATTGGAACCATCAATATATTCTCCATTGCCACGATCGGCAATTATTGACAAAACTTCTTGGTTCAGTTTGGTGATTACCACCTCCCCTTGATTGTCTTTTTTCAAACTTTCCACTACACCATTTCTTTTGATGGGAATTGGAGCGCCTTTAGGCTTTCCTACTCCGATGGTGTAAATACGGATTCCATTTTGAATGGCATTTTCAACGGAATTTATCGTCGCACTTTCTGAATGGTCTTCCCCATCCGAAACAATAAAAAGTACCCTGTTGGTTTGTTGGGAATCGTCGTAATATGTGCTCGCCAAGTTAATGGCTGCATCGATAGCCGTGCCTTGGGAAGACAACATATCGGTGTTCATGCTCTGCAAGAACATTTTGGCCGCACCGTAATCCGTAGTTATGGGCAATTGGGGGTATGCCTGTCCTGCATAGGCAATAATTCCTATTCGGTCACTGGCCAATTGGTTGATGATTTCGGAAACAATTCGCTTCGCTTTTTCCAATCGGTTGGGCGCAATATCTTCTGCCAACATACTCTTGGATACGTCGATGGCAAAAACAATATCGACCCCTTCGCGTTTTACGGTTTCGAGTTTGGTGCCAATCTTTGGGTTGACCAGTCCGAGCACCAAAAAGGCGAGTCCAGCTAATAAAAATCCAAGTTTTACCGTGGACTTGAAACTGGAACGATTGGGGGCCAATCTCTTTAATAGATTCAGGTCGGCAAATCTTTTTTGGGTTCTCTTTTTCCAGATTTGAAGAAAAAAGAACGCCAAGACCATTACCGGAATAATGGCCAAGAGGTAGAAATATAATTTTTCGTCAAACTGAATCATTCTTAAATAAAACTTTTAAATATGGAATTGCGCAAAGCCCATTCCAACAACAATAAAATCCCGGCCAAAAAAATCAAAGGGCGAAATTTCTCTTCGTACTTATAATATTTGAATTCTTCTATTTCTGTTTTTTCCAAACTGTTGATCTCGTCATAAATTTCTTCCAATGATTCATTGTCTGTAGCTCGGAAATATTTTCCCCCGGTTATTTTGGCAATTTCTTCCAACAATTTATCGTCAATTTCAACTTGGCGCATTCCATATCGGAAAGAACCGTCCGAATTATAGGAAATCGGCGATAATGCATTCCCATTGGTTCCCAATCCGATGGTGTATGTTTTAATGCCAAATTCAACAGCTAGGTCGGCTGCAGTTCTTGGCTCAATAAAGCCAGAATTATTGACACCATCCGTTAAAAGAATGATAACTTTACTAATGGCCTTACTTTCTTTTAATCGGTTTACTGCGGTGGCCAATCCCATCCCGATGGCGGTTCCATCTTCGAGTTCCCCGTAAGTGATTTCGTTTAGGGCGTTCAGCACGATGGCCTTATCACTTGTGATTGGTGTTTTGGTATAACTTTCGCCAGCGTATCCTACCAGACCAATACGGTCGTTGGGGCGTTTTTCGATAAAATCTGCTGCCACTTCCTTTAAAGCTGCCAAACGATTGGGCTTAAGGTCTCGTGCCAACATACTGGAAGAAACGTCAATGGCCATCACAATATCGATACCCTTCGTGGTCTTGGTTCGGGTGGAAATATCTTCGGTCTGTGGTCTGGCCAATGCAGTTACAATGGCCGCCAATGCCAATAATCGCAATCCAAAAAGAATGGGCTTTAATTTAGATGCCCAGCTTTTAACGGTAAATCCTTTAATGCTCGAAATGCGCAAGGACGCCATTTCGTTTTTTCGTCTGAAAAAATACCATAGCAAAGCCAATGGAAGCAATAGGAGCAACCAGAAAAATTCAGGGTTTGCGAATTCAATGTTTTCAAACATTTATACTTGTGTTTTTACGTCCAAACTGCCCAAAATTCGATCAACGATTTGTTCAGCATATTCATCTCCATCTTCCCATGTTATGACCAATTGTTGGATAAAACCTTTGCCACCAAATGTGAGGATGTTGTACTTGGCTTTCTTTTCATTTCCATTGGCAGGGATATCAAAAGTGCCCGTACCAAAGGTTTTAACCCCTTTTACTCCAGATTGGGTCACAAACTCTTCTTGTTTGGTGATAATATTTTTTAAACCTAATTGTTCAAAGTTGGTCAGCGTAGCGCCAATGACAGCTTCAAAATTGGGCTCGTTTTGTTCTTTGTAGGTAACCGAACTGGTGCTCACGGAGAAGAGACCCACATAGCTACCGTAAGAAAATGATTGGAGCTCTTTTATCAACTCTTTGGTCTCGGCAGGAATTTCAACTTCTTGGCGCACCAATACGTCTGGGGTTTCCACTTCAATGGGAGGGAAACCATACGAACTGGAAACCCATTCGCCTTCCAACAAATCTTTGGTAGGGTATCCAAAAACGGTGTCCTTTACCTGCTTGAATCCAAAATAGGCAATGGAAACTCCACCACCAATTACCACGAGTCCTGCAAAAATTGCAGCGGCCCAATAGATTCTTTTGCGTTGTTTTTGACGTGCGAGTTCTTCGAGATATTCCTCGTTAAGCAATAAATCCTCTTCGGTAGGTTCTGGAAGTCCGTCGTGGGTTTTGGTCACAATTTGCTCCACCAAAAGTCGGTCTTGCTCTGCGACAGAAGTTGCTGGTTTGGACTTGGCAAATTTCACCAAATCTGCAGTCTGCAATATTTTTTGAAATTGCTGAAGGGTGTCATCCTCCAATTTCAATTCGCCAGCATCACGTAGCATTTCCAATTTATTTATTAATTCGGAAGTGGTGCTTTCCATTGCGGAAACGTGCACATCTTCTTCCAAATACATCCGAACAATATTGGTCAGCTCCGAATAGTATTGTTTGTACTCATCTTGAATGAGGTATCTGGAATTTTCCAATTTCTTCAATTCCAAAATGGCACGATCGTAGGGGGGCAGCAATGCTACTTTTTCTTCTTCGGTCAAAGGCTTCTTTCTTAAAAAGAACCAATAGACCAATCCGCCTACAATGGCCAAACCAATAAAAATGTAAAGTATGGTAAGCCACAATTTTGCCCTGCTACGCTCAACCTCAATCAAGGGTTTGATGTCGTACATTTTTTGCTTGGTGGTGTCAACGGCCACATCGGCGACCTTAACCTGGAACGAATCAGTGAAAAAAGGCTGTTCGTTTATGGCAATTCGCTGTGGCGGAATCGTATAAGCACCGCTATCAAATTGGGTAAGGGAATATATTTTTTGTAGAATTACCTTTTCATTGTTTTTGATGGTGTCGGCCATAATGGCTTCTACAGTTTCCAACGGAGAAAAGGTTTGTCCCTCTGGAAAATGAACCACATCCAACGAATCGGCCTCTACGGTAATTGCATATTGAATTTGCTCCCCAATTTTAATGGAAAGGGTGTCAACATCAACCGAAACATTGGGACTCGATTGCGCTAATCCTACCAAAGGACACATCAATAAAAACAAAACACCCCATTTTAAAAAGGGGAAACTTTTGTTGGTATTTTTATTCAATGCTTGCATTCGTTTTATCCTCTTCTTTTAAAATAGCCCAACAGTTTTCTTACATAACTTTCATCTGCTCTACAATTGATCACCCCGCAGCCCGATTTGGTAAAAGAATCCGTAAAATAGGATACTTTTTCGGAATAGTATTTTCCATAAGCCAATCGAACTTGTTTGGATTGGGTGTTTACCAATTGTAATTCTCCTGTTTCGGCATCTTGCATTTGAACCATACCTAAATTTGGGATGGATTCTTCTCGTTCATCATAAATTCGGATTCCCGTAACATCGTGCTTGTTCCCAACAATGCGAAGGGTATTGTCGTAATCGTCTGCAATAAAGTCGGAAAGCACAAAAACGATGGCTTTTTTCTTCATTACATTGGTCAAAAACTTCAAGGCTTCGGCAACGTTGGTTTTACTGCTTTTGGGTTGAAACTCCAACAACTCACGAATGATGCGCAACACGTGACTTTTTCCTTTTTTCGGCGGAATAAAAAGTTCCACTTCGTCGGAAAATAAAATCACACCTACTTTATCGTTGTTCTGGAGTGCTGAGAAAGCCAATGTTGCTGAAATCTCTGTAACCACTTCTTTTTTGAACTGGTTGGAGGTTCCGAAAAGTTCGGAACCACTCACATCCACCATCAACATCATGGTAAGTTCGCGTTCCTCCTCAAAAACTTTTACGTAGGGTTCGTTGTAACGGGCTGTTACGTTCCAGTCGATACTTCGAACATCGTCGCCAAATTGGTATTGACGTACTTCACTGAAGGTCATTCCCCGACCTTTGAACGTAGAATGATACTCCCCACCAAAAATATGGTCGGATAGACGCCTTGTCTTTATTTCAATCTTACGTACTTTTTTTAGTAGTTCTTTCGTATCCATTTGGTTCAAAAAATAGGTTTACGGTTGGTTAAAAGTAGGGGGTTACTTTATCCGATAAACGTTGAACCGCTAAGGCACCTCTACCTCGTTTACGATCTTGTTGATGATTTCTTCGGAAGTTATATTTTCGGCCTCGGCCTCGTAGGTAATTCCGATTCTGTGGCGAAGTACATCGTGCACTACGGCCCTAACATCTTCGGGAACCACATAGCCTCTTCGTTTGATGAAGGCATAGCATTTGGATGCTGTGGCCAAGTTGATACTACCCCTTGGGGAAGCACCAAAACTGATCAGGGGCTTAAGGCTTTCTAGGTTGTATTTTTCTGGATATCTGGTCGCAAAAATCAAGTCCAGGATATATTTTTCAATCTTTTCGTCCATGTACACCTCACGCACGGTTTCTTGCGCACTTAAAATCTGCTTTAAGGAAACAACGGGTTTGATGGGTTCGGAAGCTCCTTTTAAGTTTTGACGAATGATCAATTGTTCTTCGTTTAACTTTGGATAGTCGATTACCGTTTTTAGCATGAAACGGTCAACCTGAGCTTCAGGAAGTGGGTAAGTACCTTCTTGTTCCACTGGGTTCTGGGTGGCCATAACCAAAAATGGAGCATCAAGCTTAAAAGTTTCGTCGCCAATGGTCACTTGCTTTTCCTGCATCGCCTCCAAAAGTGCGGATTGTACTTTGGCGGGAGCCCTGTTGATCTCATCTGCCAAAACGAAATTGGCGAAGATGGGCCCTTTTTTAATGGAGAAATCGTTCTCTTTAATATTGTAGATCAACGTACCGATTACATCTGCTGGTAAAAGGTCTGGCGTAAACTGAATCCTGCTAAAGTCTCCCTTAACTGCTTTGGCCAAGGTGTTGATGGCCAATGTTTTTGCTAGTCCCGGTACACCTTCCAATAAAATGTGTCCTCTTCCCAAAAGTCCGATGAGCAGTCGTTCCACCATGTGGCTTTGCCCCACGATGGCTTTGTTCATTTCAGCGGTAAGTAGATCAATAAAAGCACTTTCTTGGGCTATTTTCTCGTTCACTGCACTAATATCAATAGTAGTGTTTTCTTCCATTATAAGCTCCTGTTGTTTGGTTTAAAGTAAGTGATTTTGCTAAGAGGTGCAAAATGAAAATTAATTTAAAATCTACCTGTTAATTAATGGTTAAAAAAATCGCTAAAGCCCTAGTTTTATGAAGGATTTAAGGGTTTAATTTTATACTTTCATCCGATATGATACAGAACGATAAATTTTCCCGAATTATCTCGGGAGCGATGACTTGGGGAAGTTGGGGAAAGAAACTTTCCAAAAAAGAAATGGTTGAATTGATGCACCATTGCATCGAAGTGGGTTTGGTCACTTTTGATCATGCCGATATTTATGGCAGTTATTCCACTGAATCTGATTTTGGTGCTGCCTATGCCGAGAGTGGTGTAAAAAGAGAGGATATCCAATTGATTTCCAAATGTGGAATTCAGTTGACCCGTGGTAGGGACAATAAGATTAATCATTACCAATACGATAAAGAATATATTATCTGGTCTGCGGAGCAATCCCTAAAAAAGTTGCACACGGAGTATTTGGATTTGCTTTTGGTGCACCGTCCAAGCCCATTGATGGACCCAGCTGAAATTGCTGCGGCTGCAGAACAATTGTTGGGCAGCGGAAAAATCAAATCGTTTGGTGTTTCAAACTTTACCCCATCTCAAGTAGCCATGTTGGAAAAGGAAATCCCAGTTTCGGGAAACCAAGTGGAGTTTTCTTTGACGCATGATACGCCGATGTACGATGGCACCTTTGATGATTGCATCGCCAACAAACGATTAGCCATGGCATGGAGTCCATTGGGGGATTTATTCCGAGAGGATAATGAGCAAACCCAACGAATCAAAAAAGCAATGAAACCGTTGGTGGAAAAATATGATGTCAACGAAAGTCAATTGTTGTTAGCTTGGATTTTAAAACATCCAGCTAAAGTGCATCCCGTGATAGGAACCACAAGCAAAGAAAGAATTACAGAATCGGCAGTCGCCGTAAACATAGATTTGGAACTTCAGGATTGGTTTAGCTTATTGGTAGCAAGCCAAGGCCATGATGTACCATAAAATTAGATTATGAAAAAAACAGCGTTGATAACAGGCGCCACAAGTGGAATAGGTAGAGCAACGGCAGAACTTTTTGCAAAACAAGGGTTCAATCTGGTGTTATGTGGACGTAGGCAAGAGCGTTTGGAACTATTGAAGAATGAATTGGGGAAGGATACTGCCATTCACATTCTAAATTTTGATGTTAGAAATCGTGAGGCAGTTTTTTCGGCCATTGAAAGTTTGCCAGAAGATTTTTCCCAAATCGACATTTTGGTAAACAATGCAGGAAATGCCCACGGACTTGACCCCATCGATAAAGGGAATCCTGATGATTGGGAGGCTATGTTGGACATCAATGTAAAGGGTCTGTTGTACATGTCCAAGGCGATTATTCCACAAATGGTGGAGCGAAAATCGGGCCACATCATCAATATTGGTTCTACTGCTGGTAAAGAAGTTTATCCGAATGGCAATGTGTATTGCGCTAGTAAACATGCAGTGGATGCGATTAACCAAGGTATGCGAATCGACTTAAATGCTTATGGAATTCGAGTTGGTGCAGTGAATCCTGGTTTGGTGGAAACTGAATTCAGTGATGTACGATTTAAGGGAGATTCGGAAAGAGCATCCAATGTTTACAAAGGGTTTCAACCCTTAAAACCAGAGGATATTGCGGATATTATCCTATTTGTTGTCACTCGACCGTATCATGTAAACATCGCCGATTTGGTAGTGATGCCCACGGCTCAAGCGAGCAGTACTATAGTTAAGAAGGAGATATGATCAACAAACGCCTCCTCGTAAAAAATCTATTGGCCCATAACGACGAGAATAGTTTTTACGATAAGAAGCGTTTTATATCGATTGGACAAAAGGAAGGAAAGGCCAAGTTTCTCAAACATGTTTGTGCCTTGGCCAATTCCAATCCCAAAAACAACTCTTTTATTGTAATTGGAGTTGAAGATGAAGACAACAAAATTGTTGGGGTCGATTTCTTCGATGACAGTAAGATTCAGAATTTGGTAAATGCCTATTTGGACAACCCACCTATTATTTCCTATGAAAATATTCCATTTCCACATTTGCCGGAAGGCAAGGTAGTGGGATTGGTTACCATTCGTTCAAACGGGAAAGTTTGTGCACTTCGCAAGAACATTTGGAAATATTACGGAGGGGCGGTCTTTTTTCGAGAAGGAAGCATAAGCCTTCCGAAAGCATTTGATATTGAACTTAAGGATATCAATTCGGAAAAGGTGGCGACAATCGAGCATCATGCTCGAAACAATATAGAACTGACGCTCGATGCGGTCATTAAGTTTTTTAATACGCGGCATCCTGATCTTACCAGCGATTATAAAGTTTTTAAAGAGCAATTTGTGGTCTGCTGGGCAGGAAACAAGAAAAGGGTAAAGAACAAAACCTACTATTCCCGAGTCGATATTGAACTGATCAACGAGCAAGTGAAGCTATTTTATTCCGCTTTGGATGAAATCACTATAGAATATAACGATGATTCTTTTAGTACGCTAGAGTATGTGCAATTGGGCTTGGGATCCCAACAAAAATATTATCCACTGGAAGAAATGGTGATCACCTTTTCCGATAATGGCAAGTACACCATCAACAGTAAATTGGTTTTTGAACCTCCGCAATATGATAAGAAAACCTTATTTCATGTGTACAACACCAATAATGCCCTTCTGAAAAAATTAGAAAATAGAATTCCTTTGACCGATTCCGAGCATACGGATATGACACATCTGCCAGCGACTTATTTGATCTGTTATTTGAATGGTTTTGAAGAAGCAAAAGATAAAATGGACGGTTCACGGGAACTTATTAAGGCGTACGATAGCCATGTGTATCAATCCTTGAAGGAATCGCAGCGCATTTTGAGAAAAGTGAGGTACGCTTAACCTCTTTTTAGCCATAACATTTGATAAGGCGTCAATTCCAAAAGTCCACTATTGGCGATAATTTTTTCATCGGACACTAAATCAAAAGGGTCCCCTTTTGCGAAATACCCCATTCTTTTCATCCAGCCGGCATCAACTACTTGTGGGTGTTCATCAAAATTACAAATGACCAAAAGTCCTTCGTTGGCACCTCTCCTTTTTTCAAAAACCAAGATGTGGTCATTGCCTGTATGGCAGAGTTCGAGTTCGTTGTTATCCTCAAAAACTGGATTTCCTTTTCGAATGGCAATCAGTCGTTGTAGTGTCTGGAAAATTTTGGATTGGGGCTGTTCATTTTGGTTCAATTTTGAAACAATATCCCAATCTTGTTGCGGTCTATTTACCCACCTGCTATCTTCTTTTTTGGATGAATCATCTTTAAAAGAATAGTCGTTCAAAGTTCCGATTTCATCTCCTGCGTAGATAAGTGGAATACCTCCAAAAGACAAAATAATTCCATGTAGCATGATGATTTTGGCAATGGAATCTTGTATCAATTTTGGATTGTTTTGGTTAATCCCTTTTTCCAATCCTAGGAGCGAAGCGGCACTTCCCGTTATTCTTCCATCCCCTGTTTTGGGATTGTACATAAACATAAGCCCGGTTGCAGGAGACCAATCCAATCGTTGGCAATAATAATCCAACAAAAACTTACGATGTTGCTCTGGGTTCCAGCCCAACTCTTGAATCAAATGGTTTTCATAACCCAAGCCAATATCATCATGGCAACGGATGTAATTGATCCATGTACAATCTTTGGGTTTTTCTGGAACATGCAACAAACTTTTATAGAGCAGTGAAGTTTTTTTAGTCGCGATGGAATTCCAAAGCAGCGCCATAAGGGAAGCGTTGTATGCGATTTCACATTCGTTGCCCTCTTTTGCGCCTTCCCCGAAATACTTTACAATATCGGTGGGTGCCACAATGGCCTCTGCCAATAAAATGGTCCCGGGCGCCACTACCTGCAAACACATTCTGAATAAAGCAATCAAATTGTGAGCTTCGGGCAAGTTTTGGGATATGGTCCCTATTTTTTTCCAAAGGAATGCCAATGCGTCAAAACGAACTACATCGACACCCATATCGGTCAATTTTACCAAATTGGTGAGCATTTCCAAAAACACTTCGGGGTTGGTGTAATTTAAATCCCATTGGTAACTATTGAACACCGTCATTACCCATCGTTCCATTGCTGGAATATAGGTGAAGCTGCCTGGAGACGTTTCTGGAAAGACTTCGGGCAATACTTTTTCAAATGCTTCGGGAATGGTATAATCCTCAAAAGTATAGTAGTACCCTTGGTATTTTTTATCGCCCTTTTTGGCTTTTTTGGCCCATGAAAACTCGTTGGAAGTATGGTTAACCACAAAATCCAACATCAAATACAAACCATGTTTTCTGAATTCAGCGGTCAAGGCCAACAATTCCTCCTTGGTGCCATATTTTGGGTCAATTTCGGTGTAACTGTTGACGGCATAACCCCCATCACTTTCTCCTTTTGGACGTGTGGTAATGGGCATCAAATGCAAAAAGTTGACCCCTAACTCCTTAAAATAAGGTATTTTTTCTCTGAGACCGTTAATGTCGTTGTTGAAATTCTCCACATACAACTGCATTCCCACAATATTTTCAGATTGGTACCAGTTGCCCGAATTCAATCGAACGAGATCTTGCTTTTTTAGCACATCGGGCCTGCCATCAAACAATTTGGAAAGCAAAGCCAAAAGCTTTTTAAAATGAGTGTCATGCTCCTTTTCGTCATATAGGGAAAAGAACAATTGTTGGATTAGTGAAAGATTGGAGGCCAATCGCAATTCGAAAAGCGTTTTGGGGTCTTTCTTCTTCAGCTGCGAAGCAACTATTTGATGTATTCCAGCCTGGTTCATTATTGTGAAAGCTGTTCTTTGGTCGGAAGGGCTATTATGGCCCCGTATTTTGTGGTGGTAATTGCTCCTGCTTTGTTGGCGGTCTGAACCATTTTTTCCAATAAATCGAAATCTTCGAAAACTGGCTCAAAATTTCCCAAATCGGATATTTGATAAAGCAAACAGCCAATAAATGCATCTCCGGCTCCAGTGGTGTCAACAGGTTCGACACTTACACTCGGTATTATTTTTTTGGTGCCATTAGCACTTAACAAAGTTCCATCCTTTCCTAAGGTAACGGTGATGACTTGTGTGCCAATTTGATGAAGCACATCACAGGCTTCATGTAAATCCTTCTTTCCGGAAATCAGCTGGGCTTCTTCCTTGCTGAATTTGCACAAGTGTGATTTTTCCACAAACGGTTTACATTTTTTAATGAAGGTTTCCTCATCATCTTTCCAAAGGTCTCCCCTAAAATTGGGATCAAATGAAATGAACATTTCCTTGGTAAGACCGTCGAACAAGTATTTTCCATAGGCTTTTTCCAAAGGCCCTCCCAATAAAGCCGTTGCAGCTCCAAGGTGTAACATATTTCCTTTTAAGGATTTTCGAAGTTCGTGATCATACGTAAGTTCACGATCGGCTCCACGGTCAAAAACAAAATCACGTTCGCCATCTTCGGAAATGGAAACAAAGGCCAGTGTGGTAAAGGTTTCTGATTTTTGGGCATGGGAAATATCCACCCCTTCATGTTTTAAAGTATCTAACAAAAATTTACCGAAGGGGTCTTTGCCCACACAGCCCATAAAAATGCTGTTGCCGCCCAATTTGGAAATGGCACAAGCTACGTTGGCAGGGGCACCACCTGCTTTTTTGGTAAACTCCGTGGCTTTGGAAAGATCGTTGCCTTGTCGCTCAGCGACAAAATCAATCAACAATTCCCCGATACAAAAAACCTTTTTCATATGTTCTGGAATTATCCTAAGGTACATAGAATTTTAGTCGATGACCAAATTAGAAATGCATTTTTGAACGATAAGAAGGATAAACCGTTGATAAACTTTCCTTTATTTTTTATGTGCCCGAGCATTTGTGCGTAATTTTGCCAAAAACTTTTCTATGCGAACACTGGTAGTGGGCGACATTCATTCTGGAGTGCGTGCTTTGGAGCAACTTATGGACAAAGCAAAAGTGACTTCCGAAGATCATATTATTTTTTTAGGGGATTATGTGGATGCCTGGAGCACGGCGGTCGAAACCATCGATTTTCTTATCAATCTGAAATCGGAATATAACTGCACTTTCATTCGAGGCAATCATGATGAATTGTGCAGGGCCTGGCTTATGGATCAGAAAGAAAATCCACAATGGTTGGCCCATGGGGGAACGGCAACGAGGGAATCATACTTAAATGCTGATAGATCCAAATGGGAATTGCACCTTCAATTTTACGCCGATCTTCAAAA
Organism: Allomuricauda sp. NBRC 101325; assembly: GCF_030268205.1. Taxonomy (GTDB): domain Bacteria; phylum Bacteroidota; class Bacteroidia; order Flavobacteriales; family Flavobacteriaceae; genus Flagellimonas. Next base: position 1,157,764 of record NZ_BSQF01000001.1, read on the forward strand.
CTATTATTTGGCCGAGGATAACCGTTTGTACCTGCATGCTGGGTACACCAATCTTAAAGGAATTGATTTCGAATATTTTGAACAGTCGTTCTATTGGGACCGTACCTTATGGGAGCTTGCCATGGCGCTTGATCCCGAATTGGAACCCACTGACCCTAAATTCCCCAAAAGATTAACACACTACAAAGAGGTCTTTATAGGTCACACCCCATTGTCCAAACAAGGGTTTGCGCATCCGCAGAACAGGGCCAATGTCTGGAATGTGGATACTGGCGCAGCATTTATGGGAGCATTGACCATGTTAGATGTGGTAACCAAAGAATATTGGCAAAGTGAACCCGTACACACATTTTATCCTGGGGAAAGAGGAAGAAATTAACATGATTTTACATAATTAATCGTGACCTTTGTAAAAAACCCCATACAATGTCGATTAAGAACGTACGATTGGAAGTGATGCAGGCAATAGAACCCCAAGTTGAGGGTTTTATGACGGACTATTTGATGCCAATTGAAAAGATTTGGCAACCCACCGATTTTTTGCCAGACTCCCAAAGTGATAAATTTTTTGATGACGTGGAACAGCTTCGTGGTGAAGCTAAAGAGTTGGGTTACGACTTTTGGGTAACGCTTGTTGCCGATACCATTACAGAAGAAGCATTGCCAACCTACGAATCGTGGTTGATGGATGTTGAAGGCATTGATCAGCACAGTGGCAAGGACAATGGTTGGAGCAAATGGGTACGCGCTTGGACAGCAGAAGAAAACAGACATGGGGATGTTTTGAATAAATACCTTTACCTATCTGGTCGTGTGAACATGCGCGAGATCGAGATCACTACCCAACATCTAATTTCTGATGGGTTTGATATCGGTACAGACCGTGATCCCTATAAAAACTTTGTCTATACCTCTTTCCAAGAATTGGCGACCAATATTTCACACAAAAGAGTGGGTAAATTGGCCAAGCAAAAAAGCAACAACCTTCTTGCAAAAATGTGCAACATCATCGCTGGTGATGAAATGAGACACCATTTGGCATACAGAGAGTTTGTAAAAACCATTATGGGACAAGACCCCGATGGTATGGTATTGGCATTTGCCGACATGATGAAGAAAAAAATTGTGATGCCTGCCCATTTCTTAAGAGAATCTGGTGAATCCATTGGAGAGGCTTTTGAGCATTTTTCAAGTTGTGCACAGCGTTTGGGAGTTTATACGGCTCAGGATTATGTGGACATTTTGAAAAAACTTAATGAGTACTGGGAGGTGGGTAATCTTCGTGGACTTTCCGACCAGGCGGAGAAGGCAAGGGATTATTTAATGAAGCTTCCAGAAAGGCTACAAAGAATCTCTGAACGTATGCAATTTTCGCAAGAACAGCGAGCCTTTAAATGGGTTGAGGCCAACGGAATGTTATAGAAAGACTGGTTAGTCTTAGAGGTGTATTCAATATTTTCCTGCCCTGTGCTTTTCTTGCCATTCGGCCAATTGTTCCCAATGTCCTTCGTAGGCCATTTTGGCTTGCATGGGCCAAGAGGCAGGATCGTGGATTCGGTATCGTTTTCCTCCAGAATCTAGTACTTTTTGGCACGTATCTGCTGAGGTTTCCGATAGTTTTTTCCAGGTTTTAATGTTAAAATTGTGGAAGAGTCCTTCAATTTTGGGACCGATTCCTTCCACTAGTTTTAAATCATTCTCCTTGATGTTTTTTCCGAAAGCAGCTTTGGCACGTTTGGCATCGAAGGTATGTTTTTCGACAAGTGTCGAGACATTCCCAGATTTAAAATGATCTTCTTGCTTTTCTTTTGAAGGTAATTTCTGTTGGCAAGCGATCAAATCCGATTTGAGTTGCGCATTGGCAATTTCCAGAATTTGAACGTCACTTGAATTGTCCGTAGAAGAAGACGAACTTGCCTTCCCATAAATGAAACCCAGGATTCCAAAAATTATGGCAATGAGGAATAAAATGGTCCAATAAAACAAGGGTACTTCTTCGAGAGACATAGTGTATGAGGTTTTAAAGTACGACCTATACAAAGTATTAAAAAATCCCTAAAAATATGCGCTTAAACCGTTGAATTTATGGGGATTTCCGTTGATTTTCAAAAAGGTTGAAAAAGGTCAAATCTAAAAAGGGCTCAAAAGAGACCAATCATACAATTTTTATAACCAACTGTAAGATACCGTCGGGTTACATCGACAAATATTTGGAAATTTAAACCAAATATTAGGTAAAGAACCCTATTTCTCCCGACAAAGATCCGGCATTGGAATAGGGTTTAACGTAAAGTTTGAGTTAGTTAAGTTGGTTTTAAAGACTGCCCGTTAGGTGTTCATCCCAAACGGGCAGCTTTGTTATAGATCAAATTTGATTCCTTGTGCCAAAGGCAATTCTGTAGTATAATTAATGGTGTTGGTCTGTCTGCGCATATACACTTTCCAGGCATCCGAACCGCTTTCGCGTCCACCGCCAGTTTCTTTTTCGCCTCCAAAAGCACCTCCGATTTCTGCTCCAGAAGTTCCTATATTTACATTGGCGATTCCACAATCTGAACCGTTTGCAGATAAAAAGTGCTCAGCTTCCCTCAAATTGTTGGTCATTATTGCTGAAGATAACCCTTGAACCACACCATTTTGTTGCTCAATGGCATTCTCAATGCCTCCAGAATATTTCAATAGATATAAAATGGGGGCAAAAGTCTCTTCCTGAACAATATTAAAGCTGTTTTTTGCCTCAACAATGGCAGGTTTCACGTAGCAACCACTTTCGTAACCTTCACCTTGTAGCACACCACCTTCAACCAAAATGGTTCCTCCTTCATTTTTGGCTTCTTCCAGTGCATTCAGGTACTTGTTCACAGCATCCGTATCAATAAGAGGGCCTACATGGTTGTGTTGATCTAAAGGATTGCCAATGCGAATTTGAGCATAGGCATTGGTAATGGCTTCTTTTACCTGATCATAAATGGATTCATGAATTATAAGCCTTCGAGTGGATGTGCAACGTTGCCCAGCTGTACCCACAGCACCAAAAACAGCACCGATTACCGTCATTTTAATGTCGGCATCTGGAGTTACGATAATGGCATTGTTTCCGCCCAGTTCCAAAAGGGACTTGCCCAATCGGGCAGCTACAGCTTGTGCTACAATTTTTCCCATACGAATGGAACCTGTTGCCGAAACCAATGGGATTCGTTTATCATGGGTCATTAATTCTCCCACTTTATAATCCCCATTAATTAGGCAAGAAATGCCCTCGGGCATATTGTTCTCTTTTAAAATTTCAGCAATAATATTTTGGCAGGCCACTCCGGTAAGGGGTGTTTTTTCAGAAGGTTTCCACACACAAACATCCCCACAAACCCAAGCCAATGCGGTGTTCCAAGACCAAACGGCAACAGGGAAATTAAAGGCTGAAATAATTCCGACTACACCAAGTGGATGATATTGTTCGTACATGCGGTGTCCTGGTCTTTCTGAGTGCATGGTAAGTCCGTGCAATTGTCTTGAGAGGCCAACGGCAAAATCGCAGATGTCTATCATTTCCTGTACTTCTCCCAAGCCTTCTTGGTACGATTTTCCCATTTCGAAGGATACCAATTTACCCAAGGGTTCTTTTAGTTCACGAAGCTTGTTCCCGAACTGTCGCACAATTTCCCCTCGTTGAGGTGCCGGTATCCTTCGCCATTGCTTAAAAGCGGTAGTGGCGGTTTCCATTACTTTTTCGTAATCTTCTGGTGTGGTGGTTACCACTTTTCCAATAAGGGAACCATCCACGGGAGAATATGAAGCAATGGTTGCACCTGATGCAAAATTCTCTGAACCTGTTGAGGTTCCATTATTTATTTCATTGAGCCCAAGTTGACTAAGGGCTTCTTCAATTCCAAAAGAAGTAGTAGTAATTGACATTTATAACTTTTTTAGTGTGAAATGTTATATTTCTACAAAAATAATGATAAAGATTCAGAGCTAGATCATTATTTTAAATTGAATTCCTTTAATGGAATCCAACGCAATAATATAGAGGATGATACCGATCAGTGCAGGTACTGCTTGAACGATAAATATTTTTTTGGAAACACTTATGGCACCAAAAATTCCTGCGACTGCCACACAGCTTAAAAAGAAAAGTGCGACATAAACTTGCCATAAAGGGTCTGGGATTACCAATGCCCAAATAAGGCCAGCGGCCAAAAATCCATTGTAAAGTCCTTGGTTGGCCGCCATGTTTTTGGTGGATTCAAAAAGCTCTTGGGGGAAATTTCGGAATACCTTTCTTGCTTTGGTAGTCCAAGCGAACATTTCCAACCATAAAAAATAGCAGTGAAGCAAGGCCACGATGGCCGTTATTATTTTAGCGAATATCAACATTATTCCTCTTTTGCAACAAAGCGTTCATCAACGGGCATTACAGTACCACAATTATCACAGGTTCTCAATTCTTCTGAACCGTAAAAATGTTTGAAATGGGCCAAAAAGTCTTTTTCAATATCGTTCAAAGTGAAATAAGCCTCATATAATTTATGATTACAATTATCACAGAACCAAAGCAGTCCATCGTCAACGTTCATATCAGCCCTTTTGCGTTCCACTACAAGACCAATGGAACCTTCATGGCGCACTGGTGAGTGGGGCACTTTTGCTGGGTGCAGATACATATCCCCTGGTCCCAATTTCATGGTTTTTTTCTGCCCATCTTCCTGAATGTGCACTTCAATTGTACCTTCCAATTGGTAAAACAGTTCTTCCGTTTCGTTATAATGGTAATCCTTTCGTGCGTTTGGGCCTGCCACAATCATAACAATGTAGTCGCCTGACTCTTTATAAAGGTTCCTGTTTCCAACGGGGGGTTTAAGGGTATCCCTGTTTTCTTCAACCCATTTGTTCAGGTTAAAGGGAGCTTGTATGGCCATAATCAAAGATTTTAGGAAAGGTAAAAAAAACCTTTGGGGCATCATAGCAAATCAAAAAAAAGACCCGCAATATTGCAGGTCTTTTTAATAATTATGTTGGGTTGATTATTCTACTTTTATGAAAATCTCCGTGTAATAGGGTCTACCATCTTTATCCAACTGAACACTCAAAGTGGTATGGGTAAAATCCCCTTCCATAGCCGTTCTATGTGTTGCACTTTCCAACCATGCCTCCATGGTGGCATCAGCAGAACTGTAATATCTCGCTACATTTTCTGAAATGGAAACAGCAGACATTTCACTGGCTATTTTTTGTGCCCTATCATCAAAATTATCATGACTCAAGGTATTTTGGGAAATCATGTAATCGTTGTGCTCCTCGGCATATTTATAAGAAGTGGCACTTTTCTCTAGGGCATTCAATCCGATGGACAAACGGTGTTGGTTTATTAGATCAAGTAAGGCTTCTTCCATAGCTACGGGATCAACCGTAACTTTTTCGTTACCCGTAGTGGATTGGGTGTATTCCAATTCTTCTTCAAAGGAGTCGCTGCTGCAACTAGTAAAAATAAGAGTCCCGATAAGGACAATTAAAACGCCAAGTAATCTATTCATTGTAAAGCAATTTTCGGAGTGTCTCAAGCTCCTTTGTGTTCTCCAATTGCTAAACTATTGGACAGTAGTGCATAGTCCATATATTTTCCATAGGAAGCACATTCTTACGTCAAAATGCAATTAATTGGGGGAGAGTAGGTTCAAAAAATAGATTGTTGTGTATTTTATCGATGAAACCGCGCCGTTTATAAGATTTCGGCTCTTGGCTCAATTTCTGGAACCTCATCAAGATCGTTTTCAAGAACAAAAGAAAACACAAGAGCTCCAATTTCTTTTATGGGTTCGTAAAAAAGGGATTGCGCTTTGGTCTCTTCGTTGATCATATTTAATGGAGAAGTGAGTCTTTCAAAAAAGATGAGTAGGGCACCTAGAATAACAGCGACCTTTAACAGACCAAAAATGCCTCCAGCAATTTTGTTCAAAAGTCCCAACATGGCAAAATCAGCAATCTTGGTCAGAAATTTTCCGGCAAGGTTCACCACAATGATTATGGCAAAAAAAGTAATCAAAAAAGCCGCAATTTGAATGTATTGTTCGTTCCAGTCCAAACGGTCCGCAAGGTATTCGCCTGTGATGTAGGAAAAATGAATGGCTCCGTAGAGTCCCGCGATCAGAGCAATCAAAGAGGCCAGCTCCACAAAAAGCCCATTCCGTAAGCCTTGGTAGAGGCCCCAAATCAAAATAATTCCAATAACAATATCCAAAAAGCTCATATGCAGGTTTTAACAAATATAGAATATTGATTTGTACCTTTGGTACTCATTTCAAAACACATGTCAAGAGACGAACAATTAAAGGAACGATGGGAATTTTTGGTGGAAAAATTATCAGCGCAATTTTCTGATGGAGACCCACTGGAATTGGATGGAATTGTCTATTTGGTGGGCGTTCAGGAATTGGGCAACTTTCATCGAAAGTTCAAGAAAGATGAAAAGGTAAACCTGATGCATATTGCCATTTGTAGATTGTTGGAACCTTATGGGTACTACGATTTTGATTTTTTTGATGAAGAGGGCTGGCCTCATTATAAAATAAAGGAACAATTGCCACCTTTAAAGGCAGGCGAACAAGCTGTATTGATGAAAGAAGCCTTGGTCAATTATTTTTTGGAAAAAGAATACATCAGCTAAATGGAACTACAAAAACCCTATTACGCCGTAATTTTTACCAACTTAAGAACCGAAGGGGATAATGGCTACGGTCAAATGGCAGAAGAAATGGAAGTTTTGGCCCGAAAACAACCTGGATTTTTAGGTTTTGAAAGTGCCCGTGATGGCCTAGGGATTGCCATAAGTTATTGGGAAAGTCTGGAAGCCATTTCGAATTGGAAAGCTCAATTAGATCATAAGCAAGCCCAAAAAAAGGGAATCCAAACTTGGTATTCTTGGTACAAGGTTCGGGTATGCAAAGTGGAGCGCGAATACGAATTCAACAAATAAAATTCTATGGAAGGGAACATCAATTTTTCAAATGTCAAAAGAAAAGAAACCCTTCAAAAAATAGTTAAGGAAACCTATGATCTCATCGTAATAGGTGGTGGAATCACAGGTGCGGGTATAGCTTTGGATGCTTCTTCAAGGGGAATGAAAGTGCTGTTGTTGGAAAAGGGGGATTTTGCTTCGGGCACCAGCAGTAAATCCACCAAATTGATTCACGGGGGACTTCGCTATTTAAAGCAATTTGATTTTTGGTTGGTAAAAGAAGTGGGTTCCGAACGCGCCATTGTGCACAAGTTGGCCCCACATTTAGTGCTTCCCGAAAAAATGTTGCTACCCTTGATCGAGGGTGGTTCCTATGGAAAATGGTTGACTTCTATTGGACTAAAAGTATATGATATTTTAGCCCAAGTTACTGGCGATGACAAACGCCAAATGCTGGAAAAAAAGGAGGCCATGAAACTGGAACCTCTTTTGCCCAAAAAGATTTTGAACGGAGCGGGCTATTATGCAGAATACCGAACCGATGATGCCCGACTTACCATGGAAAATGTTAAAACAAGTCTTCAGTTTGGTACCCATGCTTATAATTATGCGAAGGTTACCGATTTTATATATAAAAACGAAAAAGTTGCTGGGGTTAAGTTTTCTGATGAAGTGTTTGGCGATACGTATGAAGTTTCATCCAAATATGTAATCAATGCGGCAGGACCATGGGTAGATGAATTGCGAAGCGTAAACCATTCCAAAAAGGGAAAACGTTTGCATTTGACCAAAGGGGTGCATTTGGTATTTCCAAAGGAAAAACTGCCTGTAAAGCAATCTGTGTATTTTGATATTCCCGATGGACGTATGATGTTCGCCATTCCACGTGGTAAGGTAACCTACATTGGTACAACAGACACCAATTACAATTTGGACAAAGATCATGTAACTACGGATATCGCTGATGCCATTTATTTGGTTTCAGCCGTGAACCATATGTTCCCAGATATCAATTTGGAGTTGGATGACATCATCTCTTCTTGGGCAGGATTACGTCCTTTGATTCATGAAGAGGGTAAATCAGCTTCCGAACTTTCCAGAAAGGATGAAATTTTTACTTCAGATACGGGATTGGTGAGTATCGCTGGTGGAAAATTGACAGGCTATCGAAAAATGGCAGAACGGGTAGTGAATCGAGTTGCCAAAGAAATGGAAGAGGATTTTGATGCAACATTAAAACCATGTTCCACGGATAAGATTCCACTATGTGGTAATGGTTTTAAGAAGTTCAAGCAGGTAAAAAAATACATGGATGAGATTTTAGAGCGTATAGAAAAAGATGGCTTTAAAAAGTACGATGCTTGGTATTTGGTGACTACCTATGGCAAACAGACCGAAACCATTTTGGAACGCTACACTAAAATTAAAGGTGTCAATTCCAAAGAACGAATGATCAGAGCCGAGGCTCAATTTGCCATTGCATTTGAAATGGCCATAAATCCTTTGGATTTTTTCATTAGACGAACAGGTCGACTCTATTTTGATATTGATAGTGTTCGCACCTACATGCCAGCTGTTTTTGAAGAATTTCAACAAGCCTATTCCTACTCCGAAGCAGAAATGGCTGAGTTTAAAAAGCAATTGGAATCCGAATTGGAGGAGCATTCCAATTTTAGTTTGGATAGGGCTTAATCCAACTTCTCCGTCAATTTTTCAAAAACTTTTTTTGGATTTTTCTCCAATTTCTCCATATAAGGGTAGGTTATGGACAAATCCCACCATTAATTTATTTCTTTTCAACAAACCTCAGAATTGCCAATCGGTCAATTCAAAACCACCATCCGTCAACCCAAAAAGGGTATCCGCTGATTTTAAAGACATTGAAAGATTAGTATTACATAGATTCATACCAATCTTAAATTTAATTGACTAAAATCCTACTTTATGCAATTCTATAAAATCAAATCTCCAGTTAATCCAAACACCTTTTTTTCAATTGTAACCTTTATTTTGTTTTTATTATTGAGTTCATGTGAAAATGAGGAAGAACCAAGCTTGATTATAGAAGAAAACCAATCCATTTCGTTACTGTTTGACAAAGAAGGTATTGAAAGAGCTGAATTAAAAGAAAAATTAGCTTACAAGAATTATCACCTAACAAAATTAATGGAAGAGTTGCTTAGGGTAAATCCCAATTTTGATAACGAAAAAACTGGGAAATCTGTAAAAGCAGAGCATTTAAATACTTTTTATTTTAAGGATTTATTGAGCGAAAATATAGCAGGAAAGAGTGAAAGTTCAATAAATGATAGTATTCAGTTTTCAGTGGAAGCTTTTATTGAACTTGAAGGTGAATCGTGGTATCCATATGTTTATAAAATAAAAGATGGCACTGGAACTCAACCATTATTCTTGATAAACAGTTTTGACCCTGATTTGAAAAAAGAGATTGTGCAGGGATATATATTAAATGTAAGGGGGCAATTGGAACTGAAGTATCGTGATTTGCTAGAGAATGACATTTTTGGTCCAAACCCTGCGGAGGAAGCCTTGGAAAATGAAGTTTTTGTTTTAGGTATAGCTCCAGAAGATCAAGAATATATATTACCAGAAGACGAAAATGCAGATTCTTATGGGGGAGGTGGCGGAAATGATGACATTCTTCCAGAGGACCTGCAAATTTTTAAAATTAAAATAAAGGACAAGAAGGAATCATGGTTGGAAAAGGCTGATGTACATATTTATGGATATGCTATGTCTGATGATGAGGATTTTTTTCAACCCTTAGGATATTTTTGGGGGGATAGGATAACCATAGATGGTGCACAAATTAGAAATAACCCTGAGTATGTTTTGGGTAAGTTTTCAAACTCAGATGTGAATAATGGTACATTTAAAACCATCAATAAGCATTTGATGAATAAAAGCGCGTCATCTAGTATTTTTATTTCATACATAATTTATGAATATGATGGTTTCCCAGCACCTTTGAAACAGGTTTCTTTTGGAAGGCCGGGAGGTACTGATGCCTTAATTAGCTATAGGTCTTACAATCAAAAATATATTTCTGCACAAGTTCGTGCTTGTGATGATTTCATTCCAGCGAATTATTTCGTATTGAATGGTTTTGGAAATAGTATCTCGAACTTGACGATAGAATTCCATTACAATGCCTCCAATTAATCCAACACTTTTTATGAAGAATTTATTCCTAATTCTATTCATACTACCATATTTTATCTTAGCCCAAAATAATTCTAGAGAAAAAAGTTTCTTTTTCAATTTAGGTGCGGAATTTAGAATCACGCCTATTCATAAATCGGGCGATCAAGCTATGGCAACTATGTTTGTTAGTCCTGATTCGCAAAATGCAGGTCCCGTGCTAAATCTTGGGGTTGATTATTATTTCACGAAAAATTTCAGTTTTGGATTTGTAAGCTCCATTCGCTATGACCTGCTTACAACCCAAATTGAGACCACAGCACCCAGTGATGGAACAAATTCTAAAATTGAACGAGGTTTACTCTATGGCTACCATTTTAATTTAAATTACCGCTTCGCAGTTTTTAAAAAAGGAGATTTGCTGGTCTGTGCTGGATGGTCTTTGCTCAACAGAAATAGCGAATATGTAAGAACTGAATCAATTTACGATAAAGATGGACAAATTATTGATTCAAACACGAACATTGATAATTATAATTTCAGTGCAAATAGAGTCTCAATCGGATATGGAAAAGGCAGGTCTAAGTTAATGATGGGAATGTACATATCTCGCAACACTAAATACTTCTCCGAAAAAACAACATTTATGATTCCCTTTGTGAGCTATAGTTTTGATGTTGTTAAGCTTTGACTTTTAAATCAATCCAACTTCTCCGTCAATTTTTCGAAAACCTTTTTGGGATTTTTCTCTTTGTACAACACTTGGTAAACGGCATTGATAATGGGTGTTTTCGATTTTTTCTCCAATTTTTCCATCAATAAATGGGCACTTTGGGTCGCGTAATACCCCTCGGCCACCATGTTCATTTCCATCATGGCGCTTTTTACAGTGTAGCCCTTACCGATCATATTGCCAAACATTCGGTTTCTACTGAACACCGAATAGCCCGTAACCAACAAATCCCCTAAATAGGCAGAGGCGTTGATGTTGCGCTTCATTTTGTACACGCGGTCAATAAAACGTTTCATCTCACGGATAGCGTTGCTCATCAATACACTTTGAAAATTATCGCCATAACCCAAACCGTGTGCGATTCCCGCTGCAATGGCGTAAATGTTCTTCAACATTGCAGCATATTCGGTTCCGATAATATCGTCCGAAATTTTGGTGCGGATATAGTCACTTTTTAAATGTTTTGCCACCATTTTGGCCTTATCGGCATCGGCACAGGCAATGGTAAGGTAAGAAAGTCGTTCCAAGGCCACCTCTTCGGCGTGACAAGGCCCGGTAAGTACCCCAATATTTTCAAATGGGATATTATAGGTACTATTAAAATGCTCCCCAACAATCAACCCAGTTTCGGGCACGATACCCTTAATGGCTGAAAAAATGATTTTGTCCTTTAAAGAAACGGTAAGGTTTTGTAGTTCACTCTCCAAAAATGCCGAAGGAATGGCAAAAATGAGCACGTCGGATGCTGCAGCAATTTCGTTGATATCATGACTTAGTTTTAGCTGATCCACATCAAACTCAACAGAACTCAAATAATTAGGGTTGTGTCCCTCTTTTTCAATATGGCGAATGGCAGAATCACTGCGCATATACCATCCCACTTGATCTAAGTTTTCCGTCAACATTTTAACGATGGCCGTTCCCCAGCTTCCTCCTCCAAATACTCCAAACTTGAGGTTTTCTTTCATGCGTACAAATTAGGCTGTAAAGCTAAAAAATAAAATCATGGCATCATTATAAATTGATTATCAAACAGTTAAAGAATTTGGCACAATGCTTGGTTTACATGAAGTGAACTTTAAAACCTCGATTATGAAAATAAGAAAACTACTTTTAGGAATTATAGCAATAGGTCTTTTGGCCAGTTCTTGTTACACCGAGGTGATCTTGGACGATGATTATGTGGAAGTTACGCCTGTGAACACCGCTTTGGTTTTGGAGAACTATGATCTATGGTATGTGGATATCAATGCATCATCTGGTAGCGGCGAAATTCCATTTTTGCAACGAGCCTTTACCATCTCTTTTGATAGGGGAATTGTTTACGCCAATAACAACCTTGTTGGCATTGGAAAAACAGGCAATGGATTAGGTATTGATGTAGGAGCTTACGGAACCTTTGGTTCCGAGTTGGAAGTGGACCATGATGTGGACGGACTTTGGTTGTTGGATGTGTATCAAATAAATTCCAATACCGTTGAATTGTATGATGCTAGCACAAATACCACCTACGTGCTTAAAGGCTACAATGCGAGCAATTTTGATTATGATGCTGTTTTTTACGACAACATTCATTACTTCTTACAGGAATATCAGGTTTGGGAAAAAACCTATACCAGTGACTATGGTGCCATCAACGAGTTTGATGAAGAGAACTACCTGCAGTTCAATTCAGATGCAGGAGGGTATTTTAAATCATCCATTGATAATCAAGGTATTCCGTTATCCAATATTCAATGGGATTACGAGGGAGACTATGTGGTCTATGATGTGGCCAATGACCCAACCCTTAAAACGATAACCTTGGATTATGACTTTTTGGGCAATGATTATTTTGAATTGTACGTTATAAACGATAGTACCATTGAGTTGTACCATGTATCCAGCGGAACGGTATATGAATTTTCAGGCAGGGGATACATTCAATATTTGAAATCGGACGGTTCGGGCAAAAAACGTTCTAATGAAAACAACCCTACCATGAACGTGACCCGACAACGCAAAATATAGGTCAGAACAACAAAGTTTGACTTAACAATACATTTTTTGGTTGGTTAGTTAGTTGAGAATCGCTCCAAGCTTTATGGTTTGGGGCGATTCTTTATTTGTTTCTCTTTTTATAGTCCGAAGGGTTTTCCCCAGTAATTTTTTTAAAAGTCCGATTAAAATAGGATAGGCTTTCAAACCCGCATTCGTAGCAAGTTTCGCTGATGTTCCTACCCGTTAGCAACAATCTTTTGGCTTGCGTAATGCGGTATTGGTTTAAAAAATGAGTGAAAGTGCTCCCCGTATTTTTCTTGAAATACCTACAAAATGCTTCCTTGCCAAGATTGACAGATTCTGCAATATTCTCCAAGGCTATTTTTTTGGAATAATGCTCATCAATATAGGAATAGACCTTTTGCAATCGCTCCTGCTGCTTGTTGGCCTTGTTGTTTATAATAGGATTGGAATGTAAAAGTTCAAACTCATCACTTTTTGCCAACAATTTAAGTAGCTGTAAAATTTTAAGGAACTGTTCAAACTTACCCATCCCTTGCAATTGCATCATGATGGCTCCGATTGATTTTTTGGTTTCTCCATAAAATGCAATGCCATGCTGCGATTTGTCCAACAGCTCATAAACATCTTCCAATTCCTCGATTTCGGTAAACACCTTTTCTTTAAAAGAAGCACTAATGTGCAACACTTCTTTGTGGTATTCGGTTTTGATACCGTGATCAAAATTCAAATGTGGAATATTGGAACCGATCAATACAAGATCACTTCCCTTAAAATTGGAAATATGATGTCCAACATGACGCTTGCCGTTGGCTCCTTCAATATAGACTAACTCAAATTCGGGATGAAAATGCCAAAAGAAGAGATCGTTCAACTTGGGATTGTGCAATAAATGAAAAGAACTTTTCTCGTTGGGCTGTATGTTTTCAAGTTGAATTTTCATTGAATTGCTCAATTAATTTTAAAAATAACCAATTTAAATCAATATAGTTCAAATTTTGGTCAACGGTAGGGTAGAAACCCCATTTTGGCTCCTATAGTTTTGGGATATAGAATTTTAACTAAAAAAACAGAGCAATATGATGCAGCAAAAAATGGAAATGGCGAACAAAGCACATGAAGCCATTCCTGGAAATCCATCCACCGCAACCAGCAGTAAAACAAAACTCAACGATAGATCTAATGGCAAACCGTTACGAGTACTGTCTGAAGAAGATTGGGCATTTTGGATTGAGAACGGATACATTGTGATTAAAAATGCAGTTCCAAAGGAACAAGCCAAAGCTACTGCCGACTTTTTATGGGAGTTTGATGAAAAAGACCCAAACAATCCAGAAACTTGGTATGCTCCACCACGGGCCGAAATGCAAATGAAAGAGCTTACGGGAACAGGCATGGTTGAGGTATACAATCATCAACATTTATGGAACAACAGACAAACCCAAAAGGTGTATGATGCCTTTGTGGACATTTGGGGAACTGAAAAGCTTTGGGTGACCATTGATCGAGCTAACTTGAATATGCCACAACGTCCTGGAGAGAACAAAAAAGGATTTATTCATTGGGATTACGACCCTGAGACACGGCCTCAAAATGTGCAAGGTGTATTGGCCCTTGCGGACCAAATGGATGAGAATATGGGTGGATTTCAATGTATTCCCTGGTTGTACCGAAACTACGATACTTGGAAATTGACCCAACCTGAAGATCGAGATCATTTTCAACCCGATGTTACTGGATTGGAGGATGAAATAGTGAAAGTAAAACTGGAAGCTGGTGATCTATTGATTTTCAACAGTACCCAACCACACGGAATTCGTCCCAATAAATCAGGCGATAAAGTACGAATCGCCCAGTATATTTCCATGATGCCAGCCGAGGAGGACAATGACAAAATGCGGGAATGGCGTATCAATTCTTGGAAAAATAGGATAGCTCCAGAGGGCTATGCATTCCCTGGCGATCCAAGAAAATGGGAGCAAACCAAATACGATACTGCAAAATTAAGTTCGTTGGGAGAAAAGTTATTGGGATTGACTAACTGGTAGATTATCAAATCCTTAAAAATTTCCGAGCGATTAGGGTCTTGCATTTAATAATGCTATTTTTGCCCGCTTCAAGAATGAAGCCATGAAGAAGTACCTCAATCTTTTCGATTTTTCCCAAAAAGTAAACTACCGAACTGAAATATTATCGGGCTTGACCGTTGCCCTTGCTTTGGTGCCCGAAGCCATCGCTTTTGCCTTTATCGCAGGTTTGTCTCCACTGACAGGTTTGTATGCAGCCTTTGTGATGGGATTGGTTACTTCCATTTTGGGTGGTAGACCTGGAATGATATCTGGAGCCACAGGTGCGGTTGCCGTAGTGATTGTAAGTTTGGCGCAACAATATGGGGTAGAATATGTTTTCGTCACCGTTGTGCTAGCAGGAATCATGCAGATGTTAGCGGGCTTCCTTCGTTTGGGCAAATTGATGCGATTGGTGCCACATCCAGCCATATTTGGATTTGTGAACGGATTGGCGGTCATCATCTTCATGTCGCAGTTAAGTCAGTTTAAAACTGCCGACGGGGAGTGGTTGACTGGAAGTACCATGTTGATTTTTCTTGGATTGGTGTTGTTGACCATGTTGATCATTTGGGGGTTGCCAAAGCTTACTAAAGTAATTCCAGCTTCGTTAGCGGCAATTTTGGTGGTTTTTGGCATAGTATTTTTCTTAGGATTGGATACCAGAACCATTGGGGATATTGCTTCCATTCAAGGAACTTTTCCTCCTTTTCATATTCCTGATCTGCCTTTTACATTTGAGACCCTTCAGATCATATTCCCGTTTGCTGCGATTGTTGCAGGAGTTGGTTTGATTGAAAGTTTATTGACCTTGAACATTGTGGATGAAATTACAGAAACCCGTGGTCGAGGAAATAAGGAAGCTGTGGCACAAGGAGCTGCAAATGTGCTATCTGGTTTGTTTTCAGGAATGGGTGGTTGTGCCATGATCGGTCAGAGTTTGATCAATACGTCCAATGGGGCAAGAGCTCGACTTTCTGGAATTTTTGCAGCCTTGATGCTGTTGGTGTTCATCATGTTTGGTTCCAGTCTGATTGAGAAAGTACCGATGGCCGCATTAACAGGTTTGATGATAATGGTGGCATTGGGAACTTTTGAATGGGCGAGCTTAAAAACTTTCCGCCGTATGCCAAAATCGGATGTTTTGGTAATGGTACTGGTGACTTTGGTAACGATTTTCCTTCACAATTTGGCCTTGGCTGTGTTGGTGGGAGTGATCATTTCTGCTTTGGTGTTTGCCTGGGACAATGCAAAGCGTATCCGAGCCAGAAAATATACAGATGAAGATGGCGTGAAACATTACGAGATCTACGGCCCATTATTCTTTGGTAGCACCACTTTATTTGCTGAAAAATTTGATGTGCTCAACGACCCGGAAGAAGTGGTAATTGATTTTGCCGAAAGTAGATTGGTAGATATGTCTGCCATTGAAGCCGTGAACAAAATTACCGAGCGCTACCGCAAAGTAGGTAAAAAGCTTCACCTCAAACATTTAAGTGGAGACTGCCGAAGATTGTTGGCCAATGCCGACGATATTATCGAGGTAAATGTTTTGGAAGACCCAACCTATAAAGTTGCAGTCGATAACTAAAGGTTTTATTCCTTAGTTATTCCCAAAAAAGGATTCACGTTCGGGTTTTGTGGATTGCCACTAGACCTGCGCATCAATGTGATTTGACCTGTATGGTAAATGCAGTCGGAAATCATCCCATTGATCATATTCCAATAGGCAAATTCCGATTGTTGGTCGCCACGTTTAAAGATTACCTTAAAGTCTTCCATTTCATCCGCACTAGACCCTAAAACTTTTTCACTGGCCCTTTTAAGGTTCTGAAGTGTCAAAGTTCTAAGTTCCTCATAAGAATAAGAAGGAAGGTTAGCGGGTTTTTCATAGGGCAATGCATCCGGAGCGAGTAAAATATTGAAGCTCATGGTGTTGATATGCTCCATGGTTTCCAAAATGGAACGTCCATCTTCAGAAGGTTTATACGTCAAGTCCTTTTCCGTAAGCCCTTCCGTGGCCCAATAAAATCGATAACCCAATCCATCGATCATTCGGGAAACTAAATTGCCCGGCCCATAATTTTCGGGTTGAGGAGGAATTTGTTTGTAAGGAAGTTCCATTTCTTGAGCTTGCATAGTTGTGGTGGCCATCAAACAAAGAAAAACGGCTGTTAATTTTAAAACGGAAAAATGTTTCATGTAGGTTTTGGGGGTAAAAAAGTTCCTAATCGCAATCAGTTTTGGTCAAAGGCATGGAAGAGCTAAAATTTATGGCTTCTTTATCCTTGAATTTGGTGCCAGTTTCATCCAATTTACCAAATCCTTCAACCAATTGGCCATCTTTCCATAAAAAAGCTACCTCTCGGGAGCTTTCTATGCCTTCGGATGTAAAAGTATAACTTCCCATAAGAATACTATCTTGTAACATTCCAGAAAATGAACCCGAATTGGCATCTTTTTCTTTAAAGGCGTAGTTCAATTGCCCAATAATTGAATCGCTGGATTGGGTGATTTCCAATTCAATTTTATTGCCATTGGCATCATACGTATAGCATCCCACTTCCAAAATTTGTGAAATTGGTGTATCGGGTATAACTTCTTCTGTGATTATGGGCGAAGCCACCTCTTTGTACTCTTCTTTGGTTTTGCATCCTAAGACGAATAGGATAAAAAAACTTGAAATTAAAAAGTGTTTCATGGCTAGTCTATTTTTTTGAAAACAAGTAGGTTTTCTTCATTCGGATTTGAAAGATACAAGCGATTGTTTTCCACTTTATAAGTGGTGCTAGCCCGCAAAGCCGTCAAGAAATCGGATTCCTTTTCCATGGAAGGACATGCCATTCGGGTTGAGGCAATTTGTGAAAAGCGCAACAGCCCGTTTTCAAAAAACAAACTTCCTGTCATACGGTTACAGCCCGAAAATCCTGAAAAACGGTTGGTGTTTACATTTACTTCCATATTGGGGACATCTTGTCCATTAAACTCTTCCTTGGAAACAGTTGCACCTTTCATGGATTCCAGTACCCAAATGTCATGCAGGCGATAATCGGTCACGTAACTGCCGCATCCTTCGTACACCACCGTTTCATCACCACCTGTACTTTTATAGGAAACCGTAACTGTGTATGGGGATTCTTCTCCGGACATGGCATTGGTACAGGGCTTGTGGGAAATTATAACATCCATTAGGGTTGCTTCGGTCTGGATGCGATACATGCTTATATTTCCATCTTGAGCCTTAATGGCCTCGGAAGGTGGCGTTAAGATGGTATCTTCCATAGTTTTCAGTTCCACTTTGTTTTCATAAAGGGTAAGGCCCCAAAATGGTTCGGTTCCATTGGCCTTGAAATAGCTGCCATCGGGTTCGAAAGCTAGCGGCTCGATGGTTCTTTTTATTTCTTTCTTCATGGTATCAACGGAAGTTTCAACCGATTGTTCTTCTGGTTCCGATGGTGTCTCTTTTTTCTTTTCAGCACAATTTGAAAATACGAGGAGTGCGGTCAGTGCAAATACTATTTTTTTCATGGTGTTACGGATTTAAATCGCATCATTACTATATCACCCATTAACAGGTTGAGTTTATCTTCCTCAAAGGAATAACCATCGATTTTTTTCATCATTTCCAAAAATTGACGCTCGCTTCCACCACAGAACATCATGGTGGTAGGGCCAGGTTCACCAAATGAAATGGAGCTTTCGGTAAGGGAATAATCTGTTCGATACCCGTTGCAGCTATCGGTTCCCGATACTATTCCAGATTCTTGATCAAAACTAATCTGTGGTTTTTTATCGGGAAACAAGCCTTCAAAGGCAATGCGAGGACCGGTTATGTATTCCAATTCCCAGGTTTTACCAAAAAGGGCATCGGAAGTGGATTTGCTGCTTGAACAGGATTCTGCTAAAATAAGGGCAGAAAAAAATAGGATGATAGAGGCCTTCATCTTTACGTGTTAATGGTTTAGTGACAGAAAAGTACTAAAAATAGGACGTAAAGCACCTCTTTTGAGGGTTAATAAAAGGCTAAATTCTTGACCTATTGATTGCGTTTGCTCCAGATTTCATAGATGGGATCGCCCTTGCTGCTAAATCCTGAATGATGCCAATTTCCATCTTTAAGCTCATAATTGAATTCCAAACTGGCGCCTACCCTAGAATCGTCCCTAGAGAAAAACTTTATGTTTTCGGTATACTTACCATCAATTGTGGTGTAGATTCCCCCACCTGTTCCCAGGAATTCTTGGGTTTCTATGTTGTAGGCAATCCATTGAAATTGGGTGCCGGATAAAATTTTCATTGTTTTTCGTGGCCCTGAGGTATCTCGCATCTGGATTTCACCATCCCTTTTTCGACCAGAAATAAGCCATGCGCCAAAAAGGTCGCCAGGTGCTCCGTCATCAATTTTGGTCCAACTTAATTTACCCAATACCAAGTTCCCATTATTAAAGGAGTAGGTTTCTGTTTCGGTCTTTCCAACAATTCCTGGATCTTCAGAGGCAAATTCGTAAGTAAGGTTCAAACCGTTATCATTTAAGGTATAGTTGCCCCCTTTAGTACCCATAAATTTTCCGCTTGGCTTTTCAAAAACGGCCTCTGAAAAATATGTTCCCGTGAAAATTAGGGTATGTTCCACTTGGTAACCCTTTCCATCTGATTCAACAATGGTCCATGCGCCCTCCAAACTTTGAGCCGTGGAAATATGTACTAAAAAAAGAGAGCAAAGAGTCAAAAAGATGTTTTTCATGGGTTTATGTTTGACTCTAAAATAAAAAAATGCTGTTGCTTAAACTAGTAAACAACAGCATTTTAAATGTATTGGTTTGGTTTTTATAGCGTTCTAAGATATTCAGCTACATCTCTTGCTTCTTCTTCCGTAAGATTTTGGTTGAGCATGATGGCGTTGTTGTATTCTTTCAACAAGGCTTGTGCAATAGGATCTTCTTTCAACATTCCATCAGGATTTAGTATCATGTTCATTACCCATGCTGGACTTCTTCTATCAAAAACATCCTTTAGTGCAGGACCGATCATTCTTTTGTCGATCATGTGACAGGCCACACAGATGGCATCAAATTTTGCTTTTCCGCGATCCGCCATAGCCTGATCGATTTCAGCTGGGAATTCAAAATCTTTGATTGGACCAACACCATTATTGTCCAAATCAACTGGAACACCGGCTTTGGTTTCGGCCGCTTTTTCTTCAGTTTTGGTACGGCTCACCTCAAAACCATCTTTCTTTTCTTCTTTCTTTCCGCCGCAACTTGCGATCATAGCACCAAGTGCCAAGAACAGGACAACTTTTTTCATTATTACTTTCTTGATGTTTGTTTGTGTAAATGCAGCTACTAATATAGGTATTTAGGGTGTAATAATAGTAGGGTTTTTTGTTTTGTCCCTCACAAGACGCCTTAGTTTGCTTTTAGATAGCGTTAAAAAAGCTAGTCGCCTTTTTTTCGGTGTAAGTGATATTGTCTTTTCCCCAAAATCCAACATGCCCTCCATAAGTTGGAGTTTCCAAATATAAGTTGGGATTGTTTTCCACTTCCTTGAAAGGATAGCACTCAGGCCCCAAGAACGAATCGTTTTTGGCATTGATGATCAGGCTGGGTACTTTAATATTTGGCAAAAACTGCAGCGAACTGCATTGTTCGTAATAATCCAAAGCATCTTTAAATTGATGTGCTCTACTGGTGTAGGTGTCGTCGAAATCCTTAAGCGTCTTTATTTTTCTGATTTCTTGCTCCGTTATTTGCTCAGGGAACATATCGCGTTTGATCCGCAATTTGTCCAAAAGATTTTTCTTGAAACGCTGGGCGTACAAAATATTTTTATTGCTGTGCAATTCCTTGCAAGAACTGTACAAACTACAAGGAACTGAAACTGCTACGGCTCCCTTGATGTTTTCGGGAGCGTTTGAATTTTCGCCTAAATATTTTAATAAAAGGTTGCCACCCAAACTAAATCCCTTTAAATAAATAATTGGATAATCCCTGGTATTTAAAATGTGATGGACGACTTCGGTTAAATCTTCCGTAGCTCCAGAATGGTAGGATCGATATAACTTGTTAGGTTCTCCGCTGCACCCCCTTAGGTTGATAGCGCAACAATCATAACCGTTTTGATTTAGGATTTTTGCGCTTCCAGTAATGTAGGGTCGTTGAGCATCGCCCTCCAATCCGTGAATCAAAATCACTAATTTATCTGTTGCTTCAGAAGCATAACTCCAATCCAAATCCAAAAAATCACCATCTGAAAGGGTAATGCGTTCCCTTTTCTGTACCACCCCGTTTACCGAACGAATAATCCCCGAGTAAATAGTGGAGAAATGTCCATTCTTAAAAAAGATAGGTGGATTATATTTCGATGCAACCTGTGGCATTTTTGAATTTAGTTTTTAGGATAAGTTTCCAAAAGTTTGGCCTGTGCCTCAATGGCTGTTTTAAATTCTGATTTTAGGTTTTTAACCAATTCGGAAACAGGAAGCACATCATCAATAGTGGTTACCCCTTGTCCTGCCGAC
Source organism: Allomuricauda sp. NBRC 101325 (assembly GCF_030268205.1). GTDB lineage: Bacteria > Bacteroidota > Bacteroidia > Flavobacteriales > Flavobacteriaceae > Flagellimonas. Next base: position 1,179,198 of record NZ_BSQF01000001.1, read on the forward strand.
CAAATGGTTTTCCATGCTTTTGCCTCGGTATTCAATTCTTTTCCAAAATCAATTTTGGTATCTTTTTTAAGGTCTTCTTCCGTGATTCCTGCAGCTTTTAAACTGGATGCTAAAAAGTTGGCATGCACTCCAGAAATGGCTGCGGTGTAAACAATATCACTAGCTCCAGCATCCATGATCATTTGTCGGTATTCGTCAGTGGCTTTGCTCTCTTCTGTATTGATAAAACGCGTTCCCATATAAGCCAAATCGGCACCCATTTGTAAGGCAGAAGCAATATCTTGACCTGTACTGATGCATCCCGAAAGCAATATGGTCCTATGGAAGAATTTCTTCACTTCGGCAATCAAACTCATCGGATTTATTGTTCCTCCGTGTCCTCCAGCGCCTGCAGAAACCAAAATAAGTCCGTCCACTCCAGCTTCGGCCGCTTTTTCTGCATGACGTTTTTTAATGATGTCGTGAAAGACCAATCCGCCATAACTGTGAATAGCATCTACCACCATACTTACGGCACCAAGTGATGTAATTACCAAAGGCACCTTATGTTTCATACAAAGTTTAACATCGGCTTCCAACCTTGGATTGGTTGGATGCACTACCAAATTCACGCCAAAAGGAGCCGCTTTCTTCCCTGTCTCCGCTTCAAATTTTTCGAGTTCAGATTTAATTTCAATGAGCCACTCCTCAAAACCCTCACTGGTGCGTTGGTTTAGGGCTGGAAAGGTTCCAACAATACCATTTTTGCAACACTCGATGACCAATTTAGGACCAGAAATCAGGAACATGGGTGCGGCAACAACGGGGAGCGACAAATCGGAAATAAATGTTGCTTTTTGACTCATAAGGATAGTGTTAAACTATGATTAAAAATAGAAACAATTCTGCTCAAGATAGGCATCGGTTTTCAAAACTATGGTATTTTTACGATTATTATGCATGCATAACAAAATAACCCACTATGTTTTTTAAAGAATTTGAGATCAGATGGAGTGATACCGATGCCAATAGGCATTTGGCCAATTCAGCCTATATAAATTTTATGAGCCACACCCGAATGGCATATTTGGGGCAGTTGGGCTTTAACCAGAAAAGTATGTCTGTCCATAATATTGGGCCAGTGGTGTTCTATGAGCATGTCTATTATTTTAAGGAAGCTTTCCAAGGAAAACCGGTAAAAGTGTCTTTGGAATTTGTAGGTATGAGCGAAGATGGCATGTTCTTCGAGTTCCGTCATAATTTTTATGATGAAAAAGGAACCAATTTTGCACGATGTGAGATGATGGGTGCATGGATAGACCTTAAGGAACGGAGGTTATCTGGCTTACCCGAAGAATTTTTAACGGCTTTTAATTCCATGGAGAAAACCGAGGACTTTAAGACTTTGACCAAGGACGATACCCGCAAGCACGTTCAGGTTCCTAAAGATTTGTAAGGAAGGGGCTATCCAATATGTGGCTTGGGCTTTTTACTGGCCAAATAAACTCCGACCAAAACGAAGCTGGTTGCGATTACCTTAATTAAAGTGAGGTGGTCCTTGCCCGTAAAGATGGCAAAGATAATGCCCACCAAAGGTTGCACATACATAAAGGCCCCAATGGTGGATGCCTTTACTTGAGTTAAGGCAAAAGCATTGAACAAATAGGTTAAAAAAGTGGTGCCGATAACCACAAAGGCAATGGATCCCATAGCCCAAGGTGGAATGGTGGACCATTCAATTTCAACAACTTCATGCCAAGTCAAGGGCAAGTTGATGATGACAGCAATGGTAAACAGCCATTTCATTAAGGTAAAAGGATGGTATTTTTCAATCAGCTTTTTAACAACGATTAGGTAGGCACCATAGGAAGTTGCATTTACCACAAATAGAAAATTACCTAAAGGTATATTGGGTGCATCCTGCCGAACTTCTGCCCCAAACATAATAAGACCAATGGCTCCCACAAATCCTAAAAATACGCCCAGTCCTTTATTTAATGTGATACGTTCCTTTAAAAGGAAGGCGGACATGATCACGACGATAATCGGGCTAACAGTAACGAGCACAGAACTGTTAATTGGAGTGGAGAGTTGCAGTCCTTTAAAAAAGGAAAGCATATTGATGACCATGCCCAAAATGGAACAGACCAAAATGCGAAGCCAATCTTTTTTCTCAATTTTTTCCTTGGGACCCCAAAAGGAAATCAACCAAAAAAGCAATGCAGCACCCGTTACCCTCAGGAAAATAAACCCAAAAGATTCCACATAGGTGGGCATTACCCCTTTTGCAATGGTGTGGTTGATACCATAAATGGTAGTGGCGCCTATGGCAGCCAATATGGCCAAGGTTCTTTTACTCATGAATGCAATGCCTCTTTGGCCGCTTCGACCACTTTTTTGGAATTCCCGACAAATATTTGTCCGTCAATTATAGCTACTGGACGCTTTAAAAAAGTATAGTGTTCCAAAATCAGGTTTTTGTATTCGTCCTCCGAAAGTTCTTGTTCATGAAGTCCCCTTTGGCGGAAAAGCATGGCCCTTTTGCTGAAAAGGGATTCGTAGCTGCCTGAAAGTTGTGCCATTTCATCCAATTGTGCTGGAGTTATGGGCTCAGATTTTATCTCTTGCAAAATAACCCCATCCAAAGGTTCCAACTCTTTTAAAATGCGAATACAAGTAGAGCAGCTGCCCAAATGGTATATTTTTTTCATGATTTTGGTATTGGAGGACAAAGGAAGCCAAAAATGAATCAATAGGGATGAAGAAAAGGTAAATTCAACAGCTTTTGGGCAACCTGTTTTAAAATTTCAAAGTAGTTTTATCCCAACAAACATGTCCAAAAACTAATGGTATGGAAAAGATTTTCGATATTCTTGTGAAGAACAGAACCATTCTTCACAACTTTTTAGAGAACACGCCCGAAGAAGATTTATTTAAAATTCCTGTGGGATTTAACAATAATATTTGGTGGAACATTGCCCATGTGGTGGTCACTCCGCAATTGTTAATGTATAAACTAAGTGGATTGGATTTTACCATTGAAGAGGAATTGGTCAACGCCTACAAAAAGGGAACTTTCCCCAATGGAATCCCATCTCAAGAGGTGCGTGATAAAATTTCCAAATATTTGTTCAGTACCGTGGAACAGATTCAGAAAGATTACGAAGCTGGAAAATTCAAAACTTTTCAGGAGTATATGACCACCCCGAAAATCGGATTGAGCAGTCCAGAAGATGCCCTTTCTTTCAATGTTTTTCATGAGGGATTGCACTTGGGAGCCATTTTGGCCTTAAAAAAAGCGGTAAAAGAACAAGCTTAAGGTCCTACTTTTCTTTTTAAGTACAGATTGATTTCGTTGTAAGGCAAAACTAAAGTAATAGGTCCGTCCGCATACGAAGCCACTTCGTATTGGTTATAGATCAATTGAATGCCCTCTTTGGTATACCCTAAATTATTAGGTAAATGAAAAGCATCACCCTCGAACATAAATCCAGTGGCGTTGATGTTTTTGTTTTGCGGAATGTCTTCTTGGATTCTGAATTTGGTTTCTGCGAATTTCTCAAACCCCTCCAAATCACTAAAAAGCTCCCAGTTTTCCAATTCTGCACCTTTACCTTTGTCAAAATTTAAAAAAGAGGTTGCGGCATAACCGTGCGCTCCTCCCGTAAAGGAATAGGATTCCAATTTTATGGTGATGATCCAATCATTTTCAAAAACCACTTCCCCATTGATCTTGGCCTCCCAAGCTACCTCCTCTGGAAATTTGGTCTTTAATTCTTTATAACTACTGGTAAAGGAACTGATCGCCTTGTCCACATTATCAATGGTTCTATCCTCGCTAAACGATAAAAGACTGATGATTTCTTCCCGAAGCGCCACATCTATGGCTTTGGCCACAGGAGTTTCGTCCAAAACGGTTGGAATATTGATGGAGATTTTGGGACATTCGGCACAGGTTTCTCCCTCTAAGGAAACCGTCTCGTAAGTAAGTTTGGTGTCGGTAGCGCAGCTTCCTATCACGCATAAAATGAGGATTAGGCCGAAGAATTTTTTCATGGGTTGAGGTTTTTGGGTCATCAAAAATACTACTTCGTTGATTACCCCAAAAGATAACGATACATTTGTGATAAGATTTAAAGGGTATGAGCAAAAAAGAGCTAAAATTCAATAGCAAAACCATACACGGAGGTCAACAACCAGATGCTGCTTACGGTGCTGTGATGCCTCCCATCTACCAAACCTCTACCTATGCCCAATCGACCCCTGGAGGCCATAAAGGATTTGAATATTCCAGAGGAGCCAACCCTACCCGGACTGCTTTGGAAAATGCGGTGGCAAGTCTCGAAAATGGGAATTACGGAATGGCATTCGGAAGTGGAATGGCTGCCATTGATGCGGTAATCAAATTGTTGGGTCCAGTAGACGAAGTGATCTGCACCAGCGATTTGTATGGCGGCAGTTACCGTCTTTTTAAAGGCGTGTTCGAGAAATACGGAATCAAATTTCGTTTTTCCGATATGTCGGATATGAAAGCATTGGCCTCGCAAATCGACCAAAACACCAAATTGGTTTGGGTCGAAACCCCGACCAATCCAATGATGAATATTATTGATATTAAAGCTGTGGCCGAAGTCACTAAAGCTCATCATATATTATTGGCGGTGGACAATACGTTTGCCACCCCTTATTTACAGCGACCTTTGGATTTAGGGGCAGATATTGTGATGCACTCTGCAACCAAATACTTAGGCGGACATAGCGATGTGGTGGTCGGAGCATTGGCCGTGAAAGATGAGAAATTAGCGGAACAACTCTACTTCATTCAAAAATCAAGTGGAGGAATTTGCGGACCGATGGACAGTTTTTTGACCCTACGTGGCATCAAGACTCTTCATGTACGCATGCAACGGCATTGTGAAAATGGGGAAGTCATTGCCAAATATTTGAAAGCACATCCAAAAGTTGAGAAAGTATATTGGCCAGGATTCACATCGCACCCCAACCATAAAATTGCCAAAGAGCAAATGAGCGGTTTTGGGGGTATGATTTCCTTTGTGCCCAAGGGTGCAAATTATGAGGAAGCCATAAAAATTGTGGAGCGCTTGAACCTATTTACGCTTGCCGAATCTTTGGGAGGTGTTGAAAGTTTGGTTGGTCATCCTGCGAGTATGTCACACGGTAGTATTCCCAAGGAAGAACGCGAAAAAAATGGTGTAGTTGACGCACTTATTCGATTAAGTGTAGGTATTGAGGATGTGGATGATCTGATCAGCGATTTGGAGCAGGCCCTGAATTGAAATATTTTGAAAAATTTATATAAAATAAATATTCAAATTATGGAAATAATATAATTTTGCGCTCAAATTAACAATACAATAAAATTAACCCATGTCCCAAGGGTAAAGGGACAACTAATTATAATCCGTTTATGGAAACAAAAATCAAAGCGTTTATGGATGAGGTGATTGCCAGAAATGGGCATGAACCAGAATTCATTCAAGCAGTGCAAGAGGTAGCGGAAACCGTAATACCTTATATTGTTCAGCACGACATTTATCACGGGAAAAACATCTTACTTCGTATGGTGGAGCCTGAGCGCCTAATTTCATTTAGAGTGGCTTGGGTAGATGATGCTGGTGAAATCCATGTAAACCGTGGATATAGAATCCAAATGAACTCGGCCATCGGACCATATAAAGGTGGATTGCGTTTTCACCCAACAGTAAACGCAAGTGTTTTGAAATTCTTGGCTTTCGAGCAAGTATTCAAAAATAGTTTGACAACCCTACCAATGGGTGGTGGTAAAGGTGGTTCCGATTTTGACCCTAAAGGAAAATCCGACGATGAGATCATGCGTTTTTGCCATGCCTTCATGACGGAACTTTGCCGTCACATTGGTCCAAATACCGATGTTCCTGCGGGAGATATCGGTGTTGGTGCCCGTGAAATCGGTTTCTTGTTCGGTATGTACAAGAAAATCAGAAATGAATTTACAGGTGTTTTGACCGGTAAAGGTCTTTCTTGGGGTGGATCGTTGATCCGTCCGGAAGCAACAGGATATGGAACCGTTTATTTTGCCGATAGCATGCTTAAAACCAAAGGTGAATCCTTTGAGGGTAAGAATGTGGTGATTTCAGGTTCTGGTAATGTGGCCCAATACGCTGCCGAAAAAGTATTGCAATTAGGTGGTAAGGTTTTGACCATGTCAGATTCTGGTGGATACATTTACGATAAAGACGGAATCGATGCCGAGAAATTGGCCTTTGTGATGGATTTAAAAAACCACAAACGCGGAAGAATTTCCGAGTATGCCGACAAATATCCATCGGCAGAGTTCCACAAAGGTGAAACACCTTGGAAAGTAGTTTGTGATATCGCATTGCCATGTGCAACCCAGAACGAGTTGCATGGAGATGATGCCGAAGCCTTGATCAAAAATGGCTGTATTGCCGTTGCAGAGGGTGCCAATATGCCTTCAACTCCAGAAGCGGTTCATGCATTCCATGATGCCAAGATCTTGTTTGCTCCTGGTAAAGCATCCAATGCAGGTGGTGTGGCCACTTCAGGATTGGAAATGTCGCAAAACTCTTTGCGTATCAGCTGGACTCGTGAGGAAGTTGACGATCGCCTAAAAGGTATTATGGAAGGAATTCACAACGCCTGTATCCAATACGGTCAAGAAGAAGATGGATACTGTAACTATGTAAAAGGAGCCAATATTGCAGGTTTCGTTAAAGTTGCAGATGCCATGTTGGCCCAAGGGGTAATATAAGTACAAACCATCTAGAATGGTTTTTGATTGGCAGTTACCGGAAGGAGTGATTACTTTTACACTTCTGGTAACTGCTTTTTTTATGCCATGCAAGTAACAACCAAAGCCATCGTACTTTCCTCACTAAAATATGGGGATACCAGTCTTATTGTTCGGGCTTTTACTGAGTCCGATGGGATGAAATCCTATTTGTTGAAAGGTGTTCTTGCTTCCAAAAAAGGGAAATTAAAACCGGCTTATTTTTTACCGTTGATGCAATTGGAAATTGTGGCGAACCACAAAAATAAAGGCACTTTGGAAAGTCTACGTGAGGTAAAGGTGAGCGCTCCCTACCAATCTCTGCACACAGACATTGTAAAAAACAGTGTGGTGCTTTTTTTGGCAGAAATGTTGGGCAATTCCATTTCCGAAGAAGAGCAAGATTTAGGACTGTTCAATTATTTGGAATATGCTTTGCATTGGATGGATATTCACTCACTTTCCCCAAATTTTCACATCCTCTTTTTGTTGAATTTGACCAAGTATTTAGGCTTCTATCCAGACACTTTTCAGCAAAACTCGCCGTTTTTCGATTTGCAAGAGGGAAGCTTCTGCAAAACACCCTCCCTCAATCCCTTGATTCAGAGTGAAAATCTTGAAAATTTTAAAAAGTTTTTAGGCACGAATTTTGATGCATTACAGACGATCCAACTAACGAAGTCTAACAGGCGAGAACTCTTAAAAACAATGATATTATATTTCCGATTGCATGTGCACGGATTTAGGGAACCAAAGTCTCTTGCCGTATTAAATGCTGTATTTACTTAAAAATGCAAAACCTAAAACCAACCTTAACCCTATTCCTTTTAATTTTCAACCTAACCTTTTATGCCCAACAAGTAACCGTTTTGGACGCCGATACAGGTATTCCGATTGACAATGTGGCTATTTTTAACAAGGACCAATCCAGTTCCACCATTACCGATTCCAATGGTAAAGGGGATCTAGGACTTTTTGCCGAAAATGATAAAATTACCTTTAAGCACATTAGTTATGATGTGTATACCACCTCTAAAGCGATGATCGGTCGCAGGGGCAATCGAGTTTATCTTCACTTGAGTACCGAGGAATTGCAGGAAGTTGTGATGTCAGTTTCCAAATGGCAACAACAACGCAAGCACATTCCCCAGAAAATCGAAACCTTGGACGACAAAAGCATAGCTTTTACGAATCCGCAAACTTCGGCCGACCTATTGCAGAACAGTGGAACGGTATTCGTTCAAAAGAGCCAATTGGGAGGTGGCAGCCCTATGATCAGGGGATTTGCCACTAATCGAATTCTTCTGGCAGTGGACGGAGTGCGGATGAACAACGCCATTTTTCGAGGGGGAAACCTTCAAAATGTGATTTCCATTGATCCGTTTACCATCAAAAAAACAGAAATTACCTTTGGACCTGGATCCGTAATTTATGGTAGTGATGCCATTGGTGGGGTAATGAACTTTTATACCGAACAGCCTCATTTTTCTTTCACCGACAGTTTGGCTTTTTCAGGAAATGTGGATTACAGGTTCTCCACTGCCAATTCGGAAAACACCGCCCATGTCGATTTTAACTTCGGACAGAAAAAATGGGCGTCGTACACCAGCTTTACCCACAATAATTTTGGTGATCTACGCATGGGAGAACACGGTCCAGACTCTTATTTGCGAAACAATTATGTGATTCGAGAGAACGATCAAGACGTGTTGGTGGCCAACGATAATCCTAAAAAGCAAGTAACCACAGGGTATGATCAAATCAATTTCCTTCAAAAATTTACCTATAAGCCGAGTGCCATTTGGAAGTACGATCTAGGATTGTACTATTCCGAAACTTCAAATTATTCCAGATATGACAGATTGATTCGCCCAAGTAGGGATGGATTGGGGCTTCGTTCCGCAGAATGGTACTATGGCCCTCAAAAATGGTTTATGGGGAACTTTCAGGTCACAAAAAAAGGCAAGAATATGTTTTATGATGGGGTAAAATTGACCACAGCCTACCAATTTTTTGAAGAAAGCCGTCACGATAGAGGCTTTGGTGATGTTGAATTGTATTCGACCCAAGAAAAAGTGGATGCCTTTTCGGTAAACCTTGATTTTGACAACAAAAAAATCGGAAACCTGAACCTATTTTATGGAGCCGAATATGTGTTCAATAAAGTGCATTCCACTGGAAGTGTTCGTGACATTGAAACCAATGAAGTTGCCCAAACAGCATCCCGTTATCCAGACGGAGCTACATGGCAAACCTTAGCAGGCTATGTGAATGGGGAGTATCAGGTAAAACCCAATTTTACGCTCTTATCTGGAATTCGATACAGTCAGGTTTGGGTAGATGCGGTTTTTGACACCACTTTTTATCCTTTTCCATTTGATGAGGCAGACATTATCACAGGAGCGTTAACGGGAAGTCTAGGATTTAGCTGGTTCCCATGGTCCGATTTTCAAGTGACTTTGAATGGTTCCACTGGATTTAGAGCCCCAAACATTGATGACATCGGAAAGATATTTGATTCCGAACCCGGTTCCGTAGTGGTTCCCAACCCTGATTTGGAACCCGAATATGCATACAACGGCGAATTGGGATTGCGAAAAAATTTCAATGATTTCTTGACCCTAAAGGGTGCGACTTTTTATACCTATTTGGTGGATGCTTTGGTGCGTCGCGATTTTGCCTTTAATGGCGAAACCGAAATCGAATATAACGGCGAGTTGAGCAATGTGCAGGCCATTCAGAATGCAGCAAGAGCCTATGTGTATGGTTTTGAATTTGGAGTTGAAGCCTATTTGGATGAACATTGGTCCCTAACTTCCAACCTTACCATCACGGAAGGAACGGAGGAAGATGACGATGGCGTGGACAGTCCTTCACGTCACGCCGCTCCAACATTTGGGGACGTACATTTAATATGGCAAAACCAAAAATTAAAAACGGATGTGTTTTTGAATTACAATGGAGAAGTGAGCAATGATGATTTGTCATTGTCAGAACAAAGCAAGGATTACATGTATGCAGTTGATGCCAATGGAAATCCATATTCGCCTTCATGGTACACCTTGAACTTTAGGTCACAATATCAAATTACCAATGCTTTAAAAGCATCGGTAAGTTTGGAAAACATGACCAATCAACGCTACCGAATGTATTCTTCAGGGATTGTTGCCCCTGGTGCCAATCTTATTTTAGGTGTTGGCTACGTATTTTAAAAAGAAGAAGGCTCGGGATTTCCCGAGCCTTTTGTTTTATTTCAAGTTGATTAAAGACTATCGATAGCTTTTTTTAAATCTTTCTTTGTTTTTTCGGTCGCTTTTTCAATGCTGTCCATAGCTTTTTCAGCCGCTTCTTTTGCGTCCTCACTTGCTTCTTTCAAAGCTTTTGCGGCTTCATCGGCGGCATCTTGCAAATCTTTACCGGCGTGTTCCAATGATTTACTGATTTCTTCTTTGGCTTTTTTAGCCTTGTCATCCTTGTCATTGCAAGAGCTGAAAGCCACGGTAAACAGCAGGGCAAAAGCGATAAAAAGTGATTTTTTCATTGTGTGCGTGATTTGAGTTTATGATCAATTCAAGATAAAGAAAGTAAAGTTAACCAGCGATTTGTGATTTATCATATTTAGGTTAAGGGAATTATGGGAATTCTAATGCCGAAAGGGAGCCCATAATTCCATCTAAATTTATAATTTTGCAAACTTGAATTCGAGAAGAAGCAGTTTATGAAGTTTGCGGAATATAAGGGATTGGATTTACCAAAAGTATCAGAAGGGATTCTAGCTTTTTGGAAGGACAAACAAATATTTGAAAAGAGTGTTTCCACAAGGGAAGGCAAAGAAAGCTATGTGTTTTACGAAGGCCCACCCTCTGCAAACGGAATGCCCGGAATTCACCACGTAATGGCCCGTACCATCAAGGATATTTTTCCGAGGTACAAAACCATGAAAGGTTTTCAGGTAAAAAGAAAGGCCGGATGGGATACCCACGGCTTGCCTGTTGAGATCGGCGTGGAAAAAGAATTGGGAATCACCAAAGAGGATATCGGTAAAAAAATCTCGGTGGAGGAATACAACGCAGCTTGTAAAAAAGCTGTAATGCGTTATACGGATGTTTGGAACGAGATGACCGAAAAAGTGGGGTATTGGGTAGATATGGATGACCCATACATTACCTACAAACCCAAATACATGGAATCCGTTTGGTGGTTGCTCAAGCAGATTTACGATAAAGGACTTTTATATAAAGGTTATACCATTCAGCCCTATTCGCCAAAAGCGGGTACAGGATTAAGTTCGCACGAGCTGAATCAGCCTGGTACTTACCAAGATGTGACCGATACCACGGTAACAGCTCAGTTTAAGGCTAAGAAAGAATCGCTTCCCGATTTCTTGAAGGGTGTGGAGGGCGACCTTTTCTTTTTGGCTTGGACGACCACACCTTGGACGTTGCCATCAAATACTGCATTGACCGTAGGACCAAAAATTGATTATGTAACGGTTAAAACATTCAACCAATACACCTTTGAGCCGATCACCGTTGTTTTGGCGAAAAACTTGGTGAATTATAATTTCTCAGGAAAGTTCACAAAGGTTGAAACCGAAGAGGAATTGGCCAGTTTTAAAGAAGGCGATAAAAAGATTCCATTTTTGGTGGGAGAAAGCTTCGCTGGGAAAGATTTGGTAGGTATCAAGTACGAGCAACTGATTGATTATGTGCAACCCTATGAAAATCCTGAAAATGCGTTCCGAGTAATTTCTGGGGATTTCGTAACCACGGAAGATGGTACGGGAATCGTGCACACTGCCCCAACTTTTGGTGCGGACGATGCTATGGTGGCCAAACTGGCTACTCCTGAGGTGCCTCCCATGTTGGTGTTGGATGAAAATGACAATCCTGTTCCGTTGGTAGATCTTCAAGGAAAGTTTAGACCAGAGCTCAAAGAGTTAGGTGGCAAGTACGTAAAGAACGAATACTACGATGATGGCGAGGTGCCTGAAAAATCGGTGGATGTTGAGATTGCCATCAAACTAAAGGAAGAAAACAAGGCCTTTAAGGTTGAAAAATACGTGCACAGTTACCCGAACTGCTGGCGTACCGACAAACCGATTTTGTATTACCCATTGAACTCTTGGTTCATTAAGGTTACCGATGTGAAGGATAGAATGTTCGAGTTGAACCAATCTATCAATTGGAAACCAAAATCAACAGGAGAGGGACGTTTCGGAAACTGGTTGGCCAATGCAAACGATTGGAACCTTTCCCGATCTAGATATTGGGGTATTCCATTACCCATTTGGAGAACGGAAGACGGTAAAGAAGAATTGATCATCGGTTCAGTGGAAGAGTTGAAGTCAGAAATGGCCAAAGCGGTGGAAGCCGGAGTGATGGATAAAGATGTGTTCGATGATTTTGTGGTGGGCGACATGAGTGAAGCCAACTATGATAAAATCGACCTACATAAAAATATTGTGGATGGAATTACCTTGGTTTCTCCATCTGGACAACCCATGAAACGCGAATCGGACCTTATCGATGTATGGTTCGATAGTGGTTCCATGCCTTATGCACAATGGCACTACCCATTTGAAAACAAGGAATTGATCGATGACGGTATTGCATTCCCAGCCAATTTTATTGCGGAAGGGGTGGATCAAACTAGAGGTTGGTTCTATACACTTCACGCCATCGGCACCATGGTTTTTGATAGCATTGCCTATAAAAATGTGGTTTCCAACGGACTTGTTTTGGACAAGGAGGGCAAGAAAATGTCCAAACGTTTGGGGAATGCCGTAGATCCTTTCGAGGTATTGCCAGAACATGGACCCGATGCCACGCGTTGGTACATGATCTCCAATGCCAACCCTTGGGACAATCTTAAGTTTGATATTGAAGGTGTAGTTGAGGTAAAACGCAAGTTCTTCGGAACGCTTTACAACACCTATTCTTTTATGGCACTTTATGCCAATATTGATGAGTTTGATTATTCAGAGGCTGATATTCCTTTGGAAGAAAGACCGGAGATTGATCAGTGGATCCTTTCTGAATTGCATACTTTGATCAAAAATGTGGATGAAGCGTATGAAGATTACGAAGCTACTCGTGCCGCTCGGATGATTTCCGACTATGTTCAGGAGAATTTGAGCAACTGGTATGTGCGTTTGAGCAGAAGACGTTTCTGGAAAGGAGATTATGAGCAAGATAAGATTTCAGCTTATCAGACCTTATATACTTGCTTGGTAACAGTGGCCAAACTATCATCCCCTATCGCTCCTTTCTTTATGGATCGATTGTACAAGGATTTGGTGGCGACCACACAAAAGGAATCTTTTGAAAGTGTGCACTTGGCAGAATTCCCAGTGTACGATGCTTCAATGGTGAACAAAAAGCTGGAGCGCAAGATGCAATTGGCCCAGAAAATTTCATCTTTGGTGCTTTCCATCCGTCAGAAGGAAAAAATCAAAGTACGTCAACCCTTGCAAAAAATCATGATTCCAGTGTTGGATGATGAGCAGAAAGCTGATATCGAAGCCGTTTCAAACTTGATCAAATCCGAAGTGAACGTGAAGGAAATCGAGTTGTTGGATGATGCTTCAGGAATCTTGGTAAAACAAATTAAACCAAATTTTAAGGTGTTAGGCCCGAAATTTGGTAAGGATATGAAAGCGATAGCAGGTGTTGTTGCCCAAATGGGTCAGGACGATATCCAAAAAATGGAACGAGAAGGGGAATTATTGCTCTCATTGGAAAATAAAAGTGTTACTTTACAGTTAACCGATGTAGAGATCAGTTCTCAAGATATTGAAGGTTGGTTGGTAGCCAGTTCAGGAGCCCTAACGGTTGCATTGGATGTAACCATCGATGAAACTTTGCGAAAAGAAGGGATTGCAAGAGAGCTTGTGAACAGGATCCAGAACATCCGAAAGGAATCCGGATTTGAGGTAACCGATAAGATTAATATTAAAATATTGAAGGACGGCTTTGTGGAAAATGCCATTTCCAGCAACGAGGATTATATTAAAACAGAAACCCTTACAGCCGAGCTTAACCTAGAAGAAAATTTGGAGGAAGGCGTTGCCATCTCCTTTGATGAAGTGAATACCAAACTGTTTATTCAAAAGCACTAGACCATGGCAGAAGATTTAAAAGTAAGATACTCCGATAAGGACCTGGATGAATTTAGAACTCTTATAGAAGAAAAAATAGAGAAGGCCAAACAGCACTTGGAACTTTTAAAAAGTTCCTATATGAACGATGGCAATAATGGTACGGACGATACTTCTCCGACCTTTAAGGCTTTCGAAGAAGGTTCAGAAACTATGAGCAAGGAAGCCAATACCCAATTGGCCATCCGTCAAGAAAAGTTTATCCGCGACCTTAAAAACGCTTTAATGCGTATTGAGAACAAAACGTACGGCATTTGCCGAGTTACCGGTAAGCTCATCAACAAAGAGCGTCTAAAATTGGTTCCACATGCTACGTTGAGCATTGAGGCAAAGAACATGCAGAAATAACAAGAACGCCTTTGGGCGTTTTTCTTTATGAGGTCTTTACTTTTCTTAGTGGGCTTGTTGATGTGTGTCAACCTATATGGTCAAAAATTGGTAAGAAAAGCCTTTTTGGATCCTAGGACCGAGACCATTCAAATTGATGCTGAATACTGCTATCGTATTGATGTATCGACTTCCAAAGACGAAGAAGTACATGTGAGTGCCAGTATGGAGGGCGAATACGCGGATGATCTATTGATATCGATTGAGGAAAAGGGCACCACGGCCATGGTAAGTGCAGATTTTCAACCGCTTTTTGTAAATCCGAACGATAAATTAAGTGCCCACAAAGTGGTTTCCATAGCCTTGGAGGTTCAAGTTCCCGAATACAAGAATGTGCAGATTTTTGGAACAAATAGTAATGTGTATGCCCAGGGCAATTATAATAAATTGAACATTACGTTGGCCGATGGTATATGTGCTCTTGAAAATGTCTCTGAAAATGTTGAGGTAACCACACAAGAAGGAGATATAACCCTAATTGCACCAAGTGGCGATATTATAGCGAAAAGTAATTATGGTAAGGTGGAGACAAATTCCATTCCCAAAGGAAACAATCAATTTATTTTAAGGTCGGTAGAAGGAAACATCTACTTGAAGAAAACAAAATAATATCCATATTTTTGCAATCCTTTTACTAAAAGTATGAGTTTAAAAAAGTCCCTGATTATCATTGTTCTATTGCTGCTTGTGGATCAAATCAGCAAAATATATATCAAGACCAATTTTATTTTGGGCGAATCCCATGATGTGTTGGGATGGTTTAAAATTCTCTTTATCGAGAACGAAGGAGCTGCATGGGGTACTAAATTGAGTGATCTTCTGCCTATATCCGAGTCAGCTGGAAAATTGGTTCTGACCATATTCCGGATATTCGCTGTTTTTGGAATTGGATATTGGTTATGGGATATTATTAAAAAGCAGTCGCCAAGGACATTGATTTTGGCGGTTTCCCTAATTTTTGCAGGGGCTGTTGGGAATATTATTGACTCTGTTTTTTACGGGGTAATTTTTGACCATAGCAATGGTCAGGTAGCCACTATGTTTGCTCAAGAGCCCTACAGTAGCCTGTTTCATGGAAAAGTGGTGGATATGCTCTATTTTCCTATGATCGATACCACTTGGCCCGATTGGGTGCCCTCGGTTGGTGGTCAACGATTCCGCTTTTTTGAGCCTGTGTTCAATATTGCGGATACCGCAATTAGTACAGGAGTGGGAATTTTGATCGTGTTCAATAAAAAGGCGTTCCCTAAACCCGTTGAGAAAAAAGAGGAATTGGAAGATCAGAACGCATAGACCTGCTCTGGGGCTATGCAGTAATCCAATTTCACATCATTTTCGTGAACATCCGAAATGAGTTCAGACTCTGGACCAAAAAATGACAATCCAATTTTTACGGTTTCTTTTCTGCATTTACCAAGAAAGGTATCGTAGAAACCTTTTCCGTAGCCTACTCTATTGCCCAATGTATCAAAAGCCAATAAAGGAATGAATACCACATCAATTTTATCCTCTGGGATTATGATGCCTTCGGTGGGTTCTGGAATGCCCCATTTATTTAGACTAAAAGGAGTACTGTCGGTAAGCAAGTAATTTTCCATACTGTTCTCACCATTTACTTTTGGAACAACTACATTTTTGTCCTTTCCCTGCAACAAGGTAATCAAGGGAAGGGTGTCGACCTCTTTTTGCTCCTCAATGCTCAGAAACGTATGGAAATAAAAAAAATCCCAAATTGGGATTTGCAGTGCATTATTGGCCAAAACCAAACTTAAATCAGAGATTTTGGAATCATCAAGTTCCAATCTCAGATTTTTGTATTTTTTTCTTAATTCATGTTTCAACATCTGGATGTTGAAGATTTTGGGGTTGTTTCGGGTATTTTAATTATTCACCTTTTGATGAAACGGAGAAAAATATCTTGAAGAATAACATTAACATCAAGTACATTCCCAAAACGATAATATAATTTTCCATAGGATTGTATTTATTGCGTTAAATATAGGTAAAGGGAATGGAAATAATACCATGAAATGCACATATTATCGATGAAATACACGTTTTTTATCAAATTTTAACAATTTAGACCGATTCTGTACTGTCAAATCTTCAATTTAAGACAATTTTAATGAGAATAAGCCTAAAAAAATGTTATATAAATATAAATATCTCAATATCAAAAATTCAAAATATATGATGAATGGCCCTTCTAAAATGGTAATGATCAATGAAAACCAGTCATTCATCAATGCAGAATCCTTATTGGTCAAGTTTAACAAGATTCCATACAATTAAACTTTAAATTTGGGGAAAAGTCCAGTTAGGTCATTTTTATGTCCAAATCAACATCTATAAAAGTTCAATTAAGTGCCTTGCCCGATAATCCTGGTGTATATCAATTTTATGATGCCGGGGATAAAATTCTTTACGTGGGGAAAGCCAAAAATTTAAAGAAGAGGGTTTCTTCTTATTTCAACAAACAGCAGGAATATGGAAAAACTCGGGTGCTGGTCAAAAAAATCAACAGCATAAAACATATTGTGGTCCCAACCGAGTCCGATGCATTGTTGTTGGAGAACAATCTTATAAAAAAGTTGAAGCCCCGGTACAATGTGCTACTTAAAGATGACAAGACCTATCCATGGATCTGTATTAAAAAAGAGCATTTTCCTCGAGTGTTCTCGACCCGTAAACTCCTAAAGGATGGTTCGGAATATTTTGGACCCTACACCAGCATGAAAACCGTTCGTACGTTGTTGGAACTGGTAAAAAGCCTATATCCGCTCCGAACTTGTAATTATGATCTTTCCGAAGATAAAATTGAGGCAGGCAAGTATAAGGTATGTTTGGAGTATCATTTGGGCAATTGTCTGGGGCCATGTGAAGGTTACCAAACTGAAAAGGAATACCACGACCAGATAGAAGATATTCGACAGATCATTAAAGGCAACCTAAAGAGCGCATTGCAATCATTTAAAGAACAGATGAAGGCATATGCAGCCGACATGGAGTTTGAAAAGGCACAACGCATCAAGGATAAAATTGAGGTTTTGGAAAACTACCAGGCGAAATCCACAGTGGTGAACCCTAAGATCAACAATGTGGATGTGTTTACCATTGTTTCGGATGAGACCCATGCTTATATTAACTTTTTACAACTTTCACACGGCTCCATTGTTCGTTCGCATACCCTCGAAATCAAAAAGAAGTTGGAAGAGACGGATGAGGAACTGCTGCAATTGGGTATAACCGAAATTCGGCAACGATTTAACTCAACCTTTAAAGAAGTGTATTTGCCATTCCCCGTTTCAGTTGATGAGGAATTGAAGGTCACCATTCCAAAATTGGGAGACAAAAAAAGGATTTTGGACCTTTCTGAAAGGAACGCCAGATTTTATCGACAGGACCGATTGAAGCAGATCAAGATTACCGATCCGGATCGACATACCAAACGAATCATGGCGCAAATGAAATCGGATTTAAGGTTGTCAGAGGAGCCAAGACATATCGAGTGTTTCGATAATTCCAATATTCAGGGAAGCAATCCCGTTGCAGCTTGCGTGGTGTTCAAGGATGGAAAACCTTCAAAAAAGGACTACCGCCATTTTAATATTAAAACAGTGGAGGGGCCAGATGATTTTGCCAGCATGGAAGAAGTGGTGTTCAGGCGTTACAAAAGATTGGTCAGTGAAGGAGAACCACTTCCGCAGCTTATTGTGATCGATGGAGGAAAGGGGCAATTATCATCTGCATTAAAAAGTTTGGACTTGCTGGGGCTCCGAGGTAAAATAGCAATTATAGGAATTGCCAAAAGATTAGAAGAAATATATTTTCCAGAAGATCCAGTGCCACTTTATTTGGACAAACGATCCGAAAGCCTTAAAATCATACAACAATTAAGGAACGAGGCACATCGATTTGGAATTTCCCATCACCGCAACAAAAGGAGCAAGGGCGCGATTAATTCAGAATTGGAAAATATAGATGGGATTGGAGAAAAAACGGCAGAGCAATTGTTAAAAAGCTTTAAGTCCGTTAAGCGAATTAAGGAAGCATCCATCGATAGTCTTGCGGCTTCGGTGGGAATGGCGAAGGCCAAGAAAATATTTAAAACATTTCATTGAGTATGTATCAAAGGATCCTGATTAGTACATTTCTTCTTGTTCTGTTCGCTTTTGCGGGTTTTGGACAAGCATTGGATGGGGATAAGCCTCCAAAGGTCGGACTTGTGCTTAGTGGTGGTGGTGCCAAAGGTTTGGCACATATTGGTGCCTTAAAGGTAATAGAAGAGTCCGGAATCAAAATTGATTATATAGGTGGCACAAGTATGGGTGCCATCGTAGGAGCGCTATATGCATCGGGTTATTCGGCACATGAACTCGATTCGATTTTTAAGCATACGGATTTTACAGATTTGATCCAAGACAATGTACCCCGAAGCGCCAAGAATTTTTACGAGAAGGAAAATAGTGAACGATATGCCCTGACCCTGCCATTCAATAATTTCAAGATATCCTTTCCCCAGGCAATATCAGGTGGACAAAACATCTACAATATGTTGGTGCAATTGCTTTATCATGTTAAAGATGTAAAGGATTTTAGCAAATTGCCCATTCCCTTTCTTTGTGTGGCCACCAATGTGGAAACCGGGGAAGAAATTTTGTTGGACAAAGGGTATTTGCCCGCGGCCATTGTAGCCAGTGGCACATTTCCGTCCCTTTTTGAACCTTCGGAAATAGACGACCTGATTTTAATAGATGGGGGTGTAGTGAACAATTACCCCATAGATCAAGTAAAAGAAATGGGGGCCGACATTATCATCGGGGTAGATGTACAGCACGATTTGGCCACGAGGGAATCCCTTTCTTCTGCGACCGAGATTTTACTGCAGATCAATAATTATCGTACGGTCAACGATATGAAGGATAAATCCATACGCACCGATGTTTATATCCGTCCTCCTATCGATGAGTTTTCGGTTATCGATTTTGAAAAAGGGAACCAGATCATTAAAAAAGGGGAGTTGGCAACACTGGAAAAACTTAAGGTTTTACAAGAAATTGCCCAACAACAAAATGCACCAAAAACATCCCGAAACAGGATTGTTGAGGTAGATAGTTTAACGATCAATAGAATGATCATTGAAGGAAACGACCGTTACACCCGAGGTTACATAAAGGGTAAATTAAGGTTCCCGTTGGCAGAACCCATTGCTTTTGAGGACCTAAAGCAGGGGATCAATAATCTATCGGCGACAGGTAACTTTAAGGCCATCCGTTACGATTTGGTGTCGAACGGTTTGGGTACCGATCTTATTTTGAAGATAAAGGAGAACCCGACCAAAATGTTTGTAAAGGTATCCGCGCACTACGATGACCTATATAAAAGTGCGGCACTGTTCAATATCACCAAGAAGAATTTGTTCATGAAGGATGATGTAGGTTCCTTCGATTTTATCTTGGGCGATAATATTCGTTATAATATGCACTATTATTTGGATAAGGGTTACTATTGGAGCTTGGGAGTGAACTCTAAGTTGACGGACTTTAATTCGGATGTCGATTTTTCCCTAATACGCGGAAATTTTGAAGGATTTTCCGATGCAAGCGTACAACGCATCACCATGGACGTTACCGATCTCACAAACCAGATTTACCTTCAAACAGTTTTAAAAGAAGAGTTTGCCTTTACCATTGGGATAGAGCACAAGTTTTTAAATTACAGTACCAGAACCTTGGCACAGGATGATGTAGTGACCACCGTTCCATCCGATCAAAAAACCACATTTGAAAGATCGAATTATTACAGTGCGTTTTCCAGAATATTGTTGGATACCTACGACGACAAATATTTCCCTAAAAAAGGGTTCTTGTTTGATGGCGACATGCATTTTTATGCCTTCTCATCCGATTACAACGACAACTTTAGTGAATTCGCGATAGCAAAGGTCAAGATAGGGGGAGTTCAACCAATTACCCATAATCTAAGTCTGGGAATTGAGGCTTCTGGGGGGGTAAAACTGGGAACATCCGATGTTACGTCCTTTGATTTTGTTTTGGGTGGATATGGAAACGATTTCGTAAACAACTTTGTCCCATTCTTGGGCTACGATTTTTTAAGATTGCCAGGGAACAGTTTTGTGAAGGCAAATATGCGGTTGGATTACAACATAGCGCCAAAAAACCACATTATGTTATCGGCAAATTTTGCCAATGTGGGCGATGATCTTTTTAGATTGGGCGAATGGTTTGAAGAGCCGACCTATTCTGGCTATGGATTGGGCTATGGATTTGAATCGTTTATCGGACCCATCCAAATTTATTACACGTGGTCCCCCGAAAATGACAACAATCATTTTTTCTTTAGTGTTGGGTACTGGTTTTGATTTCCAAAAGATCAAACTTCCGTTCAAAACTCTTAATTATTTGTCAAAAAAAAGGCTAAAAATAGCCAAATACCATGCGGTTAAGTTAAAGTCCGTTAAAAACGAAATTAACAAGAAAACCTTGGCGTATATTTGTACTCAGATAAGGGGTGGTTCCCTTATAACTTTAAGTATTGGTTTTTCATAATTTAAAGTTTGGTTGGTTATTTAGGAAAAGCCCAGTTTTAAGACTGGGCTTTTTTTGTATATAATATTTTGGAACAAGAATTGTTAAGTATTTGTAAACAGCATAGCCCCTAAAGCGATTTTACTAATTTTATAACATAAAATTGTACATGAAAAAGTTTACAATCCTACTTTTAATGCTTCTGGCTATGCCTTTGCTGGGCCAAGAAAACAGACCTGCGTTCAAGCCGGGCGAATGGCTAAAATTCCGAATCCATTATGGGTTGCTAAATGCCAGCTACGCCACATTGCACTTAACTTCCGACAATCTTAAAGGCACACCCGTGTACCATGTTGTTGGAGAAGGAAAAACCACTGGTTTTGCCAGTATATTTTTTAAGGTGGATGATACTTACGAGAGTTATTTTGATCGTGCGGATGGCAAACCCTACAAGTTTATTCGAAAGATTGATGAAGGGGGTTACACCAAGGACATGGAGATTGAATTCAACTATGACCGCAAGAATGCGGTGTTGATTGACAATAAAAACAGTACCAAGCAGAATTTTGAAATTCATAATCAAATTCAGGATTTGATCTCTGCCTCCTATTATCTGCGAAGCAATTATAATCTAGAAGAATTTGTGGACGGCCAATCCATAGATTTGGACCTGTTGTTTGACGATGATGGTGTTTTTAGGTTTCAATTGAAATATTTGGGAAAAGAAACCATTCGAACCAAGTTTGGAAAGGTGGAATGTCTTAAATTTAGGCCGTTGGTACAATCAGGTCGTGTTTTTAAGGAAAAGGAGAGTCTAACACTCTGGGTTTCCAATGATTGGAATAAAATTCCTATCCGAATTAAGGCCGATTTGGCTGTAGGTTCGCTAAAGGCCGATTTGGATGGCTACAATGGTCTTAGAAACCAGTTTAAAATTATAATGAACTAGTACGGGCAGAGATGATAAATGATGCCAAAATTGCATCCCAGATTAACAAGTTAGAGGAAAAGTACAAAAACTCGGGGCAAGATCTAAGTTCCTACTTGGACGGATTGCTTTACCAACGATATTTAACCTATTGGGACTATATCCATTTGGATACCCTGTTGAGCATTCAGGTGCCGCGTACCCATTTCCCCGATGAGGAAATCTTCATCATGTACCATCAGATTACGGAACTGTATTTTAAACTGATCCTGCACGAACAAAAACAAATTGTTGAGGATAAGTCACAAGACCTTCAATTTTTTATTGAAAAGATCAGACGCATCAACAGTTATTTCAAAGCGCTTATTTCTTCCTTTAGCATTATGATCAAAGGAATGGAACGGGAGCAGTTCTTACGGTACAGAATGGCATTGTTGCCTGCCAGTGGATTTCAATCCGTGCAATACAGAATGATAGAATTCTACGCCACGCCATTGGAAAATATGATCCATGTTTCAGAAAGGGAAAATTATTCATCAGAAAATAGCATAGAAGAGCTTTTTGAACGTATATATTGGAAGCGAGGGGCCACCGATTTGGAAACTGGGGAAAAAACACTTACCCTTAAACAGTTCGAGATTCGGTACACTCCTAGACTGTTGCGCATAGCAAATCAAACAAAGCACAATACGGTGTACGAAAAATACCTTCAATTGCCCGAAGTATCCAAAAACAGTGAAGAACTGATCAAGGTGCTCAAGGAAATGGACATTAATGCAAATGTAAACTGGCCCTTGATGCACATGGGTTCAGCATACCGCTATTTGGCCAAGGAAGGAAAAGATGTGTACGCAACAGGGGGAACGAATTGGAAGGCCTATTTGCCGCCCAATTTTCAGAAAATAATATTTTTCCCAACTTTGTACTCAGAAAATGAGATGGGTACTTGGGGAAAACAGTGGGTGGACCACATTTTTAATCCAACAAACAAGGAAAACAAGGAATAGAGGAAGATGCAGAAATTTATTGGGGCAATTTTGACACTGATGGTTGTATTGGTGTCATGTAAAGAGACAAAAGAACCATTGGAAGAGGTAGCAACAGTGGAAACTATTGTAAAACCTCCTGTCTTGCATTATGGTTTTAACCTGGAAGACTATACCGTGGTTCATGATACCGTTCGTAGCGGGGACAGCTTTGGGGAGCTAATGCTCAAAAACAAAGTGGACTATCCGAAAATTGCTGCCATTTCAGAAAATTTCAGGGATACTTTTGATGTCCGTAAAATTCAGGTGGGCAAACCGTATCTAATTCTAAAATCCAAGGATACCTCCGAAGTCGCAGAGGTATTTATCTACCAAAATGACAGAATCAATTACACGGTGGTTGATCTTCGCGATTCGACCAAAGCGTATAAGAGCAAGAAAAAAGTAAAATTGGTGGAGCGTGAGATTGGTGGTGTTATCGACCATAGCCTATCCATGTCCATTGATACCTTGGGAGTGGATTACAACCTCACCTTTGCGCTTTCCGATATTTATGCTTGGACCATCGATTTTGGACGTTTGGACAAAGGAGATAAATTCAAGGTGATATTTGAGGAGCGCTATATCAACGATAGCATTTATGCGGGAATTGGGTCTGTTAAGGCGGCCTACTTTGAGCATAAAGGAAAAACCATTTATGCCTTTCCATATATTTCAGATGCGACCAACAATATTTTGGAGTATTTTGATCAGGAGGCGAACAATTTGCGAAGCACCTTTTTACGGGCACCCGTTAAATTCAAATACCGATTATCGTCTCGCTATAACCTAAAAAGAAGAATTGCGTACTACGGTTACAAAGTAAGGCCCCATAAAGGGACAGACTTTGCCGCACCGATTGGAACCCCAATTGTTGCCACGGCGGATGGTACTGTGACCGAATCGACCCGCAAAGGAGGAAATGGAAAATATGTGAAGATCAAACACAACGGAACGTACAGCACCCAGTACCTTCACATGAAGGCCCAAAACGTAAAACGAGGTGATTTTGTACGCCAAGGCGATGTAATTGGTTGGATTGGAATGACAGGAAATACTGGAGGCCCTCACGTATGCTACCGTTTTTGGAAGAATGGTAGACAAGTAGATCCCTTACAAGAAGAACTTCCGGCAGCAGAACCAATAGCAGATTCTTTGCGAGCCGATTATATGGCACACATTCAACCTTTGCGAGATCAATTGGATTGTATCGAATTAATTGAAGCTACCCCCGAACTTGAAGAAAATCTTATAACCTATAACCCGTAATGGCATTACCCACAATCAACCCCACAACAACAGAAGCTTGGAAAAAACTTCAGGCCCACTACGAAGAAACAAAGAACACGCATTTAAGGGAATTGTTTTCCAACGATGAAGAAAGAGGCAAAAAATTCGCTTTGCTCTGGAACGATTTCTATGTGGACTTTTCAAAAAATAGAATCACTGAAACCACCTTGGACTTGTTGCTGCAATTGGCGCAAGAAGTAGGACTACCTAAAGCCATTGAAGGTTATTTTGGAGGAGACCTTATCAATCAGACCGAAGGAAGGGCAGTTCTTCATACTGCTTTAAGAGCCGAGAAAGGAGAACAAATCTTTGTTGATGGTGTTAACATTGTGGATGAGGTTTTTGAGGTAAAAGCAAAGATCAAATCGTTTACCGAAGCTGTTATTTCTGGTAAAAAGAAAGGATATACAGGAAAAGCATTTACCGATGTGGTAAATATTGGAATCGGTGGTTCCGATCTTGGTCCTGTAATGGTGGCCGAAGCACTTAAGTTTTACAAGAACCACTTAAAAATGCATTTTGTGAGCAATGTGGATGGCGACCACGTACATGAGATCATAAAAGATCTAGATCCAGAAACAACCCTGTTTGTGATTGTTTCCAAGACCTTCACTACGCAAGAAACGTTGAGCAATGCCATGACCATTAAAAAATGGTTCTTGCAGTCTGCTTCGGATAAAGATATTGCACATCATTTTGCGGCCGTTTCCACCAATTTGGAAAAAATTGATGAATTCGGAATCGCCAGCGAAAATGTATTCCCAATGTGGGATTGGGTAGGAGGACGTTTTTCATTGTGGAGCGCTGTTGGACTTTCCATTGCGATTTCCATTGGCTACGAAAATTTTGACGCCCTTTTGAGTGGTGCCCACGAAATGGATGTGCATTTTAAAGAAGCAAGCTTCGAAGAAAATATTCCAGTGATTTTGGCCTTGATCAGTGTTTGGTACAATAACTTTTACGGAGCCGAAACCGAAGCTATTATACCTTATACACAATACTTGAGCCGTTTTTCAGCGTATTTACAGCAAGGAATTATGGAAAGTAACGGTAAAAGTGTGGATAGGGCAGGTAATCGAGTGGGACATGAATCGGGAACCATTATTTGGGGGGAACCTGGGACCAATTCACAGCATGCCTTTTTCCAATTGATTCATCAAGGCACAAAATTGATCCCCACCGACTTTATCGGATATAAAAAATCCCTTCACGGAGATGTGGACCACCACAATAAATTAATGGCCAATTTCTTTGCCCAGACCGAGGCCTTAATGAACGGAAAAACTGCCGATGAGGTACAACAAGAATTGGAAAGTCAAGGAATGTCAGGTGCTGAACTTGAAAAACTACTTCCATTTAAAGTATTTGAAGGAAACAAACCTACCAATACTCTTTTAATTGAAAAGTTGACGCCAAAAAGTTTGGGTGCTCTTATTGCAATGTACGAGCATAAAATCTTTGTGCAAGGCGTGGTTTGGAACATCTTTAGCTTCGACCAATGGGGCGTTGAGCTCGGAAAACAACTTGCCAAAAATATTTTGGGAGACATCGAAAATTCCGAGATTGGTAAACACGATAGCTCCACAATGCAGCTTTTACATTTTTTTAAGGGTTAAATTATCAGGTTGTCATTTCTAGGTAAAAAGCCTAAGCATTTGTTTGTCAGGGGTTTTTGTTTGTTAATTTAGTGTTAACTATATTAGCGCGATTTTAACTTTTGCTTAATCGCGGTGTGTTGAAAATACAGCACATTTGCAGCGCTAATTAAACACTTAAACACTGAATTAAATGAAAAGAATCTACTTGGCTTTTGCGGCTATTTTGTTTTCCGCAATGGCATTTGCACAAGGAACTCTTACTGGTACGGTAACCGACGGTGACCAAGGCGGACCACTACCAGGTGCCACTGTTATGGTTAAAGGAACCAGTAATGGTACATCAACCGATTTTGACGGTAACTTTACTATCGATGTAAATCAAAGCTCAGGATCACTTATTATCTCTTACATTGGATTTGTTTCTAAAACAATTCCATTTACCACTACAGGTAATCTTGGAACAATTTCTTTATTGCCAGACGCCGAAGAGCTTGGTGAAGTAGTCGTTGTAGGTACAGGTATTATCGACCTTGCCACCGATCGTAAGACTCCTATCGCGGTGTCTTCAGTTCCTGTTAAAATAATTCAGGAGAAGATCGGTACTCAAGACGTTACCATGACTTTGGTAAACACACCCTCTGTATATGTTTCTGGACAAGCTGGAGGTTTCGGTGATACCAACATGAGAGTTAGAGGTTTTGAACAAGATAACACTGCCTTCCTTTTAAATGGTCAGCCTATCAACGGTATGGAAGATGGTTTGATGTATTGGTCTAACTGGTCCGGTATTAATGATATTGCCTCCGGTATTCAGATCCAAAGGGGTCTTGGATCATCCAAATTGGCTATCTCTTCTGTGGGTGGTACTGTAAACTTTGTGACCAAGGCTACCGAAATGAACGAAGGTGGTTTTGGATATGCAACTGTTGCGAACAACAACTATATTAAAACCTCTGCAGGATACAACACTGGTATTTCAGATAAAGGTTGGGGTATGAGTGTTATGTTGTCACACTGGCAAGGTGATGGTTACAATGAAGGTAACTTCGGTGAAGGACAAACTTACTTTATCTCTGTTGGATATAGACCAAGTGATAAACACGGATTCAACTTCTTGATCACCGGTGCTCCTCAATTCCATGATCAAAACTTTACCAAATCCATTTCTTCATATTTGGAATATGGAAGAAGATACAACAACAACTGGGGTACCTATAATGGTCAATACATGACCGAAAGAAGAAACTTCTACCACAAACCGGTTGCCAACTTAAACTGGGATTGGAACATTAACTCTACCACTAACCTATCAACTGTACTTTATGCCTCTTGGGGTAACGGAGGTGGAACTGGTAACTTGGGTAACAGAATCAGAACTGACGAAGGTAGAATCGATTATAATGCTATTTATGCCCAAAATGGTGCTGTAACCAACGGTGATGCAGTAAATTTTGGTTCTGAGCCAGCTTATATTACTCGTGCTTCTATGAACTTGCACAACTGGTATGGTTTGATTTCAAACTTGGAAAAAGAATTGGGTGATAATTTGACTTGGAATGTAGGTTTCGATTTAAGAACCTACTACGGTAAGCACTTTAGAGTAGTTTCCAATTTCCACGGATTAAATTCTTGGACTGAGAACATTCGTTTAAGAGACCAGAACAATAACCACCAAACTTATGGAACATTCGGTACCTACAAATTTGCTACAGCTACTGAATCTTTTGAGCCATCAGGTTGGAAAGCAGCTTTTGAAACTTACCCTGAAGATCAAAAAATCGCTTATAGCAACGATGAGCGTATTTCTTACGGTGGATTGTTCTCACAATTGGAATATGCTACAGATACGTTTTCTGCTTTCTTCCAAGGTTCGGTTTCAAACCAGTACCACCAAAGATTCGACCCTTACCAATATGCTGATGCTTCTTTGATCAACGGAACATCGTCTCAATGGACCGGTGAGCCTTTGCCTGCTGGAATCGAGCCAGGTGTTGATTCTGAAAAAGTGAACAACTTTGGATACAACGCAAAAGGTGGATTTAGCTATTCTCCAACTTCACAGCACAGTTTCTATGGTAACGTTGGATACTATAACCGTCAGCCTTACCACGATAATATTTACTTGAACTTTACCAACCAAGTGAATCCATTGACTGAAAACGAGAAGATTTTTGGTTTGGAGGCAGGATATGGCTTCTCTAGCTCTATGTTCTCTGCTAATGTGAACTTGTACAGAACTTCATGGAAAGATAGAGTAGCCTCTAGCTCAAATGTTGTTGACGATGTGGTAACCTATACTTCAAACTTCGGTACCGAGCAATTGCACCAAGGTGTGGAGGTTGATTTCAAATTCCGTCCAGTAAACGGGTTGAGCATCAACGGTTTTGCCTCAATCGGTGACTGGGTTTACAAAGGTGAAGCTGTTACTCAAGTAACAGATGAAGACAGAAATGTGATCAGCTTTGAAACTGAAGATTTTGATGGTGGAAAAGTTGGTGGTGCTGCACAGACATCAGGTGGTCTGGGTGTTGCCTACAGAATCAATAAAAATTTCTCTATAGATTCAGATTGGAGATATTACACTGATCTTTATTCTGATGTAGGTGCTATAAAAGAGAACTTGGAATTACCTTCTTTCTCTTTGTTGGATGCTGGAGCAACTTTTACCGTGCCTTTGGGTATCGATAAATCAAAACAGTTGAAGATCAGAGCGAACATGAACAACGTTTTGAACCACATTTATATCTCTGAGCTTACAACAGCTAATTTTGTTGAGGCTGGTGATGAAACTTATAAAGGAATCAATGTTTCCAACCAAGGTTATTTTGGTTTGGGTAGAACTTGGAACGTTACTTTGCGTTACGATTTCTAATAAACGATCCTAAGTATAAAATTAAAGTCCCTTGCTCGCAAGGGACTTTTTTTGTGTTCAAAATTCCGTACTTTTAAGCCTCAAACTATACCCTATGGAAATCATTAAAAACCTGCACTCTTACCTAGCTTATGTTGTTTTGGCCATTTTGGTTTTGGCTACCATTAATGCCATAATCGGATGGATGGGCAAAAAAGACTTTACCATGCACAAGGATCTTCGTGTGAGCTTGTTCGCCCTTATTTTAAGCCATATTCAACTATTGGTTGGGCTTTTGCTATATTTTACAAGCGCCAATGGATTAAAGGCAATTCAGGCATTGGGAATGGGCGGATTGAATGCACCTGCCCGTTTATTGGCTTTGGAGCACCCTTTCATCAACATTATTGCTTTGGCTTTGATCACCATAGGTTGGTCACGTCACAAAAAGTTCATGGAAAGCGACAAAAAGTTCAAGACCATTGCCATTTTTTACGGATTGGGCCTTTTATTGATTTTGAGCCGCTTGCCTTGGTCGCAGTGGTTGGGGTAATTTAATTGTCATTCCTGCGAAAGCAGGAATCCCTAAATCGTCACATAATTGGTCTCCGTAATAATAATATGATCTAGCAGCTCTATTTCTAATATTGCTGCTGCTTTTTCCATGCGTTCCGTAAACAGGATGTCTGCTTCGCTGGGTTCTAAATTACCAGAAGGATGGTTATGACAAAGTATAATTTTGTGACACTGCTTTGCTGCAGCCAAACTTAATACCTGTACAGGAGTCACAATATTTCTGTTTGCAGTCCCAATAGTTACCAATTCAACATATTCAATGTCGTTGGCGGCATTAAGGCCAATGGTCCAAAAATATTCCTTTTGCCTGTGCAGCTTATTTTGACGCCACAGTACCTTTTGCATGATGCGAGCAATGTCATCGGTACCAGAAATGTGTTTGTCCTTGTCTTTGGGAAGTCTTACGGTCATGGTTTAAAGATAGAAAAAATAGTTTCTCAGGAATATTTCGATTTTGTCATTCCCGCGCAGGCGGGAATCTATCACTTTTCCTCCTTCAACAAAAACAAATAAGCAGGGAAGTGGTCGCTATACCCAGCAGTATATGTGCCTCCCGAATAGGTCCGTAAAGGATAGCCTTTAAAACGTCCAGTTTCGGTTCGGATAAATGATGGGGCAAAAATACCAGCCTTCCAAAACGAAAGTTGTTCATGGGTGTCGTCCAAAAGGCTCGGCGTCATAAAAATCTGGTCAAAAAGGTTCCATTTATCCCGATAAGCCAATGAACCAATTCCCTTTCGGAACATTTTTTCCATCGGATTGAATAGGGAAACACTGTCCACTTGCTTCGGATTCCCCGCGGTTTTTAATATCTTTTTTAAGCTGTCATCAATGGGATCGTCGTTCAAATCTCCCATGGCAATTATTTTGGCATCCGGGTTCAATCGTCGTATGGAATCCATGATGCGTTTGTTCAACAGCGCCGCTCGGATTCGTAATGGTTGACTTTTAGCTGAGCCTCCCCTTCGTGAGGGCCAATGGTTCACGATAAAATGGATTTCTTCCTCATCCAAAATACCGCCAACCACCAATTGATCTCGGGTATATTCGCGGTCGCCCATATCGTCGAACAATAACAACCGATGGCTTTTAAAGGAAGTGGGCAAGAACGAAGTTTTTTTGAACAACAAAGCCACATCTATCCCTCTTTCGTCAGGGGAATCAAAATGCACAATGCCATAATCCTTATCCCTTAGGTTAGGGTGTGCAATCAAATCTTCGACGACTTTTCGGTTTTCCACTTCGCAGAGCCCGACAATGTCTGGAGAAGTTTTGGAGGTTTCTTTACCAATTTGGGATATAACCCTGGACAGATTTTCAACCTTTTGTTGATAGCGTTCCGTTGTCCAATGATACCTTCCTTGTGGAGTCCGGTCATCATCAAAAGTCAGCGTATCGTTCTCCGTATCGAAGAGGTTTTCGCAATTGTAAAACGCTATGGTTCGTAACGTAAAAGTTTTGGACTGTTGTCCATAAAGTGAGGTCGATATTAATACAAGTAGGCATATTAATAATCGCATTATATTTTGATTTTGTAGCTAAAATAAGTAAGATTGCTCGCTTTTTGCAAACTCTGTACAGCAATTACAACCCCAAATTTAAAATTTAACCTACAAATAAGTTATGAGAACTACTATGCTCATGACAGTGCTGGGGTGTTGCTGTACATTTGGCCAACAAGGCACTGTCGTTACCGGTAGCATGTATGAAAAAGGGATGAACAAACCTATTTCAAATGCTACGATTGCCGTTCAAGGGCAGTCACAAACCACTCTTACAGACCATTCCGGAGAATTCGAAATTTCCCTTACACTGCAGGGAGATTATGTCTTGGAAGTAGCGGCCCAGGATTATTTGCCCAAAGAATTTTCCCTGTATTTGGATGGGAACCCTATTAACTTGGGTATTATTTACTTGGACCG
Source organism: Allomuricauda sp. NBRC 101325 (assembly GCF_030268205.1). Classification (GTDB taxonomy): domain Bacteria; phylum Bacteroidota; class Bacteroidia; order Flavobacteriales; family Flavobacteriaceae; genus Flagellimonas. The sequence goes on from NZ_BSQF01000001.1 coordinate 1,210,251, forward strand.
GGATATCCAATTTGAGAAAACGGATAATCTTATTACGTTAACCGATGGAGACCTATTGGATGATTTTGAATCCGTATCAGGCTCCATGGGTTTATTGCAATCCACTCGTGATGTTTATCTGAATCGTGCGGCCTTTGATTTCGGACAAGCTTTTTTTAAAGTTAGAGGGTACGATTCCAGAAACAGTATGGTCCTTATTAATGGAGTTCCCATGAACAAATTTTTTGATGGAAGACCTCAATGGAATCATTGGGGAGGACTCAACGATGTTACCCGAAACCAAGAATTTACCAATGGATTGGCCTTAAACCCCAGCACTTTTGGAGGAATTTTAGGGAATACCAACATCAATACACGGCCTTCGGGGATGCGTTCAGGTATTCGATTATCCGCCTCCTCCAGTAACCGCACATATCGAAACAGACTCATGGCGACCTATAATTCTGGGGCTAAAGAAAATGGATTGGCTTATTCCGTTTCAGCTTCGAGGAGATGGGCGGAAGAGGGTTATGTTCAGGGCACTTTATATGATGCGTATTCCTTTTTCGGTGCTGTCGAATATCAATTTAATCCACAAAATAGTATTTCTGTTACAGGTATTTGGGTGAGAAACCGCAGAGGACGTTCGGCAGCCTTGTCGGATGAAGTTTTTCAACTGATGGGCAACCGATATAATCCCTATTGGGGAAATCAAGAGGACAAGATTCGAAATTCAAGGGAACGTGAAATATCAGAACCAATTTTTATAGTCAATTACGATTTGGAAAAGGAGAAGTTCCATTGGAAAGCAGGCGTAGCATTTCAAATGGGAATTAATACTAGGAGTAGAATTGGCTATTACAACGCACCAAATCCTGATCCTACCTATTATAGGTATTTGCCCAGTTATTACATCAATGGTTCGTTTGGAGCAGATTTTACGAATGCTAATTTGGTAAAGGAAGCATTTTTGGAACATCCGCAATTGTCTTGGGAATCATTGTATGCTGCTAATAAAAATTCTGGGCCAAAAGCTTCGTACTTGGTTTACGATGATGTGGTCAAAGACAAAACCATTACCGCTTCAAGTGCTTTTGGATACCAATTGAATAAATGGGCGAAAATAGGATTGGGCGGCAATTATAGATCCACAACATCCGATAACTATGCCGAATTGTTCGATTTGCTTGGAGCAAGGTATCATGAGGACATGGATACATTTTCCAACACGCTCAACGATGCACAGGGTAACCTTCAAAAAGCGGTAGGCGACATATTCAATTATCATTATGATTTAAATACTTCAAGATGGGAAGGATTTGCTCAAGCTGAATTGAATTTTGATAAATGGAGTGGATTTGTTTCAGCAGCTTATTCCACTTTTCAAACTCAACGAACAGGTTTTTTTCTCAACGAACGATACGAGGAAAATTCTTTGGGTGTAGGGGATAACGTTTCGTTTTCAAATTTTGCGTACAAAGGTGGAGCAACCTATTTTATTTCGGGTCGGCATTGGGTTACCGCAAATACGGGCTATTTGGAAAGACCCCCGACCTTGCAGAATATTTTCATCAACCCAAGGGAAAATCATGGTATTGTAAATGACCTTCAATCGGAAACAGTAGCAATTGTAGATCTTAGCTATTTTGTCCGCCTGCCATCTCTTTCGGGGCGGATAAGTGCTTTTTATACTCGATTCCAACATGAGACCGACATCAATTTCTTTTTTACAGATACTGGTTTGGGCTCCGATTTTGTGCAAGAGGTAATTACAGGATTGGATAAACTCCACAAAGGCATTGAATTTGGATTTGAGTATGAAGCCTCTTCAAGTGTTAAGTTGACCACTGCTGGAAATATTGGAAATTACACCTATGCCAGTGACCCGATGGTACAAATTAATTTTGATACGTCCAGCCCCGAAGAAGACCTTATTTCCATCGATGGTTACAGTGATTTGGGCTTTGCCAATTTAAAGGGGTTGAAATTGGCTCAAGGCCCACAAACCGCTTTGGCTTTAGGTGTGGAATATCGCTCCCCAAAGTATTGGTGGGTAGGAGCGTCCACAAATTTCCTTACCAATAATTACATCAATATTTCAACGATCTCTCGAACGTCCAGTTTTAAAATTAACCCTGAAACGGGCGAAAAATTTCGCGAGGCCACCGATGAAAATATTGCAAAACTATTGGCCCAAAATAAAATGCAAGATATCTACCTGTTGAATGTGGTAGGTGGAAAATCCTGGTTACTGGGAGGTAAATACATCAGCGCATTTGCCAGTGTGAGCAACCTTTTTGATTCTGTTTTTAAAACAGGGGGGTATGAGCAGAGCCGCAATGGGAATTTTGGTCAAATGCAACAGGACAATTTGAGCGGCACGCCTTCATTTGGACCTAAATATTGGTTCAGTTACGGGCGTACCTACTTTTTGAATTTGGCAATCAGCTTTTAAACACAACATCATGAAAAAAACAATAAATATTTTAGCATTTTTAATGCTGGTAATTCAACTTTCGTGTATCGATGGTAGCGATTTTAATGAGCTACATAATCTGTGCAATTCAGAATTGAAATCCAATTTTAGTTTTCAGGAGTTGGATCAATTGGCTACAGCAGAGACATTACAAATTGAAGATGACCTTGTAATTGAAGGTTACATCATCTCCTCTGATAAAGCGGGTAATTTTTTTAATGTACTCGTTATCCAAGACACGCCGAATAATCCAACTAAAGGGCTTCAACTGGAAATGGATGTAAGGGAATCACATCTTCAATTTTCCCTTGGTAGCAAGATAATTATCAAACTTAAGGGCTTGTATTTGCAAAAGAGGTACGATAATCTGTTGTTGGGCAGTGTATTTACTTCCTTTGGAAATATTTCGGTGGGGCGTTTGCCCGGTCCAAAAGTAAAAGAACATGTTTTTCTGTCCTGTGAAGAAGCAAATCCGGTTCAACCCATGGTCACTACCATTTTGGAAATTCAAAATATGCCTTCAAATATTTTAGTGCAATTGGATGATGTTGAATTTGTGGATGAGGAGTTGGGGGAATCTTTTGCTGTTCCTGAAGAAGAAACCGAAAGGCACCTTCAAGATTGTGAAGAAAATCAAGTTGTACTATTAAACAGCGGATATGCAGATTTTCAGGCTGATACATTGCCTGAAGAAAACGGTAGCATAACCGGTGTGGTAGTAAGGGACAAAAATGCTTCAAGATTGGTAATTCGGGATTTAGATGATTTGGATTTCAAAAAGGAACGCTGCCCAGAAATCATAACCGAATTCACTTCTGATCAAATATTTATTTCGGAATTAGCCGACCCTGAAAATAATGCAGGAGCTAGGTTTGTTGAGTTGTACAATGCAAGTTCGGAACCCTTGGATTTAAACCTTTGGACACTTCGTCGCTATACAAACGACAACATAGAAGTAAGTTCTACCATAGATTTATCGGGATGGATCATTGGACCCGAAAGCACCTTGGTCATTTCGCCAAATGCAGCAGAGTTTGAATTGATCTATGGTTTTCCTCCAGATTTGGAAGTTGGCACCAATAGTCCTGCCGATTCAAATGGAGATGATAATTTAGAATTAGTGGATCCTTTTGGAGCTGTTATCGATGTATTTGGAATTATAGGAGAAGATGGCTCGGGCACCAATCACGAGTTTGAAGATGGAAGGGCCACACGAAATATGGATGTACTTAAGGCAAACCCTATTTACACCTTTTCGGAATGGACCATTTATAACGATTCTGGCGATGCGGGAACCATAAACTTGCCCCAACAAGCTCCGCAAGATTTTACTCCGGGACAACGTAATTAAAAAAAAGCCCCTTTTAAAGGGGCTTTACTCTTTTTATTGGGATAGCTTAAAAAGCTTTATAACCAAATTTTTGTCCACCTACGGAGGCGTCGGCCATAAGGCCTGCCTTTGGCAAGGCAAAAACAGCTACGCCATCTTTGTATTTAGCATTAAAGGCAATACCCGATTTTAGGGCAACTGCCGATGTTTCTGCCGCAAACTGAAAATCTCCTTTTTTAAAGCGTTCCAAGTCCACATCGGTTTCAAAAAAGATAACTTCGATGATGGCTTGTCCACCGGCTTGCAGCCCAATGTTCAGTTTTTTAAGGTCGGCCATACCGATAGCGGTTCCTTTGTCGTAAACCACCCCATTACCAGATGCACCACCAATTATAAAACCTCCTTTCCCAACATTTGGAAAAATCACATAACCAGCGGAGTTGTCAAAAAATCCATCTAGGTTGGGTGCGGCTTCCAAAAGAGAGGATTTGGCTTTTTTGGCATCCTCCATCAATTTTTTGTCCTTGCTATTTTGTGCCATGGCAACGGTTCCAACCAATAGAACGGCCATAAAGGCAATTGCTTTTATTCTTTTCATTTTTAAACTGTTTTAGTGTTTATCCAAAATTAGAGAGTCAAACTTTATTCTTATGACAAGGGATTCCTAATAAATGTTAAGGAAAACCTATAGTTTTTAGCAGGGTTAAATCCAACACCAACGATTGGATGATTAAAGTTCCAACACAGTATTATATAGGGGGTTCAGGTAAAATTGAAGCATATAAAGATATCAAATTGTCTAGAATTTCTTAAATTTAAATGGCACACAATCACCACTATAAAAATTTCGTCACCGCACTTACAGCATAGAGAATATCTATTTTTTAATAGTATTTTAATATTGGTTATCTATTTAAGGGGATGGCGATTTTGTATTTTTACAAGAGCAGAAACTATAATTTAAACAACATACTATCATGAGTAAAGAAATGGCAAACGGGGCAGATGCAAGTCAATGCCCATTTTTAAGTGAAGTTGCCGGTGGGGGCACACAGAATGCAGATTGGTGGCCAAACCGACTTAAGTTGGAACTATTGAGCCAGCATTCAGAAAAATCAAATCCACTGGGAGAAGGTTTCAACTACGCCGAAGAGTTCAAAAAATTGGATTATGCTGCATTAAAACAAGATTTGTTGAATGTGATGACCGATTCACAAGATTGGTGGCCAGCCGATTTTGGCAGTTATGCCGGTTTGTTTATCCGTATGGCATGGCACAGTGCAGGAACCTATCGTGTGCAGGATGGCCGTGGTGGCGGTGGACGCGGACAGCAACGTTTTGCTCCTCTTAACTCTTGGCCAGATAACGTGAGTTTGGACAAAGCCCGTCGTTTGTTGTGGCCCATTAAACAAAAATATAGTCAAAAAATATCATGGGCAGACCTTATGATTTTGGCCGGGAACGTGGCCTTGGAATCAGCAGGTTTTGAAACCTTTGGTTTTGCTGGGGGTCGTGAAGATGTTTGGGAACCAGATCAAGATGTATATTGGGGTAACGAAACCGAATGGTTGGCAACGAGTGATGCCCCAAACAGCCGTTACCAACACAATAAGAAAGAACGTGAGATCGAGAATCCTTTGGCCGCAGTGCAAATGGGATTGATCTACGTAAACCCTGAAGGCCCGGATGGAAATCCTGACCCAGTGGCAGCTGCACATGACATTCGCGAAACATTTGAGCGCATGGCGATGAACGATGAGGAGACCGTAGCGTTGATCGCGGGTGGTCACACCATCGGAAAAACCCATGGTAATGGAGTTGGCGAAAAAGTAATGATGGATGCGGATCCAGAAGCGGCCGATTTGGCTTCCCAAGGCTTTGGTTGGGAAAATAAAAATGGTTCAGGAAAAGGTAGCGATGCCTTTACCTCTGGACTGGAAGTAATCTGGACATCAACTCCTGTTAAATGGAGCAACGATTTTTTTAAGTTCTTGTTCGAATTCGATTGGGAATTGACCAAATCTCCAGCAGGTGCACACCAATGGGTAGCTTCAAACGCTGAGGCCATTATTCCAGATCCATTTGGCGGGCCTAACAGAAAACCTACCATGTTGACCACGGACCTTTCATTGCGTTTTGATCCTGCCTATGAGAAAATTTCACGTAAATTCTATGAGAATCCAGATGAGTTTGCCGATGCCTATGCTCGTGCATGGTTCAAATTGACTCACCGTGATATGGGACCTGTTTCCAGATATCTTGGACCAGAAGTTCCTAAAGAAGAATTGATTTGGCAAGATCCAATTCCAGCAGTGGATTATAACTTAGTTGATGCTTCAGACGTAAAAGCGTTGAAAGCAAAAGTATTGGAATCTGGAGTTTCAGTTTCTGATTTGGTGTATACAGCATGGTCATCTGCTGCCACTTTCCGTGGAGGAGACAAGCGTGGTGGTGCCAACGGAGCACGTATCAACTTGGAGCCAATGAAAAGTTGGGAAGTGAACAAAGGAACCGATAAAACCATTGCTGTTCTTGAAGGAATTAAGGATGAATTCAATAGCAACGCTGGTGGAGGTAAAAAAATCTCATTGGCCGATATGATTGTATTAGCCGGTAGTGCAGCGGTTGAAAAAGCAGCCAGTGATGCTGGTGTGCCAACTGAAGTACCTTTCACTCCTGGTAGAAATGACGCCTCTCAAGAACAAACAGAAGTAGATTCTGTTGACTATTTGAACACACCATACGATGGATTTAGAAATTATGTGGTTGAAGGTGTAAAGGTGCCAACCGAACATTTGTTGGTGGATAAAGCTCAATTGTTGACACTTACTACTCCTGAAATGACAGCGCTTGTAGGAGGACTTCGAGTTCTTGGTGCCAACTTTGATGGTTCAAGACATGGTGTGTTTACCGATAACATTGGTGTGTTGAGCAACGATTTCTTTGTGAACTTGTTGGATATGTCCACCGAATGGAAGGCCGCCAATGAAGAGAAATCACTTTATGAAGGAGTTGACCGCAAGACAGGCGATTTCAAATGGTCTGGAACAAGAGTGGACCTTGTGTTTGGTTCCAACTCCATCTTACGAGCCCTAGCAGAAGTATATGCTGAGTCTGGCTCAGAAGCAAAATTTGTAAAAGATTTTGTGGCCGCTTGGACCAAAGTAATGAACCTAGACCGTTTTGATTTGGCTTAAATAAAAACGGAAAAAAAGAAAAAGAAAATTAATTCCAAAGGCTGCCATGACCCATTTAGGTTGTGGCAGTTTTTTTATAACTTTCAACAGTCCTATGAGCAATAAAGAAGAGTTTTTTAATCAAATTCGAAGTGGCAATCTCAATGCCATCGAAATACTTTTAAAAGAGGAGCCAAAGTTATTGGAATCGCAAGACCAAAGAGGTTCCACCCCATTATTATTGGCAGCTTATTATGGTCATCAAAAAATGGTCGATTTTTTATTGGCAAAAGGAGCAAAAGTAGATGCTTTGGATGGTTCGGGCAATACCGCTTTAATGGGGGTTTGCTTTAAGGGATATGCCGAAATCGCTAAATCTTTGATTGACGCTGGTGCAAATGTCAACCAAAAAAATGCCATGGGAGCCACTTGCCTTATTTATTCGGTTATGTTCAACAAGCAGGATATTGCTGCATTGTTATTGGCCAATGGCGCCATTACCAGTGATAAAGATGCCAAAGGCAAAAGTGCCTTGGACCATGCCCTGGAACAAAACAATCAAGATTTTATAAAACTGTTAGAGCAGAAATAAATGTCCAAAACACTTAAAATAGCATTGATTCAAACTTCCTTGCATTGGGAAGATCCCCAAAAAAATCGAAACATGTTCGAGGGAAAAATCAATGCTATTTCCAATGATGTGGATTTGATCATTCTCCCAGAAATGTTCACATCGGGGTTTACCATGACTCCTCAAAACTTGGATAGCACTGAGGGGCTAAAAACCGTTCAATGGATGCAAGATTTAGCTAATCAAAAAGATACTGCTTTGGTGGGTAGTGTGGTAATTCAAGAAGGGGATTTGTTTTATAACCGCTTATTTTTTGTGAATCCAGATGGCACTTATAAAACCTATGATAAAAAGCACACCTTTACTTTAGCAGGAGAGGACAAAGTGTATATAGCAGGGACCGAAAGATTGACTTTGGAGTACAAAGGATTTCGCATTTGTCCATTGATCTGTTATGATCTCCGTTTTCCAGTATGGGCTCGAAACACTTCCGAATATGATGTGTTGATCTACGTGGCCAACTGGCCCGTTAGACGAATCAATGCATGGGATACCTTATTAAAAGCAAGAGCAATCGAGAATATGTCCTACGCGATTGGGGTAAATTGTTTGGGAACCGATGGTCTGGGTTATGAATATCCAGGACATTCAGCTGCCTATGATGTGTTGGGTGAGCCATTAGCCTATTCCGAAAAGGAAGAAGTACTTTATGCAACTTTGGAAAAAGAGCATGTCATTTCAATTCGTGAGAAACTAAAGTTTTTAGAAGATCGGGACGATTTTAGTTTGAGAGGATGAAGTTGTGTCTTTCAATCCAATTGGCCCTAATTTTTATTACTCCAGGATAGTAACTGATGCGTTCAGGTTGGATTTTCTTTAAGTAATTCCCAGTATCCCATTTTCCATTTCCGTTGGCATCAAAAATCACACGGGCTATATATTCGCCAGGTTCTAGAGTGTTAAATTCAAACTCCTGAAGTTGATTTGCTCTAATTTCACGCTTAACTTCCCCTTTTTCATTGGTAAGTTGCACAATTATGGGGAACTTCACATCACCTTCCAAAGTCATTGTTAGATTTCCATAATCGGCTAAGCTGCCAATGGAAAGATTATAGTCCAAGGTGTCATTTTGTACTCCAAAAAAATCGGTAATGGCACCGGGCAACAACGAGAACGAATATTTTTGATTCGGTTCCGCTTCAAAATCAAAATCTATTTTGTTTTCCAATGAATCCAACACATAGGAATACTGCATTGGAATGGAATCACTGACATTTAAAGCAATGAAGCTTGTATCAATTTTAGTAATTGGCGTATTGGCCAAGATACTGAAGGTATCCTCCAAATTAAAACTTCTTTGCACATTGGAAGTCAGCTTAAGGGAATCCATGGGAAGATCACGTAACTTAACCGTAAAAGTGTCAATTACTGCAGCAGTCTCATTGGTGACCGTGAAAATAATGGAGTCCAATTCGGTAGGAGTGAACCAATAGTTTAGTGTATCCTTGTTTCTTTCCTTGATAATTTTGGTGTGAACGGAATCCGGTAATTCGGTCAAGGTTTCAATTTTCATGTCCGTATTATCCCCTTGAAAGCCAAAAATAATTTTATTCTTTGCTAAAAAACTGGGAACGGATGCCTTGTAATTCAGTTCTTCTCGAAAAAGATTCAGTAAATAAATGGAATCCGTAGGTAAGGTAATGGTGTCTTCAATAAAGCCAATTTTATCTTGGCCTTGGTCAAACTTGTTGTTCTTGTTCACATCCTTCAACCCAAACAGTGCATATTTTCCCGCCTTTAAATTTTTAAGTTCAAAGAATGGAAGGCTGTCTCCAGTGCTGGTCAAATAAAGAGGTGGACTTTTATAGATGGTAGAATCGGTATAAGTGCTGTCCATTTCATAAAGCATCACACTTATAAATTCATCCGCTTTTTGGTTAAAGGCATCCTTTACGGCACCTGAAACGGTAAGAGAATCAAGATAATCGCCCGTAGAGAACACATAGGTTAAAAAACTATTCGGGTTTCCTTCGTTGTTGTCCACTATACTTTGTCCAAAATTGATGGTATAGGTGGTGTTTTCCCGAAGCGTATCCTTTATGGTCACCTCGATATATTTGCTCGCGGTACCTAAGGGTTTAACCTCAGCTGGGTATTTAAATGGAGGAGAAACGACCAATTGGTTCTGCGCATCTTGAAGCTTGATCAATTCATCAAAATAGAGTCTGATCTTCTTTTCCTTAAAATTAATGGTAAAGTTTTCGGGTTCTGCCCTCAAAAGTTTTGGAGGGGTAACATCTTTTGGACCACCGCTTGGTGAACCCCGCTTGGCACATTGCCAAAGCGCAAGAACCAAAAAGGCAAAAAATAAGAAACCGAACAATTTTTTTAAGTACACCATGCTTAAAACCAATGTGCGACAAAGAAACAACTAATTTAAAAATTGGGACAAAGATTAATAAAATTTAACCCTGGGGCACCACCGCGATGCTTAAAACGGATATCTCGATTCCTTTGAGCTGCAATAATTTTTTGGCGCAGGATTCAATGGTGGCACCCGTAGTGATCACGTCATCCACTAAAAGAATATGTCGGTAATTTTTATTGGAAGAAAAGTTAAGGTCAAAGGCATCCTTGGAATTCAGCCACCTGGATTGTCGGTCTTTTTTGGTCTGGGTTTTTGTGTTTGTCACTTTTAAGAGCAAATCTTCACGAAATTCCACACCAAGATGATCAGCGATATTTTGCGCAAATCGGCTCACTTGATTGTACCCTCTCTTCTTTTGTTTTTTGGGATGCAAGGGAACCGGAACCACCAAATCAACATTTTTTAACAGTTCATCATCTTTAAGGGATGCACCGCACCAGTCGCCCAAAAATGCGCCAATATCCTCTTGGTTTTTATATTTTAACCAGTGCAGCAAATTTTTCACAAGGCCGTTTTTGGAAAAAAAAACGAAAGAAGCAGCCTTTTTTATCGGGATTCGACCATAAAACATGCGATCCACCGCGTTTTCCGTCAGGTAGTTATGATCGGTGAGTGGCACATCATGTCGACAAACGGCACACAAGATGTTTTCTCCCCTGAATAATTGGGCATTACATCCAAAACATACCTTTGGCAATAGGATGTTGTTAATCTCGTTTATTATCTTAGCCAACCTTTTTGGTATCAAATCTTATACATTTAAGTGTAGTCTGTCAACCCCATGAACCCCCAAGATAACAATTTCAACTACAAGATTATCTTTGCCGCTTTGGTAGCGGTCATCGTGGGTATTCTCATTGCCTTTTACTACAGCTATGCCCAATCCAAGAATCAGATGTTGTTTTTGGAGCAGGAAAAGTCACTTTTGGTGAAAGATCTTACTTTGATGCGTGTTGAGGTGGACCGTTTATCCGGATTGAACGAGGTAAATGAAATCGAGTTGCAGACATCGAGGTTCCGCGTGCAACAGTTGATGGATTCCGTGGGACGATTGAACTTTAGTCTTACCAAACTTAAAGAGACCCGAAATGAACTTCGCAAATTGGAACTGAGTTTCGATAGCTTGAAACTTAAAAACAACTTTCTTCGATATAACAACAGTTTGTTGGCAAGCAGATACGACGAAACCTTAAAACAATTGGAGGAACTTAGGGGAAGGACCAATAATATGGAACGCACGGAGTCTTTGCTACGTGAAACCACTAAAGAACTGGCTCGAGAGCTTAGGGTAAAAAGTTATTTAAGACTTCAAGATGCGGAAGGAAGCGGATTCAGATTAAGAGCAGGAAGGCCCATGAGGACCAATAAAGCTTCAGTGGTCGAAAAATTACGAGGTTGTGTTACCATTATGAGCGATCCAACTTCCAAAGGGGATGTTAAAGTGCTTTATCTTCAATTTTTGGATCCAGATATGGCAGTTATAGAGGATAATGCCAGAACTGTTTCGGTAAGTGGGAACATATATAGCAAAAAAGTAGAGGTAATCTATACCGGAAAGGAAATCAATGTTTGTGAAGCTATCACAGTTCCCGAAGGCTCCTTGCCAGAAGGAATTTATACCCTAAATGTTTTTGAGGACGAAAGATTGCTTTCCAGTTCAGAATTTGAGCTGAAATAACACGCTACTTTTTAGGTAAAATTCTATTTTTGCCCAATGGCAAATCAGGAAGACATTTTTAAGAAGGTTATCTCCCACGCAAAGGAATACGGTTATGTATTTCAATCCAGTGAGATTTATGATGGACTAAGTGCAGTTTATGATTACGGTCAGAACGGTGCCGAGTTAAAAAAGAACATTCGCGAATATTGGTGGAAAGCCATGGTGCAGCTCAATGAAAACATTGTGGGCATCGATGCCGCCATTTTCATGCATCCGACCACTTGGAAGGCCTCTGGCCACGTGGATGCCTTCAACGATCCTTTGATCGATAACAAAGATTCCAAAAAAAGATACCGAGCCGATGTGTTGATCGAGGACCATGTGGCCAAGATCGAAGCAAAAATCGAAAAAGAAGTGACCAAAGCCGCTAAACGTTTTGGCGATTCTTTTGATAAGGAGCAGTTTCTTTCTACCAACCAACGTGTGGTGGATTATCAGGCACAAGCCGATGCAATCCTTAAACGTATGGGTCAGTCCTTGGAAAAAGAGGATTTGGCCGATGTAAAAGCCTTGATCGAGGAATTGGAGATTGTTTGTCCTATTTCAGGTTCCAAAAACTGGACTGATGTAAAGCAGTTCAATTTGATGTTCGGTACCAAGTTGGGAGCTTCCGCTGATAGCGCGATGGACCTGTACCTTCGTCCTGAGACCGCACAAGGTATATTTGTCAACTTTTTGAATGTACAAAAGTCAGGAAGGATGAAGATCCCGTTTGGAATTGCCCAAACAGGTAAAGCCTTCCGTAACGAGATTGTTGCCCGTCAGTTTATCTTCCGTATGCGGGAGTTTGAACAGATGGAAATGCAATTCTTTATAAAGCCAGGCACCCAAATGGAGTGGTACGAAGCCTGGAAAGAAAAACGAATGAAGTGGCACCTTTCATTGGGAATGGGAGCGGACAATTATCGTTTCCACGACCATGAAAAATTGGCCCATTACGCCGATGCCGCTGCCGATATCGAATTCAAGTTCCCATTCGGATTCAAGGAGTTGGAGGGAATCCACTCCCGTACTGATTTCGATTTGGGCAAACACGAAGAATATTCAGGTAAAAAACTACAATATTTCGACCCAGAAGAGAACAAAAGCTATGTTCCTTACGTACTAGAAACCTCAATTGGTTTGGATCGTATGTTTTTGGCCGTGTTCTCCAACTCTTTGCAAGAAGAAGAATTGGAAAATGGATCCACAAGAACTGTTTTGAAGATTCCAGCAGTTTTGGCACCGAACAAAGTAGCTGTCCTTCCATTATTGAAGCGTGATGGGTTACCAGAAGTTGCCCAAAAATTGGTCGATGAGTTAAAATGGGATTTCAATGTGGATTATGATGAGAAAGATGCCGTAGGTCGTCGTTACCGTCGTCAAGATGCGGCAGGTACACCTTTCTGTGTTACCGTGGATCATCAAACTTTGGAAGACGATACTGTGACCATTCGCCATAGGGATACCATGGACCAAAAACGTGTGAAACTTTCAGAGGTGAAAGACATCATCTCCAAAGAAGTGGATATGCGTTACTGGTTGCAGAAAATCTAAGTTTTCAAATTTTCTATAGCTGTCAGGTCGAGCGCAGTCGAGACCTCTCGACTGCGCTCGAGGTGACATATATTGCAATTTAGGTCATTAAAATAAACCCGTAATTTCCCCATCATCGTTAATGTCGATGCCCTCGGATGCTGGATGCGCAGGCAGCCCTGGCATACGCATGATGTCACCTGTGATGGGAATCAAGAATCCCGCACCGACCGCAATTTCGATTTCGCGAACGGTAATGATAAAATCCTTGGGTCGACCTAAAAGTTCTGGATTGTCCGACAATGATTTTTGGGTCTTGGCAATGCAAACAGGTAAATGCTCTAAACCTAAATCTGAAATTTTACGCAAATTGGCCTTGGCCCTCGCCGTGTAATCCACATATTCTGCCCCATAAATTTCGGTGGCAATGGTGGCGATTTTATCCTGAACGCTCGAATTCCAATCGTAAAGGGGTTTAAAGTCGGATGCACCTGATTCCACAATGTCAATTACATGTTTTGCCAATTCCAGAGCTCCTGCACCACCTCTGGCCCAAACTTCGGCAACTGCAACGCGAATACCTTTGGATTTTGCCAGTTCCTTGATGACTTCAATTTCTTCGTCCGTGTCCGATTGAAACTTATTAATTGCAATTACTGGAACCACATGAAACTTGGTAATGTTCTCCAAATGCTTTTCCAGATTGGGTAAGCCTTTTTTAAGGGCTTCCACATCAGGTTCGGTCAAGGAATTTAAATCGGCTCCTCCATGGTATTTCAATGCGCGAATGGTTGTGGTAAGTACCACGGCTTTAGGTTTTAAATGGGCACTTTGGCATTTAATATCAAAGAATTTCTCGGCTCCCAGGTCAAAGCCAAATCCAGCTTCGGTTACGGTATAGTCAGAATGCGTCATCCCCATCAGTGTGGCAATCACGGAATTGGTCCCTTGTGCAATATTGGCAAAGGGTCCACCATGAATAATCGCTGGATTCCCTTCAATCGTCTGTACCAAATTGGGTTTTATGGCATCTTTCAGTAAGGCCGCCATCGCGCCTTCGGCCTTTAAATCCTTGGCATAAATAGGCTCTTTATTAAAAGTGTAGCCCACAAAAATATTTCCGAGGCGTTGTTTTAAATCGGTCAAGCTTTCTGCTAGACATAAAATCGCCATGATTTCGGAAGCAGCGGTAATATCAAATCCAGTTTCACGGGGAACGCCAGATGTTGTTCCGCCCAAACCCACAATAATATGACGCAGGGAACGATCGTTCATATCCATAACCCTTTTCCAACCTATGGTTCTTGGATCCAATCGAACAGAATTGGTCTTACTCTGAATATTATTGTCAATAATCGCAGCCAAAAGGTTGTGTGCTTTTTCAATAGCGGAAAAATCCCCTGTAAAATGTAGATTGATGTCCTCCATGGGCAACACTTGGGAATAGCCGCCTCCCGTTGCACCGCCCTTAATGCCAAAAATGGGTCCTAAAGAAGGTTCACGCAATACGACTGTCGTTTTCTTTCCCAATCGGTTAAGTCCTTCGGAAAGTCCAATGGACATAGTGGTTTTACCCTCCCCAGCTGGAGTTGGGGAAATTGCGGAAACCAAAATCAGATTGCTGTTTTTGGCCTTTTCACGGTCTATGGCATTCAGTGGAATTTTTGCTTTGTATTTGCCGTACATTTCAATGGTTTCGGCATCAATTCCAAATTTATCGGCAATAGTGGCAATGGGTTGCAACACCACTTGATGGGCAATTTGCTGATCGGTCATACAGTGGAAATTTTAAGATTAGGACAACTCAAAGAGTTATTTTAATCCATAGACAAGATACCACAATCCCATTAGAAATTATATGACATTGGTTGGGTGTGGGGCTATTCTACCCGAATGCCTTTGGTGGTAAAGGAAAGTCCCTGTTGGCCCGAAGTTGAAATCATTACCCCTTCAAAATAGGGTTCATGAGAGCTGGGTTTTGTGCTCCAATGAAATAAAAAGTTAGCTCCCGTTCCGCCCTCTTGGTCTTTCTCATCAATTACGATTTCAACCGTTTCCATGGGTTTAATGTGGATGGGAAAATCAAAATAGGTGCGGATGGAATTACCGTGGGTATCAAAATATTCCGCTTTGCGGATAAAAATGGTATCCCGAAGGTTGGTGTTCCGCATGCTGATGGTACTGGTAAGATTATGCGTGCGATGTTCGGTTTCACTATAAATTTCGGAGTAAACGGACAAATAAGAAACACCGTTCAACAAAGAATCGGCTTTGGAAATGGAAGCCTGACGTTGGTTCCAATTTACAGGGTCTACCGAACTAACCTTTGCGGGCGGTTTTTCGTTGCAGGAAATAATGGTCAATACCAAAAGAAAGGGAAATAACTTCCTCATAATCCTATTTTGCTAGCTGCTAACTAAGATAAGGATTCTGCAATACTTGAATGCGTCCTTCAAAAATTATTCTTTTTGCTTTTTGAACAACATATAAGAATAGATGATCGGAATCAAAGCGATAATTACGGTAATCCCCATAAATACTTTGAAGTTGGTTTCCACTGAAAGCACTAGGCTACTGATGATGGCAACAATGCCTCCTACAAACCATACTTTACCGCCCAGTTTATGGGTTTCTTTCCACACATATTCACTTTCAAGTGTCCAAGGGGTGCGGATTCCGATAAAATAGTTGGCCTTTAGGGTCTTAAAATAGTTTCCGAAAATAAGATACATGACCCCGATGATCACAAAAATGAAATTTGGATTGCTCAAACTGCCACCTTTGGTGGAATAAAGGATAAATAGCGCCAAAACCGAAGTAATTAGGGTAAGTACCAATTTTAGCGAATGGTATTTGTTCCCCATTTTCTGGATCTGTTTTTTCGGGTCGATGTAGGGAACCACCAATAAGATCACGTAAATGAGCAAGGGCAACATAAAGGGAATCATAATGAGTTCCGATTTGTCCCCGTAGCGGTCAATCTCTCCTTTCATATTGTAATGCAAGGGTACTTCTTGCGGAAGTTGATTCCAGATGTAGGCCAAATACACAAACGGAAGCAAAACAATGCCAATGATCGGAATTTCTTTTTTTAGGTTCATAATTATTTTTTTAAGGTTAGTATCCAATTGAGCAAATCTTCCAAAATGGTAGTGTTGAGGGAGTACTCCACAAACTGCCCTTTTTTTTCGCTGGTTACGAGGTCGGCTTGCCGAAGAATGTCCAAATGGTGCGAAATACTGGGTTTTGAAATATTGAAACGTTCTGCAATTTCCCCGGCGTTCATGTCTTTTTCTTTGAGGAGCTCCACAATCTGCCTTCGGGTTTCATCATTAAGGGCCTTGAACAGCGAATTCATTTAACTTAGTTATTTAGATAAATATCTAAATATTAAATGAGATTTGCAAATGTTTGGTGTGCAATGTTTTAGGTTGTGTAATTTTTAAAAGCTATTAATTCGTAGTAACACAAAAGAGAACTACTTTCTATTTTGGCTCTATGCTAAATGAATCACAAATCACAGAATTGAATGAATGGATCAAAGATTGTTGCGGTACACCCGAAGTACTTGGCCATTATTTGGATTTAGCCGTAGAGATGCTATTTTATATAAAGTTGGGTAGTTTTGAGCAACAGGAAATTCAGGATGTGGTCACAATTTTGAGGGGTTTGAAGAAAATAATAAACCATCCTCCAAATCTTCCTCAAAATTGATAACCTTCTTGTTTTACATGAAAATTTAAATTATTTCATCCCATACAATGCCTTCCCAGCATCTTCGTATTTATCGCCTGCGTTCCAAAATAATTTATCGGAAGTGTTGGCAATCAATCTGCCTGTATAGACATAGCCTTGGTAGAATTTCAGCAGATAATCGTAGTCCAAAGAGTCGGCCTCATCACTGGCTTGGTGGTAGTATTTAAATATTTCATCATCAAAACTGTGGAAACCTGTGGAGTAGGTAGGCGCTGGAATGCCTTTTTGGGCAAAGCTCACATTATCACTTCGGTCGAACAGCCCTTGTTCGGGTGCTGGGTCGCCAATGGCCTTTAGGCCAAAAGTGGAAGCTCCTTTTTCAATCAAAGCTTGGGCCGAGGTGCGTTCCAATCCAATTATGGTGGCCAAAGAAGTATCGTTGTAGCCCCCACCATCGGTATTAAAACAGTACGACATTTGGTTTAGGGGAATCACGGGGTGGTCGGCATAATATGCACTTCCCAATAACCCTTTTTCTTCCGCCGTAAACAAAATGAACAAAGCAGAACGTTTGGTTGGGTATTTGCCCAAGTTTTCGGCCATTGAAAGTACGGCAGTAGTTCCAATGGCATTATCGCGGGCACCGTTGTAAATGGAATCTCCTTCGGCATTTGGTTCGCCAATACCCACATGATCATAATGGGCCGAATAGATCACATATTCGTTTTTGAGTTTAGGGTCAGAACCTTCGATAACTCCAACAACATTTTGGGTGGACTTTATTTTCTTGGTCTGGCCGTCCGATTTTACAGCGTAGGAAATGGTTTTTCCGTTTTCAAAACCAGAGTTGTTGTTGGTGTTCAACCAGACATGGAACATTTCACTTTCGTCTTCAGCAATTGATCCTGGTTCTTGAACTTCGGTTTGTGATCCTAAATAATGTTTGATTCGCGTCCACATACCTTGTTCGAACCCTACGAGTTCCACAAGTCCAACAGCTCCTGAGCTTTTAACCCTTTCCATTTTTTCACGACTGCTTCGGAACATTTGCCCAGGATCTTGATTTGGGGAGCTTCCGCCCAATACAACCACAACTTTACCTTCAAGTGCCTTGCCTTCAAAATCTTTTTCGGAACCGTAACCTAAATAAATGGCCTCGCCCGATTTATCAATGGCAGGCATTTTAAAAGCCGCGTTCAAAGGAAAGTCGGTACCATTTAAACTCAACTTCAAATTTTTGGGAGGTGCAGTTTCCACCAAATCAAAAGTTTGATAATAGGTGTCTGTTCCGGGAATGGGAGTTGCTCCGTAGCTCCGCAATTGGTTGGCCAAATAGCTGGCGGCAATTTTGTTGCCACGTGTTCCTGCAGCACGACCTTCCAAAAGGTCATCTGCCAAAAAGTAAATGTGGCTTTTTATGGTGTTTTCTTGTACTGTGGATGCAGCTTTTTCTTGATCGCTTTGCGCAGAGAGCAGTCCAATGCCCAAAAACGCAATGCCGAGGGAAAGATATTTTTTCATAAAGTTCAAATAAAGTGGTGTTCGCCGTTTTTAAAGATAGGTAAAATGCTTTATTGGGGAGATGGGATATTTCCTTGTTCATTTAAGATTCCGTCCATTTTTAAATGTGTGATCACTGGTTTTTTTGCCATTCGAACCAAAGTAACATGGTCAAAAGCCATGGAATCCTGCGGATTTTGACTTCCTCCTGTGGTTCCCAAAATGGAATAGCTATGTCCTTTTCGGATGGTGTTGGAAAAGGAATGGAAATGCCCATTGATCACGGTGTATTCGCGGTCGGCCAAGACATCTTCCAAAGGTCCCAAACCTTTTTCGTCCTCGCGCATCCAAAGGGGTTTGTGCATCAGCACGAAAGTCCATTTTACATCAGGATTATCTTGTAAAACCTTCGTGAAATAGTCCAATTGGGCACTGCTCATCCCTCCAATGCGTCTTTCGGGCATGTGATAGTAAGCGGATTCTTCATATTTCCCCTCCATTTCCCCTGCAATAATTTTAAGGGCTTTGGCACGTGCTTCATAGATTTCAATCATGCGTTTTTCCTCATAGTCTTCGGAATCCATCATCAAAAACAGCACATTTTCATATACAAAATGATAGTAACGAGGGCCAAAACGGTTTTCCCAAAATTCCCGCATTACAGGATTGGTAAGGTCATGGTTTCCTCCCAAATGAAAAAACGGCATGTTCAACTTTGCGGTTCTGTCGTCAAAGGAATCCCATTCTTTTTGAAGTTGATTTTTATCCTCGGTTCCACCATCAATTAAATCGCCAACACTGAGTACAAAAGTGGGGTCGAGCATGTTCAATTGTTGCACGGCAGTGGCATAAACCCCTTCTCTTTCTCCTCCATTAAGGTCGGAAATAATGGCAAACGTAAAATCGTCTTCTGTGGATTCAAATGTTTCACTGTTCCAAGGTTTGGGTCCTGATTTTATATCATGAATAAACTTGGATGAAACTTCGGCAACCGGGACTTCTTTTTGTTTGCAAGAAACAAGACCGATTAAAGCGAGAAGAAAGAGAAATTGGGTTTTCATGGGTTTAATTTTTTCTGTAATCCAATGCTGGTTCTCTATCGCCCAACAAAGCTTCGTATTTGAAATCGGCTCCTCTTCTGGAATCGAAATCGGCTTTTATCTCTTCCAATAATTTTGGGTTTTTGAACAAATCCATAGCGGATAGGGCCATGGTTTTGGCAGCAACCATCATTCCTTTAAAACCTATATCGGTGCCACCCGCGGCAACGGCTTGCCAGCTATGCGCAGGTGTTCCAGGCACCCAAGTGGCGGCAGTAACCGAAGCTAAAGGAGTATTCCAGCTTACATCGCCAGTATCTGCGGATGCTTTTCCTTGCGAAAATTCCAAAGGTTGAATTTGTTGGGCACTTTCAATCGGTCTTGGTGTGCCCAATGTTTTTTGAATCTCTTTGGCGAATTCGATGTCGTCAGAGGTATAGTCCACTCCACCTACCAATTCCATATTGGCATGCATGATCTTGGAAAGGGGTTCGTTGGGCAATTTCTCATAGGTGCCCCCGATAATTTCGTAGGTCATTTCAGTTTCGGTACCGATGGCAGCTCCTTGGGCAGCTTTAACTACACGGTCCCAAACAGCTTTTACCTCCACTCTATTGGAATGGCGAATTACATAATACACTTCGGCTTCTTTGGGAACAATGTTCGGTGCATCCCCACCTTTGGTAATCACATAATGGATACGTGTTGGCTCGGTAGTATGTTCGCGAAGCATGTTTACCAAATCGTTCATGCCTTCTACACCATCCAAAGCAGATCTACCCAGTTCTGGGGCCATGGCAGCGTGGGAGGATTTTCCCGTAAAACGGAATTTCCCTGAAATCGTGGCCAAGTTGGTGCTTGGGTTAGAAGCATTTCTGTCGGCAGCATGCCAAGAAACAATAGCATCCACATCGTTAAAGAGTCCTGCACGCACCATATAAACTTTACCGGAACCACCTTCTTCCGCAGGAGTTCCATAAAAACGAATGGTACCCGATTTGCCTGATTCAATTAAATAGTCCTTTGCGGCAATGGCAGCGGCCATGGAGCCGGTGCCAAATAAGTGGTGTCCACAGGCTTGTCCAGGTTCTCCAGCCACACGTGCTTTCCTAAAGGGTACTGCATCTTGGGACATCCCTGGCAAGGCATCGAACTCTCCAAGAATACCAATTACTGGGGAACCGGAACCATAGGTTGCGGTAAATGCGGTTGGAATTCCAGCTACGCCTTTTTCAATGGTAAAGCCCTCTTTTTCGAGCTCACTTTGAAGCAATGCAGAGGTATTGACCTCTAAATAGCCCAACTCGGGATTGGTCCAGATCTCTTTTGCAATGGTGGAGTAATGTTCTTTTTTGGCATCTAGGTCAGCGATAATTTTTTTCTTGTCCTTTTGCCCAAAGGTCATCGAAGAAATTAATAAAAGGGCAAAGGTGCATAAAAGCGGCTTTTTCATTTTGAGTAGTTTAGTAGTTGGTTTTGGTTATAATCTGATTCACAATATTACTTAACAAGTGATTCTCTCAAAGATAATATTAAAAGTCAAGAAGATATTGGTGTGGGAAGAATCCGAAGACAGAATTGAACTATCCTAAAATTGCACTACTTTTTCTTGATAGGAATCCAAAATTCCTCTTCAGAATCGGGATGTTCTCCTTTGTATTTTCCTCCCATCAAGGCAAAGTACGGTCTGGCATCCATTTCATAACCGGAATTGGGAAGCCATTCTCCATAAATATATTGAAAAGTGTCTTGTATTTCACTCGGTTTTCCTTTATAGTGAAACACGGCATAGAGTCCTTCTGGCAAGGTTATGGTATTCATCCCCGAAGGAATATCTTCAATTTCCGATACCGCTACCGCTGCCCATTTTTCGAAGGGTTGGGCTGGGTCAAACTCCCGAAAAAATGAAGTATTGGGATAAATCTCAACAGAAAACAAATCGTTGTTGACCCTATTTTTGATTTCTTTTTTGCGCGGAGAAAAACTTTGCCAGAGCTTAAAGGTTTTGTTGTTGGCAAAAGACATGATCACTTTTTGACCTATTAGAAGGATGGTGGTCAAGGTTTCAATTCTTGGTTCCATTTTTATTTTGATGCATTTTCCCGAACTCTAAACTCCACTATTTTTTGAATCAAATCAAAAGGGATAGGTTGATCCAATGGAAACTGAACAGATCCTTTTCCTTGTTTGTATTTCGACAATTCCTTTTGAAATTCAGCATGTCCTGATGGAGTCGCATACAACCCAATATGGTTTTTATACCCCGCAAAATAAACCAAAGGTTTACCGTTGGATTTGTATCCGGGCATGCCATAAGCCATGGCCTCTATGGCATCTGGGGCAACCTTTTTTATTAGGCTTCTCATCGCGACCAGATGTTGCTGGACGTCCTCTGGGAATTTGGAAATATATTGGTCTATTTCGCTCATGGTCAGCTCATTTTGAATTTAAAGATAGACCAATCTTCTAAAGCAAGTACTTAAAAAACATAGTTTAACTTTACCCCACCAAAATAATTTCTTCCATTTCCTGGATAAAAATATCTAGGTTGAGCTCCACCAAAACCAACTGCATTGATCAATACGGATTGGGCATAGTTACTATCAAAAATATTATTGATACCAGCATTCAATCCAACATTAATATGTTGGGAAAGCGAAGTGCGATAACCAAGCTTGGCATGCAGTACATTGAAAGCATCGCTATAGGCTGAATTGGCATCCGTTAACGGAATTTTGTCCACAAATTGATGGTTGAGATTCAACTGCAAACCATTGGTGTGTTGAACATCCAAACCAGAATTTAGTCTATGTTTTGGCACCCCAGTGAGCGGATTTCCTGAATAATCGTTGTCCCCATCCACAAAATCCACAAAATTGTGATCGTTCAGGGTATAGCTAAAGTATGGGGTCAAGATTAAGGTTCGAGAAAGCTTTCCGCGGTATTGTAGGTCGAGTTCCAAACCTTGGTGGCGGGTTTTACCAGCATTTCTCCCAATATATTGATCTTCACCCACACGTTGGGCCACCAAAAGGTTTTTTACATCCATTCGGTACACGGTAACATTCGTAGATAGTCTTTTTTGAAACAAGAACCATTCACTGCCCAACTCATAATTAATTCCAGTTTCTTGGGCAACATCTGGGTTAATGATGCCATCGGGAGTCAAGGTTTCCTCTAGACTTGGGTTGGAAAATCCCTTGCTGATGTTGGCATAGATTTTTCCATTTTCCAATTGATAATTCAAACCAAGATTGGGTAACAAAATAGCATCAAAGTCACGTTCGGCAGATGCATTGTTTTCATCTTGGTTGAACAAATCCCTAAAGTCATAAAAGGTCTTGTTCAAATTAAGGCCTAACTGGGCGGATAGTTTTGAGTTAAATGGGTAAGTGAATGTTCCAAACAGATTGAACTGTCTTCTAAACTCTTTGTTAGTGCTCAATGGGTCGCCTTGCAAACTCCCATTTCCATTATTCTCTTGGTATAAATTTTCAAAAGTGCCCCAGTGGTATTCATCTTTATATAATTCGCCACCAAAGGTAAATTGCGATTTACCCCAATTCCCAGCAAAATGGGTTCGAAGTCCAAAACCATTGGTGTATTCGTCCAAAATATTGAACGGACGAGGTTCGTAATGATCCAAATTGGTATAAAAAATGCTTGTTGTGTTTTCCAGTTTTTCGGAAAATTGATAGGTGTGAGACAAACCTGTCAACAAATATTTATTGGCTTCATAACCTTGTGCGGCCAACCAATTGGATGCAGCCCTGGTTGGGTCTTCTTCCAAATCGGTCTGGTTGATGGAACTTGCAATATGAGCAGTGTAGTCGATATAATTGACCAAAACGGCAATGCTACTTTTCTTCCCGGTTTTGAATTGGGAATTCAACAAAATACCATCCCGATTAAACTGACTGTTTTGTCGATAGCCATCGGTTTCCAAATGATTGTAGCTTAAGGATAGTTTAAAATCTTTTTCTGAATACGAAAAGGTAAGGTTGTCCTTGAGCATGTTGTACGAGCCTACCGAAAATGAGTTCAAAAGTTGGGTTTCATCTTCCACGGAGGGTTTGGTGTCCAACAAAATTGCCCCACCTAAATTGGAGCCAAAAGAAGTGCCTTTTGGTCCTTTGATGACTTCCACAGACCCCAAATTCTCAAAATCGTACGCCTCTATGGTAGATGATCCAGTGCCATTGGTCACGGGAATTCCATTAAAGTACATGCGCAATTTATTGGTGCCATAGGGTATTCTTGCCCCTATACCTCGAACAGTGATTCGATTGGTGTTGATAGCTCCAGAAAGTATATACACCCCAGAAATCTGGTTCATGGCGGAAGGAATATCCGTTGGGTTGAACCTTTCAAAAGTTTGTGTGGAAATGGTCGAGGAGACTGTAATTCCCGTAGCCTTTTTTGGAATGGATTCCTGGGTCAAGATCACTTCCTCCAATCGGGTAATGGAATCTTTGGGAGAAATTTGAGCTATTAGAAAGACGGGGAATAGAAGGCAAATAAATGCGAAGGGAACTCTCATTTTTGGTGCTAAAGGGGGATTATTTTTTGAGTTTTACTGTTTTGCCTGTTTTGGCACTTTTTCGAGCGGCATCCAAGATT
This sequence comes from Allomuricauda sp. NBRC 101325, assembly GCF_030268205.1. Lineage (GTDB taxonomy): Bacteria > Bacteroidota > Bacteroidia > Flavobacteriales > Flavobacteriaceae > Flagellimonas. Next base: position 1,234,302 of record NZ_BSQF01000001.1, read on the forward strand.
TCTACAACGGTCATATTGTTCTCCAATGCCGTAAGATCATTTGGATTTAATTGAATGGTGCCACGAACAACTCCTGCCAATAACGCAAAAGGATCATTGAAAGGGTAGGTTCTCTCGGCTAGGGTGGTAATTTCTTCATCGTAGCCATCGTAGCCTTCCGCCATTCGAACACGCAGGGTGTTTCTGTTGTCGGCAAAAATTGCACCTGTTAAGCCGTAAAGCTCCATATCTTTTCTGCCAATGGGCCAGTTCCAGGAAGGTTGTAAAACGGCTTGGCAATCGTCATAGGTTAAGATTATTACCGCATCGTCATCTACTTTCGGGTTATTTTCTGTTTGAAGTTGCTGGGTTATCGCTGTGACCGTATTTGGTTTTTTTCCTTTTAGCAGCCACGTGGTAAGATTAGCCCCGTAACAGCCAAAATCGGTAATGGCACCGCCTCCGTTGAGCACAGGATCTTGTAGCCACTGCAAAAATTCTTCATTTACACCAATTTTTACTGGGCCACGATGACCATCGCGAACAACAACTTTTCGCAGTGAACCAATTTTTCCGTCGTCCAAAAGGGATTTCGCTTCATGATTGGTCGGGTACCAGGTGGTTTCGTAATTGGTAAGCAAATGGATGTTGTGTTCTTGGGCCAGGGCTTTCATTTTTTTGGCATGTTCCATACTTACGGCCAAAGGTTTTTCTACCATCACATGAATTCCTTTTGGGGCGCAGATTTCCACCACTTTCAAATGCTCAAATATGCTTCCAAAAGCAGTTAATGCTTCTGGTTGAGTGGCGGCAATCATTTCTTCCAAGCTATTATAGACCAAATCCATTGAAAATCCATGCTGCTCCGCATAACGTTGCGCAAGTTCCCGATTGGGTTCGGCAATGCCCACAATTTTTATATCCCCCATATCCTTTCGCCCTAAAATCGAATGCACGTGGGAATGAGAAAGTCCTGCAACCCCAACTTTAAGTGGTTCGGACTGAGCAACTAGTTGCATATTCACAAAAAACAAGCAAGTCAAAAGGAAAAGTGCTGAACGTACCATGTGGGTTATGGGATTTTTGATTTCTATAAAAATAAGAACTAATTATCAAGTTCCTCTAAAAGGGTAGAAGTACACTTAATGGCAGCAAATTCATCCTGTAAGTTGGCCATTTCAGTTTGATAAATGATATCGGCGCTGTATCGATTACCATCAATCCCAATTTTATCAAAGGCGGCAGTTGCATCAGAAACCAAAGTTACTTGAAACCCAAGATTGGCCGCCATGCGAACGGATGTAGAAATGCAATGTTCAATAGTGAGTCCTGCAATCACCAAATGGGTAATATTTTGGGTTTTCAAACGAGTTTCCAATTCGGTGCCAATAAAAGCGCTGTTCACATTTTTTTCAAAAATGGGCTCATTCTCCAAAGGTTGAACGGCAGAATGAAAATCGTTCCCAGTTTTTGAAGGATGCAAAGGCGAATCTGCATTGGTGGAATTGTGCTTCACATGAAAAACGGGCATTTGCTTTGCTCTGAAAAACGTCAAAAGTCTACCACAATTTTCTTCCGCATTGGGATTGTTCCGTTCCGTACCATAAAACACCATTTCTTGAAGTCCTTTTTGAATATCTATCAGAACAAGTGCGGTCATGGGTTGAATTTTGAACTAAAATTACAGGAATTCATCAAGAAAGTAAGCTTTGATTCTTTTCATTGATGCGACCATTGGGAAATTCAATTTTAGGGAGCCGTTCACATTGGTTACTTTTAGGGAAAATTTACTTCGATGAAGATTGCATCATACAACGTCAATGGAATTCGCGCTGCCATGAACAAAGGTTTTGTGGATTGGTTACAAACCGTTTCGCCAGATATTATTTGCCTTCAGGAAACCAAGGCCATGGAAGAGCAGGTGGACACACATCTTTTTGAAGCCGCGGGTTATCCCTATCATTATTGGTTCAGTGCCCAGAAAAAGGGGTATAGCGGTGTGGCTTTACTTTGTAAAGAGCAACCCGATCATATAGAATTTGGAACGGGTATCGATTATATGGATTTTGAAGGGAGAAATATTCGCGCAGATTATGGCGACCTTTCCATCATGAGCATGTATTTGCCTTCTGCGACCAATATGGATCGTTTGGATTTTAAATTGACCTACATGGCCGATTTTCAAAAGTATGCGGACGAATTAAGAAAAGAACGCCCAAATTTAATTGTATTGGGCGATTACAATATTTGTCATGAAGCCATAGACATCCACGATCCGGTTAGAAATAAAAATGTTTCTGGGTTTTTACCTGTAGAACGGGAATGGATCGGCAGTTTCATCGATAGTGGGTTTATTGATAGTTTCAGACATTTCAACAAAGAGCCCGACAATTATACGTGGTGGAGTTACCGCGCCAACGCAAGGGCCAATAACAAAGGCTGGCGTTTGGATTACGGAATGGTCGCAGAACCATTGGAAGATCGATTAAAGCGTTCGGTTATTTTATCCGAAGCCAAACATAGTGATCATTGCCCCATTTTATTGGAAGTCGAAAATTAACGTTGCCGTAAGGCTTAATTTTTCTGATTGACTACCTTTAGTCGTCCTAAATTTGAAACCATGAAGTATACCAGAATTCCACATACCAGCATTAGAATAAGCAAGATTTGCTTGGGCACCATGACTTGGGGTCGCCAAAACAATCAAGACGATGCTTTTGAGCAAATGGATTATGCCTTGGACCAAGGTGTTAATTTTTTTGATACGGCTGAATTATATCCTGTTCCTGCCAAAAAGGAATTGTACGCGGTTACCGAAGAAATTATTGGAAACTGGTTCAAGAAAACGGGAAATCGGGATAAGGTGGTGTTGGCCTCCAAAATTGCCGGACCGGGTCATGCAGCCAATCACATTCGAAGCACAGGATTTAGCAAAGAATCCATCATAAGTGCGGTCGAGGGTAGTTTACAACGTTTGCAGACCGACTATCTTGATCTATACCAATTGCATTGGCCAGAACGTAACACCAATTATTTTGGTCAGCGTGGGTACAATGCCCATGCCGTTGATATTTGGGAAGATAATATTCATCAGGTTTTGGAAACCCTTCGTGATTTAATTTCGGAAGGAAAGATTCGTCACGTGGGATTGTCCAACGAAACGCCTTGGGGTACCATGCGCTATTTGGAAGAGAGCAAGGTTCACCAATCTTTACCTCGAATGTTGACCATTCAAAATCCATATAGCTTGTTGAACCGTTTGTTCGAAGTGGGACTTTCCGAGGTTTCGATGCGGGAACAAATAGGTTTGCTTGCCTATTCGCCCATGGCCTTTGGGGTGTTGAGTGGAAAATATCTAACTGAAATTCCACCGAGAAAAGCTAGAGTAACCCTGTTCCCAAATTACAATCGCTATAGTGGCGAAACAGCCACCCAAGCCACTCAAATGTATGCAGATTTGGCCAAAGAAAACGGGTTGAGCTTGGCACAGATGTCTTTGGCATTTGTGAATACGCGTCCTTTTCTGACCAGTAACATTATTGGGGCGACAACTATGGAACAACTAAAGGAAAACATTGAAAGTATCAATGTAAACCTTTCTGATGAGGTGTTGGATGGCATCGAGGCAATCCATAAGTCTATTCCCAACCCTGCGCCATAATTTACTCTAAAGTATACGCTCGATATTCATCTCCTGAAGCGGTTCCCATTTTGCCGCCACCACAGGAAATTACGAGGTATTGCTTGCCATCAACCTGATAAGTAATAGGAGTCGCATAACCTCCTGCTGGAAGCTGGTCTTCCCAAAGTTGCTTTCCTGTTTTCATGTTGAAAGCACGGATTTTTTCATCCTTGGTTGCCGCAATAAAAAGCACCCCACCTTTGGTGACCACGGGTCCACCGTAATTTTCCAAACCCGAAACGGGAACATTGGGGTCGTTTAAACTTTCTTCATGCCCTAGAGGCACCGTCCAAAGAAATTCACCCGAATTGAGGTCGATGGCATTTAGGGTGCCCCATGGTGGTTTTACAACAGGATAACCTCTATCATCTTTAAATCTGGCAAAGCTAGAAATGGAATAGGGCACATCTATTTTAGTCTTTTCTACTCTATGATCTTTTGGTTTTTCCATACCCATCAAGAATTCGACAATGGCATCGGATTCTTCTTCGGAAAGATTGGGCATTCCAGGCATGGCACCGCGACCTTTTTGGATAATGGTTTGGATGGAATCGGATTCCAATCGCAATTTCACATTTTGAAGCTCTGGGATTCCGTTGAGTCCTTGCAATTCCCCACCATGGCAACGTGCACAATGAATTTGCGCCAAACTTTGTCCCACGCTTGAACCTTCGGCCTCGCCACCAATCGCTTTCATTTTAATGATCCAAGCCATTTCATTGGCATTTACATACATTACCCCATTACGTGGATCAAGGGCTGCACCTCCCCATTCAGCGCCACCGTCTGCCCCTGGGAACAGAATTACTCCTGTGGTGTCCATCGGAATAAATTGTCCTTTTGAAGTAATGGAGTTGAATTTTTCCATTACCGTGGGTGTTGCATCAGTTTCGTTACCAGAAACCAAATCATCTACAAATGCTTTTCGATTTGGTGCGTATAAATCGGCTTCGGTTAGAATTTGACGGGCAAAAGGCGCTGGTTTTAAAGGAAGGGGTTGCGTTTCGAATGCTTTTTCACCCAATAATGTGGACGTTGGGTATGTTTTTTCTTCGATAGGAAATAAGGGCTCTCCCGTAATTCGGTTGAAAACAAAAACATGTCCACTTTTAGTGACTTGGGCAACAGCTGGAATGGTTTCTCCATTTCTTTCTATATCCAATAAGTTTGGAGGAGCAGGCAGATCTCGGTCCCAAATATCGTGGTGCACCATTTGAAAATGCCAAATCCGTTCACCAGTAGTTGCATTTAAGGCCAAAAGGGAATTGGCAAACAGGTTGGAACCTTCACGATCCCCACCGTACCAATCAAAGGCGGCTGAACCTGTTGGGACATAAACTATGCCTTGTTGGGTATCCAATGCCATTCCGGGCCAACTGTTGGCTCCGCCAACATTTTTATATGCTTCTGCTGGCCAAGTGTCGTAACCAAATTCTTCGGGTTGTGGGATGGTGTGGAAGGTCCAAATGATTTCGCCAGTAAGGACATCATACGCACGAACATGTCCAGGAGAAGAACCAGGGCCCTCTCCAACTCGTGTTCCTTGAATCAATATATTTTTGAAAACTGCTCCAGGCGTGTTGGACACTACAGACAATTTACTGGGATTTCTGCCCAAACCGTCGCGGAGGTCAATGCTTCCATTATCTCCGAATGAAGTAATCGGTTCTCCAGTTTCAATATTAATGGCATATAATTTTGGCCCAGAGGAAAAAAAGATACGACTTGGTGCTTCGCCGTCCGATTTCCAATAATTTAAGCCGCGATTCAATCCCAAACCGGATTCGTCTTTGGTTTTGGGTGAAAATTTCCAAAGTTTTTCTCCTGTTTTGGCATCCACTGCAAATAATTCAATGGCGGCATTTACGCCATAAAGTACATTCCCGACCACCAAAGGGCTGGTTTGAATTTGAGTAGTTCTTCCTTCTTGCAACCCACCACTTTCGTAGCTCCAAGCGAGTTTTAATTGAGACACATTGGAGGTATCAATTTCATCAAGGTTGGAAAAGTGTGTACGTTCTGGGTCTCCCAGATAATGTTCCCAAGTGTTAAAATAGGGTTTGTTCGCTTTATTCGAGTTTGGGTTGGAACAAGAAGCCAAAAAGGCTAAAAGTAGGAGGATAGAAAATCGTAACATGTGCAGTTTGTAAGTTTCTTAAATATAGAAAGAAACCATCAGAAACTTGTTCTAACCAAATAGGTGGGCAACTACATCCTCGATCTTGGATACCTTTTGAATTTGAATCCCCGTCTTTTTCAACCCGATTTTATTGTTTTTGGAAACGAAGATCTTGGAGAATCCCAATTTTTCAGCCTCGATTATGCGTTGGTCCACGCGTTGTACGGGTCTAATTTCACCGGCAAGACCAACTTCTGCGGCGAAGCAAACACCTTTTTCGATGGCGATATCCGAATTGCTGGATAAGATTGCGGCCATAACGGCCAAATCAATAGCTGGATCATCCACGGAGATGCCACCAGTAATGTTCAGGAATACATCTTTTGCTCCCAGTTTAAAACCTGCCCGTTTTTCCAAAACGGCAAGGAGCATATTCAATCGTTTCGCATTGAAACCTGTTGCGGAGCGTTGAGGTGTGCCGTAAACTGCGGTACTCACCAAAGCTTGAATTTCAATGAGTAAGGGTCGCATGCCTTCCACGGTAGCGGCAATGGCAGTTCCACTCAAGTCTTCCTCATTTTTGGAAATCAGCACTTCGGAGGGGTTGTTCACTTCGCGTAATCCACTGCCCTGCATTTCATAAATGCCCAATTCAGCGGTAGAGCCAAAACGGTTTTTCAGTGAGCGCAGTATTCGGTAGACGTAGTTACGGTCACCTTCAAATTGAAGTACGGTATCCACCATATGTTCCAATATCTTGGGACCTGCTATGGTGCCATCTTTTGTGATGTGACCTACCAAAATAACTGGGGTATGACTTTCTTTAGCAAATTTGATGAGTTCAGCAGTGCATTCACGGATTTGTGAAATGCTTCCCGCTGCCGATTCGATATAATCGGTGTGCAGGGTTTGAATGGAATCAATAATGACCAAATCCGGCTCAATGGTCGAAATCTGCTGGAATATATTTTGCGTTTTTGTTTCGGTAAGGATGTAACAGTTTTCACTGTTGGGTTGAATACGGTCGGCTCGCATTTTTATCTGCCGCTGACTTTCCTCTCCGGAAACATATAGAATTTTATAAGGTAGTTTAAGGGCAATTTGAAGCAGCAACGTACTTTTTCCAATACCCGGTTCACCTCCCAAAAGGGTCAAGGAGCCAGGGACCAATCCACCTCCCAAAACACGATTGAATTCTTGATCCAAGGTGTCCAATCGGAGTTCTTTTTCTTGGGTGATCTCAGAAACACGAAGGGGTTTGTTCGCCTGTTTGGCAACGGTGTCCGTCTTCCAACTTTTTTTGTCCTCTTTTTGGACCACTTCTTCTACAATGGTGTTCCATTCCTTGCAGGAGGAGCATTGTCCTACCCATTTGGCGTATTGGGTCCCACAATTTTGACAAAAAAATGCTGTTTTGGTTTTGGCCATTTCAAATCTGATGAAGGCCTAAAGATATGGAATTGAGAATTGGAATCTTGGAATTGAATAGTCCAATAATCCAATTAATCCAGCTATCTAACCATCTAGAAAATTACCAGCCAAAGTCTGCTTTGAGTGCATCAATTTTTTCAAGGGCCAAATCCTTGGTCAAAAAGTCGATTTCCTCCATTTGGAACGCTTTTTCAAAGGCTTTGAATGCCTTTTTTGGTTCTCCCATAAATTCATAATGTTCAGCCTCAAAATAAAAGCCCATCATGGTTTCGGGAAATTCTTTTTTACAGAGGTCGGCCAAAGGTTTTAAGGATTCGTAATCTTGTTTTTTGATACAGGCAGCGTATATGGCCATAATATCGTTGAGCTCCACTTGTTTTTCAAAACCAAATAAGTCTTCAATGGTGTTATAGCGGTTTTCCAAATAGTTGAATACTGGTTCTTCGGAAGTAACAATTTCCGTCTTGTATTCCTCAGGAGTAATCGGTCTATAAATTTTGAACACATTATCAAAAGCTTTGCTTATTCCGTAAGCAACAACGGATTCGTGGTCGGCATCTTCGTATTCATCAAAAAAGTAATGCAGGGATTCCTTTTCGATGGATTTGATGCTGTGGTTCATTTGTAAAATAAGCTGTCGGTCTTCCGAAGGAGCTTTTTCCACAATTAGGTTGTAAAAAATGGTTTGGTTCAAAGCGGACAAACGTTCGGGCACTCGATTCTCCATTTCAGGGGCCAAAACTGGTGATATACTCACAAAAGAATTGAAAAAAGAATTGTCCTTAAACAGATAATAGTTGCCAAAATTGGCTGTGATATCGTACCCAACGAACATTTTAAATGGGGCAATTTTATAGGTGGTTGCCATATAGGGAATCAATTCGGTCCCTAAAAATTCATAGAACTTTTTTCCTTTATCGGTTGGTAACCCAGTGCCATCTTCCCAGTCGCAATCATCCCACCTTAAATCGTTTTCCGACTGGTGTATACCCACAACAATGGCTTCGGGCATGCGATCCAAATTACTTTGAAATTTTACGTTCGCCACTACCAAATCAAATAGGTAATCGGCATCGAGCACTATGATCAACGGATATAGTTTTTCATCGGAATAGTTTTCGGGAAAGTAATAGGAAACATCCCTTCGCTCCTGTAGTTTGAAGGATTCAAAGATTTCCTTTTGCACTTGCGCGTTCAGGTTCAAGCACAAAAAGCCTATTAAAACAAATAGACATTTTTTCATTTGGTTAAGTTTTTACGACGGCTTGGGGCTTACCGATTTCTATTTAATAACGGTAAAACTATGAAAGATATTGTGCCAAAAACTACGACCATGAGCGTTTGCGCGATCCACATGATCCATCCAAAGGCATCACCAGAAACAGAACTGATTCCGTAAATGCCCAATGCGGCACTTACAGCGATGGGGTACAGGCCAATTCCTCCGTTGGTGGTGGACATGGCAAAGGCACCAGCGACAAATCCAACCAATAATTGGCTTAGACTTAAGTCTACAGTTTCTTCAACGGTGTGTTTGATGACCCAGAACATGGCAAAATAGGCTATCCAAATAAATAGGGTATGAAGAATGAATGGCCATTTGTTTTTCATTTTGAAGATGCTCATCACACCATCCAAAAGACCATTTAAAAATCCTTTTAATTTTAAAGCGAAAGGAGAATTTGATCTACGGATGATAAATGTTCCCACGAACAATCCAACTATCCCAAATGCCAAAATGCCGATAGCACCTAAAATGTTTACGCCTTTTTCTTCTAAAAATCCCAAGATGAAATCTGTTTGGAGGACCAAGGTGATCATGATGATGATCAGTAGCATCAATAGGTCGATGACCCTTTCTGTGACGATAGTGCCAAACCCTTTTTCAAAAGGAACATTTTCGTAGGTAGTCAGGGCAGTTGCCCTTAATATTTCGCCAGATCTTGGGATTCCCAAATTGGCAAAATAAGAAATCAAAACAATAAAAACGTTATTGATGATCTTGGGTGTGTGTCCCAAAGGTTTTAAAAGGTAATTCCATCGAATGGCCCTGGAAATATGGCTCAAAATTCCTAATACTACAGATACAATAACCCAAAATGGGCTGGCATTGGAAATGTAATGGATGATTTGTTTTCTTTCCTCGGGTGTGGTTGAATTGTATGAATACCAAACCAAGAAAAGCCCAAAGGCTATGGGAACAAAAATCTTAAGGAATTTTTTCAGGGATTTTCCCAAAATTAGTTGAGTAGATTGGTGGCTTCGTTGGGGAACACCAGCGATGGGTTGAAGGTTTTTGCTTCTTCAATATCCATCCACGCATAAGTGATCAATATCAGTACGTCGCCCACGGCCACTTTTCTGGCTGCTGCTCCGTTAAGGGTGAGTTCACCTGAACCTCTCGGGCCAGGAATGGCATAGGTTTCCAAACGCTCACCGTTATTGTTATTCACAATTTGTACTTTTTCACCACGGATAATATTGGCGGCATCCATAATATCTTCATCAATGGTAATGCTCCCAATATAATTGAGGTCCGCCCCGGTAACTTTTACTCTGTGAACTTTAGATTTTACTACTTCTATTTGCATGGTGCAAAAATATCAATTCAATCTTAAATTATCAATTAAACGAACGCTGTCTGCATAAACGGCAATAAACGCCCTATATTTTTGGTTATCCCGTATTCTTAAAATGGGAGTCAAGGTGTCCTCGTCCGCTATTTCAAAATATTCCAAGTCGAAAATCGGGTGTTTTTCAAATTCAGTTTCGACCCATTGCACTATTTCTTTTGCACTTTCCGTGCCAAATTTGGACTTGGCAGTTTTAAGGGTTTGGTAAATAAAACTTGCTTTATCCCTAGTCGTTGGGGAAAGTCTCTCATTACGGGAACTCATGGCCAACCCGTTGGGTTCTCTTTCAATGGGACAACCTATTATGGTATATGGAAGTTTTTTAATTTCCACCATTTTCCGAATGATCTGCAATTGCTGAAAATCCTTTTCCCCAAAATAGGCCTTGTCTGGATCCACCGTCCTAAGCAACAATTCCACGATGGTTCCAACCCCGTCAAAATGTCCTGCTCTAAATTCGCCTTCCATTACTTTGTCCAAGCCTTCGAATTGGTATGTTTCCGATTTTATGTTGTTTCCATAAATTTCATCTACCGTTGGGGCAAAGACCACAATATTTTCAGAAACGTTTTTGAGAAGGGTCACATCCTCATCCAAATGGCGTGGATATTTTTCCAGATCGTCTTTTTTATCGAATTGGGTAGGATTCACAAAAATGCTTACGACCACTGAATCATTCTCTAAAAGAGCTTTTTTTACCAAGGAGATATGACCCTCGTGTAGTGCGCCCATAGTGGGCACAAGGCCAATTGTCCTATTTTTTTTTCGCTCTTCCGTATTAAAGGATTCAAGCTTATTTTTTTGGTAAAATATCTTCATATCAAGGTCCAAAAGCGTGCAAAAATACTATAAATACTGGTAATCGGCATAATTTTTGTACTTTTGCGGCTACGTTTTTCAGATAAACAAAAGAAAGTGTTTATGAATGGTAAAAAGGTATTGTTTGTATCTTCTGAATTAGTCCCCTATCTTCCAGAGAACCCCGTTTCTTTAATGTCGTATGAGGCACCCCGCATGGTAAACAGCAATGGGGGGCAAATCCGTATTTTCATGCCAAGGTACGGAAACATCAACGAAAGAAGGCATCAATTGCATGAGGTAATTCGTTTGTCGGGAATGAATCTTGTCATAAACGACATGGATATGCCCTTGATCATCAAGGTGGCATCCATCCCAAAAGAACGAATCCAAGTCTATTTTATAGACAACGATGAATATTTTAAAAGAAAGTCCACTTTTACGGATGCAGAAGGAAATCTTTTCCCAGATAATGACGAAAGGGCCATTTTCTTTGCCAAAGGAGTTGTGGAAACTGTTAAAAAATTGAATTGGGCACCTGATATTATCCATGTGCATGGTTGGATGGCTTCCATGTTGCCACTTTACCTAAGAAAGTACTATGGTGATGAACCTTTATTTGCCGATAGTAAGATCGTTACTTCGGTTTATGGTAAAGGATTTGAGGGCGAATTGGATGTGGAAATGATCAACAAAGTTGCCTTTGATGGCATTGATAAAGAAGAGATTAAGGCCATATCAACCCCCGACTATAATAATTTGTTAAAGGTTGCCGTAGATCATTCCGATGCCGTTATTTTAGCCGCGGAAGATTTATCTGAGGACCTATTGAACCATATAAATAGTCTTTCCAAACCCGTTTTACCATATGTTTCATTGCAGGAAGCAGAAGAGGCATATATGAATTTCTATAACCAAGAGGTATTAAAATAGATTGATTGAATGAGATTTGTTAAGGTTTTCAAGGTTTCAGCGGTAGTTGCTGGAACTTTCTTTTTGTTATTTACTTCCTGTGAGGATGAATTGGAAACGATTGGTACCGGAGTTATTGATGGAGAGCCCTTTAGTACAGGAAAGGTAGAATACGATGTGTTTGCCTACAATAAAGGTATCAGTGCGGTTCAGACCAATAGGTTGTCCTTATACCAATTGGGAACCTTGAACGATCCAGTGTACGGAAAAAGAAAAGCCAGTATTATTTCCCAAGTAACATTGGCCAGCCCTTCGCCTACCTTCGGAAGTTTATCTCAGGAAACCGAAGACAATGCGGATACCGATGATAGTTCAAATACCATAGCGGAAAATGAAACCGTCAAGGAAGTATATCTGTACATTCCGTTTCAATTGCCTCCATCTGGGGATAGTGATGGTGACGGTGTGGATGATGAGTTTGAAAGTGGTGACGATGTGGATGATCCCAATTCCGATTGGGATAATGATGGTGTTACCGACAACCAAGAACGTATTTTGGGCTCCAATCCATTTGATCCAGAGGATACGGGTTCCCAAGATGGCTTTGTAGCCAATAATTATGCAAACAGGTTCGATTTGGACAGCATTTATGGAAACCGTGACCAGACCTTTAATTTAATTGTTTCCCGTTCCAATTATTTGTTGCGTAACCTAGATCCAAATTCTGGGTATCAGGAAACCCAGGAATATTATTCCAATCAGGATTTTTCTAGTTTTATCGGGGAAACCTTGTTCAATGGTGAGGTAACCGTGAGTAATGAGGAATATTTGTTCTACGAGGATGAAGATGATCCGGACACAGAAGATGTGGATGAATCTACCGTAATAACCAGTAGACTAAATCCAGGGATTCGTGTTCCATTGAATGCGCAATTTTTCCAAGAAAATATTTTGGACAAAGAAGGAAGTTCAGAATTGTTGAGCCAATCCAATTTTACAAATTTTATCCGCGGCATTCATTTGGAGGGGTCGGATATGGAGGAGTTGATGTTCTTGTTGAACATGAGCGAAGCCAATATTACCATTACCTACGAATATCAGGATTACAATGCAGAGGAGGAGGATGTGGTAACCGCAGAAAGTGAGTACGTACTGAACTTTATTCAGGCAAGTTCCAGTGGAATTGTCGGAAATGCGGTAAACATTTTTGAAAATGAAGCCTTTCCAGCCAACATAGCCAGTGCCTTGGACAATGGTGAAAATGCCTCTAGGATTTATGTAAAAGGAGGCGGTACCCAAACCGAAATAAGACTTTTTGATGCCTTGCCCAATGGCGGGGAAGACATCATCAACCAGATAAAACAAAACAATTGGATCATTAATGAGGCCAATCTTGTTTTTTATGTGGACCGTGAGACGCTTGATGCTTCTGGAAACCCAGTTGATGAGCCTCTAAGGTTATATTTGTACAATCAAGAAACCAATCAGCCATTGTACGATGTAAATAACGAAAGCCTTAATCCAAACAACACATTAAATCCATTAAATTATTATTCCAATTATGATGGGGTTTTGGAAAAGAACAATGGTTTGGGCCATAAGTACACCGTTCGAATCACGGAGCATATCAACAACATTATAATTAGGGATTCGGTAAATGCCAAACTTGGATTAACCTCCACGGCCAATATAGCGTTTGCCGCCGTGCAGGAAGCCCCGACAAGTGTGGGCGGAATAATTGATTATCCTGTAACGGCCACCATTGGCCCATTGGGTACCGTGTTGTACGGAAGTAATATTGCGGCAGGCGAGGAGAATATGAAGCTAAAGTTGGAAATTTACTATACCGAAGCCAACTAAACTTACCAATAAAGGGATTTTTTGAACTTTCATCGTTTTAAACGATCGGATTCGTCAATATACACGTATACACTATAAATTTGAGGAACATATCTCCCCCGAATGGATTGTTAACTTAAAAAAATTCTTATGTGTGGAATAGTTGGATATATTGGTCATAGAGAAGCTTACCCCATATTGATCAAAGGGTTGCAAAGACTCGAATATCGCGGTTACGATAGTGCTGGTATAGCATTATTTGATGGAGAAAACACTTCGCTGTCCAAAACAAAGGGAAAAGTTGAGGATTTAAAGAATAAGGCTGAATCTACCATTGCGATCAAAGGTAAATTAGGTCTTGGACATACCCGTTGGGCAACCCACGGTGTTCCAAACGATGTGAACTCACACCCACATTTCTCCAATTCTGGGGATTTGGTCATTATCCATAACGGAATTATAGAAAACTACGAAAGTATTAAACAAGCCTTGATTAAAAGGGGCTATACTTTTGAGTCCGATACAGATACCGAGGTACTTATCAATCTTATAGAAGAAGTAAAGGCGAAAGAAGGTGTAAAATTGGGTCATGCAGTACAGATTGCTTTGAACCAAGTAGTTGGAGCTTATGCCATTGCCGTTTTTGATAAAAACAAACCCGACGAGATCGTGGTGGCCAAATTGGGAAGTCCGTTGGCTATTGGAATCGGGGAAAACGAATATTTTATTGCTTCCGATGCCACTCCATTTATAGAGTATACCAATAATGCGGTCTATCTGGAAGATGAAGAAATGGCCATTGTGCGCATTGGTAAAGAGATTAAACTTCGTAAAATAAAGGACGATGCCATAGCCTACCCGAATATCTTGGAACTTCAAATGAATTTGGAGGAAATCGAAAAGGGAGGTTACGAGCACTTTATGCTTAAGGAAATCTACGAACAGCCCAAAGCAATTTTGGACACTTATCGTGGAAGGCTTCTTGCGGATAAAGGAATGGTAAAAATGGCGGGAATCGACCAAAATTTGGAAAAATTCCTGAACGCCAATCGAATTATTATTGTTGCCTGTGGTACTTCATGGCATGCGGGCTTGGTTGCAGAGTATATTTTTGAAGATTTGGCTCGTATTCCTGTTGAAGTGGAATATGCTTCGGAGTTCAGATATCGTAATCCGATCATTACGGAAAACGATGTATTGATCGCGATATCCCAATCCGGGGAGACAGCCGATACCTTGGCTGCCATTAAATTGGCCAAGGAAAAAGGGGCATTTGTTTTTGGGGTTTGTAATGTGGTGGGTTCATCCATAGCTAGGGAAACACATGCCGGAGCATACACGCACGCTGGACCTGAAATTGGTGTTGCCTCAACAAAGGCATTTACCACACAGATTACGGTGTTGACCATGTTGGCCTTAAAATTGGCCCAAGAAAATGGCACGCTTTCCCAGACTGAATACCATCAATATTTAACAGAATTGGAAGGAATTCCTGCTAAGGTTGAAAGAGCCTTGCTTTCCAATAAAGTAGTGGAAGAAATTGCAAGTATCTATCAAGATTCCTCCAATTGCTTGTATCTAGGAAGGGGATATAATTTCCCAGTAGCCTTGGAAGGAGCCTTGAAGCTTAAGGAAATCAGTTACATTCATGCAGAAGGTTATCCAGCGGCAGAAATGAAACATGGTCCAATTGCTTTGATCGATGAACAAATGCCAGTTGTTGTAATTGCCACCAAAAAAGGGCATTACGAAAAAGTGGTGAGCAATATTCAAGAAATAAAATCCAGAAAAGGTAGGATCATTGCTGTGGTTACCGAAGGTGATCAAATGGTAAAGGAATTGGCGGATCACGTAATCGAAGTTCCAGAAACTTCCGAAAGCCTTTCACCATTGTTAACTACCATACCATTGCAATTACTGTCATACCATATTGCAGTGATGAGGGGTTGTAATGTAGATCAACCAAGAAATTTGGCAAAATCCGTAACCGTGGAGTAAAGGATTTTTATACCTATATAATATAGTAAAGCGCTGCATTTATGAATGTGGCGCTTTTTCTTTTATCAGATGTTGTTGCCAATGGAGGTATTCCAATTCAGAACATCCTTAGCAAATAAAATTGTGCACGGGATCTCATCCTAAATTTCATATGCTTCTCTATGCTGTATTTGGGCAAGAATCAATTTATTTTGATTGATTCATGGATTACAAGTGTAAATAGCGGCCATTTTTGCTAATTAACTACATTTGAGTACATTTTTTTATTAAAAAAGTATTATGCATGCATAATTTTTTTCAATTTTATATATTTGAAATAAAAAAAAATGTATCTTCCCGACCGATACATAAAATGCACTTGAATCTTAATTAACTCTAATCTTTAGCAAATGAGAAGACTTATGTTTTTCGCCCTTTTGCTGTTTGGTTTTGCCTCTAATGCGCAGACCACAGTTCAAGGAAAAGTTGTAGACGCAAACAATGACCCTATACCGGGAGCCAACGTACTTTTGATAGGAAAAGCTGAAGGAACCACTACTGACTTTGATGGAAATTTCACATTTAATACAAATGAAAACCCTCCATTTAAATTGTTGATCTCCAGTATAGGATTTTCAGATCACACAGCGAACATAACCTCTAATAATCAGACCATCTCCGTTACTCTTTCGGAGGCCAACACCTTATTGGATGAGATTGTTATTTCGGCATCCAGAACGCCTGAACGTATTTTCGAATCTCCGGTTTCCGTGGAACGATTCGGACTTAAAGAAATTAAAAACACCACCGCGGAATCTTTTTATGGCGGACTTCAAAACTTAAAAGGAGTCGATATCAATACGAACAGTTTAACGTTTCAATCCATTAACACTCGTGGATTTGCCACATTTGCCAACAACAGATTCTTGCAGTTGGTGGATGGAATGGACAATACTGCTCCAGGTCTAAACTTCGTGTTGGGTAACTTGGTAGGGATGTCCGAATTGGATGTGCAGAGTGTTGAGATTCTTCCAGGAGCATCATCTGCCTTGTATGGAGCTGGTGCCTTTAACGGTATCTTGTTCATGACCAGTAAAAATCCATTCGATTTCCAGGGAATCAGTGCCTATGCAAAAGGAGGGGTAACTACTCAAGATGCAGCAGGAAGCAATTTCTATAAGGACTTTGGAATTCGTGCAGCACATGCTTTTAGCGATAGAGTAGCTTTTAAAGCCAACCTTTCTGTATTGACAGGTGAGGATTGGCATGCCAATAGCACTGTGGATTTGAACAATCCTGGTGCAGATCGTTCCAATCCGGCATATGATGGATTGAATGTATATGGAGATGAGGTTTCAACCGTTTTGGACTTTGATGCCGCTGCAGGATTGCCATCGGGTACGGTTGGTAGCGCGGTTATCTCGAGAACTGGATATGATGAGGTCGACTTGGCCAATTACAATGCGGAAAGTGTGAAAGCGGATTTTGCTTTGCATGTAAGACCATTTGCCAACGATTTGGAAGTTATCCTTAATAGTAGAATCGGTAGAGGCACAACGATTTATCAAGGTGCAAACCGATATGCCGTTGCCGGATTTACCATGCAACAACACAAATTGGAAATCAAAAACGATAACTTCTTCATTAGAGGATATATTGTTTCTGAAAATTCTGGAGATGCATACGATACCCGTTTTGCAGCAATCAATGTCAACAGAGCATGGAAATCAGATGTGCAATGGTTCACCGATTATGCCTCAACCTATATTCCAGCCTATTTGGGGGGAATCCAACAAGGAGGATTAACTCCGGAACAAGCATCTACCGCTGCGCACGCTGCGGGTAGACAGGCTGCCGATCAAGGGCGATTGATTCCAGGAACAGCTGCTTTCCAAAGTACCTTCAATAGAGTTATCAATGACGGGAATCTTTTAACAGGTGCAAAATTTATCGATCAGACCAAATTCCGTCACGTGAACGGAAATTACAATATCGCACATTTGATAGATAATTGGGCCGATATTCAAATTGGAGGTTCCTACAGACAATACGAATTGAATTCCAACGGAACTATCTTTACCGATACAGATGGACCAATTAAATACAACGAATATGGAGCCTATCTACAGGTGCAGAAAAAATTCTTGGACGACCGTTTGAAGTTCACAGGTTCCGCCCGTTACGATAAAAACGAATTCTTCGATGGATTTTTGTCCCCAAGGGTATCTTTCGCCTATACATTGGGTGAAGAAAGAAATCATAACCTAAGGGTCTCAGTACAACAAGGTTTTAGAAACCCAACCACACAGGATTTGTTTATTGGATTGAATGCGGGTCGAGCCATTTTGGTAGGTTCAGCCCCTGCAAACTTGGACAGGGATGTTCGAACATTCAATTTGAGTCAAAACGGTCAAACCTTAACAGGTCAATCAACTGTGGAAATTGTGGGTAGAGCTGCATATGAAAATGCATATTCCACTACTTCCTTACAATCTGGTGGTCTTCCTGAAGCTGTGGAAACTCCATTGGTAAAACCTGAAGAAATTACCGCATTCGAAGCGGGGTATAGAGGTCAGGTTGGGAAATTCACCATCGATTTAAGTGGTTACTACAATAGCTACTCTGACTTCTTGGCCAATACTGCAGTTGCAGTTCCTTTTTATGGCCAGGCCGGAGATATGGGATTGTCTTTGTTGGCACTTCAGAATGGGGATTACCAAATCTATCAGACATACACCAATTCCGAAGCAAACATAAACTCTTTTGGAGGTACCATTGGTGTGGATACCAAATTGGGAGGTTTTGATCTTGGCGTGAACTATACCTATGCCGAATTGGATATAGACGAAGGGAAATACCCAGATCTAAGAACCAACTTTAACACACCAAAACATAAGGTTAAAGCTTCTTTTGGAAAAGCAGACCTATTTGAAAACTTTGGTTTCAATGTGAACTACAGATGGAGCGACAGCTACTACTGGGAAGCTTCTTTCGCGGATGGCGATATTCCAGCATATACAGTTTTGGATGCACAGATCAATTATTCCGTTCCATCCCTTAAGTCTGTGTTCAAATTGGGAGGATCTAATATTTTAGGCGATGAATATTTCACTGCAATCGGTACGGGTAATATCGGTTCCATCTACTATTTATCTTGGAGTATAAATCCTTAAACAACAGTAAACAAGCTATAGAAAAGGCGTTGGAAATTCCAGCGCCTTTTTTATTGAAAAAAAAGCTGAAATCGGTTTCTAATTAAGAATGTAAAAGCATATCTTTGCAGCCGAAAAAATAGCGGTCATTTTCCGCGTATTCAATTAAAAATAAACATACTAATGTCTAAAGTAACAGGTAAGGTTGCCCAAATTATAGGCCCGGTCATTGATGTTGAGTTTGAATCAGGGGTAGTAATCCCAAGAATTTATGACTCCCTTGAAATTACAAAAGCCGATGGTTCAAAATTGGTATTGGAAGTACAATCACACATTGGTGAGAATACAGTAAGAACCATTTCTATGGACTCTACAGATGGTTTGAGTAGAGGTGTTGAAGTGGTTGCCACTGGTGCTCCAATTCAAATGCCAATCGGAGAAGATGTGTACGGTCGTTTGTTCAACGTGATCGGTGATGCCATTGACGGGATGGAGAACCTTCCTAAAGCTGGTGACAATGGACTTCCAATTCACAGGGAAGCTCCAAAGTTTGAAGATCTTTCCACTTCAACAGAAGTACTTTTTACAGGTATTAAAGTAATCGACCTTATCGAGCCTTACGCAAAGGGTGGTAAAATTGGATTGTTCGGTGGAGCCGGGGTAGGTAAAACCGTATTGATCCAGGAGTTGATCAACAACATTGCAAAAGGTCACGGTGGTTTGTCCGTGTTCGCAGGTGTTGGTGAACGTACCCGTGAAGGAAACGATTTGCTTCGTGAGATGTTGGAGTCTGGAATTATAAAATACGGAGACGATTTCTTGCACTCCATGGAAGAAGGAGGATGGGATTTGTCCAAAGTGGATAAAGCCGCAATGAAAGAGTCCAAAGCAACTTTCGTATTCGGTCAGATGAACGAGCCACCAGGAGCACGTGCACGTGTTGCCTTGTCTGGTTTGACCATTGCTGAGTACTTCCGTGACGGATCTGGAGAAGGACAAGGAAAAGATGTACTTTTCTTCGTAGATAACATTTTCCGTTTCACCCAGGCAGGTTCTGAAGTATCTGCACTTTTGGGTCGTATGCCATCTGCGGTAGGTTACCAACCAACATTGGCTACCGAAATGGGTGCGATGCAAGAAAGGATTACATCAACAAAAAGAGGTTCCATTACATCTGTACAGGCGGTTTACGTTCCTGCGGATGACTTGACGGATCCAGCGCCAGCAACAACATTTGCTCACTTGGATGCAACTACCGTACTTTCACGTAAAATTGCTGAGTTGGGGATTTATCCTGCTGTGGATCCATTGGATTCTACCTCTAGGATTTTGACTCCGGACATTTTGGGTAAAGAACACTACGGATGTGCGCAACGCGTAAAAGAGTTGTTGCAACGTTACAAAGAGCTTCAGGATATTATCGCCATCTTGGGTATGGAAGAACTTTCTGAAGAAGATAAATTGGCCGTAGGTAGAGCAAGACGTGTGCAGCGTTTCTTGTCCCAGCCTTTCCACGTAGCTGAGCAGTTTACTGGTATCCCTGGGGTATTGGTAGATATTAAGGATACCATCAAAGGATTTAACATGATTATGGACGGTGAATTGGATCACTTGCCAGAATCTGCTTTCAACCTTAAAGGTACCATCGAAGAAGCTATCGAGGCTGGAGAGAAAATGTTGGCGGAAGCATAAAACAGAATTGAGATGCTAGTATTGAGTAGTTAGAAATCTCAACTACGCACATCTCACTACTCATATCTAATATCTCAATACTAATAAATATGTATTTAGAAATAGTATCACCCGAAGCGACTTTATTCTCAGGAGAGGTAACATCAGTTACCGTACCTGGTGTAAATGGAGAGTTTCAAATGTTGGAAAATCACGCCCCGATTGTTTCATTGCTTCAAGCTGGAAACGTTAGGGTAAAGGGAGACATCAAAATAGATGAAGCTTTTCAAAATAAATTTTCCACTGGGAAAAACGGCGAAACTGTATTGTCCATCACAAGTGGTACAATAGAGATGAAAGACAATAAAATTATTGTCCTAGCCGATTAAATAAATTGAATTCATTCACAAAAAAAAGCCGCCCAATTTGAGCGGCTTTTTTTATATTAGAATTTGAATGGAAAAGGAGGGAGTAATTATTTCTGAAGGAGGAAGGTCAATTTTTCAATTGGTTTTAGCTTCCTTTTTCTTCACGATGGGGATTATACTTTTACTTCTTTATTTTTTTGGAATTAACCTTTTCGATTTAGATAATAGTTATAAAAAGTGGATTGTCGGAAATTTCGAGATAGGTCTTTTTGCCATAGTACAAGGGGTTGTTTTTTCGATGGTCCGAAGTATACATTTTGATTTAAAGGCCAATAAATACAAAATTGTTTATTCAGTAGGACCAATAAGTTATGGGAAATGGAAGGAATTACCAGAAGTAAACTATGTTTCTGTTTTTAGACAGCCTAAATCAAATGGCAAATATACTTTTGACGTTAATCTTTGGTATACCAACAATAGACATTTTAATGTTTATGAGAATTATATCGTGGAACCTTCTTTTGATATGGGTTATCAAATAGCAAAATCACTTAATGTTGACCTTTTAGATGCCACTGATCCACATAATAAAAAGTGGATAGAAATTGAATCTTAATCTGTTATTCGAGATAAACAAGATGCCATTCTTTTTCGCCCGACATGTAAACTTTGAGAGTGGTAAAACCAATAGCTGCATGAGCAGCCAAAGACCGCTTGTTTTTACCATCCACTTCGGTAATGATGGTATCAAATCCCTCTGGAAGTTTTTCTTTCATGGTAAGGTACAGATTCCTGAAAACCCCTTTTCCGCGATGACTTTTTGCCACGCAGATTTGTCCCATGGCCATATAATTGGTTTTGCCTGTAATCACTTTATTGATTTCAACGAACATAGGTTGTAGCACTTCAATAGAGAGGGCAAATTTTGGATGCATACATAGGGCATAACCCACTACTTGATTATCATCCACGGCAATAATATGACCACATTCATCATTCATTGCCTTTAAGGTATCCATATCATGCTCTACGGTAAGAAAGCCCTCTTTTAAACTTTCTTCTGCAGAAATGTTCTTGGGTAAATTACGCTGTTGAAGAGCCAGAATCTGTTCCAACTCCTCCAAGGTGTTCGCTTGTTTGTAGGTAATCATTTAGTCCACTTTAAGCCAAGCTTTACGTTGTTCCAACATCTTTTTGGATGGTTGTTGCTCTTTGTCCTCCATCAATTTAAACGCATAATCAGGACTTGGAATTAATACTAGACTTGTGGTCTTGGACTCTCCGAACCTTGTGAACTTGACGCTCAATTCTTGACCAAGCTGGAATTTTTTCAAGTAATCTTCAAATGTTTCGCCTTCGGTCAAAGTGATATCATTAATAGAAGTGATCACATCTCCTTGATCAAGACCAGCTATGTAAGCAGGACTTCCCATCATTGAATTGCGTACTACTTTGTAACCTTTATTATCTGGGTTAATGGACACATATGCACCGAAATAGGGCTCAACCTTTGGTTGTTCCAAAATAACGCCCATGGGTTCAATCAAAGTTTTATAATCCGGCATGTTGCTTTTATAAATGAAGTTTTCAAAAAAGTTGTCCCCGAATTTTTTACCTGCAAAATCATTTAGTGAGGTATGCAGGTTTTCAACGGTATATGGATTTTCAGTTTTTCCGTAGTTCTTCCAAACAAAGGTCATAAAGTCATCCAGATTGCGATTCTCTTCACGCAATGATAAATCCAGAGCAAGTCCCAATACACTTCCATAGGAATAGTAAGAAATAAATGTATTGTCGCGATTCACAGGGTCAACCGATGTAGCGGCATCGACAAAAGGAGCTTGGTAGCTCATCTCAATCACATTGAAAAACTGTCGGGCTGGCGAGTTCCATACATAATTAAAGGTGCCTGCCAGACCTTCCACATATGCCGCCGGAGTAATCAATCCTGCCCTGCATAAAATCAAGTTAGTGTAGTAACTGGTAAATCCTTCAGCAAACCAAAGCTCCCCACTCATGTTGGCTTCTTCAAAATCGAAAGGTTCCAAGCTTTTAGGACGGATACGTTCCACATTCCAAGCATGGAAAAATTCGTGGGACACTGTTCCAATATTGCGTTCCATCCCTCCATTGGCCAAACTACGGGTGCTTGTTACAATGGTCGAATTTCGGTGTTCCATTCCATCACCAGAAGCATTTGGAATATAACAGGCCAAGAAGGTATAGTTGCCATAATCAAAATCAGGAAGTTCGCCATACACCTCTTTTTCGGCCAACACCACTTTTTTTACCCTTTCAAAATACGCGTCAGCCTCTGCTTCAGTTCCGTTATGGTGCAAAGCCAAATTGATGGTTTTGCCATCAACATCAAAAGAGCGCAGCATATAATTGCTGATTTCGGTTGGGCTATCCATAAAATAGTACATGTTCGGAGCGGAATACGTATTGCCAGAAACCTGTGGTAATTGTGTGGCCACTTTCCAATCCAAATCCTCGTGAAGATCAAAAGTCACTTCTATTTTTCGGTCGAACAAAGATGGAGCAAACATAAAAGTAGCTGGAATATTTAAATGGGCATGGGTTTCGTCTACTTGTGAATAGGTTCCTCCCCCTCTGTTGGCGAACAAAATATATTCAATGTGAATGGTTCCATCGTGTCCGGAAACTTGCCATTCGTATGGGTTTGGGCGTTGCACTTTTAAAACTTTTCCTTTGCTGTCCGTAGCTTTAAACCCGTACACATTTTTGGCAAATTCGTGCAGGGCATATCGCCCGGGAGAGGTTCTACTCATTCTAAAAGTGACCATATCCGAAGTCAAATCAGGGAATGTAGCTTGGATCACCGCTTCGTGATGCACTGCATTTTCAAAGGAGATCTGATAGGTGTTCGTTTGTGCAGAAATACACAAAACGGATAACAAAAAGAATAGGGAGAACGTAAATTTCATTTCAATAGGTTTATAACGCTCTAAGATAGGGCTTAAAAACAGGAAGTGCTACATTTGTGTTATGGAGATATTTAAAGCGTTGTGCAAACCCTCAATTAATATTTGAAAGGATGAAAACTGAATTTTACACCTTGGGAAGCTTCGAGTTTCCAGCAGATGCCGTGGTCATTAAAGGCAAATTGGAAGCGGAGGGCATCCCAGTTTTTTTAAGGGATGAAGCTACCATTAATTCAGACCCTTTGATCAGTGCAGCTTTGGGAGGAGTTAAACTTCAAGTGTACTCGAGTGACAGGGAACGCGCCAAGGAAATTTTTGATGAAGTTCGAAACTATGCAACCGATAATTTTGGCAATCCTGTTGTCTGCCCGAATTGTAAAGCGACCAAATCCGAAATTTATTACTCCAGAAACAGTGTCTTCTATAAACTGTTCCCGTTTTTTGAGCCTAGAAAGTACCAATGCAAGCAATGTAATTTTATTACCAGGCCTGCTAGTTGAAGTTAATCCAAGCGCTGATAAATAAGTCCTCGATCCACCGTTGCGACCAGCGTGTAATTTTCTTCAAGATAGCCATCGATATAGGCATTGTAGTTCAATAGCTTTTTATCAAAAATTTCCTTCCCCTTACGAGCGACCAAGGTTTTGGGCTTAATCACTTCCATGATATATTTTAATTCCTCCAATCCAGTTTTTCTTGGATTTCGCATATAGGGAAACAACTCCTCCCGAGTAATGTTACTAGGATGTGTGGCGGCCTTGGTAGGAGGGCTAATCCCCAACACCCAATAGCCAATATGGTATTCGGTAAAGAAAATGTTTTTGGTTTCCAGATGGTTTTCCAAAATATATTGGGGAACGGCAAGTCCTTCTCCATTAAAAAAAGTGCCTTTCTCCACTTTGTTTGAAATAATATTGGCGTACTCCAAATACGATTCCATGGGAATCAACAACAACAGGATCACCACGATTGGCCTGTACTTTTTCGAAAGTTCAGGCAATTTGGAAATCGCAATACCTATTGGAATTAAAATAAATGGATAAAGTTGAATCAGGTAATGCCCATTGACTTTTCCTGCTTGCGAAAAGGATAAAAAGACCCCGGCAATACACAGTAGTAGCATCTGGATGGGCTTGCTCTTAAAATTCAACAGCTTCTTTTTATATGAGAAATAAAAGAATCCGACCGAAACCAAGATAAAGGGCATGGCACTTAATGGAGAATGAAACTTTCCATCCGAATAGGCCAATGGAGCCTCAAAAATGGATTCCCACCAAATTTGGATATCGCCTTGCAAATAATAAGGAAAAGCCGTCAGGGCAATAGTAAACACAAAACCAATTCCCATAAAAACAAGGTTTTTCAGGGTGCTTCCGAGCTGTTTTTTGCAATACCCTTCCCATAAAAAGTAAATGCCCAAACTTAAAACAGGGTAGACCATGTTCAATTTGGTCATTACCGAAAGTCCAAACAAAAGGCCAGTGGTAAAGTACCATTTGGTGTCATCTTTTAGAAATAAAATGAAAAGCCCTGCAACAAAAAAGAAGGTGCAGATATGTTCCGACATAACGCCTTGTAGACTTCCGAAAAGGCTTTGGAAAAATACACAGAACAGCGCCACCCAAAAACCTATTTTTTTACTGCTGATTTTTGATGCAATGCCATAGGTAAATAACGAAGTTAGGGCAACAAGCAAGCTGCCAAAAAATCGGATGGCGATAAAACTCTTTCCAAAAATTTTAATGATGATGGCAAAAAACAGGAAGGTAACAGGTGGTTTTAAATCCCAAAGTTGGGTGTAGGGTAAAAATCCATTGGCCCAAGATTGCCCCATTATGATGAAAGTGCTTTCATCTCGATCCACATAATCCCTAAAGAAAAATGGAAAACGAATGATCAAGGCCACCACAAATAAAATGAGGAAAACAGTTTTCCAATTGAGGTCTTTGAGGTTGAAGGGTTGAAACTTTTTAAGCACGTTTGGTTGGATTGTTTTGCCTATTACTAAGCATCTTGGCAATATAGATAATTTTGTATGTTTTGCGTGATTCTGTAGACACTGAAAAAGTATTTTGTAACAAATCTCTAATTTTGACTACCAATAATTTGAAAGTAGGACAAATCTTCGGAGCTTCTGGTTCACTCAGCTTAGAATTGGCAGTGTTGATGCTTAACCACCAGAGGCCAAAATCCATTCCGTTCGTCACTTGCAAAGCATTTCCATAATCCATTTAAAAAGTCATGGCTAATACTGTGGGCTTTGGTGGAAATGATGAGTCCAGTTTACTTTCAAAAAGATAACTTTAATGCTATCAGAATTTATGCACAAAGTATTATATTGATGCCTAGTGCCAACATTAAATTTTATTGTTATGGAAAATTGGTTTGTTGCTTTGACTGTGTTTGAAAAAGTCTATTGGATTGTGGCAATCGCTGGTTCTGCTATCCTTTTGGTTCTTGTTATCATGACATTAATTGGCGGTGATGTAGAGGATATGGGAGATGTGGATACCGACATTGATGCCGATACTGGAATCGATTTTCAATTTCTGTCCTTTAAAAATTTGATGGGATTTTTTACCATTTTTGGTTGGTCTGGAATTGCTTGTATCGAAAATGATTTATCCACAGGACTCACTGTTTTTATTTCAGTGGTATGCGGACTTTTAATGATGCTTGCGATGGCGTCTTTATTTTACTATTTGGCCAAGTTGCAGAGCAGTGGCACCTTAAAATTATCCAATGCGGTAAATCAAATTGGGGAAGTCTACCTAACTATTGGTGCAAATCGAACACGAATTGGTAAGATATCGGTAAATGTGCAAGGCACTTTAAGAGAGCTTTCGGCACTAACGGACGAGGACCATGACTTGGTTCAAGGTAACGTTGTAAAGGTTCATGAAGTAACTGATACAGGAATTTTGATTGTAAATCTTTTAAATAAATAACTACTATGCTAACACTACCATTACAAATGGCAGGAGGTGCCACTTTGCTGGCCATCGGCTTTGCCATTCTATTTTTCTTTATCATCATTGTTTCCTTCATTAGGAGGTACAAAAGGTGTCCATCGGACCGTATTCTTGTGGTCTATGGAAAGGTTGGAACTGGAAATTCAGCGAAGTGTATTCATGGAGGGGCCGCTTTCGTTTGGCCTGTTATTCAAGACTATGAGTATTTGGATTTAACGCCAATTTCCATAGAGGTAGATTTAAAGAATGCACTGAGTAAACAAAATATTAGGGTTAATGTGCCATCTAGATTTACCATAGGTATTTCTACCGAACCAGGTGTAATGCAAAACGCGGCTGAGCGTTTGTTAGGCCTTGGACTTCCTGAGGTACAGGATCTTGCTAAAGAAATCATTTTTGGTCAGCTTCGTTTGGTTGTCGCTTCCATGGATATTGAAGAAATTAATTCTGACAGGGATAAATTTCTGACCAATATTTCACAGAGTGTAGAGTCCGAACTAAAAAAAGTAGGTTTAAAGTTGATCAACGTAAATATCACGGATATTGTTGATGAATCTGGCTATATTGAAGCTTTGGGTAAAGAAGCCGCTGCACATGCTATCAATGCTGCAAGGAAATCCGTTGCCGAAAAAAACAGGGATGGTTCCATTGGTGAAGCCAATGCCAAACAAGATGAACGTACCCAAGTGGCCGCAGCTAATGCTAAAGCGGTAGAGGGTGAAAACATTGCTAAAATTGATGTAGCTAATTCAGATTCCTTAAGAAGGCAACGTGAAGCAGAGGCAGAACGCACTGCAATTGCCTCAGAAAAGGTGCAAGCGGCAAAAGCATTGGAAGAGTCATATTCTGCCGAACGTGATGCGGAAGTTGCAAGGGCTGAAAGAGAACGTAGCTCTCAAATGGCCGATATTGTGGTTCCAGCTCAAATTGACAAACAAAAAGTGGAAATTGAGGCCGAGGCCGAAGCAGAAATGATTAGAAGAAGAGCAAAAGGTGAGGCAGATGCAATACTTTTTAAAGCTCAAGCAGAAGCAAAGGGTATTTTTGAGGTTTTGACCAAACAAGCGGAAGGTTTGGATAAAATTGTAAAAGCTGCAGGCAATAATCCTAAGGATGCCGTTCTCTTATTAATCGCTGATAAATTGCCAGAATTGGTTGAAAAACAAGCAGAGGCCATTAAAAATATTAAGATTGACAAGGTTACCGTTTGGGATTCAGGAAGTCAATCTGCCGATGGAAAAAATTCGACCGCAAATTTTATCTCTGGGATGTACAAATCAGTACCACCTTTGCAAGAAATGTTCAATATGGCAGGAATGGAGTTGCCTGAATACTTAAAAGGAAAGGACAAGGGTGGTAAGCAAGGAACATCAAAGGAAATAGATACTCAAGAGACCTCGGAAGAATAGTTTAGATAAGACATGCGCATTAAAGAGACCATTTTAAATGGCCTCTTTTTATTTTATGTGCTTGCCAATTTTAGATACGCTTGTTTTAACTTTTCAATTACGATTTTAAGTTCCTCTTCGTTTAGGTTCCCATACCCAAAACGTATGGAGCAGGTATTTTTATCTTGATAAAGAATGGTTTTTGGCAGGAATAAATCCAGTTTTTCAGCTTCTTCTGTTAGTTTTAACAAGGATATGGGATTTTTAAATCGCAACCATAGGGCAAGCCCACCGGTAGGTATTTGCCAATCAAGAATGTTTTTAAAATATTCATTTAAAAAAGCGCATAAAGCATCCCTACGTTGTTTGTAGGTTACTATGTTTTTTTTCTTGAGCCGGTATATTTCCCCTTCGGATATCAGTTCAGCAAGAATTTGTTCCTGTATGAGGTCTCCTTGGGTGTCCAATAATTGCAAGTAATTATTGGCTTCGGTAATTACCTGTTCAGGCGCTACGACAAACCCAGTATGAAAACTGGGAAATAAAGACTGTCCCAGCTTGCCCAGGTAAATAATATTCCCATTGGCATCTGCACTGGCCATGGGCAACATAGAAGACCCTTCAAACTGAAAATCATGGTCAAAATCGTCCTCGATTATGGCAAAACCAAGAATTTTGGCCAATTCCAATAATTGTAGTCTTCTTTTGGTGCTCAATGTTGCGGTTGTGGGATAGTCCCGGTTGGAGCACACATAGATACAGCGAATGTGCTCATGCATAAAATGCTTCTGTATATAACCGATATCCAATCCCTCTTCATCAACAGGTACTGTTTTTATTTTTGCCCCAGTTTGTTGAAATATCATGTTGGCCACATAATTACTTAGTTGTCCAACCAGTACCAAGTCGCCTGGATTAATTAATACCTGCGATACAATATACAGGCTCATTTCCGTACTGCGGGTATTTAATAAATGGGCTGGTTTTATGTGGAAGCCCCTGGTGGCATTTAAGTAGTTGCAAAGTTGCGTGCTAAAAATAGAAGGAACCAAAGCACTGGTTCGATTCCATTTGTTGATCAATGGCTTTCGTTTCATTGCAGCACTATACCACCTCGAAAATTGGTGCACGGGGTGTAATCTTAAATCGGGCTTACCATCATTTATAGAATATTTGGCGGCGGTCTCCTCTTTGGTTGATGCAAGATTAAAGGATTGTTGGAAGGGGAATCCGGGAAATTTTGGATACTCGTACACTTGATTGATATGCTGAATACTCGCTTTGATCTTTACTTTGGAATCTTCTGGAACTACCACAAAGGTTCCTTTGTTGGGTATGATGTTTACCCAACCTTGTGAGGATAACTCATCATAAATGGCCACAGCGGTATTGCGATGAACGTTCAATAATTCACTTAAACCCCGTGTTCCGGGTAACTTAATGCCTTTTTCTAGATAACCACGTTGAATGGCGTTCGTGATTTGTTGTGCCACCTGCACGTATACAGGTTGTACAATAGACTTGTCTATAATTATTAGCTTTTCCAATACTTCGGAAACCGGACTATTCATTGTTTTAATACTGGACTAGTTTAATCGTCCGGAAAGTTAGGACTTTTGCAGCATAAAATTAATTGACTTAAACACTTACCTATTACAAGCTTAAATAATGAAGAATTCAATTTTATTTTCTGCGATTTTAATGGTCGGTGCTTTTCAAGTAAAAGCGCAACAGGACGATGCTGCTGTAAAGGTAGATTCGTTAAGCGAAGTGGTGGTGACCGCAAACCGAATTAATCTTCCTTTCAAGGAAAATTCAAGAACCATTAATATCATCACTGCCAACGCTATTAAAAATAGTGCTGCTGTAAATGTGGCTGATTTGCTACAACAGGTTGCCGGTATAGATATAAGAAGACGAGGAACTGGTGGTAGCCAAGCAGATTTGTACATAAGAGGAGGTGGTTTTGACCAAACCCTATTATTAATAGATGGCGTTAAAATGGACGATGCGCAAACGGGGCACCATACCATGAACGCAGCTTTGCCATTGGAGGTTATAGAAAGAATAGAAATTATAAAAGGTCCTGCCGCACGGGTTTTTGGACAAAATGCATTTGCTGGCGCCATCAATATCATTACCAAGAAAAGTTTGGATAATACAGTTTCCTTAAATGTAGAGGCCGGTTCTTTTGGGCAATTGAACGGGAGTGCAACGGCTGGTATCGATTCGGAAAACTCAACGCATATAATTCATGTGGGAAGGATGACATCCGAAGGGTATAGAAACAACTCGGATTACGATAATGGCAATTACTATTTAAAAAGTATTTTCAATAAAAATGCACAGCCGATAGAAATGACGGCCACTTTCTTGGAGCGTAATTTTGGGGCTGAGAATTTTTATACTACCAATCCTACATTTCATGAGTACGAAGAAACCCAAAATAGCCTTTTGGCGTTTTCTACCACTTTTACGAAAAACAAGCTGAAAATACAGCCAAGAATCTATTGGAAACGGAACCAAGATTTGTTTCTATTAAGAAGAGATGAACCCGGTTTTTACAGAAACATGCATATTTCCAATAAGATGGGGGTTGAAACCAATGCATCTTATGCCTCTAAATTGGGAATTACAGGATTTGGAGTAGAGTTTTCTAAAATCTACCTAAGAAGTAATAACCTAGGTAATCGAAACCGTTTTATGTCCAATGTGTTTTTGGAGCACCGTTTCAGCATTGCAGACAACAAGTTGGATATTACTCCTGGTGTGGCGCTAACGTATTTTTCTGATTTTAAGGTTAAAGCATTCCCTGGATTGGATATAGGTTATAACCTTACCAATGCGTTTAAGGTATATGGTAATATTGGTTATACCTACCGCATTCCGACGTATACAGATATGTTCTATAATGACCCAATTACCAGTGGAAATCCAGATTTGGAACCGGAAGAAGCTTTTGCGCAAGAAGTAGGGCTAAAGTACACCACTCCTGAATTTAATGCCAGCGTTGCTGTTTTCAATAGGGACGCAGACAATCTTATCGATTATATAAGAGACGATGCTGCTGAAGATGTATTTGTGGCAACAAACATTACAGAAGTAAATACCAAAGGTTTGGAACTGGATGCTGCCTATAATTTTAAGTTCAAAGACTTTATGCAAACCTTAAGTGTAGGCTATGCGTTTTTGGATGATAATATATTTGATCAAAACGAAGAATTGTCCCGATACTCTTTAAACACGCTAAAACACCAATATACAACACGCTTGAGCACGAAATTGTTCAAAAATGTACGTCAGAATATAATTTATAAATATGCAGAGCGTACTACAGGGCAAACTTATAATGTTTGGGATGCATCATTGGCTGTAAATGTAAAACAAGCGGAGTTTACCATTACGGCAAACAATATTTTTGATGCAGATTACATAGAGTCTGGATTTGTGCCTATGCCGCCTAGCAATGTGCTTTTTGGTTTGAGATATAGTTTTAAATAGGGTGAAACAAAGCAGCCAAGGAATAAGGTTTGGATAAACATTTCAAAACCTTTTATTAATTTAGTGGTTTCAAACTCCTTGAAATCTTGAAGCTAAACCTTGAACAAATACCTCGGGAAAAGACCCTGACCAAAAGGGAGTTTCTCAAAAAATATTTCAAGCCCCAGAAGCCCGTAGTCATTGAGCGCTTTATTGAGGATTGGCCTGCATATTCCAAATGGAACTTGGATTATATGAAGGAAATTGCTGGGGATAAGCAAGTGCCTTTGTACGATGACCGCCCTGTAAAGCACGATGAGGGATTCAACGAGCCACATGCGAAAATGAAAATGTCAGAATATGTAGATCTACTGAAAAGTGGACCTACCAAATACCGAATTTTTCTTTGGAACATTCTTAAAGAAGTTCCTCAACTTCAAAAGGATTATACCTATCCCGATTTTGGATTAAAGTTGATGAAAGGGCTGCCCATGCTATTTTTTGGTGGAGAAGATTCGCATACCTTTATGCACTATGATATAGATTTGGCCAATATTTTCCATTTTCATTTTGAAGGTAAGAAACAGTGCATTCTATTTTCACAGGATGAGACCAAATTCTTATATAAGATTCCACATTCTTTA
The DNA here is from genome assembly GCF_030268205.1 of Allomuricauda sp. NBRC 101325. Classification (GTDB taxonomy): domain Bacteria; phylum Bacteroidota; class Bacteroidia; order Flavobacteriales; family Flavobacteriaceae; genus Flagellimonas. The sequence goes on from NZ_BSQF01000001.1 coordinate 1,266,292, forward strand.
ATAACCAGGGAGGATATTGACTTCGCCGACCCTGATCTCGAAAAATGGCCCGTATTGTCCAAAGCCAAAGGGCACATAACCCATTTGGAGCATGGAAATGTGCTTTATATTCCTGAAGGATATTGGCACCACATGAAATACATTACCCCTGGATTTTCTATGAGTTTACGTGCCATAGCCAGAAAACCAAAGAACTTTAGCAAAGCAATCTATAACATTTTTGTGATGCGCCACTTTGATAATCTAATGCGCAGAATCAAGGGGCAAGAGTGGATCGATTGGAAAAATGAACAGGCAGTTTTGCGGACCCAGAAACTATTGGTTCAAAAATAATCAGCGTATCAATTCATTGATTTTATCAAACACCAAATGATTTTCCCATCCACGATAGAGGAGATAATCGGCTAATTTCTTCTTTTTTTTGAGCGGGTTGGTTTCGTTTATCTGCTCCAGACGTTTTTTGGATAGTTCATCCAAGGTGGTTAAATATTCCCCTTCATCAATCTCTTTAAGGCCACTTTTAATATTGAAAACAGAAATATCCCTTAGTTTGAGTTCACGAACTATGCGGTTTTTGCCCCACTTTTTTACCCTGAATTTCCCTCGTGCAAAACTTTTGGCAAAGCGTTCCTCATTCAAATAGTTTTCCTTGATCAAATGCGCAATGATATGGTCAATCGCATCGGGAATCATACGCATTGCAGTTAATTTTTGAACCACTTCTTGGTGACAACGTTCCTGATAAGCGCAGTAATGCTCCAGTTTTTTGGTCGCTTCGGTAAGGGTGTAGGTTTTGGTAAACTGCATGTTTCAAAAGTACATAAAACAAAAAAAGCGACCCCATTTCTGGAGTCGCTTTATATATGTATTATGGATTTAGGGTTTTGCCATCTTTATCCTTAAAACGGTATTCAAGGTAAGTGTAGGCGTCCCTAGGTTGGATTTTAATCCACTTTTTGTAGGTTTTAAACCATTTGGAACGAATGGATGGAAATCCTTTGGTAAGGTATGCAGCAATAAATGGATGTATATTCAAAATAATGCCATTGTTTGCTTGCTTTCCTTTAACGATTCGCTCTACATCTGAATGGATCTTATCGATCAAAACAATTGGAGCTTCCACCTCTTCACCGGTAGCATTTGGGTTTTCCTCACTGGTCTTTATGTTCATTTCAGGACGTACCCTTTGTCTGGTAATCTGTACCAATCCAAACTTACTTGGGGGCAAAATCTTGTGTTTTGCACGATCGTCCTTCATTTCGTCGCGTAGGTGATCAAAGAGTTTTCTTCTGTGCTCACCACGGATCATATCAATAAAGTCCACAACGATGATTCCACCCATATCGCGCAAGCGCAATTGCCTTGCTATTTCGGATGCGGCCAATAGGTTTACCTCCAATGCGGTATCTTCTTGGTTCTTGGCCTTGTTGGAGCGGTTACCACTGTTCACATCAATAACGTGAAGCGCTTCGGTATGCTCAATAACAAGGTATGCCCCACGGCTCATGGATGCAGTACGACCAAATGATGTTTTGATCTGTCGCTCGATGCCGAATTTTTCAAAAATTGGGGCCGAACCGGTGTATTGCTTTACAATGGATTCTTTTTCCGGTGCAATTTCATGCACATAATCCTTTATTTGATTGTAAAGTGTTTCATCATCAATATGAATTCCTGTAAAAGAATCGTTGAATACATCCCGAAGGATGGATGAGGCCCTATTCAGTTCCATCAAAACTTTGGATGGGTGATGGGCTTTGTGCAGTTTTTTGCACATGTTGGTCCATTTGACCAACAGGTTCTGTAGATCTTTGTCCAGTTCTGCAACCTTTTTGCCTTCTGCAACGGTACGGATTATGACACCAAATCCTTTGGGCTTAATACTTTTAACAAGTCTGATAAGTCGGTCTTTTTCCTCTTTGCTCGCTATTTTTTGGGATACCGAGACCCTGTCGGAAAATGGGACCATGACCAAATAACGTCCGGCTATCGATAGCTCGGAACTGATTCTTGGGCCCTTGGTGGATATGGGTTCTTTTACAATTTGTACCAGTAATGACTGATTGGCTTTTAACACATCATTGATGCTGCCATTCTTGTCAATGTCTTTTTCAGATGGAAAGTCCTTTAGGGTAAAGTCTTTTAACTTCCCCATTCTAACTTTTTTGATAAATTTCAACATGGAGGACAATTGCGGACCAAGGTCATGGTAATGCAGGAATGCATCTTTTTCATAACCTACGTTGACAAATGCCGCATTTAGGCCGGTAACGGGTTTTCTAATCTTGGCTAGGAAGATATCCCCTACGGAAAAGTTGTTGTTGTCCTCTTCTTTGTGTAATTCGGTAAGCTTTCCATCCTTTAGTAAGGCAAAATCGACTGCTTCTGGTGTAGATCTTACGATTAATTCTCTATTCACCTGAATCGATTTTAATTTTATTCCTATAAATAGGAATAACTGATTAAACAATATATGGTATCGGTTATTTTTCGAACCGATTGAAATTCAAATTCTTAGAATCTCTATGTCAAAGAACATTTACATGTAAAACGAAAAAGTAGTTGTAACAACTACTTTTTCTTGTGTCGGTTAGCTCTTCTGCGTTTCTTACGCTTGTGGGTAGCTACCTTGTGTCTTTTTCTTTTCTTTCCACTCGGCATATTACTCTTCCTTTAGTGTTGTTAATTATATTATTTTACTTGTACGTTTGTTTTTACACCTTCAACAAAAACTTTTGCCGGTTTGAAGGCAGGAATATTGTGTGCGGGGATTTTGATGGTAGTGTTCTTTGAAATGTTTCTACCTGTTTTTTCGGCTCTGGTTTTAATGATAAAACTTCCAAAACCTCTTAAATAAACATTGTCTCCATTCTCCAAGGATGTTTTCACTTCTTCCATAAAAGATTCAACAGTCGCTTGAACGTCTCCTTTTTCAATACCTAATTTCTCTGAGATCTTAGTAACAATATCTGCTTTCGTCATTTCGTCTAAATATTTTTTCTAATTTTTTTCGGCTTGCAAATATAAACATTAAAATTAATCTTTCGGTTTAACCCTTTAATTTTAAGTATTTAAACTGATACTTTTGGTCTGTAGTATTTTAGCATATGACTTTTTCCCAGATAATCTTAACCTGGTACCATATAAATAAACGTGATCTTCCCTGGAGAAAAACCCGTGATCCCTATAAGGTGTGGCTTTCCGAAATTATGTTGCAACAAACGAGGGTAGCGCAGGGAATGCCTTATTATCACAGCTTTGTTGAATCTTTCCCCAAGGTGGAAGACTTAGCAAATGCCCCCGAAGAGCAGGTGTTAAAACTATGGCAGGGACTTGGCTATTATTCGAGGGCGCGGAACCTACATGCCACGGCAAAAATGGTAACAAACGAATATCAAGGCGAGTTTCCGAACACGTATAAAGGGTTAAAATCCTTAAAGGGGGTGGGCGATTATACGGCTAGTGCCATTGCATCCTTCTGTTTTGATGTTGCGGAACCCGTTGTCGATGGAAATGTGTACCGTGTTTTAGCAAGATATTTTGATGTGGAACTGCCCATCAACAGCACAGAAGGCATCAAATATTTTAAGGAATTGGCCCGAGAGGTGATGGATTCCGATAATATTCGGGACTACAATCAGGGCATCATGGAGTTTGGCGCCATGCAATGTGCTCCCAAAAATCCAGATTGTAATTCCTGTCCCTTAAACGAAAGTTGCTTGGCACTTAAAAATAATAAGGTTGCCCAATTGCCCGTAAAATTGAACAAGACCAAAATCCGAAATCGCTACTTTAATTATATAGTGTTGTTGGATGATGGTCAAAATACAATGCTGGAGCAACGAACAGGTAAGGGGATTTGGCAAAATCTGTATCAATTTCCATTGATTGAATCGGAAAAAACAGTCGCATTGGAAGAGTTGGAAGAAATGTTGATGGAAAATTCCGTGCTTCCAAAATTGGAATCCGTATCCTTATATAATAAGGAACCCATCGTGCATAAATTGTCGCACCAACATTTGCACACCCAATTTTGGGTGGCAAAAACCTCGCAACAAATCGAAAATGGAATCCCTTGGGAACGTATTGATACCTTTCCGGTGCCAGTTTTAGTGGCAGATTTCATTAAGACATTGAAAATTTAGTACTTTTGATTAATTAAAGAGATATGAGCGGAACATTAAATAAGGTAATGCTGATCGGGCATTTGGGAGACGAAGTTAAAGTACACTATTTTGAAGGTGGAGGATGTATCGGTAGGTTTCCTTTGGCCACCAATGAAACCTATACCAATAGGCAAACAGGTGAAAAGGTGACCAATACGGATTGGCACAACATTGTGGTACGAAACAAAGCTGCCGAAGTTTGCGAAAAATATCTCAGCAAGGGCGATAAGATTTATGTGGAAGGAAGGTTAAAAAACAGGCAATGGCAAGGTGAGGATGGAACAACCAGATACACCACCGAAGTGCATGTTCAGGATTTTACCTTTTTAACCAATAAGAATGAAAGTGGGGGCTTCCAGCCAACTGGAGGACAATCTCAAAGTCAACCTACACAACAACAACCAACTGGGTCACCAGCTCCTGTTCAAGATTTTGAGGAGGAAGATGACGACCTACCATTCTAAAAACAAAGTTTAAAGCAATACAATTTGGATCCCGAGCCCCATTGTTTGGCATTATTGTTTACAGCGTTTAGTGGAATCTTCACTATAAAAGTAATTGTGCTTATAGTTCTTTTGGCTGGTTCAGCACTTATTTCTGCCGCCGAAGTGGCCATGTTTGGTCTTTCCCAAACCGATTTGAACGAAATGGAAGAGGGCGATTCTCCCCGAGGCAAGCTGATCGTTCAACTTTTAGAAAAACCCAAAAAATTATTGGCGACCATTCTTATTGCCAACAATGCCATAAATATTGGAATTGTATTGTTGTTCAGTAGTATTGGCAACACCCTTTTTGAAGGGATTGATGGCACTTTCCGTTTTTTATTGGAAGTGGTGGTTGCTACCTTTCTAATTTTGATGTTCGGCGAAATTCTTCCGAAAATTTATGCCAATAGGAATAAAGTGGATTTTTCCCAAACCATGGCATTGCCCCTTAAAGGACTAAATTGGCTGTTCACTCCCTTGAGTGCACCCATGCGCTCCGCTACTTTATTTATGGAGGACAAATTGGGCAAGAAAAAGTCCAATTTGAGCATCAACCACTTGTCGCAGGCTTTGGAACTGGCATCCGAAGGGGATACCACCAAGGAAGAGCAGAAAATATTGGAAGGTATCGTGACCTTCGGTAATACGGATACCAAACAGGTAATGCGTCCCCGAATCGATATTTTTGCGCTCAACGAGAACATGAAGTTTCCAGAGGTGATGGAAGAAATCAAAAAAAATGGTTATTCCAGAATCCCTGTTTTTTCAGAAAATATGGACAATGTATTGGGCGTTCTTTATGTAAAGGATCTATTGCCCTATATCGACCGAAAAAGTTTCAATTGGATGTCCTTGATTCGTGAGCCCTATTTTGTTCCAGAAAACAAAAAATTGGATGACCTTTTATTGGAATTCCAGGATAAAAAGAACCATTTGGCCGTGGTGGTGGATGAATATGGTGGTACTTCGGGAATTGTAACTTTGGAAGACATTATCGAGGAAATTGTTGGGGATATTAGTGATGAGTTTGATGATGAGGACCTGGTCTTTTCCAAATTGGACGATTACAACTATGTTTTTGATGGTAAAACGGCCCTAAAGGATTTTTACCGCGTGGTTAAGATCGAGGATGATGAAGTGTTCGAGAGTAAAAAGGGAGAATCTGAGACCATTGCAGGCTTTGTGCTCGAAATTTCCGGAAGTTTCCCCAAAGTAGGTGAAAAAGTCCTGTTCAAAGATTATCAGTTTATTGTGGAGAGCATGGATAAAAAAAGGTTGAAACGCGTTAAAGTAACATTGCCCCATGAAGCATAGCATTTTATTTTTCTTAGTTTTCGCACTACTGTTCACAAGTTGTAAAGATGAGGTTTTGCCCAAGCCAAAAGCCATGCTAAAATTGGAATATCCTACGGCGGAATATCAAGTGGCAGGCGAGGATTGTATTTACACTTTTGATCAAAACACACTTTCACTCTTAAAGGAGAACAAAGATTGTTCCTTGGTTTTGGACTATCCCATGATGAAAGGATCTATCTACCTTACCTACAAACAAGTGACCAATAATTTGGACACCTTGCTTATTGATGCCCAAAAATTATCCTATGAGCATGTGGTTAAGGCTGATAATATTGTGGAACAGCCCTTTATCAATCAAGATAATGGAGTGTACGGTATGTTTTATGAAGTTAGTGGGAATGCGGCGTCCCAATCACAATTTTACGTAACGGACAGCACCAATCACTTTGTAACAGGATCTTTGTACTTCTACGCAAAACCCAATTACGATTCTATTTTGCCGGCAGCGATGTACTTGCAAAATGACATCCGAAGAATCATGGAAAGCTTGCGCTGGAAAAAGTAATTACTCCACCTTGGCATTAGCCAATAAGGCTTCGGCTCTTTCAATACTTCCGTTGATTTTATCGGCCACCTCATTTACTTTTTCTTCCTCTGCATCCAATAATTGCAATTGTTTTGGGGAAAGTGGCTCTCCTTTCATGGTTTGACCATAATCGAAGGTGTTGCCAAAATCTTGCATCCATTCCATCATGGAAGTATGGGCGTCCTGAAGGTCTTTCATGGCCACATCATATTTTTTACCTACCTCTGTAGAATCAACAAGAGGTTTTAATTTCCCTACTAGCTGACCTATATCCCTCATTTTGGGCATCACCTCATCGTGAATGGCAATTATTTTTTTCATTTGGGCCACTCCTTCCTGTTCCTTTTGCTCTTCCTTGCAAGAAAATCCAATGAAAAGGGAGGCGATAAGAAGAAGAGATACGATGTTACGCATGATCAAATATTTGATTACAAAAATACGCATGAAAAGTATGGGTAAAAAATAATGGAAGTTTAAAAAGTATTAAGGATAAGTTATTCCCATTTATTCAATGTCAAAAAAAAGGCGCTCATTTGAGCGCCTTTTTATCCTTTTAAGGAAGTCAATTATTTAAAGTCGGAGGCATCAACCCCTTCATTCACTTTGATCTCCAAAACTTTAAATTCAAAGTTTTGAGGGCCCATGCTTTGATTGATGATAAATGGAAATTTGATTCCAGATATTTCTTGGTAATTGTCGTATCCCAAGGTGCTTGTAAATTGCTGTCCTTGCGCTTCTTGAACGTTCACTTCCTGAACTTTCAAACCTGTTTCAACATCGTAAAAGGCAGACTTGCTATCACTGATTCTTAATTTATAGGCTTTTTTGTCACCAATGGGCTCAATGCCTTCCAAAACAACATCGCCGGCAGCTAAATAATTCAATTCTGGAAACGCAGCAGATTCTTCTTTGATCTTGGCAACTTCGTCCGCAGAAAGATCTTTTCGTTGTCCTTGAACCACAGCATATCCGGCATCTCCATCCAGTACTTGTTTTTGCATGGAGTTGCCCATTACCTTAACATCTTGCATAAATTGATCCTTGGATGTTTTTTTCATTTCCAATTCCAATTTCATGCCCTGCATTTCGGCTTCGGCCATCATGGAATAGGATTCAACCCCTTCCAATTTTGATTTACCACCAATGGCTTCAATATATTTTTCCAGTACGGCATTGGCATCAATTCCCTCAGGAACAGCCGAATTGTAATCAGGTTTTTCCGTTTTGTTGGCATACTTGTCGTAGAAAAGAACAGGTACTTCTTTACCTTTAAAGGTTACTTTTTCCAAGTTTTCCAAAACCTCACTTCCTTTTCCAGTGACTACTACACGGGCGTTGCTTGTAGAAAAATATTTTTGGGCGGCTTTCTGTACATCATCTTTGGTAATGGCATCGATGCGCTCCAAATAAGTTTTGTAAAAATCTTTAGGAAGATCTTCAGTTTCAATGTTAAGGGCATAATTTGCAATGGTCTCGGGTTTTTCCAATGCCATTACAAAACTTCCTGCGTATTTGGATTTGGCATTGGCCAATTCTTCATCGGTAACGGGCTCAGAGGTCATTTTATCGATTTCTTTCAATATCTCCACCACGGAGCTGTCGGTAACGGCGTTACGCACTTGGGCATAGGCATCAAAACGCATTGGGCTAAATTTGTTCGCCCTAATTCCGGAGTAGGAACCATAGGTATAACCTTTGTCTTCACGCAAGTTTTTGAACAAGCGGGCCTGGGATCCTCCTCCCAAAATCCTGTTGGCCAAAAGTGCATCCAAATAATCTTCATCCTTCATCTTTAGATGGGTGATGTTTTCCACTGCAACTTCCGATTGAACCGCATTGGGCACATCCACAAAATTAATTTGGGTGTATTGCACATCTTTAGGGTCCGTATATGAAAAAGAAGGTGGTGCAGCTTTGGTCCAAGGGGTAAATGCCTCGGTTACCAATTCTTTCACGGTATCAAAATCTACATCGCCAATAACCACTAAATAGGCATTTGCAGGAACAAAATAGGATCTGTAGAACTCCTCCACATCCATAAGTGTCACATTGTTCACCGTTTCCTCGGTCATATACTCGCCGTAGGGGTGGTTTTTGCCATAGGCAAGAGCTCCTTGCACTCTTGTTGCAATGGCAGAAACATCCTTTTCCTCGGATTTTATGCTTGTGATGATTTTTTCTTTTTCCTTTTCAAATTCTTCCTGGGTAAAGTTTGGGTTAAGGGCAGCATCGGCCATCAATTCCAAAATTCTTGGGAAATATTTGGACAATGAACTGGCAAAAGCACTTTGGTCTCCGATATAAATATTGGCGCCCAAAAAGTCCACCTCTTCGTAAAAATCATCTTTAGGGATGGTTTTGGATCCTTTTCCCAACATACTACCCGTTAGTGCGGAAACCCCGGCCTTATTACCTTCCAAAATGGGAGGATTGTCAATGGATAATTGAAGTCTAACACGGGGCAGTTTGTGGTTTTCAACCACCAATACTTTCAATCCATTCAACAGTTCGAACCGTGCAGGCTCCTTTAAGTTGATTTGAGGTGCTGGCCCAGGTTTAGGTGCTGTAGTTCGGTCTATTTGAGCATATGTGGCCGTCATTAAAAGAGACAGCGCAGCTAAAACAATATACTTTTTCATCTTAATTAGCGTCTTTTTGTTCTGGCAAATATTCCAACTCAATGCGTTGGTTTACCTTCAAATATTTTTTGGCAACTTCCATGATTTCCTCACGGGTAATGGAGCGGTAGATGTCTATTTCTGTGTTGATGAGGTTGGTATCATCTTTCAGCATGTAATTTTCGGCCAACGAGTTTGCAATTCCTTCTACACTACTGTTGGCATTCACAAATTGGTTTTCGAACTTGTTCTGAAGTTTTTGATAGTCTTTTTCAGAAATCAACTCCATTTGAATTTTCAAGATCTCTTCGTCTATTTCCTTTTTGATGTCTTGAATGGAATTGTCACCAACAGGAAGTCCACCAACAATGTAGGAGCTGTAATCTTCGGCATCGATGGGCACGGAAAGAATCTGGAGTGCCATTTTCTTTTCATCCACCAACTTTTTGTAGAGTTTGGAACTTTCACCATCACTCAAATAGGTAGAGATCATATTGATCACATAGGCATCGCGCTGTCCTTGACCAGGCGTTCTGTAGGCCAATAAAATAGCAGGGATTTGAATGTTGGGATCGTAATACTTTGCAAATTTGGTTTCGGTAATTGGATCTTCCTTTACATCGGGGCGTTTGATTTCGGCACCTCTAGGAATGGGCCCAAAATAGTCTTCGACCATTTTTTTGGTCTTGGCAGTTTCAAAATCCCCAGCAATAACCAGTACCGCATTATTGGGAACATAATATGTTTGATTGAACTTTTTAAAATCATCCAAAGTGGCACTGGCCAAATGATCTAAAGAGCCAATTACGCCCCAACGGTATGGGTGCTTGGTATAGAGATTTTTAAGGATTTGCTCAAAGAATGCGCCATATGGGGCATTGTCGGTTCTTAGCCTTCTTTCTTCCTGAACCACTTCTTTTTGGGTGTCGACCCCAACTTGACCAATAATGGGGTGCATTAAACGCTCAGATTCCAACCAAAGTCCCACTTCCATACTGTTCGACGGGAAAACCTCATAATAATAGGTGCGGTCCAAAAAAGTGTTTGCATTGTTACGTCCTCCGTTGGCGGCCGTGATCTGGTCCCATTCGCCTCTTTCAATGTTTTCTGTTCCCTCGAACAAAAGATGTTCAAAAAAGTGGGCAAATCCAGTTTTGTTGGGTTCCTCGTCTTTGGAACCCACATGGTACATTACCGAGGTGGTGACCACTGGGGCCGAATTGTCTTGGTGCAAGATAACATGCAGACCATTGTCCAGGTCGTATTCTTCAAAATTTACCTCCTGCGCAGAAAGCAAAACTCCTGAAAAGACCAATGTTAATGTTGAAAACAAATGTTTTTTCATCGTAATAGTCAGTATTTAAAATTGATGTTGTTGTAAGGTTGGTAGTGATTTGGTGATCGATGTTACGTTAAATATAAAATAAAATCGGGAAGATGTGTGGGCGATAAGGAACTCTTAACTTTAAAAAATAGCATAATTCACAAACATTCAGTACTTTAAACAGTGCATATAAAAAACAAGGCAATGAAAAGATTAACATTACCCATTCGATTTGGCATCGTCACCAGTGCAGTGCTGATTGCCTATTTTTTGATCTTGGCGATCTTGGGAAAACACACGAACGTCTTTTACAGTTTGTTCAATGGCGTAATCACGGGATTCGGCATTTATGAGACCATCAAATATGAAAAATTACGGCGGGGGGATGCTTTCACGTATAGCAGTGGCTTTACTTCTGGCTTGACCACTGGTTTCGTCGCCACGATATTGTTCACTATATTCTTTGCGTTTTATTCGACGGAATTGGACTCCCAATTTTTAAGCCATCTCTCCTCGGTTTGGTCCAGGGATTATCAGGATTTTCAGGGAATCGTGTTTTTTACAGTAGCCATAATGGGTTTTGCCACAACCTTGGTTTTAACCCTCTCTTTTATGCAATTGTTCAAAACCAGCAACAATGCGAAAAAAATTATAGGCTAATTAAGTCAATAATACTTGTAGATTAAGGATTTAGCAGTATATTTGCACCCGCTAATTTTGATAAAGCGAATTAAATTTAATCTAATCAACGCATTATGTACGCAATTGTAGAGATGGCAGGGCAGCAATTTAAAGTTGCAAAAGACCAAAAAGTGTACGTTCACCGTTTGCAGGAAGAAGAAGGTAACAAAGTTACTTTCGATAAAGTTCTTCTTTTGGAAGATGATGGTAACGTAACTATCGGCGCCCCAGTCATAGAAGGTGCGGCTGTAGAGGCCAAAGTTGTAAAACACCTTAAAGGAGACAAAGTAATCGTTTTCAAAAAGAAAAGACGTAAAGGTTTCCAAAAGAAAAATGGTCACAGACAATATTTGACTGAGATCGTTGTTGAAGGTATTGTAGCCAAAGGTGCTAAAAAAGCAGCTCCTGCTAAAGCAAAAGAGGAAGCAAAACCTGCAGCTGAGCCTAAAAAGGCAGAAGCTAAAGTTGAAGCTCCAAAAGCAACAGAGGATTTAAGCTCTAAAACAGTTGCTGAGTTGAGAGAATTGGCAAAAGCACAAGATATCAGTGGTTTCTCTTCTATGAAGAAAGCCGAACTTATCGAAGCATTAAGTAAATAAGACACGAACTAAAATTTATATATCATGGCTCACAAGAAAGGTGTAGGTAGTTCAAAAAACGGTAGAGAATCAGAATCGAAACGTCTTGGCGTTAAGATTTTTGGTGGTCAGGCAGCTATTGCTGGTAACATCATTGTTAGACAACGTGGTACCAAGCACAACCCTGGCGACAATGTATACGCAGGAAAAGACCATACCTTGCATGCCAAGGTTGATGGTATTGTAAAGTTTGAGAAAAAATCCGGTGGTAAATCTTTTGTATCCATCGAGCCTTTCCAAGCTTAAGACAAAGACCTATATAATTTAAGAAAGGCCCCACTTCAGTGGGGCCTTTTTATTTTCCATCAATTTTAAAGGTTTTATAACCTAGCCGTAATATTCTGTTTCCCTCGATTGAGTTAATTGTACGTTTATTCTAAACTCAAGCAGTGGGCAATTTCAACAAGGCATTTTTGATTTTCTTTTGGATAGGTTGCTGCCTTTTTCCCTACGCTGGTCTTGCTCAAATTACTACTGAAAACCAAATTGCCTATTTTCCACTCAAAGAGCAATTGGAAATTGCTAAGAAGCATCCTGAAAATCATAAAGGAATAGCTCAAGCTTATCTTCTGTTGGGAGAATACTATCATTCCCTAGGCTTATTTTCGGAGGCCACCGAACAATACAATCTGGCATTGCAACAGCTAGGAACTTCCCTTGAAGACACCTTGTTCATCGCCCTCAACAATAATATTGGCAAAGTGTATTTGTCTCTGGGTAAATACGAACTGGCCGAGCAACATTTTACCGAATCCCTAAATGCTTCAAGAGCACTTAATTATAATTTGGGACGGGCCACTTCGGCAGGATTGTTAGGTGCTAGCCATGAAAAGCAAGCTGAATATCCCGAGGCACTCGAGGATCAATTGCAAAGTCTTTCGCTATTTGAAAAATTGAAGGACTCATTCGGAATTGCCCTTACCAACGAAAATATCGGGAGTATTTATGAGGATCTTGAGGAATACGAACAAGCGCATATGTACTTTGAAAAAGCGTATACTTTTTTTGAAGGGGGTACTACCGTTGAAGAATCCAATGTGCTCAATAATTTGGGGGACATTTATAGAAAAACTGGAAATTACGCAAAGGCTCTGGAGCTTACCACCAAATCATTGGGTTTAGCTGAAGAGCTCAACGATTTACATCAGTTGGAAAGTGCCCACAAGGATTTGTCCAAGACGTATGCTTTGATAGGAGATTATGAAAAAGCCCACTCCCATTTATTGTTGGCTTCGGAGTTCAACAACCAAATGATCACTTCCCAAAACAGTGATCAGTTGAATGTACTTCAAACGATTTTCGAGACCAATAAAAAAGAAGCGGAAATTGAATTGCTAAAGGAGCAGGGAAAAGTAAGCAAGGCGAATCAAAATGTACTTTGGATAGCCCTTTTTGCCATTGCAGCTATTCTTACCATTTTGTATTTCTATTTAGGAAGAAAAAAAGAAGCCCAAATCAAACTGCAAGAATATAAACAACGTATGCTTAAGGCAGAGTTGGAAAAGAAGGCGATAGAGGAGAAAAATCTGCAACGAGAGGTACAACTCAAAACATATTCCTTGTCTAGATACAGCTTGCATCTTTCCCAAAAGAATAAAATCTTGTTGGATCTTTCCTCAACCTTGACCAATATCGCATCCCGAAAAAACATGAACACTTCAGAAAAGATAAAGACCTTGGTAAAAGAAATAGACCATAACCTTCAAGAAGAAAACGAATGGGATGAGTTTATGTCCTTTTTTAAGGAGATCCACCCTGAGTTCATTAAAAAATTGTCAACGCTTTCTGAAAATAGTTTGTCCCCAGCCGAGTTACGATTGGGAATGCTCTTGCGCTTGAACTTATCCTCAAAAGAAATTGCGTCCATTTTACGAGTTACCCCAGATAGTGTTCGCGTGGCGCGTTATAGACTCAGAAAAAAATTGCCCATCGACCAAAAAAAGGAGTTGGTAAACTTTATGGTTGACCTTTAGGCACTTTTCGCCCTATCTCTTTACATTAAGTTAATCGCATGTAAATAAACTGTAATTGTTGCCTTGTTGTTTATGCCCATTTTCCGATTTGTTTTCCTTTTGTTCTCTTTTAGTTTAAATCATAACGAGTTGATATACATAGTTTTGGATGACCAATTAATGTAATTCAAAATTCAACTGATGAACCTAACAAAACTCTTTTATGTAACGCTGTTTTTGGTGTTTGGAGCCCTTTCCGCACAAGCACAAACAGGAAATATCCAAGGAACCATTACCGATGAAAATGGGATTTATGTTCCTGGAGCCAATGTTTATATTCAATCCATATCAAAAGGGGCTATTTCCAATTTTGATGGAAAATTTACCCTTGTGGGAATCTCCGAAGGGTCATATACCCTATCCATTACCTATATGGGATATACCGATGTGGAACAAGAAGTTTCCGTGACCGCAGGTCAAACCACTGCAGTTAGCATAGAATTGAATCCTTCCAATTTTGAGTTGGATGAAGTTCAGGTAAGTGCTTACGGATTAAGTGGACAGTCCAAAGCCTTGAACACGCAAAAAACAAATATGAACATTACCAACGTGGTATCAACCGACCAAATTGGTAAATTCCCAGATGCCAATATCGGTGATGCTGTAAAACGTATCCCCGGTATCACTATGCAAGTGGATCAAGGGGAAGCAAGGAACATTATTGTTCGTGGTTTATCGCCACAATTGAACTCTGTTACCTTAAACGGTAGTAGAATTCCATCCGCTGAATCCGATAACCGTAATGTTCAGATGGATCTTATCCCATCGGATATGATCCAGACCATCGAAGTGAACAAGGCCGTTACTCCAGATATGGATGGGGACGCTTTGGGAGGTTCGGTAAACTTGATTACCAGAACAGCTCCACAAGGATTCAGGGTGTCTGCAACCGCTGGTTCGGGAATCAACTTTATTACCGACAAAAGAATTTGGAACGGATCTATCTTGATCGGTGATCGTACCAATGACGGTAAATTTGGTTACATGCTTTCTGCAACCATCAACGACAATGATTTTGGATCGGATGATATAGAAGCTGAATGGACCGACGAATTTGAGTATAATACAGGTTTGGAAGATGAAGAAGGAGAGCCGATTTTGGAAGAAGCCGATGTGGCCCCTTATACCAACGTTACCGAACAACGAACCTATTTGGTGCAACGGGTAAGAAGAAGTTTTGCTGCAAATTTTGATTACCAGATCAATGCGGACCACAATATTTACTTAAAAACCATGTACAACTGGAGAGACGACCGTGAAAATCGTTTCAGATTGGAGCAAGAAATCTTGGATGGCGAGGACATTGAAATAGGAGATTTTACCATCAACAATGGAGTATTGACCCGTTTTCCTGCTGAAATCAAAAGACAGACCAAAGGAGGTATCGCAGGCGGTAGAAACCAAAATGCCCGTTTGGAAGACCAACGTATGCAGAACTACACTCTTGGTGGCGACCATTTGTTCGGGTCTTTAAAAGTGGACTGGATGGCATCCTACGCAAAAGCATCCGAAGAACGTTTGAACGAGCGTTATGCTGAATACGAGTCCGAGTACATTGTGAACAACGATAACAGCAATCCTAAATACCCCATAATGACGGCTGCCAATGCTGCTGATTTTAATAATTTAGGAAATTTTGAATTTGGGGAAATTACCAACGAAAACCAGTATACTGAAGAAGAGGACATTAACTTTTTTGCCAATTTTGAATTACCAGCCGATTTGTTCGGTAATGGAGGTACTATCAAATTTGGAGGTCGTGGAAGATTCAAGACCAAGTTAAGGGATAACGATTTCTACGAATACGATTTGGAGGACTTGTACCCAACTTTGGCCGATGTTCCAACAAAAGTATATACCGACCCGAATTATTTGGCTGGAGAAAAATATCAAGCAGGAACTTTTGCCAGTGAAGAATGGTTGGGTTCCTTGGATTTGAACAACTCCAATGGAGAAGCAATTCTGGATGAATACTTGCCAGGAAACTTTGAGGTAAAAGAAAACGTATTGGCCGCTTACGCCATGTTCAACCAAAAATTGACGGATAAATTGAGTGTTTTGGCAGGTCTTAGAGTTGAAAACACCAAATTGGAATCTGAAGGAAACAGAGTTACCTATATCGAAGAAGATGAAGATGCGGGTATTGAGGAAGGTATCGAAGTTGAATCAATTTCGGATGAAAACTCCTATACCAACATTTTGCCTGGGGTGCACTTTAAGTATGATTTGAACAACAATACCATTTTACGTTTTGCTTGGACCAATACCTTGGCGCGTCCAAACTATGCCGATTTAATTCCAAGAGCTGAGATTATCAATGAAGACAAAGAGGTGGTTTTGGGGAACCCTGAATTGGATCCTACCACTTCCATGAACTTCGACTTGAATGCGGAGCACTATTTTGAAAGTGTAGGTATCGTTTCAGGTGGATTGTTCTATAAAAGAATCAACGATTTCATTTATACCTTCATTACCGAAGCAGAGGATGATTCCTATGCGCCAGGAACAGCTGGATACGATATTTTCCAACCGTTGAACGGGGATTCAGCTTCCATTTTTGGTGCAGAGGTATCTTTTCAAAGACAATTGGATTTCTTACCTGGATTTGCTAGAAACTTTAGCATCTACTTGAACTATACCTATTTGAATTCCAGTGCGGATGGTATCCGTAACGAAGATGGTGATGAGCGTACCGATTTGGATTTGCCGAACACAGCACCAAATATGTTCAACGGGTCTTTGGGTTATGCCGATAAACGATTCAGTGCAAGACTTTCGGCTAACTTCTCCGATTCTTATATTGATGAAATTGGTGGAAATGCTTTTGAGGACAGATATTACGACACACAGTTCTTCTTGGATTTCAACGCAAGTTATGCTATAACCAATAACTTGAGAATCTATACCGATGTGAACAACATCACTAATCAACCTTTACGTTATTTTCAAGGAGTGAAGTCCAGAACCCAACAAATGGAGTTCTACGATATTCGCTTCACTTTTGGTTTGAAATACGATTTGTTCAAAAAATAATCGCTGTCAAATTATTTGATTGCACTTGTCATATTGAGCGCAGTCGAGATGGTTAGAGTAATGAAACGTTCTCGACTGCGCTCGAACTGACATAAAATTAAAGTCAATGATTAAAAGATATATACCTATATTAATGGTGCTAGCTCTTGTTTCCTGCAAAGAACAAGGGAGTAAACTACCAGCCATAGCACCAGATATTATTACCGAAAAGACACCGAACGACACCGATGATCCTGCCATTTGGATAAATCCTGATGATGCATCAAAGAGCATTGTTTTCGGAACCGACAAAGAAACCAACGGGGGGATTTATGCTTTCGATTTGAACGGAAAAATCATCAAAGAAAAATCCATTACCGGGATTCAGCGCCCAAATAATGTGGATTTGGAATATGGTTTTCAATTGAATGATTCCATTGCCGTTGATGTGATTGCATTTACCGAAAGGGAAAAACAACAAATTCGTTTGTTCTCTGTGCCCGATATGAAACCTTTGGACGGTGGCGGTTTTTCAGTTTTTGAAGATGAGACGAATATCGAAAATCGTTTGGCCATGGGCATCAGCCTGTACAAATCCCCAAAAGATGCATCAATGTATGCCATTGTGGGTAGAAAAATTGGGCCCAGTGGCTCCTATTTATACCAATATAAATTGGAATCCGACAGCTTGGGCGTCACGGCCAATTTGGTGCGAAAATTTGGAAGCTTCACAGGAGGAAAAGAAATCGAGGCCATTGCTGTGGATAACGAATTGGGCTACGTGTATTATTCCGATGAAGGGGAATGTGTTAAAAAATATTACGCCGAACCTAGCATGGGCAATGAGGAATTGGCGTGTTTTGGTGGCGAACATTTTTTAGAGGATATTGAAGGAATTGCCATTGCAAGATATCCAAACGGAGAGGGCTACATCATTGTTTCGGACCAACAACGCGGTCAGTTCAATATTTTCTCCAGAAAGGATAACAGTTTTATCAAAGCAGTGAATCTGTCTACCACCGAAACAGATGGTTGTGATGTGGTCACAGTTCCATTGAACGATACCTTTCCCAATGGCCTTTTTGCTGCCATGAACGATCAAAAAGACTTCTATTTTTACGATTTGGGCAAATTGGGTCTGAAAATGGAGTAATTCCTTTTGGATAGGCGCACAACAGGTTATATTTAAGGGGAATATCCATTAAAAATGGCCTACAAACATACCATAGATCATCAAATATTTTCTTTTCCCGATCTAAAATCGGTTTTGGCCAAAGCCAGCCCTTTTAGAACGGGAGATGCCCTTGCGGGTTTGGCGGCCGAAAGCAATATGGAACGAGTGGCGGCCCAATGTGCTTTAAGCGAAATCCCACTTAAGGACTTTTTGAATGAAGCCATAATTCCCTACGAACAAGATGAGGTAACCCGCTTGATCGTGGATACGCATGACGAAGTTGCTTTCAAAGAAATTTCAAGTTTTACCGTTGGTGATTTGCGCAATTGGTTGTTGACCCATGAGGTTGACACCAAAAAACTATCCAAGATTTCCAAGGGATTGACTCCCGAAATGGTGACAGCAGTATCCAAATTAATGCGCAACCAAGATTTGATTGCCGTTGCGCAAAAATGCGAGGTAATGACCCAATTTCGGAATACCCTCGGAAAGAAGGGACAGCTTTCCGTTCGATTACAACCCAATCACCCAACAGACAATTTAAAGGGCATCGCTGCTAGTATTATCGATGGTCTTTTGTATGGCAGCGGAGATGCCGTAATCGGAATCAATCCCGTAACCGATAGCGTTGATATTGTGGGTGACCAACTTAAAATGATGGATGAGATTCGAATGCGGTTCGATATTCCGACCCAGATCTGTGTGTTGAGCCATTTAACAACTTCCTTGGAATTGTTGGATAAAGCGCCCATTGATCTCGTTTTTCAATCCATTGGCGGAACAGAGAAGACCAATACTTCTTTTGGAATCAATTTGGGCATGATTCAAGAAGCCTACGAGGGGGCACTTGAATTAAATCGTGGAACTCTTGGCAAAAATGTGATGTATTTTGAAACAGGTCAGGGTTCATCGCTTTCCGCAAACGCCCATTGGAATGTAGATCAGCAAACCTGTGAAGCGCGGGCCTATGCCGTAGCGCGTCATTTTAATCCCTTATTGGTAAATTCTGTGGTCGGGTTTATAGGTCCAGAATATTTATATGATGGCAAACAAATTACCCGAGCAGGATTGGAAGACCACTTTTGTGGCAAATTGATGAGCTTACCTATGGGGATGGATGTGTGCTATACCAATCATGCAGAAGCCGATCAAGACGATATGGATAATCTGTTAACACTACTTGGTGTGGCAGGAGTCAACTTTATTATGGGCGTGCCTGGTTCCGATGATGTAATGTTGAATTATCAATCCACTTCCTTTCATGATGCGCTTTATGTTCGCAAAGTGTTGGGTAAAAAACCAGCTCCCGAATTTGAAGCTTGGCTAGAAAAAATGGGAATCATGGATGCAACAGGCGAACGAAGAAGCATTGAAGCATCACACAAACTATTAAAACCGTTGTGATGAATTCAGAAAACAATATTCCAATTAAAAAAGACCCTTGGGAGGATTTAAAAACCTTTACCAATGCAAGGATTGCCTTGGGAAGTACGGGAAATGCCATTCCTTTGGATGAGGTATTGCAGTTTCGATTTGCCCATGCCAAAGCGAAAGATGCCATTGAATCGGAACTCAATATTGATTCTATAAAAGAGGAAATTGAATCCTGGGGTTTTTCGGTATGGGAAGTAAAGAGTCAAGTAAGTCACCGAGATGAGTATTTGCAACGCCCAGATTTGGGACGCAAATTGGATGAAATTTCAGAAAAAGAACTCCAAGAATCTCCACAGGAGTTTGATTTGGTTTTTGTGATTGCGGATGGACTTTCAGCCAATGCAATAAATAAAAATGCGATTCCTTTATTAAAAGAGTTATTGCCCAAGCTGGAAGGCTATAAAATTGGTTTTGTTTTGGCCAAAATGGCCCGTGTTGCACTTAGTGATCCCATTGGTATTTTGCTCAAAGCCAAATTTGTGGCCATGTGCATTGGGGAACGCCCGGGACTTTCCTCTCCGGAAAGTATGGGTATTTATACCACTTATGCTCCACAATTGGGACTTACCGATGAACGCCGAAATTGCATCTCAAACATTCATTCAAATGGATTGAATAGCAAAGAGGGGACGGCCCTACTTTTCTATTTGATCCGACAATCCTTTGACAAAAAAATCAGTGGAGTCGATATAAAAATCAACCTAAAGGATTTGTTGGAAGATTAAAACTGCAATTTTCTTTTTCTTGCCGTAATTTCCCAAGAATTCACCTTTTTGCCATTTTCTATCACTGAAACCTCATCATGCAGGTTAATGGTTGGGCAAATGTGATAGGGAACACCGTAAAAAACATCACCTACTTTGTACTTGTCCCAATCTTTTACTTTGATCACCCCATGCTCTTCACTTTGTGAAAGCAATTGGTAGTTTTCCAAATTCAGAAACTTTACGCGCTTATCAATTGGATTTTCAGCAGCAACGGACTTATGGCCCAAATCCACCGTAATAATGCCGTCAGTTGGTTTGGAAATCACTCTCGTAATCAAAAGGGCGGCGGGCTTAAATTTTTGCTCGGTAAGTTTTTCTCCATAGCCCCAGTCCCAAAGTACGCAGGTGCCAGGACTTGTAATCCTATTTTGTTCAAGGAGGTGGGAGGTAAAGGAAGGTGTTCCCCCACAGATCATTTGCGCATCTTGATATTTTTCACGTACTGCTTTAAAATAGGAGTTGACATCCTTGAGCCCAGTTTCGATTTTCTCGTTTCGGACTGCAAATTCAGAATCCCTCAAATGACCATCATACACATGAAAACCCTTAAATTGTAGGGCTTTGCAAGTGTTTAAAAATGCCATTAAATCATCCAATTCTTTACCAATTTCAATTCCGGAACGGTTCATTCCATTGTTGATGTCGATATAAATAGGAACTATAACTTTTTCCTCGGTAGCCAATTGATTCAATAATTCGGTACTTCCGGTATTATCCAACAAAGTTGAAAATTGGGTATTTGGAAAACGCTTCATGAGCAGAATTAGTCGATTGACTTTTGGTCCAACCAACTGATGAGCGATCAAAACAGAGCTCGCTCCAGCTTCAGCGGCAATTTCAGCTTCGGCAATGGTGGAGGCCTTAAAATTTTTAATGCCAGAGCTTACCAGCAAAGCCATTACCTTTGGCATTTTATTGGTTTTAATATGCGGCATCAATCGATTTGTGTTTCCATCCACCAAAGAAATCATTTCATGAATATTGAACTTTAGGTGTTCCAGATACAATGCAATCGAGGGAGAATCTACCGTATCAATGTTTTCAATTTCGTACCAGTATTCCATGCTTTTCAGGTTTGGGTGTTAAAGGTAATGATCTAGATAGATATGGCATTCCTCTTTTTTAAAAGCATGAAAGAAATATTCGGAATGATTCCAACTATATTTTTTCGTAGTTTTAAAGGTATTAACCATTAATCCTTTCATATGAAAAAAGTTATTTTTGCTTCACTTATGGCCTGCACTATCTTGTTTACCAGTTGCTTGGGGTCTTACAATGCTTTTAACAACCTAAGAGGTTGGAACCAAGGAGTTACAAACAGTAGGTTTCTGGACAATTTAATTTTTTGGGGTCTTTGGATCGTGCCAGTTTATCCGTTGTTCATTTTGGGCGATACTATCATTTTTAACGTTATTGAATTTTGGTCTGGATCTAATCCAATTGCCATGAAAGATGGTGAAAGTGAAACCCAAATGGTAGAACACGAGGGTAACACCTACAAAATGACTGCAACCAAGAACAGAATGCAAGTTGCAGTGGTTGATGGTCCTAAAAAAGGAAACAAAATCGATTTGGTGTACAAACCGAGCGAGAAATCATGGAATGCCATTAAACCCAATGGAGAGATCATTAAACTATCTTCCTTTGAAGAAGGTTTCTACATTGTTTACTTACCAAATGGAGAAGAGATAAAAATTGACCCAATGAGCACTAGGGAAGAAGGTATTGCTATTTTAAAAGAACATAAAGCGTGCTATTATCAAGACGCGCTTTTGGCCGATTAAAAAAGCTAAAATCAAATAAAAAACCCATGGTGTTTGCCATGGGTTTTTTTATACTATAAAGTTGAAATCTTAATATCTGTAGTATTCAGGTTTAAAAGGACCATTTACCGTAACACCGATATATTCCGCTTGGTCTTCCTTCAATTCGGTCAATTCCGCACCCAAACGGGCCAAATGCAATTTGGCTACTTTTTCATCCAAATGTTTTGGCAACATATACACATCGTTCTCGTATTTGTCGCTAAACTTCCAAAGTTCGATTTGCGCCAAGGTTTGGTTGGTAAAAGAGTTGCTCATCACAAAACTTGGGTGTCCTGTAGCACAACCAAGGTTCACCAAACGACCTTCGGCCAAAATAATTACATCCTTACCGTCAATGGTGTATTTATCCACCTGTGGTTTGATTTCATTTTTGGTGCTTCCGTAGGTTCTGTTCAACCAGGCCATATCGATTTCATTATCAAAATGCCCAATGTTACAAACAATGGCTTTGTCCTTTAAAGCTTTAAAGTGCTCTTCACGGATGATGTCTTTATTTCCTGTTGTAGTGATCACGATATCAGCGTTACCCACAACTGTTTCCAATTTTTTAACCTCAAAACCGTCCATACAGGCTTGTAATGCACAGATTGGGTCGATTTCGGTCACGGTAACAATGGCTCCTGCACCACGGAAAGATGCTGCGGTACCTTTACCTACATCACCATATCCGGCAACCACAACACGTTTACCTGCCAACATGGTATCGGTAGCTCTACGGATGGCGTCCACTGCACTTTCTCTACAACCGTATTTATTGTCAAACTTGGATTTAGTCACAGAATCGTTCACGTTAATGGCTGGCATTGGAAGAGTTCCTTTTTTAACCCTTTCATACAAGCGGTGAACCCCAGTGGTGGTTTCTTCAGACAATCCTTTGATTCCAGCCGCCAATTCTGGGTATTGGTCCAACACCATATTGGTAAGATCGCCACCATCATCCAAGATCATGTTCAATGGTTTTCTGTCTTCACCAAAGAACAAGGTCTGTTCGATGCACCAATCAAATTCTTTTTCGTTCATCCCTTTCCAAGCATATACAGGAACTCCTGCGGCTGCAATGGCAGCGGCGGCATGATCTTGGGTAGAGAATATGTTACAAGAGCTCCAAGTAACTTCCGCTCCAAGGGCAACCAAGGTTTCTATCAATACTGCGGTTTGGATGGTCATGTGCAAACAACCTGCAATTCTCGCTCCCTTTAAAGGTTGTTCCGCTCCATATTCCTCTCTCAATGCCATCAATCCAGGCATTTCCGCTTCTGCAAGCTCAATTTCTTTTCTTCCCCAATCGGCTAGGGAGATATCCTTTACCTTAAAAGGTACATACGGAATTGTCTTTGTGCTCATACTTTTTCTAAATTTACTTTTGTAGCTTAGCTTAAATAGTGCACAAAGATACAAATTCACTTAACTTTTTTATGCCCATTTACAAAACCATAACAGTTTCACCCACCTCCAAGGTTTATATTTGGAAAGTGACCGAAGAAGAGGTCGAACTTTCTAAGAATGTGGAGCTTACCCCACATTGCCAAAACCGTATGGATGGGATGAAATCGGTGGAGCATAGAAGGGCATTTTTAAGCATTCGACACCTTATGGCGGAGGCAGGTTATGTGGATCATGACCTTTATTATGATGAATTTGGGAAACCCCATTTAAAGGATGGGAATTTTATTTCCATTACGCATTCCCACAACTTTACCGGGATTATTATTAGTGAAAGTGACGAGGTGGGCATTGATATTGAAATGCAGCGGGACAAAATTTTAAAGATTGCCCATAAATTCACCCCCATTGAAGAATATAAAACTTTGGCCAATGCCGAAGCTATAATTCGCAAACTTACCATTGTGTGGGGGGCCAAAGAATCGCTTTACAAAATATGCGCTGAACGTGGCCTAAGCTTTTTAAGGCACATCAACGTCATTGATTTTTCTTTTGACGACACAAGGACCGTGGCGGAAATTTTATACAAGGGCAAAAAATCGCACTACGAAATCGAATTCTTGGAGTTTGAGGGTTTTACCTGCGTCTATGCCATAAAAATGATGGGAGGATAATATTTCCTTTTTGTAGCTTTACAATCTAAATAGGCAACCCCCATGAATATATCTGTTGAGCTTACCCTTTCTCCATTACAAGATAATTTTGAACCACCGATTATAGATTTCATTAAAAAATTAAGGGCTTCTGGGTTAACCGTTTTGGAAAATCCTTTGAGCACACAAGTGTTTGGAGAATACGATGTCGTTATGGAGTTGCTTCATAACGAGATCAAAGAATCCTTTGAAAGTTTGGATCATGTGGTGCTCACCATGAAATTGGTAAAATCCGACCGAAGCAATTATGAACCCCATTTTTGATTTTTTTATTGGCCCTTACGAAGATCGGGAGCTTTCATTGATCATTCTGGAGGCCACCGCCTTTTTCTTTGGCATTGCCAGTGTGGTTTATGCCAAACGGGAGGATATTTTGGTTTATCCCACGGGTTTGGTAGCCACGGTAATCACCACCTACATTTTTTTAATGGACCACCTTTATGGTGATATGATGATGAACTTCTACTACTCCATCATGAGTATTTATGGCTGGTGGAACTGGGCAAGAAGAAGGGATAATAGAGAATGGGTAGTGCAAATAAATAGAACCAACAAGAATGAAAAATGGATTGGCTTTGGCTTTTTTATCCTTACCATGTTGGTTACCTACGGAGTATATCGAATTTTCGGTGCCGAAATTGGTCCGACCAACTACGTGGATATTTTCACTTCGGGGATTTTCTTCACTGCCATGTGGTATATGGCCACCAAAAAATTGGAAAACTGGACACTTTGGATCTTGGGTGATTTGATTACCGTACCTTTGTATGCCTATAGGGGATGGGGTATGTTTTCGTTACAGTACCTCATTTTTACCATATTGGCTATTCAGGGATATTTAGCATGGAAGAAAAACTTGGTCAACAACCTTCAGACCTCATAAAAATTGTCCTTTTCGGACCGGAATCAACAGGAAAAACAACATTGTCCCAACAGCTGGCACAGCATTACAACACCGAATGGGTGCCGGAATATGCTAGGGAATACCTTCAAAACAAATGGGATCGGGAACAAAAAACGTGCGAGCCACACGATTTGGTCCCCATTGCCTACGGTCAAATGGAACTTGAAAATGAATTGGCGAAAACTGCCAATAAGGTTTTGATCTGTGATACCGACCTTTTGGAGACCAAAGTGTATTCCGAGGCCTATTACAATAGCACTTGTGATCCACTTTTGGAGAAGTATGCCATCAAGAATACTTATGACCTCTACTTTTTAACCAATATAGACACACCTTGGGTTGCCGATGATCTCAGGGACAAGCCTGATGAACGTGAACGAATGTTTGCGCATTTCAAGGAGGCTTTGGAGAAAAATAACCGAAATTTTGTTACTTTAAAGGGAGATAAGGCCACTAGACTGGCAAAGGCAATAAAACACATAGATAAACTTCTCCAACAACATGATCGAATTGAGTCCTAAAGACTTGGAACAATTGGATTCCAAAGGTATTTCCAAGGAAAAAGTAATTAACCAAATTGAAACTTTTAAAGAGGGTATTCCCTTTGTAAACTTGGCACAAGCTGCTGTAGTTGGCAATGGAATCCTACGGTTTTCAGAAAAGGAACATGATGAACTCGTCAATTATTTTGAGACGAACCGAGGATCACTTGATCTTTTGAAATTTGTGCCTGCTTCAGGTGCAGCATCCCGAATGTTCAAGGCAATGTTCAACTTTTTGGATGCCTATGACCCATCTAAAGAAGGCTTATCGGCTTATATCGGTCGAACTGGCGATAAGGATGTCCAAAAATTTACCGAGCAAATGCCCAAGTTCCCATTTTACAATTTGATTATGGAGCGCATTAAAGGTAAAGCCGCAAATACAGATGAGGAAGCTTACCTTTTTGCGAAAGAAATGTTGGTGGAAAGCGGGTTGAACTACGGATTTTTCCCAAAAGGACTATTGCCATTTCATAAATATGGAGATGATACGGCAACTCCTTTTAAGGAGCATTTAAAAGAAGCTGTTCTGTATGCTAAAACAGATGGGAAAGCCAATCTCCACTTTACGGTTTCGGAACAGCATGATGAAATGTTTCAGGAGGAAGAAAATGCAGTGGCCCCAAAAATTTCGGAAGAGACAGATACCACATTCCATATTTCCTATTCCAACCAAAAACCTTCCACCGATACGATTGCGGTGGATATGGACAACCAACCTTTCAAAAACAGTGATGGTTCCATCTTGTTTCGACCAGGAGGGCATGGGGCATTGATCGAAAATCTGAACGATCAAGATGCCGATATCATTTTTATAAAAAATATTGATAATGTAGTGGTCGACAAGAACTTGGAAACTGTTGCAAATAGCAAAAAAATGCTGGCAGGAGTCCTTAAAAAAGTTCAGGACAAAGCTTTTGCTTATGCCAAAATGTTGGAGGAAGGTGATGTTTCTGTTGATAAAGCAGATGAAATCAAAATGTTTTTAGCGCGGGAACTCAATGTTCGCATGCCCAAAAATTATGATGATCTTGGCGTAAAGGAGCAAATGGAAATTTTAAAAGATAAACTAAATCGCCCTGTTCGTATTTGCGGAATGGTCAAGAATGAAGGAGAACCGGGAGGTGGGCCATTTTGGATCAAAGATTCCGATGGAAATATTTCCCTTCAAATTATAGAGTCCGCGCAAATTGATGCCGATAATGCTGAACAAATGGGCATCCTTAAAAATTCAACTCACTTTAACCCTGTGGATTTGGTATGCGGTGTTCGAGATTTCAAAGGAAAAAAATACAACCTGCTCGACTTTGTGGATGTAAAACAAGGTTTCATTACAGGGAAAACCCAAGAAGGAAAAGAACTTAAGGCTTTGGAGCTTCCCGGACTTTGGAATGGGGCCATGGCTTTTTGGAACACCATTTTTGTGGAGGTTCCCTTGGTTACTTTCAATCCGGTAAAAACGGTAAACGACCTATTAAAACCTACCCACCAAGTTTAAGGTGTATTAAAATTGAAATTTAATCCGCTGTCTTAAAGGCCGCGGATTTTTTTGTGCCCAAAGTGACCTTTTGCAATAGAAGGTGTCTAAACTATATATCGGACAATTGGCTTTTGTGTTCAATTTGTCGGATACCACATTTGGATTTCGGCAATTCTGGCAATTGTCAAGATTTAGGTTGGTTGATTTGGTTGGAAAGCCGTACTACTCGTGCGGCTTTCTTATAACCACGCATAAACAACAAAGAGAATGCTATTAAAAATAGTTCTGTTTTTCAATGTAATATCTGTCGCAATGGCAATCTATATGTTGATTACATATATGAAAGAGAGAAAAAACAAAAACAACGAAAATCGTTCGGATGATGCTATATGAACACTAACCAAAGTATTATCCCTTATGCCAAACTGTACCGTGGTCTTATTTCCTTGTGACCATTGATTGGCAACAATGAAAGGCTGCTTCGGCAGCCTTTCTTATTTAACCTCTGGACTTAAATTTTTCTCTTTTGTTATGAAAAATGAAAGCCGAGCATTACATTTGCGGCATCTCAAAGGGGTGCTTTGCTATAGTTTTAAGTGCTGAGTAAATAGTTTTAAGTAAATATTTTCTACTTAAAACTTAGAACTGAAAGCTTAAAACTTAGATAAGGCTGAGATTATACCCAATGAACCTGGGCGGGTAATGCTGCCAAGGGAATGCGCAAGCCGCATCTTGGAATTTCTATGTTTCTTTGGAAACAAAATCTATTTACTAACGAGAATAATGACCCCTTTTATTCGTAACATTTTTACGAATGAAACTCTATTCAATTATTCAAGGTAAGTCCGCAGCCTTAAATTGCGGTACAATGCGACCGACAAAGAAAAACAAGAACCATCGCATTAAAATCCTTTTTTCAACCTTAGCTTTTTCCGGATTTGCACTAAGTTCAAGTGCGCAGGAAACCGAAACGGATACTTTGGAGGGCAAAAAAGTAGTGCTCGATGAGGTTTTGGTACAAGCCATTCGGGTGACCAAAGAATTTCCGATCACTTTTTCCAATTTGGACAAAGAGGAACTTCGCTCCAGAAATTTAGGACAAGATGTTCCTATTTTGATGAACTTTATGCCTGCCGTGGTCACAACTTCAGATGCTGGAGCGGGCGTGGGCTACACGGGAATTCGTGTTCGTGGAAGCGATGCGACACGTGTGAACGTTACCATCAATGGAATCCCTTATAATGATGCAGAATCTCAAGGGACTTTTTGGGTAAATATGCCCGATTTTGCCTCCTCAACCCAAAGTTTGCAATTGCAACGTGGTGTGGGAACTTCCACCAATGGAGCTGGAGCTTTTGGCGCAAGTTTAAACATGCTTACCGATGCATTTTCAGAAGAAGGCTATGCCAGAATTTCATCATCAATCGGGAGTTTTAACACGCTTCGGAACAATGTAAAATTCAGTACGGGACTTTTAAATAATCATATTGAGTTTTCGGGAAGGTTGTCAAGAATTACTTCAGATGGTTATGTAGATCGTGCAAGTTCCGAGCTGGATTCCTATTTCCTTCAAGGAGTGTACAAAGATGATAACACCTTGATCAAAGCTTTGCTTTTTGGTGGACATGAAATCACCTATCAAGCTTGGAACGGAATCACTGCGGAAGAGTTGGAAACCAATAGAACGTTCAACTCAGCAGGAATGTATACCGATGCTAATGGAAACATTCAGTTTTATGATAATGAGGTTGACGACTACAAACAAGATCATTTTCAATTGCATTGGAGCGAAACTTGGAGCCCAGAGTGGGACATGCATATTGCATTGCACTACACCAATGGACGAGGATTTTTTGAGCAGTACCGTGACGACGACGATTTTTCAACCTATGGATTGGAACCCATAACCGTGAATGGGGATTTGGTGGAAAACACCGACTTGATCAGAAGAAGATGGTTGGACAATGATTTTTATGGTACTGTGTTCTCAACAACATACACGAAAGAGAAGGTAAAGTTGATCATTGGAGGTGGTTACAACAAATATGAAGGAGATCATTTTGGCGAAATCATATGGGCGCAATATGCAAGCAATAGCGAAATTCGGGACAGGTATTACGATGATACTTCGACCAAGACCGATTTTAATGTGTATACCAAGGTCAACTACCAATTGAACAACAAATGGTCGGTTTTCGGCGATATGCAATACCGAAATGTTGGGTATCAAGCTAATGGTGATGATACTGGTTTGGTGGATGACACCTTTGATTTTATCAATCCAAAAGCGGGGGTGACTTTTGATTTAAACCAGAACAACAACTTTTATTTCTCTTACGCTTTGGCAAATAGGGAACCCAACCGTAACGATTATGAAAGTGGAAGTCCAAAACCCGAAAAGTTGAACGATTTTGAACTGGGTTGGCGATATGTTTCACCAAGTTTTCAATTGAACACCAATGTGTACTATATGAAGTACAAAGATCAATTGGTGCTTACTGGTGAACTGAACGATGTTGGCGCTCCTTTGCGTGCCAATGTAGGGGATAGTTACCGTTTGGGATTGGAAGTGGATGCCAACATTAAGCTTTCCAGAGCCTTTAGTGTAAGACCGAACATTGCCTTGAGTGATAACAGGAATGTGGATTTTTACTTTCAACGCGATGGAAGTCTTCAAAATTTAGGAAATACCCATATTGCCTATTCCCCACAGATCGTTGCAGGGAATATTCTGGCATTTCAACCTAAAGAAAATTTCCAATTGGCCCTATTGACCAAATTTGTGGGAGAGCAATATATGGGCAACATAGATTCCGAAAATTCCACTTTGGATAGCTATTCCCAAACTGATTTTAATGTGCAATATGTCATCGAGACGAATTCGTTTGTGAAAAGTATTGTGCTTTCCGGTTTGGTGAACAATATTTTTGATGCCGACATCGTATCCAACGGTTATTTTTATACCTATGATGATGATTGGTCCAGCCCGGGTGCGGTGACCACCATCGAAGGAGCAGGGTATTATCCGCAAGCAGGTATCAATTTCCTTTTGGGAGCTACCATTAATTTTTAATAGTTAAAATGGGATGTTGTCATTAACGGCAGCATCCCATTTCTTTATGCTATTAGTTTGAAATGATCACTGTATTTCCACTTATCGTAGTGTTGTAAAAAAGTAGATCGTAATAGCGATTGCCATCGTCCGGTCTGTCCAATTGTTGACCTGTAAACAGACTGTAGTTATATCCTTCGCAATCGCAAACCACATTTTGCCCATCTAGGGTCATGGTAGAGCAATTGTTCGGCGCATGATTGGGACAACTTGCTTCAAAAGCGTAAAAAGTATTCAAACTGGATTTGATCACAAAAGCCCCTCGGGTGCCCACACCACTGTTGCCCACATAAATCGGATTTCCAATGCTGTTGAGGTTGGCATAAAGTGGGAGATTCAAGTTGATTTCGAACCTAAAACTTACCTCTTGGAGGTACGGATTTCGGTTGCTGTTGTCTGAGCTACAGGCTAAAATGAGCAGTAAAATAAAAACGCTCCAAAAGTACTTCATTGAGTGTGTTTCTGACGGTTATCCGAGCAAAGTTGAACAAAATTTACCTATATTTGCGTTAAATCCTCGCAAAAAACCATGCTGGATCATGGCCGTCGTAGAGGATTTTTTCTATTTGTAAGAACGAGTGCATTGGGGAAATTATTTTGATTTTCTTCGATGTTTCTATGCATTAAAAATTAAGGATATGAGTAATATATCTTACTATACACCGGAAGGATTAAAGAAATTAAGGGATGAGTTGAACCACCTTAAAGATGTGGAACGACCCAAAGCTTCTCAGGCAATTGCCGAAGCAAGGGATAAAGGAGATCTTTCTGAAAATGCGGAATATGATGCCGCAAAAGAGGCCCAAGGATTATTGGAAATGAAAATTTCCAAAATGGAAGAGACCCTGGCCAATGCCCGATTGATTGATGAATCGCAATTGGATACCTCTAAAATTCTAGTGCTTTCCACCGTAAAATTGAAAAACCAAGCCAACGGCATGGAAATGAAATATACCTTGGTGGCCGAAAGTGAGGCAGACCTTAAAACGGGGAAAATATCTGTGACTTCGCCCATTGGAAAAGGACTTTTAGGTAAATCTGTTGGGGATGTTGCCGAGATCAAAGTTCCAAACGGCACCTTGAAATTCGATATTTTGGAGATAACAAGGGAATAAGCGCAAACAAAATTCTTATATTTAATCCCGTCTCAGCACGGGATTTTTTTATTTAAACCAACGTATAATGCCAAGTATTTTTACCAAGATCATCAACGGAGATATTCCTTGCTATAAAATAGCAGAAGATGAGGACAATTTTGCTTTTTTGGATATAAACCCCAACTCCAAAGGACATACGCTTTGCATTCCCAAAAAGGAAGTGGATAAGATTTTGGATATGGAAGAAGAAGCCTATATGAAACTCATGGCTTTTTCAAGAAAAGTGGGACGAGCTTTGGAAAAAGCGGTGCCCTGCAAACGAGTGGGCATGACGGTTATTGGTTTGGAAGTACCTCACGTGCACGTACATTTGATCCCATTGCAAACCATGGCAAATGCCACATTTCAGCACAAGGAATCCTTGACCCCGGAAGAGTTTGAAGAAGTTGCGGAGAAAATCAAGTCATTTATTGATTAAGGTACTCCAAGTAGAAGTACAAGCCCCCTGCGATTAAACAAAGCGATAATACCAATATCACAAAGAACAAAGTGGTAAAGCGAACCGATGGTGTATCGGGCTGTACCAGTTTGCTATAGTAATCGAACACTCGTTCAATATCTTCTGTCCAATTGACAGGATAAATGGTGGAATTGCAAGTTTTACATTTTATTTCGTGAGTGACCTCCCCAGTGGTTCTATGAAAGAACGCATTGAAGGTGTGCTTTTGAAAAAAGGTAAGTGATAGCTCTTGATTAAAACATTCGGGGCAATTGTTAGTTATATCAGCTTCCTTTAGTACGAGTTGTTTTTCCTTTGACATGGATTCAATTTTCTATTACTCTTAGGGAAATTTGCATGATAGTTCCTTCTTTACTTGACGAAAATACTTTAATTTTTCCTTTATGGTACTCCTCAATGATTCTTTTAACTAAGGAAAGCCCTAATCCCCAGCCCCTTTGTTTTGAAGTGACGCCCGGATTAAATATGTTCTGAAAGTCGCTCTTTGCGATTCCATGACCTGTGTCGGAGACCATAATATGTATGTTTTGTCCCTTTTTTTCAATTTGTAGGGCAATGTTGCCCTTGCCTTTCATGGCATCGATACCATTTTTGACCAAATTTTCGATGCTCCAATTATATAAAGGAGGATTTAAAAGTACCTTGGCATGCTCCACATTGCTGCTGAACGAAAAATGAACCAATTTGGAACTTCGCTGTTTGAGGTAATCGAAAG
Source organism: Allomuricauda sp. NBRC 101325 (assembly GCF_030268205.1). Lineage (GTDB taxonomy): Bacteria > Bacteroidota > Bacteroidia > Flavobacteriales > Flavobacteriaceae > Flagellimonas. The sequence continues at coordinate 1,298,777 of NZ_BSQF01000001.1, forward strand.
CTTTTTCAGTTTCCGTTACAATATCATGCTCTTTAAGCTCGGGAATAGACCCAATTTTGGAAAAACGTTCCGTAATGGTCTGCAAGCGATCAATATCCTTTCCGATTTCTTGGGTTACTTCTGGATTGATGTCTTCAGTTTTTAACAATTCGTTCCAACCTAAAAGCGAAGTCAAAGGCGTACCGATTTGATGGGCCGTCTCCTTGGCCATTCCTGCCCAAAGTTTGTTTTGTTCCGAAGCCTTGTTCGTCCTAAAAAAGAAGAAAATGACCGTTCCGAACAAAAATATGATCAACAATAAGGCCAGTGGATAATATTTTAATTTGTTCAGTACTTCCGAGTTGCCATAATATAGCGTTTCCAGCAGTTCCTCTTCCTGAATGATCAAAATGGGCTCATTCTCATTTTTAAATTGCGCTATCTTTTTACGGATATAAACACTATCGCCAATTTTGTCTTCTGGAATGTTATGGGTTTTGTACGAGCCTTCCTCGTTTACCAAAATCATGGGAGTTGAGGTATTGTTCCCAAGGACTTTTAAGGTAAGGTTCCCGAGTTCTTGGTCAACGCTGGATTGAATCAATTCCAACTGGGCAGTGGCCCAAATTTCCATTTTTAAACGTTCCTCTTCCTTGAACTTTTTAAAAAAGCTATTGGTGTTCCAAAGAATCAAACTCACAATAACAAAAGCCGAAATCAGCATTATAATATTGGAAGCTTTCCTTTTAGGACTAAAGTTCATGGGAAGTGAAATTGTTATTAAAGATAACCGAAATTGGAAAACATGTTAATACTTAGTTTGAATAACGGCTAGTATTGGGTTTCATTTTGTGTACTTTTGAAATTCAACAAAAATTAACATTCATGGAAGTTCAGGGAAGAATCAAGATGATCGATGAGACCAAATCCTTTGGCAACAATGGTTTTAGGAAAAGAGAATTGGTGGTGACCACCGAAGAACAATATCCACAACATATATTGGTAGAGTTTGTTCAAGATAAATGTGATTTACTGAATAGCTATAGCGTTGGTCAAATGGTGAAAGTGAGCATTAACCTAAGAGGAAGGGAATGGACCAATCCGCAGGGTGAAACCAAATATTTCAATTCAATCCAAGGATGGAGAATTGAAAGCCTACAGCCAGAATCCAATACGAATGGAATGCCACCGGTGCCTCCAATGGAAGCCTTTGAGCCTGCTGATGATTTTAATGATGAAGATCACGACGACCTTCCTTTTTAAGGGAAATCAAATATAAAATTTAGAAAATCTGGACTTTTGCTCCAGATTTTCTTGTTTTTGGGCCTTTCCGTATTTTTAATAAAAATTGCACCATGGAAAATATGCCGCTTCATTTTTTAAGCAGTAGGTTGGAATTTCCCCCTGTTGAGACAGCCAATGAGGATGGTCTTTTGGCCGTGGGCGGCGATTTATCCCCAGAACGTTTGATGTTGGCCTATAAAAATGGGATTTTCCCATGGTTCAATGATGATTCCCTGATTTTATGGTGGAGTCCCGACCCGAGAATGGTGCTTTTTCCTGAAAACCTCAAAATTTCAAAAAGCATGAGAAAGGTGATTCGGGACCAAGAATTTACACTTACCCAGAATACTTGTTTTGACATGGTAATGGACTATTGCGCCAATGTGGACAGAAAAGGTCAGGAAGGCACCTGGATCACTCCCGAAATGAAATCAGCCTATGTGGCATTGCATCAAAAGGGAAGGGCAAAATCTTTTGAGGTTTGGAAGGACGATCTTTTGGTGGGTGGACTTTATGGCGTGGATCTGGGTCATGTATTTTGTGGGGAGAGCATGTTCAGTTTGGAGCCCAACGCCTCAAAATTTGCCTTTATAAAAATGGTGCAGGAATTTGCTGAAAAAAACTATCAACTTATCGATTGCCAAGTGCATACCGACCATTTGGAAAGTTTGGGTGCGGAATTGATTTCAAGGGAAAAATTCTTGGCTATTTTACAGGGATAGCTGGGCGCTGGTGTACAAAAAGAGCACATTTTCTGGGACTGTGGCCGTGTAATCTTCCATTCGGTACTCCAATCCCAACTGTAATTTTAAATTTTCGTCAAGTTTCCATCCCAATTGAGAGGTTAATCTAATATCGTGTTGTGGTTGTGTGGTCTTTGCTACACTTAATAAATTCTCGATAGAACCCACAAAATAAGGTTCGCCCACATCCAATTTTTCGCCCACTAAAGGAAAATCCATCGCAAAACGATAACGGAATCTAAAAATGGTCAGAGATTGGGTTATACGCTGCTCTGAACGTAATCGATGTCCAAAGCGAATAGCTTTGGGCGACTTGGTGAAATTATATTGCTGGGTAAGCCGCAATTCATTTTCACTATCTTCAAAAGTGTTTCGAAAGCGGTATTGAACACCCAAGGCGATACTCTGGTTGTCGGTTGTTTTCCAGGTTGAAAAATGGACTACATCAATTTGTCGGGTCTTTAATCGAAATGATTCATCCGAAAAAACATAGTTCCGATTGGCAATGGAAAAATTGTGCGAGTAAAAACCATTTACTTTGTAATTAACTGCCAATTCGGGTTGCCAATATGCTGTAAGATTGTCTTGGGCACCAACAAAGTTACTGACCAACAACATCAACAAAAGGATTATCCATTTAGTAGAGTATGTGGTCATAATTAGGGGGGTAGGATTTGCGTAGGGTAATTAGTTGTCCAACTGAATTGAATAGGCCCTCATACTCTTGAAAACCTTTGTCAGTTTTGGCAGAAAATACAATTTCATAGTTTATTTCTGGTAAAATAAGATTTTGAAATGCCTTTCGAATGGTTTCACTTGGATTTTCATCCTTTAGTGCTGGATACTGTTGTTGAATTTTTTTGACTCGAAATTTTGAGTGATTTGATTTTAGATATTTTTCTATGGCCGTCCAGCTATCTTCAGGAATGTCCACCACATCAATTTCAAATTCAACATCCTCCAATGCACCTTGAATGTCGAACTCTACACTATAATGCAATTTTCCTTTTTTGAGCTTGACCTCAAAGCTTTGCTTTGTACTGTCGACCTCTTTGTAAAATCGGATTCTTTTGGAATTCTCCAAATGGGTTTCAATTAAGGAGAAGGCATTATCCGGAAAATCGGCTTTATCAATTCGAGTTTCTTTTTCGTACTTGTTTTGCGCACCAACAATTTGACCTAAAAAAAGTACGAGAATAAAAAGTCTGTTAAACTTCATGGTATCTAAAACATTTGACCTCATGGTCGTTTACCATACCGGTCGCCTGCATATGGGCATAGATCACGGTACTGCCCACAAATTTAAAGCCTCTTTTTTTTAAGTCCTTGCTTAAAGCATCAGAAATTGGAGTTGTTGCTGGGGCATCTTTATAATTCTGAATGGAATTTTTAATGGGATTGTGTTCAACAAAATTCCAAATGTATTTACTAAAACTCCCAAACTCCTTTTGAACTTCCATAAAAGCTTGGGCATTGGTTACAGTGGCATGAACCTTCAATTTATTTCGGATAATTCCGGGGTTTTGAAGCAGTTCTTCTATCTTGGATTGGTCATAGTTGGCAATTTTTTGGTAATCGAAATGATCAAAAGCTTCCCTAAAGTTTTCACGCTTTCTCAATATCGTAATCCAACTTAAACCCGCTTGAAAGGTCTCCAAGATCAAGAATTCAAACAAGGTGTCATCATCCTTGACGGGTACGCCCCATTCCTCGTCATGATAGGCTTCATAAAGGGGGTCTCCCACGCACCAACCGCATCTGTGTTTATCCATTTTATACAAGAATTTAACCAAAAGTAAAGGAAAAAATAACAGTTAATTGAAAGTTAAAGAGTTAGTAAATGATAGTATTACTATTATATTCGCGAGAATCAAAATTAAAATATAGGATGATGGATATTTTAATGCAGTCGGTACGGATAGAGATCAACGAAAAACTTTACCTGAAGGATCCCGAGTCATCGAGCTTGGGTAAGAAAATAGTAGAGGAAAGCATTCACATGATCGTGGAATTGGGTTTTGAGCACTTTACCTTTAAAAAGTTGGGCGCCAAAATCAACTCCAACGAAAGTTCCATTTACCGCTATTTTGAGAACAAACAAAAATTGTTGTTGTATTTGGCCGCTTGGTATTGGGGCTGGATGGAATACAGAATGGTCTTTGCGACCCATAGTATTTCGGATGCTAAAGAAAAGCTCGAAAAAGCCATTGAGGTGCTTACCCAAAATGTGGAGGAGGACAATGCCTTTTCCCACATCAATGAGATTGTGCTCAATCATCTGATCATCAACGAATATTCCAATTCCTATTTGGTTAAGGAAGTTTCTAAAGAAAACAAGGGCAAAAAGGACGATTATTTTACCATTTGTAAACGTTTGGTGGCCAGATTGAGTGAAATGATCACCGCCGTGGACAAAGATTATCCATATCCTTTAAGTTTGGCAAGTACCATTGTAGAAGGATCTTTGCACCAACATTTTTTGAAGGAACATTTTCCCACACTTACCAATTGTAACAATAAAATAAACCCAACTGACTTTTTCACGGATTTAATTTTCCGTACGCTAAATCAAGGACTTAATGGCTAAAAAAGATATACTAACTGCATGGCAGCGACTTATGGACTTGTTGTCGCTGGATAAAAAGGACATTTTTCAAATTTTTTACTACGCCATCTTCGCTGGATTGGTAAACCTTTCGCTACCCTTGGGAATCCAGGCGATCATTAATTTAATTCAAGGGGCAAGGGTGAGCACATCATGGATTGTTCTCGTGATATTGGTAACAACGGGTGTCGCCTTTGTCGGTGTTCTTCAGTTGATGCAGATCAGGATCATTGAAAATCTGCAACAGAAAATTTTCACAAGATCATCTTTCGAATTCGCCTATCGATTTCCGAAAATTAAGATGAGCGAACTCAAAAATTTCTATCCGCCCGAACTGGCGAACCGATTTTTTGATACCCTGACAATTCAAAAATCATTGTCAAAGATCCTGATCGATTTTCCAGCCGCATTTTTACAGATTGTTTTTGGTCTTCTGTTGCTGTCATTCTATCACCCTTTCTTCATTATCTACGGATTGTTGTTGATTCTGTTGATCTATATCGTGTTCAAGTTTACAGCACAACGAGGATTGGACACCAGTTTGGAAGAATCCAAAGTGAAGTATAAAGTGGCCCATTGGATCCAAGAAATAGCCAGATCTATTGTGAGCTTTAAACTTTCGGGTAAAACTTCACACGGAATCAATAAAAATGACGCTTTAGTTTCGGAATATCTCGATGCAAGGGAAGGTCACTTTAGAGTATTGGTGATCCAATTTATCCAGATGATCGGATTTAAGGTGTTAGTTACCGCTGGTTTGTTGTTGATCGGTGGTTTGCTGGTGCTAGATCAAGAAATGAACATTGGTCAGTTTGTGGCTGCCGAGATCATCATCCTTTTGGTGATCAACTCCGTGGAAAAAATGATTCTCGGATTGGAAACTTTCTACGATTTGTTGACCTCACTTGAAAAATTGGGTCAGGTTGTGGATAAGGAATTGGAACCTCAAGGAGGGGAAACCCCATTTTATTCGGATAAGGGATTGGTGGTCGAACTTCAAAATGTGGTATACAAAGTGCCAGGAAGGGATAAAAAAATCCTTAATGATGTTTCCCTTACCATTAGGCCCGAGAGCAAAATACTCATTACGGGCAAAAATGGTTCGGGCAGGGCTACACTTTTACGTTTGATGGCTGGAATTATCAACCCGGACAGTGGCAATATTTTTGTGAACGAAGTGTCCTTGACCGGGATAAAACTTAGTGAATATAGATCACTTTTAGGTCATTGTTTAATCGAGGAATATCCTTTTGAAGGTACCATTTTCGACAATGTTACTTTCGGAAGAAAAGAAATCCCAGTTGAAGATGTGTACTGGGCATTGGATAAGGTTGGGTTGACACAATTTGTAAAAGAACAACCACTGGGACTAAAATCGATTTTATACCCGGAAGGCAAAAAAATCCCAGATTTTATAGCTAAAAAGATCGTTTTGGCCAGAAGTATAGTCAACCGACCCAAACTTATGATCCTTAAGGAACCCTTGGAGCATTTTGATGAAGACGAACATGCTGGATTAATGGAATTTTTAATGGATCCCGCAAATGGATGGTCGTTGGTGGTGGTCAGTGAAAATCCAATTTGGAAGAGTCATTTTAAGGAAGTTTATAGAATGGAGAACGGTCAATTGATCAACCTTAAATAAGAAACATGCTAAATATATCTTCAAATAATAAATTGAACGAGCAGGTGGACATAACCGTTTTCGAAGCGGGTAAAAAAGTATTCCACAAAAGGCATTACAAACAGTTCAACCGATTTTTGGCCGCGTTTTCCATCATTGCGTTCATTATCCTGTTTTTTCCATGGACGCAGAATATTTCGGGGAGGGGCTATTTAACCACATTGACTCCGGACCAGCGTCCGCAGACGATTCAATCCCCAATCCCGGGTAGAATTGAAAAATGGTACGTACGTGAAGGGGATTTTGTGGAAAAAGGAGACACCATCCTTCATATTTCGGAAGTGAAGAGCGAATATTTTGACCCTAATTTGGTGGAACGTACAGGCCAACAGATCAAAGCGAAATCCATGTCCGTTACCTCCTATCAAGAAAAGGTAAAAGCATTGAACCAACAGATCAATGCGTTGACCACAGAACGCGGGTTGAAACTGGAACAATCCAGAAATAAACTTACTCAATCCCATCTAAAGGTAAAAAGTGACAGCATTGATCTGGAAGCTGCCAAGACCAATATTTTAATTGCCCAACGCCAATATGATCGTGTAGAGCAACTCCAACAAGAAGGCTTAAAAGCAGTAACCGATCTTGAGGAGAAAAGACTGAAACTACAGGAGGCCCAAGCAAAGCTTATCAGCCAAGAAAACAAATTATTGGCCAGTAAAAATGACGTCATCAATGCGCAGGTGGAGATCAATAGGGTGCAAGCGGAGTACACCGACAAAATTTCGAAAGCTCAGAGCGATCTGTACACCGCGCAATCCAATCAGTACGATTCGGAGGCCCAGGTGACCAAATTGGAAAATGAATACGTGAACTACGAAATGAGGAACAGCCTTACCTATATCAGGGCGCCTCAAAGTGGGTATATCAACAGAGCTTTAAAGTCAGGTATAGGGGAAACTTTTAAAGAAGGTGCAGAATTGGTTGGCATTATGCCTTCGAACTATGACATCGCCGTGGAAACCTATGTGGATCCCATCGACCTTCCGTTGATTCATGTAGGGGAAAAGGTAAGAATCCAGTTCGATGGTTGGCCATCTATTGTATTCAGCGGTTGGCCCAATGCCTCGTACGGAACATTTGGGGGCGAAGTAGTGGCAATTGAAACCTTTATCAGCCCTAATGGTAAATATCGAATCTTGATTTCTCCCGATGACGAAGAAGCCGCATGGCCCAAAGATATCAGGGTAGGTTCGGGTGCCAGCACCATGGCCTTGTTGGAAGATGTTCCAATTTGGTACGAGATCTGGCGACAGCTTAATGGCTTCCCACCGAATTATTATCAACCTCAAAACGCGAGTACAGATGCTGCTAAAAAATAGAGGAAACAGTGTAATCTATGTGCTCTTTTTTATCATGGCCATTCCTGTTTCTGGACAGCAGGATAGCACCATCCTTGGTTTTAAGGAATATCTGGGCTATGTAAAAAAATACCACCCAATTGCAAAGCAGGCCCAATTGAACATTGCCATGGGGCAGGCTAACTTAATGAAGGCTAGAGGTGGATTTGATCCCAAAGTGGAGGTGGATTACGAACGCAAGGAATTCAAGGATACCCAATATTGGGAGCGACTGAACACCACGTTTAAGATACCAACTTGGTTCGGGATTGAGCTTAAAGGAAACTATCAGCAAAATGAAGGCTATTACCTTAACCCAGATGAGACTTTGCCCGAAGATGGCCTGTACAGCGCAGGGGTAAGTATGTCACTACTACAAGGCTTTTGGGCCAATGAACGAATGGCGACCCTTCGCAAGGCCAAATTTTTTAGGGAGCAAAGCAAGGCGGAACAGGACCTTCAAGTGAATGAAATATTGTACAAAGCCTCCTTGGCTTATTTTGATTGGCTTCAGGCTTATAAAGATGCCGATGTGTACAAGGATTTTCTGGAGAATGCAGAAATCAGGTTCAATGGGATAAAGGAAAGTGCTTTGGCAGGTGACATTGCCATGATCGATACTGTAGAAGCTAAAATTGCCGTGAACAATCGGGCATTGGGATTGGAGCAGGCCAAGGTAAAGCTGATGAAAAAATCGTTGGAGGTTTCCAATTATCTGTGGATAGAAGATGTGCCCGTTGAGCTACAACCCGGGGTTATGCCCGATATGGCTTCCGATATTCAAATTGATTCTACTTTGGAGATTGAAGGCGTTCCCTTGGACAGTTTCAGCTTAGCAACGCATCCTAAATTGCGTTCGTTGGACTATAAAATTGAAGGATTGGGTGTGGACAAAAGACTAAAAGCAAACAAATTGCTCCCAAAATTGGATGTGGAATACAATTTTGTCACTGAAACCCCGGATTTCATCAATTCCTACGTGTTTGAAAATTATAAGGGGGGAGTTGCTTTCCAATTGCCTTTGTTTTTACGTAAGGAACGAGGCGATTTAAAACTGGCCAAATTCAAACTGCGCGATGCCGAGTTTGAGCGCGATAATGCACAAGTGGAAATTCAGAATAAGGTAATTGCCATATATAACGAATTGGATTCCTATACCGAGCAGAATCGACTCATCTACAATATTGTTCGAGATTACACTACAATGTTGGATGCGGAAGAACGGAAATTCAGTTTTGGGGAGAGTTCGTTGTTCCTGATCAATTCAAGGGAAAGTAAACTTATTGATGCCTATTTGAAGCAGAACGAAATGCAAAACAAGTTTTTCCATACCAAGGCCAATCTGTTCAAAAGTCTGGCCATTAACCCATCGAATTTGTAAAATCCACCTTTTGTAAGGTTTCTAAAGTTAGCGCTACCAATGTGACAAATGTCACTGAATAGAAATTGAGGTAGCATTACTTTTGACAAAATTATTTTTATGGAAGTATTAGAAAGTAGACTCGAATTAGCACAGGAATATATAGCCAAGGGTATGGGCTACGACAAATATAGAGCAATGGTTGATGCTTATGCCGAAATAGGAAAATCAACAGGGCCCGAACAATCCGAAGCTAGAATTGAATATACAAAGCTAAACCAACGCAGAATGAAACGTTGGGACAAAACTTTCAAAATTTCCGAAGATCAGTTGAATACATTGGCTCAATCCAATTCTAAACTTACTTTTTTAGCGATTACCGAAAGTTGGTGTGGTGATGCGGCTGCAAGTCTTCCCATCATCAATAAAATTGCTGAGGCCAGCCCCAATATTTCCCTTAAAATTGTGCTGCGAGATGAAAGCCTGGATTTAATGGAAGCTTTTTTGACCAATGGCACCATGTCCATCCCTAAATTGATCATGATCAACGAGGATGCTGATGAAGTGATTGGTGAGTGGGGTCCACGGCCAAGTATTGCCACCAAAATGGTTCAAGCTTGCAAAGCGGAACACGGAAAACTTACTGAACAATTTAAAGAAGACCTTCAGGTGTGGTACAATAAAAACAAAGGTGAAAATATCCTGTCCGATATTCTAGAATTACTTCCCTTGGAATAGATAGGTAATCGTTCCAATCTGCTCATTTCTGGAACTGGAGCTGAAACGAGCCTTTAAGGCATAGGTAATGGCATTGTCCACCAGGCATCCATTATCTGTAGTGGAGCTTTTGTCGTTAAAATCCGCTTCGGTCACATAGCCGTTGGAATCCACAGAAATGTTGATGACTACCTTTCCACCTTCAATACAAGTATAAATCGGTGGAGGAAGCTCGTAAGCATTTCGTTCCACCAATGAATAGGATATAGAGGTGCGTTTATCTTTTAGATAATTGGTAAACTCTTCCTTTTTGGCATCACGGTCACCAAGTTTTTCTTTTTTCTGATCTCTGTCTTCTCGCAATTTTTTCAACTGCTCTTCAAATCCAGCATCGTTGGCATATTCTCCAGTTTCACTGCTCAAGGCCCTTTCTTCCATAAGCTCTTCAAGCGTTTTAAGTGGTTCGGGATTGCCAATGGAAGGTTTTGCAGTTTCGTTGAGGGCCATGTGGCTTTTAATGGGGTCGCTATTGGCGGCCAATTCCTCCAATTGTTTTTCTTCCTCCTTTAAAAGTTCCTCAATATCTTCATCGGCCAAGCTCATTTCAATAACGTACTCATCTTCTTTCACTCCACCTAGATGGATGTTGAACAAGACCAACACCACTATGGACATGGAGAAGAAGGTAATCAAGAGAGATAACTGACTTCTAGTTAAGTTCATGGTGTATGTATAACCGTTTTTTTTCAAAATTATTTTGACCTAATGGACAAGATTATGGGTTTCTAACCCAAATTTTCTTTGAAAACCATTGGGCTTGTAGCATTATTTACGTTGAAATCACCTATTTTGGTTCTTCTGAGGGCTGATAAATAGGCTCCAGAACCCAAAGCTTTTCCAAAATCGTGGGCCAATGAACGGATATAAGTTCCCTTACTGCAAACCACTCTAAAATCTAATTCCGGTAATTCTATTCGAGTGATTTCAAACTCAGAAATCTCGATTTTCCTTGATTTTATCTCAACTTCCTTGCCTTCCCGCGCTAATTCATACAAACGTTTTCCATCTTTTTTAAGTGCTGAAAATACAGGAGGTACTTGATCAATTTCGCCTAAAAATTGTTCGGTTGCAGTTTGAATAGCTTCATCGGTAATATGTCCGGTTGGAAAAGTTGCATTGATTTCCGTTTCCATATCGTAGGAAGGACGGGTAGCGCCAAGGGTAATCGTGCCAGTATATTCTTTTACTTGACCTTGAAGTTCTGGGATTTTTTTGGTGAATTTCCCTGTGCAAATAATCAATAGTCCCGTAGCCAATGGATCTAAGGTGCCAGCATGGCCAATCTTAATTTTCTTAAGTTGAAACTTTTTGCGGATGGCCCATTTTAAAGCATTCACCGCCTGAAACGAACTCCATTCCAGCGGTTTGTCAATCAGCAGGATTTGACCTTCTAAAAAATCTTCTTTGGTGTTCAAGGACATTTGGGTTTGCGGCAAAGGTAAAAATCTATCCCCAAATGCTCCAAGCAAGTGCGATAAGGCCAACAATCAAACAGTAAATCGCAAAATAGGTAAGCTTGCTTTGGCGTACCAATTTGATCATCCACGTACATGCGGCAAGACCTGCAACAAAGGCAGCGATAAATCCTGCTCCCATGGCAACTGCTTGATCTCCATGGAAATTGATGTCACCCCCCATTAAATCTTTGGCAACTTTTCCAAGGATCAAGGGAACTACCATCAAAAATGAAAAACGGGCCGATTTTGTTTTGTCAACTCCTAATAGTACGGCGGCAGAAATGGTCGCCCCACTTCGGGATATGCCTGGTAAAATGGCAACGGCTTGTGCCATTCCAATGACGAATGAACTTCGGAACGAAACGCCTTTGTCGGTAGTTTTGGCCAAATCGGCCAAATACAATAAAAATGCAGTAATGATCAGCATGATGCCCACGATAACAATGGCGCCATCAAAAAACACCTCGATAAAATCATTTAGAAAAAGCCCGACCAAAGCAGCGGGAATCATGGAAATGATGATTTTCAATGAAAACTGGGTTTCCTCGTTCCATTTAAATTGAAACAACCCTTTAAATATGTCTATAATGTCTTTTCTGAAGACAACAATGGTGCTCAATGCCGTGGCAAAGTGAAGAATCACGGTAAACAATAGGCTTTCTTCAGGAACGGCCTGAGCGCCCAAAATAGCTTTTCCCAATTCTAAGTGACCGCTGGAGGAAACAGGTAAAAATTCGGTCAATCCTTGGATGATTCCGAGGATTATAGCATCAATTAATTCCAAATTACTCCTTGTTTTTCTTGTTTGGGTTCAACAATATGGCATACACTTGAATGCCAAGGCCAATTAAAATTAAAGTTGGAGCAAGACGAATTCTCCTAAAATTATAGATCTCAGGATTAAAAACGTTGGGGTCATCACTTCCACCACCGCTCATCAAAATAAATCCAAGGGCTATAAAAGCAATTCCTATAAATAGGAAGAGGTAATTTTTCTTCTGGAAAACAAACTCCTTGTTGGGTTGTTGGTTGTTTTTGTTTTTCTTGCTCATGCCGCAAATTTAAAGAAAAGATTCACAAAATGAACCTGTTGTGAAATGTATAACAGATGTTGTCTAGAGTCCAACCACGAAGCGGTCCAATATCAAGCATCTAATAGTAAAGATCATCTGTTCTGAGATTCAAGAAACGTTGGGTGGCAAAGTGGGTACTGGCCCACGAAATCACGACGCCCAAACCAAATATTCCTGCAAACAAAACGATAAGAACAATATAATCTTGTATTAAGTTGAGTTCGGGGAAGTTTTTATCGATATAATACACCAAAATTCCCAAACCAATCAATGCCACAACTGCTCCAAGCATACCCAATTTAATGTTCGTCCAAATAAAAGGTCTTCGAATAAAAGTTTTTGTCGCACCCACCATTTGCATGGTTTTGATGATAAATCGTTTGGAATAAATGGACAGTCGAATGGAACTATTGATTAACAATACTGCAATCGCCATAAAAACTGCACTGGCCACCAAAATCCAAAGACTGATTTTCCGTGCATTGTTGTTAAGGAGTGATATCAATGGTTTGTCGTAGCTCACTTCATCCACATAGGTTTTGGAAGCAATGTCTGCAGCTATGGTATCAATTTGTTCGGGCGAAACAAAATCTGCCTTTAGGTGTACATCGATGGCATTTTTAAGGGGGTTGTATCCCAAAAATTCCACGAAATTCTCCCCAATATCCTCGCTGTACTGTTCAGCAGCATCCTCTTTCGAAATATAATCTGCCGATTTGGTGTATTCGGCCAAGGCCAAACTTTTTTGCAATTGGTCAATTTCTACCAATTTGGCATTGTCTTTTAAAAATACCGATATCGTGATCTGTTCCTTAAAATGGTCACCCAATTTTTTGGTGTTGAGCACCAAAAGTCCCAAAACACCTAACAAGAATAGCACCAAGGCTATGCTCAGGGCAACGGAAAAGTAGGAGGAAATGAGTTTTCTTCGCTGGTATCGTTCAATATATTGACTCATAAAGTGGAATCGGTACGTAAAAATAGAAAAGTAAATCGTATTTGGGGGATTAAACCTATTTTTGCACTCGAAAATGAACGAGATTAACATGAATTACGATTTCCGCGAAATTGAAGCCAAGTGGCAGAAGTATTGGGCAGAAAATGAAACTTTTAAAGCCTCGAACAATTCTGAAAAACCCAAATTTTATGCATTGTCCATGTTTCCTTACCCATCTGGGGCAGGGTTGCACGTAGGGCATCCGCTGGGATATATCGCCACCGACATCTATTCACGTTATAAAAGACACAAAGGGTTCAATGTGTTGCATCCAATGGGTTACGATTCTTTCGGATTGCCTGCGGAGCAATATGCCATTCAAACTGGGCAGCACCCCGCCATTACCACCGAAAATAACATCAACAGGTACCGAGAGCAGTTAAATCAGCTTGGTTTTTCATTTGATTGGAGTCGTGAAGTGCGTACCTCCAACCCACAATATTACAAGTGGACGCAATGGATTTTTATCCAATTGTTCAACGCTTGGTACAACAAAAAATCTGATAAAGCGGAAAATATTTCCACTTTGATTTCCATTTTCGAAAAAGAGGGAAATGCAACCGTTGAAGCAGCTTGTGATGATGATGTTGCCACATTCACTGCTGGGGAATGGAATGCTTATTCGGAAAAGGAAAAGCAAGGAATTCTATTAAAATATAGATTGACTTATTTAGCGGATACCGAAGTGAACTGGTGTCCTGCTTTGGGAACCGTTTTGGCCAATGATGAAATCGTAAATGGGGTTTCCGAACGTGGAGGTCATCCTGTGGTTCGTAAAAAAATGACGCAATGGAGTATGCGCATCACAGCTTATGCACAGCGTTTGTTGGATGGATTGGACAACATTGATTGGCCTCAACCTTTAAAGGATTCCCAAACCAATTGGATTGGACGTTCTGTTGGAGCATCGGTCACTTTTAATGTATTGGACGCTGAGAGCCTGCCTGCCGGACAGGCAGGAAGTCGAAGCGACCAAGATGTCACTTCGAGCGCAGTCGAGAAGTCTCAAGAAAATGTGATTTCGACTCCGCTCAATCACCTATATCAAATTGAAGTCTTCACCACCCGTCCCGATACCATTTTTGGAGTTAGTTTTATGACATTGGCTCCAGAACATGAATTGGTGGCCAAAATCACAACGCCAGAACAAAAGGCAGAAGTAGAAGCTTACGTAGAAGCTACGGCAAAACGTTCCGAGCGAGATCGTATGGCCGATGTGAAAACCATATCAGGTGTGTTCACGGGCGCGTATGCTGAGCATCCCTTTACGAAGGAACCTATTCCTATCTGGATTGGCGATTACGTATTAGCCAGTTATGGAACAGGAGCCGTAATGGCGGTGCCTTGTGGCGATCAACGTGATTACGACTTCGCAAAATATTACGACATAGATATCCCCAACATTTTTGAGGGAGTTGATATTTCCGAAGAGGCTTTTGCTGACAAGGAAAGCACCATTATTGCCAATTCAAACTTTTTGAATGGTCTTTCTTATAAAGATGCCATGAAGAAAATCATAACCGAATTGGAAAATATTGGACACGGAAAAGGAAAAGTGAACTACCGTTTGCGCGATGCTGTATTTAGCCGTCAGCGGTATTGGGGAGAGCCATTCCCAGTGTATTATGTGGATGGTATGCCGCAGATGATTGATTTGGAACATTTGCCTTTGGAACTTCCTGAAGTAGAAAAATACCTACCTACCGAGACAGGTGAGCCACCATTGGGCAACGCTACGGATTGGGCATGGAATATTGAAACAAATGAAGTAGTTAGCAATGACCTTATCGATAATGTCAATGTATTTCCGTTGGAGTTGAACACCATGCCTGGTTGGGCAGGGAGTTCCCAATACTTTAATAGGTATATGGATCCACGCAATGATGATGCTATATTTTCTCCAGAAGCTATCAACTATTGGCAAGATGTAGATTTATATATTGGAGGTAGCGAACACGCTACGGGTCACTTGTTGTATTCCCGTTTCTGGCAGAAGTTTATGTTCGATATGGGTTATGTGACCAAGGACGAATTTGCCCAAAAATTGATCAACCAAGGGATGATTACGGGTACAAGTGCGTTTATGCTTCGAAAGATTATTGATGTTAATGCAGTTGTTAAAGTTGATTCAGGTGTTGAAGAAATAGCTTTTCAAGCAACAATAATTACTGATGTGGATTCGGTACTAAAGTATGAAGAAGCCGACCTTGAAAGAATTGCTATAGAACAGTTTGATAAATTCCTTTTGGAAGAGGGGCAAAGTATTGAAATATTGGAAATAAATTATAATACTTCCAATATGCACCTTTCAGTAAGAGTGCCGGTTGAATTCGTTAATGCTTCTGACGAATTGGATGTACAAGCATTTGTGAATAGTCCATATGGGAAAGATTATAAGTATGCATTCTTTGATAGTAATAAAACCTATCGAGAAATAGAAAAAATGTCCAAATCCAAATACAATGTCGTCAACCCAGATGCTATTTGTGAGGAGTACGGGGCAGATTCCCTTCGTTTGTATGAAATGTTCTTAGGACCATTGGAACAATCCAAACCTTGGAACACCGCTGGAATCACTGGAGTACATTCCTTCCTTAAAAAGCTTTGGAAACTTTATTCCCCATTTATCGATGGGTCGCTGAGCGGAGCCGAAGCGGAACCCACCGCCGAAAATTTGAAAACCCTGCACAAAACCATCAAAAAAGTAGAAGAGGATATCGAGAACTTCTCGTTCAACACTTCGGTTTCTACTTTTATGATCTGTGTAAACAAATTGACCGCTCAAAAATGTACCAGCAAAGCTATTTTGGAACCTTTGGCGATCTTGGTTTCGCCTTACGCGCCGCATATTGCCGAAGAGCTTTGGAGTCGTTTGGGTCATACGGAATCCATTGCTGAAGCACCATTCCCAAAGTTCGAAGAAAAGTACTTAGTGGAAAGCAGCAAGGAATACCCGATATCCTTCAATGGTAAAATGCGTTTTAAACTGGAATTGCCACTCGATATGAGCAAAGACGAAATTGAAGCTGCAGTTTTAGCCCACGAGAAAACACAGGAACAATTACAGGGCCGTGCTCCTAAAAAGGTGATTGTAGTCCCTGGAAAGATTGTAAATATTGTAGGATAGTCCAATAAATCTACTTTTCTGTCATTCCGAACTGGATTCGGAATCTCATCGGTTTTATTATGAGAACCTGAAACTAGTTCAGGTTGACGAAAACATCGACTTACGATAAAAACAATTCAAATTTTATAGTAATACCCCTGAAAAGCATGCCGATCGGCATGCTTTTTTATTTTAAACCAATTATACCCCTAAAAAAATAGGGGTATGAGTTTAAAAAGGATTAAAAAAATATTTAACCCCTATGAAAAAAGGGGTATAAATGTTAAAAAACACTTATTTAATCGATTTACCCCTGTTTTTTATCGAGTATGTGTGCTGTTTTTAGTTTTTTTTGTTCAACTTTGACCCCGAAACCAAATAAAAGCAACAAAATGACTGTTGGGATACCTAAAGAAATCAAGAATAACGAAAGTCGGGTCGGAATGACACCTGCTGGCGTTTTTGAATTGGTAAAGAACAACCACACCGTTTATGTGCAATCAGGAGCAGGTGAAGGAAGTGG
Source organism: Allomuricauda sp. NBRC 101325 (assembly GCF_030268205.1). Taxonomy (GTDB): domain Bacteria; phylum Bacteroidota; class Bacteroidia; order Flavobacteriales; family Flavobacteriaceae; genus Flagellimonas. The sequence goes on from NZ_BSQF01000001.1 coordinate 1,315,705, forward strand.
TTTTTTCAATCAGGATTACCAACAGGCTGGGGCCACTATTTTGGATACCATCGGACAGGTGTATGCCATGAGCGATATGATCGTGAAGGTAAAAGAACCCATTGCCGAAGAATATAATTTAATTCAAAAAGGACAAATCGTATTTACCTATTTTCATTTTGCTTCCAGTGAGCCTTTAACTAGGGCCATGATCGAGAGCAAATCCATCTGTATTGCTTACGAAACAGTGGAGGATGAAGATGGTTCATTGCCCTTATTGACTCCAATGTCTGAAGTAGCTGGAAGAATGGCCATTCAGCAAGGGGCGAAATATTTGGAGAAACCTGTGAAAGGAAAAGGGGTGCTCTTGGGAGGTGTTCCCGGAGTATCGCCAGGACGTGTTTTGGTGTTGGGCGCAGGTGTCGTTGGGATACAGGCTGCAAAAATGGCAGCTGGTCTTGGTGCCCAAGTAACTGTAATGGATGTGAACATGAAGCGTCTTCGCTATGTGAACGACATTATGCCAAGCCATGTGATCACAGCGTTTTCAAACGAATTCAATATCAGAAAATATATAAAAACCCACGACCTTATTATAGGTGGTGTTCTGTTGAAAGGTGCAAAAGCCCCTAACTTGATCACTAGGGACATGCTTAAGGATATGCATCCAGGTACGGTCATCGTTGATGTTGCCGTAGACCAAGGAGGATGTGTTGAAACGACCAGACCAACAACCCATGAGGAACCCACATTTATTGTAGATGATGTGGTCCACTATTGTGTAGCCAATATGCCAGGGGCAGTGCCTTATACTTCTACTGTTGCCTTGACGAATGTAACACTGCCCTATGTGCTAAAATTGGCTAATCTGGGATGGCAAAGTGCTTGTAAACTCGATAAATCTCTCGCCAAAGGATTAAATATCGTTGAGGGAGAAGTGGTTTACAAAGAAATAGCAGAAGCCTTTCAATGGGAACCTGTTCTAGTGTAACTAACATTTTGACAGTTCATCAACCCCGCCAAATTTTGGCGGGGTTTTTGCTTTATATTGGTATATTTATAATACCTAAAAGAAGATAAAGCTATGTTTACATATTATATATTGATTGGTGGAATTGCTTTGGTAAGTTGGTTGGTGAGCAACCAATTAAAAAGCAAATTCAAGAAATATTCTAAGGTGCATCTGCGAAATGGGATGAGCGGTGCCGAGATTGCCCAAAAGATGTTGGATGATCATGGTATTCGTGACGTGAAGGTAATTTCCACTCCGGGAATGCTTACCGACCACTATAACCCAAAGAACAAAACAGTGAATTTGAGTGAGGGTGTTTATAACCAGCGAAATGCTTCTGCTGCTGCAGTTGCGGCACACGAGTGTGGTCACGCGGTGCAACATGCCCAAGCCTATGAATGGTTGACCATGCGTTCCAAATTGGTGCCAGTGGTTAGTGTTACTTCGGGAATGTCAACGTGGATCGTATTTGGTGGTATTGCCCTGATGGCGGCAACAGGTGTTGCAGGTGGTATTGGTTTCTACATTGCCGTAGCGGGATTGATTATGATGGGGTTTGCTACTTTGTTCAGTTTTATTACTCTGCCAGTAGAGTATGATGCCAGTAAAAGAGCCTTGGTTTGGTTGAAACAAAAACATATGGTAACCCAAGAAGAATATGCTGGAGCTGAAGATGCCTTGAAATGGGCCGCTAGAACCTATTTGGTAGCTGCCCTGGGTGCTCTTGCCTCACTATTGTACTGGGCGTTACAAGTTTTTGGAGGAAGAGATTAAATCTATATATCCTAAAAAATAAAAGGGGCCGATTGGCCCCTTTTTTCATGACTTTTAAAGAATTGACTAGTCAATCCAGTTCGCTACTTGATTGTCAATCATTTGAAGACCTACGCCTTCGGTTCCAGTAACCTGGATCATATCCAAGATATCCCGGATTGTATTTTCTTCTTCAACTTGTTCCATTACGAACCAATCCAAGAATCTTTCCGTAGTAATATCACCCAATTCGCGTGCTTTTTTTACAATATTATGAATAGAAGTGGTCACTTTTACTTCGTGCTCCAATGTACTTTCAAAAACATCCACGATAGAAGAGTAATCATGGTTGATGTTGGAAATTTCAGGAGAAATTGGACTACCACCAGTATCCACTAAAAATTTAAAGATTTTCATCATGTGTTCACGCTCCTCTTCGGTTTGTTTGTAGAAGAATTTGGCACTGGTAAAAAATCCATTTTGTTCGCACCAAGATGCCATCGCCAAATAAATGGCAGAGGCATGGGCTTCCATTTTTATCTGTCCATTGAGCATATCCATGGATTCCACTTTAATGCTCATGCTCTGTCTAGCTATATCTTTCATAGTTATATCTCTAAGAATTATACCTTAAAGGTACGCAATATTGCGCTCAAATTTTAGTCAAATCCCCTATTTATAAGGAATTTAAGACTGAATAAAGATAAAGAATAGAAGAAGTTAAACCGATGCAATTTGCTTAGTGGCAGCGATACCCAAAGCAGAGAAACCATGCTCAACCAACTCTTTAAGGTCTAGAATCTCTAGAGTGTTGAGAATAAAAAGGTGTTCTTTATTACAAAGTAATAATACCTCAAAACCGTGTTTGTTGAGGTCGCTGTCAAAATGGTCTTCAATGGAAATGGACATTACCTTATGTCTAAGTGCTATCAGCTGGCATAAATTCATAGGAATGCTCTTTTGACCAAAATCAATATAGAACCGACGTTCCTTTTCCGCCTGGTATAAAGTATAATATTTGGACTGATAGATAAGTTCCATGGGTCCAAAAATAATATTTATTTAGATTGAATACAAATATTAAATCTGAATCTGACGATCTATTTGTTGGTCTAAGGAAATAAAGGTTTCCGTTCTTGAGACCCCTTCTATCTGTTGAATTTTTTTGTTCAACACTTGCATTAAGTGTTCGTTGTCGCGGCAAAGTACCTTGATTAAAATCGACCAGTTACCTGTGGTGTAGTGACACTCCAAAACCTCGGGTATTTTTTCAAGTTCTTTTACCGCTCTGGGATTGGCCATGGCTTTGTCCAAAAAAATACCGATATAGGCCATAGTGGTATATCCCAAAACCCTAGGGTTGATCACAAACTTGGAGCCGGCTAATAGGCCAGAGCTTTCCAGTTTTCTAAGTCGTTGGTGAATGGCCGCTCCCGAAATGCCGATGTTTCTGGCAATTTCCAAAATTGGCCTGCGAGCATCCTCCATTAAATATCTTAGGATTTTCTTGTCAATACCGTCAATCTTAACAGAATTGTTATTGTTTTTCACCGCTTCTATTTTAATTTAAAGCTAAAGATATTGAAAATCCGTTAGAATCTAACTTGCTACGGAATCGGGATTATACCCTAAATAGGGCACTTCATATTCCTTAAAGTTGATGCCATTCGCTTTTAATTCGGTTAAGAGGGGTTGATACACTTCTTTGGTAATCGGGATTTGAACCCCTGGAGTCGTTATTTTTCCATTCAATATTTGAAGGGTGACCATGGCAACGGGCAGGCCAACTGTTTTGGCCATGGCAGTAAAAGTTCTATTTTCTCCTGTGGCCACCATATTTGCATCAATTTGTTTTTTTATACCATTAAGTTCGTAGCCAAACTTATGGTACATCACGATCATATCTTTTTCGTCAGGCTGAAGTGTCCAACTGTCCTCCAAAATATATTGCAGCATTTGTGCGGGAGAGGCATTTTTCAATGGTATTTTCTTGGTCGCATCAAAAAGGTTCAATTCCAATAATTTGCCCCAGCGAATATCGTCCTGGTCAATCTTAAGATAGTGGCGCAATTTAAGTTCCACGGAATCCGTTGGTGAATAGGGCAGAAAAAGGTTTACAAATTCCCGGTACGACATGCCTTCTGAATTTTCTACCGTATAGCTATCATCAGTCATACCCAATATCACAAACATTTGCCATGCCTTGGAAAATCCTACCCTGCGCATGGTACCGCGATAAAGGGTGAGTATGTTTTTCAAACCATAGGCTTCGCGATAATCCAAAGAATCGCGATTGGCATAGGCCTCAAAAGTGCCATAACCTTCAATTTCCATGAACTCGGTTCTCCTGAACAGTTTTTGATAGGGAATGTATTTGTAGGTCCCTTCCTGAATAAATTTTGCAGCGCCTCCTTGACCGGCCAAAACTACGTTTCTTGGATTCCAAGTGAATTTATAGTTCCATAGATTGGTGTCACTTTCTGGAGCCACCAATCCCCCGGTAAAAGATTCGAACAAGATCATTTTTCCTCCAGCATCCCGAATACGGTCGATCACTTCCATCGCACTCATATGATCAATGCCCGGGTCAAGGCCGATTTCATTCATAAATACGAGACCGTTCTTTTTCACTTCGGTATCCAGAGCTTTGAGTTCTTTACTCACATAGGAAGCTGTAATCAAATGTTTTTTATGTTGAAGGCAATCCTCGGCCACCTTAATATGCAAACTGGCTGGAAGCATGGAAACCACAATAGAGGCTTCGGAAATTTCCTTTTTTCTCGACTCGTCATTAAAAATGTCCAAAGCAAAAACGGTGCAGTTGGGATGGTCGGAAAAAATAGTTGGAATATGTTCTGGATGTAGATCGCCAATTTTAATATGTAATTGTTCAGCATTGGATTTTTTAAGAAAATAATCCAAAAGATAGGAGGTCGATTTGCCTGCTCCAATCACTAAAATAGTACGGACCATGGGTTTTGCTTACTTTTGAGTTTCGAGATTACTAAGGTATCAAAATGTTATATTTATAAAAAAACATCACTATAAAGTTATGAACAGAACAATTTTGTTGACAGGAATTATATTGGGATTGTTGGCTGTTATTTTAGGTGCGTTTGGAGCACATGGATTGGAAAAATTGGTGGATAAAGATGCCATTGAAACGTACGAAGTTGGAGTTCGATATCAAATGTACCATGCACTGTTTTTGCTTTTTGTTGGATTATGGACCGGCTTAGCGGATAAGGTCAAAAAACTGGTTTTTATTTTCGTACTGGTAGGGGTAATTCTCTTTTCTGGTTCTATTTACCTGTTGGCAATGAATGAGTTAACAGCCTTTGATTTTAAAATCATTGGTTTTTTAACACCAATAGGAGGTGTATTCATGATTTTGGGGTGGGTATTCGTGGCTTATAAATTGGTAAAAACCACTTAAGAATGATCTAGTCCCTTCTTTTAGTGGTATAATACCCAAAAACCCAACCTTCCTGACCGTTGAAACTTATTTTATACCACCTATCAGAGATTCCATTTATTTTGTCCAATGATTCTGTTTGTTCTAGAATATGATAAATATCCCCTTTAAGAACTGTATATAGAACTTCACTATTTTCTTTGGGCTCAATTTTCACATCGGCAAGGGCTGATTGTATTCCCAATTTGTTGGAAGTAAGGTTTTCGAAGGAATTGAGTTCTTCAATATAGTATGCTTCACCCTCACCTTCATTTTCATACAGTGCCTTGTTAATATGATCAATCAATTTGGAATTTTTAAAGTTGGGATTAGCAAGGATGTTTTCAAGAAGTTCGAACTTTTTTTCTGAAGACTCCTCCATCGCTCTCCAATATAGAATACCCAGTTTTACATCAATTTCATCTTGGATCGTACTCATATCACCTTGGATCCACCCTTTTTTCTCTCTCATCATTCCAGCAATTTGATGCCATTCTTCTTGCTCTTCGTCTTCTAATATCACTACCATATCCATTGGTTCTAGTTTTTCCCCTTCGAAGGTCATAATATCAGGTCTTTTGTAAAGTTCAGTTTCCTTGTCAATAATTGCCAACTCACCACCTAATGCAAATAAGTGTTCATAAGCCCAACCTTCGCTACCATCTGAAAGTCTAACTTTTAAATATTCCTTATCATCATCTGCTATTTCTTTTTCATTTAAATATTCAACCGTTTCCCCAAAATATATGGTAGTAAGATATTTAGTGTCTTTTCTTCCAGGTTTGTCTCGCAAACCTACTTTTGGCCATAAACATATTGCAAGGGATGCTTTGTCAACATGCTCCTCCACAAATTCCAAATCAATTGAATCATTTGGAGTTTCTGTTTTCTTTTCTGAATTGTTTTTACAACTTATGCTCAAAATTAGCACGCCACATAAAAAGGTAATTTGTTTTACAGTTTGCATATCATTATTTTTTGGGTGTGTAAAGTATCTGAAAAATCCAGAGGTTGCCTTCCCCAATTGACGGATTGGGGTTTTGAATTGACGAAAGTGTTGGAATACCCTTATAGAAGCTGATATTGAATGTTTTAACCACTTCCATTTATAATACTTTGGTTTTTTAACACTAATGGGAGGGGTATTCATGATCTTGGGATGGGTTTATTCAGGATACCACATTTTAACCCATAAATGATTCAATTTGACTTTATTTAAAAGGACAAAAGGCTAATATTTTCTAGTTTTGTACCAACATAAAAGTTAAACTATGAAGGATTCTGCTCAAATTACGAAAACGATTTCGCTGACTTCATATGGCATAGACCATAACAACATTCATTATCAACTTTCGCCAGACGAACTTCAAGACCTTACCATTGAAATGGGAATGGGTAAAGAGGCCGATTCGGGAGCTTTGGCGGTAAATACTGGAGAATTTACAGGTCGATCGCCCAAAGATCGATTTATTGTAAAGGATAGCATTACCGAAGATAAAATTTGGTGGGGCGACATCAATATTCCGTTTGATAGTGGCAAGTTCGATGCCTTACAAGCAAAAGTCATAAAGTATTTAAATGAAAAGGAACTTTTTGTTCGTGATGCTTACGCCTGTGCAGATTCCCATTACAAGTTAAACATTAGGGTCATCAACGAATATCCTTGGTCCAATATGTTTGCCTATAATATGTTTTTAAGGCCAACCGATGAAGAATTGGAAGATTTTACACCTGAATGGACCGTAATCAATGCTCCTGGCTTTAAAGCTGATCCTGCTGTGGACGGAACACGTCAGCACAACTTTGCCATTTTGAACTTCGCTAAAAAAGTTGCCCTCATCGGTGGAACGGGCTACACTGGAGAGATTAAAAAGGGAATTTTTTCTGCCCTCAACTTTATATTGCCCGTTTTTAAAAGCACATTGCCCATGCACTGTTCTGCAAATGTGGGCGAGGAAGGGGATACCGCTATTTTCTTTGGACTTTCAGGAACGGGAAAAACTACACTTTCCACTGATCCAAATCGGAAATTAATCGGGGACGATGAACATGGATGGACACCAGAAAATTCGGTTTTCAATTTTGAAGGGGGTTGTTATGCTAAGGTAATAGACCTTTCAGCCGAAAACGAACCTGAAATTTATGGTGCTATCAAACGCGGCGCCATTTTGGAAAATGTGGTTATGGACGAAAATGGAAGGGTCGATTTCTCCGATACCTCCATAACTCAAAATACAAGGGTAAGCTATCCCATAGACCATATTGAAAATATTCAAGTGCCATCTATTGGTAAGAATGTAAAGAATATCTTTTTCCTTACTGCAGATGCTTTTGGCGTATTGCCTCCCATTTCCAAATTAACACCTGCGCAAGCGGCTTATCACTTTATTTCGGGCTATACAGCAAAGGTGGCTGGTACCGAGGCTGGTGTGGTTGAGCCACAACCTTCCTTTTCTGCTTGCTTTGGAGCGCCATTTATGCCCTTACATCCTGCCAAATATGCTGAAATGTTGAGCAAGAAAATGATAGCATCAGGTGTGGATGTCTGGTTGGTGAATACAGGCTGGACAGGTGGACCTTATGGAGTTGGTACCCGAATGAAACTAAAATATACCCGTGCCATGATCAGTGCGGCACTAAATGGAGACCTTGGGTTGTATTCATATGATAAATACCATATTCATTCTGTATTTGGAGTTGCACAGCCGAGGGAATGCCCGGGAGTGCCAAATGAAGTGTTGAGCCCAAGGGCTACATGGAACAATGATGAGGCCTATTACACCACTGCATTTAAACTAACCAATGCGTTTAGGGAAAACTTTAAAAAGTTTGAAGCCTATGCCAGTGAAGAAATTCGACGCGGAGGACCCCAACGATATGCTTTCTAAACAAAAAACCCCGGCTTTTGCTGGGGTTTTTTAGTATTCAATAATTAGATTTTTTACTTGTTCACACTGGTAATGTATTTCTGCAAGGCCATCGTCATGGATGGGGTTTCCGGGGTCGGTGCTTGAATGTCGATTCGAAGACCTGCCTCAGTTGCAGCTTTTACCGTACTGTTGCCAAACACTGCAATTCTAGTGTTGTTCTGTTCAAAGTCTGGAAAATTCTTCAACAAAGATTCAATTCCAGAGGGGCTAAAGAACACCAAAATGTCGTAGTACACATTTCTTAGATCGGAAAGGTCACTGATCACGGTCTTGTAGAAAATACCGCGTTTCCATTCCACGCCAAGTTCATCCAATGCAATCGGCACAGTAGGCTTTAGGGCATCGGAAGATGGCAAAAGAAATTTTTCGTCCTTGTACTTTTTAATGAGCGGAATAAGTTCTGGGAAAGTTCTTTTCCCTACATAGATTTTTCGCTTTCTGTATACCACATATTTCTGCAAGTAGTAGGCTACGGCCTCCGACTGGCAAAAATATTTCATGGTATCGGGCACCTTGAAGCGCATTTCATCAGCAATCCTAAAAAAGTGATCTACAGAATTTCTACTGGTTAGGATGATTGCGGAGAAGTTGTTCAGGTCAATTTTTTGTTGCCTTACATTTTTGGCTTCAACACCTTCAACGTGGATGAAAGGTCTAAAATCTACTTTAACTTTTTCTTTTTCAATTAATCTTGAATAAGGAGAGTTTTCGACTTTGGGTTCTGGCTGGGAAACCAAAATTGTTTTTACTTTCATAAGTTTTCAACCTTTTATAAAGCTTCCAATTAACACCAAGGGCGCAATTTCGAGTGCGCAAAGGTACAAAATAAAATACACAAAATACGGGAACAGTGTATTTTGATGGTTCTTCAACAGTTTAAGTATACCAATGCCATTAATCACAATAATTAGGAAAAGGGTTCCATATATTATTGTTTTTGAGTCTTTTAAAATATATACCAAAAAAATATTGGCAAAGGCGACCACAAGACTGCTAAAATTGAGGTAGGAAATTTTGTTGAAAACAAGTCCGCCTATCAGTTTGGTGTTATTGAACACAAAACCAGTGAACATTTGAAGTATGAATTTTGAAAATTCGAAGAGCAGCAAAAAACCAAAAACGATAAAATAGGTCTGTGCCTCCATCTCATTTTCCAAAAATCCCAAAACATGGAGCGTTATTAATATAAAAAGGGAAAGATTGAGTACTTGAAAAATGGTCAATAACAATTGAAACCAATCGAACAATTGCCCCTTTTTACTTTGAAACAATACATATTTGTCGTTAAAGGGCAGAATAAGAAAGTTGAGGAACTTGGAATGGTCCAAATACTTGCCCAAAGCCAAAAGCACTAATCCCCCGAACAATACCAAGGTCATCCAATCTAGGGATAAAAATGTTTTTTCTATGGGGCTCATTCCTCTATTTTGATAGGTCTTCCGTTAAGGCCTGGAGGTAGGCCATGCTCTGAAATACCAACCCTAAAGTACGATGGATTTTCCAATTTGGACAGCGGTAATTCAAAAGTATAATCAAGGGTATCTTTTGACATTAAAAAAGAAGGCTCGTTCTCCACTTTTTTTACTTTTAAAGGAAGTATTTCCTGTACCTGCTTATATGGATTGGCATACGAAATGGTGTATTCCAGGTCACTCAATTCAATATCAAACGGATAGGGATTGTACACTTGGAGTTGGTAACCGAAACCTTCATTCGATTTTTCTACGATGCATTTGATATTTCTGTACGATTGGAAATCATCAATATACTTTCCATAACCAATGGTTCCGTCGGCATGTTCAAATGAAACATCCTTATACTTTGTATAAATGGAAACGTAGACGACCTTTTTACCTCTAACTTTTTCTTCCGACCCATCAATAGAGTACTGGTTTTTTCTATAAAATGTGTTGTTTAGGGAAAAGGTGGTTACCCCAGTATAAAACTGATACATGGGGGCGCGTCGGTAAGAGTTTTCAAAAACTATGGGAGTGTCCCCTGTTTGTTCATGAAGTTCGTTTACCCAAGTTTTGTTCCCGTGGGTTTCATAAATGAACGGGAACAAGGGTTGATAGATCATCCATGCCCGTGCATATAACAGCACAACGGCACTTGCCACTCCAATTCTAAAGACCCATTTTCTGGTATTTGCATGATTTAACAAGCGATTAAAGGCAATGATCATCAGGGGAATGGATATCACAATGGCCCACTGCGCTTGTACTCGTCGGTTAAAGCTGGAAATAAAGAAGAAAATGAGAACCCCATAGATCAAATACACCAACGCTTTCGAAAATTTATCTTTTGCCTTGAACTTGAAAAGTGCGCTGTAGATCCAATAAAACAATAATCCAATTATCACGATCAGATTCAAAAAGAACCCTAATGTGAAGCTATCGAACTTGTATGCTTGATTGGGCCTTTCATATAAATGGAAGGTAATGGAAACAAAATCGTTTTGATATAGCCACCAAAAATGGGGGGCGTAACAAATCAAAGCCAAAACAACCGCTATCCAAGCTTTTTTATTGAAAATCAATTTAATATTGGACAGGAAAACGAATAAAATTACCAATACGGCATGGTATTTACTGTACATCAATGCGGCCATGACCACTCCTAATGAAAGTGTGATGACACTGGATGGATTCTTTAAAAATTGCTTGTACAACCAAAGAAATAGTGCAGTGAAAAATAAAAGGGGAGTATCTGGCAGGGTCAAAAACCCATAGGCATTCATTAAAGTGAAGGAGAAGGCCAACAAGAAAAAATGAACTACATACTCTTTTTTCTTCGGATTGTCGATGAGCACCCACAATAGCATATAGGTGCCTGCCGACAGTACACAGCTCATGAACCTTACCCCTAGTTCCCCATCAAAAAACAGGCTACTTATCTTGATCAAAAAGGCCACCATCGGAGGGTGGTCAAAATAGCCCCAAGCCATATTTTGGGCATAGTACCAATAGTACGCCTCATCAAAAATAAGCTCTGTATAAGAGGCCTGAACAAGATTGAGTACAAAGAGAACTGCCAGTAATATTAAAAAAAGCTTGGGAAACTTTTGAGACATCAAAATGGGATTTAAAAGCGCAAAGTTACAAATATTGCTCCAGTGCATATAAGGTTGCCTGCAAGCTACTTGCGAAGACAATCTAGAAAACCGTATTTTTGAAGTTCTAAACGCATGCGAATGGCAGATGGCTTGGTCATTATACCCACCTTTAACGAAATTGAGAACGTTGAGGCAATAATTAGAGCGGTTTTCGACCTAAAAAAGGATTTTCATGTTCTTATCGTAGACGATAATTCCCCCGATGGCACTGCACAGTGCGTTAGGGACATGCAAAGTGAATTTCCAGATTGTTTGTTCTTAGAGGTAAGAAAGGAAAAATCTGGATTGGGCACGGCTTACATACATGGATTTAAATGGGCCTTGGCAAAAGGGTACGAATACATTTTTGAGATGGATGCCGACTTTTCGCATCGCCCGGACGATCTTTCCCGTTTACATCGCGCTTGTTTAAACGGAGCTGACGTAGCCGTGGGTTCACGTTATAAAAAAGGGGTGAACGTGGTAAACTGGCCGTTGGCCAGAATTTTGTTGTCTTACGGAGCTTCATTTTATGTAAAGTTTATCACAGGAATGAAAGTACACGACCCCACCGCGGGATTTGTATGTTATCATCGAAGGGTTTTGGAGACCATCAATTTGGACCATGTACGGTTTATTGGCTACGCCTTTCAAATTGAGATGAAGTACAGGGCCTACCTGAAGAAGTTTAAAATTGAGGAGGTTTCCATCATTTTTACGGATCGTATCAATGGGAAATCCAAAATGAATTCTGCTATTATCCGTGAGGCCATTTTCGGGGTGATTGCGATGAAATTCAGAAGTATATTCTTTAAAAAGAACTTTTAGTTATGTCAAAAATACTGTTGAAGAATGCAAAGGTTGTCAATGAGAACAGCGTTTTTGAATCCGATATTTTATTGGAGAACGATATTATTGCCCGAATCGATAGTGACATTTCTGATACAAATGCCACCGTTATCGATTTAAAAGGGGATCTTTTATTGCCGGGGGTAATAGACGATCAAGTACATTTTAGGGAGCCAGGGCTTACACACAAAGGTACCATTGCCACAGAAAGTAGGGCGGCCATTGCAGGGGGAATCACCACCTATATGGAGCAGCCCAATACCAATCCACAAACAACCACCATTGAGAAACTGGAAGAAAAATTTGCTATTGCGGCAAAGGATTCTTTCGCCAACTTCAGTTTTTTGTTCGGAGGCACCAACGATAATCTGGAAGAACTCAAAAAATTGGATAAAAATGCCTGTTCTGGGGTAAAATTGTTCTTGGGTTCCTCTACTGGAAATATGTTGGTGGACAACGAAGTGGTTTTGGAAAAAATATTCAGCAATACCGAAATGGTAATTTCGGCACATTGTGAGGATGAGAGTACCATTCGAGCGAATATGGCCAAGTATCAAGAAATGTATGGGGACAACATTCCTATAGAAATGCACCCAATAATACGAAGTGCAGAAGCATGTTACCTTTCTTCATCCAAAGCCATCGCTTTAGCGAAGAAAACGGGAGCACGATTGCACGTTTTTCATGTGTCCACTGGGATTGAAACCGATTTGTTTACCAATGCCATTCCATTGGAAGAGAAGAGAATAACAGCTGAGGTCTGTATCCACCACCTTTGGTTTTCAGATGAGGATTATGCCGAGAAAGGCACCTTGATCAAATGGAATCCGGCGGTAAAAACAAAATCTGACAGAGAAAAACTGTGGGAAGCCTTATTGGACGATCGAATAGATGTTGTGGCAACGGACCATGCCCCCCATACCCTTGAAGAAAAGGACAATCCGTATACCAAGGCACCTTCAGGAGGACCACTGGTACAGCATGCTTTATTGGCCATGCTTCAAAAGGAGAAAGAAGGTAAGATCAGTCTGGAAAAAATGGTGGAGAAAATGTGTCATAACCCAGCCAAGCTTTTTGATATTGACCGACGTGGTTTTATCCGTGAGGGCTATTTTGCAGATTTGGTACAAGTGAAGCAAAACTCACAAAACCAGGTTAAAAAAGATAATATTTTCTATAAATGCGGATGGTCCCCTTTTGAAGGTGTTACTTTTGATGCAAGTATTGGTCGAACCTTTGTGAATGGATTATTGGCCTATGACCATGGCATTTTTGCCAATGAGAAAAGGGCCAAACGTCTTACATTTAATCGATAGGGGATGAAAAAAATTATCATTGCATTTTTGGGTACTGTTCTGTTAGCCGGTTGTGCCGAGGAAGTGGTAAAAAAGCCGGAAAATTTGATTGCCAAGGAGGAAATGGTCAAAATTTTGCATGATTTGGCCATCTTAAACGCCACCAAATCTGCAACGGCCAACCATTTTGAAAATTCCGGTATCGATATCATGGAGTACTTGTATGATACGTACAAAATCGATAGTGCACAATTTGCCCAAAGCGATTTTTATTACGCATCCCTTCCATTGGAATATCAATCCATATATCAAGAAGTTGAGAAAAGACTTTCTGTGCAAAAAGACACCTTGGAGGACAGGGGCAAGCGAAAAAATGAGGAAATGAGACAAGCCAGTTTACGTAAACAGGATTCCATTAATGCTAGGCGTGATTCAACAAAGGTTAAAAAAGAGACCCCTACCGTCGAGAAGCCCTAAATTTTTCGTTGCAAAAATCAATTACCTTATCCAAGTTCTCATATTCAAAAGATAAAACGGATTTAATTTTATCTCCATTATAGTGGTCCTGGTGCATCAAGCTCTTGGCCATTATTTTAGAAAGCTTTCTTCTTTTGCCCATCAAGTTGCTGCGTACCCAATCCAATCGCCAAAAACATTCCAACATCAATTGGGATACTTTTTTCTCTGGGGCTTTTACACCCAATCCCTTTGCAATTTTGGTGAAAAAATCGAAGTAGGTCAGGTTTTCACTAACTAGGATAAATCGTTCCGATTGTATTTCGGAATCCATAAGGGAGCACATGGCATTTACCACATCATTTACGGAAACAAAGCCGGTTCCGCCCGGGATATAATGTTTGTTTTCTTTGGATACATAAGTAAAAAAAGAACCACTTCCCGATCTCCAGAACCCTGGTCCCACCACTACGCCGGGATTTACAATAACTACGGACAGCCCTTCTTGCCAGCCCCGCCAAACCTCCAGTTCGGCGTTGTATTTGGTCAATCCATATACCGATGCCCTGTTTTCGTTCCATTCGGTTTCTTCGGTAACCATTTGTCCGTTTAAACCAGGCCCAATGGCAGCAATGGAACTAATGTAGCAAAGCTTTTTAATAGCGTATTTCAGACAAAGGTTAACCACGTTGGCCGTGCCTTCCACATTGGTTCTTTCCAGTTTTTTATAATCCTTGGGGTCAAAAGAAATCAATGCGGCACAATGGTATACCTGCTCTACACCTTCAAAAAGACATTCTAAACTGGAAATATCGGTGATATCGGCTTGTACCCATTCAATTTGATGAACCAGTTGGGCATCATTGGTATAATATCCAAAAATATTGGAAACCTTATCTATAGATTCCTTAGATCTATAATTGCTTCTGACCTTCTTCCCTTGCTTAATCAATTGAAATAGCAAGTGCGAACCTATCAGCCCAGTACCACCAGTTACCAAAATCATATGGTAAAAGTACCTATTTGTGTCGGAAATATGGAGCGAAGTGCCAACTTCATTTTATATTTGCAGCTATCGCAAAAAAAATATCATGGCGAAGAATTTTGTTGAAGAATTGACATGGAGAGGAATGGTGCACGATGTAATGCCGGGTGCCGAAGAACATCTTTTGGAGGGAATGCGATCTGCTTATGTGGGTATTGATCCAACAGCGGATTCATTGCATATCGGTCACCTAGTTGGGGTAATGATGTTGAAACATTTTCAATTGTCTGGGCACAAGCCTTTTGCTCTTGTAGGAGGTGCTACGGGGATGATCGGTGATCCATCCGGAAAATCGGCTGAGCGTAATTTGTTGGATGAGGCAACCTTGCGACATAACCAAGATGCTTTAAAAGGACAATTGAGCCGTTTTTTGGATTTTGAAAGTGACGCCCCCAATGCAGCGGTTTTGGTAAACAACTACGATTGGATGAAGGATTTTTCCTTTTTGGAGTTCATTCGTGATGTTGGAAAACACATTACCGTAAACTACATGATGGCCAAGGATTCTGTAAAAAAACGACTTTCTTCCGATGCCAAGGAGGGAATGTCCTTTACCGAGTTTACCTACCAATTGGTGCAAGGGTACGACTTTTTATACCTCTACCAAAACCATGATTGTACCCTTCAGATGGGAGGGAGTGACCAATGGGGAAATATTACCACTGGAACCGAATTGATCAGAAGAATTGGTGGAGGGAAAGGATTTGCGATGACCTGTCCGTTGATTACCAAGGCAGATGGGACCAAATTTGGGAAAACCGAAGGAGGGAATGTTTGGTTGGATGCCGAACGTACCTCACCCTATAAATTTTACCAATATTGGTTGAACACCTCAGATGATGATGCTGAAAAGTATATTAAAATCTTCACCTTTTTAACCAAAGATGAAATCGAGAAATTAGTGGCTGCCCATAAAGAAGAACCTCATTTACGTGCGCTTCAGAAAAGATTGGCAGAAGAAATTACGGTAATGGTGCATTCCCAAGAAGATTTGGACAATGCTATTAAAGCAAGTAACATCCTATTTGGTAAATCCACTTCTGAAGACCTTAAAGGTTTGAATGAAAAAACCTTTTTGGATGTTTTCGAAGGAGTGCCACAAGCCACGGTATCCAAAACTGATATTAAGGATGGTTTGGATATGATCGGTGCCTTGGCGGCTAAAACCAATTTTTTAGGCTCGAATGGAGAAGCTAGAAGGGAACTGAAGCAAAATTCCATTTCAGTGAACAAAGAAAAGGTTGGTGAAGAATATTTGATTACCGAATCCGATTTGATCAAAGATAAATTTGTGTTGTTGCAACGAGGTAAAAAGAACTACTTTGTTCTTGTTGTGGAATAGACCACTTTTACCAAACACAGCTTTGATGTCATTTTGAGCAAAGCGAAAAATCTCTTGAATTGCATGTAGCAATAGTGGATTCTTCATTTCATTCAGAATGACATTTTTGTATAGTACAAGGTAAAGGTAATAATGTTGGTTAATGGTGGATTCCTCTCACAGGACCATTAAATTACACCCTCGGATATCGGAATTATCAAATCGCCCCAATATTTCTATGGTACCATTGGGATGGATTTTACCCAAATCCTGTGTCGCTATAAAAGCACAGGAATACACATTGGCCAAATCAATAATATTGATTCCACCTGTTTTGCCATTGTCCAACAAGGTCAGTGGATCCTCGGTGTCGCGTGTCAATAATTTCATCCATGGCGGTGTTTCAAAAACTCCTTTACCCTTGGAATAGGCTTGGGACAATAGTTCGGTCATGCCGTATTCGGAGTGGATAAAGTCAACATCAAATGCCTGGGTTAATATCTGATGGAGTTCTGCACGGATCAATTCTTTGCGGCGTCCTTTCATTCCCCCGGTTTCCATAATGGTCGTGTGTTTTAAAGGCATCGGAAATTGTTCTGCCAAATCCAATAAGGCAAAGGAAACTCCGATCAAAAGGGTTTTGGTTCCTTTTTGTTCCAATTCCATGAGCTTTTCATGCAATTCATGTAGATTGTTGAGGTAGAACCCGCTACTTGGATGTTTGGAGCGCTTTACCAAATCATCAACCATATACACCAATGAAGATCCTTTCCGTTCCAAATAAGCTGGCAACAACGCCAAAATACAATAGTCTTCCACTGGTCCGTAAAACTTTTCGAAACCCTTTAAGAAGCTCTCTTCGTAAATTTTTACATCGGGAACCAAATGTTTGCTGGTAGTACTTTGGGTGGTGCCACTGCTTTCAAAAATGATTTCAGGTTTTTTTTTGGTTGAAATTACAGCGCGGGATTTGAAAAATTGAATGGGCAGAAAAGGAATTTGGGATTCCCGTTTTACATTATGTGGATTTCTATTCAAATGATTGCAATAAATGCGATATATCGCATTGTTTAGGTATTGAAATTCGAAGACTTTTAGTGCCGTGCGTTCGAATTCAACATCGTTTGAAATAGTAAAAATATCTTGGGTATTAAACTGCTCCATTCGAATACAAAAGTATCCAAAATAAAAAAGCCCTTTTTATAAAAAGGGCTTTAATAGGGGGATGTATTTATATTATTTCACGACCAGCTTTCGGGTCATGGTTTTTTTCTGTTCGGTAACTTGTAGCACATACACACCAGGTACCAATCTGGAAATATCCAAGGTATTGGTCGCGATTCTATCGGAAAGCACTACTTCACCAAAAACATCAAAGATTTTGATTTGCTTCGAGCCATTGGATTCGGTGGTAATATACACCTCGTTTCCATAGGCAGGGTTGGGATACATTTTAAATCCCTTTAGTTCTTGTTCAGGCTCAGAATTTACACTGACCAGATCTTGGCTGAAAGTAAATAAGGGTATTGCCATAAGTAAAACAAAGTAGATTTTCTTCATACAAGCTGATTTGGGGATCTATGTGCAATATAAAAGTAGAAAATAGGTTAGGGGTGTGCCATTTAATGTTGTGAAAGCACTAAAAGTGTTGGTAAAACATCAAATTATGTGGTTTGATGATTTGGAATAAGGGGAATGATGGGTGAACTACTTAATAATGAGCTTTCTAGTGGCCACTTTGTCTTTTTCAAAAACACGGAGAATATAAACTCCTTTGGCCAGATTGGAAAGGTTGAGTTCTTTACCCAAAATGGTGGTTTGCAACACTTGGGTGCCCAAGACATCAAAAACCAAAATTTGTTTTGGGGAGTTCAGTGTAGTTTCGATGTACACCTTGCCTTGGGTAACTGGATTGGGATACAACTTAAACCCGTCAATATCTGCAGTGCTCTTGGCATTTTCTTGCGAAAATCCAAGGGAACAAACAAATAAAAGAATGACTAGGTAAAAGTGCTTCATACGTTAATGGTTACAAACGCTGTGCCACAAATATATAAAAATTGGAATGCGATTATGGAACCGTTTGACGAATAGGGGGTTACTTTTCGATGAAATGCAAAAAAAAGCCCACGAAGACTCGTGGGCTTTTTGCTTTTTTAATGGAAATTTCTTAGTTGATTCCTCTTGTCCAACCAGCACCCCAAGTAGCGATGTCTGTTCCTGTTCCGTTTCCAACACCTGAAATGAAATCGGCCTCAACAAAAGCTTCGGTAGTGTTGTTTTCCATAGTAGTTGTAACGTTGTTGAAGGTAACATCGGTCACGTTCAATAGACCGTCCAATACACCTTGACCAGTTGGGTTATCACCAGCATCACCATCCAATCTGAAACCTTTTCCAAAGTTGGTAAGTACGATATTGGTAAAAATACCTCTAGTACCAGCTCTTAACCTTACTGCTTCACTATTATCATTTGCACCAATAACGGTTACATTGGTAATGGTAGGGGCAGAGAAATAATCAGTTTCGTTGCTAAAGTCTGTGTTGTAACCATCGCACTCAAATGCTTTATCGTGGCTAACACCGTGCTGAACGTAAACGTCGGTCAAAGTACCAACGAATCCTTCTGTCCAGTCGATTGAATCGTCCTCTGCGTTAACAACCACCAAGTGGCTAGCATCTACAGTACCACCGAAGAATTCGAAACCATCATCAGAACCTTCAAATATTTGAACGTAATCGATAGTAGTTCCAGTTCCAACGCCGTAAACAGAAAGACCGTTCAACTCAGCGTTACCATCAATGGCACCACCAGCATACTCGATACGAACGTACTGTAAGTTTCCAGAATCGTCAGCAGGAGAATTTCCACCGAAAGAAAGACCACCTACTTCAGTTGTAGCGGTGTCAGTTGAACCGTCTGCAGTTGAGTTGATTGGAGCTCTACCACAAAGTACAATACCACCCCAGTTACCAGAACTTGGAGTAGAAGCATTGGAAGTAAATACAATTGGGTTGGCAGAAGTACCAATGGCTTGGATTTTTGCACCTTGTTGGATAGCAATGTAAGCGTTAACACCTACTGGTTCAGCTTTGATGGTCATACCTGCAGGAACAGTAAGTGTTGCACCATCGGCAATAAGAACAGGACCTGTAACAATGTACTCGATGTCTGAATCCAAAGTAAGGTCAGTTGTGTAAACACCACTAAGGTTTACTGTGGTGTTCTCTTCAGAACCTCCACCGTTATTTGTGGTATTGTTTGTAGTACTGTTATCGTTGATAACAATATCAGCGGTATTGTCAGCTTCACAAGCTATGAACAAAGCGGCGGCTATACCTAAAAATAAAAACTTGTTTTTCATCTGTAAGAATTTAAAATAATTTAAAATTTATATTTAAGGGTTAGCCCAACGTTAACCCCAAGGTTATACTCTCTAATAATAACATCTCCGATTCCGGTTCCTTCACGAACCAAAGAGACATCAGGATTCAAAATGTTTTTTGCAGAAAGATTGGCTTCAAAATGTTCCCCGAATGAGTTTTGCCATACGAAGTTCAAAGTGGGTACCGCTCTTTCCACGATATTGCCCAAACTACCTGCTCCCAACGAGAAAATACGATCGGAGAAGTATGAAAAGGCCACTGTAGCTTTTGGTTTGTAACTGCCAAAAACTGGGCTATAGTTCAAATCCGCATTGATGATGAAAGGAGAGGCACCTTCCAATTCATCGGAATCCCTATCGAATGCCGTTCCAAATGTATTTTCAGAACCTGCAGGAATGTCTTTTAAGTCTTGCTGAGTGTGTGTGTAGGCTGCATTTAGCCCAAGGGATACCACTGCATTGTCGTCGGTATCCATCAATAGGTTTTTACGCAATTCAAGCTCAACACCGTAGATATCGGCTTGGTCACCAGTTCTAAAGTATCTCTGGGTACCTGTTGCATCTGCAGCAACTACTCTGTTCACAGGATCCTTAATGGTTTTGGCAAAAGCAGCAACGGAAATGATCTCACCTCTTTCCAAGAACCATTCATATTTAAGATCGTAGTTGAAAACATCGGAATAGGTTGCTCCATCACCATTAAGTCCACCCAAAAGGTCTGGGTTACCACCCACACGTTGTGTTACGGATTCGTATACAAATGGGGCAACTTCCTTAAATTCTGGGAACGATGCAGTTTTACTGAAACTAGCTCTCAAGTTCGAATTTTCAGTAAGGGCATACTTAGCGTTCAAACTAGGTAAAAAGATGTTTTCGTAAACTTCACGGAATCCAGGGTCGGTTGCGTTGATGTTGATGACATCGTACTCTACTTTTTGACTATAAGATTCAACACGAACACCAGGAACAATGCTTAATTTATCAGTAAGTCCAATTTCTGCAGTGGCATAAAGTGCGTGGACATCCAAATTACCTTTATAGGTGTTTTCTGGAAGACCAGGTCTGTTGGTATTTCCAATTTCGTTACTGATCGGGTTCAATACAATGGTGTTCCACAATCCCTCACCATTTGGAATGTTAATGTTGGAGTAGTGGAAAATCGAATTGAAATCGTTTACATCGGTAACAGGAGTGTTTGCTCTGTCCACGATATCGTAACCGTATCTAATACTGTTAAATCTTCTTTCTTTGGTTCTACCGTTATATCCGAAGTTGAACTTTACTTTTTCAGAAGCTTGGTAGCCTAAGTTCAAAACACTGTTCAACTCGTCATCTTCTATACTTTGGAAGAATCTTTGGTTGTCAAAAGGAATGTTGGTATAGAAAGAAGGATTGGTGTTGGGGTCATTATCCAAAGCGAATTGGTAGTTTTCCAACGTAATACGCTTACGATCGGGTTCGTCAGAAAAAACTTTGTTGAATCCTACTCCCCAATCAAAAGAAAGCTTTTCATCAAATAGGTGCTGACCGGTCAATTGATTCACAAAGATCATGTCTTGGTTAAACTGAACGTTCATTACATAAAAACCTTCATCACTGTTTAGGATGGCGTCCCTGTTGGTACCTTGACCGTTTACACCATAATAGCCAACGCGATCTGCGGCACTGTTCACAAACAAGGAGCTAAACTTTACTTTGTGCTCATCGTTGATTCTATAGGTAACGTTTCCGAGAGCAGTAGTTGTGGTCTTGTAGGCATACTCGATTACATTTGGGAAGTCAACTTTCAAAACATTGGTAAAATCGCTGGCTGGGCCTTCCAAAATTTCAAAACCATTGGAAAAACTTGCAGCTCCGAAAAAGCTCAATCTTGATTTTTCATTATTAAAGTTGAAAGAATATCCACCTTCAACAGCTCCTGAAATATTGATAGGCTCCCAAGCAGCCTCAGGATCTAAACCGTGGGAAAGTACCACTGCAAATGGATTATTATCGTAACGGTTGTAAAAACCAAAATCACTGGTTCCTTCACTTTTCACAAAATCCTCGCCAGCTGCATTGGAGTTGATTCCACCACCAACGGCAACTTCCAAATAACCGTCTCCAGTATATTCTTTAGAGTCTACGTTTACGTTTCCAGCGGCAAAATCACCATAAAAGGTAGGGCTGTAGGCCTTGCTTACCGATACGTTTTCTATGATACTTGATCCAAAAAGGTCTAGGTTGATGTTTTTCTTGTTTACATCATTGGATGGCAATGAAAGACCGTTCATTGTAGTGTTCTGGTAACGATCGCCCAAACCACGAACATAAACATTACTGGACCCCTGTTGTTTTGAAATACCAGAAATCTGTGCTACCGCTGCTGCTGCATCATCAATACCTTTTAAGGTAAGGGCTTCGGCACTGATGGCCTCTTGCATTACCAAGGCATTTTTTTGTTGCAACAACAAAGCAACTTCAGAATCTTTTCGGGCAGATGTGGTCACAACAACTTCATCCAATCCTACGCTACTGGCACCAAGGCCTGTATTTACTTCGGTAACCTTTCCGGCTTCCACCACTACATTGGGTACTTCTAGGGTTTCATAACCCAAAAAGCTGAAAACCAAAGTATAGGTTCCAGACTCTACGTCATTTATTTCAAAAAGACCATCAAAATCTGAGGTGGTACCCTTTGAGGTTCCTTTGATCAAAACATTGGCAAAGGGAAGAGGGTCGTTGTTTAGTTCCTTGTCTGTTAGTTTACCAACAATGCTCCCTTTTTCCTGTGCAGAAAGCATTAAAGTAAATAAAGACAAGGCCACTAGTAAATATGTTTTCATACGTTGCTATGAAGGGTTTAAATTTTGTGGCAAAGAAACGGGTAGGTTGTAAAAGCGATGTTACACATGGGTTAAGACTTTATTTCAGTTATGTTACAATAAGGTTACGAGATTAAATCAACGTTAAGCATTTATGCTGTAAGTGTATTATCTTTACATTTGGGCGATTAACACAGAAATACCATCCCATGAAAAACAAGGACATAAAGATTCTATTGGTAGACGATGAACCTGATATTCTGGAAATTATAGGGTACAACCTTAGTGCCGAAGGCTATGAGGTCTTTACCGCAAAAAACGGTCTTGAAGGCGTCAATAAAGCAAAGAAAAAGAATCCGCATTTGATCATTATGGATGTGATGATGCCCGAAATGGATGGTATTGAGGCTTGTGAAGCGATCCGTAACACCCCAGGTTTGGACGACACCATTATTGCATTTCTTACCGCAAGAGGAGAAGATTATTCCCAAGTAGCTGGTTTTGATGCCGGTGCCGATGACTACATTACCAAACCCATAAAGCCAAAAGTTTTGGTAAGCAAGGTAAAGGCACTATTGCGCAGATTGAAGGACGATAAGAAGGAAGTGGAGGAAATTGTAAAGGTTGGCAATATTGTGATCAATAGGGAAGAGTACAAGATTGTGAACAATGGGGAAGAGATGATATTACCCAGAAAAGAATTTGAGCTATTATCACTTTTGACCTCCAAACCCAACAAAGTATTCAAGCGTGAAGTGATTTTGGATAAAGTTTGGGGCAATGAGGTTGTAGTTGGTGGCCGAACCATAGATGTCCATATTAGAAAACTACGCGAAAAAATTGGGGACGACCATTTTAAAACCGTGAAGGGTGTGGGCTATAAGTTTGTGCTCTAATGGCAATTAAACTAAAAAAATCATACAAATTTGCCTTAAGGTCCTCCCTATTAATTACCCTATTAGTTACCACAACATTTATGATGTTCCAAATGATGGAAGGTCAATCACTTTGGTTGAACACTATCATTTTTGGTCTGATCAACTTTGTAGTCTGCTTTACAGTAATTCAAGTACGGGTGGAACGGTTTATTTATCGTAGGATCAAAAAGATCTATGATGATGTTTCCCTTTTGGAGTCCACCTCCTTTTCTTCCAAACCGATTACCACCGATATGACCACCCTGATGAAGGAAATTGAAAAATTTGCCGAGGGGAAGAAGATTGAAATCGATACCTTAAAGATTCGTGAAGAATACCGTAAAGATTTTTTGGGGAATGTGTCGCACGAACTAAAAACACCATTGTTTACGGTTCAAGGGTATATTCTCACGCTGCTCGATGGTGCCATGAAGGACAAAAAGTTGCGTGAAAAGTATTTGGAAAGGGCAAGTAAAGGAGTGGAGCGGTTGATTTATATCGTAAAAGACCTGGATTTGATCACCAAGCTCGAAGCAGGGGAACTTCAAGTGGAGCGCGAAGATTTTGATGTGATTGAACTTATTCAGAATACGTTTGACCTTTTGGAGATGAAAGCCTCCAAAAAACAGATAGCCTTAACCTTCGATATGGAATACCATAGTCCTATTTATGTTAATGCAGATAAAGAAAAAATTCAACAGGTGATCAGTAATCTTTTGGTAAACTCCATTAAATATGGCCACACCAATGGAACCACCGAAGTAAGTGTAGAGAATCTCATCAAGAACAAAGTGATTGTTCGGGTAACGGATAATGGTATAGGAATTCCTAGAGCAAACCTTCCCCGACTTTTTGAACGATTTTATAGAGTTGATCAAAGCGGAAGCCGAAAAGAGGGCGGTTCAGGATTGGGTCTATCCATTGTAAAGCACATTATCGAGGCCCACGGTGAAAAAATCTATGTGGAAAGTGAAGTGGATGTAGGTTCCGAGTTCTCCTTTACCTTGGAAAAAACAGTGAACAAACCTGTAAAATCAGAAGTGGTTTCAAACTGAGTCAATCCAGAAAATTCATCCATTCGTTCTAATTCGGCAAGGGTAAAATCTTCTTGCTTGCAATAGGGAACAATGCCTTTTTTCTCTAAACGTTTGCCCAAATATTCTTGTTCGTACTGCCCAGGGGTTGGAATAAAAAATGCCTTTTTTTCCAATTTGGCCAAGTCCATTACGGTGGTGTATCCCGACCGGCACAATACTTTTTCACTTTGGTTCAATGCGGTCTCCAAGGCTTCCGATTGCATAAAGTTGTAAAGTTTTATGCTTCCTTTGGAAAGTTGAATTTCCTCGACTGTTTGCTCGGCTTCAATTTTTCCTTTTACGAAAAGTATACTTCCTCCAAAATTGGATAATTCCTGCAATAATTTTTCCTCCAAAAAGGTTCGCTGCGGTTCAGGGCCCGATAAAAGCACCATCAAATCATTGGTTAGGGGCAGGTCTTTTTTCTCAAATCGACTTAATGGACCGAGGTAGGCAAGTTTCAATTTTGATTTTTTCAAATGGCCCAATTTGCCTGTTAAATTGGGTTTTCCTTCCACATCGGGTACCCAACAAGCGTCAAACTTTTTTATAATTTTTTGATGTGCTTTGGAGCTCATCCAAGTGGTGTTTCCAGATAGCACATTCAGTTGATGGGTAATAAATACGCAGGGAACTTTTTTATAGTAGGCACCCAATCGGTTGTCCGAAATAATTCCATCCAATTGATGTTCCTTAACCAACTTTTTTACCGCCTTTTTTTCTAGAGCCATCGCCTTTACCACTTTCGGGGAATCCCAGATCATTTTAATCTTGAAATTCTTCCCTTTTTCGGCATAAGTGATTTTGTAAGAAGGCAGTTCAAAAGAAGGAACATTGGGGAATTCCTTTTGCAATAAGGATAGGGCAACCCCATCCGAAGCAATAAAAGGTTGGTGGCCGTGAGCAAGCAAAGCCTGAATAATGGGAATGCATCTTGTGGCATGTCCCAAGCCCCAATTTAAGGGAGCGACCAGAATTCTTTTCGAATTATGCATAAGAGCAAAGAAACAAAACCCTATTTGCTTGAAGATTTCCTTAGTTTTGCCAAATCATTAAATTTTTGCGCCATAAATTTTTAAAGTGGGAAGTAAGAACAAGCTGAAACGATTTAAGGAAAACGAGACTTTTGTCAATGTGGTGCAGCCCACAAGGGACGAGGTAATGGCTGGATTCAAACATAAAGGAAACTGGTCTGCTTTTTTTGGCAACAACAATCCCATTGTTTTGGAACTGGGATGCGGAAAGGGAGAATACACCGTTGGACTGGCCAAAAGAAATCCAGATAAAAATTATATTGGTGTAGATATAAAAGGGGCTCGTTTTTGGCGTGGGGCCAAAAGCGCTATTGAAGAAAATTTGAAGAACGTAGCCTTTTTACGTTCACAGATTGAGTTGGTGGATTACCTATTTGGGGAAAATGAAGTGTCAGAAATTTGGATCACCTTTCCCGACCCACAGATCAAGTACAAGCGTACCAAACACCGAATGACCAACCCAGAATTTCTGGAACGATACAAACACATCCTCAATAAAGGAGGAACGGTAAACTTAAAGACCGATAGTGAATTTATGCACGGTTACACCCTTGGGCTTTTGCAAGGTTTGGGACACGAGATCATCTATTCCAACCACGATGTGTATAAAAATGAGGGAGCTCCTTCCGAAGTACTTGATATTCAAACTTTCTACGAAAATCAGTATCTTGATAAAGGAAAACCAATTACCTATATCCAATTTAGGATCAACTAACCAATGACCCACATACTCATTCTTTTCTTTGCTACCTTTTCGGCAGCCTTTATGGCAACGGTCCCGCCGGGCTTGCTCAATATGAATGCAGCAAAAACCAGCGTGGAAAAAGGCAAATTGAATGGGGTTATTTTTAGTATTGGGGTTTCGGCCACCATTATGGTTCAAGCATATATCGCGGTTTTTATCTCAAAGTTTCTATACCGCAATCCCGAGGTTATTGATATCCTTTTTAAAATTGCCGTAGTAGTTTTTGCCTTCTTCGCCATTTACTTTTTTCTCATGGCAAAAAAGAAAAAGGAACAGAAAATCAAACAAGTCAATCTTAGCAAAAAGAACTCCTTTTTTAAGGGCGTCCTACTGGCTGCACTGAACTTGCTCACCATTCCCTATTATAGTGGGCTCAATGCGATGTGGAACGAAGCCGGTTGGATTAAATTTGAGGCAAAGGATATTACCACTTTTGTGGTGGCAGCTGGAGCAGGTACATTTTCGGTGCTCTACCTCTATACTTTTTATTTTGATAAGTTGGAAAACAAGACCAACCGTTTTGCCAAGAATTCCAATTATATTCTGAGTGCTTTGATGCTCTTGTTGTTGATCATAACCCTAATCCGAATCATGTACCGCTAGCATGGAAGAGCTCAGTTTTTTTGACAAGGTTTACGAAGTGGCCAAATTGATTCCTTATGGAAGGGTAACATCGTACGGAGCCATCGCTAAATATTTGGGCGCGGCCCGAAGTGCTAGAATGGTAGGTTGGGCCATGAACAATTCCCATAGTAAAGATGTTCCGGCTCATCGCGTTGTAAACCGAGTTGGAGTCCTTACAGGCAAACACCATTTTGATGGCACCAACCTGATGCAGCAATTATTGGAAAATGAGGGGGTCCAAGTAAAGGACAACCAAATTGTCGACTTCCAAAACTATTTCTGGGACCCCGCCAAAGAACTTTGATCAATACCCTGGAGGGTGCATCTCATCAAATTCCGTTGCCTCTTGAAAGGCTTTTGCCAATAACAAAATACTGGCTTCATCATACAAATTGCCCACAAATGTCATGCTGGTAGGATGGTTTTTCTTATCCAATCCCGTTGGAATGGCAATCACTGGATGTCCAGTAAGGTTGGTCGCGGTTAATTGATCATTGCCAAATGAAGGAGAGATCAAAACGTCATAATCTTTCATCAAATCCTGCATTTTTTCAATCAATATTTGTCTTTGACGGTTCGCTTGGAGGTATTCCACAGCTGGAATAAATCTACTTTGGCGCAAAGAATTGGCTCTGGAACGTTGATCCTGTTCCACCATTTTATCTACATCTCCTGAACGTACGAGCTCATCAAAAAAGGCGCCTGCCTCGGCACGAAGGATAATGTCAAATCCACGGTAAGGAACATCTTTGGGCATTTCCACAGCAGTTGGATTGATCCCCAAAGCTTCAAGTGATTTTAAAGCCTTTCTAAGGTTGTCGCCAGTGTCGGTTGTATCTTTTTCAATATCGTCCTTCAAATAGGCTACTCTTAGATTTTTAATATCCTTGCTCCAATCTACCCCAAAAGGAAGGTCAGCGGTTGACAAATCTTTCGGATCATTCCCTTGGATGGTCTCAAAAATAATGGCACAGTCTTCTGCATTTCTGGCCAATGGCCCTACTTTGTCCATGGACCAGCTTAAGCTCATAACCCCATGTCGACTTACTCTTCCGTAGGTTGGGCGCAGACCTGTAACGCCATTTCTTGTGCTTGGAGAAGTGATAGAGCCTAAAGTTTCGGTTCCCAATGCAAAAGGCACCAATCCCGCTGAGGTTGCAGAACCTGAACCCGCCGAAGAACCAGTAGCTCCTTGTGTGGTGTCCCATGGATTTTTTGTTTTTCCTCCAAACCATACATCGCCACGAGCTAGCGAACCAGATACCAACTTGGCCACCAAAACAGCGCCAGCATCTTCCAATTTTTGGATAACGGTAGCGGTTTCGTTGATCATTTGATCTTTATAAGGTTCGGCGCCCCAAGTGGTGGTGTAACCGGGAACGGCCATCAAATCTTTGGTACCATAAGGAATGCCATGCAAAATACCTCGATATTTCCCGTTTTTGATTTCTTCATCAGCACGTTTTGCCTGTTCCAAAGCCAAATCTTCGGTAATGCTGATGGTACATTGAAGCGCTGGCTGATATTTTTTCAATCGAGCCAAGAAAAATTTGGTAAGCTCCGTTGAGGTTATTTTTTGATTTTTGATCAATGAGGCCAACTGTGGAATGGTATAGTAAGCCAATAGATCATAAGGCTCAGGAATTTCAACATAATCCGGAATTTCCCATTGGGTGCCGCTCAATTGTTCTGGCATGGTAAATCCCATCGGAGTGGGATCAAAACGTACTGCAGGGAAAACGTTGTTGTCGATAGGGTATTTTCGGAGTGAATCAAATCCGCTTCGATTTCGTTTGAGGTAAGGATAAAGAGTGTCGACATCCTTTTTAGAGAATTCAAGTCCAATCAGTTTTTCTGAACTTCGAACATCTTTTTTGGTAAAGGGGCCTTTGTTGGTGGAACAGGAGTACCAAATTAAGGATAAACACAATAAGAGAAGGTGGGGGAGTTTGGTTGATTTAAGCATGTTGGTTGATAGTTTCAAAATACAAGCTTCTAAGCTACATTTTTTGTGAAAAACCATCACAATGGCAACCCCATTTTGTGTGTTTCCAGTGAAAATATTCAATTCCCCATATTTTCCATCTGCTTTTTTTTGAAATATAACACCCTAACTTCAAAATCTAACACCTACGCCGTATCTTTGTAGTTTAGAATCAGTTCAAACATCAGAATGTAAAAATAGGATCCATGAAGTTGAAAAAAGCAGACATTCTTAAGGCATTGGAGAAAATTTCCGCCCCTGGTGAAGGCCAAAATTTGGTAGAAAGTGGTGCGGTTACAAATATTCAGGTATTTGGTGATGAGGTGGAAGTGGATGTGACCATTAAGAACCCAAGTCTACAAGCCAAAAAGAGAACCGAGGTGGAAATATTAAAGTGTATCCACAGGGAAGTATATGAAAAGGCGAAAATCAAAGTCAACCTAAAGGTTGAAGCCCCAGCAACTCCCAAGGTAAACCAAATAAAAGGGAATCCGATTCCGGGAATTCAGAATATTGTTGCCGTGGCATCTGGTAAAGGTGGGGTTGGAAAATCGACCATTACCGCTAATTTAGCGGTAACCTTGGCCAAAATGGGCTTTAAAGTGGGATTATTGGATACCGATATCTACGGTCCCTCGATGCCCATCATGTTCGATGTGGCCAATGAAAAGCCTCTTTCGGTTAATGTGGATGGAAAAGCCAAAATGAAGCCCATTGAAAACTACGGCGTAAAATTGCTTTCCATTGGATTTTTTACCCAACCCAATCAGGCGGTAATTTGGAGAGGGCCCATGGCTGCCAAAGCTTTGAACCAAATGATTTTTGATGCCCATTGGGGCGAATTGGACTTTTTGTTGTTGGACTTACCTCCAGGAACGGGTGATATTCATTTGAGTATTATGCAATCCATGCCCGTAACTGGCGCCGTAGTAGTGAGTACACCTCAAGAAATTGCCTTGGCAGATGCCAGAAAAGGGGTGGCGATGTTCCAACAAGAGGCCATAAACGTGCCCGTATTGGGAATCGTGGAGAATATGGCGTATTTTACACCAGATGAGCTTCCTGAAAATAAGTACTATATCTTTGGCAAACACGGAGCCAAGAATTTGGCAGAGGACCTAGATGTTCCGTTTTTGGGAGAGGTTCCATTGGTGCAAAGCATTCGCGAAGCCGGTGATGTGGGGAGACCTGCCGCCATGCAGACCGCGACACCTATTGAGGAAGCATTTGAAGAGATTACAAAGCAAGTAGTGCAGGAAGTGGTCAACAGAAATACCGACCTTCCCCCTACCGAAGCAATAAAGATTACAACAATGGCCGGTTGTTCCGCCGTTAAAAAGAAATGAGCATGACAACAATGACTTCAGAAGAAATTAAGAGCAATGTTGAAAAGGCTTTGGACGAAATTAGACCATTTCTTCAAAGCGATGGTGGGGATATTACCCTTATCTCCATTGACAACGATACTTCGGTAAAGGTACGTTTGGAGGGCAATTGCATCGGTTGCAGCGTAAACCAAATGACGTTGAAAAGTGGTGTGGAAATGACCATAAAAAAATACGCGCCACAAATTGAGGAAGTTGTCAACATTAGCTAGTTCCCAAATATTTTAATACAAATTGGGACTACCGTAAAAGGTGGCCCAAAATTCTATTTGTATGATCAAAACAGATATTTTAATAATTGGAGCGGGACCTACGGGTCTCTTTGCTGTTTTTGAAGCAGGTCTTTTACAGTTAAAATGCCATTTGATTGATGCTTTACCTCAACCAGGTGGACAATGTTCCGAGATATATCCCAAAAAACCCATTTATGATATTCCAGGTTATCCAGAAGTACTTGCTGGGGATTTGGTGGATAATTTGATGGAGCAGATCAAGCCTTTTCAACCCGGATTTACCTTGGGTGAAAGAGCGGAAACCATTGAAAAGTTGGAGGATGATACCTTCATCGTTACGACCAATAAAGGAACTAAACACCATGCACCCGTTGTGGCTATCGCGGGAGGATTGGGTAGTTTTGAGCCGAGAAAACCGTTGTTAGACAATCTTTCAAAATACGAAGACAACGGAGTCGCTTATATGATCAAGGAGCCTGAAGTGTTTCGCGATAAGAAAGTGTTGATTGCTGGTGGAGGGGATTCCGCATTGGACTGGTCCATTTTCTTGGCAGATGTGGCCTCCGAAGTGACCTTGGTACACCGTAGAAATGAATTCAGAGGCGCTTTGGATTCCGTTGAAAAGGTGCAGCAACTAAAAGATGCTGGTAAAATCAATTTAATTACCCCTGCTGAAGTTGTTGGTCTTAATGGAGAAGAAAAGCTAGAGAAAGTATCGGTTCAAGACACATCAACCGAGGAGGTGACTGATATAGAGATTGACCATTTTATTCCATTATTTGGACTTTCTCCGAAATTGGGACCCATTGGTGATTGGGGCTTGGAAATCGAAAAAAATGCCATTAAAGTGGATAACTCTTTGGATTATCAAACCAATATTCCAGGGATCTATGCCATTGGCGATGTAAATACCTATCCTGGAAAATTAAAGTTAATTCTTTGTGGTTTTCACGAAGCCACTTTAATGTGTCAAAGTGCCTACCAGCGCATTTTCCCTGAAAAGAAATATGTAATGAAGTATACCACTGTGGGAGGTGTAACTGGATTTGACGGAACTAAAAAAGAAGCGCCGAAAGCAGTTGTAAAGGCAATCGATTAAAAAAAAAACGAAGTAAATGTCCCCTTGAGGGGACTTCAGGGGTGTCCCCAGAAAGATTATGAGTGATATTAAGATAACGATTATAGACCGCGAAGGTGTATCACACGAAGTAGATGCCCCAACCGATATGAACATGAACTTGATGGAGGTGGTTCGTTCCTACGAATTGGCTCCAGAGGGAACTATTGGAATTTGCGGAGGAATGGCCATGTGTGCCTCCTGCCAATGCTATGTGCAATCCGATCATGTACTTCCAGAAAAATCTGATGACGAGGAAGCTATGTTAGCCGAGGCCTTTTTTGTGAAGGACAACAGCAGATTGGGTTGTCAAATCCATATCACGGAAGATTTGGACGGTCTTGAGGTGGAGCTTGCACCAGCAGAAGATTAGATTCTTGCCTGGTAGGTAAACAGGTTAAAATACCTTCCTTCTGAGGCAATCAAGGCATCATGGGTTCCCTGTTCAATAATACGACCATTTTCAATAACCAGAATCTGGTCAGCTTTACGAATGGTACTCAACCTGTGTGCGATTACAAAAGTGGTTCTACCTTTGGTCAGTTCCACCAAACTTTTTTGAATAAGGGCTTCGGATTCCGTATCCAAACTAGAAGTGGCTTCATCCAAAATCAAAATTTTAGGGTCGGCCAATATGGCCCTGGCAATGGCAATACGTTGGCGTTGACCTCCCGATAACTTTACACCACGTTCGCCGATGCGAGTATCCAAACCTTTGTCAAAACGGTCGGTAAATTCATCCACGTAGGCCGCTTTTACAGCTTCATTTAATTTTTGTTCCGTGGCATTGGGTCGTGGGAATAGTATATTCTCCCGAATAGTACCTTCAAACAAAAAATCATCTTGAAGCACTACTCCCAAGTTTTGTCTAAAACTATTCAGATTGACCTTGGATAAATCCTCTCCATCAATGGTAATGGTTCCGGAATCTGGATTTAAAAAGCTTGCCGCCAATCCAGCAATGGTCGACTTCCCTGAACCGGAACTCCCTACCAATGCGATTACTTGACCAGGCTCCACAGAAAAAGTAATGTCGTGGAGTACTTCTTTATCTTTTTCATAGGAAAAATTTATGTTGGAAAATGCCATACGCCCAACCACCTTGTCCAATAGTATAGTTCGATTTTCCACGTCTGATTCCTCTTCCAAATTCATGAGTTCCTCCGTACGATCCAAACCGGCCAGTGCTTCCGTAAGTTGACTTCCCACACTGCTCATTTGCACGATTGGGGCAATCATAAGGCCGAGTAGGATCGTAAATTGCACAAATTCTCCAACCGTCAGGGTGTCTTGTATAATCTTATAACCCCCAAAACCCATAACGCTGGTAGTCGCCACTCCCAATAAAAAAGTGGAGGAACTGGTCATAAATGCCGTGGTGGTAAGACTTTTTTTAACGTTCTCGTATAAGCGCTCCACACCATCTTCAAAAACCGCTTCCTCTTGTTTTTCGGCATTAAACCCTTTGATAACACGTATTCCACTTAAAGTTTCGGTCAATCTACCTTTTACCTCGGCATTGATTTTACCTCGATCTCTAAAAATGGGTCGAATAATCTTAAAGGCTTTTAAGGCAATAATCGCAAAAATTGTTAGTGGAATAAACGTGAAGAGCGTCATGAAAACACTGATTTCCATCAATAAAACCAAAGAGACCACGGCTGTAATAATTCCGCCGACCAATTGAACCAGTCCTGTGCCAATTAGGTTTCGAACACCTTCAACATCCGACATTATTCGCGATACAAGTGCACCGGATTTAGCATTGTCGAAAAAGCGAACAGGTAAGGCTAGCACTTTTTTCTGGACTTGGGCCCGCAACTCTGAAATTAAATATTGCGCTTGAACACTTAAGATTTTTGTGAGCAAGAACGAGGTAAGAGCCTGAACAAAAATGGCCAATAATACGCCACCAACCAAATACTTGAGCATGTCCACATCCTTGTTTACAATTACATCATCTATGAGGTATTTGGATGCGATGGGAGCCACAAAACTGGCAGCTTTGCTGATAGCGATCAACACTAGGCCAATAAATACAAGTTTTCGTTTAGGCCAAATAATGGTTTTAAATGCAGTGAGTATACTAACTTTTTTTTCGGGCATGGTAAATTTTCAGAAGAACTTGCAAGTTACGGTAAATTAAAAGGATGCCTAAAAATTACAAATGCTATATTTAACGTCTTGATAATTAAACTATTTATGCCAAAAGTCCTCTGGTCTTATATTCTTTCACTGATATTTTCTGCAGCTATGGCTCAGCAAGAATATCCAAAACTAACCCAGATTGTAACCGATAATGCCGGTATTTTTACTCAAGAACAATTAGCCGGTCTTCGCTCAAAATTAACCCAGTTTGAAACTGAAACTACCAATCAATTGGTGGTTTTGACCATTGAGGAATTGGGCAATGAAACCATTGAAGGATATGCCAACAAGACCTTTAATCAAAATGGATTGGGGCAAGCTGAAAAGGATAATGGCATCCTGATTCTGTTTGCAGAATTGGATAGGGAAGTGCGTATCGAAGTTGGCTATGGTTTGGAACCATACATTACCGATGCTGTAGCCTCAAGAATTATCCGAAATACCATGATTCCCTATTTTAAGGATGAACAATATTTTGAAGGGATCGATATGGCCACAAACCAAATCATTACCTTTTTAAGCGACCCTGAAGCACTGGAGGAATTTAAAGCTGAAATGGAATCCGAAGATGATATACCATGGTGGGTTATGCTTTTTATTGCTCTCTTTTTATTGATGTTTGTAGCCGCAGGAGGGTTCATTTTTTATAAAAGCTATACATCACTCTTGGAAATGTTCCGGGGTATTTTCATTGGAAAATTGGGTGTTGTACCAGGGATTTTCATGATGCTTTTTATGTTGATGCCCATTGCATTTAGCTTGGTTTTTATTTTACTGCCCGTATTTTTTATGGTTGAGGTGCTAGGAATGGCACCTAATTACGATGAACTTTTCATGAATGCCTCTTGGAATCTTTATGGATTGATATTCTTTTTTGTCGTGACCATTCTGTTAGCCATTATAAAAATCATCAGAAAAGGGAAGGAGGACATTAAGATTTCATTTTTTAAAACCGATAAAAAATACATGAGCAAAACCTTTTCCAAATCGGGAACCCATTCCTTTGGCTCTGGTTCTGGAAGTAGCTCCAGTAGCAGTTTTTCTGGTGGGGGAGGAAGCTCAGGTGGTGGAGGAGCAAGCGGAAGTTGGTAAATGATTCTGATTTACCGTATTTTCACGGTAAAATCAATTAACCCCCGACAATGAGAATTGTACTTTTTGCCTTTGTTCTTTTAGTTCTTTCCTGCACTCAAAAGGAAACTTCCGAAGTTATAAAATGGGAAGCTCAAGCCGAAAACATTACCATTATTCGAGATGATTTTGGAGTTCCCCATATTTATGGAAAAACAGATGCCGATGCTGTATTCGGTTTACTTTATGCCCAATGCGAGGATGATTTCAACCGTGTGGAACAAAACTACATTTGGGCCACGGGTCGTTTGGCAGAAGTAGAAGGGGAAGATGCGATTTATAGTGACCTTCGTGCAAGACTTTTCATGACGGAGGAAGAGGCCAGGGCCAATTATGAAAAAAGTCCTGAATGGCTGAAAGAACTTTGTGATGCTTTTGCTGACGGTATCAACTATTATCTTTACACACACCCTGAAGTTCAACCTAAATTATTGACCCGTTTTGAGCCTTGGATGCCCATGTATTTTAGTGAGGGTTCCATTGGCGGGGATATTGAGCGCATTTCAACCCGAAAAATTCAAAGTTTTTATGAAAGCGGGATGGAACTTCCAAAAATGGAAGTGCTCCAAATCCAAAAGAAAGAAGAATTGGCTGAGCCACAAGGATCAAACGGCATTGCTATTTCTGGTAATCTGACCGAATCTGGAAATGCGATGTTGTTGATCAATCCACATACTTCCTTTTATTTTAGGGGAGAAGTACATGTGGTAAGCGAAGAGGGGTTGAATGCTTATGGGGCCGTTACTTGGGGACAATTTTTTGTGTATCAAGGTTTCAATGAAAAAACAGGATGGATGCATACCTCTACCTACACCGATGTGATGGACGAGTACAAAGAAACCATGGTGAAGAACAATGGAAAATTGTTTTATCAATATGGCGAGGAATTACGACCTGTGGATTCAACTTCGGTTACCTTAAAGTATAAAGATGGAGATGATATAAAAGAGAAAACGTTCCCAATGTACCGAACCCACCACGGCCCTATTACCCATATGGTGGATGACCAATGGACGGCCTCGGCCATGATGTGGGAACCTGTTAAAGCTTTGGAGCAATCCTACATCCGAACCAAGCAAGATGGTTACAAAGGGTTCAGAAATATGATGGACATTAGAACCAATTCCTCCAACAATACGGTGTATGCCGATGCCGAGGGGAATATTGCCTATTTCCATGGAAATTTTGTGCCCAAGCGAGATACAATTTTCGATTTTACACAGCCTGTGGATGGTAGCAATTCAAAAACCGATTGGCAAGGATTGCATACTGTTGATGAGAATATTTTGGTGTTGAACCCAGAAAATGGATGGATACAGAACTGCAATTCCACACCATATACTTCGGCATTGGAGTACAGTCCAAAAAAGGAGGATTATCCCAATTACATGTCCCGTGACCAAGAAAACTTTAGAGGCGTTCATGCCATTGAATTGTTGACAGGTCGAAGCGGATATACTTTGGACAACTTAATCGAAATGGCACACGACCCCTATTTGCCTGCTTTTAAGGCTTTGATTCCGGGATTGGTGCAGGCATATGATGCCAATCCATCTCTAGATTTGAAAGATGCCATTGCGGAATTGCGCAATTGGGATTTTACCACTTCCAAAGAATCTGTGGCCATGACTTTGGCACACTATTATGGTATGGCATGCTATAGCAAAGCAGAGCGGCCAGAAGGTTTGTACTCCATGCAATGGGTTGAATATTGGGGAAGTGATTGGCCAGATGAGAAAAAACTGGAGCTTTTTAAAGAGGTTGTAGATAATTTGACTAATGATTTTGGAACTTGGAACATGCCTTGGGGCGAGGTGAACCGATACCAACGTTTGAACGGGGATATCCGTCAAGCTTTT
The DNA here is from genome assembly GCF_030268205.1 of Allomuricauda sp. NBRC 101325. Classification (GTDB taxonomy): domain Bacteria; phylum Bacteroidota; class Bacteroidia; order Flavobacteriales; family Flavobacteriaceae; genus Flagellimonas. The sequence continues at coordinate 1,352,335 of NZ_BSQF01000001.1, forward strand.
GATGATGCTAAACCAAGTATCCCAATCGGGTTTGCCAGTGGTACTTGGGGCGCATTGGCAGCTTATGGTGCCCGATACGATAACAATACCAAGAAAATTTATGGTACCCGAGGAAACAGTTTTGTAGCCGTGGTTGAATTTGGGGATAAGGTAAAAGCAAAGACCATGTTGGCAGGTGGACAAAGTGGAGATCCAGAATCGCCACATTTTAATGATCAGGCCGAACGCTATGCAGACAAAGAATTTAAGGATGCTGCTTATTATAAAGAGGATGTGCTCAAAAGAGCTCAATCAACCTATAAACCTGGGGAGAAATTGTAAAGAGTGGATTAAAATCCAGTTTCTTCTTCTTTAATAATAATCAAACTGGCTTTGGAACCGGTGGATAGGTTCCAACGGTTGTTATGGATAACTTCGCCTTTTTCATCGGTTACGATGACTTGAGCCGTATTGGGACCCGAAGAACCTTGATTCAAGGCTTCAAATTCTATGCGGTTGAATCCTTTGACCAAATCGATATTAACGCCTTTAAAGGCACCGGTAAGCAATAAATTATATTCCACAACCTCACCGTTCAGATATATTTTAATGCGGTCACCATCCACGTATTCATGATCTCGCGCCACAATGCCCACAAATTTAGCCGTGGTCTTAAAATCGCCCAAATATTGGTCGCCAAAATGATCTTTAGCGCCCTTTTCCTTTTTTTCTTTCACTTTGGGGTCAATGTCCATATCGTAACCTGCTTGCAATAATTCTTTGTCGGGAAGCATTTTAATACCAGGTTTATTGTCTTTGGAAATTAAGCTTTCATCTAGAACGGAAGGCATTCGAAGCAAGGTGCCTTGATTGCTGGCTTTTACATCGAGATTGTTATTTGTGCCAATTTTTAAAGGTCTGGTAGTAGGTAAATCAGAGGATTGGGCTTGTGTGGAAACAAAACCTAAAATGCACCCCATTAAAGTTAAAACCAGCTTTTTCATGGCAAAATATGAGCAAAATTAAAATTAAAGATAACAAATACCTTGCCATGAAGTTGATAAATTGTAGTTAAATCGGTAAGCTGTACGATTTTTTCACAACACCTCTTTTTAATCCAAATAAAGGGTGTAACCATTTCACTCTAAGAATGATAAGGTCGTAGATCAACCAGCAAATGCCAAAGGTGCCGACTACCATTAAGGTTGCTTTGGGCCAGAAGCCCCAATCCAAGTTCATTATATAATAGCCAATCGCTACGGTAATGGTTTGGTGCAATATATAAAATGGGTACACTGCGCGGTTTGCATAGGATAGTCCTGGACTGGGTTGGTTTAAGTATTTGGCAGCATAGGAAAACAACACCAAAATCCAAGACCAAAGATTGGCCACTTTAAATAGTGCTTCGGTAAAATGGATAATAATACCGTCTTCAAAGAACAACCAAATGATCAGTTGACTGCTAAAAGAAACAATTCCTACAATTAAGGCCTTTGTTCGAATTTGTTCCACCATATTCCAAAAAGAATCCCCAGTAGCAATCAATACAAATCCATAAAAGAAAAGAATAATACTGAACAAGAAGTTGAACCAATCATCTACCAAGGCGTGGGTGACGGGGAAAAAGGGTTCTACTAAGGATTCAGTAAAGTATAACGGAATGATGAGAGCGTAAACGCCCCAAGGTCTTTCAATCAATCTTTTTACCCAATCGATAAATCGGGTTTGGTGCTTTCTTAGGTAAACAAATAACGGTGCCAAAATCCAAGAGAAGACCAATAAATAGGGCAAAAACCAGAGGTGGTGCCAACTGTAATTTCCCTCCGGATAAATTCCTTTGAACGCTACCGTGGTAAAATATGCCCAATACGACCCAGAAAATGCTCCCGATGCCAATCGTTCAAAATATACTTGTGGCGGAACAATGATCAGCATACCAAAAATTAGGGGAATGCCTAAACGTAGAAACCGTTCCCACATAAATTTTCCAGTGGATCTTTTGCCTAGTGCATAGTAGGTTCCCATTCCAGAGATCATAAATAAAATGGGAAGTCGCCATTGGTTTAAAAAGAGCATCGGCCAACGGAGGTTGTCGTAGATGATATTGTTTTTTACATGCCACCCCCAAGGCACAAAGAACATGCCCACGTGATAAAATATGAGCAAGGCGAATACAATTACCCGCAGCCAGTCTAAATCGTAACGTCTAATAGTAGTGTCCATTTTTTGATTTTTTCCAAAGTTGAAAAATGACATTTAGAAATGGATGATTTTTGCACGAAGAGACGTCCTGAATTGCAATTATGGAGAAATTAGGCCTGTTTTCGGCCCATTTTTTCCTTTACATAGGCTGATGGTGATTGTCCGGCATGTTTTTTAAAGGCATTGTAAAATGCTGATTTTGAGTTGAAACCAACTGTTTGACCTATAGCCTCAACAGTAAGATGCTTAAATTCGGCATCCAATAACCTAGTTTTTGCCAGTTCAACTCTTTTTTGGTTGATGTAGTCATTAAAATTGGCACCGGTTGCTGAGTTGATCAATTTGGAAACCGTATTTGCATTGGTGTCCAATTTTTCCGCCAAGCTTTTTAGCGTCGTATTTTGGTCCGAAAAGTATTGGGAAACGGATAAGAAGGTTTCAATATGATCAAATTGAATGGAATCTGAAGCTAGTGTCTCATATTTATCCGCAATCCATGTTTTTTCAAAAAATCGGGATTCCGACAGAATAAAAAATGAAGTGATATAAATAGAAACTGTTTGAATAATTCCAATGTAATGATCTCCGCCATCATCATCAAAATTAAGGTAGGTAAGCAATAAGGTAAAAAACAATATTATAATGATGATCACGGTATTTCGCGAAAAAATGTACTTGTCCACCTTAATGTTTTTAGGGCTCACCCAACCTTTCTTTCTTGATTTTAAAATCAGAATAACGGATAAAACAGCATAAAAGGAAAGACTGAACAATACCAACCATCTGAACTCGTCTTTGATAAAATGATAGGAATAGTTAAAACCTTCAGGTACGTCCACATATCCAAAATTGTGATAGTAAGCACCCAAATAGGCATTGAGTTTTACTTCTACTGGACTTAAATAATAATTGATTTGTGATAGGGCATAAAGGATAGGAAGGATAAAATGTGGCCATAGTTTTTTAAAAGCGAATGGCTTTCGTTCCAGCAGCGCATATAGAAAAAAATACATGCTGGGAGAGATCAACAAAACCAGAGGTTCGGTGGAATCGTTAAAATGGATGGCATATTTGATCAATCCGGTATAACATAAATATACATCTAAAAACACCAAGCACTGAATCACCAATGCCCAACCGAACAGAATAATGGCCGATTTTTTCTTTGCCCTCAAAAAAATAACGAGCGCCAGAAAAAAACCTTGCACCACGCCCAACAACATCAAATGCGAGGAAAGGTCGAAACGCAGTGGAATCTGGTCAAATATCGCCTGTATATCGTTCATGTATTGAGCTTAAATCGTACCTTGTGGACTAGTGAAAATTGAAATTAACCATTCTTTTTTAATCAACCAGCCCACCATGAAAAAGAGACAGTTCCTGCGATATATGGGAAGTGCCGCAATGGCAACCCCGTTTATGCCTTTAACCCTAAATGCCCAAAGAACTTCTGGAGAAATCCCCTATCCAAACCCCGACAGTGAGGAATTTTGGGATAGGATTCGAATGGATTATAGGTTGAAACCTGACTATATTAACTTGGAAAGTGGATATTACAACATTACCCCAACGCCTATCCTCAACAAATACTTGGAGCACATAAGGGATGTGAATTATGAGGGGTCCTATTATATGCGTACGGTACAATGGGACAATAAGCAAAGTGCCGCGGCACGTTTGGCCAAATTGCTGAACTGTTCGGAAAAGGAATTGGTGATTACCCGAAATACTACGGAATCTTTGGATACCATAATTGGTGGTTTTCCTTGGAAAAAGGGCGATGAGGCCATTTATGCGGTTCAGGATTATGGGGCCATGCAAGTGCATTTTGAGCAAATGGAAGAGCGTTTTGGTATAGTCTGTAAAAAAGTTTCGGTGCCCAACCACCCGGAATCGGATGAGGAAATTGTTGCTTTATACGAATCGCAAATTACTCCTAAGACCAAGTTGTTGATGGTGTGCCATATGGTGAATGTGACTGGACACATTCTTCCAATTCGAAAAATATGTGATATGGCGCATTCCCATGGTGTTGAGGTAATGGTAGATGGTGCCCATTGTGTAGGTCATATTAAGGTGGATTTGGCCCAATTGGATTGCGATTATTATGGCTCAAGTTTGCACAAATGGCTATGTGCCCCTTTAGGGGCAGGGATGCTGTATGTGGCGGAAAAAAATATCCCAAAAATTTGGCCTTTGTTGGCAGATCATGAAACGGATAAGACCAAAATCCGAAGGTTGAACCATACGGGAACCCATCCTGTGGCCACGGATTTGACCATTAATGATTCCATAGATTATTTGGAAATGATTGGTATGCAGCGTAAAGAAGAAAGGATGCGATTTTTACAACGGTATTGGAGCGATCAATTGCGCAATGTGGAAAATGTGGTGATCAATACGCCAATTGAGCCCCATCGTAGTTGTGGTATTGCCAATGTAGGATTGACCAACATTAAACCTGGCGACATGGCCAAAATCCTGTTGGATGAATTCAATGTGTGGACAGTGGGCATAGATTTTGAAAATGTGCACGGTTGCCGCATCACACCAAATATATTTACAACAACAGATGAATTGGATAAATTTGTGGTTGCCATAAAAACAATGGCAAAGCGAGCTTAAGCACCGATATAATCCTCTAATTTTTCTGGACCTTCGAGCAACACCCGAACAATTTGAAGGGTGCCGTCGGGTTTGGTGGCAATATGCCATTTGATCAGTGAAATTTCACCTTTTTCGATTTCAATGCCTGTAATACTTCGGGGATGAACACAACTTCCATCATTAAAAAATGGGATCTGTCCAGGTTCCGGAAATCGAGGTCGGTGGGTATGACCCGCAATGGTGATCAACAAATTCTTTTTTAGGATCCAGCGTTTGATGCGTCTCTCGATACGAATCAGTTCTTTGTAGTTTTTTGCAGGACTTGTTGGGTCACTTATACCGACCACTTGAAGGGGCTTCCATAAAATACGGACCAAAAATCGACCAACCCGCCAAAATATATAGTTCCACCAATCTGCCTGGTGCCCGTGAACCAAAAAAAGCTCCTGCCCTGTTTCTGTATGTTTTAAAATCAAGGCTTCATGGAAGGTAAGGTCTTTAAAAAGGGTTTTGTCTTCCCCATCAATGGGTTCAAAATAATGCGATAAGTTCTTTTTGACAAAATCGGGATCGCGGTACACCATATCGTGATTGCCCCAAAGCATCTTCAATCGCTTCTCCAAATGAAACTGCCGAAGAAGTGTGTACACATTTTTATGGGCCTCAAAAATGGCATCAAAACTCAAGTTCTCCCATAGCTCGTCACCATCACCCAATTCATAATAGTGGAATCCTTCGCGATAATAATGGTTGAGCGCATGAAAGTAGATGTTTCGATTATTGGCAAAGTCGTCCGCGAAACTATTGTCCCCTCTATGGCAATCGCTGAAGAAGATAAACTTGGAATCATCATCGAAGTCGATGACATTGGCATTCGAATAAGCTCTGTCTAATCTTTTGGACGAGGACATGGGGTCAAATTTTGCTAAATATCCTTAAAAATGACCATATAACCATAAAGAAGCGACAAGGGTTAGTCGCATTTTTAGTTTTTGTAACTTTACACCCTATTTTTCGACTAAATAGCCCATGATACACGACAGCAATATGGAAAGCCCTTTGGTGCAATTGGTAAGCTTCAATAAATTGTTGGAGCATTACGATGCGCAGCTGAAAAGTCCCAACAAACATTTGGCAGACAGGGCAAAATATGTTTTGGATGCACAAGCACCCTATCCAGTGCTGCGTGATGGTTTTTCCGATCTGTCGGTATTGGAAGCGCATAAGGATGTCATCAAAATAATTTTGGAAGACTCTTTTGCTCCTATTCTTACGTTGAACGAAATCAAAGCTGCATCAACACCTTTTGAAAATTTGGTGTTCAATTCTTCAGAACGGTTCCAACAGATTTTGAAAGATGCAGGGGAGGCTTTTGATCTTTCCATCAGCAATATCCCTGAAGAATTTGGGTACATTATGCGTTGTACCGTAATCTTAAAGTTCTTTTATGGGTACAACTTGGACTTTAAAAGACCATTCTTTTACGATATCCCCGATACCAATGGGGTAATGAGACGTTACCGTATTTTGTACAATGCGGATTTCATGGAAATTATTCCGACCGAAAAGGCAAAAGAGCTTACGCAAGATGATGTGGATGACCTTTTGGATAATTTCAATAATCTCGACTTGTGGAAGGAAAAAATTCCGCCCAACAGTTTCATTGCCAAAGGTTTTGTGATATCGAACATGTTCGATGTAACTGCCGAACATTCCATTTCTGAAATTAAATCCACCTTAATTGGGAGAACCCAACTTCACGAACAATCCTTTATGGAGAGTTTTGAGGATACGTTTAGATCATTGTTTAAACTGAACGATATTAAAGTCGGATTTGCGGGGTATGATAGCACTGCAAACAACTTTTTTAAGATTTATGGCAAGAACATGGAAAGTTACATTCTCAATGGTAATGAATTTGAGGATTGTGATTTTAAATTCTGCAACCATACCCATAGTAAACTCTTCAAAGAGAACAAGTATTTTGCCATATCCAACGTAGAGAAATACTTTAAGAATTCGGAAGGGGAAACCCAACCTTATAAAAATTTGATGGAGCAGGGCATTAAAAGTGCCATTCTTGCCCCCATTTCCATAAATGGAAACCTTTTAGGGGTGCTGGAACTTGTTTCAGGTAAGAAAAATGAACTCAACAGTGTAAATGCCAATAAATTGGATGGGGTTATGCCCTACATAATTGCTGCAGTTATGCGTACCATTGAGGAGGAAGAAAACCTTATCGATGCCATAATCCAGCATGAATGTACCTCGGTACACCCATCTGTGTATTGGAAATTCCAAGAAGAGGCAAAGCATTTTATGGCTGATGAACTGGCTGGAAAGGAACCTGTATTTAAGGAGGTTGTTTTTAAAGACGTGTATCCGCTTTATGGTCAAATAGATATAAAGGATTCCTCCAAAGAGCGTAACCTTGCCATTCAAAGGGATTTGATGATTCAGCTATCCGAAATCAACGATATTTTGGAATTGGCCTTTGAAAGACACACACTTCCTATTTATGAGGAATTGCAATTTAGGGTGAACAATTATTTGGGCGAGGTTAAAGAAGCCTTGTTTACGCATACCGAACAAGCTGTTTTCGATTTTGTAAAGGAAGAAGTGAATCCTATTTTGCTTCATCTTAAAAAAGAAGATATAGAGGTTGCCGCCTTAATTGAAAAATACGAGGAGAAAATCGACAAGGCCACCGAAAGCTACTATGATCACCGCAAGAACTATGATCGAAGTGTGATGGATGCCAACTTAAAACTTGCGGCACTTCTAGACAAAAAACAAGAGGCTGCCCAAGAAATGTTCCCGCACTATTTTGAACGTTACAAAACCGATGGGGTGGAACACAATATGTACATTGGTAGCTCCATTGCCAAAGACCGTCAGTTCAATAAATTGTATCTGAGCAATCTTAGATTGTGGCAATTGCAGGTCATGTGCGAAATGGAAAATAAATATTATTCCCTAAAACCACATTTACCGGTTAAACTGGATGTGGCTTCGCTTATCTTGGTGTACAGTACCTCTTTGGCCATCCGTTTTAGAATGGATGAAAAGCGATTTGATGTGGATGGAACCTACAATGCACGGTATGAAGTAATCAAAAAGCGCATCGATAAATCATACATCAAAGGAAGCAACGAACGCTTGACCCAGAAAGGGAAATTGGCCATTGTATATTCCCAAAAGAAAGACGAGCGTGAATACATGCGATACATCAGCTTCCTAAAATCGAAAGGATATTTTACCAACAATATTGAAATAGTGGAGTTGGAAGGTCTTCAAGGGGTTACAGGTCTAAAAGCCATTAGAGCCGAGATTTTATATCAAAAGGATAAAAAATCGGAACGCACCTACACTTATGACGACCTTATGGAAGAATTAAAATCCTAAGCGTTAAAACAAATACTTTAAGTTTTCTGGACCAAAGTATCGGAACGCAATACCAAAAGCGAATACCGAAATTATCATTCCCACCATAAATATGGTATAGGTCATTCGTAAGAGTTTGTATTTTTTGTTCAAAACCAAGCCCAAATAATACAGGTCTTTGGTAAGGGAATTATATATATACTCTTTGTCCTTGACCAATTCGCCCAATGCCCACTCGTATTCTTGTAAACTCATTTGATGAAAGTTTCCGAAGAACAAAAGGTTCACATTTTTGTTCTCTACATCTTCTTTGGTAAATTTTCCTCCAGAAATGTTGGGTCTGGTGGCCAACACCGATAAGATCATTGAAGTAACACTCGAAAGAATCAAAATAAAGGTGGGATAAATCAAATAAGTGTTGGAAGGGTTGTCCAATTTCGTCAATAGGTTCGCCAGCACTACCGAAATAACGATCGCATTTACCGACAACAAAATATTTGCTTTGGTATCGGCAATGTCGCTCAGTTTTAAGTGATTTTTCAGGGTTACCCTGTAAAGCGTTTGTATGCTTCGGTCTGGGCTTTCACTTTTGTATTTGGCTTTTAAAGCTTCTTTTTTGGCAATTTTCTTTTCCTCTTTCTTTTCTTTCAACAGTTTTTTAAGGTTGTCTTCCTTGCCAGGTCCCCATTTTTCTTTGGCGTAATCTGTATAAAACTTATGTTTGAGCCTGAACATTTTAATGTTTTTATCTCTCCATTCCCTGGCGGTATAATCGGCTATACCCAATTCGCGAAGCTCGTCCTTTAAATAGTCGGTGGTTTCCCAATAGCTTTTTTTTGCGAAATGGGATATATCGGCATCTCGGATAATGCCTTCCATTAAATTGGAGGGTTCATTCTCCATTTTTGTGGCCATGATCAAATTGCATACCTGTGCAATACCTTCATCGTCATACCCATTTTCTTTAAGAAATTTCTTGGCGGATGCACAACTTTTTTCTTCATGGTCATTCATGCCCTCAATATGTCCAACATCATGAAACCAAGCAGCTAAGAGGAGTTGTTCGTTCTCTTGATCGGAAAGGTTATAGAAATTGAGTAATTCTTTAGTACTTTTAACTACTCTTTGGGTATGTTTTAGGTTATGGTATAAAAACTTGGGGTCAAGTTCTTCGGTTAAAATTTTTGAAACGAAACGTTCAGTTTTTTCAACGATTTCCGACATAGCTATATATTGAATATCCAAATTACAAAATTTTGGAATCAACCTCATGGGATATGAAGAAACATCTACTTTTGTCCATACTTCTTGTTTTGGGATACAGTTGTGCTACCTACGAGACCAAGGTACAAGAATCATATACCCAAACCGATGATTTTGACGGTAAGTCGTTGGAGCACACCTTTTATTTAATTGGTGATGCGGGATTATCCCCTGATGATGATTTGAATCCTACCCTTAAAAGATTCAAAACAACCCTTGAGAAAGCCGATAAAAATAGCACGGCCATTTTTTTAGGCGACAATATTTATCCTGCCGGTTTGCCCAGTAAAAAAGATGATCCCGAAGGACATGAACGATCTAAACATTATATGGATGCGCAATTGGCCACCGTGGAAAATTTTAAGGGCAACACTTTGTTTATTCCAGGCAATCACGATTGGTACAGCGATGGCCTAAAAGGTTTGGAACGAGAGGAAGAGTACATTAAAAGAGTATTGGATGACAAGGATGTGTTCCAACCGAAAAATGGCTGTCCTATCGAGAAAATAGAAATTTCCGATAAGGTCATGGTGATTGCCATAGACACTGAGTGGTATTTAACGGATTGGGACAAGCACCCGACCATGAACGATAAATGCGAGATCAAGGATAGGGAACGCTTTTTTGAAGAACTGGAGAGCTTGATCAAAAAGAATTTGGACAAGACCTTGGTCATTGCCATGCACCACCCTTTATTTACTTATGGTGAACATGGAGGCCAGTTTTCTTTTAACGATGGCCTATATCCCGCAGGCGGAAAAGTACCGCTTCCTATTTTAGGTGCGGCGGCCAATGTCCTTCGTAAAACAACTGGTGCATCAATCGAAGACCTGTCCAATAAAATGTACAATTCCTTAAAAAAACGGATTCTCACTTTAAGTCAGTATTCCGAAAAGGTAATTTTTGCATCAGGACACGAACATACCCTACAATATATTGTAGAATCTGGCAAACCTCAAATTGTCAGTGGCTCGGGGGCAAAAACTGGAGCTACCAGATTGTTGAATGGCAGCCAATTTTCAACAGGGAAAAATGGGTTTGCTATTTTAAAAGTGTACAAAGATGGGTCATCAGATGTGGCCTTTTATGGAGCTGATGAAAATGGTGAAGAAAAGTTGTTCCAAACCCCAGTTCTTCCGCCAGACCGACCTGAAAATGTTGGTCCTTTCTCTGAAGAATTTCCTGCCTACAAAAGAGCATCGGTCTACACACCAGAAGAGGTTGATAAAAGTGGATTCCACAAATGGATGTGGGGTGAACGTTACCGAAAATATTACGCTACCGAAGTAAAAGCTCCAACGGTAAGATTGGATACGCTGTATGGGGGTTTAAAAGTAGTGCGAAAAGGGGGAGGAAACCAATCCAACTCCTTGCGACTGGAGGATAAAAAGGGAAGACAATATGTAATGCGGGATCTTAGAAAAAGTGCCGAAAGATATTTGCAGGCCATGGCATTTAAAGAGCAGTACGTTATTGGACAATTTGAGGGAACCTACACAGAAAAGTTGTTGTTGGACCTTTATACTGGGGCACACCCTTATGCCCCATTTACCGTTGCCAAACTTTCTGATGCCGTTGGTATTTACCACACAAATCCTATATTATATTATGTGCCCAAGCAGGCCGTTTTGGGAGATTTTAATACCGAATTCGGGGATGGACTTTACATGATCGAGGAACATGTTTCGGAGGGTCACGATAATTTGGAGAGTTTCGGGCGCACCAATAAAATTGAAAGCACCTACGATTTTATCAATAAGCTCCGAAAAGATGAGGAGTATAAACTTGATCAAAAGGAATATGTAAAGGCCCGTCTATTTGATATTCTTTTGGGCGATTGGGACCGACATGTGGATCAATGGCGCTGGGCTGAGTTCAAAACGGAAGATGGAAAAAAACTATATAAGCCCATTCCAAGAGACCGTGATCAGGTGTTTTCTCGTTGGGGCGATGGTCTGGTTATGGGATTTGGTACCCGGGCTGTGCCAGCACTTCGGATTTTTGAAGGGTTTCACGATGAAATCCGAAGTGTGAAAGGTTTTACATCTTCTCCGCGAACATATGCTTTGGATATGGCTTTGTTGTCTGAAGTTGATTTGGATATGTGGGAGGAGCAGGCCAAATACCTTCAGGATAACCTAACGGAACAAGATATTGATGCTGCCTTATTGGAGTTTCCTGAAGAGGTTAGGGATGAAACGGTTGATGAAATTAAAAAGACCCTTTTGGTTCGCAAAGCCAATTTGGTCAACACTGCCCGAGACTATTTTGAAGTGCTCAACAAATACAGCGTGATCACGGGAACGGATAAGGACGATTATTTCAATATTGTTTCCTTACCCAATGGCGATGTGGAGGTAAGGGCCTACCGAATCAAAGGTGGTGAGTTTACGGATTTGTTTTTTCATAAAACCTATAGCCCAAATTTTACCAAGGAAATTTGGATTTACGGTTTGGATGATAAAGATGAGTTTGATGTGAATACGGCAGCATCTAAAATAAGAGTGCGAATTGCGGGAGGACAAAATAACGATGTGTACAAGATTTCCGAAGATTCCAAAAAGGTGTATGCTTATGATTTCAAATCCAAGAACAATACGTTTGATGAAGCCTATGGCGGAAAAATCAAAAGGGTGGATGATTATCAGGTAAACACCTATGAATTCCTCAAGGTTAATGCGAGCAGCAATCAAATATTTCCAACCATTGGATTTAATCCAGATGATGGTGTTCGAATAGGGCTAACAGACACCTACACGATTAATGGTTTCAGAAAAAACCCATTTACCCAGCAACATACCTTTAATGCGGCCTATTATTTTGCCACAAAGGGTTACGATTTAGGCTATAAAGGAGAGTTTGCCCATTTGTTCAATAATGTAAACTTGGAAATTAATGCTAGGTTTACCAGTCCCAACTTTACCCGTAACTTTTTTGGTTTTGGGAATGAAACCGAAAACAACGATGATGACGAACCTTTAGGTCTGGATTACAATCGTGTTCGCATTAGAACGCTAAGAGTGGCCCCATCTTTAATTTGGAGGGGCTATTTGGGGTCTAAAGTGCGCGTGGGATTGGCCTACGAACATATTGAAATTGAGGAAACCGAAGATCGATTCATCAACGAGTTTTATATTGCAAATGGAGAGGAAAACGGTAAGAGTTTCTATGGTATCGATGGAGAATATAATTATGCCAATTCCGATAACAGTGCTTTTCCAACCATGGGTATGGATTTTACGCTACAAGGTGGATACAGAACCAATATTGAAGATACTTCCAGAAGCTATGGATATATTATCCCCAGTTTTTCCATTGACCATAAAATATCTTCGGACGGAAGATTGGTCTTGGCTACCAAATTCAAAGGGCATTTTACCTTGGGAAATGGCTACGAGTTTTATCAAGCGGCCAGTATTGGTGGCAACAATGGTCTGAGAGGTTTCCGTTTTCAACGCTTTACGGGAAAAACCGCTTACTACCAAAATACCGATTTGCGCTATAGTTTTTTAGGACAGAAAACAGGTTTGATGCCGGTTACACCCGGTATTTATGCAGGGTTTGATTATGGAAGGGTATGGTTCCCTGGAGATTCTTCGGACAAGTGGCACAATTCGTACGGAGGGGGCTTCTTTTTGAACGGAACCGATATTATTACTGCCAATGTGGGACTATTTAATAGTTCGGATGGACCACGTGTAGCTTTTGGACTGGGCTTTGGATTTTAATCCAATGTGAATTGATAGAGTTTTCGACCACCAAAGTTATTTTGCTCGTCTGCAATGATAACCGTGTTGTTATCGGTAAAAACTACAGATTCAATTTGTGTGGTACATTGTAAATCTATGATTTCAGTAGTAACTTTGGAGAAATCAGGTAACTGAAAATCCCGAAGCAGTATCAGTTGACCATAAGTAAGAAGTGCAATGGTTTTTCCATCGGGGGATAGATCTGCACTTGTAACGGAACAACGATTCTGGTCCTCACATAAAAACAAAGAACTTAAAAGCTCTGCTTTGTACTCACCTTCCTTGTCTGGAACTCTATAAATCAAGGTTTTTCCAGAATATGGTCTAGTTCTGTTTTTGGTAAAAATGTATAAATGACCGTCCCAATGCAGCATTCCTTCGGTGTCATAATATAAACTGTCCTTTTTGGGCGGAAAGTCTTTTTGCTGCGGATATGAAATCTTTATTTTTTTGGCATTCGGCTCTTTTTTGTCCAATTGCGATTTTGAAATTTTATAGATGACCAAATCCTCCCTTTCGTTCGCATTGTTTCCAAAATCACCAATGTAAAGATTGCCTTCCACATCTATGGTCAAATCTTCCCAATCCATGTTTTTGGCATGGTCAATTTTAAGGGTCTGCTTAATTTTTCCAGAGCGATCTACCTTACAAATCTCATCTTTATTTCCGCTGTCCTCGATTACCCAAAAAGAGCTCTTGTCTGCAATTTCAATCCCTGAAACCTCCTTTAATTGCTTTGGAAATTTACCAAGAGGCTCCAAGAGCCCATGGTTTTGGGCACAGCCCTGAGCAGTGATTAAAAGAAGTAAGACAACAATTCTATTCATCGGACTCTTTTATGGGCAAATAGATTTCTGCCGTCCATTTAAGCTGATTACCCTCACTCATTGGGTTATCGTGAAATACTTCCAAAGGTGTATTTTCAACTTCAATATCATGCTTTTTCGCGTAATCCAAAAGTGCATACCAAGCTCTGTCGGAAGTAATATAGTTGCCATTGTACTCCGCTTTTAAAGCTCTCTTTTTAAAAATCCGCTTGTATTCAATGTCCGTTCCAATGGGTAGTTTTTCTGAACGGATGATTGGTCGCCCAAAATTAATATGGATGCTATCGTTCTCTTGGTTCCAATCTGTGACCTCAATCAAGGGAAATCCATCAAATTCCACTCCATTGTCCAAAAGCGTCCCCATAAGATAACTGAAGTTGCGCATCATTTCGTCAGTCTTATGTAGTTGCGTAGTTTTTATGGGGATATATGCAATGTATTTTGTGGGCATATCATCTTCACCAATGATACGAACCTTGAATTTGTCCAAGTGTTCGTCAAGGCCTTTCATAAATTCCATTACCGTTGCTTCGCTCCGCTTTTTAAAATCAGTATCAGAAAAAGGTACGGTCAATTTATTTTTAAGGCTATGGTCTTCATCACGAATCGCAACAACTACCCTTGAAGTTGAATCGGTAATCGGTTCAATTTCCCAATTGTAAATATGGGTAGAATCGCCAAACTTCATGGTTTGGGTCAGGTGCAACAAATCCCCATCTTGTTGGATTTTTTCCGAATTGTTAAGATCCCGGGCCCAGCGTTTAAGACTTTGGTTGATTTCACCGGGAAAGGTTTTGGCCTTAAATCGGACAATGTAATCTGAAGGTTTTAAAAATAGATACCATAAAACTGCTCCCACCACAAGGGCAAGAAGTACTGAAAAAATCTTCCTCATAACTAAGCAGCAAAAATACGGATTAGCCTTTTGTCATATCCAATTTATCGACCACAAATTTGCCCAAGTCCCTACCTTGCTTAATACCCACCTCGATGGCAGCACGGTAATGGATTCCGCCGTACATTCTGCTCATGGCCGCTTCACTGGCAGCTTGGTTGAAGGAAGTGAACGAACGTACTGGCAGGCCATAGGCCACTTCGGTATCGTCATCAAAGGCAAAATCATCACCAAATACACTTGTTAGAGCTGTAGATGCAGCTCCAGAAACTACGCTGTGTCCACTTGTATACTCAGGAAACGGAGGTGTTTGAAGCACAGGTTCCCAGCTATCATCAATATATTCGTTGATCACGGTTTCAGGTCGAATAAGGTTACTTCTGTATTTTTCATCCCAACAGCTTATAAAGGCATCGGCAATGGCAATAGATGTTTTGGTATAGGCATACACTGTTTTGGCAAAATCTGCATCTGTTTTTCTGGCAGCAATTTTAGTGATTCCGATCCAGTGTGCGCCAGGAGTGATTTTTTTGGTGGCAAACATCAAATGGCCACGGGTTACGGAAACATAAGGGTTGCAGTCCCAAAACTGTGCAATGGCAATTTCTTCTGATTTATCCCCTTTGCCGATCATACTTTTGCGCACTTCATAAACTTCCATTACCTCTTGATAAAATTTAGAGTCTTTTTCCATGGAGAATGCTGGTGGCGGAATGGGTTTGAATTGTTGTGCCGAATCAATGGCAAAAGGGCGTATTTTTTCCCAGTGTGGCTCAATTCCGTTCATGTACGCTGGAGGAGTGGGTTGCCAGCGCGAAGGGTCGTTGGAATCTACAGAGAATTTAGGCATGGTTCGCGTTTCCTTGTAGTTATCCTTGCCCATCCATTGGCCAACAAAATCCGCAACTTCCAATCCATATTCCTTTGAAGCATTGAAAACGGGTTCGTTCTTTTCCATCCAAACGGTGTATAAGCTGTCCCGGAAACTTTCCAATTTTTCTTCGGAAAAAATCAATCTTTTGCTCAAATCCATATGCGCGATCATTGCGGCCATATCGTAGTTGAGGTTCTCGGTGCTCTTTGGATCTGGAATGTTGCCCAAATCGGTTAACTGCCCTGACAAGGAGGTGTAATTGGCATCCTTTTTGGCCATAATTTCAAAAGCGGCAACATTTGGATAGGCGAATATTCTACTGGCCACAGGTGGCGAGAATATATCATGAATCATAATTTCTATGACCTTGTCTACAGATGCGTGGTACACTTCTGGAGAAATTTCAATAGGTTCATGTTTTTTTTGACATGATGCCAAAACCAATAATACTGCTGCAATTAAACTTATTCTTTTTTTCATGGCCTCGCGATTAATCATTGATGTTATAGACTTGTGCCCGATCATTATTGAATACGGCCAACAAGTATTTTTTGTTGTTTATTTTAATTGTTTTTAAGTGTCGAATTGATTTTTTGGTAAAATCCAATCCCAATTGGTTGCCCAGCACAATGCTTCCATCATTGGTAAGCAAAGCGCCAGGAAAAGAGTCCAGTCTACCATGGTAAGGTTTTACACCAAAGTAGTTCCCTGCCATCAGCACTTCTGGAGTTCCATCCCCATTGAGGTCATCTACCAAAAAGCTCATGATGGGTGAAACCTGTAGCTCGTTTTTGAAAGGTACAAAAACAAATTGGCCGTCATCATTTCTTAAATAGCCGGATTTGAGGGTAGTTACCTCTAAAATGGTGGATGCCTTTAGGACGTCATTACCAAAGATTTCTTCCATGGTAGCACCAGCAAAAGACTTGTAGGTGGTGTATTTTTTCTTTAGATAGACCATTTGTGAAGCAAGTCCGTCCAAAGATTCCAAAGGATAATATTTTCCATTTTTTTCCATGGCGGTAACGGTTTCAGTCTGTCCGTTATCATCAAAATCGTTGAAATATAATTTCATGGGATGCGCTTCGGAAGCCTTGAATTTGGAATTGGTGCCCCAATTGCCCAAAAGGTAATCGGTATCACCATCACTATCTACATCAAAAGCCTCAATGGCCTGCCAAAGTCCGGAAATATTCAACTGTTGAACTTCCGTAAAAGTGCCATCCTGATATTTTAAAAACTTGGGAGCCATCCACTCTCCGACCAAAATAAGGTCGGTAACCCCATCTGCATCAAAATCACTCCAAATGGCATCGGTAACCATCCCCTTACTTATGGATTCAAAACCTTTTTTCGGTAAAAAATTTCCGTTGTTATTTTCCAATATATAAGATGATGCTGGCTTGCCAAAATTTGAAGTTATGGTGTGGCCACCCACAAAAACATCCAAATCCCCATCGTTGTCATAATCGAAGGGTCTGATCACGGATGAATTTTGATAGTGTTCCGGAAGTGCCATGCGATTAAATGTGGTGTCTTGCTGCACATAGAAGGCGTCCAAAAGAGGTTCGGATGGACCAAAAAAGTCGCCCCCGCCATTGGAAACGATCAAATCATTTTTACCATCACTGTTGAAGTCAGCAATGCATGCAGAAATTTGTTCCTGTATGGAATCGCTTTGAATGGCATTGAATTCCTTGTTCACAAAAATACTGTCCTGTTGTACAAAAACTTTTGAAGGGGCATATTTGGAGCCGCCAAAGAAGAGGTCCTCTTTGCCATCACCATTTACATCACCAATGGCCATGGCAGGTCCTCTATCCGAAATTTGATAGGGAATCAATTTTTCACGGTTAAAGTCGGTATAGTTGTCCTCTACATGGGTAAAGTCCAGTCCAAGATTGTTTTCAACTTTGGTAAAAAGAGGTTTTGCTACCTTGTTTACCTTGCTATAATCAAAAGGTTTTGTGTTATTGGGCTCAAGATTTAAGGTTTGATTTGTAGCAACATTTTTTAGTGTTTGATACGTTTTATCAGGCCAAATAATTCGAATACTATCTATTTCAGTGGCATTTTCAAATCCAAAATGGATCATCGGTTCAGATGAAGCTTGAAAACCACGTGTTGTAAAAAGCTCCTTGAATTGGAGCCCGCCATCATTATAAGCATAAACTTTGGTGCCAATACCCAATTTGTTCTTAACCGTGTAATTGAATTTTATCTTTAGATAAGTACGCTTGTCGTTTGTTTTGTTAATGTACAAAGAAACGGGTTGGTTGATGTTGTTGGTCACCACATCCAAATCCCCATCCCCGTCAAGGTCACCAATTGCCGTTGCGCCAGAGACCAAAGTGTCTTTGGTCATCCAATCTTCAGTCATATTTTGAAACTGAAGGTCTTGGGTGCCTTTAAAAACATAATTATGAACACTTCCGGATGGCATTAATCCCAATGCCTGTTGATCCACCATTTTGGTGTTGTCAATTTTTTGCTGGATCTGATCGTTCGAGACAAATTTGATAAAATCCAAATCGTTCGGTCTTTTGGGAATACCGTTGGAAATGAACACATCTTGTTGGCCATCTTGGTCAAAATCGGCAAAAAGGGCACTCCAACTCCAATCCGTAGCCGCAATACCACTCATTAGAGCGGTTTCCATAAAATTACCGTCGGGTTGATTTACATAAAGCATGTTTCTGGTAAACTGATAATGGTACCCAAAACGGTCGATGCGCATTTTTTGGGTCTGAATGTTATCATCACCTTCTGAAGATTTCAATGGGACTTCATCTTCGGGAAGCATGTCCAAGGAGATTAAATCGGGTCGTCCATCATTGTTGATATCGGCCACATCGTTACCCATGGAAAAGCGGGACGTATGTCCGAAGTATTTTTTCAAGCTTTCTGTAAAAGTTCCATCCCCATTGTTGAGGTAATAATAGTCGTCTTCGTGGAAATCGTTGCCCACATAAATATCGGGATAGCCATCCTGATTAAAATCTGCAATGGCCAATCCAAGTCCATATCCGTTGATGCCCCCATAAATCCCAGCTTCTTCACTTACGTCGACGAATTTGCCATTATCGTTTCTTAAGAGCTTATCTCCAGTTTCATAGCGACGCTCGAACCGTAAATCAAACTTTCCAAAGGAGTTTTGGGTGTGCACGGCATGGTTCAACAAGTACATATCCAGATCCCCATCCAGATCATAGTCAAAAAAGGTAGCATTGGAACTGTAAGAATCGAAATCCAGACCATATTTGGCCGCACTTTCGGTAAAGGTATTGTCGCCGTTGTTAATGTAGAGTTCATTGAACCCATTAAAACCATTGATGCCCACAACAGCGCAAACGTAAATATCCAAAAGCCCATCGCCATTTACGTCGGCCATGGTCACTCCGGTGTTCCAAGTGCTGTTGCCTTCAATTCCTGCAGAAATAGAAATGTCTTCAAATTCTAAATTGCCCTTGTTCAGATACAATTTGTTTTTAACCTGATTTCCGCTTAGGAAAATATCGGGCAAACCATCGTTGTTGATGTCGCCGATGGAAACACCTCCGCCATTATAAAAATAGAGGTAGTCCAGAATACTTAAATCCTTGGAAGTGGTAAGCGTATTGGTAAATTCTACACCTGTTTCCGTAGGAGCTGGAGTATCAAAAAGATTTCCACCCTTTTTGCAGGATACAATAAGGGTAGTAAAAAGGAATATGATCAAAAACCTATTCATTCAGGGCGAAAATCTTGGGTTTGTTGTTGTTCACGGCAGCGATAACGAAGATTTTACCGCTTTTATCCTTGATTTGTTTCAGGTACTTTACTTCGTCCCTCACTTTAAATCCACTTGTATCATAATCTTGCCAAGTGAAGTTCAAATTGCCATCTCCAAGCAATAGGTTCCCTTGACTTGCATCCAAACGGGAAAACTGTGGTTTAAACTCAAAGTTGTTACCTGCCATGATCAAATCGATGTTTCCATCCTTGTTCACATCGGCACAAGTAATGTCGCACACGCAGGATAGTTGCACTCGGGGTGGTAGATTTTTAATGGTGAATTTCCCACCTCCTTCATTGATTGCGATAACCGATGCGGAAGTTTCGGCCTTTTTAACAATTGATTTTTCCATAACCTCCTCCGGGAACAATTGATGGATGGTTCGTTGTGCGTAATCGGAGGCTTTTAGGTTTTGCTTTTTTAACGCTGGCAATTGCTCGGTTAGCTCCCTTTTTTGATGAATGGGGTAGTCGCCGCCATTTTCCTGCATGGTCACAATCTGTTCCAATGTGCCGTTGTTGTCGTAATCGTTGATGTACATTTTCATTGGGGCGTATTCTGTTGGCTTGTAATGCAAGTTCAACCCTTGATTCCCCAAAATAAGATCCAAATCGCCGTCACCATCAAGGTCGGCAGTTTCCACAGTGTTCCACCAGCCGTATAAACTATCCAAGGAAGTTGGCATTTTGGACAATCTTCGCCCTGTGTTTTTATAAATTTTAGGCGTATCCCAATCTGCAGTGATGATGAGGTCTTTTTTGCCGTCACCATCCATATCTTCCCATTTGGAATCGGTTACCATACCAGCATCTTTAAGGTCGTATCCAGAACGTTCCGTTACATTGGTAAAAGTCCCATCGCCCATATTTTCAAGTAGAAGGTGGTCGGGAGATATGCCATATACACCGACTACACTTCTGGAGCCGATAAAAATGTCAATGTCTCCGTCGTTGTCAAAATCGTAAGGAGAAATGGTGGATATATTTTTAAAGGTGGAAGGCAATTCTTTTTCGGATCTTAAAAAGTTACCGTTACCATCATTCAAATACAATCGAGCAGAATAATTGCGTTGTTGATCTACATTGTTTCCACCGGAACCTACAATTAAATCTAGATCTCCGTCTCCATCGGCATCGAAAAATGCCGCAGTAACATCTTCATATTCTTTGTCATCTTCAAAAACGGCAGATGATTTTTGGGAGACTTTTCCATTGCCACGGTGCAAATAAATGGAGCCGGGTTGACCCTTCGCCCCACCGATAAAAAAATCTTCATGCCCATCGCCATTTACATCCGCTACGGCCAAAGAAGGCCCTTCTTGGGAAAGTTTGTGGGAAATAAGTCCTTCGTAGTCAAAATCGTTATAACTGTCCTCTTTGTGTTCTGCAATCAAATTATTGTCAAGCTCCGTCAAAAATGATTTTTTGTTGAGATTCTTGGGTAGTGCATACTTTTCGGTGGCATTGGAATGCTCCAAAGTCAGCACTTGATTTACCGGTACATTTTCTAATTTTTGCGTTTGTTCATCGGGCCAAACAATACGAATGGAATCCAATTGTTGGGATTTGCCCAAGCCAAAAGTCATATCGTATTGTACGGATGACTGAAATCCTCGGGATGGGATCAACTCTTGGTTTACAATGTTGCCATCAAAATACAATTTAGCCAAGGTACCCACTGCAAAGGGGTTGTTTTCTGGTCCTTTGAACTTTAATTGGATGTAATTGTTATCCAATTGAGATTCGGTATTGTTTCGATAGATAAATGCCGGTGTGTTCACATTGTTGATGACCAAATCCAAATCCCCATCGTTGTCCAAGTCGGCATAGGCGGCTCCGTTGGAGCGGGATGGAAGTTCAAATCCCCATTCTTTGTTGGCATTGGTAAATGAAATATCGCCATTGTTTTTGTAGGCGTAGTTGGGTTGTGGCTTAATGGGCATTTTACTGATAATGGAATCGATGGATTCCTTTTTGCCTGTCAAAGCCATTTTTTGCACGATTTCATTGGCAAAGAAGTCAACAAAATCCAAATCGGTAAGGTCGTGGTTGATTCCATTGGTAATGAAAATATCCTTAAGTCCATCGTTGTCCATATCGAACATCAGTCCGGCCCAACTCCAATCCGTAGCGTCTATGCCACTGTAGTAGGCCACTTCGGAGAAAGTCCCATTTCCGTTATTAAGCTGTAACGTATTTTGGATGTACTGTTGACCGAAATCCTTGTTCTGTTTTAGGTTGAAGATATTGTAACCTTCAAATTCCATTACAGATTTAACCCTTGTTTCGTCTTCAGGAAGCATATCGGTAATGAAGATGTCGTTATGGCCATCGTTGTTAATATCGGCAATATCGATACCCATGGCAGAAAGGCTCAAGTGTGAGGTCCATTCATTGATTTCTTCCTTGAATGTGCCATCTTTTTGATTGATATAGAGGTAATCCCTTTCGTAAAAATCGTTGGAAACATAAATGTCTGGATATAAATCGCCATTAAAATCGGTAACCAAAACACCCAATCCAAACCCGATCAAGCTTCCATAAATGCCTGCTTCCTCGCTTACATCCACAAATTTCCCGTTATCGTTGCGCAAGAGCATATCCCCAACACCCTTAAAAATATGAGGGACACCTTCCCAATCTTGTGCCCGAACTTCACGCTGTTCGGCATAGCCCAAACTACTTACGGGAATATTACTGTTGTTAAGAATATACACGTCCAAATCGCCGTCTTTGTCATAATCAAAAAAGGAGGCGTGGGTAGTAAAACCTGTTTTTGCAAGGTTATATTCTTCAGCGCTTTCGGTAAAGGTAAGATCGCCATTGTTGATGTATAGGTCGTTGTCGTGGTTGTTGCCTTCCATGTTTCCTGCGTTGGAAACATAAATATCCAACAGCCCATCGTGGTTGATGTCTACCATGACCACTCCTGTAGACCATGGCTTGTTGCCCAAAACACCTGCACTTTCGGAAATATCCTCAAATTGCATGTTGCCCTTGTTCAAGTAGAGCCTGTTGGGCTCCATGTTGCCCGTTAGATATATATCCTGAAGACCGTCGTTGTTGATGTCTCCAATGGCAACTCCACCGCCGTTGTAAAAGTTACGGTATTTAAATATGTTGAAGTCTTTTTGGTTTACGACCTTATTGATAAAGTGCACTCCAGTCTCTTCGGGCTGCAATAAGGTAAATAGAGTTTCAGTTTGTTCTTGTTCTTGAGATGGATTTTCACTTGAATCTTTACAAGAAATTACACCCAAAAGAAGAAGGCAAACCGTTATATAATTGAGTTTCATTTTAATTTTCTTTTTCAACCAAAAAATGGGAACTGTGAAATTCATTTACGCATATAAATTCTCCGTTCCCAACAATCAATATAATAGGCCAATATCAAGCATCCAATCTACCAAGTTGAGGGCTTATCTCAAAATAATTGGTTGCCATTAATATTTCATTAATCTTTTCTTTATTGAATTTTATGAGATGCCAAAAAAAGTAATGCCGCCCATGATAAGTGGGCGGCATCTGTGTTATAAAAACAGCTTAAACTTTATGTTTAGTAACCTGGGTTTTGAACCAAGTTAGGATTGGCCAATACATCGGAAACTGGAATTGGGAAAATCAATCTTGTAGCATCCCCAGCCTCTTTAAGATTCCATGCTCTAAGATACTGACCGAATCTGATCATATCTTGTCTTCTTACAGATTCTTGGTACAATTCACGTCCTCTTTCGGCCAAAAGATCATCTTCTGTGATTGAAGGAAGTGCTGAGGCACCTCTAATGGTACGTAGATCGTTGATCATGGCCAATGGGCTTGTACCCATTCTGTACATGGCTTCTGCTTTCATCAAGTAGGCATCAGCAAAACGATATTTAACAACGTGCTGTCTTCTATCACCACCTTCTTCGTTAGGGTGATATTTCAACATTCTAATAC
Source organism: Allomuricauda sp. NBRC 101325 (assembly GCF_030268205.1). Lineage (GTDB taxonomy): Bacteria > Bacteroidota > Bacteroidia > Flavobacteriales > Flavobacteriaceae > Flagellimonas. The sequence goes on from NZ_BSQF01000001.1 coordinate 1,375,828, forward strand.
CAGAAGTTTCCAATTGGGCATTATCGCCTGGAGAAGTGTATTCTGCTTTTTCAGTTTCTCTTGAGAATACCAATGGAATTCCACCAACATTGTTTCTAGCGTTCAATGGGGTTCCATCTTGCTCGTATTGTTGGTTGATCAAGAAACCTAGACCGATACCAAGGTTTTCGGCATTGGCTGTACTTGGATCGTGCACCACACCTCTACGCTCTTCTTGACCATCGCCAGGAAAGTTTGTGTTGCTTGGTCCTTCGAATAGATCGTAGAACTCGGCAAGTGTAGTAAACCCGTTCCATCCACCTCCATCATTACCTGGAGAGTTTTGGTTGTAGTGCAATGTATGCCACATCCTAGATCCTGCATCGGCCGGTGACCACCAAATGGTCTCAACATCGTTGCTTGGTCTAAAGATATCAAAGAATTCTCCGGAAGCAGCTAGTGTATAACCGCTTGCAGCAATCTCATCAACAGCGTCGATAACCACTTGCATGTCGGCAGGGTCAGCAGCAGTTTCAAGATATACGTGCTTGTTCAAATGAACTTTGGCCAAAAGGTGCAAAGCGGCAGCTTTTGTTGGATTTGACTTTAGTGCGATACCATCACCAGCAGTTACATCTGGCAAATCGAGGATTGCAAGGTTCAAATCGTTTACAATGGAGTCAATAGCTTGCTGACCGGTCAAAACATCAGGAATAGCACTGTTTGGTAGATCCACGTTTCTGTAAGGAACCTGTCTCCACATGTCCAATATCCAGTGCATGGCCCAAGCTCTGTAAAAACGAGCTGCAGCTTTTTGCTCTGTAATGTCGCCTCCAGCTGTGTTTACGCTTTTAGGACTGATAACACGAGTAGCATTGATCGTAATACTGTTCAATTCTCTCCAAGGAGTTGTAATATCGGAAAGTTCGGCATTCCAGGTTTGTCTGTGAATGGACAACCATCTTCCGTTATCTCCCCAGTCAGTTCCCCTTGTTGGAACAATATATTCGTCGGTTGATACCTCGTTAAGTGCAAATAGTCCTTCTTGGTTACCCAATTGTCCACCTGCAACAATGTTTCTAAGGTTGGCAACTTCCCCTTGTACGTTTGCTACACCGGCAAACCCGTCTGTTATTAATGAGTCTGTACCTTCAATCTCCAAATCGGTGCAACTAAACACCAAGGAGGCTAAAAGTGTGATATTTAAAAATTTAGTTATGTTCTTCATGGTGTGCAATTTTTTTAAAATGTAACATTAACCCCAAAAGTGAAAGTTCTCGGTCTTGGGTATTGAAGATAATCAATAGAGGCCGATGGCAAACCATTTGCAGGTACATCACTAGTGCTTACTTCAGGATCTAAACCACTGTAGTCTGTAATCAACCACAAGTTCTGACCATTTACACTTAGACGCATACTCTTTAAAGAGCCATCGCCACTTAATGGAACGTTATAAGAAATTGAAGCCGACTGAAGTCTTACAAAATCTCCTTTTTCCAAGAAATAGGTACTTGGGTTTGTTGCAGATAGTGTAACACCGTTGTCCACAACACTTTTCAAGTTGTTTCTACTACCAATCTGTGGAGCCGCAAACAAAGCGTTGGCCGTGTTGTTGTACACATAGTGTCCAAACTGACCTGAGAAGAATACGGATGCATCCCAGTTTTTGTAAGAAGCAGAGGTAGATAAACCTGAAATGATCTTAGGAAGACCGGACTTGTCCAAAATGGTTGGGTCGGTATCTACATTAAAGTTTTCGTCAACCTCACGCAAGTTATAAGTGAACAATGGTTTTCCATTGGTCAAGATTTGGGAAGTTGTTCCCGTAAGTCCTTGCCCGTAAAGGTTACCCGCTTGAATGTTCGGACCTTTGTAATTGGTCAACTCGTTTTGGTTGTAAGAAATATTGAAGTTGGCATTCCAGTTGAAATCCTCACCTCTTAAGATGTCGTAGTCCAATCCAAGTTCAATACCTTGGTTGATGATCTTACCATCCACATTTTGGAAAACGTAAGGAGAAGTTGCTGGCTGTACTGCTGGCAAGTTCAAAAGAATGTCGGTAGTTTCTTTACGGTACAAGTCAATGTTACCAGAGAATCTATCGTTGTTAAATCCAAAATCGATACCGAAACCATATTGGGTTGTTGATTCCCATTTAAGATCAGGGTTGGCAAATGCAACTTCCGATGTTGCAGGTGAAGTAATCTGTGAATTGGCACCTATACCCAATTGGTTCCATCTGGTTCTGTTCACGAATTGACCGTACCCAAGACCATCTTGGTTACCTGTGATACCCCAGCTCAATCTCATTTTCAAGGTTGAGAAGGCATCTCCTGTAAAGTCTTCTTCGTTCAATTTCCAAGCGAAAGCCGCTGAAGGGAAGTAACCGTATTGGTTATTACCACCAAACCTTGAAGAGCCGTCCGCTCTAACCGTAGCAGTGAACAAGTACTTGTCCATTAGCGTATAGTTAACCCTTCCAAAGAAAGACTGAAGCTCATCGGTATTATCAAAAGTATCTACGGTAAATGCATTGATTGGAATGCTTGGTACACTTAGTGTTGATTCGTTCACATTCGGAGTAAGCCCTAAAACTCTGAACTGATCTCCAGCATCCGCGTCATCTTGAAAAGTACCAATCCCGTAAGCTTGATAGTTGCTTGCCAAGTTATAAGTGGCATCATAAGCACTGTTGGTCGCATCGATGATAGTGCCTAAATTGGTTGTGCCATATCCTTGGCCCAACATATTTTGTCCTTTTCTGTTGAAATCTTGAAAAGAGAAACCGATTAATGCATCAAGGCTAGAATTTTCGTACTGCTTGTTATAGTTTAAAGTAAGTTCCACCAAACGGTTTTCAGTGTCCAGATTACTTACTGCTGCACGACCATTGTTTTCTGCACCGTTGTTCAATGCAAGAATCTGAGGTCCTGACACCTGACCTCTGGTTGAACTGGAAGTATCATATCCCATGTTCAATTTAGCGGTCAACTCATCAGTAATGTCATACTCCAAAGATATGTTCCCAAGGAATCTGTCTGTGTGGGTATTGTCATCATAGTACGCCAAAAGGTTGGCAGGGTTTCTATCTGGTGCGGCACTAATACCAGGATTTGCTGTTAGTGTTGGATTCGCATAGTAAGCAGCAGCTAACAAGTCACCGGTACTACCAGAAGTTCTACTGATAAACGGTGCTTGGTCGTTGATTCTTGAAACAGTAGCTTGAAGGTTTACCTTAAACTTATCATCAAAGAAACGGTGTGCAGCATTAACTCTACCAGTGATTCTTTCCAAGTTGGTGTTTTCGATAACCCCAAATTGCTTGGAGTAACCAAAAGTAGCTCTTACGTTACCCTTACCGTAGTTTTGGGCATAAGAAAGGTTGTTGTCTGTAGAAGCAGATGTTCTAAAGATATAACTCTGCCAATCTGTAGCACCACCCAAGTTGGAACCACCACGCTCAATAAACTCTTCAGCGGTCAACAAATCATATGTGTTGGCCACTTTGGAGATACTCAAATTGGAAGTGAAGCCCCATTGTCCTTTAGATCCACCGCCTTTACCTGATTTTGTAGTAATTACAACAACTCCGTTAGCACCTCTAGATCCGTAGATGGCCGTTGCAGAAGCATCTTTCAAGATACTCATGCTCTCGATATCATTTGGATTTAAGAAGTTCAAAGGGTTTTTGGAACCACTGGTACCCACACCAACATCGGCACCACTAGCGGATACACTTTCGTTGGTTACTGGAACACCATCAATAACAAATAAGGGACTGTTGTTGGATCTTACAGAAGCAGTACCACGAATTCTCAAGGCGATACCGGCACCGGGCTCACCACTCGATTGGGTAATCTGAACACCTGAGGTTTTACCTTGGATCAACTGTTCTGGGGAAGAAATAACCCCTCCGTTAAAATCTTCTGAGGTAACTGCAGCAACCGAACCGGTCGCATCCTTAACTGTAGTTTGACCATAACCGATAATAACTACTTCATCCAATGCCTGGGCATCTTCTTGAAGTGTAACATTGATCGTGGTTTGGCCGTTTACAGGAATTTCTTGTGTACTATAACCAATGTAGCTAATCACCAATACAGCAGAACTTCCAATGTCACTTAAGGTATAATTACCATCAAAATCGGTCTGCGTACCATTGGTAGTACCTTTTACCAACACGCTCGCTCCTGGTAGCGGTCCGTTAGCGTCCGAAACGGTACCAGAGACGGTTTGAGCTTTTGCCAATCCGAAGCACAGAAATGCCCCAAGAAGCAAAAAGCTTTTCAGTAGCGTAATCTTCATAATTAATTTAAAGTTTAGTTAATTTTAATTCAAGTGTTAAACATATATAAAAAAAAGGTTAATCAAAATTTAAGCATATCGTAGAATAATACGAAAACGTTTTAGTGTTGACAACTTCGAGAAGTGTGAAAATAACAATTATTAATTCCTTACTTTTGATTAAATATTATAAGTGATTGTAGAAATTGTGAAATCCTTAATATATGCCCTAATATAGTATTTTATTTTTTGTTTGCTTAGGTAAAGTCCAATTTTGGCATGTTAAACTTCAATTGTATTTGTTAAAAAAGAGGCATTTTGACAATTTGTTTATGCTATAATGAGTAATTTTCCATGTTAATCCAGAATTGATAATTCCACATCGTTGAAAGCCAAGATTACGTTAAAAGATATTGCCAGGGAATTGGAGGTTTCCATCTCCACAGTTTCAAAAGCCCTAAAAAATAGTGAGGAAATTAGTAGGGACACCAAAGAGAAGGTTCAGGCCTTTGCCAAACTCTACAATTACAAGCCCAACAACATAGCTATTAGCTTAAAAAACAAGCGCACCAAAAATATTGGTGTGGTTATCCCTGATATCGTTCACCACTTTTTTACAACCGTAATTAGAGGTATTGAAAAGTATGCCAATGCAAAAGGTTATAATGTAATTGTTTGTTTGTCGGAAGAATCTTTTGATAAAGAAGTGATCAATATGGAAATGTTGGCCAATGGAAGCATTGATGGCTTTATTATGTCGCTTTCCTCTGAGACCCAACGCAAAGGGGATTACAATCATTTAAAGGAAGTTACCGAACAAGGTATTCCTGTGGTCTTATTCGATAGGATAACCCAAGAAGTAGAGTGCGATAAAGTAGTTATTGATGATGAATTGGGAGCTTACCAAGCAACCAAAAAGTTTATCGATCAAGGGAAGAAAAAAATAGCCCTGATTACAACAGACGATTATCTGAGCGTGAGCAAAGAGCGTACCAATGGCTATTTAAAGGCATTACAAGAAAGTGCACTTGGTGTTAATGAAGATCTTATGCTTAAAATGGATTCCATGGAAATGGATGAGCAAGCCATAAAAGACTTTCTGAACGAACAAGAACCCGATGCCGTTCTATGTGTCAATGAAATTTTCGCAGTTTATAGTATGCGTCTTGTTCAAGAAAAAGGATTAAAAATACCAGAAGATATAGCCTTCATTGGTTTTACGGATGGAGTTTTGTCCAAATACGCAAATCCCAGTTTAACGGTTGTCGCACAACACGGCGAAAAAATGGGAGAGGTCTCTGCACAAATGCTCATCGATAAAATCGAGAGCGAAGCAGAGGAAGAGACCTATCAAACCAAAATACTCGAACCTACTTTGGTCATCAGGGATTCCATTGCCCACTAATTCTTTGGACCGGAAAATAGTTCAACTACATGAAAACAAATTTCCTACTCGCTTTTTTGGTTGTTTTTGCCACTTTATCTTCGTGTCAGCAGAAAACCGAAACCAAACCCACTCAACCCACAACTATGAAAAAGAAAGAAGTAGTTTATCAGGTTTTTACCCGTTTGTTCGGAAATACCAACACCACCAATAAGCTTTGGGGGACCATTGAAGAAAATGGTGTGGGCAAGTTTGCTGACTTTACCGATGAAGCACTTCAAGAAATAAAGGAACTGGGCGTGACCCATATTTGGTATACAGGGGTGCCTCACCATGCAGTCATCAACGATTATACAGCGTACGGAATTTCCAATGATGACCCAGATGTAGTTAAGGGACGGGCAGGATCACCCTACGCCGTAAAGGACTACTATAATGTAAATCCAGATTTGGCCCTTGACCCCACAAATCGCTTGCAAGAATTTAAGGAGTTGATCGAAAGAAGTCATAAGGCAGGTCTTAAAGTTATCATCGATATAGTGCCAAACCATGTGGCCCGTAATTATGAAGGTTCCACAAACCCAGAAGGCGTATCGGATTTTGGGGCAGCCGACGATAAAACCAAAGAATATGATGTAAACAATAACTTTTATTACATCCCTGGGCAAGCCTTTAAAGTTCCCGAATGGCAAGACGGTTATTTGCCGTTGGGAGGCGATGAAAACCCTTTGGCGGATTCCAAATTTGAGGAAAATCCGGCCAAATGGACGGGAAATGGGTCTAGACTGGCACAACCCAATTTTAACGATTGGTACGAAACCGTGAAAATAAACTATGGAGTGCGTCCCGACGGAACCAAAGATTTTGAAGTGTTGCCTGAGCCCTACCGAAATATGGACTATCAAGCACATTTCGAGTTCTGGAAAGATAAAACTGTGCCTAATTCTTGGGATAAATTCAAAGATATTGCATTGTATTGGTTGGATTTTGGGGTGGATGGATTCCGTTTTGATATGGCTGAAATGGTACCTGTTGAATTTTGGAGCTATATGAATTCAAGCATCAAAATGAAAAATCCAGAAACATTCTTGTTGGCCGAAGTCTATAACCCGAGTTTGTATAGGGATTATATCCATTTGGGAAAAATGGATTACCTCTATGATAAGGTCGAACTTTACGATAGCATCAAACACATTATGAAGGGTTATGGTTGGACCGACCATATTCCAGTAGTGCAACGGGGAATGGAGGACATTGAACACCATATGCTTCACTTTTTGGAAAACCACGACGAGCAACGGATTGCCAGTCCTGATTTTGCAGGCGATGCAACCCTTGCAAAACCAGCCATGGTGGTTTCGGCAACATTGAGCACATCACCCACAATGATTTATTTTGGACAAGAGGTCGGGGAGCCAGGAGCCGAAGAAGCCGGTTTTGGAGATCCAACCCGAACTTCCATTTTTGATTACATTGGAGTGCCACATCACCAGCGATGGATAAACGACAAAAAGTTTGATGGCGGACAACTATACCCCGAAGAAAAGGACCTTCGTGATTTTTATAAACGTCTGCTCAATTTTACCATTAAAAGTGATGCTTTGATGGGCGAGTATCAAGAAATTCACTTTTATAATAAGGATAACACAGAAAGTTACGACCATAGAGTATTGTCCTATGTTCGATGGAGTGCGGATGAAAAACTGGTCGTTGTGTCCAATTTTGATGCCCATAAAAAGTATGCTTTCGATTTAAAACTTCCAGAAGACATAGTTTCCAAATGGAACCTTGGGGATGGGGAATATACATTGGTCGATGAATTGTATAAAGAAGCAAAACCAATTCTTTTTATAAAAGATGGAAAAGGCAGTTTTTATGTGGAACTGCAACCCTTGCAATCCTATATTTTCAGCCTGAAAAATTAAATTTTATGAGATTTGAATGTCTATTCCATTTGCATTGTTTCGAATTCAAATTGTATTTTTAGCAACCAACTAACAACCAAAAAAAATGAAAAAATTACTTGTAGCTTTAACTGCCATTATAGGTTTAACAGGTTGCGAAATGAAAAATACCAAACCATTGGTGATAGGACACCGCGGTGCAATGGGCCATGAAACCGAAAATACCTTGGCATCCATTCAAAAGGCCATGGACTTGGGTGTGGACATGATTGAAATCGATGTTTTTAAAATTGAAAGTGGAGAAATTGTTGTTTTTCACGATGATACCGTAGATCGATTGGCCAATGGAAGTGGTCCAATCGAAGCATTCAACATTGTTGATATGAGAAAGCTGACCTTGGATGGAGGTCATAAAATCCCTATGCTTCAAGAGGTACTAAAGTTGATTGATAATAAAGTGGCCTTGAATATAGAGTTAAAAGGAGACGGTACTGCCGATAGGGTAAATTTCATCACTTCAAGCTATATTCAAAGGCAGGGATGGTCTCCAGAAAACTTTATTATCTCCAGTTTTAAATGGAACGAGTTGGAAGATGTTCGCGGTTATAACGATAGCATTCAAATTGCGGTACTTACCAGTGAAGATCCTTTAAAGGCAATTGCCAAAGCTAAAGAACTTAAGGCAACAGCCATTAATCCACAATTTGAAACCTTGACTCAAGAAAATGTGGACCAAATGCATAATGAAGGCTTAAAAGTGTACACCTGGACGGTAAACGAACCTGCAGACATCGAAAAAGTTAAGGCATTTGGAGTGGACGGAATTATCACGAATTATCCGGAAAGGGTGAACTAATGTTCGACGTAATCATTGTTGGTGGAGGTGCGGCCGGTTTTTATGGAGCCATCCATATAGCCGAACAAGCACCACATCTCAATATTGCCATATTTGAAAGGGGTAAGACCGTTCTGTCCAAAGTAAAAGTTTCAGGAGGTGGCCGATGCAACGTTACCCATGGGGAATTTATCCCTAAAGAATTAACCACAAACTTTCCGCGGGGCGAAAAAGAGCTTTTGGGTCCTTTCCATAAATATGCCCCTATGGATGTGATGTCCTTTTTTGAAGAAAAGGGGGTTCCCTTAAAAATTGAGGAAGATGGTCGGGTGTTTCCTATAAGTGACTCTTCACAGTCCATTATCGATTGTTTGGTGGGTGAAGCAGAACGATTGGGGGTGCAGATACTTAAAAATAGTTCGGTTAAGCAAATTACCAAGTTGGAAGAAGGGTGGCAAGTCACCACCATGAACAAGCACTATTCAACCAAAAAACTCCTTTTGGCGACAGGGAGCAATCCCAAAATCTGGAACATTTTGGAAGGATTGGGACATAAAATCATCCCGCCGGTTCCCTCACTCTTCACATTTAATATTAAGGATGAACGGATTGAAGGAATTCCAGGGATTAGCACCTATGCAGAAGTTGAGGTAATGCCCAAGAAAACCTTTATGGTAGATAAAAAAGCACTGAACCTTAAGAGTAAAGTTAGCCAAGAAGCTGTACTATGTTCAGATGGCCCACTTTTGATCACCCATTGGGGTTTGAGCGGCCCGGCTATCTTGAAACTTTCTGCATGGGGCGCCAACTTGCTGCACGATTACCATTACAATTTTAGGATCAAGGTAAATTGGTTACCGGATTACACCACTGAGTCGATGGAAGCCTATTTGAGAGAGGTGAAACAAAAAGAACCTAAAAAAACCGTTTTTAGAACCCAAGCCGTGGATTTACCCAATCGCCTTTGGAAAAAACTGGTTGAAGGAGCTCAAATTTCCCAAGAAGAACGCTGGGCAGATTTGACCAAAGAAAAACTGCAAGAATTGGCCAATCAACTAACGGCCTGCTCATTTAAAGTAGAAGGAAAAAGTACCTTCAAAGAAGAGTTTGTAACCGCAGGTGGTGTCGATTTAAAGGAAATAGACTTCAAAACTTTTCAAAGCAAACTATATCCAGACCTCTATTTTGCCGGTGAGATCATCAATGTGGATGCCATTACTGGTGGATTCAATTTTCAAAATGCATGGACAGGAGCGTATTTGGCTGCCCAATCCATAGCTTCCTCCTTCTAATTACTGCAAAATAATTGCGACCACAGCTGCTAGGGAAGCTCCTAAAATTGGACCAACAATTGGGATCCAAGAATAGCTCCAACCCTTTTCCGCTTTGTTTTTTATGGGAACCAACGCATGTACAATTCGTGGTCCCATATCCCTTGCTGGATTAATGGCATAGCCAGTAGTTCCTCCCAAAGAAAGCCCGATGCTCCAAACGATAAACGCTACGGGTAGTGCCCCAAGTGACCCCAATCCAATAATGGTTTGGTCCGAACTCAATGTAGCATCGGTAAAAAACAATACCGCAAAGATGAGCACAAAAGTTCCCACGATTTCCGAACCTAAATTGAGCAATGTATTTGGAATGGCTGGGGAAGTGCAAAACACCGCTCTTTTCAATGCACCGTCATCCGTAGCCTCAAAATGCTTTTTGTTGATGAGCCAAACCGTAAACGCGCCTCCAATGGCCCCAATAAATTGCGCTATTATATAACTTGGGACGGAGCCCCAATCAAATTCGCCCGCAACTGCCAATCCGATGGAAACTGCAGGGTTGAGGTGGGCGCCACTATAAGGTCCAGCAACCACCACCCCGGTATAAACGGCCAAGGCCCATCCCGTTGTAATCACGATCCAGCCAGAACTGTTGCCATACGTTTGCTGCAAACACACATTGGCATTTACCCCGCACCCTAAAACAATCAGTAAAAAAGTGCCTATAATTTCAGAAATAAAAGGTGTCATAAATCAGAAAATAAGTTTGAATGGAAATTTTATACGGTTTCGGTCCAGAATTCTAAAGCTTTAATGGCACGATACCAGCCCTGAATGTTTTTTTCAATGGTTTCACGGTCTTCAGTAGGGCTAAAGTGCACATCGGATTGCCATATATCCTGAATTTCTGCAGCATCTTCCCAATAACCAACTGCCAATCCCGCTAAATAGGCCGCGCCCATCACAGTGGTTTCCACAATTTTGGGTCGCACGGTGGTCGTATTCAAAACATCTGCCTGAAACTGCATTAATAAATCGTTGACTGTTGCTCCTCCATCAACACGGAGTTCTTTTATGGAAATCCCAGAATCAGCCTCCATCGCCTTTAAAATATCCATAGTTTGGTAGGCAATCGATTCAAGAGCAGCACGGGCAATATGGGCATCGGTGCTGCCGCGCGTAAGCCCAAAAATGGTGCCTTGGGCGTGTTGGTTCCAGTGTGGGGCTCCAAGCCCAGCAAAGGCAGGTACAAAATAAACACCATCCGAACTATTAACAGAAGTGGCCAGTTGTTCCACTTGGGATGATTTTTTTATGATTCCCAACCCATCCCTCAACCATTGAACAACGGCTCCAGCGATAAAAATACTGCCCTCAAGGGCGTAATGTGTTTTTCCATTGATCTTCCAAGCTACCGTGGTCAAAAGATTATTTTCAGAAATGATGGGTTTTTCGCCAATGTTCATCAGCATAAAACATCCTGTTCCATAGGTGTTTTTTACCATCCCTTTTTGGGTGCACATTTGCCCGAACAATGCTGCTTGCTGATCACCCGCAATACCAGCAATCGGGATTTTGGAGGCGAAGAAATTTGGACAAGTGTTTCCGTAAACTTCACTGGATTGTTTTACTTCGGGAAGCATGCTTTTTGGAATAGTAAATAATTCCAGCAATTCATCGTCCCAGTCCATGGTGTTGATGTTGAACAATAACGTACGACATGCATTGGTAACGTCGGTAATGTGAAGATTGCCCTCAGTCATTTTCCAAATCAGCCATGAATCTATGGTCCCAAGAACCAAATCCCCTGCTTTTGCCTTTTCGCGAGCGCCCTCCACATGATCTAGAATCCATTTTACTTTGGTTGCCGAAAAATAGGAGTCGATGACCAAGCCGGTTTTTTCTCGAATCATTTTCGATTTCCCGTCCTTTTTTAAGGCATCGCAATAATCCGCAGTGCGTTTATCTTGCCAAACAATGGCATTATAAACGGGTTGACCTGTTTTTCGGTCCCAAACCACGACCGTTTCACGCTGATTGGTAATGCCAATGGCAGCCATCTGTTCGGCCTTGAGTCCTTTTTTGCTTACCACTTCGGCAGCCACTCCGGCTTGGGTGGACCAAATTTCATCAGGGTCGTGTTCAACCCATCCGGGTTTGGGAAAAATTTGTGTGAATTCTTTTTGGGCGATGGAAATAATAGTTCCTTTTTTGTCAAAGATCACGGCACGCGAACTAGTGGTCCCTTGATCTAATGCCAGTATATATTGGTTCATTTTAGTAATTTATGTGCGCTTGAATTTAATAAATTTAATCTGAGTAATAGTCAGCGACTTATGGAGAGTGTGTTTGTTGCCCTTTTAAGGGGAATTAATGTGAGTGGTCAAAAGAAAATCAAAATGGCAGATTTGAGAGTTGTTTTGGAAGGAATGGGATTGCAAAATGTGCAAACTTATATCCAAAGTGGGAATGTTGTATTTGAAAGTGTGGAACTAGATAAATTATGGCTTGAACAAACCATTTTCGCGGCCATAAAACAACATTATGGTTTTGAGGTGCCGACATTGATTTTGAAATCGAATGAAATCGAGTCCATCATAAGTGCCAATCCATTTTTAGGAAAAGAGGAAGAAAACAAATTTTATTTTGTGCTCCTCAAACAAAAACCAGATCCAAATTTGGTTTTGGAATTCAACCAGTTGCAATTCGAACAAGAGGATTTCCATGTTTCCGATTATTGTGTCTATTTACTTTGTAAAAATGGATATGGAAATGCAAAACTCAACAATAATCTCATCGAAAAAAAGCTAAAGGTGGAGGCCACTACCCGAAATTTAAAGACCATGCAAAAATTGCTCGAAATGACCACCAAGTAATTGAACTTTGACTTTGAACTTGAGTTTGAACTTGTAATTGTTCTTGCTACGAATTAAGTTCCCAAATCTTGTAGTTCAAAGCTGCGGCGAAAGCTACCCAAAGCAAGTAGGGGACCATCATTAAAGCGGCAGGTCTACTGATCACACGGAACCATTTAATGGTTAAAATGATCATGGTCAATAAGGCCAAAATAACAATCATTCCTCCAAATGGGTTTTTCAGACCGAAGAAAACAATGCTCCAGAGGGCGTTCAACAATAATTGGAAAACGAAGTGATATAAGGCTGTTTTAACCCAAATGTGATGGTAACCTTTGGACCAAACCATGCCTGCAGCAACCCCCATTAAGGTGTATAAAAGTGTCCAAACGGGTGCGAAAAGTTCATTTGGAGGCGTAAAACCGGGTTTGTTCAATGTTGCATACCAGTCGTTTACAGAACTTTGCGTGGCAATTCCGGACAAAAATCCAATTACCAGACAAACAGCAACACTGATCGCTATGTAAACAATTCTTTTTTTCATGGTTGGCGCAACTTCGTCTAAAATAATAATTTATTTCAATCCAATTCCCTGAATGTGGCATGCACCGTATATTTGTCCAAACAGCTTTGGTATGACAGAACAAGATTTTTTGCCCAAATCCTATTCCAATTTTCCAGAAAATGGTTTTGTAAAATGGAAAGCGCCAAGCAATATTGCCTTGGTAAAATATTGGGGAAAAAAGCCTGTCCAGATTCCAGCAAATCCTTCTGTCAGTTTTACTTTGGATAGCTGTGCAACCACCACCTCTATTGCATTTCAAAAGAAAGAGGACACCGAAAATTTCTCTTTTGACTTCTTGTTCGAAGGAAAACCGAAGGAAGATTTTAAACCGAAAATCCAGACATTTTTTGAGCGAGTGGAAAATTACCTTCCATTTTTAAAGACATACCATTTTCAAATTGAGACCTCCAATTCATTTCCGCATAGCAGTGGAATTGCTTCTTCTGCCAGTGGCATGGCTGCATTGTCCATGTGTTTGATGGATATTGAAAAACAGCTTAACCCTGAAATGGATGATGCTCTTTTTTATGCCAAAGCCTCCTTTTTGGCCCGTTTGGGTTCTGGTAGCGCCTGTAGAAGTGTAAAAGGGGATTTGGTACAATGGGGAGCCCATAAAAATATTCCAAACAGTTCCAATGAATTCGGAGTTCCCTATCCGTTTGAGGTGCATGATGTATTCAAAACTTATTGCGATACCATTCTTTTGGTGCATAAAGGCAAAAAGCAAGTGAGCAGTACCGTAGGCCATAATTTAATGCACGGTCATCCGTATGCGGAAACCAGATTCAAACAAGCATTTGACAACTTGGATGCTTTGAAGCCTATTTTCGCCAAAGGCGATTTGGACGCCTTCATTAAAATTGTGGAAAGTGAGGCCTTGACCTTGCATGCCATGATGATGACCAGCATGCCTTATTTTATTTTAATGAAACCCAATACGTTGGAAATCATCAATAAGATTTGGGAGTATCGCGAAAACACCAAGATTCCGGTGTGCTTTACGTTGGATGCTGGGGCGAATGTGCATGTGCTGTATCCATCAAACCATAAAGAAGTAGTACTAAAATTTATCGACGAGGAATTGGCCCAATATTGTGAAAATGGCCAATATATTAATGATGGGGTAGGACAGGGAGCCGTTAAAATAAACGGTTAAAAATGAACAGCTAAGCCATTTTTTTGCGTTATTTGCCATGAATTTTGACAACAGCACAGGATTTTAAAGATCAAATGGTTTTGTTTATCGATTTGAATGGAAAATCAAACAAAATAGTTTGTATCTTAGTAGGAGCATATGAAAGGTCCATTATTTTATTCCAAGATTTTACTTTTCGGAGAGTATGGCATCATTAAAGATTCCAAGGGACTTTCCATTCCATACAACTTTTTTAAGGGTGCCTTAAAACGGGATAAGAACGATTCCGAAATGGCCCAAAAATCGAACAAGAGCCTTAAGGGTTTTGCTGCATATTTAAGAGATCTGGAGCAAGAGGAAGAAAATTTGGTTTCTTTTGACCTGGGAGCTTTGGAAACCGATATTGCCAACGGAATGTATTTTGACAGTTCCATTCCCCAAGGTTATGGTGTAGGAAGCAGTGGTGCTTTGGTGGCTGCGATTTATGATCGGTACGCCAATGATAAGATTACCATTCTCGAAAACCTTACCCGCGAAAAATTGTTGTTGTTAAAGAAGATTTTCGGTAAAATGGAATCTTTTTTCCACGGTAAATCTTCTGGTTTGGATCCTTTGAACAGCTATTTGAGCCTGCCTATCTTGATCAATTCACAGGACAATATTGAATCGACCAGTATTCCTTCCCAAAATTTGGAGGGAAAAGGAGCCGTGTTTTTATTGGATAGTGGAATCACAGGAGAAACTGCCCCCATGGTGCAGATTTTCATGGAAAAAATGAAGCAGGAAGGGTTCAGAAATATGGTAAAAGACCAGTTTGTGAAACATACCGATGCCTGTGTGGAAGATTTTTTAAGCGGCAATGTAAAATCCCTTTTCGGAAATCTAAAGCAACTTTCACACGTAGTTTTTGACCACTTCAAGCCAATGATTCCATCAAAGTTCCATCAACTTTGGCAACAGGGAATCGAAACCAATGATTACTACCTAAAATTATGTGGTTCTGGTGGTGGTGGTTATATTTTGGGCTTTACCCAAGATCTTGAAAAAGCAAAAGCTGCGCTAAAGGGCCACAAATTGGAAGTGGTCTACAACTTCTAAAAAAAACCATTTCATGCTAAGCAGAAAAAACAAACTCTTGCTGTTTAAGCTATTGAGTCTGTTCTCTGTGGTTCGGGGTTACAATATTTTGGTTATAACCCTTGCCCAATATTTGGCCTCCATCTATATTTTGGCGCCAAACTCTCGTTTACGCGATGTGGTATTGGATCTTAATCTTTTTTTGATCGTTACCGCTTCGGCCCTGACGATTGCCAGTGGCTATATCATCAATAATTTTTACGATGCGGAAAAGGATTTGATCAACAAGCCCACCAAAAGCATGCTCGATCGGTTGGTTAGTCAACGGTTTAAGTTGACCACCTATTTTATATTGAATTTTGTGGCCGTTTTTGCTGCGAGTTACATTTCTTTTAAGGCAGTGTTGTTCTTTTCGGCCTATATTTTTGGAATTTGGATCTACTCCCATAAACTCAAGCGGATACCCTTTATTGGAAATTTGGTGTCATCCACCTTGGCCATTGCGCCCTTTTTTGTGGTGTTTGTGTATTACGGTAATTTTCAAACCGTAATATTTGTACATGCCATCTTCCTGTTTTTGCTGATTTTGGCCCGCGAAATGATCAAGGATTTGGAAAGTATGCCAGGAGATATGGCACAAAACTACAGGACCATACCCATTATTTATGGGCCTAAAGTTTCGAAGTTAATAATCGGATTACTTATTGTACTCACCTTGATTCCAGCTTTGTTGTTGATCAAAACTTTTGATGTAGGATACATGTATCTCTACTTTTCAGCTAGTATTCTGCTTTTGGTGATTTTTCTGTTTTTGCTTTGGAAAGCGGATGGCAAGAAGCATTATGTTTGGCTGCATAACATCCTCAAATTCATTATTGTGGTAGGTGTTTTTAGTATTTTATTGATCAATGTGGATGTTGTGCTGAACAGAATTTTGTAATTCTTTGTGCTTTAGGTTTTTTGGAACCGAAAAAGACTACATTTGCAAAAAATTACGACTGATGGCGAAATCAGACAATAACAGGGGCAGAAGACCTGCAAAACCTTCCCGAGGGGGCGATTCTAAAAAACCGTTTGGGAAGAATTTTTCTTCACGACAAAAACCCAGACCAACCGAACCCCAGCAAAAATCCAATCCCGATGAGATTCGATTGAACCGCTATATTGCCAATGCGGGAATTTGTTCGCGTAGGGAGGCCGATACCTATATTGCGGCAGGTAATGTGACCGTGAACGGAAAACCTGTGACCGAAATGGGCTATAAGGTTAAACGCTCCGATGATGTCCGTTTTGATGGTAAGCGCCTGAGCATGGAGAAAAAGGAGTACATTCTCCTGAACAAACCCAAAAACTTTATCACTACCACTAGTGATGAAAAGGGTAGAAGAACAGTGATGGAACTGATCAGTAATGCCACCAATGTCCGTTTGTTGCCCGTTGGTCGTTTGGATAGAAATACAACAGGTTTGTTGTTGTTCACCAATGATGGGGATCTTACCAAAAAATTGACCCACCCAAAACATGGTGTTCGAAAAATATACCATGTGCATTTGGACAATGCCTTAAGTCTAGGGGATCTTCATAAAATTGAAGGAGGTCTGGAGTTGGAAGATGGCCCCATTCATGTGGATAGCATAAGTTTTATTCAAGGGGCACCCAAACGAGAGTTAGGGATAGAAATTCACAGTGGACGTAACCGCATTGTACGCCGAATCTTTGAACATTTAGGTTATCAAGTAACCAAACTCGACCGTGTTATTTTTGCCGGACTTACCAAGAAAGACTTGCCCAGGGGCCATTGGAGACATTTGACCGAGCAGGAGGTAATTAATTTGAAGAATATCAAGTAGCGATAATTTGGGAATGATCTTATAATTAAAATGGAAGTCAGTGTCTTTTTATTTTTCCGCTTTTCAAAGCATCCATATACAATTTAGCATTTTCATTGTGCTCTTTCAATGTGGAGGAATACATAAGTCGTGAATTCATTTCAGGGGAAAAGCAAAAAAATAAATAATCATGTTTCTTGCATTTCAAAACTGATATTATAGTCTCCTTAGATGGTTTACAGATTGGGCCTGGAGGAAGTCCTTTATTCCTGTATGTGTTGAAAGGCGAGTCTATTTCAAGGTATTGCCTTAGCACTTTTTTAAGAGTGGTGTCACCTATGGAATACATCACAGTTGGGTCCGATTCAAGAAACATGTCTTTTTCTAGTCTATTGATGTAAACTCTAGCAATTTTAGCTTTCTCTCTTTTTAGTTTTGTTTCCTTTTCAACTATAGAGGCAAGTATTAATACTTGTGTAGTGTCCAGTCCGAGCTTTTCAGCTTTGTGAATTTTTCCATTGGTCCACTTAAATGTCCTATTTGTTGAGCATGAGGTTGATGTTAACAAAGCAATTATTGAAATGTAGAGTAGATATCTCATATAAAATTGGCAATTAAGGGTAGCTATAATCAAATTTCAATGACCATATAAAATGGCAGCAGCATTAAACTTAGTTTGATTATAAAATGGATGTTCACGCCAATTGACGAATGCCCCTTTTGGGTTGATGGATTTCAAATTTTGGTCATTGGGGATACTCGACCGAGCAAGAGGTGATCAATTTGAAGAATATTAAGCGAAGGGTTTTATCTTCTTAGTTTCAACTTTATCTATTCAGATTAAGATTACATAGCTTAATTCTTAATTTTTCCGTTTTCATCATATATTGTTTGGCTTACTAACACTCCTTGATTATAAACCCTATGTAACATAACTTGACCATTTTCATAATAATAAATCCATTCCTTATGAGGCTTCCCGTTTATAAATACTCCACTCATATCTAATTGGCCATTTTCGTAATACACTTTACGAGATGACTTCTTACCCTTGTTATAAGTGTACAAAATTTTTAATTGTCCGTTTGAGTAGTATCCTTCTGTTTTGTAAGAATTTCCATTTTTATCAAAATGTTCGATATTTTGAATTTTTTTTCCGTCTCTGAAATAAGTTATTTCTTTGGAATTTGGTAAACGCTCACCATTTTTCCAATGTGAGGTACGCCAAATTCCACCATTTTCATAAAAATATTTTTTTTCTCCATTTATTTGTCCATAGGGATTGAAGTGTTCAACAATAAACAATGTCTCATCCTTTCTATAGGTTTTCCAAACACCAATTTTTATTCCGTTTTTAGTGGTTCCTTCGACTTCTAAAATACCGTTTTCAAAATATTTTTTAAATGGTTCGCTAATAGCTTCAGCATTTTCTTTAATTGGATAGACTTTTTTAGAGCAAGAAATTGCTAAGCTAAGTAATAAAGCTATTATAATTTTTCTCATATTAATTTAATATTCACATGAAGTTTCTTGTCAACCTAGCACTTAACTATTAAGCTAAACGTTGTTTAGATGACGCATTAGCGATAGACATCTGCCTATTGGTAGACAGGATTGAAGCTAGATTTTTTATGGATAAAATGTTTATGCCAATTGACGAATGCCCCTTTTGGGTTGATGGATTTTGGGTTATTGTTATTGGCGATATTTGAGCGAGCAGGAGTTGGTCAATTTGAAGAATTATAAATAGCGGTAAATTGGGAATGATCTTATAATTAAAATGGAAGTCATTGTCTTTTTATTTTTCCGCTTTTCAAAGCATCCATATACAATTTAGCATTTTCATTGTGCTCTTTCAATGTGGAGGAATACATAAGTCGTGAATTCATTTCTGGCGCAAAGCAAAAAAATAAATAATCATGTTTCTTGCATTTCAAAACTGATATTATAGTCTCCTTAGATGGTTTACAGATTGGGCCTGGAGGAAGTCCTTTATTCCTGTATGTGTTGAAAGGCGAGTCTATATCAAGGTATTGCCTTAGCACTCTTTTAAGAGTGGTGTCACCTATGGAATACACCACAGTTGGGTCCGATTCAAGAAACATGTCTTTTTCTAGTCTATTAATGTAAACTCTTGCAATTTTAGCTTTCTCTCTTTTTAGTTTTGTTTCCTTTTCAACTATAGAGGCAAGTAT
Source organism: Allomuricauda sp. NBRC 101325 (assembly GCF_030268205.1). Classification (GTDB taxonomy): domain Bacteria; phylum Bacteroidota; class Bacteroidia; order Flavobacteriales; family Flavobacteriaceae; genus Flagellimonas. Next base: position 1,395,141 of record NZ_BSQF01000001.1, read on the forward strand.
TAATACTTGTGTAGTGTCCAGTCCGAGCTTTTCAGCTTTTTGAATTTTTCCATTTGTCCACTTAAATGACTTATTTGTTGAGCATGAGGTTGATGTTAACAAAGCAATTATTGAAATGTAGAGTAGATATCTCATATAAAATTGGCAATTAAGGGTAGCTATAATCAAATTTCAATGACCATATAAAATGGCAGCAGCATTAAACTTAGTTTGATTATAAAATGGATGTTCACGCCAATTGACGAATGCCCCTTTTGGGTTGATGGATTTTAGTTTAAAGTAATAGGAGACATTTGATCGAGCAGGAGGTGATCAATTTGAAGAATATTAAGTAGGGATAATTTGCTGGGATTTAATTAAAAATAGGTGTAGTCGCCCTAGTGGTCTTTAAAAAAATAAGGCCATCAAAATTCTTTACTAAGGGAATATAATAGCCATCGTCTTCAGTTTCTTTTCCATATCCGATTAACTTGGTTGGACCAATTATATCGTTAGTATTTAATATTTCATAAAGTATAGATGTGTCTAAAAAGAAGGAATTACCATTTTGACCGAGAATATCTTCCCAATAAGTGCTTTGATTTGGTTTTAACCTTTCAGTTTTAAGTTGCTCAGTAAAAATGTGATCTTCATTTATGAATTTTTCTTCCATATAAGAGTAGGTGCCGTCTAATGTTGTAAGTCCAATTGAGTAATAATTTTCTCCAAATTCCTTTTTAAGATTTCGTCCCATCATACCTATCTCATTGCTAATTATTTGATTTGAAATGTGCGCATTGTGCGCCCAAACAATTATTTTTTCATTTGTATTTCTTGCTAAAAATGAGATTCTTTCCGCCATTATTTCATCACGACTTTGAAATGGTTCGTTATTTTTAATATGCAAATAATTAATGAAGGTATTCTTTATGTTAAATAGAACTTCTTCAATTTCGTAAGTTAATGTTCCAGTTGATTTTAAATGGTTTTCAATAGCCAAAATATCATTGTATATGGTATTGAATATTTTGACTTCTTTTTTTAAATTATCCGTTGAACTCTTTGAAATATGGGATGCTAAATTCTCGAGTAGGTTATTTAGCTCTTTATCATTTTTAAAATCAGTTTTACTTTTTAAAAATTCTAAGTAGACCCAATTTGAATCATCACATCCTTTAAATGATATGTTGTAGGTTGAACGATTATCCTTGTACCAGTTCAAGAAGGATTTCATTTCATTGGTTTGATAAATGGAGAATAGATGCTTTCGCATTAATGTATCTAGAGATCTTTCATCCAATTTTTCATTCAATAATTCGATATCATCATAAGTACTTTCCAGTACTACAAGTTTAAATCCCTTTTCTGTAATTAACCTTTTGGTTATCAATTCTCTTAGTCTGTAAAAATCAGAAGTTCCATGTGTGCTTTCTCCAATTGCCACAATTTTTTTATCTCCTGATTTTTCAATTAGCGAGTCAATTCCAAGATTTTCAATTTTACTTATATCTACTTGATACGAAGATTTTGAAATAGCAGAAGCTAGTTTGCCACCATCATAATCCTTCAATGTAACTCTTTCGGTTTCCTCTAGATCTTGAATGTTAACCCCATCAATTGTTACCTTAAAGTCGTCAAACCAAGCAACTCCTTTTTTGCCAAGTATTCCTCCTATAAAAATGTACTTTGCATTTGGAGGATAAGGAAGTTGTATAGAATATTCCTTCCAATCACTTGTGCCTCTAATTTTAAGATTTTGCATACTTTTAAAACCCAATGCCCTTGTTTTGGATTCTCCGTCAATTCTCATTAAAAGACCGACAAATTCCTTTACATTTTCGTATTTTATTTTGCCCGTAAGCTTAATGGTGTCCCCTGCATAGTTTGCTGGAAATCGATAGGTGATACATCCGAATTTTCCATTTTTATCGGAAACTACTTTTCCAACCGAATTCTCAGAATTTATCTTTTCTCCAGAAATGTTTTCAAAGTTCCCCCATTTGAACCAGCCTGTTGGCAATTTCTGTTCACTAGGATTAAAATCATCAAAGTTTAGATTGAAATTCTTTTGGGAATGGACGGTAAAGGGTAGGACTATGGTAATAATTAGAAGAAAGCAAGTCTTTTTAAAGCTCATTCATACTGTGTTTTAGGTTGATGGGTGTGTTCAATTTAATATATGTTTCTTAACAATTGGTTTGTCAAGCTTTTTTTTATCAAGATATTAGCATTTTTTACACCAATAAACTTTCTCCTTTGGATCTAACCCAAACTTAAATTGTTCTTCGGCAGAAAATGTGGATACAAAGTCATCTTCCGTAACCTGAAAGCCCATTTTTGTTAACCTATCTTTGTAATCTTGCCCATACCAACGTACATGGTCTTTTTGCCCAAAGGCTTTTAATCGGCCCTTTTTGGAGGTGATGGATAAATCTTCGTACGTATGTTCCCTGTTGTAATCCAATGGAACTTGAAAAATACCAGAGCCACTAGGTTTCATAACCCGATACAACTCGCTCATGGCAAGATGGTCGTTTTCGATATGCTCCAAAACATGGTTGCACAATATGAAATCGAAATAATTGTCCTCAAAAGGGATTTCGGTAATATCAACTTTATGGATTTTCATAGTCCCACCATATGTATAAAGGTCAGGATAGAGATCACAAGGGTAGTATTCCAAATTCTCCGAAGTAGAGAAGATTTCATAAAAGACTTTTTCCGGCGCAAAATGGAGCAATCTAACCGTATGCTCCAATACATTCTTGTCTTGAATATATTTCCAGATCAATCGATGTCTTTCCAACGAGCCACAATTATGGCACTGCGCATTTGGTCTGTCTTGTTTGCCAAAAACACCAAATTTGCTATAGGTTGCATTACAAATGCTACAGACTACATTATTACCTTTAAATTGTTTTTCCTTTCTTCTTTTTCGTATTTCTTTCAAGGAGAAAATGGGCGGGTTCTTCATAGCTCAACAGAATTGAAGAATGAAGGTCAGGAAAAAGCGATGCTAAATTAGCCACCAATTGACGAATGCCCTTTTTGGGTTGATGGATTTCAAATTTTGGTTATTGGGGACACTCGACCGAGCAGGAAGTGATCAATTTGAAGCATATTACGTAGAGAGGTATATTCGTATTGTACGTATCGGTTTGGCTACGGTTTCGCGGTAAACCGAAGCTAGCAAATTTGCGAAGACTTTCTGGGAGTAAAGTCAGGAGCAATGAACTATAGCCGGTTTTGTAAACAGTTTTTATCCGTCAAAACCGAACCATTCATTCAAGCATTTAACTTTGTCTGTCTCAATTTCTTTAAACTTATTTTCGTTTAAATCAATAATCCAAGTTTTTAATATTTTATCGAAATATTCAACTTCCTCGTTTTCAACCAAGCTAAATATTATTTTGTCATCAGGATTTTCAATTAAATCACATTGAGTCAAGGAAATATATTGGTCGGAATTTTTAAATATCAAACTCACTTCATCAAGAATTGAATAATTGGGTTTGGGGGATGAGTTTTTTATTATTTTTTCTAGAATTAAGACTTTTAAACTGTCTTTTTGAATAAAAACCAAAGCCTTATCTGAATTACCTAAAACTTGTCCGCTGATTTTTTCAAATCCGTAATACTTTTCCAATTCTGGAATATCCCGAAAAATCGCATTTTCAGAATTCTTTTTTGAGATTGAATTGGTGTCAGATTTGGGTTTCGTTTCTGAATTATTTTTGTCAAGTTCAATTTTTGAATCAGCATTTCTTTCTAGTGGTTTCTTTTCTTGTTGACAACTAAAAGTCAAAAAAAGAACTAAAATTATAATGATTTTTATGGTTTTCATAAATTGTTTACAACGTTAAAGGATATGAATCATTTTTTATGATTTATATCTACCGATACCTGCCTGTCGGCGGACAGGAGTGAAGTTAGATTTTTATGGATAAAATGTTCGCGCCAATTGACGAATGCCCCTTTTGGGTTGATGGATATATTTATTATGTACCCATCCCGTTTCTAAATAGGATGAATAAGCTTAAAAAATAAAGTATCAATGACAGTAATAAACCTAACCCAAGTCCCCAGAGAATTCTGTAAATTTTTCTGCAATTACTTAATTTCCAAATTATAGGAATAGTTAACAATGGCGTAAAGGGAATGGCGAACCATAATATTTGTCCCAAAATATCCACTTGTTTTTGAACATTAATTATTCTAATTCGAAATATATAACTCATACACCTCATCCAGCTGCTTGCTTTTAAACTCTCCTTCGTCTATGCGTTTTGCAAGGGACGTATTATCGCTTAAATAGGTAGAGGCGGCATTTCGAAAACTTTTTTCGTGGCTTACTTGTATGCCAGACATTTGTGCGGTAATATAGGTAACTACATCTTCATTGGGTCGTCTAAAATAATAGCCAATACCCGTGAACCCCACCTGACCAGAACTGGTTATTTTAAAATTCCCATCGTTGTCAATTCGGTAACGTTGTCCTGCGGTGTAGTAATTCATTTTTTTATGGCCCCTGGCAAGTAATAACCATCCTTTCTTTTTGGTGATATTAGTGTATAATTCCCCATTTTTGCGGGACAATTGCATTTTAATGACGTTTCTCTCCAAAACATATTGATGCCCATCCTCCAGTGTAAAAAGGATTTGGAACAAATCATCACTTTTTAAATTGGTAGGTTGATCATCCTCAGTACTTTTAAAACTGACTTTTTTTTGGTTTCCATTTGGAAGTTTGGCATATCCGGATTGCGTAGAGCCATTGGCAAAAAGGATATCGGCCTTATAGTAGGATTGACCAAACATAAAGGAAGCTATAAATAGGGATAGGATAAGTAATCGGTTTTTCATGACAATACGGGATTTATTGATTTACCTCAAGTGAGGATTACCGTAAGATCATAAAACAAAGGGCTAAAAATTACTGCTAATTGACGAACACCCCTTTTGGGTTGATGGATGCGTCTAAAAACAAAAAGCGGCCTGATTTTAAAATCAGACCGCTTGTAAATATTACGAAGGGTTCTTAAACAAAATTGATGCCTTGTTTGGCGCAAATTTCAGTCACTTTGCCAAAATCTGGCGGTCCTGGAGGTAAGGCGGCCAGTTCGGCAAACATAATTTCTATACCAGCAGGGAAAGCACTGGAAATCATTTGGGCTTTTTCGGTGCCTACAACTTTCCAAGCATGCACAACATCCCTAGGGGCAAAGGCGATATCACCAGCCTTCAAGAGCGTAGTTTTTCCACCAACCATAATTTCTACTTCTCCTTTGATCACCCTAAAAATTTCATCTTCTTTGGTGTGAATGTGTGGAGGAATACCAACACCTGGATCTACATTGCTTACCCATTCCACAATTTGGTTGCCCGTATCCTTTCCAGATACCTTATGGGTCTGGATATCCCCAATCACATTGAGTACATTACCTTCGGTTTCCTTGATGATCTTGGGGTCGTTGCCTGGTTTGATATTGTTTTCAGCGATACGGTTTTGCCCCTGAATCAATCCCGGCATAAGGGCCATTCCTAATCCCACACCAGAGGTTTTGATGAATTTTTTTCTGTCCATAATTTAAAGTTTGGTTCAAATTAGGAAGGCCAAAGGGTTGCAGGCAATGTGAAAATCACGGTAATACCCTAGATTATCGGTACAACTAGTTGTTTCTAAGGGCAGAAGGAGTTGTTCCTGTATGGGTCTTGAAGAAATAACTGAAATAATCAGGCGAAGTAAAACCCAGTTCAAAGCTTATTTCCTTGATGGTTTTACTGGTAAATTTTAGGGAATGTCTGGATCGCATCAGCAGCTGCTCAATTATGATGCTCTTGGAACCTACATTGAGAACTTCTTTGACGCACTCATTTAAATATTTTGGGGAAATATTCAATAAATCGGCGTAATGGGCCACCTCATGATATTGCAAAACATGTTTGTTAACCAGTGATTTAAAATTATAGACCACGTTGGTTTTTGAATTGTTATTGGAAGCAACGGATTTAATATTGCACTGTCCATCGCAATACACAAAAAAGGTGTTCAAAAGCGATAGGATGGCATCGTCCTTATGGTTAAGGTGCGAGCCCAAAAGTTCATCGATCATCTCCAAAATGGCCTGTGTCCTTTTTTCAATTCCTGGACTTAACTTGAACAACGGAATTTCACCTCCATTAAAAATTCGGACTTGGTTAATGTGTAAATGGCTCAATGAGGGTTGGTTCAATACTTCAGGGGCCAAGTATAAAATATAACCACAAGAAGAGGTACTGTCCTTTTTTAAAACTTTCCATTCATGTTTTGGGTTGATAAAATAAATGGAGTTGGAAACATTTTTATAGGGAACATGGTCAATCTCAATGGTCTCCACTTCATCCTTTATCCAGCAAACGGCAAAATCTTCGGCCCTTTCTTTTTGGGTCGTTTCATGAATGATCTGAACAATGTTGATGGAATCCGGTTTCATTTCTAACCAATACCACACAAAAAGCGGTATTGTTTGTTGGGTTGATTTTCAAACGTGACGCATCACGGGTAGTCAATATCGAAAAAAACAAGAATAAAAACAAGACCCTTCGTTCAGAGGTAAGAGGAAGAAGATATATGGTTAAAATTCTATTTGTTGAACCAATACGTAAACTTAAGCGTCAAGGACCACAAATTACCTTCCAAAGGCGATAACTGTTCATTGTTGTTGAACACCAAGAACAAATCGGAAGCAGGGGCATAACGCCACTGTAATCTGGAGTTGATGCCAAAATTATTGTTCTGTTCGTTGTATTGGAACAAGGTATTCCAGAATAATTTATTGGTAAATGTGATATCGGCTTCTGTGCCCACCAACCAAAAATCGGTAGTGTACCAAGGTCCGGGCAAGTCCAGATTATTATAGCTGAGTGTAGCTCCCAAACGTGCGTAGGGTTGAAAACGGTACCCCAACTGCGCATTTAGATTGGTGCGGTAACCTCCTGAAAAATAACGCCCCAAACGACTGGTCAATGCATAGGTAAATAGACTTTTGGGTTTGGAGCTGTACTGCATAAAAACCCCGTTCCAATGATGTGTGGTGCCCGCTTCCAATTCTTCTTTGCCCGTGTTGGTCGGGTCAAAAGGAGCCAAAAGCTGCACGTATTCGTTAAAAACATCCAAGCTCACAGAACTTCTATTTAAAAAATTGACTTGATACCCCACGATGGAAACATAGTCCGTAGAGTTCATGCTCGGGTCAAAAAAGTAAAAACCTGAATACTTTGGTCCGTGGCTTACCACGGTTTCACTGGCAGGCAAAAATTGATAGCCCAAAGAACCACTGAATTTGATGTAATTATTTCTCGGTACAAACCCCACTTCAGAAACAAAATCATCCGAAATATATTCTTCCTGAATTCTCCAGTTCCATTTTCGGCTGTTGTAGGCCAAGTGGGCACCCTGAGCAATTCCGTTATAGGATGAATCAGGCCCAAAAGATTTCAACATAAAAACCTTACCGTTGTATTTATTGTCGGCGGATGCAAGGTTGTACTCAATTCCTAAATTACGGTTGTATTTGGTGTATTCGGTCTGTAAACTGTCCGAAAGTGCATTGTAGTTCAATGATTCTTTGTTCACAAAAATAAAACCAATGTTAGAACGGGAGAACACTTTTTGCTGCAACGAAAGGACGGCAAAATTTTGACTGGGCAATCCCGTTTCGTCCATTTTGTCCGTTTGCATGTCCATTAATCCCAAACGTAAATTACGGTTGAGGTTACCACTCACTCTGGCACCTGCAATAATGGGAACGCCCAATCCAATTCGTCTCGAAAAGAAAGGACGAACTGTTTCGTAACCAAAACTGGCAAAGAGGTCTGCATTTTCAAGGAAAAACTGTCTGCGTTCAGGGAAAAAGAGCTCAAAACGAGTCAAGTTGGCGACTTGTCGGTCCACTTCAACCTGTGAAAAGTCGGGATTCAGCGTTAGATCTAAATTCAAGGATGAGGAAAGTCCGAGTTTTACATCCCCTCCAACTTTTACCTCGTTGTCGTATTGTAAATCTTCAATGGTTGAATTGCCCACCGTTCCCAACACATAGGGGATAATGGAATAATTCAATCCTTGGTTCGGTGGTGGGTTGTCCCAAATTAAATTACCGGTATAGGCCAATGAAGCGGTCGGGAACTGTCTCGGAATTGGCGTCCAACTCGATTTTTCATTGGTGCTCAAATCCAGACGGGAGAAATTGATGCCCCATTCTTTTACCCCTTTTTCATATCGAATGGATTTAAATGGAATGGCCATTTCAACTACCCATTTATCTTCCAATACCTGCACTTCGGAAACCCATTTACTGTCCCAATTCAAGTCAATGCTTCCACCGTTGGACATGGTTCCGTCCCATTGTGCGCCATAGGCATTGGCCCCAAAACTAAACCCAGTGGTAAGGTTGTTGAAGGGGTCCATGAACAACAAAAAGTTGTCGTTGCCACCAAAAGAAAAATCCCTGCGTAGCGATTCTACCACATAAGTGTTCCCTGGTGTTTTAAAGAAAGTGGCCAATAGATAAATGTGTTTATCATCGTAGGCCATTTTAATTTCTGAGGGTTGGGTGGCTTTGCGGTCGTCCATGGGGAGGACCATATAAAAATCTTGGGCCGGTTCGGCAGTTTTCCAAGTTTCTTCGTCGCCCTTACCATCTATGGTAAAGGTTTCGGTGGTTTTGTTGATGTGAATATTGAAATCAGCATTTTTCTTTTGCGCAAATAGACTTTGGGCGCCAAAGAAAAGAACAACAAAAAGGTTGGGGGCTATGCGTTTGTTAGTCATTGTTAGTTTGTGCGCCCAAAAATAACGATTTGCTTTATTTTTTAACTACAAAATAAGTATTGACTTAATTAATATCTATTTTTTTAATGAAATCTCAATATTTATCGCGTTTCGGATCTTTTCTTTTGGACCTGTAAAATATTGTTTTGAATGTCCTTCATTATCAATTTACCCCACCAACCTGCATAAAAATTGAAGGTCGTATTCATTTTAAAATGGCTGTATAAATGAAGTCTGAACAATCCATTGGGTAATTTTTCCAATTCATAGGTACCATTGAGAACATCAAAATAATTACCTCCGATAACTACATGTTCATCCAACGTTGTAGACGGGATTTCATGTGGATATGCTTTTATTGTAAAAGACATTTTATGATTGTCCTCATATTCGGTAACTGTTTCATGAAATATCAATCCTTTGGTAAAAATAGCCTCTCTGTAGGCTCCCACACCTTCATAATTTAATTCTGCTTTTAAAGGTCTGGGAAAACCTAATGATCGGGTTAAATATCCTGTGTCTGAATCAATTGGAATCTCTTTTACACGGGTAACGTTGTCCCATATTTTTTCCGATGGAGCATTAATATCAATATAAGTATAGGCCTGATAGGTGCTTGATATCTTTTCCATTACACTTTCCAATGGACCCATTAAAAAAGGAAGTAAGATTAAAATCGAAATATTCAATTTATTCTTTCTACTTTGAGCTTTTAGGTAACCTCCCAATACGCCACCAATAGAGGATGCAACCAAAAAGATGGGCAAAATCATAAGCCAACAGGCCCACCCTTCAATGGCAAATGCCAACGTTAAGATCAGGAAAATAAAAATAGGAATCCAAGGCACAAATATTTTAAAAACAATTTTGCCTGATTTTTCATGGTTTGATAAATATACGGTCAAGGCACCAAGTATTGTGGGTAAAAAAAACAGAAATGTTAAGGACATTACCGAGTATAGATCATTCCAGGTATTAAGGTTCATGCCAAATAACATTCTAACGAACAAGGCATAAATGACTGGGACTCCAATTATAAGAAGGGAATTTTTAATTATTCGGTTCATTGGTCAATCAATTCGGAATAGTTAATTGAAAATCGCAAAATTTATAATTAAATATAGTATCAAATTGACGTATACCATTTTTGAATTGATGGATAGCCTAATCAAAGTTTTCCAAACTACTGAATTCCACAAATTCGTACTGGGGCGAGGCTTCCAACAATTGTCGTAGAATAGCGGCGTGGCCATTGCCAAAAACCACCAAAATTCGTTCTTCGGGACTTTCGGTAATCTGCACCAATTTGGAAAATATACGGGCATTGCGATTATACCACCAAATGGATAAATAATCCGCTCCCTGCATGTCGCCCGTGGCAAAACTACCCGTAAGATAAAGTCCAAAATTGGCATTGTGCGCTTCTCGGGAATTCATGGATTTAAAATAGTCCAACAAATGAACTTGTTTCATCATCTTATCACGATGATCAAAATAAGCTTCAGCATATTTCCAATAGGGGTCTTCCATGTCCCAGTTTACATCTCCGACAAGTGTATTTAAATAAACCGAATCTTTCTTGTAAAGGTCTTCGCTCAAAGACCAAGTGTCTATACCGTAAACGGAATCCAACCCCATATCCATGGCAATACGCATGCCCAATTGGTAGCGCTCGTCTCGGTTGTCGCGATGCTCCCCATTTTTGTAGGCCTCATACTTTTGCATGGTGTTCCATTTCGGTTGGGCCTCAATGGCAATTTTAGTGGGCTTAAATTTTTTAATGTAGGCCACCAAATCCTCCAATTCGGACTTTTTGGGTTCTTTGAGCACATCAATTTTGTTTTCATCGGCCGATTTTAATTGATCTAAGCCAGGGAAATCAAAATGAAAAGAACCCACCACCAACACTTTGGTTCTTTGTTTGGGGTAAAAATCAGATGGAGGTTGTAATTGGGTTTGTCCAAAGGAAAGTGAAGAAACGAATACAAGAAAGAAAACAATACGATACATGGTTTTGGTTTTCTTTTAAGGAGAATGAAGTGCTTGGATTGTTACAGTTGGATTGGAAATCGATGGTATTTTGTTACTGTTCTTAATCCTCATGGATTCATACTTTGTGTTTCATTTCCTATTATTTTAAGATTTAAGTATAGTTGTCCATAACTATTCTCCGTAACTAGGTTATCTCCAATGTAAATTTCGTAACCTTCATTATCTGTCAAGAGATATTTGACTTTATCAGGATAATTGTCTGTAACCTTTTCATTTATGTATTGTGTTACATCAAATTCGGCTATAATAAGTTTACTTTTCTTTTTTATCTGTTTTAAGTTATAAACTAATGCGCATCCAGACCCACAACTGATTACAAATGACTTATTATTAGTACCCTCCATTAAAATTTCATTCTCGCTGTGTTGATTATTATCAATCTTATGTTTACATCCAATAGATAATAGCGCTATCAAAATTAAAATTAATTTCATTTTATTGTCTTGATTGTCATTTTCATATTACATACAACGTTAAAGTATATGAATCGTTTTAATGCTTTGGCAACGCTCAGCACAAAGTATATTATATCTACCTTTCGACAGATAGGAGTGAAGCTATGACTTTTCAAATAAAAATTCAGAGGCCAATTGACATATGCCTAGTTTGAATTGACGAGTACTACATTTTACCCATATCCTCAAACAATGTCCATTCGTTGGGGTCCAAAACAACCGATTCGGGTTGACCTTCAAATTCAATTTCCAAACTTTCCTTTTGGTTTTGGATTTCTATCGTTTTGATAGTTAGTTTACCATCTTTAACCAAACCTATTTCCAAAGGAAACTGAAACACATGATGGTCTTGGTGTTGTTCCAATTTGATTTTTACCTTGCCATTCGAATACATCCATCCCCATTTGAGCTGTGGATGTCCTCTTACGTGCAGCCATTGCTTAAAAAAGGATTCCAGATCTTGGCCCGAAGCTTCTTCCATGGATTTTTGGAAATCCTCACTGAGCACATTGCCGTTTTGGTAGGTGGCGTAGTAATGACGAATACCCTCCCAAAATATACCATCACCCAATTTATGGCGAAGCATGTTCAACACCCAACCACCTTTTTGGTAGGAATTGGTGCTCAATACCTTCATTGGGTCTTTAATGGATAGATCTACAATGGGAGCAGGATTTTTTCGGTAATAATCAAAGATTTGTTGCTTGTCGATGGCCAGATCTTCTTTTCTTCGCTCATCGCCATACACACTTTCGAGGTACAAAATGCTGAAATAGGTCGCGAATCCCTCGCTTACCCAAACATGGTTCCAACTTTTCTCCGTTGCGGAGTTCCCAAACCATTGATGCGCAATTTCATGGGCAATTAAAGGCTCAACCGTTTTGTTCCCAGTCACTGAATTTTCAAAATAGGCGATGGTGCCCGCATTTTCCAAACCGCCCCATTGGGTTTTGGCCTGCATATTGGCCAATTTTGCATAGGAATAGGGTCCAATATGGTCGATGAAATACTCAAGCACGTTCCCAGCGACTTCGTAATCGCCAAAACCTTCCAATCTATTTTGCGGATACACCCAGGCCGAAACCTCGATGTTGTCCACGTAGTCCACCACTCGACTTGCAAATTCGGTAACGCCAATAGTTACCACTTTAATGGCAACGGGAGCAGGTTCTTTATAAATGGTAAGTTTATACCCGTTTTCGAGATTGCTCTCCTCAACTTTTTTGCCCGTGGCCACCACATCGTAATGCTCGGGAGCGGTAATACGAAATTCCAAACTGGCCTTATCGTACGGATGATCCACGGAGGGCAACCAATGCCTGCCCAAATTGGGCCAGTTATCACCAAAGAAAGAACGTTTTCCATATTTGGTGGTATCGATCACCAACCCTCGTTCTGGAATTCCTTGATATTTGATGGTATAGGTTTGTGTGGATTCTGAAGAGGATTTCGGTACTATGTTTATTTTGTTATTGGTATAGGAATAGTTGGCTTTGGAATCACCATCCAGTACTTCGGTCACTTCCATGCCGAACTCGCCCGATTTATGAATCAAATCCAAGGCAAAGGGAACCGCTATTTCTTTAAAATTTACTGTTACCTGTGCTTCTCCTTTAATTTGGTTGTTATCGTCGTTCAGCTCTAGTGCAAAAACATAGTGTTGCACATCTACGTCCTCATTTTTTTGGTAAACATCTTGGGCATTTGCAGTAAGGCAGGTAAAGATTAAGGCCAATAGGGCAGTAACAGTTCGGAGTTGCATATATAAACCATTTTGGTTGATGGCTCAAGATACAATTTTGGGAAGTGCCTTGGTAACTTTTTGTGGGAACCGAAAAATTAAAAATGGGAATTATTGAAATGGCAATTATAGCCATGTTAGCTACAGTAATCCTCTATAAATATTAATCATCAGTCTAATTGTTGTAAACTCCTCAAGAGAATCACCCATTCCATCATACCAAACCTTTTCTTGTTTTCTGTTTGTTTCAGCATGTAATATTTTAAGTGCATTTCTTTCATCTTTTCGTTTGATAAACGCCCAAAAAGCATAAACGCGAATATTTGGTGATTCATGATTACTCATTATAAACAAATCTTTTAATGTAGATTTCTCAACAATTTCTAGAAAAGTTTTATGAGTACTGTTATCCACAAAGGTTGTATCTGCATAAGATTTATTCTCCGTCCAATTATCAACTACTCTATAATCGGTAGCCTCTACCTTTACAGACTTACCATTTTCATTATATCTACGATCCCAATATCGAAATGCTGACATTTGGTCAAGCTTCTCAATTAACAACTTAATTTTTTCTTGAGAGTATTCTTGGGCACTGCATACAGATGGTACAATTATAATTAATATAATTAGATAATTTTTTGTCATTATTGTTGCTAACTTCAAAGAATATGAATCGTTTTTAAAGATTTTATCGTCCGATACTTGCCTAACGGAAGACAGAAGTGAAACTAATGTTTACTACTAATAAAATCGCACCCCAATTGACGGATAGGTCATTTGAATTGACGAATCAGAAAAAAAATTCCCGCGAAAGCGGGAAAGTCGAAGTTGCATACATCAACCATTTTGGTTGATGACTAAAGTTACTATTTATTATTTTCAATCAGTTTGTCCAAATCTTGAATCAGTCTATTTTTGTCTGTCAAATAAATCAAAACCCTTTCTTCTATTACCTCTGCTCCCAAATATGGATAGTATGGAATGCAAATTGAAATTTTATTGCCCCCAATGTTCTCAACCTTGTACGGGATGTGGTAATCGAGCATGTCTTCAATTGTATTCCTATTGGAAATTTTAGTTCTCCCATCATAAACATCAAGACCTACAAAGTAGAAACTGCCAAGGGTATCAAAAACAAGTGCTGAACTATTATCAAAGCGATAAAAGGCATAAATATTATCAAGTGTTGCGATCTCTATGTTCACTTTATTATAATCTCTTTCAAACAGGGTAAATTGTCCATTTTTACAATAGTATGAAATGCCATATATAAATTCCTTGTTCTCAAATATTTTTGGTCGCTCCACTTCTATTTCCATTAGCGTAGTAATTTTCTTGCTTAAGGGACTCTGGATTACCTTTTTTATTTTAAGTGTATCAATAGAATTGATTTTCCACTTGTGGTTATCTTCCCCGAATTCAATTTGTTTTTGATCGGATTTGATTTTTGATATGTTTTGAATTGCAAATTCTGTAAGCTTTAATGTTGTAATAGCATCATAGTACCTAGCACCTTGAGTGATGACAAGGGCCTCATTGTCTAAAAAAGTCCTAAGTATGTATGGTCCGCCATGGCTATACGCCCTGTCCCCTCTATCAAATGAAATGAAATAAGTAGATGGGGTATTATCTGAGGCATAATGGATGAAATTAAGAACTATTTGCTCTTTATATCCTATTTCAGAAGCGAGTATTTCGGTTAATTCACCAAAAATAAAAACCTTATAAATCTCTTCGAAATTATATTGGGAATCAATTCTCACTTTTATATTTCCAAAGTCTTTTGTAATAACCCTTTGTGGAGAAGCAAAAATGAATCCTGTGGCTAAAACCAATATGAAAGTTAATATGTCCTTGGGTTGTTTCATTTAACTACATATATCTGAACTCAAACATAGAGGAGTGAAGCTAATGTTTACTACAATTTAAATCGCACCTCAATTGACGGATGGGTCATTTGAATTGACGAATCAGAAAAAAAATTCCCGCGAAAGCGGGAATTACAAAATTGTTTGGTATCAAAATCAATTATGAATTTTAGTCAAAGACAGCATCCATTTTCTTTTTAATCTCCTCCAAACACAAATTTCCCAAACTGCCTTCGTGGCTGTGTTCAATGTCACGTTTGGGTTTAAAATTGCCATTTTCTATAGCCTTGCCCATGGTTTTATAGGCATCACGGAACGGCATGCCACTTTTTACCAATTCGTTCAAAGTATCCACACTAAACAAGTAGTCGTATTTTGGGTCTTCCAAAATGGTTTTGTTTACTCTGATCTCCTTTAAACTAAAGGTCAACATCTCTATACAGGCGTGCATATCCTGTAGTGCTGGAACAATTACTTCTTTTACCAATTGCAGATCACGGTGGTATCCGCTAGGTAAATTGTTGGTGATCAAGATCAATTGGTTGGGCACTGCTTGGATCTTATTGCATTTTGCTCGGATCAATTCAAAAACGTCTGGGTTTTTCTTGTGTGGCATAATGCTACTTCCTGTGGTAAGCTCGTTGGGGAACGAGATAAAATCAAAATTTTGACTCATGTACAGGCAAATGTCCATTGCCATTTTGGATAGGGTAGCAGCCACGCTCGAAATTCCAAATGCAGTTGCTTTTTCAGCTTTTCCACGGCCCATTTGAGCGGCCACTACGTTGAATTTCAAAGTGTCAAATCCCATTTCTTGTGTGGTGAAACTTCTGTCGATTGGGAATGAGCTACCATAACCTGCAGCACTTCCCAATGGATTTTGGTCGGCCACTTTATGGGCGGCCTGTACAAAGTACAGATCATCGATCAAGCTTTCGGCATAGGCAGAAAACCAAAGTCCAAAAGAGGAGGGCATCGCAATTTGCAAGTGGGTGTAACCAGGCAACAACACACTTTTGTGTTTTTCCGCCAACTTCATCAATAAATCAAAAAGCTCTTTTACTTGATTTTTGATTTCGGTAAGTTCATCCTTTAAGTACAATTGCATGGCAACCAGAACTTGGTCGTTTCTGGAACGTGCCGAATGGATTTTTTTACCGGTATCACCCAATTTCTCCGTCAGCATAAATTCGATTTTGGAATGCATGTCCTCAAAATCGTTTTCAATAGTGAACTTACCTTTTTCGATGTCCTTTGCGATTTCATCCAATCCTTTGGTCAATTCTTTGGCCTCATCTTCGGTAAGTAGTCCAACTTTACCCAACATTTTGGCATGCGCCTTGGAGGCAATCACATCGTATTTAGCGAGCACCAAATCAAGTTCGCGGTCGTTGCCCACAGTAAAATGGTCTATTTTTTTATCGGTACTGAATCCTTTGTCCCAGAGTTTCATACTATTCAATTATCAGTTGTCAATTAACAATAAACAATCTGTGGTTTGTTTGAGCTTATTTTTCTTCTTCCTTTATGGAGTTCAAAGTAAATTTATCAAAAGCAATTTTATCAAAGATCTTAGATTGTCCAGTTTTCAACCATCTTTTGTATATGAGGTTTCCATTCAAATAAACATAGAGCTGATCATCTTTTATCTCTTTTATAAATGCCATTGAACCAATGTTAATTGCTAATTGTTCATTGTATTTGTTTATTGCAAAAATCCCGTTAGGATCTTAATGTAAAGGTCGATACCCTCTACAATTTCGTCTACATAAATAAATTCGTTGGCCGAGTGGGAGCGTGTACTATCCCCAGGGCCCAATTTTACCGATTGACAGCTCAATGCTGCTTGGTCGGATAAAGTGGGGGAACCATAGGTTCCACGACCCAAGGCCAATCCACTTTTTACCAAATCGTGATTCGGGTCTATTTTGGAGGAATTCAATCGAAGTGAACGAGGTGTCATTTTACAGGGTGCTTCTTTTTGGAGCAAGTCTGCAATTTCTTGGTTGGTATAGCAATCGTTCACACGAACATCCACTACCATATCTACTTGTGAAGGTACCACGTTATGCTGTTTTCCTGCATTGATTTGGGTTACGGTCAATTTTACTTCACCCAAGGCTTCTGACACTTTTTCAAAAGTATAGTCCTTGAACCATTGGAGCACTTCAATGGAGTTGTAAATGGAATTATCATCGTTTGGATGCGCTGCGTGCGATGGGGTTCCTTCCACCACGGCATCGAACACCACCAAACCTTTTTCTGCAATGGCCAAATCCATCAACGTAGGTTCGCCAACAATGGCCACATCAATTTTGGGTAGAATCGGAAGTAAGGCACGAATACTCAACTCGCCTGCATCTTCTTCCTCTGCAGTGGCAGCCATAATTATATTATGACTCAGCCCTTCCTTATCATAAAAATGAACAAAGGTGGCCAAAAGGGACACCAAACAGCCTCCGGCATCGTTGCTTCCCAGACCGTAGAGTTTTCCATCTTCAACATGGGCATCAAAAGGGTCCTTGGTATAGGCATTGTTCGGTTTTACTGTATCGTGGTGCGAATTGAGCAATAGGGTCGGCTTACTTTCATCAAAATGCTTATTGAACGCATAGATGTTGTGGTATTGCCTATGTGTCTCTATGCCAAAACTTTGAAGAAAAGCCTGAATGGCATCCCCAGTTCCGTCCTCTTCACCTGAAAATGATGGGATGGAAATGAGTTCCATTAATAGAGCAATGGCTTTTTCTGTAAGTATGTCTTGCGTTATTTTCATAAAGTTAAAGTCGTGTAGTCTGAATTACTGGCTTCCAACATGCTGCTATTTCCCACGCACACTTTGGCCACATGGTTGCGCAGCGCGTAAAAGCAATTGTGCATTTTAGGAAGCATCCCATCAGCAATTATTCCGTAAGCTAAAAGCTCATCGTATCCTTTTGAGTCGATGTGTCGAATCACGGAATTTTCATCATTTACATCTTGAAGCACCCCTTTCTTTTCAAAACAATAGTAAAGCGTGGTTTCAAATTGGTCTGACATGGCAATGGCGATTTCCGCTGCGATGGTATCTGCATTGGTGTTCAGCATCTGTCCTTTTCCATCGTGAGTTAAAGCACAAAAAATGGGAGTAAATCCAGCTTGAAGCAATTTGAAAATGGCATAGGTGTTCACGGTGTCCACATCACCCACCAATCCAAAATCCACATTTTTCTTTGGTCGTTTATGGGCGCGGATGGCATTACCATCGGCACCGCTCATGCCTATGGCATCGGTACCCAAAGCTTGTAATTTGGCCACGATTTTTTTGCTCACCAAACCACCGTATACCATGAGTGCAATATCCAAGGTGTCGGCATCCGTAATTCTTCTACCGTTTACCATTTTGGATTCTATTCCGAGTTTGTTTCCTAGCTCGGTCGCCTTTTTTCCACCACCGTGTACCAAGATTTTGTTTCCCTCCAGTTTGGAAAACAGACCGAGTACGTGCTCAAATCCTTCGGCATCCTCAATAACGTTGCCGCCAATTTTTACTATGGATAACTTCTGTTTCATACTATGTATTTATAATCCCGCCATCTATGGTTACCGTAGTCCCCGTAATCCATGAACTATCTTCGGAAACCAGAAAAAGGGCAAGTTTGGCCACATCCTCAGGTGTGCCCAATCTATTTAATAGGGTTGTATTTTTTGCGTTTTCCACCGCCTTATCTGAATTTTTAAAAGCCTTGGCGGATTCCCACAATAATGGGGTGTCCACTGGGCCGGGACAAAGCGCGTTAACTCTAATTTTTGGTGCGTACTCAACCGCCATCTGCTTCATTAAAGCTACGGATGCAGCTTTTGAGGCACAGTAGGCCGGATGATTTGGAAAACTTTTAAAAGCTGCAATCGATGCATTTATCAGGATGTTTCCCTGAGATTCTTTTTGCAAGTAGGGAAGGGCGTATTTACAAAGATAAAATATGGAACTGAGATTGGTATTGATGGTTTCGTGCCATGCATCAATGGGCAATTCCTCCACATTTCCCAAACCAAGAATCCCTGCATTCAATGAAAGGATATCCAGTTTGCCATACACCTCGATTGCGGTATCGACCAACTTTTTATTATAGGATGGATCTGTAATATTACCAGGCAGGAACACGGCTTTGTCCAACATTTCTTCCAAGGCCGTACCTCTTTCTTGGTTACGACCAGAAAGTACAAGTTGGGCACCTTCAGCAGCAAGGGATTGAGCAATTGCCTTTCCCATTCCACTGGTTGCTCCCGTAACAATACAGACCTTACCTTCTAATTTCATTTTAAGTTTTCCAATATTTTTTTCAGCACAACTTGGGCGGAAAAAATCCTGTTTTTGGATTGTTCCACCACCAAGGATTGCTCGCCGTCCAACACTGCATCTTCCACCACCATATTACGTCGAACGGGTAAGCAATGCATGAATTTTGCCTTTCCCAATTTCTTTGTGGTCATGGTCCAATTGGTGTCTTTGTTCAACACTTGGCCATAATCGGTGTAATTGCTCCAGTTTTTCACGTACACAAAGTCGGCATCTTCCAAAGCTTTGTCTTGATCATGCTCAATGGTGCAACCTTCCGTAATTTTTGGATTCAGTTCGTATCCTTTTGGATGGGTGATCACAAAATCTGCATCCTGTAATTTCATCATTTCCACAAAAGAATTCGCCACTGCATGCGGTAATGCTTTAGGATGGGGCGCCCAAGACAGGACCACTTTGGGTCTTTTGTCCAATTTATGTTCCTCCAGCGTAATGGCATCTGCCAACGCCTGCAAGGGGTGACCCACCGAACTTTCCATATTTACCACTGGGATGGATGCATATTTGGCAAATCCGTTGATAACCTCCTCGGATTCATCTTTTGCTTTGTCTTGAAGTCCTGCAAATGCCCTAATGGCCACTATATCGCAATATTGCGAAACCACCTGGGCAGCTTCCTTGATATGTTCCGATGTGCCTTGGTCCATTACCGTGCCATCGCCATATTCCAAAGCCCAACCCTCATTGCCAAAATTCATTACCATCACTTCCATGCCCAAATACATGGCCGCTTTTTGTGTGCTCAACCGCGTTCTTAGACTGTTGTTAAAAAACAACAGACATATGGTTTTGTGCTTGCCCAGATCTTCAAATTGATAAGGGTCTTTTTTTAGTTTAATTGCTTCGTCCACCCATTTGGGGAGCGATTCTATATCGTTAACAGATAAATAATGCTTCATTACAATGCTTTTTTAAGACCCTCAAAAAATAGGTCGATGTCGGCTTTGGTGATGTTCAGTGCAGGTAGGAAACGCAACAGTTTTTTGTTCTTGGCACTACCCGTGAACATGTGCTGTTCCACAATCATTTTTTTGCGGAGTTCTGCCACCTCAAAATCAAA
Source organism: Allomuricauda sp. NBRC 101325 (assembly GCF_030268205.1). GTDB lineage: Bacteria > Bacteroidota > Bacteroidia > Flavobacteriales > Flavobacteriaceae > Flagellimonas. Next base: position 1,415,447 of record NZ_BSQF01000001.1, read on the forward strand.
TTCAAGACCGATCATTAATCCTCTCCCTTTTACTTTTTTGATTTCAGGAATCTCTGCTGCTTTTTCTTTGAAATAAGCTCCAAGTTCCGCTGCATTTTCAATCAAGTTTTCGTCTTCCAAAACTTCCAAGACTGCCAAACTAGCGGCACAGGCCAAGTGGTTTCCACCAAAGGTGGTGCCCAAAAGTCCGTAAGAGGGTGTGAATTTTTCATGGATCAACACACCGCCAACAGGGAAACCATTACCCATTCCTTTAGCTATGGAAATGATGTCTGGTTGTACACTTCGACTACGCTCAGTGTCCATATGGTGTTGGAATCCAAAGAATTTTCCGCTACGTCCATATCCCGATTGTACTTCATCAGCAATTAAAACCACATTGTTTTCCTTGCATTTTTCAGCGATGAACTGATAAAACTCGGTTGTGGGTTCATCCAATCCACCAACCCCTTGAATGGCTTCCAGAATCACGGCGCAATAATCATCCGATGTGATGGCCTTTTCGAACCCATCAAAATCGTTCAAGGCCAAGAAAGTAACTTCTTGCTGCTTATTTATGGGCGCATTGATACTTGGATTGTCAGTTGCGGCCACTGCTGCTGAGGTTCTTCCGTGAAATCCGTTGTTGAAAGCAATTACTTTGGATTTTCCAGTGTGAAAGGAGGCCATTTTCAACGCATTTTCATTGGCTTCTGCCCCTGAATTGCACATAAAGAGGTTATATTCCTCACAACCAGATAACACGCCTAGTTTTTCAGCAAGTGCTTCTTGCAATGGATTTTGAACCGAGTTGCTATAAAAGGCCATTTGGTCCAATTGGTCCTTGATTCGCTTTACGTAATGTGGATGTGTATGTCCGATGGAAATTACAGCGTGACCCCCATAAAAATCCAAATATTTTTCCCCCTTGTCGTCCCAAACTTCAATGCCCTTGGCTGAAACTGGGGTAACATTATATAGGGGGTATACATCAAATAATTTCATTGTTATCCTTTTTTGATGTGGCTAATTTTTTCATAGGAAGAAACAATTCCCTTGATCAAAGAAGAACTCAATCCTTGGTGTTCCATTTCGTTCAAGCCTTCAATCGTACACCCTTTAGGAGTGGTTACCCTATCAATTTCCTCTTCTGGGTGACTTCCAGATTCAATTAACAGGCTGGCGGCACCGTTACAGGTATGCATGGCCAATTCCTGCGCCTCTTTGGCGTCAAATCCCAATTGAATGGCACCTTGGGTGGTTGCCCGGATCAATCGCATCCAAAATGCGATACCACTGGCACAGATAACCGTTGCAGCCTGCATTTGTTCTTCTGGGATTTCCATGGTGTGCCCCATGCGATTGAAGATCGCTTTTGCCAAATCGATACGTTTTTTGCCCAATTCGTTGGAGCAAATACAGGTCATGGATTTAGCTACCGAAATGGCTGTGTTCGGCATGCTTCGGATGATGAATTTATCCGAACCGATAATTGCTTCGATTCTTGAAATACCAAACCCAGTGATGGTACTAATGATCACGTGTTTTTCGGTCAACAGGTCTTTGGTCTGTTCCAAAATGGAAACAAATTGACCTGGTTGTACGGCGAAAATCAAGATATCCGAGTTTTTTACGGCTTCCTGGTTATCGGAAGTAACGGTTACATTTCCGTATTTTTCAAATTCCTGAATGGACTTTGTGTTTCTTTTGGTAAGGTACATGGTGGTGGCCCCATTGCTATGCAAAATGCCCTTTGCAATGGCCAATCCCAAGTTTCCTGCTCCTATGATGGCTACTTTCATATTTAACTTTTTTGTCATTCCTGTACTTCGATAATGCTCAGCATAAACTTCGGCAGGAATCTATTTAATATACCCTTCGGCTCCGCTCAGGGTACGTTTATTTAAAATACTCCTGCTTTTAACAATAGACCTTCAGTTTCAGGGAAACCGAACATCAAGTTCATGTTCTGAACAGCTTGTCCAGAGGCTCCTTTTAATAAATTGTCGATGGCCGAAGTCACCAACAAAAGATCTTCATGCTTGTGCAAATGAATGTGACATTGATTGGTGTTTACCACTTGCTTTAAATGCAGTTCTTCATCCGAAAGATGGGTAAAAACGGCATCTTTATAAAAGTCTTGGTAAAGTGCTTTGGCCTCTTCCAATGATCCCTCGTATTTGGTGTAAGCAGTAGCCAAAATACCCCGTGTGAAATTCCCGCGATTCGGCATAAAAAATAGTTTGCCCACTGAATTTCCGAAAGAACCCAAGCTTTCTCCAATTTCTCCCAAATGTTGATGGGTAAATGGTTTGTACCAAGACACGTTATTGTTTCTCCAACTAAAATGCGAAGTGGCAGACAATCCAACACCAGCTCCTGTACTGCCCGTAACAGCATTTATGTGCACTTCGTTGTTCAGCAATCCTGCTTTGGACAATGGCAATAAGGCCAGTTGTATGGCGGTGGCAAAACATCCAGGGTTGGCAATGGCATCGGCAGCTTTTATGGCAGATTTGTTCAATTCGGGAAGTCCATAAATAAAACGTTTGCCATTAAAAATCGAGTCTGCCTGCAACCTAAAGTCGTTGCTGAGGTCGATGATCTTTGTGGACGCTGAAAACTGGTTCTCATTCAAAAATGAAGTAGAATTGCCATGTCCCAAACAAAGAAAAACTACATCCACTTTTGAGTTGATTTTCCCTGAAAATTTCAAATCGGTTTGTCCTAAAAGGTCTTGATGTGCCGATGAAATAGGTTTGCCAGCCCTAGTGGTACTGTAAACAAAGTCGATTTCGGTTTGTGGATGATTGAGCAAAATTCTGATCAATTCACCGCCCGTGTATCCAGAACCTCCTATGATTCCTGCTTTTATCATAATTTTCTTTTTGTCATTCCCGCGTAAGCGGGAATCTTATTCAAAAAGGTCTTACCCTTCGACTCCGCTCAGGGTACGACTCCTAAATTTAATTGTTTACGTGGTTCGCAATTTTGCCCGGATTTGACAATATTTTAATGAATCCTTTGGCATCGTCAGCGGTCCAACCTTTGTTCATTTCTCCATAACTTCCAAAGGAAGCGTTCATCAAATCGTGCTCGGAAGCAATTCCATTCAATTCAAAACGATAAGGATGCAAAGTGATGAATACGTCGCCTGAAACATTTTTCTGAGTATCAGTCAAAAAGGCCTCGATGTTTCGCATTACTTCATCCAAATAGTTGCCTTCGTGCAACAACATACCATAAAAATTGCCCAATTGCTCTTTTTGGTATTGTTGCCATTTGCTCAAGGTGTGTTTCTCCAATAAATGGTGCGCTTTTATAATTATCAAAGGGGCAGCAGCTTCAAAACCAACCCTTCCCTTAATTCCGATAATAGTGTCACCCACGTGGATATCCCTTCCAATTGCATATTTGGAGGCAATGGCTGAAAGTTTTTCAATATTGGCAACAGGGGTGCCTTCTTCTCCGTCCACGGCTACTAATTCACCTTTTTTAAAGGTCAATTTCAATTCTTTGGGCAATTCTTTCTCTAATTGACTCGGAAAGGCACTTTCTGGAAGCGATAAATGCGAGGTCAAAGTCTCGGAACCACCAACGGAAGTTCCCCAAAGACCACGGTTGATAGAATATTTTGCCTTTTCCCAAGAGTATTCGATACCGTTTTGCTGTAGGTAATTGATTTCTTCTTCCCTTGCCAATTTTTTATCTCGAATAGGGGTGATGATCTCAATTTCTGGTGCCAAAATTTGAAAGATCATATCGAAACGCACTTGGTCATTCCCTGCTCCTGTACTTCCATGTGCAATGTAACCTGCTCCCAATTTTTTGGCATGGTTTACGATTTCGATGGCCTGTATGATTCGTTCTGCACTTACGGAAAGAGGATAGGTGTTGTTTTTCAGTACGTTTCCGAAAATGAGGTATTTTACCACTTTATCATAAAAGGTGGTCACTGCATCAATGGAAGTATAGGAACTGGCACCCAAAGCAAGGGCCTTGGTTTCTATTTCTTTGATTTCTTCCTTGCTAAATCCACCGGTGTTCACACTTACAGCATGTACTTCAAAGCCTTCTTCTTGCGATAGGTGCTTTGCACAATAGGAGGTATCCAATCCGCCACTGTAGGCTAAAACTAATTTTTTCATTTTGTAATGCTTTATATTTTGTTGTCACATCGACTGCTCCTTCGACTGCGCTCAGGATGACAGCTCGAACCGACCGTATTATTTATCTTTCTTTTTAAGGAACAGGTGTTCTTTGATACTTTTTAAGCGTTGAAAAGCCTTTTTATTCAATTTTTCAGGTTCTTGCTTTTTTGATTTTGGATCGTACAGCATTCCTGTGCACAGGCACATTTTTTTCTCGGTACGGGTCAGGATATCAAAATTCTTACAGGTCTGACATCCTTTCCAAAATTCTGGGTCATCCGTAAGTTCCGAAAATGTAACGGGTTTGTAACCAAGCTCGTAGTTCATTTTCATTACGGCCAAACCTGTAGTGATACCAAAAATTTTGGCATCGGGGAATTTTTTTCTGGACAGGTCGAAAACAGCTTTTTTAATCTGTTTGGCCAAGCCTTGATTTCTATAATCTGGGTGTACAATCAATCCTGAGTTGGCCACAAAGTCTTTGTTGCCCCAAACTTCGATATAGCAAAAGCCGGCAAATTTATCACCATCCAAAGCGATAATGGCATTTCCGTTTTGAAGTCTTTTAATAATGTACTCTGGAGTACGGCGCGCGATACCTGTACCGCGTACCTTGGCCGATTCAGTGATGGTATCACTAATGATCTCTGCGTATTTAAAATGTGATTCGTTAGCAACTACAATATCCATTGCAAGCGTTTATTCTGAAAATAATAATAATAAATAATTGGAAGTTCAATGCGGAAATGGACTCACCTATTTCCATAAGAATATATGCACCCTTACGGGCGACGACGGCGGGGTGTGAATGGACTGATGGGCGTAAGTACGCTCACAGGAAATAATATGTTGTTTTGTCCTTTCATTGAGGGTTAAAAGTACAAATTAATTCGAATAGTGATAGGAGTGTAGGTTAATTTTTAAAGAAATATAACTTTTTTGAACCTTTACCTATCATTTCATAAAGAAATACTCCGAACACCAAAATGTATTCAATGGCCAATAACCATAAGTTTTCCTTGTTGTCTGGATTGGTGTAGGCGAAATAACTTAGGATAACCGTTGCAGACCAAACGAATGGAAAATTCAATTCGGTAAAAATGGACATGCCCAATATGAAAACTATGTACCATGGGTGTACCGTGGTGGACAAAAAGTAATACGATGCCAATAACAATGTCATTGACGTAAGTACAGATTGAATGCTTTGGTTTTTTCTAAGCAGAGTTATGAGCAATGCCAGTCCCAACACAATTTTGGTTATCAGGTTTCCATAGGTATCGATGAGCTCCCAAGGTTTGGCTTCGTAATAGGTAACCGCAATTTTCTTTACCACATTATATATGCTGGCATTGAACTCAAAGTTGTGAAACCAAAGGGCCAGTGTATCGGAATAATTAGCAATAAATACAGTTGAATAAAAAGGGAAGAGCAAAAGAAAACAACCTACGCCAACCAAGGCATAGAACACTACACTTTTTTTGACGCCCAAATATTTGAGGAAAATGGGCAAAAACAGAAGCGGCATCAATTTTACCATGATGGAAAGGGCATAAATTGGTGTGGCCCACAACCATTTGTTTTTTGAAATCAAATAAATTGCCCAAACAAAAAAGAACAGCATTACGCCTTCAAAATGGAGGTTTCCCGTAAGTTCGATAATTACCAAGGGGTTGATGAAATACCAAAATGCCATGTGGTTGGCCTGATTGATATTTTGCAACAACTTTCGACCAAAATAAAGTACTCCCAAATCCGCCAAGATGATTGTAAGTCGCAATACGATCAGGGAACCCAATACGCTTCCGCCACCTAAAAAAGCAGATAGCGCAAAAAAGAGCTGGTTAACGGGTGGATAATTGCTGAAATGCCTAGCATTGAGGTCTGTCATCCCCTCGCGAAGCTCCTTCATGTTGGCAAAAACTATATTGCCCTGCTCGATGATTTGGTCTGGCGTATAGAGATAGGGGTTGATGCCATTTTTAATGAGCTCACCATCCCAAATGAATCGGTAAAAGTCCTGCGAAAGGTTAGGTACGGCAAACAAAAACACCAATCGGAAAAGGATACCAACGACCAATAGGAACTTAAAATTCCACTTTTCAAACTGCATTAATTTATAATACAGGTAAAAAAGTGCTGCAAAGAGCATAAAAAACTTTACATAATCGGTGCGAACCAAGTTATAGGCAAAGCTCCAGTAGAACAATATACAAGCGACTGCAAAAAGAATCGGGTATCTATGCAGTCGCCAATACGATTGCATGGTGGTTAGGCCTTAGAGGTAAGGGAATTGAAAAACACAAATCCAAAACCTAGGAACAACATTAAATGGAAAGGAAACAATCCGTAGTCGTTCAAAGGCACTGCACTGTACATTCCGAAAAGGAAATACAACATCAAGGCAAACTCCAAGATCATGTTCGGGGACAATTTTTTGGTCAGGTATTTATTGCCTTTCCAACTGTCGGTTAGATTATTGATGTTGAACTTTGGCGTACGTACAAATTCACTTCTTTTACCCAAATGTCCTTCCAAAACCGCAACGGTATTGTGCAATGAAAAGCCCAACGCCACAGAGAAGAATGTAAAAAAGAGTTTTATGTAATCCACGAAATTATCGAAACTGCTTCCTTGTATGCTTTTATACGTGAACCAGTAACAAACAAACAAGATAATGGTGCTGATGATGAAGAAGCTGGTCACCTCAAAAATCCATCCTAAATGTCCATAGGTGTTTTTGATGTACAACATGGGGATACTTAACAAGGCCACGATGAAAACGCAAAGGAACATGGAACTGTTCAACAAGTGCATAACGCCGTGAAATTTGGTCTTGAATGAAATATTCTTTGATTTGACGACACTCGAAACTGTTTTTCTAAAGTTTTCAGCTCCCCCTTTGTTCCAACGGAATTGTTGGGAACGGGCCGCACTGATCACTACCGGAAGCTCGGCAGGAGTTTCCACATCTTCCAAGTATTTGAATTTCCAGTTTTTCAATTGGGCACGATAGCTCAAATCCAAATCTTCGGTCAAGGTGTCGCCTTCCCAGTTACCGGCATCCAGAATGCATTCTTTTCTCCAGATACCTGCGGTTCCGTTAAAGTTGATAAAGTGGCCTTTGGAATTTCTTCCTACTTGTTCCAAAGTAAAGTGGGCATCCAATGCAAAAGCTTGAATTCTTGTCAAGGTAGAGTAATCGCGGTTGATGTGTCCCCAACGGGTTTGTACCACACCAATTTCTTCATCTTTAAAGTAAGGCACGGTTTTCTTTAACCAATCCCCTTCAGGAAGGAAGTCAGCATCGAAAATGGCGATAAATTCACCTTTGGCGATTTCAAGTCCTTCTTTTAAAGCACCTGCTTTGTATCCTTTTCTATTTTCCCTGCGGATGTGTTGAATATCCAACCCGGTTTTTTGAAGCTCCTCGATACGCTTTGAAGTTTCAAAAACCGAATCATCGGTAGAGTCGTCCAATACTTGGATTTCCAATTTGCTTTTTGGGTATTCTATCTTGGCGATGTTGTCCAACAAACGCTCAACCACATATTCTTCGTTGTAGATAGGAAGTTGAATAGTGACAAATGGAATCTCTTTAGGATCCAAAAGGTTGAACTTGGGTGCTTCCTCATTTCTTTTTTTGTAGCCTAGGTAATTGATCAAAAGATTCAATTGCGAAAGGCTGTACATAAAAATCAAAATTAAGGCTGTACTGTAAACTCCGATGATGATGTAAGCGATTGTTAGTCCCATTTATTTTAAACTGTATTTAAAGATCCAACCTAAGATTTTTATGCCAGCAAAGATAGTACCTTTTACCGTACCTGATACTTTTGAAGTCCCAATTCTTTTTTTGTAACGCACTGGTACTTCGATATATGGCATTTTTTTTCTTAAAATTTTTAACTGCATTTCCACAGTCCACCCATAAGTTGTGTCCTGCATTTTCAATTCTTTGAGATTATCATATTTAATGGCCCTAAAAGGTCCTAAATCCGTAAATTTTGATCTAAAAAACAGACGCATTAAAAATGTGGCCAATTGGTTCCCAAAAACCTGTTGTGGAGTCATCGAACCTGGTTCGCGAAGTGATTTTTTTCGCGCTCCGACCACAAAATCCACCCGATTTTCCAAAATAGGAGCAACAATCTTGTCTAATTCCTCCGGATAATCAGAATAATCTCCATCAATAAATACGATTATATCGGGTACTTTGGATTGTTCGGAAATGTATTTCAATCCTTTTAGGCAGGCAAAGCCATATCCTTTATTGGTTTCAGATAAAACGGTTGCCCCAGCATTACTGGCAATGGAAGCTGTTTCATCCGTAGATCCATTGTCCACGACAATGATTTCAGAAACGTGTTTGGGTAGTTCATCAACCACTTTACCGATAGAATCCGCTTCGTTGAATGCAGGGATAATGACTTTAATATCAGCCACTAGGCAAATTGGTTTTAGTTAGTGTTAGCAGTTGCCAAAACTAAACTTTTAAATGGAACTTGGACTATTTTACCGATAAAATAAAGGGGGTTGAATTCACTTTTGCGGGATGCTTACTTCTGGTTCACTAATGCCATCAAATCCACATCGTTACCCAATAAAACTTGATTACTATCTATTCTTCCGTCCATAGGACCGTTTTCCAATTTTAGTACACCACGGGGACAAACTGCTGAACAGATTCCACAACCCACACAACTGGCACGGACAATATTTTCCCCTTTTTGGGCGTAGGCACGTACATCGATTCCCATTTCGCAATAGGTGGAGCAATTGCCACAAGAAATACACTGTCCGCCATTGGTAGTGATTCTAAATCGAGAGAACAATTTTTGTTGAATTCCCATAATTGCAGCCATAGGACATCCGAATCGACACCAGACACGACTTCCAAAAATGGGATAAAATCCTGTTCCGATAACCCCTGAAAAAATACTTCCAATTAAGAATGAATAGGTTTTTCGTAGCGTTTCGGATTTAAACAAAAACACATAGCCATCACCACTAAAAAAATGGAAACCAATCAAAGCCATGATGATCACAAAGTAGCCGATGGCCCCATATTGGGCATCTTTTTGAAGTTGCTTTCTTTTAAAAATCATTATCCAGCCAAAAACCAAAGTCAGTAACGAGGCCACCCCAATCAAAAATGTGCTTTTGGTCAACCAATATTTACTGGTGTCTTTACCGAGATAGGAATAAATGACCGCGGTGGTCATTAGGGTTACAAAAACCACAACACTGTGCACCACCCAGCGCTCAATTTTCCATGCTTTAACGGATTTGTCGCTTAATTGTCGAAAAGCATCACCTGCTGTTTCAGCAAGTCCACCACAACCGCACACCCAAGAGCAGTACCATCGTTTTCCATATTTATAGGTAAGGAAAGGAGTTATGATAAAAACCGAGGCAATGGCGAAAATCAATAGGGCGAAACCAATATTTCCTGAACTTAAAAACATTTTGATTCGGTACCCCTCAAAATTGTAATAGTTGAGCGGCCAAATACTTTTTAGATCATAATAAGGAAGGCTTCCTCCATTTAAAATTTGATGTCCGTTTAAACGGGCCATCACTTCTGGAATAATGAAGGCGAATGCCGTCTGAAAAAACATCACACTCAATGTTCGCAATCGCTCGTAACGATTATGCCGGTACTTCCACAAAAATTTGATGCCGAAAACCAGAATCGCCACGGTGTAAAGCGTGCCATAAACAAACCATTGACTGGCTGGATTGCCATTCAATAATTTGCTCAAAGGGTCAAAAAGTGATATGACTCCCTTATTTTCTCCTTCGTTGGCCAATCCCAAGTATTCTGGATAAAAATAAAGTACAATGTAAAATCCTGTGAGGGCCAAACCTGTCATCCACCCCAAAAGACCACGGCTCGAAATGGATTTGAACCAAACCCCATCGTTTTTAATCCCGGGTAATTTGTTCGCATAAGCATCCCAAGAATACCAAAGCGTACCCGCCGAAATGGCCAACATAGAAATGGTAAGCCAAAGGCTTTTATCGGGGAAGGATGCATTAAAGAGGGCCAATACTAAAATTCCCATTCCGCCCATGCCCAAAACCACGGCCAATTTTTGGTTCAAACTTAAACTTGCTGGCGGTTGCCCGGTAAGGGCCATACTTTTATCTACAGTGCTCATAGGCTTAATTGAACTGGAATATTCGTTTTAAATTTTTCTTTTTGGGGTGGATGGATTTTCCAAATGTAGAATTGTAATGAGATACAATTTCTAATTCATATGGTTTGTAGAATTCAGGGTCAAAATTGGCGTCGACCAAATGTTCCAACACAAAATCAATGGATTTATTTTCGGATAACCATCGATCAAAAATTTCATGTCGCATGCGAATTCCCAATGTGTTGATGCCCAAAAAAGTTTGAGATGCCGCGTCAAAAGCGAGGGTTATGCATATTTTTTCTTTGGGATGTCGCCAATGAAAATGTATTTCGTTATCCTCCTTGCGTCTTTCGGAAAGCACCCAACCATAGGTTTGGTATTCAATATCAAAAAACTTGGCCGAATTGAACCAATGTCCCGGTTTGTATTCCTTTGGGTTGCCACAAATGGTCTGGGCCACTGTTTCGCCCATCATGCGCCCGGTGTACCAAACGGCTTCCACCGATTTACGGTTGCCGATAGCTTCATGTTGTTCGGCACAGTCCCCGATGGCGTAAATATTTTTGATGTTGGTCTCAAGGAATCGGTTCACTTTTACGCCCTTTCCTGTTTCAATGCCTGAATTTTTAAGAAAATCGATATTCGGGCTAACTCCAGTAGTGAGTCCAACAAAGTTGCATGGAATTTCCTCCCCAGTTTCTTTTATGATGATGGATTTTACCTTTCCATTTTCATCAGGTACAATTTTATCTAACGAATTATTGAGGCGTAGATCCACATGATGCTCAAAAATATGCTCATTGATCATTTGGGAATCCCCTTCAGGCAGTACGCCGTTCCAGAAACTGCTTTCCCTTACCAAAAAAGTCACTGGGATATTTCGGGTTCGGAGCATTTCCACCATTTCAATGCCGATGAGACCACCACCGACTACCACGGCCCTTTTACAAATCTTGTTATTGGGAGCAAATTCTTCCATCGACTCCAAATCTTGTTTGGAATAAAGGCCTTGAACCCCCTCTAAATCTTCACCTGGCCATCCAAATTTATTGGGTTTGGATCCTGTAGCTATGATCAATTGATCATATGGGATTTCTTTTTGGTCCGATGTGATGACCATCTGATTTTGGGAATCAATTTTTGAGACAAAACCTTTTACCAGATCAATTCGGTTCTTTTTCCAAAACCCTTTTTCATATGGTTGGGTATGTTCAAATTTCATGTGGCCCATGTACACGTACATCAAAGCAGTCCTGGAGAAAAAATAATCACTTTCCGCAGAAATTATCGTAATCCTTTTGTCCGAAAGTTTGCGGATATGTCTAGCAGCCGTAACACCTGCGATTCCATTACCAATAATTACAATGTGTTCCATGGGTTTGATTCAATACTGGTTTCAGTCGTACTAAAGTAAAAGAACTTAATCCATTGCCATAATTTAGAAGGATTTTAATATAGTTGACACCATTTTTAATGTATTTTAGGATGGTATTAAGTTGGTTATGAAGAAATTAATTTGGGTTTTATCCTTTATTGTTTTATCCTGTACATCCCCAAAACCTGAAAAGGTAAATGGGATCAGTTTTGTGGGTTCCCGTGAAGAAGTGGCTCAGGTGCATGTAAATCCCGTATTGGACATTCATGCCAATTATGCCGCAATAATGCCTTATGGATTTATTAGGGATGCAGAATCGCCCGAACTTGTTTTTAACACGGACCGACAATGGTTTGGGGAACGCAGGGAAGGCTGCATGCAATACATCAAAACCCTTCATGAAAATGGGGTCAAAGTGATGTTGAAACCCCAACTTTGGATTTGGCGCGGAGCATTTACAGGACATATGGTCATGAAATCCGACGAAGAATGGCAGAAATTTGAAGAATCCTATGCCGAATTTATTTTATTGTACGCCAAATTGGCCCAAGAAACCCAAACCGATATTTTTTGTATTGGAACCGAATTGGAAGCCTTTGTTAAGAACCGTCCTAAATTTTGGGACCAATTGATCACTGAGGTAAGACAGGTTTACCAAGGTAAAATTACCTATGCAGCCAATTGGGACGAGTATGATGAAACCCCCTTTTGGAACCAATTGGATTATATCGGGGTAAATGCCTACTTCCCCCTTACCGATGAAAAAGACCCCTCCATACAGGCCTTGAAAGAAGGTTGGAAACCATGGAAATCCAAACTTCAAACTTTGGTGGAAAAAGAGAACAAACCAATGTTGTTCACTGAGTTTGGCTACCGAAGTATGGATTATACGGGTAAAAAGCCATGGTTGGTTGATCGTGGTGAAATGAATGTGAACCTTCAGGCCCAAGCCGATGCCATACAAGTGATTTTTGATGAATTTTGGAGCGAGGAATGGTTTGCCGGTGGATTTCTATGGAAATGGTTTATTGATCACGAAGAGGTCGGTGGTCATGCCGATAATCGGTTTACGCCTCAAAACAAACCCGCCGAGTTGGTGGTTCGCAATCACTTTGCACAAGGCAAAAGGACTGGCAGTTAATAAGTTGTCCTGTTTTGTGGGAAAAATTCCCAGTCCTCTTTAACATGGTCTCTATTTTTTCTTCATATTTGTAGTGCATCCCACCCAAAATTTACATCTATGAAGTTTGTATTTTCCCTTTTCCTTTGGGTTTGGGCCTGCTTTACTATTACTGCACAAGAAAATTTTTATTGGGTTACCGCAGAACAAGGGGATGGCATTTTTTCCCTTTTAAGAAAGCAGGGTTTGGACCCCGCGAAGCATTATAAGGATTTCCTTGAGTTGAACAAGGAAGGTTTAAATAATGGCAGTGCATTAAAAATTGGTGTAGACTACAAAGTGCCTGTTTCTCAAGATTCATTTAAAAAAACAGGAGTTGTGGTGCAATCGGAAGAGAATGTGGAAGCTCCCATTTTTGATAAGGAATTGGGAAAAATGTCCCTAAAGAGTGAAACACTTAAGGAAGCGGTGTATTACCTGATAGCCGAGACGAGTGAATTGGGCGATGAAAATTTTGTTCAGGATATTGCCAAAAGTGTGGCTGCCGATTTAATGACCAATGGCGCCCAGGTCTACATTATGGATAAAATAGATGCAAGTGACACCTCCTTGTCCGAAACCCAAAAAATGGGTTCTTACATTGAGACCATTAATAAAAAATACTTGCAGAACAGTGGTAAATATCAAAGGGTATTGATCATTAGGGCCGATAACAAAGTGGAGAAAAGAAACATGAACGTTGCTGTTTATCACTACAATAAGAGTGAGCAAGGCCAGCGTTTTGCCGATAACATTCAGAATGTTTTCGAAAAAAACAGTGTTTCCAATATCTCCTCAACCAAAGCGGAAAGAGTGTTCACGGATAAATCCAGTTTGTATCTGGCTCGGAACATCCTTCCTGCCATAAGTTTGATTACCCTTGATGACGATGCAAAAACGGCACAAGAAAAAATATCATTAAAAACGGATAAACAAAAGTTGGCAAGTTTATTGAGCAATGGTATTATGAATGATTATGTTGATTTAGAAATTGAAAATTAAATGAACCCCCATTTTCATACTTTTTTTACTTTTTTTCTTTGTTTGATTTGGTTGCCGACCAATTTTTTGGCCCAAGAATCGTTGTCCGAAGTTACCGCCGAACAAGGGGACGGGGTGTATTCACTACTTCGAAGACATGGGGTAAGCCCAACCAAATATTATAATCAATTTGTGGAATTGAATGCGGAAAACTTAGGTTCCGATGAAGCTTTATATGTTGGTCGTACCTATGTTTTGCCCGACACCTTGGTTAATAAAAAGGTGGAAACGGAAATTCTTCGCCCTTCCTATCCCATTTTCGGAAAGGATTTTGCCCATGTGGATACGGTAAGCAATCGTTTGGATGACACGGTGTATTACTTGATTTCAGGTCATGGTGGACCAGACCCGGGCGCGGTTGAAAAATACGGTGGGAAATTGATTGCCGAGGATGAATATGCCTATGATGTTACCTTGCGATTGGCTCGTGAATTAATTTCGCACGGGGCCGAAGTACATATCATTGTTCAGGATGAAAACGATGGCATTCGAGACACAAGGGTTTTGGAATTGGATACGGATGAAACGGTAGGTTCCGAAGCAATTCCATTGGGGCAATTGGCACGTTTGAAACAACGAACCGAAGCCGTAAATCAACTGTACCATGCGAATAGGGGCAAATACCAACGCTTATTGGTGACCCATGTGGATAGTCGAAGCAAAGGAACCAATATCGATGTGTTCTTTTACCATCATGAAAAGAGCAAAAATGGAAAACAACTCGCAGAGAGCATCCATCAAACCTTTATGCGGAAGTACAAAAAATTCCAACCCAATCGACTTTACAATGGTTCCTTCAGTGATCGAAGTGGTTTATATGTGGTCAAAAATACTTTACCAGCAGTGGCCTATATCGAAATTGGAAACATACGCAGTCAAAAAGACCAGCGTAGAATCTTAGATCCAGATAACAGACAGGCTTTGGCCAAATGGATTTCCGAAGGGATTCTTTTGGACTACGAAACCTCAAATTCTGCCATAGCAAAATAATAGGGGGAGCGTTAACAACACCCTCCGCCATTATAGTGCCAAGTGCTCTCACTTATAAAAATTTCATCGGAAACTTGTGCTAGTGCCGCAGCGGTTTTGTCGCAAACGGCCAAAGGTTGGTTTTGGATCAAAACATGGCCTTTTTTATCATCCAAGTATTCCTCCTTACCAAAATAAATGGCTGTTTTTCCCGTAAACATGCACGGACCATCTTCTGGCATTGGGTCCTTAATGGCAGCAATTTCAACCGATTCAATGTGGATAAGTTCGTCCGTAGGATAATGGTTGGGCGATAGTATCCGATACGACCTTTTTCCTCTGATTTCGATAGTGCCAAAACCTGCATCGGTCAAGACTTTTACATAATCCTTTAAGGGAATACTTCCACTAAGGCATTGTGCACGAAGACGGTCATCGTTTCGAAGCACATCGCTCATGGGTTGCTCACAAATTGGGTCGCTCATTACCAATCTTCCGTGTGGTTTTAAAACGCGATACATTTCGGAAACGGCCTTTTTAAGATCTTCCATTTTAAAAATATTGAAAAGGCAGTTCTGTGCCGCCACATCAATACTTTCATCTTCAACGGGGAGGTTAAGGGCATCTCCCTTGACCAAATTCACAAAATCACTTTTAAACCAGTCGTTTTCCTGTTCGGCAACTTTAAAATTCTTGCGGGAAGCTTCCAACATTTCATCCACGGAATCCACACCGATTACCCCATTTTGCTGTCTGGAGAAATATGAAAATTGAAGCAGTTCCATGCCACCTCCAACACCAACATATAATATTTTGGGATTGTTCACCAGGTCTTGGGCAGAAACGGTGCTTCCACAACCATAGTTCATGTCCAACATAATTTGTGGAATGGAAAGTCCGGGAAATTGCCAAACGGGATTGGTGGTACAGCACAATCCAACATCGGGGGTCAAGGCAGCTTCCTTATATAAATCTTGGGTGGCATCTAAATAGCTCATATTTCTTTGATTAATTCTGTGAACAATTTGATCATTTTGGGCTCGGTCTGGGCTGCAATATCCAAAATCTCTTGAATATTAACAGGTTCCAAGTTATCGGGATCGCATTCATCCGTTAAAACGGAGACCGCGACAATGGGTAGTCGTAAATGATTGGCCACAATTACTTCGGGTACAGTACTCATTCCAACGGCGTCTGCTCCAAGGGTTTTGATCATGCGGTATTCGGCCTTGGTTTCCAATTGGGGTCCCACAACCGAGGCATACACCCCTTTTTGGAGTGAAATCCCTTCTTTTTGGGCAATTTTCTCCATTTTGTTGCGCATATCCACATCATAGGGCTCGCTCATATCTACAAAGCGGTTGCCGAATTGGGATACATTTTTAAAGGCTAAGGGCGATCCACCTTGCAAATTGATGTGGTCTTCGATCAACATAATATCTCCCTTTTTAAAGTTGAGGTTCACTGCTCCAGCGGCGTTGGAAACAAATAGTTTTTGAATGCCCAATTGGTGCATCACGCGAATGGGATAGGTAATATCGACAAAATCGTAGCCTTCGTACAAATGGAACCGACCTTGCATGACCACTGCTTTTTTACCTTCAATGGTTCCGTAGATCAACTTACCTGTGTGAAACTCCACCGTGGCCAAAGGAAAGTGTGGGATGTGGTTGTAATGGGCTTCAATGGGATTTTCAATATTGTCTATCAATTGCCCCAGCCCCGTTCCTAGAACTATACCTATTTCCGGGGTTTCAAATCCTCGTTTTTTCAAATATTCAACGGATTCGTTCAACTGTTCTTGTGTCATTCTTTTATATGTTTTAAAAAAGGCTCGAACACCTTTATATCTTTTATGTCTTCGTAGTAATCTATGTCGTTTTTTACTTCTAAAAGTGACACCGTATCATTTGAAATATCTTTTAAGGTATCTTCCAAAACTGTATCCGTGCCCCATGCTTTATGTTGAAACAATGCTTCTTTTAGCGTTTTCATGCCCAAAAGGTAATAGCCGCCATCTTCCGCAGGACCCACCACAAAATCGTGATTGTCCAGTTGGGCAAAAGCTTCTTCCAAATCAGATTGTGTCAGGTGGTACATATCACTTCCAATGATGATCACATTATCAAACCCGGCATTGAATCCTTCGGAAAATGCATGTTGCATGCGCTCGCCCAAATCGGTTCCTTTTTGGAGCCTTTTACCATAAATGCTGTTGTCCCAAAGATCATCTTTCCAAATCTCTTCGGAATAAAACACCCATTTTTCAACAGCTAAGGCTTTGGTGAAATCCACCGTTCGCTGCAATAGGAATTTATAGATTTCCAAAGCAGCTTCATCGCCAACTTTGGCTGCGAGTCGGGTTTTGCATTTACCAAGTTCAGGATTTCGGGTAAGGATTAAAAGTAGGTTCTTTTTCAACACATTTGTTTTTTGAAAGGGTTCGCCAAATGCTGTTTAAAGATAGGTAGATTTTTGATTTCACTTGGGCATCTTGGGGTGCTAAAGTTTTTCTAAATAATTCCAGACTGATGAATGTCAGCATTTTGAAATCGTCCAATCCCGATATTTGTGGTTTAACCTGAATTCATGGGAATTAACAAGGAACAGCTTCAAACCATTGCATTGCGAATTGATGAGGTAATCGATCTGATTCAAATGGAAAACATGGAGAATCATGCCGTATTGGATGAGGTTTGCCCCAGTTATAAAAGGAGTGCGCAAAACCTCTCCCATTATGCTGCTTTTCGGAGTTTCGATGCACGAAGCATGCAAAAGGAACTCAAACATCTGGGCTTGACCCGTTTGGCAAATGCAGAGGGTAACATTTTGGGTAGCCTTCTTAATTTAAAGGAAATTGTACATAGTCTGCTTGGTAATACAGTTAATGAATTTGATGCTGAATATTTAAATATTGGCGACGGAAAAAGGTTGCTGCAAAAGCATACCGATCATCTTTTTGGGGAAAGGGGCCATAATAGACGGGTTCGTATTATGGTGACCCAGCCTTCGGAAGCGGCCATTAACTATGATTTGGTGCTGGACATGGTAAAAAATGGGATGGATTGTGCCCGTGTAAATTGTGCCCACGATGATCCTGAGGTTTGGAAAAAAATCATTGAAAACGTTCGAAAAGCTGAAAAGGAGTGTGGAACCAAGGTCAAGGTGGCCATGGACCTTTCGGGTCCAAAAATTCGGACAGGGGAAATTGAAAAGGGCCCAAAAGTAAAACGGTTTAAAGCGCCGAGAGACCAAAATGGCGAAAGGCGCCCAGCTATTTTTAAACTTGTTACAGATTCCAAAAATGAATTGGAGCCGATAGAGGTGCCAGTGGCTGAATTTTGGTTGCAACAATTGCAGGTCGGCGATGTTTTGAGGACGAAAGATTTTAGGGGGAAGTCACATCAATTGAAGGTAGTTAAACTTTTAGAGGATGGTGTTATGATTGAAAGTCCTAAAACCATTTATTTGGAATCAGGAGCTGTTTTGAAATCTAAACAACAGCATCTAAAAAAAGCTGAAATAGGTAATTTGCCACAGGTTGAACAATCCATTTTGTTGCGTGTTGGGGATCTATTGACAGTTACCAAAGAAATGGGGGCGTCTAGTTTGCCCAAGTTCGATGCGAAAGGAAATTTATTGGAACAGGGGATGATCAGTTGCATTCCCTCCCAAATTGTGGAAAAGGTAAAAGTGGGAGACCGTATTTTGTTCGATGATGGTAAAATTTCTGGGGAAGTTGAAACATTGGGTCTTGGAACTTTTCAAGTTCGGATAACCAGGGCTAAAGAAGGTGGGGCAATGCTCAAGGCAGAAAAAGGAATCAATCTTCCATCACTTGATTTGGGCATCTCTGGTCTTACAGAAAAAGATCGCGAAGATTTACGATTTGTGGTTCAGCATGCCGATATCGTAAATGTATCCTACGTGAATTCCGAAGCGGATGTTGTGGAACTTTTAAATGCGTTGGAGCACTTGGGAGCAAAACCAGAATTGGGCATCATTTTAAAAATAGAGACACAGTCGGCTTATAAAAACCTCATTGGAATCCTCTTGACGGCCATGAAACGGAAACACTTGGGCGTTATGATCGCAAGGGGCGATTTGGCCTTGGAAGTGGGTTGGAAAAGCATGGGGATGGTTCAAGAAGGCATTCTGTCTTTTTGCAGTGCGGCCCACATTCCGGTAGTCTGGGCCACACAGGTTTTGGAAGGTATGGCCAAAAAGGGATTGCCCTCTAGATCCGAAATTACCGATATTACCAATTCGGTACAGGCGGAATGTGTGATGTTGAACAAAGGTCCATACATCAACAAAGCGATTTCTTTTTTGCATGAGGTACTTTTGAACAGTGAAAGTTCGCACGATAAAAAGGAAATTATGCTGCCCATAATGAAATGGGATTAAAAGGAAAGGGCACCCAGTGGGCGCCCTTAAAGAGAGACATTATTAACTATAGGAATTCTGTGGTAGTGTTTAGTATAGTTTAATAAAGATATTGGTATATGCTGTTGACCAGGGCATATACTGACAATGCGATTGAAAAATACCAAAAAAGGTATCCTAGTTTCGATTCGATAGTGTTCATTTTATGAGTGTTTTCTGTTCGCTTTGAGATTGATTGGGATACCGAAATTATTCAAAACTTGGCGTCTACAAACCTAAATTATATTCGTTGTAAGAAAATGAACATAATTGGTATCAATGACTATATAAATGGTATTTGGGTATTGGAGTGAGGCGGTAGGCTTATAAAATATATAAATAGCTTTTAATCAATGATATACAACTATTCTTGGAAGTAAAAGCAAAAAAGAAAGGGTGTTTGGTTTTTGTTCCAAACACCCTTTTTTATGTATTGTTGGTTTATAGTTATACCAATGGGGTACCGTTTAAGCGCTTCTCGATTTTGCGCTTCTTTTCCGTTAGGAGTTTCATGGTCTCCATTAATTTGGAATCTTTGGTACGCTTGTATATTTCGTTTATGGAAAGAATTAAACTTTTAGCTTCTCTGGAAGCCTCAACCCTGTCACTGGTAGACATGTGGCTCATGGGTCTTTTTTCAAACTCTTCCGCCTTTTGTAGTAACTCTTGAGTCATTTTTGTTTAAAATTATGCTGAATTCGTTAAATATAAGGGTTAGTTTGATAATTTCTAACTATGGAACCATTGGATTTTCATATTTATGAAAACATTAAGAAGTTGACCCGAAAGTAGATAACACAATTTAACGTTTAATGTGGTCCAATTCAACCTCCCTTTTTATCATAACCGATCGTGTGTCAATGAAGGTTTTAAACATATTTCAATGTTAAATTAATGTTTCTTGAATGTAAAATTAATTTCATTTGGACTATTTTTGTTGAAAATTGGACCTGTGGAAATCATTTGGAAACCGTCAACATCAAAACAGCGTTTGACCTTTGTGCAAACTTTGGACCTGGAATATGCTGTTCGCTTGCAGGTCATCAAGATTTTGATTGCCGAAGCAGAACATTTAATGGACTACCTTTCTTTGGTCACTATTGAAATCGATTCCAAAAACGGATTTGTTTCTGTGCATGACGACACCCCAGAACCACTTCTTTCCAAAATTGCCAATAATTTGGTTCAGCCGATTCAAAAAACAGCGCCAAAAATTCAAAACAAGGCATTGGCAGCCATCTCTTTTATGGGGTAAACCCAAATTGTATTTCAGTCAATCTTAAAATCAAATGAGTAAAGCTGAACCCTGAGGTTAGGATAATTTTGATGGTATAAAATCAAAATATTCTATCATGGCTATCATAGGAAACATCATAAAAGGAATCATCGAAGCAAAGGAAACGCTAAGCGGTGAGGAAAACCCCATTGAGGAACAACAAAAAGTATTAAAAGAACTCTTGGAAACTGCCAAGCAAACTCAATTTGGAAAACACTACAATTTTCAAAAGATTTTAGATACGGAGGATATTCAAAAAGCATTTTCAGAAGCAATTCCCTATCACGATTACCATAAAATTTCGGAAGAATGGTGGCAAAAAACCATTGATGGTACACCTGATGTGACCTGGCCCGGAAGTCCGGATTTTTTTGCATTGAGTTCGGGAACCACAGGTAAAAAATCCAAACGGATTCCTGTGACCAATGCGATGATCGACTCCATTAAAAGTGCAGGGAAAAAACAAATATTTGCTTTGAGCAATTTTGATATGCCTGCCGATTTTTTTGAAAAGGAAATTATGATGCTGGGCAGTTCCACAGATCTAAAGGAGCGTAATGGACATAAAGAAGGGGAGATCAGTGGCATAAGTGCCAGTAATATTCCATTCTGGTTCAAGAAATATTACAAACCAGGAGACGAGATTGCACAAATCGATGATTGGGACGAGCGGGTTTTGACCATTGCCAAACAAGCCAAACAATGGGATATTGGCGCCTTGAGCGGTATACCTTCATGGTTGGAATTGATGTTGAAAAAGGTAATTGAATACCATGAAGTGGACCACATCCATGAAATTTGGCCCAACCTGCAAGTGTACACCTCTGGCGGAGTGGCTTTTGATCCGTATGAAAAAAGTTTCAATGCCCTATTGGGCAAACCCATTCAAATTATTGACACCTATTTGGCTTCCGAAGGATTTTTGGCCTTTCAAAATCGACCAGAGACCACATCCATGAAATTGGTGACCGATAATGGTGTCTATTTTGAGTTTGTTCCCTTTAAACCAGAATACGTAAACCAAGATGGCTCGTTGACCGAGGATGCTCCTTCGCTTACCCTTGATCAGGTGGAAGAAGATCAGGATTATGTGTTGATCATTTCTACGGTAACAGGTGCTTGGCGCTATATTATTGGGGATACCATTGCCTTTACCGATGTGGAACGGGCCGAAATTAAAATTACGGGCCGTACCAAGTTCTTTTTGAACACTGTAGGCTCGCAGCTTTCGGTAAACAAATTGAACGATGCCGTGAAGCATTTGGAGGAAACTTTGGATATTAAAATTCCCGAGTACACCCTTTGCGCCAAACGTTTTGATGATGGCTTTTACCATTCGTGGTATTTGGGTTCCGATCAAAGTATGGAGGGTAAGAAAGCTGCCCAAATTTTGGATGATTTCTTAAAGGATGCCAACAAAAATTACAAAGTGGCCCGAAGCAAAGCTTTGGAAGGTGTGAAGGTACATTTTGTGCCGCAACAGATATTTGCCGATTGGAGTGGTGCCAACAAGAAAAAAGGTGGTCAGGTAAAAATGGAACGGGTAATGGGGGAGGAAAAGTTCGCGGAATGGGAAGCCTTTGTTTCGCAGGAGGCCTAATTATTCAATTCCGTTGAGGGAATCTTGTTCCTTAACCATTTCCAAAATTTCATCTGGGGATAGGTAATATTTTTTGATTCTGGCTTTGTACGAATCCTGTATTTCCGAATTCCCCAGAATAAAATTCTTCGTTTTTAAAATATAGTCCGACATGCCCCGGGACACGGCAAACGAGTCAGCCGTACGTTCCGCTTTTCGGACAAAATCATCAGAGAAAGTATATCCAAGACCAAAGCCGATGAGGTTCAATCCGTTTCGTTGTCGGTAATCCATAATATGGCCCAGTTCATGGCCTATCCATCCAATGAGCACTTCCGAAGGAACTTCAACCGTTCTAAACTTCTTCCCAGAAATTTTAAAATTCTCGCTGATCAAAATTTTGTAGCCCCGTTTCTTTTTAGATTTTAATATATCCGACCAAGCAGGTTGAGCCAGCATTACCGATTTTTTAATGTTTTTCTTGAATTTAAACTCAATGGGAGTGTTTCTCAATTCAGGAAAGTGCATCAAGGCTAGTTCTACCTCCGATGTAATGGGCTTTGGTATTTTGGCGACAGGGTCTGACATAAAAAGGGTTAGGATAATGAATAGTATAAAAATTAGAATGATAAGTCTTAATCGTTCTTTCAAAAGATCAAAGTTTAGAGATTAAAAAAAAGGGCAAATTCAATTTGCCCTTTTCCTAGTTAGTGTTTATGCTGTTTTTAGAACTGATATCTAATACCCAGTGCAATATCCAGGTCTAGATCATCGGAATAGTGGTCGTTAAATCCAATTTCCGGTCGCATATCAAGCGAGATGAGCAAAGGAATATCGAAGTCGTATTCAATACCTAGATCACCCGCTAAAAGGGCAAAGGCACCATCGTTATCGCCTGCATCGAAAGAACCGACACCACCACCAGCACCTACGTACCAGTGAAATCCACCATCGATGGGCATAACCCATTGGTAAAGTCCAACCAATTTAAATGCCTCTACATTATGGGAGTCCCTCCAGCCAAGGTCGAACTCCAATCGGTTGTTTTCTTTTAGGTAGCGTTGATAGGAGATCTCCCCTCCAAATCCATCATTGTCCCCAACTCGGATACCGAGTGCGTTTTTTGAAATACTTTGCGCGCTTACTGCAGTTCCTACTATTAAAAAAAGAATTAAAATTATGTTTTTCATGATTGTTTTATTTGTTGACAAATTTAGGGCAGAGGTCTAATCGGGCTTGTCTCATTTCATTTAATGATTGACACAAAACCGATTAAAGAATTGTTAAAGTAGAGGTCTGAAGAATTTAAAGAGGCCTTCCAAAAAGCGTTGTACAAAAGTTCGGTTCTTAAAGTCTTCCAGATGTAGCAAATTGGCCCTTTCGCATTGTAATTTGTACTCTTCCAGCACCTCTTTGGTAATTGCTTCATCATAGATCAAGATGTTGGTCTCGTAATTGAGTTCAAAACTTCGCACATCAAAGTTTCCTGAACCGATAGAGGTAAGGTCTTCGTCCACGATCATGATCTTGCTATGGGAAAAGTCGTTCCGCAAATAAATTTTAACGCCAACTTCCAGCAATTCTTCAAATTGGGAGAACATGGCATATTTTGCCATTTTGGAATCGGATTTTTCGGGAACCAACAAGCTGATTTCAACCCCTTGCAGTGCTCTTATTTTTAGGTTTTGAAGAAATGCCTCTCCGGGAACAAAATAGGGGTTGGCTATGTAGATGGAGTGTTCGGCCTCGTTCATCATCCCCAAATACTGTTGTAGAATTGTGGGGTGTTTGGAATCTGGGCCACCTGCCACCACTTGTGTCGTTGCGGTTCCTTTTGGCTCTTGTTCCACCAAATAGTCATCAATGTTGAATTCATCGTCGCGACTGGCAAAATAGTAGTCCTTTAAGAACACCAAATGCAGATCGTTCACAATGGGTCCTTCCAATTTTACATGGATGTCCTTCCATTTTCCGAGCTCGTTCCGACCTTTAATGTATTTATCTGAAATGTTGACCCCTCCCGTAAATGCTACTTCATTATCGATTACGACAATTTTTCGGTGGTTGCGGAAGTTTAGCGAAAACAGCAGGTTTTTTATTCGGATGGGCATTATGGGGTAAATTTTTACCCCGATATCTTGAAAATGTTTTCGTGGCCGGCCACGAAGATGGTAGCTTCCCAACGAATCGTAAATAATGCGGATTTCAACCCCTTCACTGATCTTGCGTTTAAAGAGGTCGATCATTTTGTCGAGCAGATCCCCATGTTCCAATATATAATATTGTAGGTGGATGAATTTTTTGGCCTCTTCCATTGCCTTGAACAGGGTGTTGAAGGTTTCCCCGCCATCTTGCAGAACGGTAACCTTATTGCCATCGGTAGCTTTGGTACCGCTACTTTTTTTGATCAGGTCGTTCAGTTTCTTCTTGCGGGGTTCCGAATCAAAATTAACCCAATGGGGTTGATCCAAAGATTTTAGGGAGTAATTGTAGTTCTTCTTTCGTTCAAATTCACGGTTGTTAAAGAATTTGAATTTTCGGCGGTTCATTCCAAATAGGTAATACAACAACACGCCCAAAAACGGGAAAATAATGATCAGCATTACCCAACTAATGGAGCGGCTTGGTCGCCGGCCATGATAAATAATGGCGCCAATGGCCCAAACAGAGGTCAGAATATATAATATGGTAAGTGTCGTGTTCAAAAAAGTTGGGTGTTTAAACCAATTTCTAATTTAAGCATCAATTGGATATTTTAAATAGGGTGGTAACTAAAAAAACTCTGGTAATAGGTACCAGAGTTTTGTTGTAATGGTTTTTAAGTGTTTAAGAAATTGTATCCGTTGCCTTATCGATTTCATCTTCCACATCGTCTGCGGCATCTTCAATTTTATCGCCTACATCTTTTGCCGCATCTTCGATGTCATCAGCGGCCTCTTCAAGGCCATCTCCCACATCTTCAATGGCATCTTCTACTTTATCTTCGGTTGTTTCTCTGCAGCTTGTCATGCTCAAGGTCATTGCCATGGCCATGAAAAGCATAAATATACTTAGTGACTTTCTCATATTTGTGTGTTTTAGGTTAATGATTCTATTGTTTTTTTTAGATCCGTTTTCTTCCTGTGATCAATGAAATGATAAATAATACAATGAATATGAAGAATAGGATTTTAGCTATACTTGCGGCACCGGCGGCAATACCACCAAATCCGAAAATACCGGCCACAATGGCCAAAATTATAAAGGTGACTGTCCAACGTAACATAATGATAGTGTTTTAAGTTAATGTCTGACTATCTCTTAATCAGTACATTACAAATTTCTTTGAATTTTTGTTTAATCATTGTCGCTTTTAAGTTTAACATTGACTCAAAAGCTATTTTTCGTGTGCTTTTTCCCAAATTCCTGTTAAGAATTGCTCATGAGCTTTTCAAACCTTTCGGGGGATGGGGTGTTTTGTGAAGCGATATAATGCTCGAAAAAGTCACTGGAAAGTTGTTCCGCTTTAAGTTCGATCTTGGTAGGTGCTTCCATGATCTTCTTTAAGTCTTTGGTGCTTGAAGATTTTGCTAGCCAAGTTTCTGCATTTTCTTTTGGGATGATAATGGGCGCCAAATGACTCAAATCGTGATAATTTGAGATAAAGCTGTCCATGGTGTCGGTGATCAGGGCGGCACAACGGAATCCGTCCTCCAAAATATTATAGGTACCCGCCAATAAAAAAGGTCTGTTGGAAGGTTGGTGCAGATAAAAGCTATGGGTTTTACCTTTTTGCACCATATGGGTGTAAAATCCGGTTACAATGATCAAGCACCGTCTTTCGGTAAAGGATTCCTTCATCCAATGGATCTGCTCAAGATCTTGAATGGGTACATTTAAGGTGTTTGCCTTATCCTGAAATTGGGCCCATTCCTCCTCAAAGTCCTGAGGCATCAGTCCCCAAATGGCAAAAGTGATCTCCGCATTGTTTGCCATGGTCACTATGCTCAAATTGGTTTCGTTAAATCCGTTGATGATGGGGTTTGGCCTGTATAAATTTGGATATCTAAACGAAAGTCCAAACTCCTCCTCGATCATTTCGCGTTCCGCTACATTAGAAAGTTTGTAAATCATGATACATTAATTTATGTGGTTGCAAGTAACTGGATTTGGGCCTATTGGGTTGACTCAAATGATTTTAATCGTGATGCTTTTCAAAAAGAAACAGAAAACCCCTTCCAAGTCCATATTTTAAAATGGCCCGTATATAAACAAAGCCTATCTTTATAAGTTGGCGAGCATGGTTCGCCTTAAACCTCTACATCTATGATCAAATTCAAAGTTGATGCCCAGGATACCGCAGAATCTGTGGCGCAGGTAAAAAAAGTTATCGGAGGCACCATAACGGAACGATGGGGGGAGCATGTGCTGGAAGTGGACAACGATAAGGCCAAGGGCAGTATCAAGTTTATCACTTTTGGTTGGGGCGGTAGTCTACTTTTATTGGATATCATCTTTTATGATGAGGTGTTGATCGAGGTGGATAATTCAAAATTCAATCCGATCAGTTTTTATTACTGTTTGGAGGGCTACTGTGGACATAAATTTGGTTATCAGCCAGAAGATGCCGTTCAGTTTATGGAGCAGTTCCATTCCGCGATCCTTACCAATAGGGATGGAGGCGTTTCCGATCGTTATTTTCCAAAAGATGTAAAGATCAACATCAGCATTATCCAAGTAAAGCGCAAGCAGTTTTTGCGCAAAAGGTTAAACCAAGGGGAATATTTGAACAAGGAGCTGTACCGTGTTTTTATGGACACCGACCATGAGCAGGTGTTTGCCTATTTTGGATCCTACAATCTAAAGATTGCGGATGTAATGGCGGCCATGAACAAGATCGAGGCCAAGGGCATGATCCGTATTATGCAGATCGAGGGCATGGTGTACCAAATACTATCCATGCACATGATGCAGCACAACAAGGAGGTAAACAACAGGATGCCGGCAACCACTTTGCTAAAAAGGGAGTTGAAGCAGATTCGCGACTTTACCAAAAAGTTGGAAAAACAAATAGCCAAGGAGTTTACACTTGAAGAGATCGCCGCAGAAACGGGATTAACGCAGGCAAAGCTCCAAGAAGGGTTTAAATTGCTCTACAACAATACGGTAACCGAGTATATTAGGAACACCCGATTGGAAGTGGCGCGTGATCTAATCGCCAATTCGGAAATGAACATCTCCGAGGTGGTCTATTCCATTGGATTTACCAGTAGAAGTTATTTTTCCAAAATCTTCAAGGAAAAGTTCGGCATAAGCCCGAGCGAGTTTAAAAACAGCAAAAGGGAAGCTGTTATGATCGAGCAAAGCGCCTAAACCTTACTGTTTGTATTGAGTTTTGGCAATGTTCAAGGATCATGGCGGTAAAGAGGGGTGTGGAACTGTTCCACGCCAAGGATTCCTGTGTACACATGGGTCACTTCCACCCGAAGCAAGGGGTCTGGGGCATCGATAGTATAGGTCAACACAAGTTTTTCTTCGTCCATAAAATACCTGCCATTGTTCAAGGGTCGGGGCAGGGAGCGCATTTTGCCACTATGGAACTCGGTATTGTTTGGAACTAAAAACTGAAAGGAGAAACTGAAAACGGGATTGTCCAGCACCGTTATCTCCGCCAGATGTTTATGTGGCAATTTAAGGAGGATGATGCGGCTCTTGTGCTTTTGCACTTGGTTAAGGTATTGCCTGCCTTTATAGTTGAGGATGTTAAGCGAGGCAAAGGAGATCTGTAGGGATGTTTTGGGGTCTTGCTGTAGATAGTTGGAAAAAATGGATAAAATGGAAGGTGTAGGCATGATGGATGGTTGGATTGTTAGATTTTGGGATTTTTAAAGTTTGAAGATAATCGAAAAAATACAAATAACACCAAATGGTGTTTTTATTCGATTTAGGGAATGGGCAATTTGCTCCTATGCTGAAAGATTTGACAAAAGAAGAAGAACAATTCCTTAAGAAATTTGGCGAGCAGATACGTCGATTACGTAAAGAAAAAGGAATGACCCAAGCCGATTTGGTGTTTGAAGCCAAGGTTCATGGAAATATGATTGGTCGTATAGAGCGTGGAGAGCGGGCAGCCAATCTTCTTCAACTTCATAAAATTGCCAAAGCTCTCGAAATTAGTGTGGAAAAACTTTTAGAGCTTAAATCCTAAATCACTTCGCCCATCAATTTTTTCCTATTTTGGAGGTGTAGATGTGTTTTATATTTATATAAACAGGTTGTACATAATGCCAAAAATCTTTTTACTTCTATTCATATTTGTAATAAACCTTGGGTTCGCACAGACCAATAAGGACACTTATGAAATATATTCAATTACTCTAAATGGATTAGTGAAAAATTGGTTCGACCCGCCTGTTAACGGTTTAATTGTAGTTGAACAATACAAAGCAAAATACAAACCGGATTTTATTGATATTCAAGACTTAACGATTTCAGAAATACCCAAAACGACCTTAGCTTGGTATGTGAGAGATAGCCTAGTACAACAACGATTTCTGAATGACAACAATATTAAAAAAGTTCTTGCAGGATTATTTTATAACTTTAATAACCATCCAAAAATTCAAGTCGATTTACTGAACATCCCAAACGTCAAATTAAATATTATACCCTCAGAAAAATATTATTCGTACTTAAACCGTGGAAGTAAATGGAGGAAAAACGGTTGGAAAAGGCTGAGTAAAAAGTACGATTCAAAATTTGCCATTCAATTTTCCAAAATAAACTATTCAAGAAATTATGCCAGTTTATATTATGAATACTTATGTGGCGGACTTTGCGCAGCAGGTGCAGTAGTATTAATGGAAAAAATAGGAGATGAATGGAGGATAGTAAATGAATTTAATCTTTGGGAATCATAAAGGCACGATGAACAACAACGTGTATGTTCATTGATTCTGATTTTCCCATCGTATTTTCACTCAACAAAAGTCGAACCGAACTGTAGTGGTTTATATTGTAAAAAATGGAAGAATACAAAAATCTCTTTTTTGAACGTCAGAAGGCTCTTGAAAAAGCAAGGCAGGACAGAAACCATGAAGAGATTTTGCGAATTTACAATGAGCGAACAGAATACAATCCGAACTCTTTGTCGTCAACGCCAGAAATTATTAAACGACATCGTAAAGTGCATAATGGACTAACGGTGGAGTACTTAACAGACACCTACTTTGAACTACTTCAAAAAATACAACAGGCGGACAAAGAAAATAATATTCAAGAACTATTGTTAAATGCTCAACTAAGTCTTGGGTTAATAGAACCATTAATTATCCATAGTTATAAAAACTATAACAGCTTTGAAATTAAGACCATTCCAGCAATTGAAAAGGGACTGAAATACTTTTCGGTAACTGGAATAATAGGACAGGTCAAAAACATTAGTGATTTGGTAAACTTTTTTACAGAATTACACTTCTATAAACCAGAGGTCGACCAAGCATTTAAAAGGTTGGAACTTGCTTCAAAAATTTACTCATTAATTAAGGATAATGGAGATTGTCAACAATCTAAAATTAAGAAAGCCTTAAACTACGATAATGGTAAGTTCGTCTCTACGACAGTTTACTATATGACTAAAATTGGAAAACTTGAAAAATATAATAATGGTAAAACAAATTTTGTCAAAATCAAATAAAAAACGACACCACAACAGTGGCAATAAGTAATTGCTTCTAATAGCAAAAATGGCACTGGAGTTATGTTAATCAAGAATAATAAGAAACCAAAAAAACAAAAAACCCGCAATTGTATAGAACGCGAGGGTTTATTCTTTTTGAGCAACAATTAATGCAATGGTGTGTTCAATTTTTCGATGGACGATTTAGAACAGCCATCTTTTATATAGGTCAATACAATGGTATACCTTTTATAATCTTCAGGAATTTTCACTTCCAATTTTGGGCCCTGCCCCATAAACTTAATGGCCAAATCGTTACCATTTACATCTTTTTTACATAGTAACCATTGCAACCGCTCCGCTTCCTGTTCATCAAAATATTGCCAAGTGTTATTTTTTAAGTAAATGGCGTTGTAGGTTGCTTCATGGTTCTCCTTTAAAACTACGGAAGGTTTCAAAATCCGTATTTCGGGCAATTGGGGCTCCATGCCATTTTGAGTCCATAATTTTTTGATGGCGAAATAGTCAGGGGTCTTATTCCCTTTAAAATCCAATAGTCCATCAAAAGAGACTGCATGGCTTTCCCAACGGTTTTGCCAATTGGAAAGTAGTATGGGTACATTTTCCGACCATTGGGAATTAAATTCCTTGTAATCCTGCACACTGATTCCACCCATTATAAATGGCATGTTTTCACGTTCCATGTAGGTCGAAAAATCGTTCAGCCAGAATGGATTTTCAACTATCGCCTTATAGGCATCTATTTTAAAACCATACGCCTTCATGTCTTCCAAGAGCACCGATGTAACTTGGGATATGGCGACGTCCTTGGCTATGGGCCGAACGGGGTCTATATTTTTTACATCTTCCAAAAGGTCGCGCAACCAACTATGATAGGCCTGGCGCTGCATTTTTAAAGCATCGAGATGGTATCGGTCGGACAGGGCTTGCCAAACATCGTTGGAAAAATTCCATCCAATAATATTTTCTTGGTCCTTGTATTTTGTAACAGTCTCGAGTATTTCCTTGCGCAGATCTTCCAATCGAGTACCATCATTTACAAAATCGATATCCGATGGTATCCAAAAGGAGAAAAGGACGTCGATTCCGATTTCTTTGGAATACTTCATCACATTATGATCATACATTTCGGAATGTCGATAACCTATGGTGTTGATGCCAACATCCAACATCATTTTAAAATCTTTTTCAAGTTCATTCTTGTTGGCCACGTAGTTGTTGGAGACCCAATTGTCCCCTTTGCTATATATTGCCCCCCTAATATTTGATGGAAAATTGATGGTTTGATATGTTGTGTCCTTCTTTAAACTTGGGGCTTCGGTTGACATAACCGTTTGTGCCATTTCTTGGGAAAAAACAGGAAGATCAGCCAATACTTCTCCCGATAAGCTCCAATCCAGATAAGATCTGTTAAAACCACGAACATGATCGGGGAAGTTTTTATCGAACCTTGAATTGAAAAAAACGATCCCTTTGATTTCCCTGTATTGACTCACAATTTGTTCAGTGGCTTCTTTAAGCCAAAAGGTTTGGTTCCCACCGAGGTCCAAGGATCCAAATTCGGATAACAGTACAGGTTTATCGGCCAATTTTTTAAATACCGATTGATAGGGCAAATAGAGCTCCTCAAAATTATGCCAGTTGCCATTAGTGTTTAATGCGCCATAATTTAATAGGTCTACCCCCATATAATCGACATAGGGGTCTCCGGGATAAAAAGTTTCCAAATCATCAGGCTTCCATGGATTCCATACCCATTTTACATTATCTACATGCAAGGACTCAAAAATATCGTGCACACGTCTCCAGGCCCTTACAAATTCCAAATCGGCTAATTTGTCATCACTAAACCATGGATAACCAGGATTGTCGAATTCATGCGCAAAGCGTAAAAAAACAGGTAAGCCCAATGCTCTTACTTGCTTTGCAAATTGTTTGATATATGGGTCAAAGTTTCCGTTTCCAATTAAAGCAAGGCCTGTGTTCTCTTCAGTTGTAGCTGACAGGGAATCAATTTGTGGCATGGCATTGAGCCATGGCTCCCAAGTGATCATTATACTGCCCCCTCTTTTCTTTAAAAACTCCACATCAATTGATGGTATCCCTTGCTGCAGTGTATCTCCCCATGCCATATAATAGGATACCATATCAAACTTAACGTCCGAATTCTTTTCAATACTGTCCACAGCTTTTACATCTGACAAGCCATTTTCTCCAGTTGGCAAAAAGATTCCTTTGTACAGATGGTCTTGGATTTCGATTATGGGAGCCTCGATGTTTTCCCATTTATTTTTGTTGAGCTTATCGATCGACAAATTGGAAACTGTCAAAGCCAAAATGGCCAAGGGAAGAACCAAGGTTCTTGTAAAACGAAATATGTAATCGGATATAAGAATGACCTTTTGCTTGAACGCTACGAGGAAGTCTACAACATTTCGGGTCAAGGAACTCCTTAAAATATGGTTCTTGTTGGTTACCCTAGTCGCCAAATAAAGGCTGAACAACATAATCAGGGTGTTGATTGCCGCAAAGACCATCATGGCAATACTGAAAGGGGTAATATTGGTATTTAGGCCATACCAAATGGCCGCTATTGACAAAAGGGCCACAACAAGATTTGGGATTATGATCAAGAGGTTGGTTTCTTCCTCTTGTTTGGGTGTGGGTAAATATGGAACCTTTTTTCGTACAAAGGTGTATACAACGCCCAGAATGAACACCCACCAAGTGATGATCTGTAACAGCCCCCCAATGACATGGAAACCTCTTTCGTTCTTCTCCATGACCCATTTTTGAACAAAAACACGAATACAAAAGCTAGTCATTAAAATGGGTAAGCTGATGATCAGAAAGTTCAAAAAGTTTCCTGTCCAGGGCATTTTGGAGGTAAACAATGCAACAATGGGAATCGCGAAGCTCAACAGATAAATAAAACCTATCAAATAATGCATGGGCAACAATCCATAATGAAATTTTTGTCGCGTAGACAGGTCTTTAAAAATTTTGGGATAGACCGTAAACAATAATTCAAAGACACCCCTTGACCATTTTAATTGTTGTTTGTAGTAGGATGTTAGATCTAATGGCGCCATTCCTTTGGCCAATAACGATGGGACATAAACAGATTTCCATCCTTTGGCATGCAATAACATCGATGTGTGCATGTCTTCGGCAAGTCCTGGGGCATGACCTCCAATACTATCCAGTGCAGATCTTCTAAATGTACAATTGGCCCCGATGGCCTGCACGGTACCATGGGAGTTCATTGTCATCATCATGGGGCCATAAAAATGAAAAGTCTGCTCGGCAGCACCTCGTGCAACAAGGGATTTTCCTTTGTTGTAATAGCCTTGCACCACTTGAACAAACCCAATCTTTTCATCTGCGAAATAGGGGACCACTCGATCCAGAAAATCGGGGTTAGGAACGTGATCTGGGTCCAATACCAAGGCAATTTCCCCAGTGGCGATTTTTAGGGCATTGTTTATGTTTCCTGCTTTGGCATTTATTCGATTGTTACGGGTTACGTGCACCACGCCCAATTGTTCACATTTTTCTTTTAGGAAAGGATCATTGGCCTCGTCGCACAAATAAGTGGTGTGCGGATATGTAATTTTTTGAATGGCCTCCAAGGTCCCAATGGTCATGTTATAGGGTTCTCCCGGATAATAGGTGGTCAATACATCGACTGTGGGCCGATATTTTCCATTCGGCTTTTTCGGTATTGACATGCTACTGTAATAGTACCACAAATACATGTTCTTTAGGGTGTCATAGAGCATAATGACACTTAAGGGCCAAAACAAAAATGGAGCCCCCCTATATTCTGGGCTGAAAAAAAAATAGAAGAACTGGAATATACTGAAAAGACCTATGAATATCATAGTTCGTAGAATCAGGAGTTCCGATCGTTTTGGGGCTAAGGGCATTTTAACGCTCATTCCTATTTTTCTAATACATAAAAAGGAACATTGGCAGTGGCTACATAGCCTTCCCCTCCTTCAATGGTATAATATAATCTATATGGGCCTTCCTTAACGGGCGCATTAAAAGTTATCAGGAGATTGTTTTGTTCTTTAATCTCAATCAATTCTTTGGTGTGATCTTTAACGTTTTCTGTTGATGTTTCATACCAGATCTCTGGTTTTACTTCCCAGAAAAAGTTATCATTTTGATTATTTTCTCCTAAAATTACCTGAACGGTCATAGGTTGCCCTGGCAAGCTTATAACACTGCCCCACGCTCTCTGCCCATTGATGAGCATATGATCAATTTCTGGTCCTTTAAAATGCAGGTCCCTATCGGACCAAACATTTTCCAGTTCAAATACTGCCTGTGTTTTATTTTCATTTTCATCGAACAAACTGAACCATGTTTCGGTAGTTTCAAGTTTGGTTCCCCAATAAAATGCTAAACTGCCCAAGCATCTTCCATCATCCAGGGTAGCAATATAATCTTGGTAACGCTGTTTGATCTGAACCGCCTTTTCGGTACTTGTCTGTTCCAATGGCGCGCCCCAAGTGGTCGAGTTCGATTCCCAAGGTCCATTATTACCCCATTCGGAAATTACATACGGGACTTGTCCAAAAAATAAACCCTTTTTATATAAATCGATTTGATTCAGATGGCCAAATGAATTGATGGATATAAAATCTATGCCAGGACATCGCATTTTAATTAAAAGCATATTTTTAACGGCTCCCCCCGTTACAGTTGTGCTTATAGGATGGTAGGGGTCTATTTGGTGTATTTTTTCCACAAGTTGATTGAACTCCTCATCAAGACTCTTTGGATTCAATTTTGGATAATATACCTCGTTTCCCAAAACCCAATACAAAAGTGCTGGGTGATTTTTATAATTTTCCACGGTACTTAAAACGGCATCTACTGTATTTTTTTTTATTTGTCCTTCAGATATCGTCAAGGGCAAATCGATAACTATGGTCAAGCCCAAACTATCTGCTAAATCCAATTTCTGCTTTAAGCCTAATGTATCGTATACGCGTAACGTATTTGCCCCAGCCTTTGCCAATTCTTTTAAATGCGTATTTCCTGCCGCTCCTTTGATGTGGAATTTCTTTCCGTTTCGAAATAGACCAAAACCATCGGAGGTCTTCAACAGCTTAACGCCCTTATCATCTGCTTTAATTGGGTTGGAACTACAGGAATAGCCAATGCAAATAATCAACCATATCCATAAAATATGCCTATAACTATTTCGAATGGGAAGCATCTTTTTTATTTAGTGTTCCTTGGCAGGACAAACAAATTAACTCCGTTAATTTGACCTTTGAGGGATAATATTTTTTTTATCGATATTCTTCGATGTTTTATCGATATTCTTCAATTTAAAACCATAACCCAATGATCATATATGGTGTAAAATTACAAATTGATAATCTTGGAAAAATCGATTTATCCTTTTTAACAAACTAAGCGTGTTTTGGCCCTTAAAGTATGGTTAACAATGCAAAGTTCAATTGTTCAGCAGATTGCAAATTGATGTATTCTAGTTTTGAAACTTAAGTTGTAAATTATGGATAGATGGTTTTAAAGGCGTCCCTAGTATTGATTTTGCCGATATTTCAAAGCAATTAGGGTAATATGTGAAGGTTTTAACTAAAAAACCCCCGCAAAACCAATGTTTGCAGGGGTCTTTTGTGGTACCTCCAGGAATCGAACCAGGGACACACGGATTTTCAGTCCGTTGCTCTACCAACTGAGCTAAGGTACCATCGCCTAAAGCGGGTGCAAATATAATTTCAAAATTAGGATATACAAACAAAATCTAGAAAAAAGGCGACGATTTTTTTCCAATTCTCGATCTTTGCAATATGAATCTCGTCATCGACATAGGGAATACATTGGTCAAATACGCTGTTTTTGAGAACAGAAGGATGATTTTTGACCAAAGTTCCGAGTCAGGAGTTTTTCTTTCCAAGATCAAGGAACTTTTTGAACTCTACCCTAAAATTCGGAAGGCCATTATTTCCTCTGTTGGGCCTTTGGACCGAAAAGAACGGGATATTGTTGCCATGTTTTGCAAGGTGCATGTGCTTAGCAATACCTCTAAGGTTCCGTTTAAAAATAGCTATGCTACCCCAGAGACCTTGGGTGTGGACCGGTTGGCCTTGGCCACGGCGGCTTTCTATCAAAATCCTAGAGGGAACACTTTGGTCATCGATGCCGGCACCTGCATTACCTACGATATGGTGAACAATTTTGGCGAGTATGTGGGCGGGGCCATTTCCCCGGGGGTTCAGATGCGCTATAATGCCATGCACAACCAAACTGCAGGGCTTCCACAATTAAAACCAGACGACTTTTTGGATTTTATCGGCAATTCCACCGCCAGTTGTATGCACAGTGGTGTGATCAACGGTGTGGCAAGGGAAGTTGACGGTGTTATTGAACAATATGTGTCTCGCTTTCAAGATTTAACAGTTATTTTAACAGGGGGAGACTCCCATTTTTTTGCCAAAAGGCTAAAAAACACCATATTTGCGAACTCCAAATTTCTCTTGGAGGGGCTTAATTGCCTACTGGAATACAACACAAACTGAATGATTAAAAAACTTTTGATCGCATTTATTTGCGTGACTGCCCATGGTCTGTTTGCGCAAAACGGAACCATTTCGCCCTATTCCTATTTTGGTATTGGTGATTCAAGGGACAACGGAACGGTAGAAAACCAAATGATGGGTGGAGTGAGCATGTACGGTGATAGTATACATGTGAACCTGACCAACCCTGCAGCCTATTCCAAGCTACTAACCACTGCATATACAGC
The DNA here is from genome assembly GCF_030268205.1 of Allomuricauda sp. NBRC 101325. Lineage (GTDB taxonomy): Bacteria > Bacteroidota > Bacteroidia > Flavobacteriales > Flavobacteriaceae > Flagellimonas. The sequence continues at coordinate 1,452,012 of NZ_BSQF01000001.1, forward strand.
TGCTATTTCGCACAAGGAATACCGATTGAAAAATTGGACGGAGGAACAAAATACCTCTGTGACCAATTTGGACTATTTGGCGATTGGTTTCCCATTGGCAAAAAATGTTGGTGCAGGTTTTGGGATCATGCCCTATTCATCTGTTGGTTATGGTTTAAGAGCAACCTCAAACACAAATCAGGATGCCGAAATTTCCAGTGCTTTTACAGGTAGCGGAGGTTTGAACAAATTGTTTGCATCCGTGGGTTTTGAACCTATAAAGGATGTAAGTCTAGGAGTTACGGTAAATTTCAATTTTGGAACGCTCGATTATGAGCGTATTCAAAGTGTGGAAGATGTGCAATTTGGAACCTATGACCGCAGGGAGTCAAGAGTCAATGGTTATGATTTTAATTATGCGCTAAACTATACCCCTACAATTAAGGATAAGTATACTTTGTATGCCTCCGTATTGGTAAACACCCAAGGGAACTTGGTTTCGGAGAATTCACAGACCATTGGATCGTTCTCATTGAGCACTGGGGAAGATGTGGAGACCATCGAGGTTAATTTGGACAGTCAAAATTTGAAGCATACCGAACTTAAGGTGCCGACCGAAACCACACTGGGTTTGGGATTTGGGGAAGATAAAAAGTGGTTCTTGGGTGCGGAGTACAGCTTTCAAAAAATGAGCAATTTTGAAAATACGTTTTTGGGCTTGAGCAATCTAACCTATAACGATGCCAATACCTATGCCTTTGGTGGATATTGGGTTCCGGACTACAGGTCGCTTACTGGCTACTTTAATAGGGTTACCTACCGAGCGGGATTGCGATACGATAAAAGTGGTATGGTTGTAAACGATAAAGAAATAAACAACTTTGGCATAACTTTTGGATTGGGTCTACCGTTAAGCGGAAACTTTTCAAACCTTAACCTTGGATTTGAATTGGGCAGACGCGGAACAACAGATGCAAACCTTATTGAGGAAAGCTATCTAAAAGTGAATATTGGATTATCGTTAAATGACCGTTGGTTTCGTAAAACAAAAATTAATTGATCTAAAAATTTTTAATAATTTCATAAATAACCACCCATTACTGATCCATTTTCAGGATTTTTTAATGAAAATTTGTACTTTAACCGCTTTAAAATTAAGAAGATGAAAAAGAGACACTACTTAACAATGTTATTGATCCTTATGTTGACGGGATTAAGTAATGCCCAGGCACAAAACCCCGAGTGCATGACCAATCTTTCCATTTATGCCGAGCACGTAAAGGTGAAAAACTACGATGCTGCCTACGAGCCTTGGAAGATGGTTTATGAAAGTTGTCCTGATATCAACAAGGCGAACTTTTCATATGGCGAAAGAATTCTAAAACATAAAGTTGAGAGTTCTTCTGGAGCAGATAAAGATGGCTACGTCCAAGATTTGATTGCTCTTTACGATAACAGCATCAAATATTTTCCATCCAATTATTCAAAAGCTGATGTTGCCATCGATAAAGCGCTTTTGATGTATGATGAGAAAATGGCTTCTGATGAAGAAATCTACAATATGTTGGATAAAGGTTTTAAAGAAGACCCTGCTAATTTCGACAACCCTAAGGCACTTTACCTTTATTTCTCAAGTTTGGTGGATTTACATGGTGCAGGTAAAAAGGATTTGCAAGATGTGTTCGATACCTATGATAATGTAACAGGCAAACTTGATGAGGAAAACCAAAAGTTGACAGATGTTGTAACAAAATTACTTCCTAAAGATTCATTGGGTACAATAACTTCTAAAGAAAAGCAGCAGTTAAAAGCTGCAACTGTTAACTCTGAATCATTTGGAAAAGTTGCTTCTAGTGTTGATTCCAAATTGGGTGCTTTGGCTGATTGTGACAACTTGATTCCTTTATACGAGAAAAATTTCGAAGAGAAAAAGGGAGATGTAAAATGGGTAAAGAGTGCTGTAGGTAGAATGTACGCCAAAGAATGTACCGACGACCCAATGTTCAAAAAATTGTTCGAAGCCCAGTTGGCTTTGGATCCTTCTGCTGATGCATATGTTTACGGAGGTGCATTGAAACAAAAGAACGGCGATATGCAAGGGGCTATAGCTGATTATAACAAAGCAGTTGAATTGGAAACGGATTCTTATAAAAAATCGAACATCCTTTATAAAATTGCAAGCGGAGTAAGGAGAAGCAGTAAGTCCCAAGCAAGAAACTATGCTTTAAAGGCAATTGATGCCAATCCTGCAAACGGAAGAGCCTATTTGTTGATAGCTAACCTTTATGCAGGAAGTGCAAACGATTGTGGTAGTACTCCTTTCGAAAAAAGAGCTATCTATTGGAAAGCTGCGGAAATGGCAAGAAAAGCTGGACGTGTAGATCCTGCATTGAGCGGAACTGCAAGCCAAACTGCTGCTAGTTACGACGCTAAAGCTCCATCCAAAGAAATGATCTTTAGTTCAGGTAAGGCTGGACAATCCATCACTTTCTCTTGTTGGGTAGGTGGTAGCGTAAAGGTGCCTAGTTTGTAGTGTGAAACAGACTTCAAAAAATATTTTTAAATGTTTTGCCACGGTTTTTACCGTGGCAATCCTTTTTATGTCCTGTGGTGACGATTATGAAAGGGTCGGTGAAGAGCGTGTAAAACCCGTATTCCCTCAAGGCATTGCTCATAATTTTACCTTGACCTATACCGAGACCAAGGAAGCCATGTCGGCCCAAGACTCTGCAGAGTCAAGAATCATAGCTGTGTTGACCAGTCCTTTGTCCGAAGATTTCGATAACCAATACTTCAAGTTTAAAAACTTTCCCGAAGGTCTACGAGTGGATTTTTACGACGACAAAGACCAAAAAAGTGTTGTGGTTGCAGACTATGGCATTGTTTATTCACAAACCAATTTAATAGATTTGCAAGGTAATGTCGTGATCGAGACCCACGACGGGAAAAAATTGGAGACCGACCAATTGTTCGTCGATAGAAAGAACAACTGGATTTTTACCGAAGCAGCATTTAAATACACCAATCCCGAGGATGGAACGGTTATGGATGGTGAGGGAATGGACTTCAATAGGGACTTTAGCTATTTTAAGGCCCACAAGACGTACGGTTTAATGACGATTAAAGAAGAAGACCAATGATCAAAGTTTTACGATATACCGAATACCTATACTTGGCCGTTGCAGCCATTTCCATTTATAAAGTGGCTACGCTTTGGAGCGTTAGCCCAAAGGAAACATACATTTTCATCTTCTTTGCAGTGGTGTCGATTGCCATGTTTGCTTTTAGAAGAAGGTATCGAAAACGTTTTGAACAGCGCCAAAAGGATAATCAATAAGTGCATTGGATAGTCCCATTATAATTATACTTGTATCTCTCCTGTTTTCAGCATTCTTTTCGGGAATGGAGATAGCCTTTGTCTCTGCAAACAGGATTCATTTAGAAATAGAGAAAAAACAAGAAGGTTATCTGGCCAAGGTACTTACCCTACTTACCGATAAGCCCTCCAAATTTATAGCGACCATGCTCATTGGCAATAATATTGCCTTGGTGGTCTATGGTCTTTTTATGGGAGAGGTGTTGATGAATTGGTTTCAAGGTATGTTGCCTACTGAATCCCAATTTTTGACCACCCTGCTTACCGATTTCAGCTTACTGTCCCAAACGGTGATTTCCACTTTAGTGATTTTATTGACGGCTGAATTTTTGCCCAAAGTGTTTTTTCAGATTTATGCCAATACCCTGATCAAAGTTTTTGCGGTTCCGGCGTATGTTTTCTATGTGTTGTTTTCCATAATTTCTTGGTTTGTGATCAAGGTGTCCGATTTTGTGCTTCGCGTATTTTTTAAGACCCAAGGAGATGAGGTGCAACTGTCGTTTACCAAGTTGGAATTGGGGGACTATATCACAGAACAAATGGAAACCGTGGAAGAAGAGGATGAAGTGGATTCCGAAATCCAGCTTTTTCAAAATGCATTGCAATTTTCCACCGTGAAGGCTAGGGAGGTAATGGTGCCGCGAACTGAAATTACCGCTGTGGAAATAAACGAAACCACCAAAAATCTGGTAAAGTTGTTTTCTGAAACAGGCTATTCCAAAATATTGGTCTTTAAAGAAAGTATCGACGAGATCATTGGCTATGTGCATTCCTACGAACTGTTTAAAAAGCCGAAGACCATTAAAAGTATAATGTTGCCCGTGGAGTTTGTTCCCGAGACCATGTTGATTCAGGATATTTTGAACGTTTTGATCAAAAAGCGTAAAAGTATGGCCGTGGTTTTGGATGAATATGGAGGAACATCAGGGATATTAACGGTAGAGGATATTATTGAAGAGCTTTTTGGTGAAATTGAGGACGAACACGATTCAACCGATCTTCATGAGGAGCAGGTAAGTGAAAATGAATATAAGTTTTCCGCTCGAATGGAGGTGGATTACATCAACGAGAACTATAAATTGGAGCTTCCGGAAGGTGAGGAGTATGAAACTCTGGGTGGATTGATCGTAAATTTTACAGGTGAGATTCCCGAACAGGACGCCGAGGTCGAAATAGAGGGCTTTACCTTTAAAATATTGGAAGTGTCCAATACCAAAATAGATTTGGTGAGTGTTCAGGTTCATCCTGAAGATTAATAATTTCCACCCCTTTTTTGGCTTTCCTATTTGAAAAGAAAGTGGTATTTTCGCCCACTGAAATTAAAGAAAACAAGCAGTAAAATGGCAATATTAGAGAATATTAGAAAACGAACAACTGTTCTGATTCTTATTATTGGTTTGGCGTTGTTCGCATTTGTAATATCGGGAGTTTTCAGCAGCAGTAATTTTTCTGGTGGAAAAGTTGGCTCCTCGGTTGCAGAGGTAAATGGGGAAGATATTTCCATTGACGAATTTAGAGCTGAAGTTGAAACGGCATCCAGAAGATATGGACCTACCGTTACTTCTACCCAATTGGTGAACATGATCTATGATCAAGAAATCCGTAAGACCCTTTTGAACCAACAGTTCGAAGATTTGGGTATCGATGTGGAAAGTGACCAGATCATTGAGTTCGTAAAAACTTCGGGATATGCTCAAATACCTGATTTCTTGGACGAGAATGGATTTTTCAACGAAACAATTTTCCGTAGTGCCATTGCCGATTGGAAAGCCAATGATCCATTGCGATACGATGCTTGGTTGCAAGATGAAAAGGCCATCATACAGGCTGCAAAAGAAAGCATTTACTTCAACTTGATCAGAGGTGGGGTAGGAGCTACCTTGACCGAAGGTAAATTGGATTACAAATTGGCCAACGACAAAGTTGGTATAGAGTACGTGCGTGTTCCTTACACATCCATTCCAGATAGTACCATTGAAGTTTCCAAGAGTGAAATCCAAGCATATATCGACGAGCATAAAAAATTGTTCGAGCAAGGTAAAGCTCGAGATATCCGTTTTGTGTACTTCGAAGAGAAACCATCTGCTGAAGATGAGAACGCTGTAAAAGAAGCCATTACTGCCCTTATGGAGGATGTGGTTGAGTATTCGGAGGCTAAAGATGCCAACGATACCATCAAAGGATTTAAAAACACCACCGATATGGTTGCCTTCTTGGACAGAAATTCAGACACTAAATACGATACCATATACAAAGCCAAAAAGGACCTTCCTTCTGTTGTTGCAGATACTTTGTTCACTTTGGAAATTGGAGATATCTATGGTCCTTACAAGGATGGGGATTTTTATAAAGTTTCCAAAATCATGGGTAAAAAAGCCAATGGTTCCGTAAAGGCTAGCCACATTCTTATTGGGTGGGCAGGAGCCGAGCGTGTGAGTCCAACAGTTACCCGTACCAAAGAGGAAGCCGAAGTTAAAGCTAAAGAATTGTTGGCTGAGGCTAAAAAGGCGGATGTTCAATTTACCACTTTGGCAAGAGACAACTCCGATGGACCTTCTGCACCTAGAGGTGGAGATTTAGGATATTTCCAGGAGGGTGTTATGGCAGATGCCTTTAATGATTTTAGTTTCGGAAACCCAGTTGGAACCATCGGTTTGGTTGAAACACAGTTTGGATACCACATTGTAAAAGTGGATGACAAACAGGATATCCTTCAAATAGCTACTTTGGCCAGGGCCATCGAGCCTTCTGAAGAAACGATCAATACCCTATTTACCGATGCGACCAAATTTGAGATGGCAACTACCGATGCGGCAGCTGAGAATTTTGGCGATATCGCTAGAGAAAGCAACTATACCATACGTCCAGTGAATAAAATCAAAGAAATGGAAGAAAACCTTCCTGGACTTGGTGCACAACGCAGTATTGTACAGTGGGTATTCAATGATGAAACCAGTGTGGGTGATATTCAGCGTTTCAATGTTAACAATGGGTATGCAGTGGTTCAGTTGACCAAGAAGTACCAAAAAGGGGTAATGTCTCCTGAGGATGCTTCTTTCATCGCCTTGCCGGAAATTAGAAAAGAGCGTAAGGCGGCACAAATTATTGCTGCAAACCAAGGTAAGGCTTTGGATGCCATCGCTTCGGATAACAATGTTACCGTGAGTACAGCTTCTGCATTGACCATTAAATCCCCGACCATTCCGGGATCTGGAAGGGAGCCATTGGTGGTTGGAACAGCATTTGCTTTGGAGCAAGGTCAGACTTCAAGTTTGATCAAAGGAAATACAGGAGTATTCTTGGTAAAAGTGACCAATAAAACTGCTGCTCCAGAAGTGGACAACTATAGCACTTATGCACAAAGCTTACAGACCAGTGCTGCTGCAACCGTAAACGGTGCGGTATACAATGCGCTAAGGGATAAAGCTGAAATAGAAGATAACAGAGCTACTTTTTATTAGTAGTTGAATTATATAGTATAAAAAAAGCCTCCTTTTAAGGAGGCTTTTTTATTATTTGCTTTCAGGCTCATCCCATTTCATTTTGTAGCAGATGCATGTTATTCTTCCCGATGAATCCAAACTTATTTCAAAGCCTTGTTTGGTTCTAAAATAGGCATCACGTAAAAAGTACCATTTCCCATTTTTATAAAAGAACTCCCTTTTATTGGGTTTCCAATCGGGGAGTGGATAAATATGGTCCAAAAGTATCTCAAATTCTGGGGCCGATTGTTCATTTAAAATGAAATCGAACTTTATATAACTGGTAAGCTCTGGTAATTGGGTGGTTTCTCTAATACTTTCAAATGTGGTCACCAAGGAATCAGTGTCGATTACAATAAACTCATTGGTGCGCTCACTTTTATTACCATATAAATTATGGGTCTGAAGTTCTATATGATAAGCCTTGTACTTTAGAATCTTTTGTACCGCAGGAACCGTAATTTCGGAATAGGTTCGTTGACAGTTCTCGAGCATAAAATTATCCAGTCGAGCAGTTGTTAAAGAATCTGTTTGGGCCAATATAATAGGTGCTTGAACAAGTAGTACACCAAAAAGGCAATTACGAGCAAAGGTATTTTTGATTTGGGCCATATCTTTTGCTTTTGAGTTAATACCAAACATAAAGTCAAATTCCCATAGATATAGCTCCCAATTGACGAATGGGTGGTTTGGGTTTATGGAATTGGAACTAATTAGCGTATGATTTGTAACCTGATGGATGTATTGAACTAAAAAAAATAGGATATAACTTTAATTACATCTTTTTCATCTTTCATGTTCAAATTGTTATACTTAATATATTTTTTTACCTGTTTTTGTTTGTCACCAAAAAGACTCAGTATTGATTTTGTGCCAAGATCAAAGGATTTAACTATTGCTTCATCTTTCTTCAGATAATAGTGGTGCGATAGTTTGTACTTATCATTTTCGGTTGTACCCTTCATGACATTGGTGTGTCCTTTTTGAATTTGACAGAAAAAGGTCTTGAACAATGTTGCGTTCCCTTTTTGCCATAAGACCTCATGTAAATTGTTGTCAATTTGTTTTTTGAATTTATGACCTCCAATGCTTAGGGAGTCAATGACTGATTTTTCCAATATCAGAATAGAGTCATTATTAAGTTTAAAAACTACATCATTATTAAAGGCGTCGATATTTAAGCCTTTGGTAATGTATACTTTACCACTTACAAAGACCTTTCCATTATTTGCAAAATCATTCAGAACAAATCGTGTTCCATCAATTTTTTTATCTGGAGTTTGGAAGGCATTCGTGTTACTTGATAAAATTGGATGGTAATTATACATTTGGCCAGATCTTAAATTTGAATTATTTTTTTGACCGTAAATAGCAGATAAACAGTGTGTTAATAGGATGAATGCAAATATTTTTTTCATGTTTTATTGATTTGAAAATGATAAATTTAGGAGACAAAAAAATCCAGAACCTTTTGAATTGTTCTGGATTTTTAATAAATCATTGGAATAGTAGGGTTACAATTTAGTTTCCTTGACCCACCTTATCCCAGAAGACACGGGAACTTTTTAAATCCCCTCCCATTGCTGTACTGGCAGCTTCATAGTTCGCACTGTTAACATCTCCATCATCATTGCCATACAAGTATCTTCTCGGAACTGCTTCGCCAGAAACTTCTGGTCGAGTAAAGGTATCTGGATAATCCAACAATCTCCATGAAGACCAAGCTTCAAAACCTCTTCCGTACAAGGCAATATATTTTTGGACTCCAATGGATTTCTTCCAATTTAATGGATCATAAGAGATGGCTATTTGTGCTGAATAATTTTCTGCCTCTTCTGGAGAACCTCCCCAGTACATTATAGATGCCATAATTCCATTATAATAATGGGTCGCAGCATCCCCTGCTATCAAGCCTCTTTCAATGGCCTCGGCCAAAAGAAATTCAACTTCATCGTAGCTTAATATAATTCCTTCAAATTCAGGGGTATGCCAAAGATCACCAATATGGGTATATTCTATGTAAGCACCACCAGTACCATAAGTTGAACCAGTATATGGATCTATGTTGTCACTCATAAAAACACTTGCTCTTGGATCATTTAAAGGCGATATAATGTCTACAAATGTGTTGGCCAAAACAAAGTCATTTCTTCCAGATTGAACCAAACTTGTCCACACTGGGTTGGTATTTGGAGGTGCAGTTTCAAATGGAAATGCTGCATTGTCCTCATTTGAGGTAAATACACCATCGTCTACTGCTTCGGTAGCAAGAAGCTGTGCTTTGGTGACATTTACATCAGATATCCGTACCGCCATTTTTAATTTTAATGAATTACCAAATTTTCTCCATTGTGCGGTAGAACCATTATAGATTAAATCTGCAGACCCGAATGATTCTGAACTTGCTTCCAATAATCCAAGTGCAACTTCAATCCTGTCAAATAAATCATCATAAATTACAGCATCGTCATCATATACGGGCGTTAGATTGTCCAAACCTTGAAGTGCTTCTGAATATGGAATGTCCCCATAAGTATCAACTAAAACATGCCATGTATATACCTGCAATAATTCTAATACTGCAAATTGGGTTCCTCGAATACTTGGACTTAAAGTGCTGTCCTCATTGATAATATTTTGAGCTTCCTTAAGATCCTTTAATATATCTCTATATAAATAAAGGAAAAAGTTGCCTCCAATATCCCTTCCTCTTATGTCATAGTTGACCTCGTCTGTATATTGAGTTTCATTCCAATATTGTGCAAATAATCTAAAGATGTTATAATTTACACTAGTACTGGTCATTCGGGTAAACAAATCTTTTTCAGCACTTGTTAGTAGAAAACTTCCGCTAACGGTGCTAGGATTCTTTTGGTCTATATTCCAATCTTCAAAATCTTGACAGCCAAATACCATCCCGATTATAACGATAATATATATTGCTTTTTTCATTTTATTTTTTTTAGAATTCTAGTTTTACACTAAACCCATAATCTTGTGTAGATGGGTATGCTCCCGACTGGTATCCTTGTAGGTTACCTGAACTTAGACCAGCTTCTGGGTCACTATAGGGCATGTTTTTATGAATAATCCAGAGATTACGTCCAGTAGCTGAAAGTGTAATTCCCTTAAAGAAACTCTCGGATAAAAGTTTTGATGGCAACGAATATGATAATGCAACCTCTCTTAATTTAACATAACTCGCATCATACACGTGTAGTGCATGGGGAGCCCTTGCGTAACCCAAGGTATTGGCATAATAATCCATCCTTGCTCTTATGGTATTTGTTGTACCATCTGCTTGTACGCCATCCAATAGAATTCCTCCACTATCCGGGCCATCTGTAACGGGAGTCCTTTTAGGATTTCCTAATTCGTTAAGACCTGCTGTCTCGGGATATAGTCCTGTTGCCATTCCATACCAAGTGTCAAGAGAAAAAACTTTTCCACCTTTTTGCATGTCTATCAAGAAGCTAAGGGAAAGGCTTTTATATTTAAAAGTGTTTTTTAAACCACCTTTCCATTCAGGTTGAAAAGTACCTAGGTTTTCATTTTGACTTTCTGTGACTTCATAATTTCCAGATTCATTAATTACCCGTTTCCCATTTAGGTATACAAAATCTGAGCCATATAAGGTCCCAAATGGTTCCCCGACAACAGCATTAATGGAAAGTCCTGACTGAACACTGGCTAACTGTAATGCAGGAAGTCCTCGTGGTAGCGATAAAACTTTATTTTTATTTTGCCCCCAGCTTATATTGACATCCCAAGAAAAATCATTTGATTTTAAAGGGGTTGCCCATAAAGCTACTTCGACCCCTTTGTTTTCCATCTCACCCGTATTTATCCATTGGCCTGAATAGCCAATAGCGGGCGTTACCGCGATATTGTTTAAAAGGTCAAATGATCTTTTGTCATATAAAGAAAGGTCAAATCCAAATCGTTTATTGATAAAGGACATTTCCAATCCAATTTCTTTTTCCTCAGAACTTTCGTTGGACAAGTTTGCATTGTTATTTGTTGATGGAGCAGATGCTGATGGTTGTCCTCCAACTGGGGAATTGAAATTATAGGTATTAAAAAGGGTCAAAGGTCGAGCTGAATTACCAGTTTTAGCATAGCCCAATCTAACTTTGCCATAAGGAAGAATGTTTGAATCGATCAACTCTGAAAAAACAAAACTCCCAGAAATTCCATAATAATCATAACTATTATTATCACTAGGTAATGTTGAGGAAATATCATATCTATATGACCCTTCAAGAAACACTAAATCATCGTAGCCCAATGAAGCATTTGCATAATATCCATCTACTCCCATTAAATATTCATACTGCGTTGGGGCATTTATTGGATTTGCCGAATTACTTAGGGCATATAGTCTGTCTACATTGATTCCACCATTTGTAATTGCATAAAATGATGAATATCGTTGGCGCATGATATTGGTTCCGATGGTACCCCTGAAATTTACCTTATCACTTAAATCTTTGTCGAAATTGAACATAACATCGTAGTTCATTTCATTAAAATTCTCATAGTAAATGCTGTACTGCGAAACGGAGGTACTATGGTTGTTGATACGTTCTTCTTGATTTCCTGAATAGGTGTCCAATGAAACTCTTGCGAAAACATCCAACCAATCAGTTAACTGGTAATTCAGAGAAGTGTTTCCGAAAACTCTGTTTCTTAAATCTGTTTCATAGTTTTCATATCGCATCCAATACACGTTGTCGTGATAAATGGGATGTAGATCATCATTAATATAGGAAGTATTCCAAGTAATATTTTCCCTAGTATCGAAATAAGCTCTTTTTTGTTCCTGCACATCAACATTGGTCTGCCACCACTGTCTTGATGTTTGCATAAAGTTTTGTGAATCATATCCTGTGCCATAACGTCCCTTACCTTTGGTTTTGATATAGGTAACTTTTGCTGATGCAGTAAGTTTTTCCGTTAGGTTGTGGCTTGCATAAAAATCAAAATTATCTCTATTGATTTTACTATTTGGCATGATTCCTTTTTGGTCCAATTTGGTAAAACCTATTTTGAATTGACCTTTTTCACTTCCGCCGTCAAGGGAAATACTATTGAACAATGTAACTCCTGTTTCAAAAACAGATTCCGGTCCATTCTCGCCGGCTACCCATGGAGTTGCTTTTCCATATGTATCTTTTAATTGAGGATAAAATGAATTCCATTGGTGAACCAAAAGATTAGAATTGAAGGGCACAATTCCAAATGACCCATCCCAATCTGCCAAGGTATAAGCTTCATCTATCCCATCATTGTTTTGGTCTTCAAAATAAAAACCACCTGGGTGTGCAGCATCTATATATCCAGCTCCATATTCATTTTGATACTTAGCAAAGGTGTCGGGGTTGTATTTATTGAACATGGTTGAGGAATTGATGGTTACTCCAATACCGCGATTTCTTTTTCCTTTTTTTGTTGTGATTACAATAACACCATTTGATGCTCGATAACCATAAAGCGCAGTAGCTGCACCACCCTTTAGTACGTTTATCGACTCAATGTCTTCAGGATTGATATCTGCTGCAGCATTACCGTAGTCATATCCTCCGCGTCCTGTTTGTTGATTGCCACCGTTGTTATTAATATTACTAATTGGTACACCATCCACTACGAAAAGAGCTTGGTTACTGTTATTGATAGAAGAATACCCTCTAATAATAACATTTGATGATCCACCCAAAGTTCCACTGCTTTTAATGTCAATACCAGCAACCTTACCTGATAAAGAGTTGACAAAGTTTGGTGCCTTTACCGTACTAACTTCATCCCCTTGAACAGATTGGGTTGCGTAACCAAGGGATTTCTTATCACGTGCGATACCCAATGCAGTTACGACCACCTCTTCAAGCGCTTGAGTGTCCTGTTCGAGGCTCACATGAATAACAGTTGCAGTCCCAATGGTTCTCTCAACCGTTTTCTGTCCGATGTAGCTAAACCGGAGTACCTGTCCAGTACTGGCCATAATACTATAGTTTCCATCAAAATCGGACTGGGTTCCGTTGTTGGTGCCGACAACAAGAATGGATACACCTGGCAATGGCAAACCATCTTGATCGGTAACGGTACCGGTTACATTTTTTTCTTGCGCCAATGCCGCCGTGAATACACAGACAAATAGCAATAGCGACAGCCAATAATTTTTCGCTTTCATAAAAATTAATTAAGAGTTAGTTTATGCAACCGTTCAAGGCGGGTGGAAAAATCTTGACTTTGTAGGCTAATTCAAATAATCAATCTTCCGTAACAATGAAAACTAAATAAACGGGAAGAAATAAGATTTTGGGCCCCCACCTTGTTGGTTGCTCAGCAAAAAAAGGGAAAGATTAAACGGAAGCTGTAAGGGCTTAAGAACCTTTACAGTGCAGCCGATAAAGGTTAACATTTACAGAATAGTGGCGGATTATGCCGCTTTGACCATAAAAGCAGTTGGGGTGGTCCCTGTCACTTTTTTAAAGGCCTTATAAAAAGAGACCCGGTTATTAAAACCACATTGATAGGCAATGTCAGAGATAGATTCGGATGAGTTTTCAAAGCCATTGGTAAGCTTGGTCTTTGCATCGTTGATTCGATAGGAATTAATGAAATCATAGAAACTTAATCCAAAATTCTCATTGATGACCTGAGAGGCATGGTGTCTGGATATATCCAACAAATCCGCAATATGATCTAAGCGAACATCATGGTTGAGATAGAGTTTGTTGGCATCCATTAAATCTTCCAATTTATCCTTAAGCTCTAGGGAAAAGGTTTCTGATAAGCCCGTTTTTTCATATTTGTTCTGCTTTTCGTGATGTGCCTTTAGGTTAAAATCAGAACCATCCAAGATTTTTGGAAATCGAATCAAAATGAATATAAAGGCCCCGTATAGAAGCAATAAAATCAAATGTGAAAAGACCAACACATAATTAATGGGTCCATCAGAATTTAGCCAACTGAACAGAAGAACTCCTAAAGAATAGGTAAATAAAAATAAGAATATAAAGAGCAGGTTTTTGGCAATGGTTTGCCCTTTGTTTTTTGTAAACATGGGTAAGTGATTCCAAATTGACATAGCGATCTTTTTTGATTTCTGGAATCAAAGTGCAAAAAACGAATCGTTTACCAATTGGTCAATTGACGGATGCCCCTTTTGAGTTTATGGATAGCGTACAATTTGGAATGGAAAGAAATAAATAGGGCTTTACAGCTCCATTTTTGCATAAGGGATTGCAGTATGATATCCCTTATCTTTAAAATAGTCCAATGACTTAAAATCCCCTGTGGCCAAAACAAAATCGCCACCCCAGGCACCTAGGCTTTTAACAGCTCCAAAATAATCGGGGAACAGACGTTGTTTAATTGGAGCTATTTGAAGAATTTCTGAAAGCAAAGCTTCATGCTCTTCCATCAATCGCTCAAAACCGGCCAATGTATCGGCCAAAATCATTTTTTGGGTAATGGCGGAAATGTCCTTGATCAATTTTTCTTTGTCAATGGAAAGGTTGTGATACGCCTCAATAGCCTCTTTACTGCTCTGCTTTTGATTCAAGTGCACAAAAAACAAGGAATCTTTGAATATGGGGTTGAATTGGATTTCTTCAACTTTGGCTCTCCCATTTTTTAATTGATACGTAATTGGTATATTGTGCTGGGCACAAGCAATATCGTAGCCGCTTCCTCCAAAAGCATTCCAAAGTAATTCATAAGCATCTACGCGAGCCCATTGCGCTAAATTGTTGATTAAAGTGGAAGATGTGCCCAGACCCCAAGAACGGGGAAAGTCTAAATGGGTTTCCACTTTAAAGCCTCTACTTTCGGTCAATAAAAAGGGATTTTGGGCATTGGCTTCCAATAAAATGGTAATCAAGGATTGGGCAATACTTTGATCTGTGGTGGATTTTATTTCAAAATTATCCAAATTGAAACTGGCCGAAAACCACTGTTTCTTTTCTTCATCGAAACTGGTCCACTCCAAAAATCCCGTGTTGGTTGGAGTTACATGCAGGGATTGCCCATAACTGGTGGGAATGGCAAATCCCAAGGCGCCATCCAGAATGGCATATTCACCAGATAGTAATAGCTTTCCGTTGCTGTAAAACTCCTTTTGCATTATTGTGATTGTAATTTGTTTAAAGCTTCCTGAACAGAAGCATTGGTTACCACATTATGTTTAAAATGTTCCACCAATTGCTTTTTTTCATCCTCGGTAGCTCCCATTTGGTTGAGCATGTTCAACAAGTGCATTTTCATGTGTCCTTTTTGAATACCGGTTGTCACCAAACTACGAACGGCAGCAAAATTTTGGGCCAATCCAGCTACGGCAACAATTTTCATTAATTGTTGGGCCGATGGGTGTTGCAATATTTCCAATCCCAATTTTACCATCGGGTGTAAGGTGGTCAATCCGCCCACAGTGCCCAACGCCAAAGGAACCTCTATCCAAAATTTAAAAATTCCGTTCTCAATGCTCGCATGGGTAAGGCTGGTATACTGCCCTTCTTTTGCGGCATACGCATGAACTCCAGCTTCAACAGCCCTAAAATCGTTTCCTGTGGCAAGTACAACGGCATCAATTCCGTTCATAATGCCTTTGTTGTGGGTTACGGCACGGAAAGGCTCTACGTTGGCAATATTCACGGCCTGCACAAACTTATTGGCAAATTCTTCTGCCGACATTTCCGAATTACCTAGCTCGGCGATTGGACAACTTACTTCTGCCTTTACCAAACAATTGGGAACATAGTTTGAAAGGATGCTCATTACCACCTCTATATTTTTTTCTTCATCAGAAAAGGCATCAAATAAAGTAGCCTGCTCTTTTAAAGTAGCTGCAAATTGTTCCAAACAAGAATTGATGAAATTGGCGCCCATCGCATCCAAGGTCTCAAAAGTACAGTGCAATTGATAGTAGCCGTCAATTTTGTCGCTAAAATCGCGTAGTTCGATATTGTTGATGCCTCCGCCACGTTTCTCCATGTTTTTAGTGATGGATGAAACGCTGCTCAACAATTCGGGTTTTAAGATATCAAAGAAACTTTTAAGTTTTTCAATATTACCTTTATATATAAAGTGTACCTGTCCAACTTTTTCAGTGCCTAGAATCTCTGTTTTGAATCCTCCTTTTTCCAACCAAAATTTGGCCGACTTGCTGGCGGCGGCCACCACCGAACTTTCCTCTATTGCCATGGGGATGGCAAAAAGTTCCCCGTCAATCAAAAAATTGGGGGCAATCGCAAAGGGCAAATAATAATTGGACAAGGTATTTTCAATAAACTCATCGTGCAGTTTTTGCACCTCCGCATCGGTATTCCAATAGCGTTCCAAAAGTTTAATGGTGTTTTCCGGATTATCCGTGCAATTGTGCGCAATCCAATTTATTTTATCGGTTTTGGAGAGTTTGGAAAATCCTTCAACAGGTAAATTCATAGTGTTGGATTAAATGGATTCAAATATACGGATATTGGAATTTTTGCTAAAGGTGATATTGAATTGGATAGGGAGAAAGCCTTTTTTGACTTGATTCTAGTTGTTAAGACTACAACGAAAATTTATTTTTCGGATAAAAATCAGTAAACTTGGAAGTTTTAATTCCAATTTTTACTACATGAGAAAACAGCTTTTTCTAAGCGTTTGTTTACTAGGGTTTTTGACTTTTTCTACAGCCCAAAAGAAAGAAATAACCCTTGAAGAGATTTGGGGAGGCGAGTTCCAAACAGAATATATGGATGTGCTAAGATCCATGAACAACGGTACCCAATATACCATTTTGAATTTCGACCGTTCCTCCCATTCCAGTAGTTTGGATAAATACGATTACAAAACGCTACAAAAGGTGGAAACCATTGTAGCTTCATCCAATACAGTACCTTATTTTTCTTCCTATTCTTTCAGTGATGATGAGTCCAAAGTATTGTTGGCAACTGAGGTGGAGCCTATTTTCCGTAGATCAAGATTGGGCATTTATTACGTGTACGATATTGCCACAAAGGATTTGATCAAAATCTCCGAAGAAAAAATTCAAGAGCCGACCCTTTCCCCGGATGGTTCCAAGTTGGCCTATGTGAAAGATAATAATATGTTTTTGTTTGATCTTTCCTCAAAAACAACAAAGCAATTGACTACGGATGGGAGCAAGGGCACCATTATAAATGGTGTTACCGATTGGGTGTACGAAGAGGAATTCGGATTTGTTCGTGCTTTCGAATGGAACAGCGATGGAACCAAAATTGCATTTTTACGTTTTGATGAAACGGACGTGCCACATTTTTCCATGGATGTTTATGGTACAAATCTATATCCTTTTCAACATGAGTTTAAATACCCCAAAGCAGGAGAAAAAAACTCTTTGGTCACTTTACACATGTTGGATGTAGCTTCTGGTGCTGTTTCCAATGTTGATCTGGGAAGCCCTTATTACATTCCAAGGATCAAATGGATGAACAACCCGAATGATTTGAGTGTGCAGACTTTGAACCGTCATCAAGACGATTTGAAATTGATTGCCGTAAGTGCCAAGGATAATTCCACTTCCTTATTATTGGAAGAAACGGATGCTGCTTATGTGGATGTGGATGATGACTTGACATTTTTAGCGGATGATAGTTTTATATGGACCAGCGAAGCTAACGGCTATAACCACCTTTATTTATATGGCAAGGACGGTAAACTGAAAAATCAGATTACCAATGGTTCTTGGGAAGTGACCAGCTATTACGGTTACGATAAAAAAAATGACCGAATTTTTTACCAGTCAGTTGAAAATGGTTCCATCAACCGAGATGTGTACAGTATTTCAACCAAGGGAAAGAAAAAGAAAAGACTAACTACAAAAGAGGGAACCAATTCTGCTTCGTTCAGTACCGATTTTACCTATTTCATCAATACCTTTTCCAGTTCAGAAACACCTTATGAGTTTACCCTACATACTGCATCCGATGGGAAATTGGTAAAGTCCATTAAAGATAATTCAGTATTGGAAAACAAATTGGAAGGTTACGAAATCACGCCTAAAGAGTTTTCAACCATCAACATTAATGGCTACGATTTGAACATGTACATGATCAAGCCAGCCGATTTCGACCCCAATAAAAAATATCCATTGTTCATGTTCCAATACAGTGGCCCAGGTTCGCAACAAGTGGCCAACCGCTGGATGGGTACCAACGATTACTGGCATCAGATGTTGGCCAGTCAAGGGTATATTGTGGCTTGTGTGGATGGGCGTGGAACGGGATTAAAAGGTCGCGATTTCAAAAAAATTACCCAAAAGGAATTAGGGAAATATGAAGTGGAAGATCAAATCGCTGCAGCCAAAAAATTGAGTGAACTTCCTTATATTGATGAGGATAGAACTGGAATTTGGGGATGGAGTTATGGCGGATTTATGTCGACCAACTGTATTTTAAAAGGAAATGATGTTTTTGAAATGGCCATTGCAGTTGCCCCTGTGACGTCATGGCGTTTTTACGATACGGTTTATACAGAAAGATACATGCAGACCCCACAGGAAAATCCATCAGGTTACGATGATAATTCCCCGTTCAATTACCCTGAGTTGTTGAAAGGAAAGTATTTGTTGGTGCACGGTTCTGGAGATGATAATGTTCACGTACAAAACAGCATGCGAATGATCGAGGCTTTGGTTCAGGCCAATAAGCAATTCGATTGGGCCATTTATCCCGATAAAAACCATGGAATTTCAGGTGGGAACACAAGATTGCATTTGTACACCAAGATGACCAACTTTATTAAAGAAAACCTATAAACCAATACCACAAAAGATATGTCAGAAGTTAAACCAGTTAGCGAAAAACAATTGTTCGGACATCCTCAGGGGTTGTTCTATCTCTTTTTTGCGGAGTTATGGGAGCGTTTCAGTTTTTATGGAATGCGTGCCTTGCTTACGCTTTACATGGTGGATGTTATTTTTGAAGCCTTAATGGAGCGAGACTACGCGACCGCTGCGGTTTATTCTTCGTACGGATCTTTGGTATATGCATCTACCGTAATTGGAGGTCGTATTTCGGATAGTATTTTAGGAATGCGAAACTCCATTTTCTTGGGAGGTATTTTAATGGCGATCGGTCATTTTGTGCTAGCCATCGAGAACAATGTGGCATTTTTCTTGGCACTTTCATTGATCATCGCAGGTAACGGGTTTTTTAAGCCCAACATTTCTACTTTCGTAGGATCACTATATGAAGAAGGAGACCCAAGAAAAGATTCTGGATTTACCATTTTCTACATGGGTATTAATATCGGTGGCTGGGTAGCCCCATTATTATGTGGTTTCTTGGCTGCTAAATATGGCTGGCACTACGGTTTTGGTTTGGCAGGAATTGGAATGTTAACGGGACTTATTGTTTTTTACAGTGGTATTAAAAAAGGTGTTTTCGGTGACAAGGGATTGCCACCGGAAAATGGAAATATCGACAAAAAAGTAGCTGGCATCAAACAAGGTACTTTGGTTCCGATTTTGGCTTTTGTGTCCGTTCCTGTGATTGCTTTGCTTTTGTCTTCTTATAAAGCTTTGGGAGGAGAAGGTAGTTTCTTCGAGGACCAAAATATTGTGAATGTCATTTTTAAACTGATTGGAATTTCCATTTTAGTGTATTTGGGATACATCATGTTTAAAGCTACGTTGGAAGAGCGCAAGAAATTGTTTGTTGCGGTATTGATCACATTCTTCATGACCATTTTCTGGGGATTCCATGAGCTTTCAGGGAGTGTGATTACGCTATTTGCCGCCCGAAATGTAGATTTGGAGGGCATCATGTCTGCTTCCCAGACCAACTCGCTAAACTCCATGTGGATAATTATTTTGGCCATTCCAATTTCATTGATGTGGCAATGGTTGTCCAAAAAGAATTTGAATCCTAGAACACCCTACAAATTTGGAATGGGATTGTTGTTCGCTGGAATCAGTTTTTATGCCTTGGCCATTAGTGGTGCTAGTGCCAATGAAAATGGTTTTGTTCCATTTACTTATTTATTGTTGATGTATTTCTTGCTTTCAGTGGGAGAGCTGTTCATGTCTCCAGTTGGATTGTCAAAAATCACAGATCTATCCCCAAAGCGCATTGTAGCCTTTATGATGGGGGTTTGGTTCCTTTCATCTGCATTTGCATTTCAGGTAGTTGGATTTATCGGAAAACAATTGGCCATCGAAAGTACCAGTAACGATGTTAGCGGTTTTGAAACGCTTGAAGTGTACACCGACGGTTTTATGTTGATTGCAAAATATGCTCTTGGGGCTGGGGTGCTGGTAATTTTAGCCTCCCCACTAATCAAAAAATTGATGGGCAAGGTGCATTAATCATTCCCATTATCAAAAACATAATATCCCTTTTCGCCCGTGTGGTGGAAAGGGATTTCTTTTTCTGAACAAGTTCGTTTCCAACGTTTCACGTAGCTTGGATAATTACTCCCATCGGCCAATACTATTTTGGGTTGAATGGAATCCAAAAGACGTTCCAAATTCACTTTTGGGGATTGGGTAAGCAAGAGGTAATCGTATTCTTTTTCCAAAGGAAACAGACCTAGACTGTCCATCACATACAGTTTTTTTGCCCCAAATTGGTAACTGTTCTGTACAGGTTTGATTGTTATGTTTTGAATTCGTTCCGCAACTGAAAAATCATTGACTATACTACCCAAATTTGATGAGTCGTTCGCATAAACAAACATTTCAGATCCAGTTTGATGGAGTAACACCGTATTTCTAGATCTATGTGTCAAAATAAGCGTTTCAGTATTATTGGTTTGGTAGGTGGACCAAATCAGACAACTTTGAAATACCACTAGACCCCCAAACAAAACCAGCAGTTTTCTTTTTGAGACTTTGGAAAGAAAAATAACCAAAGCAAATACAATGAAGTAACCCAGTAACAATTGAACGGAATCAAACGGAATGTTCTTTATGAGAAAGCCCTCTTGCCTGGCAATCCAACCAATCACTGAATTCATTAAATGAATAATCCCATCAAAAAACGTCACTAAAAAGGAGGGAAGAAAGTCGAACAATGCCAATACAATTACCAAAATACCCAGTCCTAAAATCAACCCCAAAAAAGGAATTACCAATAAATTGGAGATAAAAAACAGAGCAGGAAACTGATGAAAGTAGAACAGACTGATGGGCAACACACCCAATTGGGCTGAAACACTCACTGAGAGCAATTGCCAAACTTTCCGAACTAAAAGGTTTTCTGGGAACCAAAACCGTTGGAGTTTAGGATAGATCCAAACAATGGCAATTACCGCGGCATAACTCATTTGAAATCCAACTTGAAATAAAAACAAAGGCTTTACCAACAAAATAAACAACATGGAAAGCGCGATGATGTTAAAAGAGTTGGTGGGTCGGTTCAAGTGCATGGCATAGGCCAAAAAACTGAACATGGTCACGGCTCTAACAATGGATGGCGACAAACCAGCGATAAAGGCATAGCTCCAGAGTAAGGAGACCACCAGTATCAATTTTAGGGTTTTGCCTTTAGGCAATCGTTCCAACGGGGAGCAAATAAACTGAAGAATCAGGAGTAAAATCCCAACATGCAATCCTGAAACGGCCAAAATATGAACAGCTCCCGCATTGATGTAATTGTTATAGGTGCTTTCCGAAATATCATCCCGTTTTCCAAGTAGGAGGGCTTCAATAACCCCGAGTTCTTCCGTTCCAAAATCATATGTTTTTAGTTTGGAAATAATATGCTCCCGAAAATTAGAGGCAAGACCCACCAAAGTTTTGGATGCATTTTCAATGGGAAGAACTGCCTGATTATCTGACCTAATTTGATGATCTACACCCTGTTTTTGGAGATAAGATTTATAATCAAATTGATGCGGATTCAAAGGAGGTTGAATGGTTTCAACTTTACCAATCACAAAAAGCTCAGCATCCACCCTAAAGGCAATTAAAATAGAATCCTTGTCTAGACTCAACAATACTTGTCCAGAGGCCTTTTCATTATCAACAGCCAAAACATCAACAAAATAGCGTTGGGAAAAATCATTGGGTTTTAAAACTTCCCGAACCTTCAATTTCCAAGTATGCTTCTCTTCAATATCAAATTTTGGGTAGGTTTTGTAGGTGGCCAATCCCACCGATAAAATACCCAAACAAGTCACAAGAAGAGCTGTTGAGATTTCAAAAATGGGAAATCCCTCTCTGGGTTGTTTTTTGCCCACTCCATATAAAATGGGAAGTAAAACAATCATGCATACAAGAGGTGGCAGCGGAGCTATCTCAACATAAAATCCGATAACAATGCCCAACATAAGCCATAGGGTAAGCTTAATGGACACAAAATTGAGTTGCTGCACCCTAAAGGATACGCATCGCTTTTACAAAGGCACTGTTCCAATATCCCTCCCGCAACGATGATACTAAAACGCCCCTTGAGGTTGTGGCGTGAATAAATTTGATGTCGTCTCCATCTACATCCACCACGAGTCCCACATGGTTGATGCGTTTTCCACTTTTTGAGGTTTGAAAGTAGAGGAGGTCTCCTTTTTGCACTTCTTTTACCTTGATGTTCTGGCCTTCGGTTGCCATTTGATAGGAAGTTCTCGGAAACATAATGTCGTTTTCCTTTAAGGAAACATAGACCAATCCAGAACAGTCCATTCCTTTATTGGTTGTGCCCCCGTATTTATAACGGGTGCCTGAATACGACAGTGCAGTAGAAATAATGGCCTCGGCCTTTTCGTTGGTACGCCCCTCCTCTTCGGATTTAATTTCGGGGGAAGTGTCTTCGGTCGACCCCTCAACCGTAACGGTCCGGGTCTTGCTGTAGGTGCGTCGTTTTTTGCCGGGCCCGCAGGCGGTAATGGCCAAAAACAACAGTAAGATTATGGTTTTTCGTAACATCCAAGAATAGATTTACTTTCTTGGAAGCTAAAACTACACATTTTCTACAATTAATTGGGCCGCCATTTGACTGGCACCATTTCCGCCCAATTTTTCTTTAAGCAATTTATAGTCCGAAAGCATGCGTTCCCGTTCAGCGCCAGCAACAATTTTCGTGAGTTCGGATTTAAGGTTTTTGGTTGTTAATTCATTTTGAATCAATTCTTTAACAACTTCCCTGTCCATGATTAAATTCACGAGAGAGATATAATTCAAAGTGATAATTCGCTTTGCGATTTGATACGAAATCCAATTGCCTTTATAGCACACCACTTGAGGGATGCCAAAAAGGGCGGTTTCCAATGTAGCCGTTCCACTGGTTACCAAAGCAGCGTGGGAGTGCTTTAAAAGCGTGTAGGTTTTATTGGAAACGTACTCCACTTTATCTCCTTTTAAAAAGGGTGTGTAAAACTCATCTGATAGACTAGGGGCACCGGCAATCACAAATTGATACTCGGGAAAATCCTTTTTTACCGAAAGCATGATCTCCAACATTTTTTGAACTTCCTGTTTTCTACTTCCAGGGAGCAGGGCTATGATGGGTTTTTCAGGATCTAGTTCGTTTTCCCTTCTAAAGGTTTCATTATCCTGAACCGGCGTGTTTTCTATCGCATCAATCAAAGGATGCCCCACAAATTGAACAGGGTAACCGTGTTTTTTCTCATAAAAATCCTTTTCAAAGGGAAGGATTACGTACATATTGTCGATATCCCTTTTTATCTTTTTGATTCGACCCTCACGAGAGGCCCAAATTTGAGGGGAGATGTAATAGTTGGTTTTGAGTCCATTTTCCTTTGCCCACTTTGCAATACGTAGGTTGAACCCAGAAAAATCAATAAAGATTACCACATCGGGATTGAACTTTTGAATATCTTCTTTGCAAAAGGAAATGTTCTTGAAAATGGCGGGAATGTTTTTGATCACTTCCAGAAATCCCATAAAGGCCATGTCCTTGTAATGCTTGGCCAATACACCGCCAGCTTGCTCCATTAAATCGCCGCCCCAACACCGAATTTCGGCTTGGGCATCCTCTTTTTTGAGCGCCTTGATGAGGTTGGACCCATGCAGGTCTCCAGAAGCTTCGCCAGCAATGATGTAATATTTCATGGAAAAAACAAGTTCAAGTTCAAGTCAAAGATTAAGCTCAAATTCAACTTCAAAAAGGGAATCAGAATAAAACTTTATATAATAAAATTACTAAGGCTGTTACCAAAGTAGCGAGCATGACCCCTTTTGCCCGTTGATCTCTTTTTAGGCGAAGGAAACCAAAAAATGCGATGAGGTTCAAAATGGCTCCCAATGCCAATATGCTTCCAATATGTCCTTGTTGTACGGCTGCATTGAAGGTATCGACAATCCCCAAATCCGAAAAAAGGATGATATAAAGGAGTGTTCCAAAAGTGTTGGCAATGATTCCTACAATAAAACCGATGATCAATTCTTTTTTGCTATTCATTCAAGTTCCAGTTGTTTATTTGTGGTATGGCATGGTGGGCCGTTAGATCAAATTGGGTGGGCACCACCGAAATGTATCCTTGTGACAATGCCCATTCGTCGGTATCTTCCCCTTTGTCCAACAATTCAAATTTACCCGTTAGCCAATAATAATCTTTCCCCGATGGACTTGTACGTTTGTCGAACTCTTCTTTCCAGTTTCCACGGGCCTGTCTGCAAATTTTTATCCCTTTAGGTGCTTCTTCGGATTTTGGAATATTCACATTGAGGACGGTTCCTTTAGGAATTCCATTTGTCAACGCTTCAACAACAATTTTCTTTACCGATTTTAAGCTTGGTTCAAAATTCGCGTTCCAAGAATAATCACATAATGAAAAACCGATAGCGGGAATTCCCTCGATTCCTGCCTCAATGGCAGCACTCATGGTACCCGAATAAATCACATTTATGGATGAATTTGACCCGTGATTGATACCGCTGATGCAAATGTCAGGGGTTCGGTCCAAAATTTCACGTAGCGCCAATTTCACACAATCCGCAGGAGTGCCACTGCAACTATATTCTTCGGGTGCTCCTTCTTTGTGGTCCACCACAACCTTTTTGGAAAATAGGGTGCTATCCACGGTAATCGCATGTCCCATGCCGCTTTGCGGGCTATCGGGTGCCACAACAACCACCTCGCCAATCTCTTTTAGGGTACGGATCAGGGCCCGTAATCCAGGGGCAGTAATGCCGTCATCGTTGGTAACTAGAATAAGCGGTTTGTCCATTCAGGATAATTTACGGCATAAAAATACGTTTTTCATGAGGATGAGACTCTTGGCGTTTAACAAAAAATAACATTGTGCCCTCTGGACTGGCACGGTTTTTTCTGTATCTTAGAGATTCATACAATTAAAAAGATGGAAGACGTTATGTAGATTTGACGGTATGAGGTCAGATTATTTCGCTCCAGAAAAATCAGATTATGAAAAAGAACTTTGTTTTAGCACTTTTGGGTGTCCTTGTAGCGGTCGCCTCGTGCAGTTTTACCAATAAGTCTTTTGAGAACGATGACAAGGATAAACTCCTGCTCGATTTGATCACCTATGTTTTGGAAAGAGGTCATTATGAGCCAAAAGATTTGGATGATTCATTCAGCTCAAACGTCTTTGATGATTTCATTGATGTTATTGATCCTACCAAGCGTTACTTTCTTGAAAGCGATCTAAAGGATTTTGAAAAATATCGATTCATGTTGGATGATGAAATTCGAAATACGGACATCACATTTTTCAACGTGGTTTATGATCGTTTGATGGTTCGTATGGATGAGGCCAAGGAAATCTATAAAGAGGTATTGGCCGAACCTTTCGATTATACGCTTGATGAAAACATCGATATCGATTACGCAGAGCAAGAATTTGCAACCAGCAAAAAAGAATTGAAAGAGCGTTGGAGAAAGCAGTTGAAGTACAATACTTTGGCGGGTTTTCAAACCAAGATTGAAAACAAATGGAGAGATGGCATTTCAACAACTGGTGCTGATGATCAAGCTTCGGCAGATGTTGCAATTCCAGAATTCAATGAAATCCCAACCTCTATCGACAAAGCCTTGACAGAAGAAGAGGCTAGGGAAAATACAAGAACCAATTTGGACGAATTCTTCGATTTTATTGGAGATTTGGAACGTAAGGATTGGTTTGTTCAGTATTTGAACACCATTGTGGAAGAGTTTGACCCACATACCTTTTATTTCGCTCCAGAAGAAAAGGAGAAATTCGATATCGGTATGTCAGGTAAGTTTGAAGGAATCGGTGCCCGACTTCAGAAAAAGCCAGAAGGTGCTAAAATCGTAGAGATTATTTCAGGTGGTCCTGTTTGGAGGGATCAAACCTTAGAAGTTGGTGATGAGATCCTAAAAGTAGGTCAAGAAGGGGAAGAACCAATTGACATCGTTGGAATGCGACTTGATGATGCCATAAAATTGATCAAAGGCCCTAAAGGATCTATTGTAGACCTTACCGTTAGAAAAGTGGATGGTACCATTGAAACCATTTCCATTACAAGGGATGTGGTAGAGTTGGAAGAATCCTATGCCAAATCAGCGACCATTGATGCTGGGGAGGAAAAATTTGGGTTGATCAATCTTCCAAAATTCTATATCGATTTTGACGATTATACCGAAAGAAACGCTGCTACTGATGTGGCCAAAGAAATTGATCGTTTAAAAGAAGCAGGTGCCGAAGGTCTTATCTTGGATTTAAGAGATAATGGCGGTGGTTCTTTAAAAACAGTAGTTGAAATGGCCGGATTGTTCATTAAGGATGGTCCAATTGTTCAAGTGCGTTCTTCTGGACAACGTAAAGAAGTTCATGAAGATAAAGACGAGCGTATTCAATGGGATGGTCCGTTGGTAATTTTAGTGAATGAGCTTTCTGCATCAGCATCTGAGATTTTGGCAGCTGCGATGCAAGATTATAAAAGAGCAGTTATTATCGGTAGCAAACAAACTTTTGGTAAGGGAACCGTTCAAAATGTGATTCCATTGGACAACATCGTTCGTGGTAATGAGCATGGAGATTTGGGAGCAATCAAGTTGACAACCCAGAAATTTTATCGAATCAATGGTGGTTCTACCCAATTGGAAGGTGTGAAGAGTGATATCGTGGTTCCAGACCGTTATAGCTATATCGATTTGGGTGAGCGCGATCAGCAAAACCCATTGGGATGGGATAAAATAACTCCTGCAGATTACAAAGTTTGGGATGGATACATCGATTTTGAAACTGCAGTGAGCAATAGCAAAAAACGTTTGGAGAACAATCCTCAAATTGAATTGATTGAGGAAAGTGCCAAGTGGTTGAAAGAGCAGCAAGACGATAATGTGATCTCTTTGAACTACGATAGCTATGTGGGCAAACAGGAAGAAGCCAAAAAGCGTTCCGAGAAGTTCAAAAGTTTAAGGGATTACGATTCTAAACTATCATTTGGTTCGTTGAAATATGAAACCGAATTGTTTACCCAAGATTCAGTTTTAAGAGAACGTAGAGATAGATGGCACAAAGACCTTGCTCGCGATATTTATGTGGAAGAGGCCGTGAATGTGCTTAAAGACCTTCACTTAAACAATATTAAAAATCAAGAAAGAAAATTGGTAAGCGTTAAAGGCTAATCAAGATAATTTCAAAAGAAAAGCCGACTCAAAGAGTCGGCTTTTTTTATACTGTCACTTTATTACATTATGTAAAAGTCAACTGGTTCAATAGGTTTGGGAAGTTTGGTTTCTCCCAACAGTTGTCTAATGTTGATATCAATGGTTCTTGCAATGGAGGTAACTGGCGTATCGGTTGGAAGGTTTTCAAAAGGGTCTTGTAATCTAAATGCCGCCTTTTCCAGAAAAAGAAACACCATGGATAAAATCAATAGTACAATAACCTCTATGATGATGTTCATATTTAAGGGTTCGGTGAGTGATAAAAAAATTACAAATAGATAGATGGCCAAATGCAACCCTTTTCGGTAGGTGGTTGGGAAAACGGTGTTTTTGATACGCTCGCACATTCCCATGGAGGCAGTTAATCGCTCCAATGTCTCTTCAAACTGTAACCTAGAAAAATTGTCCAGCTTACCTTCATCAAAAAGAGTTTTTATAGAATCGGCCTGAAAATCCAATATGCCCAAAGGAACATTTTTTTGCGATTGTAATTGCTCCAGTTCCGAATCAGAAATCAAACCATCTATATTTTCATAGGGATTTTGACCTCTCAAAGATTGTCCCAACGCATAGCACCATGCAATTTGCCGATAGGCCATGGTTTTGATCATGGGGTTGTCCGATTCGGTGTACATCTTTAACTGTAAAACCAACGTACGGGAATCGTTTACAATGGCACCCCATATTTTGCGGGCTTCCCACCAACGGTCGTAGGATTGGTTCACTTTAAAGGAAACCAAAATTGAAATGGCGATTCCTAGTGTGGTTGGAATGGTTACGGGAATTTCAGTGTAATGGCGTGAAAAAAAGATGACAGGGATATCCGTGATAAGTACTATTGATAATACCACCAATAAAGAAACACTGATTTCTTTGAATACATATTTTAAGGGAAGTACAGGTTTTATGATCATTAAAAATTGACTTAAGTTCTATTGTCTCAAGATAAACATATAATCCAAGGGAGTTTTATTTTTTTAGGAGGTATTTATTTGCAAAATTGAACCACAAATTCAAATCACTTTAATAAGATGAAAAACAAAACCCTTTACGCACTGCTCATGTTTATATGTATTGTCGGGTTTTGGCTTTTTGAGAATTTCTATACTCCAGCCACCTACAGTAATCCAGATACTGTTGAAGTGGATCTAGGGGATTTCGATTATTTGCCAAGTTCTACAAATGGTGAGGTGGTCAATCATGAATATTTTACCCTTTCGTACAGTGAAACTTATGAACAAGCGGAATGGGTTGCCTATCAACTTAAAAAGGACCATTTGACCTCCGATGATAGAAAGCGTCCTTATTTTATCGAAGACCCTAAAGTGACATCAAAATCGGCGGATTGGAGGAATTATAGAGGTTCAGGTTACGACAGGGGTCATTTGGTTCCCGCAGGGGATAGGCGCTTTTCTGAGTTTGCCTTTAATGAGACTTTTTATACAAGCAACATTAGTCCGCAGGATAAAGATTTTAATGCCGGTATTTGGAATCGATTGGAGCAACAGGTTCGGTATTGGTGCAAGCAATATGGCGATTTGATCGTGATTACCGGAGGAGTTCTTGAAGATGGGTTAAAAGAAATTGGTGATGAGGATGTGGATGTGCCGGATGCCTTTTATAAAATTGTTTTGAAGGACAAGGGAGATAGAATGGAAGTTATTGCATTTTTGATTCCAGCTAAGGATAGTGAAAAGTCCTTATCCCAATTTGTGGTTTCCATTGATGAATTGGAAGCAAAAACAGGAATTGACTTCTTTCAGAAGCAACCCAAAGCATGGCAAGATGAGGTCGAATCCAAAGCGGATATTTCTGGGTTCAAGCTTTAGATACCGTCCTTTAAACGGTTCGAATCCAACTTTAGGAAAACGAAAAGCAACATTGTAAAGAAAATAAGTCCAGATCCTCCATAGCTAAAAAATGGAAGTGGCACCCCAATGGTGGGTAAAAGTCCAATTACCATTCCAATGTTGATGAAATAGTGGAACACGAGAATGGAAATAACTCCATAACCGTACATTCGACTGAAATCACTTTTTTGTCGCTCCGCAATGTAGATCAATCGGAGAAAGAAAAAGGAGAACAATAAAATAACCGCTGCTGACCCTAAAAAGCCCCATTCCTCACCCACGGAACTAAAGATATAATCTGTATGCTGTTCAGGCACAAAATCTCCTTTGGTTCGAGTTCCTTCCATGAATCCTTTTCCAGAAAATCCTCCCGATTCAATGGCCTTTTCAGATTGGTAGGTGTTGTAGCCAATGGTTTTTCGGATTTCGTCCAATTTATCTTCATCTTTTTCCAAACTCAACCACAAAGCAAAACGATCTCTGTGTCGTTGTTCAAAAACCTTTTCAAAAACAAAATTTACCGAAAGGGAAAATAGTATGGCAACTACCACAGCTCCAATTACGGGCAAAATGGGAATTTTAACCGATGCTTTCTTAAAGGTGTAGATGAGCAAAGTGATAATGATCAATCCTATGGCTACCCAAACCGTACCGAACATTAAAGTGGTGGCAAACAACACCACCGCAAAAATGAGAATGCCCAGATAATATAAAGGAAATCCCTCACGAAAGAGGACAAAAAACAAGGAAAAATAAATCAATGAACTTCCAGGGTCGGGCTGTGGAAGAATCAAAATTGCAGGCAACAAAATAATGATCAAGGCATACATCTGGTGCTTTCTCGTTCTAATATCCGTCTGAATATCACTTAAGAATTTTGCCAATGCCAATGATGTGGTCACCTTGGCCAATTCCGAAGGTTGAAGATTAAAAAATCCAAGATCGTACCATGAAGTTGCGCCTGCAATGGTTTTTCCGAAAACAAAAAGTCCAAGGAGCAAAACTATCGACACGACATAAAAAATCGAGGAAAAGCGTTCAAAGAAATTGGATTCCACAAAGAGAACGAAGATGATTCCTGCAAAAGCCAGCCCAATAAAAAAGAGCTGTTTGCCATATAAGGTTGAGAAATCGAAAATGGAGGTGTCCGTATCGCCCACCGAAGTGGAATAAATATTTAGCCACCCGATAAAAACCAAAAGGGCGTAAAGTATAACCGTAATCCAATCCAATCTACCAAAAGGGCCCTTACCACTCACGCTCGTTTATTTTGAAAGGTTCGCCACTGTAAGGTTTGGCATATTCGTGTTCCAAAGTTTTTTCCAACATGCGTTTTTCCAAGTCGGTGCGGGTAATTTCCCCTTTGATGTATTTTTCAATAAGTAATGATGCAATATGTCCAGCATACCGTGAACCAAAATAACCGTTTTCAATATAAACTGCCAGGGCAATTTGTGGATTCTCGATAGGAGCGAAGGCCACAAAAACAGAGTGGTCGGTCAATTGCATGCGTTCCCCATCCACTCGGATATAATTTTCTACGGTTCCCGTTTTGCCGGCAATATTTACCCCTGGGATTTTTACCCAACGAGCCGTTCCATATTCGTAAACATTCGCCATTCCTTCGATTACGGGATCAAAATGTTTGCGGTCGATTGTTGTGTATCTTGGTTCGGTATAACTTGGATCAATAGCCCCATTGTCACCGACACTTTTAATAATATGAGGGGTATAAAAATAACCTCGGTTGGCAATCGCAGCTGTCATATTGGCCAACTGAAGTGGCGTTGCGGCAATCTCACCCTGTCCAATTGAATTGGAAATAATGGTTGAGGAAGCCCATCTTCCATTTCCATACCATTTATCGTAATATTCAACATCGGGAATCCTTCCTGGTGCACCTGTTGGAATGTCCGAGCCCAAATAGTTGCCCAATCCAAAACTTTTGATGTGCTTTTCCCATACCGACATACCTTCATCGGTGGTTTCATATTTGCTGAAAATCTTTCTGAAGACCCCTGCGAAATAGGCATTGCACGATTGGTAAATCCCTGAATTCAAATCACGAACTCCACCGCCACAGTGACAACCCCTCAAAGTATTTCCAACATAAAAACCGTGGTAGCATCTAAATTGTGTGTTTTCATCAATTACACCTTCCTGCAGACCAACCAGAGCGTTCAACGTTTTAAATGGGGAACCAGGGGAAGGTTGTGCCAAAATGGAGCGGTCCCAAGTGGGTTTGGAAATGGTATCGTAATGTAATTTGCTGTAGTTTTTGGAACGTTCCCTTCCAACCAAAAGAGCAGGGTCGTAGGTAGGTCCAGAAATCATCGCCAATATTTCACCCGATTTCGGTTCAATGGCAACTATACCGCCTCGTTTTCCGTGCATTAACTTTTCGCCATATTCTTGAAGCTCTTTGTCCAAAGTAATATGGATTTCGTTGCCCTGCTGCGGAAGTGTATCCAGTTTTCCGTTTTTATAGGGTCCAATATCCCTATTGAATCGGTCTTTTTGAATGTGCTTTACCCCTTTTCTTCCTCGGAGTAAATCTTCATATTGTTTTTCAATTCCTGTGCGTCCTTTCAATTCACCGGCAACATAGTAGGGGTTGTTTTGCAAGTCCCATTCGTTTACCTCACTAATGTATCCCAAAACATTGGCGGCACTGTGGGTGTTGTAATATCTTAACGACCTCTTCTGGATATAAAAGCCTGCAAAATGGCGCATTTTTTCCTGAAGGGTGGCATAATCTTCTTTGGAAAGTTGAGGTACCAAAACAGAGGGAAGACGGGGGGAGTAGGTTCTGGCCTTTTCCATTTTAATATCAAAGGTCTTTTTGTCTATTCCCAAAAGCTGGCAAAATTCCAAGGTGTCCAATGGTTTTACCTCTCTAGGAATCACCATCACATCATAAGCAGCTTGATTCCCTACCAAAAGTTGGCCATCTCGATCATAAATGTAGCCACGCTCGGGATAGTCGTACACCTTTTTAATGGCAGGGTCGTCCAATATCTGATCTGCGGAAAATCGGAATAATTGCAAATAGGAGAGTCTACCTATAAAGGTAAATCCTATGAGTACAACCACCGATGACAGCAATAATTTTTTCATTATTTAATTGAAATCTAGACTTATAATATATCCAACGATAAAAACTACGTTTTTATTCGCTTTTTGGACTAAAAAGTGAACTGAATAATACACAAAGTATTAAAGTTACGATTCCTGTGGCAAAAACTTTTTTCAAAATTAAAAGGAAGTGGGACAAACTTAAAATTTCAAAGAAAAAGAATATCATGTGGTGCAACAGTACAATAAAAGCCAAAAACGTGATGCGTTGTACCGTTGTTGTATGCCTAAAATTGAAATTCTGGAATTCATAGTTGATTCCAAAACACAACCGCATCAATGCGGGTCGGGCATAAGCTACTGTAACCGATGCCAAGGCATTCAAAGCCAAAGTATCTGAATAAATATCGATGAACAAGCCCAATAAAAAAGCAGTGAACATAAAAAGTGCCCTGTTACCTTTTATGGGATACCAGTAAAAGAAAATGACATAGACCATCGGGTTGATGAACCCCATGAAATTGAGGTTGTTGAACACCAAGACCTGCGTCAGGGCCAACAAAACAAACCTTAATATGTTTATAAAAACAGTGCTATTCATTTAGGGTGCTCGATTCTAAAGCCTGAATTTCGGGTTTGTCCTTGTTCTCTATGAGGTAGACATTTTTGATGTTTGCCATATCGTTAAAAAGTTCTACTTCGATATTGTAAAAACTTTGAGAAGCATTCAAATCATATTTTTTAATGACCCCAACAGGAATATTTTCAGGAAAAATACTGGACATTCCCCCTGTAACTATGGTGTCACCAACCACAACGGGCACCAATCTCGGTATATCGATTAATTGTGCTGTTGTATAATCTTTTGCATCCCAAATAAAGGAACCAAAATAATTGGTGCCCTTAATTTTAGCGTTGATGTTGGATTTGGTGTTCAATATGCTTTGAACCGTTGCAAAATTATTGGAAACATTTTCCACAATACCCAAAATACCTTTGGTTGTGATAACCCCCATATCTTGTTTTACCCCATCATTTTTTCCTTTGTTGATGGTGAGATAATTTCGAGGGGAAGCATAGCTGTTTTTAATGAGATGGGCACTCAAAACTTGATAGACCGCCAAGGTAGAGTCCAAAGGTTGAATGCTATCATCCGACGAATTGAAAAGCAGTCTTCGCAATTCTTCATTCTCCTCTACTAATCTTCTATTTTCCTCCCGTAAACCGAAGTAGGAAGATATATCTGCGCCAGTACCGTACACATTACCTGCCAGCCAACGGGACGAATTAAAAAATCGGGATTGATGATAGGAATGCGACCGAACGGTCATCACCAACGAAATAAGTGCCAAAAACCCATAAAGGAAAGCATTTCTGTACCGTAAGATAAAGTTGATGATGCGTTGCATGCAATCGTATCGTTAAGAAAGTTTGAACACCTTCAAGGTAATAGAACTGCTTAAATTACAGGCCTATTTTATTAAAATACTTTTATAGCGCTCTAAATTTTTTAGGGCAATACCTGTTCCGCGAACAACCGCTCTCAATGGATCCTCAGCAATGTAAACGGGCAAATCGGTTTTTTGTGAAAGTCTGCGGTCCAAACCTCTAAGCATGGAACCACCTCCAGCCAAGTAAATACCAGTGTTGTAAATATCAGCAGCCAATTCTGGTGGCGTTTGCGAAAGGGTTTCCATTACGGCATCTTCGACCCTCAAAATACTTTTGTCCAATGCTTTGGCAATTTCTCGGTAAGAAACCTGAACCTGTTTTGGTTTTCCTGTCAACAAATCACGTCCTTGGATAGATTTATCGTCTGGTGGGGATTTTAAATCCTCGGTTGCCGAACCAATTTCAATCTTAATGGCTTCTGCAGTAGTTTCACCTACGTACAAGTTATGCTGGGTTCGCATATAATAAATAATATCGTTGGTAAAAACGTCACCTGCAATTTTAACCGATTTATCACAAACAATTCCACCTAAAGCGATCACGGCAATTTCGGTGGTACCCCCACCGATGTCCACGATCATATTTCCTTTGGGCTGCATAATATCAAGACCAATACCGATGGCAGCCGCCATGGGTTCATGAATCAAGTATACCTCTTTACCGTTAACACGTTCCGCTGACTCGCGAACCGCACGCATTTCCACTTCTGTAATCCCAGAGGGAATACAAATTACCATTCGAAGTGCAGGTGGGAACCACTTTTTCTTTAATGCAGGAATATTTTTGATGAACATGTTGATCATCTTTTCCGAGGCATCAAAGTCGGCAATTACCCCATCTTTCAATGGTCTAATGGTTTTGATGTTTTCATGGGTTTTCCCCTGCATCATATTGGCTTCGCGGCCCACCGCGATAATTTTTCCTGAAACACGGTCCCTTGCCACAATGGAAGGACTGTCAACAACCACTTTGTCCAAGTGGATGATCAGGGTATTTGCAGTACCAAGGTCAATGGCTATTTCCTCGGTCATGAAATCAAAAAATCCCATAAAAAAAGCGTCTATTTCGGATTAACGGTAAAATTTATCGGCTAAAGTACTAAAATTAATGTTTAAAATGTCGAGTGCCTGTCATCACCATTGCCATTCCATTTTCATTGCAATAATCGATGCTCAATTGGTCTTTGATCGACCCTCCAGGTTGGATAACACTTTTGATGCCTGCCTTGTCCGCAATCTCCACACAATCAGGGAATGGGAAGAACGCATCACTGGCCATAACGGCACCGTCCAAATCAAAATTGAAAGATTGTGCTTTGTGAATGGCTTGGTTCAAAGCATCAACACGTGAGGTTTGTCCTGTTCCACTAGCACACAATTGCTTGTTTTTTGCCAAAACAATGGTGTTGCTTTTGGTGTGTTTGCACAATTTGGAAGCGAAAATTAAATCTTCAATTTCTTCTGGAGTAGCTTGTTTTTCTGTTACTGGAGTCAAATCTTCTTTGGAATCGGTTTTGGAATCTTTGTCCTGGACCAAAACGCCGTTCAAACAAGTTCTTACCAAAGTTTCTGGCAATTCAATCTCGTTTTGAATCAAAATGATTCTATTTTTCTTGCCTTTCAAAATTTCCAATGCCTCATCGGAATAGCTAGGGGCAATCACTACTTCGCAGAACAAGTCATGGATTTCTTCGGCAGTTGGTTTGTCGATTTCTACATTGGAAATCAAAATACCGCCAAAAGCAGAAACAGGGTCACCTGCCAAAGCATCCACATATGCTTGCTTGATCGTGCTGCGCGTAGCCAATCCACAAGCGTTGTTATGTTTTAGGATAGCAAAGGTTGGGTCGTCATTTTTGAATTCCCCCATCAAGTTTACGGCAGCATCCACATCCAAAAGGTTATTGTAGGATAGTTCTTTACCATGAAGTTTTGAGAACATCGCCTCAAAATCGCCAAAGAAGTATCCTTTTTGGTGCGGGTTTTCACCGTAACGCAATACCTGACCTTTGGTCTCACTGATTTTTAGTACAGTTTCTTCTTTTTCTTGGTTGAAGTAATTGAAGATGGCTGAATCATAATGAGAAGAAACATTGAACGCTTTAGTAGCAAAACGCTTGCGGTCTTCTAAAGAAGTTGTGCCATTTCCTTCAGTGATCACGTTCAAAAAGTCTCCGTAATCCTCCATAGATGAAACACATAGTACATCCTTGAAGTTTTTGGCAGCAGCCCTGATCAAGGAAATACCACCAATGTCGATTTTCTCGATAATGTCTTGTTCCGATGCACCACTGGCAACGGTTTTTTCAAAAGGATACAAATCTACGATCACAATGTCCAACTGTGGAATTTCAAATTCTGCCATTTGGGCCACATCACTTTCATTGTCCTGTCTGTTCAAAATACCTCCAAAAACTTTGGGGTGCAAAGTCTTCACGCGACCGCCCAAAATGGATGGGTAGCTGGTCACATCCTCAACAGGTACCACATCGATACCCAAATCACGGATAAATTTTTCGGTTCCCCCTGTGGAATACAGCGTTACTCCAAGTTCGTCCAATTTTTTTACGATGGGTTCCAGACCATCTTTATGAAATACGGAAATTAATGCGGCGGAGGCTTTTTTAGCAGTCATCTTCTCTGTCTTAGAATCAATTTATTAAGCGCACAAAAGTACTTTTTTTGAATCTAAAAAGCAGAACGGTTTATCAACAAAATTCGTTAAGTTTTACAGAATTTTGGCCACCTCGGCATTGATGAATTCCAAAAAGCGCTCATCTTCGGCCGTAAATGGGTCTGGAGTGTTGGAATCAATATCAATTTGACCCGCATTTTCACCATTCACAAATAAGGGGACAACAATCTCCGCTTTTACGGTAATGCTGCAGGCGATATAATTGTCTTGGGCAGCCACATCGGGTACCACAAAGTTCTGGTTGCTTACGGCTACCTGTCCACAAATACCTTTTCCAAAAGGGATAATGGTGTGGTCGGTGGGAGCACCTGCGTAGGGTCCAAGCTTTAACTCCTCTTTATCCCCATTTTTGAAATAAAACCCAACCCAATCGTAATGATTTACATTGATGCGCAAAAGTTCGCAGATTTCGCCTAAACGGGTATCCACGGTTTTGGTTCCGTCCTTTACGATTTCGAGCACTTTGGGTTCCAATGATTTTAGCATGAGATATTTTTTTGCAAATGTATTGAATAGAGGATTTGTACGACAAACAAAAAGAAAGCTTACAGGCCAAAAACAGATAAAGTTCTGTTAAGCAAAACAATAAATGTTAATATTTTGTAGTTTTGTAGTCGAATGAAACAAATTTTTCATCAAATACTATCCTCTTTAATGGCCCTTTTGGTCTTGGCCTCTACGGTTTCGTGGACGGTGGACAAGCATATTTGCATGGGTCGTGTAATGGATATTTCCCTATTCTCTCATGCCGATGATTGCGGAATGAAAATGGATATGGAGATGGAAAAATCTTGTTGTGATGATGAATCATTCACAGTTCAAGGTCAGGACGACCTTAAAATTTCCTTTGAAAAGTTTGATTTGGACCAACAAGTCTTCTTGGTAAGCTTTGTCCAAACCTATTTTCAACTTTTCGATTTTGATGCTGAGGAACCAAGCACTTTCAATGAGTACAACCCTCCACCATTGATACGGGATGTGCAGGTTCTTGACCAGACTTTCCTTATTTGATTTAAATGGATTGAATGTACCCGACCAAACTGGTTGGGCAAATGCGTTTACGCGTGTTTTTAATGTCAATCTAATGTTTAAATCAAACCTTTATGCTGAACAAAAGCATTAAATTTTTAATAGAAAATAAATTAGTTGCTGTACTGATGCTCTTGGTTTTTATGGCCTGGGGAATCATAAGCACTCCTTTTAACTGGGATACTGGTGGTATATTGCCAAGTAACCCGGTTGCTGTAGATGCCATTCCCGATATTGGGGAGAACCAACAGATTGTTTTCACAAAGTGGCCTGGACGTTCGCCGCAGGATATCGAAGATCAGATTACCTACCCCTTGACCACCTCCTTATTGGGCATTCCAGGGGTAAAAACCATTCGAAGTTCATCAATGTTCGGGTTTTCCAGCATCTACATCATTTTTGAGGAAGATGTGGAATTTTACTGGAGCCGCAGCCGAATTTTGGAAAAGCTCAATTCCCTTCCCAACAACTTATTGCCTGATGGTGTAAACCCTGCCTTGGGGCCTGATGCTACCGCTTTGGGTCAGATTTTTTGGTACACCTTGGAAGGTCGAGATAAAGATGGCAATGTAACGGGTGGTTGGGATTTGCAAGAATTGCGTAGTGTACAGGATTACTATGTAAAATACGCACTTTCTTCGGCATCAGGTGTTTCCGAGGTGGCTTCCATTGGCGGTTTTGTTCAGGAATATCAGGTTGATGTAGACCCTGAACTGATGAAGCAGTACAATATTGGGTTAGACCAAGTTGTAAAGGCCGTGAAGCAGAGCAATCGGGATATTGGTGCACAAACCTTGGAAATTAATAAAGCCGAGTATTTGGTGCGTGGGCTTGGGTACATCAAATCTTTGGATGACATTAAAAATGCGGTCGTTACCGCAACGGATTACACCTCGATTAGAGTGCAGGATGTGGCCCGTGTTTCTTTGGGTCCAGCCGTGCGTCGCGGAATTTTAGACAAGGAAGGTGCTGAAGTCGCTGGGGGTGTGGTTGTCGCTCGATACGGTGCCAATCCATTGGAGGTCATAAATAATGTAAAGGAAAAAATCAATGAATTGAGTGCTGGGCTTCCATCCAAAGTTTTTAAAGATGGCACCACTTCACAACTTACTATTGTTCCTTTTTACGATAGAACGGAACTCATCCAAGAAACCCTTGGCACGCTCAACGAAGCTTTGACCCTCGAAATTCTCATTACTATTTTGGTCATCGTAGTGATGGTATTCAATTTGAGGGCCTCAGTTTTAATTTCTGGACTGTTGCCTATAGCTGTTTTGATGGTATTCATTGCGATGAAACTATTTGGAGTGGATGCCAATATTGTAGCACTTTCGGGAATCGCCATTGCCATTGGAACCATGGTCGATGTCGGGGTAATACTCTCCGAAAATATTATCCGACACATGGATGAGGACAATGAAAACCTTTCCATAAATGAAGTTGTTTACAATGCTACTTCTGAGGTTTCAGGGGCTATTTTAACCGCAGTGTTAACGACCATCATCAGTTTTATTCCTGTGTTTACCATGGTGGGCGCAGAAGGAAAACTTTTCCGTCCATTGGCCTTTACCAAAACCATGGCCTTAACGGCATCCATTATTGTTGCCTTGTTTTTGATTCCACCTTTTGCAGCCATTATTTTTAGAAAGAAAGGTTCAAGCCAAGTCTTTAGATTCATTTGGAATGGTGTTTTAATTGTTTTGGGATTGACTGCAATTGCATTTGGATATTGGTTAGGTTTGGCCTTGATTGCCTTTGGAGCTGCTGGAATCCTCAAATTGAAAGCGGTTATTGATGACAAACAAGCTGGAATGCTCAATGTGGGAATATGCATTGCCACCATTGTTTTCTTGTTGGCCACCTATTGGAGGCCTTTGGGCTTTGATCGTAGTATCGGTATCAACCTCATTTTTGTCGGATTGATTTGTGGTATTTTGTTAGGCGTTTTCTATTTCTTCAGACAATACTACAGTCGAATTTTGACATGGGCCTTGGAAAATAAATTGTTGTTCTTGTCCATTCCGACTGTCATTGTTGTTTTCGGATTCTTGATCATGCGAAATACGGGACAGGAGTTTATGCCATCCTTAAATGAAGGTTCATTTTTGTTAATGCCCACTTCATTACCGCATTCGGGGGTGGAAGAAAATAAAAGGATAGTGCAACAGTTGGATATGGCCGTTGCGACCATTCCAGAGATTCAAACTGTGGTGGGAAAGGCAGGACGTACAGAATCAGCTTTGGATCCAGCACCTCTATCCATGTATGAGAACATTATTCAGTATCGCTCGGAATATCTAAAAAATGAAGCAGGAAGTCCACAGCGATTTAAAGTCAATGACGACGGTTATTTTGAATTGCGTAATGGAAAAGTGCTTGCCAATCCAAATTTGGAAGTGAGCAATGAGCAAAATTATGCCGATAACCATGTGAGCGAACCCTTGCGAATTGACAGAGACCTTTTGATTCCAGATAATGATGGGGAGTACTTCCGAAACTGGCGTCCTGAAATTCAAAGTCCAGATGATATTTGGAACGAAATCGTAAAGGTGACCAAACTGCCAGGTGTTACCTCCGCACCCAAGTTGCAACCCATCGAAACACGATTGGTTATGCTTCAAACAGGAATGCGTGCCCCCATGGGAATTAAAGTGAAAGGTCAGGACTTAAAGGAAATCGAAAGCTTTGGACTTCAACTTGAACCTATTTTAAAAGAAGCGGCAGGCGTTAAGGATGAAGCTGTTTTTGCGGACCGAATCGTGGGTAAACCTTATCTACTTATTGATATCGATCGTGAAAAATTGGTTCGCTACGGTTTAGTGATTGAGGATGTTCAACAAGTTTTGGAAGTCGCCCTGGGTGGGATGACCTTGACCCAAACCGTTGAAGGGAGGGAACGTTATGGAGTACGTGTGCGCTACCCAAGAGAACTTCGGGAAAACCCAACTGATATCGGAAATATTTATGTTCCTGTGCAAAAAGGCAGTCCTGTTCCCTTGAGCGAACTGGTGACCATTCGATACGAGCAAGGCCCACAGGCCATCAAAAGTGAAGACACTTTTTTAGTAGGCTATGTTTTGTTTGACAAGCTGGACGGGTTTGCCGAAGTAGATGTGGTTGAAAACGCCCAAACCAAGATTCTGGAAAAAATTGAAAGTGGCGAATTGGTAGTCCCAAAAGGCATCAGTTATCAGTTTACGGGTACCTACGAAAATCAGTTAAGGGCTAAAAAGACCTTGTCGGTAGTGGTGCCATTGGCGTTGTTGATTATCTTTTTGATTTTGTATTTCCAATTTAGGTCGGTCGCTACCTCCTTAATGGTGTTCTCGGGAATTTTAGTGGCATTTGCTGGTGGATTTTTAATGATATGGTTCTATGGTCAGGATTGGTTCCTCAACTTTAGTTTTATGGGGGAAAACCTGCGTGATCTTTTCCAAATGCATACCATCAACCTTAGTGTGGCCGTTTGGGTCGGATTTATCGCCTTGTTTGGTATTGCCACGGATGATGGCGTGGTAATGGCTACTTACCTTACTCAAACTTTTGACAAGAACAAGCCTGATAGTTTGAAAGGAATTCGAGCTTCTGTCTTGGAAGCAGGCGAGAAACGAATCAGACCTTGTTTA
Organism: Allomuricauda sp. NBRC 101325; assembly: GCF_030268205.1. Taxonomy (GTDB): domain Bacteria; phylum Bacteroidota; class Bacteroidia; order Flavobacteriales; family Flavobacteriaceae; genus Flagellimonas. Next base: position 1,493,151 of record NZ_BSQF01000001.1, read on the forward strand.
ATGACCACAGCAACGACAATTTTGGCATTGTTGCCAGTTTTGACAAGCACAGGAAGAGGGAGTGATATCATGATTCCCATGGCCATTCCAAGTTTTGGAGGCATGCTGATTGCATTGATCACCTTGTTTGTAGTACCAGTTTTGTTTAGTTGGAAAAGTGAATTGCAATTTAAAATGCAAAACCGATGAGAAAAACAGTCATTTACATAGTTTTTGCTTTAACGACCATTGGACTAAAAGCTCAGTCGTTAGAGGGTTATCTTCAAGAAGCGGAGTTGAACAGTCCCATGATTCAGGCTTTGGAATTGCGGTATAATATCGCCAAGGAAAAGGTGAACGAAGTAAATACTTTGCCCAATACCACTTTTGGCGCGGGATATTTTGTAAGCGAACCAGAGACCAGAACAGGGGCACAACGCGCTAAGTTTTCAGTTTCACAAATGTTACCGTGGTTTGGAAGCATCACCACAAGAGAGAATTATGCGAGCGCCATGGCGGAGACCGAATATGTGGAAATAGCGATTGCCAAACGAAAGTTGGCGCTGTCCGTAGCACAATCCTATTATAATTTATATGGAATTCAAGCCAAGCAAAAAGTGCTTCAAGAGAATATAGCCTTGCTGAAAACTTACGAAACTTTGGCCTTGACTTCCGTAGAGGTTGGAAATGCTTCGGCTGTGGATGTGTTGAAACTTCAAATTCGTCAAAACGAATTACAACAGCAAAAAGAAGTATTGGAACAATCGTACATCGCAGAGCAAGCAGTTTTTAATAATTTGTTGAACCGTGATGAAAGTATTGGCGTTGATGTGGTGGATGACATGGATATTCCAGAAAATGACCCCATACTCAACAAAGATGATTTGAGCCTAAATCCCGAATTATTGAAATACGATCAATTGTATGCATCGGTTACGCAATCGGAATTACTCAATCAAAAAGAAAATGCGCCGAGCTTTGGTATTGGATTGGATTACATTCCTGTTTCAGAACGTGATGATATGGTCTTTAGCGATAATGGAAAGGATATTGTAATGCCGATGGTCACTTTTTCCGTGCCTATTTTCAACAATAAATTTAAATCGACCACCAAGCAGAACGAGCTTCGTCAAAAGGAGATTGAACTGCAAAAAGAAGAACGCTTGAACGTGTTGGAAAATGCCTTTGCCAATGCCATTTCCCAACGGAACCAGGCCCGAATTACCCATCAGACCCAAGAGAAAAACTTAAAACAGGCCAAGGATGCCGAAGAAATCCTGATCAAGAACTACGAAACGGGCACCATCAACTTTAACGATGTGCTGGACATTCAGGAGTTGCAACTAAAATTTCAAACCAATCAAATACAGTCGGTGCAGTTGTATTATTTACAATCTGCCATCATCAATTATTTAATAAACAAGTAAATTAATTTTATCAAAATGAGAACAAACATTAGAACAATTATCGGAATCGCATTCGCTTCAGTATTGGTGCTTACCGTATCCTGCAAGGGAAAAACAGAGGAAGCAAAGGAAACTTCTACCGAGGCTACCATGGATCATGAAGGTCATGATATGGATAAAATGGAACATGACGGACATGACATGGACAACATGGAAACTGCCGACAAGCAAGGTAAGGAGTATACCTCAAAATATGTTTGTCCGATGCACTGCGAAGGTAGTGGAAGCGACGAGGAGGGTAAATGCCCAGTTTGTGGTATGACCTATGTTTTGAACGAGGATTTTCAAATGGAAGGTCACGACCAACACTAATTAAAAATTCATTTGTACCGAAGATGCGCATTAAAGTAAAAAATATGGTTTGCGATAGATGTAAAGCAGTCCTAAACCAAGAGTTTGGGAATGCCGGTATCGAAGTGGTGCAAATGGATCTGGGCGAAATTCAGTTTGCTGACAACGCCCAAACACAAATGGAACGGATTCGGGAGATTCTGACAAGTAATGGTTTTGAATTGATAGATGATTTGGACAACAGTAACATTGTTGAAATCAAAAAACATCTGATCAATGCTTTGCAAAACGACACCCATCAGAATCTCTCGAAATACCTTTCTGAAAAAATGAACAAGGAATATTCGGTGTTGAGCAAAATGTTCAGCATAAAGGAGGGGCTTACCATTGAAAAATATTTTATCCTGTTAAAAATCGAGAGGGTGAAAGAAGAGATTCAAATGGGAGCCAAAACATTTTCAGAAATCGCATACGACCTAAATTATAAGAGCAGTAGTCATTTGGCCAAACAGTTTAAAACCGTAACGGGCATGTCTATGAGCGATTATAAAAAATTAAAAGATTGGAACAGGAAGCCTTTAGATCAAATTGTATAAAAAACACCCATAATTGTAAAAAGCTTCCAACTGGTGTTCAGCTAGTTTTGAATAAAAAACAAACAAGATGAAACATACCTATCACATACACGGAATGAGCTGCAATGGTTGTAGAAACCATGTGGAGCAAACCCTATCCAAAGTAGAAGGGGTTACCTCGGTTGAAGTGAATTTGGAAAAAGCCGAAGCCGTGATCGAGATGGAGGAACACGTTCCAATCGAAACGTTTCAACAAGCAATGGAAATGGATGGTGGTAGCTATAGCATTCATATGCCTGGACATCATCACGAACCAAAGCAAGAAAAAAAACAAGCTCCAACCACAGGAACGGGAACCTTTTATTGCCCGATGCATTGCGAGGGAGATAAAACCTACGACAAACCTGGAGATTGCCCTGTGTGTGGGATGGATTTGGTTGAGGAGCAGAATACTTCTTCCAATTCCAATCAAAAATGGACGTGCCCTATGCACCCCGAAGTGGTGGAAGATGGGCCCGGTTCTTGTCCAAAATGTGGAATGGATTTGGTGCCCATGCAACCCGAGGCCAGTGCAGAGGAAAAGACCTATAAAAAACTGCTCAAAAAGTTTTGGATAGCCGTAGGCTTTACATTGCCCATCTTTTTGATTGCGATGAGCGAAATGATTCCAAACAATCCGCTCTATGAAATATTGAGGCCGAAATACTGGAATTGGGTGCAATTTGCTCTATCACTTCCTGTAGTTTTTTATGCCACTTGGATGTTCTTCCAACGCGCTTACCGAAGCATAAAAACGTGGAACTTGAACATGTTTACCCTCATTGGAATTGGTGCTGGGGTAGCTTTTGTTTTCAGTGTACTTGGATTATTGTTTCCAGGATTTTTTCCAGACCAATTTAAAAGTGAAACAGGAGCTGTACATGTTTATTTTGAGGCAGCAACCGTAATCCTCACTTTAGTGCTCTTAGGACAATTGCTGGAAGCAAGGGCACACAGCAAAACCAACAATGCGGTAAAGGAATTATTGAAGCTGGCTCCCAATAAAGCAATAAAAGTTGTGGATGGGGAGGAAGTTGAAGTCAGTATCGACGCTATTGAACTTGGTGATATTTTACGGGTAAAACCTGGAGAAAAAATTCCTGTAGATGGCGTCATAACCGAGGGGGAGACTTCTGTGGATGAATCCATGATTACTGGTGAGCCCATTCCTGTTGAAAAAGGAGTAGAGGATAAAGTGAGCAGTGGAACCATCAACGGGAATCAATCCTTTTTGATGAAAGCTGAGAAAGTCGGGAGTGATACCTTACTTTCCCAAATCATTAAAATGGTAAACGATGCCAGTCGAAGCAGAGCGCCGATTCAAAATTTGGCGGATAAAGTATCTGCTTATTTTGTGCCGACTGTGGTTATAATTTCCATTTTGACCTTTGCCATATGGGCCATCTGGGGGCCACAACCCACTTATGTGTATGCCTTGATCAATGCCATTGCGGTTTTGATCATAGCTTGTCCTTGTGCTTTAGGTCTTGCAACTCCAATGTCAGTAATGGTAGGGGTTGGAAAAGGAGCCCAAAACGGTGTGCTTATCAAGAATGCCGAAGCTCTAGAGAAAATGGCCGATGTGGACACCTTGATCATTGATAAAACGGGAACCATAACAGAGGGGAAACCCACTTTTGACAAATTAGAAGTGTTTTTAGATACCTATTCCGAAGAGGATTTATTGCAATATGTGGTTTCGGTAAATGCCAATAGCGAGCACCCTTTGGCGCAAGCTACCGTAAAATATGGCAAGGAGAACAACATCAAAATCCTAAAAACCGAATCTTTTAATGCCGTTACAGGGATGGGCGTTGAAGGGAAAATCAAGGATGCCAAAATTCATTTGGGGAACATCAAGTTGATGGAAAAGGTCAATGTTGAGGTTTCGGACGCGATGAAGGAGAAGGTCAAAAAAGCACAAGGCGAAGGAAAAACAGTTTCTTATCTAGCTGTTGAAGGTAAATGTCAAGCTTTTGTGAGTATCGGGGATAAAATCAAAGCCACAAGTGCCAAAGCCATCAAGGCAATTCAAGATAAGGGCATTGCAGTGATCATGCTTACGGGCGACAACGCAACTACGGCAAAAGCTGTTGCCAGCGAACTGCATTTGGATGATTTTAAAGCCGAAACACTACCTGAAGACAAAATGAAAGAGGTAGAACGCCTGCAAGGTGAAGGCAAGGTGGTTGCCATGGCTGGTGATGGTATAAACGATGCTCCTGCATTGGCCAAAAGTGACCTTGGTATTGCCATGGGAACGGGTACCGATGTGGCCATAGAAAGTGCCATGATCACATTGGTAAAAGGCGATTTGCACGGCATTGTAAAAGCACGGAACCTCAGTGAGGCCGTCATGAAAAACATAAAACAAAACCTATTTTTTGCATTGATCTACAACACTATCGGGGTGCCAGTTGCAGCAGGTGTGCTTTATCCCTTTATCGGGATTTTGCTTTCACCAATGATCGCTGCTTTGGCCATGAGCTTTAGCTCGGTGTCCGTTATCGCCAATGCATTAAGATTACGAACTAAATCAATCGACTAATAATAAAATGGTAAAACGAACTACAGCGGTTACAATTAGAAAGGCCCACAGGTACTTGGGCATATTTTTGGGAATTCAATTCATTATGTGGACGGTGAGCGGTCTCTATTTCAGTTGGACAGATATTGATGAAATCCACGGAGATCATTTCAGAAATATGGAGTATAAACCCACTGCTTTTGATGGACTTATTGGATTTTCAGAAGTTGATTTGCCCGTTAAAATCAGTTCGTTGAGTTTAAAAGAGATTGCAGGGAAACCCTATTATTGGATCAATAATGAATATTTGGTGGATGCCAAAAATGGCAAGCTGAAAGCGGGGATTTCCGAAGAAGAAGCATTGGCCGTTGCAGATCGTCAAATGTCATCTGAATTAAAAGTGAAAGGGGTCGAAGTTATCGATGAAACGGATAAACACCATGAGTATCGCGAAAAGAAGTTGCCTGCTTATGTGATCAGTTACGATTCCCCAGAAAACATTAAAGCCTATGTTTCGGTTGCGGATGGATCTTTTCAAACCGTAAGACATCGTGATTGGAGGTGGTTCGATTTTCTCTGGATGACACACACGATGGATTATGAAGGTCGGGATGATTTCAATACCACCGTGCTAAGAGCGTTCTCCCTTTTGGGATTGATTACCGTGATGAGCGGATTTTTGCTTTGGTTTACCTCGTCACCAACGATGAGGAATTTGGTTAAAAGAAAAAAGTGATACAATGAAAAAGGAAAACATCATTTATATCGGAATTGCCGTTGTGGTCGGTCTATTGGTCGGGTACTTCATTTTTAGTGGCAATACAGAAACCACCACTCCGGATGAGCATGACCACAGTACCGAAATTACAACGGGCGAAATGTGGACTTGTTCCATGCACCCACAGATCATGCAGCCCGAATCAGGTTCTTGCCCTATTTGTGGTATGGATTTGATTCCTGCGGACAATGGAGGAGAGGGATTGGCTGTCAACCAAATAAAAATGACCGAGAATGCCATGGTTTTGGCAGGCGTGGAAACCGTGATGGTCGGAACAGGAGTTGATGGGGAAGACCATATCAAGATTTCAGGGAAAGTTGCTGTCAACCAAGAATCGGATGCGGTGCAATCCGCTTATTTTGATGGTAGGATTGAAAGTATAAGTGTAAATTTTGAAGGGGAAGAAGTGCGCAAAGGTCAAAAGTTGGCCACAATTTATGCCCCAGCTTTGGTTTCGGCCCAGCAAGAATTATTGACGGCTGCCAAGTTAAAAGCATCACAACCGCAACTGTACCAAGCCGTTCGTAACAAATTAAAGTTGTGGAAGCTATCAGATTCCCAAATTGACCAAATTGAAGGTTCAGGAAAGGTAATGGAAAACTTCCCGGTATATGCCAATGTTAGTGGTGTGGTTTCAGAAATTATGGTAGAGGAAGGCGATTACATTAAAACAGGTTCGCCTTTGGTAAAAGTAGCTAATTTGAACTCGGTTTGGGCCATTTTTGATGCCTATGAAAACCAATTGAGTCTATTTAAGGAAGGTCAAACATTGAATGTGAAAACCAATTCTTATCCGAATGAAACCTTTACTGCGAAGGTTTCCTTTGTGGCTCCAGTATTGAACAAGCAAACCAGAACTTTGGAAGTTCGTGCAGAACTCGATAACAAAAAAGGAATGCTAAAACCTGGCATGTTTGTGCAGGCAGAGGTTCAGGTGGCGAACAATCGAGATGGGGAAGTATTGACCATTCCAGAAAGTGCTGTGTTGTGGACGGGCAAACGTTCTTTGGTATATGTGCAACCTAGTCCAAATACATCTACTTTTGAAATGCGCGAAGTGGAGCTTGGCAATTTGATGAATGGCAGTTATGTGGTCAATTCAGGATTGCAATCAGGAGAAATGATTGTAGCCAAAGGAACATTTACAGTGGATGCTGCAGCCCAATTGCAGGGCAAAAAGTCCATGATGAATCAAGAGGAAGAGACCATGCAGATTGGTCACGAAGGGCATTCCGAAATGGGTAGTAGTATGAAAATGGAATTTTCAAAAGAAGCTGAAACAAAATTTGGCGAACTTTTAAAGGTGTATCTGGATTTGAAAGATGCTTTGGTTGCTTCAGATCAGGAACAAACTCAAAAGTTAGCACAAAAAGGAGCAGGAATTGCCGCAACCATAACGGGTCTTCATATGGATGATATGGGGAAAAGCCATATCACACAATTGGCAAAGCAATTGACGGAATTGGCATCCAAAAAAGATTTGGCAGGTCAGCGTGAAGATTTTGTTTTGCTTTCCCAAAACATGATTCAAATTGGACAACAAATGCCAGGTTTGGATGCAAAACTTTATGTGCAACATTGCCCAATGGCCAATAACGATAAGGGTGCCAATTGGCTTAGTTTGGAAGAGGAAATCCGAAATCCCTATTATGGGGATGCCATGCTCACTTGCGGTAGTGTGGTGCAAACTATCAACTAAAAAATATTTTAGTTAATATTTAGCCAACAAAAATCTACGGATTCAAAACTAGAATACATTTACATCAGTTTTTTAATTTATTGACTGATGAAACAAGCAAAGTCAAACGGAAAGTCATCTCCTGCAAAAGCTGTTAAAACTGTTGCAAAGAAGACCACCCAAGCTACTGGTAAAAAGAAGTAACTAGGTGATTTTTGGCTCAAAGAGCCATTTACTCAAGATGCAAAAAAAACGCCCCGATGAAAATCGGGGCGTTTCTATTTTAATCCGAATAAGATGATCTTACATCATTCCTGGCATTCCGCCACCTCCCATTGGAGGCATAGATGGAGCATCTTCCTTAATATCGGTCAATGCACACTCGGTAGTCAAGATCATACCAGCAACAGAAGCCGCATTTTCCAATGCGATACGGGTTACTTTCTTAGGGTCGATGATACCGGCCTTAAGCATATCCACATATTGGTCAGATTTGGCGTCGTAACCGAAATCTTTTTTACCTTCCAATACTTTAGAGATTACTACAGAACCTTCGCCACCAGCGTTTTCAACGATAGTACGCAATGGAGCTTCAATAGCTTTAGCTACGATTTGAACACCGGTAGTTTCATCCAAAGAATCAGTGGTCAATTTTTCCAAAACTTGTTTGGCTCTTACCAAAGCAACACCACCACCAGCTACGATACCTTCTTCAACAGCGGCACGGGTAGCATGCAAGGCATCGTCCACACGGTCTTTCTTCTCTTTCATTTCTACTTCAGAAGCAGCACCAACGTAAAGAACAGCAACACCACCGGCCAATTTGGCCAAACGCTCTTGCAATTTTTCTTTATCGTAGTCAGACGTTGTAGTCTCGATCTGCGCTTTGATTTGGTTCACTCTTGCTTTGATGTCAGAAGCATTTCCGTTACCGTTTACGATTGTGGTGTTATCCTTATCGATGGTTACAGAAGCAGCGATACCCAACATGTCCAAAGAAGCATTTTCCAAAGTGAAACCTCTTTCTTCAGAGATTACGGTACCACCTGTCAAAATTGCGATGTCTTCCAACATGGCTTTTCTTCTATCACCAAATCCTGGAGCTTTTACGGCAGCAATTTTAAGTCCACCTCTTAGTTTGTTCACAACCAATGTAGCCAAGGCTTGTCCTTCTACATCTTCAGCAATGATCAAAAGGGGTCTTCCTGATTGCGCTACTGGCTCAAGGATTGGAAGGATTTCTTGTAAGTTGGAGATTTTCTTATCAAAAAGAAGAATGTATGGGTTCTCCAAGTCAGCGATCATTTTATCCGTATCGGTAACGAAGTAAGGGGAAAGGTATCCTCTGTCGAACTGCATACCTTCAACTACATCAACATAAGTATCTGTACCTTTTGCTTCCTCAACAGTGATCACACCTTCTTTGCCAACTTTGGTAAAAGCAGTTGCGATAAGGTCACCGATAGTTTCATCGTTGTTTGCGGAAATAGAGGCAACTTGCTTGATCTTATCAGAATCGTTACCTACTTTTTTGGCTTGTTTTTCCAAGTCACCTACCAAAGCTTCAACAGCCTTGTCGATACCTCTTTTCAAATCCATAGGATTTGCACCAGCGGCAACGTTTTTTAGCCCTTCTTTAACGATAGCTTGAGCCAAAACGGTTGCGGTAGTAGTACCGTCACCTGCTTGGTCGTTGGTTTTGGAAGCAACTTCCTTCACCATTTGAGCACCCATATCTTCTAGGGCGTCTTCCAATTCGATTTCTTTAGCTACAGAAACACCATCTTTGGTTACTTGAGGAGCACCAAAAGATTTGCTGATGATAACGTTTCTACCTTTTGGCCCCAATGTTACTTTTACAGCTTCGGCCAATTTGTCAACGCCACGTTTCAGTCCGTCACGTGCTTCAATATCAAACTTAATATCTTTTGCCATTTTGTTTTTTCGTTTTGTCATTCTTGTACTTGGTCTATGCTCAGCATAAACTCAGACAGGAACTTATTTAGTTTTACTTTTAGGTTTAGATGGATTCCCGTTTTTACGGGAATGACATGCTGGTTATACTATTGCCAAAATATCACTCTCGCGCATCATTAAATAGTCGGTGCCATCGAACTTAAGTTCGGTACCGGCATATTTTCCATAAAGCACAGTATCACCAACGGAAACCGTCAATTTTTCATCTTTGGTTCCAGGACCCACGGCCACTACAGTGCCTTTTTGTGGTTTCTCCTTAGCGTTGTCCGGGATGATGATACCGGAGGCAGTTTTGGTCTCGGCCTGAAGCGGCTCGATCAAAACCCTGTCTGCCAATGGTCTGATATTTAATTTAGCCATATTTATAATTTTTAGGTGTTTGTTTTAAAAATTCTGGAATCTAAAAGGCAGAAATTATGCCAATGCACAAAACCTGACATTCTGGAAAATAAAAATGCCAGCTTGTCATTTAAGCTGGCATTTTTTCAAGTGTTGTCACTTATTTTATCCGATGGTATCTGTTGGACTTGGAGTCGTAGCAGGTACTTGTTCCGGTACTTCTTCTGGAATGGTCTCTGGGATTTCGGTATCGTTACCATCCAATAATTTAGAATCTGCTTGGCTGTAGTTTCCTTTTAAGGAAACATTCGAAAGCAAAATCAAAACTATCAACAAAGTGGAAAGGGTCCAAGTACTCTTGTCCAAAAAGTCGCCGGTCTTTTTTACACCACCAACTACTTGGTTACCACTTCCGCCAAAGGATGAAGATAACCCACCACCTTTAGGGTTTTGGACCATAATGACCAAAATCAACAAAAGGCACACGATAATAATCAATACCAAAAAAATTGTAAACGTGCTCATATCTTAATTCTTATTCTTTTTCTTTCTGCAGTTTCTTCACCGCCTGAATTTGGTCTGCAAAGAAACCACTTTTTTCTGGATATTTCAAACTCAATATTTTAAAAGCTTGAATGGCTTTTTTGTACTTCTTTTGCTCCAAATAAACCTTGGCCAAAGTCTCTGTCATCAACTCGTTTTGATCAATTTTGGTCGACTCTTTTATGTTGATTTTTTGGTTGGATTCCTTGGGTACTATTTTAGGGTTGTTCTGAATGAATTTGTCCAAGAGCTCAAATTTTTTCTTACGCTCGAGTTCATCCATTTCATTGGATTCGGGTTGCGGATCTTCTTCTGGTTTATTGGTCAATTGAAGCCACTCGGTAAAGGAGTGTTTTTCTTTTTTTGTAAAAGGAATGGGTTTGCCAATGTTCAAGGTTGGTTCCGATTGCTCCGCTTCTTCCTTCGTTACTTTGGTTTTGAACAGTTTTGGGTTCAAAATCTGTTCGGCATCCTGAATAGTTTGAGGCAGTGCAGGTTCGGTGGATTCTACCAACATGATTTCTGCATTTGGGTTGGGTGCTATTTCTTCCGAAACGGCTTCTTGGTCTTCGGGTTTGGAACCCCTTCCTGCAATGGCGTCCGCTATGTTGTTTTGAATAAATTCTTTGGAAGTGATATAATCAAAAAGTACGTCGCGGTCAGCAGTATGGGCTGCGGTTACCTTTAAGGCGTTGTTGTATTTGTAACTGTCCAGATTTTTAAGCCCCTTTAAATGCAGCGCCCTTGCGGCCTGAAAATAGGGGTATTCCTCAATAATATCTTCCAGTTCCCTCGTTTGTTTTGGGGAGAGGATGGTGTTTGAGTTTTGAAGAATATGTATAAAATCTGAAACGTTCATATCGTTTTACCAGTTGCCTAATGAGGCATTAAAAATATCCTGCGTCAATCGTTCGAAAATTTCTTCGTGTGCTGTGGCTTGAATTGAGGGCAAGGAAGCTGCGGCATCAAAATCATAAAAGAAAGAGAACCTGCGTTCAAAATCGTTTTCCTGTTTTTTGGTGTTGAAAAACCGAACATTTACACTCATGGTCAGGCGGTTTTGGGATGTACGTTGGTCTGAGGTGGCTGTCATTGGAACCACTTTATACTCTATGATTTCCCCTTCGTATACCAAATCCCCATTAGATCCGGTTAGCGAAAGACTGGTCAGGTTATTGATCATGTCCTGAAGCGCCAACGTAAAATCACGATCCAAACCTGGAACAATAGTGGAACCCGGGGTTTGATCTGCGTAATTTTGAAAAAAGTTTACCTGAAAGGATTGCGCATCGCCTACATCGGCACCGGAAAAATTATAGGCTCCACATCCTGATAAAAAGAGGAACAAACCTAAAAATGTAACTTTACCTTTTTTAAATAATGTCATATACTTTAAATGTATTTGGCGCAAGATCAAAGATCGTATTGTTTTATTTTTCTATATAATGTTCGTTCGGAAATGCCCAATTCTGAAGCGGCGGCTTTTCGTTTGCCTTTGTTGCGCTCCAACGATTTTTTGATCAATTCGATTTCCTTGTCTTGTAAAGATAGGGTTTCTTCCTCTTCAATTTCTTCAGCAAAATGGTAACGATCCTCTTGAGGTTGTGAAGTTAAAGTAGGATTGGAGGCTTCCATCACTGGCTCTGGAAGATGCAAAAGTTTGGTTGGCACGGTTTCTTCGTGCTCTATGTCTTCCTCATCAACATCGCCATAGATTTTTCGGATCAAGCCTTCATTTTCTTCCTGAACTTTAGAGGTGTCATTGTCTTTGAGCAATTCAAGGGTAAGCTTTTTTAAATCATTGAGGTCACTTTTCATATCAAAAAGCACCTTGTACAAAATTTCACGCTCGTTGCTAAAATCACTTTCTTTTTTGTTGTGCTCCACCACGGCAGGTAAATTGGAACCAGTAGCATTGGGCAAATAACTGCTAAGCGTTGCGGCCGAAATGATCCTGTTTTCCTCCAGAACAGAAATTTGCTCGGCGATGTTTCGCAATTGCCTCACGTTTCCGGGCCAGCGATACCTTAATAATAATTGAATGGCCTGATCGTCCAAACGGATAGTGGGCATTTTGTATTTCTGACCAAAATCGGAAGCAAATTTTCTAAAAAGCAAGTGAATGTCCTCTTGTCTATCGCGAAGTGCAGGTAAACCAATTTCCACCGTACTCAAACGATAGTAGAGGTCTTCACGGAATTTTTCCTTTTTAATAGCCTCGAACATATTAATGTTGGTTGCGGCCACAATGCGAACATCGGTTTTTTGTACTTGGGAAGAACCTACCTTTAAAAATTCCCCATTTTCCAGAACACGCAACAATCGAACTTGGGTGGTCAACGGAAGTTCGCCTACCTCATCCAAAAAGATGGTTCCGCCATCGGCTACTTCAAAGTAACCGCTACGGGTTTGGGTAGCCCCGGTAAAGGCTCCTTTTTCGTGTCCAAACAACTCACTGTCGATGGTTCCCTCGGGAATCGCCCCACAGTTTACCGCAATATATTTGGCATGCTTGCGGTGCGACAGGGAATGGATGATCTTGGGAATGGATTCTTTTCCCACCCCACTTTCACCCGTTACCAAAACGGAAATATCGGTCGGGGCCACCTGAATGGCTTTTTCTATGGCACGATTGAGTTTTACATCGTTTCCGATGATCTCGAACCGTTGTTTTATGGATTGAATGCTTTCCATATGTTTATTCCTGTGAAGGCAGGAATCTTATTTTTTTGAATTCAAGATAATGCTTCGACTCCGCTCAGCGTCCGTCTAGAAAAACAAAAGGTTATTAATTGTTTTTAGAATATCCCACTGCTTCTCCAAGTAGGGTTGCAGAAGTACATTCGTTGATTTTCACGTTTACAAATTCACCCACTTTATAGGTTTCCTTTGGAAAAATTACTACGGTGTTCTGTGAATTTCTACCCATCCAGTGCGTGTCGGATCTTTTTGAAGTTCCCTCAATAAGAACTTCTTCCACTTTTCCTACGTGCTCTTGGGTGCGGTATAAGCTATGCTTTTGTTGGATATCTATGATTTCCGTAAGTCGTCTTTTCTTGGTTTCCTCGGGCACATCATCATCCATTTTGCGCTCGGCCAAGGTGCCAGGTCTTTCGGAATAGGCAAACATAAAACCGAAGTCGTATTTCACATATTCCATCAAGCTTAGGGTGTCTTGGTGATCCTCTTCGGTTTCTGTTGGGAACCCCGTGATCATATCTTGACTGATGGCACAATCGGGAATAATTTTTTTGATGTTATCGATCAACTCAAAATATTCCTCGCGGGTGTGCAAGCGGTTCATCGCCTTTAAAATACGGTTGCTACCACTTTGAACGGGTAGGTGGATGTATTTACAGATGTTGTCGTATTTGGCCATGGATTCGATTACATCCAAGGTCATATCTTGCGGGTTGGAAGTTGAAAAACGGATACGCATTTTAGGTTGGGCCTCTGCCACAAGTTCCAAAAGCTTCGCAAAATTGACGGAAGTCGCTTTTTGCATGTCCGAAGCTTTTTCGTAATCCTTCTTCAAACCACCGCCATACCAAAGGTAGCTGTCCACATTTTGACCGAGGAGTGTAATTTCTTTGAACCCCTTTTCCCAAAGATCATTTACTTCTTGCAAAATGGATTGTGGGTCACGACTGCGTTCACGTCCACGGGTAAAAGGCACCACGCAAAACGTGCACATATTGTCGCAACCACGTGTAATGGATACAAATGCGGACACTCCATTGGTGTTTAATCGCACAGGAGCCACATCGCCATAGGTTTCATCCTTGGAAAGAATAACGTTTACGGCATTTCTTCCTTCATCTATTTCTTGGATGAGGTTGGGTAGGTCTTTATAGGCATCTGGGCCAACGACCATGTCCACGATTTTTTCCTCTTCGAGGAATTTGCTTTTCAAACGCTCTGCCATGCAACCCAAAACCCCAACTTTCATAGATGGGTTGGTCTTTTTTACGGCATTGAATTTTTCCAAACGCTTACGAACGGTTAGCTCGGCTTTTTCACGAATTGAACAGGTATTCACCAAAACCAAATCGGCTTCTTCCAAAATTTGGGTGGTATTGAAACCCTCTTTGGCCAAAATAGAGGCCACGATTTCACTATCGGAGAAATTCATTTGACAGCCGTAACTTTCTATATAAAGCTTACGAGTGTTCTTTGTGTTGTTCTCCAAGGCCAGTGCACTTCCTTGCTGGCTTTCGTCAATTATCTTTTCTATGCTTTCTTCCTTGATCATATGGGTACAATGGGGTGCAAAGATAGTGCTATTTCCAATTTAGTGACATTATGGCAGTATTTTTTAGGATTATATTGTGTAAACCATTCCATAGTTACTCGCACAGGTTCTTTAAATAAAAACGCCCCGATTCTCATTGGGGCGTTTCTTTTTAATTTAGGATTATCCTTTTTACTCCATAGAAATCATTTTGATTTGGTTTTGATCCACCTTTTCATTGATCATACCTGCTTTTGCTTTTACCAAAGAATTTAGGTCATTGATTTCCTTGTCGAGTTCTTTGGTGACTTCCACAAAAAACTCCTGCGCTTGTTTGGTGGGCTTTTGATCGCCAAGCTGTGAGTCGGACAAAAGGAACGCAATTCTGTTGTTGATTCTAATACCAAAGTTCAAAGGGTCTTGACGGCTTTGGTTTTTGGTCATGTGAATGTTGTTTTCAATTACCGAAAGTTCCGTTTCAAAATCGTTGGCCATTTTTTGGATCTCGGCATTGCCTTTGGTCTTCTCTTTGAGATAAGCCAAATCCTTTTTAATGTTTCTAATATTTATGATGGCAATGTTGGCACGGGTTACCTGATCGCGAACCTTGATCAAAAAGTCGAATTGGTCTTGGTAATCACTTTGGCTCATCTCGATTCTAGGATCTTTTACAATGGAGAAAGTTTCTTCCGAAGAACTTCCGTTTACGGTAAGCCTTACTTTGTAATTTCCTGGAACCGCCTTAGGTCCAACATTGGGTGATGAGTAAAATACCATTCCCTCAAATTCTTTAAAACCTGGATATCTGGTGTTCCAAACAAATCTATTTCCACCAGTTTTTACGGTTAATTTTTGCGTACTTGAAGGATCTAATTTTACCGGTTTTGCCTTGTTGGAAAAACTTTGGATCACACTTCCGTCCATTTCTAAAATGTCCAACTCCACAACATCGGAATCTTTTAAATCTTTAATGTAATAGTTGATGATAGCCCCATCAGGATGGTTTTCTCCGACCAATTTGGTGTTGGCCGCTTGCCATGCACGATCTTGGTGCATTCGGTAAGCCATATCAGGCTTGTACAGATAAAAATTACTTTGTGATACTTGATCCGAAAGTTGGTGCAATGGAGTTAAATCATCGATCATCCAAAAAGCTCTACCATGAGTGGCAGTAATAAGGTCATTATCTCGCACATGAAGATCACGAATGGCTGTAACGGGTAAATTCAATTGGAAGGACGTCCAGTTTTCCCCATCATCGAAAGAAACGTACATGCCCCATTCCGTACCTGCGTACAACAATCCTTTTCTAGTTTTGTCGGAACGGATGGCTCTTGTATAGTAAGTGTCTTTGATTCCATTGGTGATCAACTTCCAAGTTTTGCCATAATCTTCGGTCTTATATAAATAAGGAGTGTAATCCCCGAATTTGTATGAGGTGGCAGCTACATAAACAGTTCCGGGGTCAAATGGACTTGGGTCGATACAGTTGATCATATTCAATTTTGGAGACATGCTTGCCGGTGGGGTCACATTTTCCCAATTGGTTCCATTGTCGCGGGTCACATGAATCATCCCATCATCACTACCTGTCCAGATCACGCCCTTTTCCAAAACGGATTCACTGATCACAAAAATGTTGGAGTAAAATTCAGCTCCTGTGTTGTCTTGGGTAATAGGTCCCCCTGATGACATAATAGTTTCGGGAATACTTCGGGTAAGGTCTGGAGAAATGTTTTTCCAAGATTGACCACCATCGGTTGAAGCATGCAAATAGTTTGAACCTGCATATAGCACATTGGAATCATGACGGCTGAAAGTAACAGGGTAGTTCCAGTTGAAACGATATTTCATGATTTCCGCACCTGAACCAGCAGGGTTATCGGGCCAAACATTTGTTGAAATGGTTTGACCAGAAGTGTGGTCCAAACGGTTCATGTATCCTTTATAGGTGCCACCATACACCAATTGATTGTTTTTTGGGTCTGGTGCCAAATGTGCACTTTCACCTCCAGCGGTAGGTTCCCAATCATCTTCGGTAATGGAACTTCCAGAAGTTCTGTGCGCAATACGCAAAGCGGTATTGTCTTGCTGTGCTCCATAAATGCGATATGGGAAAATACTGTCAGTGGCAATACGGTAAAACTGTGCCGTAGGTTGGTTATCCATCGTACTCCAGTTGTTTCCACCGTCATTTGAGATTTGGGCACCACCGTCATCAGCAATGATCATTCTTTGGTTATTGTTCGGATCGATCCAAAGATCGTGGTGATCGCCGTGCGGGGCATTTTTCAAGGTAAAGGTTTTGCCTCCATCTGTAGAAACGCCATAGCTCACATTCATTACCCAAACCTTGTCAATATTTTGGGTGTCGGCGTAAATTCTGGAATAATACCAAGCACGTTGCCTCAAACCACGGTTGGTATTTACTTTTTGCCAAGTTTTTCCAGCATCATCGGAACGGTAAACGCCTCCTTCCTCGGCTTCAATAATGGCAAAAACCCTGTCAGAATCGATTGGAGAAACGGTAAGGCCTACAATTCCCCAAGGAAATCCTGGCAATCCAGAGTTTTCCGAAATATCGGTCCAAGTATCTCCACCGTCGGTACTTTTAAACATTCTACTGTCGGGTCCGCCACTATCCATGCGATAACCGTTTCGTTTCATTTCCCAAGTGGCGGCATACATAATTCGGCTATTGTTCGGGTCCAAGATCAAATCTCCTGCACCAGCTTTATCGCTGATGTAAAGAATCTTTTCCCAGTTTTTGCCTCCATCGGTTGTGCGGTACACACCACGGGTTTCATTGGGTTTCCATAGATTTCCAATTACTGCTACATAAACAATATCTGGATTTTTAGGATGGATACGGATTCGGGCAATGTGTTCAGAATCTTCAAGGCCAATAAATTGCCAGGTTTCACCGGCATCCATACTTTTCCAAAGTCCGTGGCCTGATGAAACATTACCACGAAGGGTTTGTTCGCCTTCACCAACATAAATGATGTTGGGGTCGGATTCTGCAACGGATACGGCACCAATGGAGCCGCCAAAATAGCCGTCGGAAATACATTCCCAAGAACTACCGGCATCGGTGGTCTTCCAAACACCGCCACCTGCGGTTCCCATATAATATAGGTTGGGGTCGTTGGCCACCCCTGTTACGGTTCCGGCTCGACCACCACGGTGGGGTCCGACCATTCGCCATTCCATTCCACTGTAAAGGCTTTGATCGTATTGGGTTATGGTTTTGGTTTTTTTGCGTTGCGCATGGGCAGGGAAGATAGATAGCACGGCGAGTGCTAGTATCCAAAAGCGGTTGGTCATTTTAGTCGAGTTATTGAATTAGTCTCCTTAAAATTACGCATAATTTTCACCAGTTCGATTATGGGGTCTTTATTAATAAAGGTATGGGAATTTGGAACCTCATTTTTTGGTTTTTCCAGTCAAAAGCAACATGTTAAATGTGTAAGTTTAAATTTTAATATACTTTTGTTACCACAAAACCCAGTGCATGCCAAAGAATTTAGTAATTGTAGAGTCCCCTGCAAAGGCGAAGACCATAGAGCGATTTCTAGGGAAAGAGTATCAAGTTGAATCGAGTTTTGGACATATTGTTGATCTTCCTTCCAAAGAACTCGGTGTGGATGTTGACAACCATTTCAAACCAAAATATACTGTAGACAAGGAGAAAAAAGCCTTGGTTAAAAAACTCAAAGATCTAGCGAACAAGGCCGAAACCATATGGCTCGCGAGTGATGAGGACCGTGAGGGAGAAGCCATTTCTTGGCACTTGGCCGAAGAATTGGGATTGGACAAAAGCAAGACCAAACGGATTGTTTTCAACTCCATTACCAAGTCCGCCATTCAAAAAGCAATTGAAAATCCAAGGGACATTGACTACAACTTGGTAAATGCACAACAGGCACGTAGGGTTTTGGACCGATTAGTGGGTTACGAACTTTCCCCAGTACTTTGGAAAAAAATCAAACCGGGACTTTCTGCAGGACGTGTGCAGTCCGTTGCTGTGCGTCTGATCGTGGAACGCGAACGCGATATTGAAGGATTTGCTCCAGAAGCCTCTTTCCGGATAAAGGCAGAGTTCAAGACTGTTGACGGAAGTGTGGTTTCCTCCAGATTGAACAAGGCCTTCGCCACCAAACAAGAAGCGGAGTCCTTTTTAAAGGAAAATATTGGCGCAACTTTTTCAGTTGCCGATTTGGCCAAAAAACCAGCGAAAAAATCTCCCGCTCCCCCGTTTACTACTTCTACCTTGCAGCAGGAAGCTTCAAGAAAGCTTTATTTTTCGGTAAGTAGAACCATGCAGGTGGCACAACGCCTATACGAAGCAGGTCTTATTACCTATATGAGAACGGATAGTGTCAACCTTTCCAATGAAGCATTGGTAGCGGCAAAAGATGCCATTGTGCAAAGTTATGGGCAGGAGTACAGTCAGACCAGAAACTTTACAGGGAAGACGAAAGGTGCGCAAGAGGCTCACGAAGCCATTCGACCTACGGATATGAAATTGCAAAGTCCACAGTTGGAACGTGATCAGTCCAGATTGTACGAGTTGATTTGGAAACGAACCTTGGCTTCACAGATGAGTGATGCCCAGTTGGAGCGTACCAATGTGAAAATTAAGGCCAGCAAGCACCAAGAAGAATTTACCGCCAATGGTGAGGTGGTTCAGTTTGATGGTTTCCTAAAAGTTTATTTGGAAGGTACTGACGACGAAGATAACATTGAAGAACAAGAAGGAATGCTTCCAGCTCTTACAGTTGGAGAATCCTTGAACAACATATACATTTCTGCAACCGAAAGATTTACCAGACCTCCTTACAGATTTACCGAAGCATCTTTGGTGAAGAAATTGGAAGAATTGGGCATCGGAAGACCATCGACCTATGCACCTACAATTTCAACCATTCAAAATAGGGGTTACGTGGAAAAAGGTACAGTGGAAGGCACCGAAAGAAACTACGTGCAGTTGGTTTTGGAAGCCGGAAAAGTTGCCGAGACCAAACTATCAGAAATGGTAGGGTCGGACAAAGGAAAATTGGTGCCGACCGATATCGGAATGATCGTAAACGATTTCTTGGTGACACATTTCACCCAGATTCTTGATTATAACTTCACTGCTCAGGTAGAGGAGGATTTTGATGAAATTGCCTCAGGTGAGGAAGATTGGCAAAAAATGATGGAAAACTTTTATAAAGAATTCCATCCCAATGTCATCGAGGTAGAAGAAAATGCGGATAGAGCCAGTGGAGAACGTGTATTGGGGGTAGATCCAAAATCGGGCCGTCAGGTTTCCGTGCGTCTGGGTCGATTTGGGCCTATGGTTCAGATCGGTACAGTGGAGGAAGAGGAAAAACCGTTGTTCGCCAGTTTGCTCCCAGATCAGTCATTGGCCACCATTACTTTTGAGGAAGCCATGACACTTTTCGAGCTTCCTAGAAAATTAGGGGAGTACGACGGGGAGGAAGTCGAAGCCAATGTAGGTCGATTTGGACCTTATGTCCGCTTTGGAAAGAAATTTATTTCTTTGGATAAAGGTGAAAGTGCTTTTGATGTGGATTTTGCCCGTGCGGTGGAATTGATCAAGGAAAAGCAAAAAGCCGATGCGCCTATCGCTACGTATGAAGGTAAAGAGGTTACCAAAGGAGTCGGAAGGTTTGGACCATTTATCAAGTGGGACGGTATGTTTATCAACGTGAGCAAGAAATACGATTTTGACCATCTTTCCCAAGCAGACATCAATGAATTGATCGAGGCCAAGAAAATCAAAGAGGCAGAAAAAGTGGTCCAAGAATGGCCAGAGGAGAAAATCAGGATAGAAAAAGCCCGTTGGGGAAGACATAATATAATTAAAGGTAGGGTAAAAGTGGAGTTGACCAAGGATGTTGATGCATCTAAGGTAACCTTGGAAGAGGCAAAAGCCCTGATCGAAAAGAAAACACCAAAGAAAAAAGCCACAGCAAAAGCTAAGAAATAGTATGGCATTCGATTTTCTGGTTCCTGTTAAGGACAAAGTATTGGCCCATTCAGAGCTGTTACCACAACAGGCCATTGGGAAAAACATCCACATGCACACCGAAAAAGACGGTCTTCCCGTTTTTGCACACGCCGATGTTGCTATATTCGGAGTTTTGGAATCCAGAAATGCCTTTGAGAAAAAACCAGAAAAGTTGGATGTGGACGAAGTCCGAATCCAATTCTACCGTCTTATGATGGGAAACTGGAACT
Organism: Allomuricauda sp. NBRC 101325; assembly: GCF_030268205.1. Taxonomy (GTDB): domain Bacteria; phylum Bacteroidota; class Bacteroidia; order Flavobacteriales; family Flavobacteriaceae; genus Flagellimonas. Next base: position 1,513,823 of record NZ_BSQF01000001.1, read on the forward strand.
CCAATATTATCGATATCGGTGATGTGGAGGAAGGCAATACTGTAGAGGACACCTATTTTGTAGTAAAGGAAATCGTGGCTGGATTGCTGGAGGAAAAAATCATTCCTATTGTGATTGGACTGACCCAGGACATTACTTTTCCAACCTACCGTGCTTTCGACCAAATAAAGAGTATGGTAAATTTGGTGTCCATCGATAGCCGTTTCGATTTTGGCGAGGATGATGAACTTATTTCATCCCATTCCTATATGAGTAGGATCATTACGGACAAACCCAATAATCTTTTCAACTTTTCAAATATAGGATACCAAAGCTATTTCAATGCCCAAGAGGAGATGGATTTGATGGAGCGTTTGTTTTTTGACGCCTATCGCTTGGGAGAAATAGCAAATAATATTGGCCTGGCGGAACCAGTGCTGCGCAGTAGCGATATTGTCAGCTTGGATTTACGGGCAGTTCGTGGAGCCGAAATGGGCGGTTCAAGAAACTTTTCACCCAACGGATTCACAGGTAGGGAGATATGTGCCATTGCCCGTTATGCGGGAATAAGTGACCGTGTTTCTCTCTTTGGAATCTACGAAGGCGAAAATTCTTATCAAGCTTTTCAAATGATTGCCCAGATCATTTGGTACTTTATTGAAGGCTTAAGTTTCAGGATAAAAGAATACCCAAGCTCTAAGAGTGAGGACTTTACAAAATTTACTGTGCCAACCGATACGGAGGAACTCATCTTCTTCAAGAGTCACGTAACGGAAAGATGGTGGGTAGAGGTGCCATCTATTTTTGCAGAGCATACTAAATCAAATTCGGTGGCGTTATTACCATGCACCGAAGAGGACTATTTGGATGCTTGCAACCAGAAAATTCCAGAAAGGTGGTTCAAAGCCTATAGAAAGGGCTTAAACTAAAGAATTATTTTTTTGAGCATTAATTGTTTTTACACAATAAATTATTCAAAATACAGTTTTGAGAGTAATGAATTTGTGTTTCACAGTTTATAAATCTTGAATCGAACAATTTAACCTAAAGTATGAGAAAGCTATTCTTTTCATCTCTCGCGCTTGTTTTTTTACTCACTAGTTGTGGGTCTAAATCAGGGTCAAAAGGTGAACTAGTTGGGGTCAGTGGAAAAAAATGGCATCCAGAAAAACCCTATGGAATGGAACTGATTCCCCGCGGCGCCTTTGTAATGGGTAAGGCTGAGGAGGATCAGGCAAAAGTTTTGAACGCACCTACAAGAACGGTGACCGTTCGTTCCTTTTATATGGACGATACGGAAATCACCAACAGTGAGTACCGTCAGTTTGTAGAGTGGGTAAAAGATTCCATAGTAAGAACCAGATTGGCCATTTTGGCTGATGAACTTGGAATCAGTCCTGAAGATGAAGGTATTGGAGAATACGCTTTTAAGGATACTGATACCACAGAACTTTCGGCCTACGACAAGTATATGTTGGACAACTATGCGGGTCTTGGAGCCACAGGGTACGAAGGTAGGGCATTGAACAAGGATATTGACCTTGTTTGGGATACCTCCGAATATCCAGATGAGTACTATTCCGAGGTAATGGATTCCATTTACCTATCCGAAGAGGAAAGTTACAATGGATTGCGTTCCATAGACGTGACCAAATTAAAATACAAGTACAGCTGGATGGATATCGAAGCTGCTGCAAGAGCTAGAGCAGGTAGCCGTAAAGATTTCATCAAGCACGAAGAATTGGAAATTTATCCAGATACGACCGTATGGATCAGGGATTTTGAATATTCCTACAACGAGCCCATGCACAACGATTACTTTTGGCACGATGCCTACAGTGATTATCCAGTAGTAGGGGTAAACTGGATGCAGGCCAAGGCTTTCTGTAACTGGAGAACCAAGTTTAAGAACGATGATCAAAAGTCTAGAGGAAAACAATTTGTAAACCAATTTAGATTGCCGACCGAAGCAGAGTGGGAATACGCTGCCCGTGGTGGAATCGAAGGAGGTACTTACCCTTGGGGTGGTCCTTATGTGATCAGTGATACAGGTTGTTTTATGGCCAACTTTAAGCCTCAGCGTGGGGATTATGCAGCCGATGCTGCCCTTTACACTGTGGAAGCCAAGTCTTTTGAGCCGAACGATTACAACTTATATAATATGGCCGGTAACGTATCAGAATGGACCAACTCCAGTTTTGATCAAGGTGCATACGAATACCTATCTACCATGAACCCGAACATTGGTTCTCAAGACAATCAACGTAAAGTAATTCGCGGAGGGTCTTGGAAAGATGTGGCTTACTTCCTTCAGGTGAGTACCCGTGATTACGAGTACCAAGATTCTGCAAGAAGCTACATCGGATTCAGAACCGTTCAGGATTACATGGGAGAAGAAGACTCTACCAACGGTAGAAGCGGATTATAATAAAATTGAAAAAAATACACCCGAGAACATTATATAATTAACAAGTAACAATTTAGTAACCAAATACTTATTTTTTATATAACTTAATTAAAACTAGAATTATGGCGCAGTCAAAATCAACAAAAAAGCTGTTTAACATGGCCTACGGGCTTGGAGCATCGGTAGTAATTATTGGTGCATTGTTCAAGATCCTTCACTGGGAGTTTGGACCACTTACTGGTGGACTTCTTCTTGCAGTTGGACTTATTACTGAGGCATTGATCTTTGCTATCTCTGCTTTTGAACCGGTAGATGACGAATACGATTGGTCTTTGGTGTACCCAGAATTGGCAGGTGGTCAACAATCTGCTTCCAAAAAACAAGAAGCTAAAGATGCTCAAGACGCTGAAGGTCTTCTTTCCAAAAAATTGGATAGCCTTCTTAAAGAAGCAAAAATCGATTCAGAATTGTTTGCCAACTTGGGTGAAAGTATTAAGAGTTTTGAAGGTGCCGCCAAGAATATCACTCCAACTACAGATGCAATCCAGCACACTAAAAAGTATTCTGAAGAATTGTCCCACGCGGCAGCTCAAATGGAATCTTTGAACAGCTTGTACAAAGTACAATTGGAAAGTGCTAGCAGACAAGCTTCCATCAACGAGGAAGTTGTACAAAATGCAGGTGCATTGAAAGACCAAATGGAGTCTTTGGCCACTAACCTATCTTCTTTGAACGGAGTATACGGTGGTATGCTAACAGCCATGGGCGGTAAGCGCTAATTAGAGGTTTAAATCAACAAAAAACAAACCCGAATCAAATTAATTTTAAAATCTAATTAGAAAACATGGCAGGAGGAAAACAAACACCACGTCAGAAGATGATCAACCTTATGTACTTGATCTTCATCGCGATGTTGGCCCTTAATATGAGCAAGGAAGTACTTGCGGCTTTCGGACTTATGAACGAAAAGTTGGAAACTTCCAATACAAGTATGGATTCCAACAACGCTAGCTTCTTTGCTAGTTTGGAAACCAAAGCTTCGGAAAACGAAGAAGAGTACGGTGAACTTTACGCCGATGCCCAAAAAGTAAAAGAACTTTCAGATGACTACTATAGTTATTTGGCAGGTTTGAAGACTGAAATGACCGCAGATGTCGAAGATCCGAAAGACTATGTGGTTATGGACAAATCAGACTACTTGGACCAAAAATTCTTTCAAGGGGACAATTTAGGTCCTGAAGGAAAAAAGTTCATGGAGTATATCGAAAATTACCGTGAAGGTGTGATCAATGCATTGCCAGAAGGTAAGTTCGAATCTTTGAAAGCTGCGGTAAAAGCCCGTTTTGCAACTGGTGATGCAGATGGTAAAGTTGAGAAAAGAGACGGTACCCGTCAAGATTGGATCAACTACCACTACGAAGGATTCCCATTGGTGGCTTCTTTGACCAAGATGACCCAATTGCAAGCCGATATCAAAACTACCGAGCAAGAGGTGTTGAAAACCCTTTTGGAAGGTGAATTGACTGAAGCTGTATCCTTGACCAACTTTGCAAGTTCTTTGAATGCGCCAAAATCAGCATACTACTCTGGTGAAAAATATGATGGTAAAATCATTGTTAGCAAAACTGACAAGACTTCCACTCCAGTAAAAGCTGAATTGACATTGGACGGTAGAGCTTTGACCGAAGGTAAAGATTACGAATTGGAAGCTGGTGGTATCAAAATGTTGATCAGTGCCGGTACTCCTGGTGACCACACCATTAAAGGAACCATGACGTTTATGCAGGATGGTAATGAAGTGCCAGTAGAAGTAAACAATACTTTTGCTACCATTTCCATGCCTAACGCGGCAGTTATCTCTGCTGATAAAATGAACGTGGTGTACCGTGGTGTTGCCAACCCGATGACCATTTCCATTCCAGGTATCCCTGATAACAAAGTGTCTGCATCTGCTGCTGGTTTGACCAGAAGAAGCGGTAGCCAATACATCATGAACCCAGGTACAGGTAGAACAGTGACCATTACCGCTTCTGGTACATTGCCAGATGGTAAGGGAATCTCTACCAAGTCTGAATTCCGTATCAAGGATATTCCAAGACCAGCTGGTACCGTTCGTGGGGAATCTGGTAGCATCCAAATGCCTAAGAACAACTTGGAAATTGCTACTGTAAGCGCTATGTTGGAAGACTTCGATTTCGATTTGAACCTTTCTGTTAGTCAGTTCAAAGTGAAAGTTCCAGGTCAACCTACTGTAGTGGTAAACGGAAACAAAATGGATGCAAGAGCTAAGTCTGCCCTTAGAAGAGCAGGTAGAGGTGATGCCATTCAAATATTCGATATCCAAGCTTTCATCACAAACAACAAGAGCTACAAGTTGAAAAAAGTATCTCCAGTTGTGGTTGAGCTTACTAACTAAGAAGTATTAAAAGTATACAAGTGATCATGAATTGGAAAAACGTATTATTAATTGGATTGTTGGGTGTATTGCCAGTATCCATGATGGCCCAGGCGAATATTTTGAACGCCAAATTGCCAGAAGATATAGGTAAAAAAACCCAAGCTCAAATAGAGCAAGATGCCGATGCTCCTTTGGAATACGGTTATGTGGATGATAGGGATATCCTTTGGTCCAAAACCGTTTGGGAAATCGTGGATCTTGATGAAAGAGTCAACTTTCCCTTGTACTACCCAACCGATACCATAGGTATTGGTAAAGATAGAAGGTCGTTGTACCACGTGCTGATGAAGAGCATCAGAGAGGGTAAATTGACCGAGGTGTACACGGATTCTTATTTTACCGAGAAAAGAAAGTTGTCCGATCTTTCCGCTACCTTGAGCAAAGTGGATACCACTGACCTTGGTTACGAACAATTGAACGCTGGTGAGCAAATTTCCCCTGAGTTTATCAACAAAAGGGATCTTACCGCAGCAGATATTGAAGAGTACCATATAAAAGGAATGTGGTATTTCGACAAACGCCAAGGCGAGCTTAAATTTCGCTTATTGGGAATTGCTCCAGTGGCTCCAGACGTAAACTTCATCGACGATGAGTCTGTTGATCCTGGACAGAACAAAGTAGAGTTGTTCTGGGTATGGTACCCCGCGGCAAGGCAAGTATTGCACGAAGCCAAAGTGTACAACCAACAAAACTCTGCCAGACCCATTTCCTTTGATATGTTGTTGAATGCACGTCGTTTTAACGGTGTGATCTACAAAGAGGAAAACGTTCACGAAGATCGTGAGATTAGCGATTATATTTTTGACAATTCATTGTTCCAACTCTTGGAAGCTCAACGCATCAAAGAGAACATAAGAGACAAGGAACAAGATATGTGGGCTTACTAAGGTAACTTCACAAATAATTTCCAATTCAATACAAATTACGCCGCACTTTATGTGCGGCGTTTTTTTTTGAAACACATTGTCATTTCTGGGAAGGCAGGAATCCAATGGAGAAAATCTCGAAAGCTTCTTTTGCCATTATGGAGTGAGTGTCCTCTTTCCCAACATTCGTGATAATTGGTATGATTTGTGTCAACCTGTAAATAGACCAATATACTATAGCTAACTTCTACCAAGAGATTCCATATTTTTGCGCTATGGTAGATTATATAGTAGTGGGTCTGGGATTGGCAGGCATTTCTTTCTGTGAGACTTTGGAAAAAAACGGCAAATCGTTTAAGGTGATAACCGATAGGTCCCAGCAAGCTTCCCAAGTGGCTGGGGGATTGTACAACCCAGTTATCCTAAAAAGATTTACCCTGGCATGGAATGCCCAACAACAGTTAGAAAAAGCCAAGCCCTTCTATAAACATTTGGAGGCGAAGTTAGGGGTAGATTTAGACCATGAACTTCCAGTGCTTCGGAAATTTGCCTCCATTGAAGAACAAAACAATTGGTTCGAAGCAGCAGATCGCCCTGGATTGGAACAATTCCTTTCCACTAAAATTCAACCAAACCATAATTCGAATATTGAAGCTCCTTTTGGTTTTGGAGAAGTAAAATATTCAGGACGAATAGATACGGGGACCTTGGTCAACGTCTATAAAAATTACTTGGAGCAGAAAGGACAGTTTCAAGAGGAATCATTTGATTTTACAGCACTTGAAATCAAGGAAAATAGTGTTGTCTACAAAACCATTGAAGCCAAAAACATCGTGTTTGCCTGTGGATTTGGCCTTAAACAGAGCCCCTTTTTTGGGTATTTGCCCCTAAATGGGACCAAGGGGGAGTTATTGGTGATTAAGGCCCCCGAATTCAAAGAACAAAACGTGATCAAATCGGGAGCGTTTACCATTCCTATGGAAAATGACACCTATTTGGTCGGGGCTACCTATAAATGGAAGGACAAAACCAATGTGCCCACGGAAGAATCCAAAAATGAGCTCTTGGATAAATTAAAGACCTTCCTAAAATGCGATTTTGAGGTAATTGACCATGTGGCAGGAATTCGTCCAACCGTGGTGGATAGAAGACCATTGGTAGGTCAACATCCAAAATATTCCAACCTTTATGTGCTCAACGGATTTGGCTCAAGAGGGGTAATGATCGCTCCTTATGCTTCCGAACAATTGTACAACTTTATTGAAAATGGAATTGCTCTCGATAAAGAAATTGACATCAATAGATTTACCAAAAAATATTACAAAGCTTAACCCTTAACGGTTTGGTGCTGTTTTACCGAGCTTGGGTCGTATTTCACAAAGAAATTGATCCAAATGTTACGCGACAATCGAATAATTACGGGCATAAATCCAATCAAGGTGGCTACAATGGCAATAAAGGTATTGATCAAGGTAGTGCCAAAAAATAAAAAGGAAATCACAAAAGCGGCCACGGCAAACGCAATCCCCACGGCATAACTCACGTACATGGCACCGTAAAAGAAAGAAGGCTCAATCTTGTACTTCAGGTCACAGTGCGAACAGCGATCGTTCATCTTAAAAATTTTGTTCAACACATACGGATTTGACGTTTCGTACATGCTCTCCTCATGACATCTAGGACAACTTCCTGTTAAAATGCTGTACAGTTTGGTTCCTTTTTTTAACATTTGCACCAATTTTTACGTAAAAGTAAAGATTCGAGCCGTCTTCTTATGTAATTCAAGTCACATAAAATGCTAAATGTCCATAATCTTTCAGTAGCCTTCGGAGGTGAATATTTGTTCGAGGAAATCTCTTATCGTTTGAATGGTGGGGATAGGGTAGGCCTTATTGGAAAAAATGGTGCTGGTAAATCCACCATGCTCAAATTGCTTTCCAAGGAAATGCCCTTGGATGAAGGAACCATCGCCATGGAAAAGAATGTCAAAATTGGTTTTCTAAAACAAGATATCGATTTTGAACAGGGACGTACCGTTTTGGAAGAATCCTATCAAGCATTTTCAGAGATCAAGGCATTGGAGAGAAAGCTAGATGAGATCAATACAGGTTTGGCCGAACGTACCGATTATGAAAGTGATGGTTACCACAAACTGATGGTCGACCTAAACGATGTGACCCATCATTATGAGATTTTGGGTGGGTACAATTACCAAGGTGATACCGAAAAAGTATTATTGGGACTTGGTTTTAAACGTGAGGATTTCAATAAACTTACCGATACTTTTTCCGGGGGATGGCGTATGCGCATTGAGTTGGCCAAACTGCTGCTTCAAAACAACGATGTATTGTTGCTGGATGAGCCTACCAACCACTTGGATATCGAATCCATTATTTGGTTGGAGCAGTTTTTGAACAATTATTCAGGAGCAGTGGTGATCGTTTCCCACGATAAAATGTTTTTGGACAATGTGACCAACCGTACCATACAAATTTCATTGGGAAGGATTTACGACTACAATAAACCCTATACCAAGTTTTTGGCGCACCGAAAAGAGATCATGGAGCAGCAGCTCAGTGCCCAAAAGAACCAAGAGAAGCAAATTCAACAGACCGAACGACTTATTGAAAAGTTCCGGGCCAAATCCAGTAAGGCCTCCATGGCGCAATCCTTGATCAAAAAATTGGATAAGATTGAACGCATCGAAGTGGATGAAGAGGACAATAGCGTTATGAATGTGCGCTTCCCCGTTTCGGTAAATCCGGGGAAGGTGATTGCCGAGTTGGATGGTATTTCCAAGAGTTATGGACCCAAGAACGTACTGGATCAAATCGATCTATTGGTTGAGCGCGGAAGCAAGACCGCTTTTGTGGGGCAAAATGGACAGGGTAAAACCACCTTGGCCAAAATCATGGTCGGAGAGCTGGAACATCAAGGCCATTTAAAAATAGGACACAATGTGCAATTGGGATACTTTGCCCAAAACCAAGCAGAATATTTGGATGGTTCCAAGACCGTGCTAGACACCATGATCGATGAGGCCAATGAGCAGAACCGAAGCAAGGTCAGGGATATTCTAGGTTCCTTTTTGTTCCGGGGGGAAGAAGTGGATAAATACGTAAAAGTACTCTCAGGAGGGGAACGAAACCGTTTGGCCTTGGCAAAGATGTTACTGCAGCCTTTTAATGTGTTGGTCATGGATGAGCCTACGAACCACTTGGACATTCAATCCAAGAATGTGTTAAAGAAGGCTTTGCAAAGTTTCGAAGGTACTTTGATCCTTGTTTCACACGATAGGGACTTTTTACAGGGCTTAACAGATAGGGTCTACGAGTTTAAGGAAGGTAATATCAAAGAATATTTGGGTGATATTGATTTTTATCTGGAGCAACGTCAGGTGGAAGATTTCCGAAGTGTTGAAAAAGGAGAAAAAAAGCAAGAAGAGAAGGTCGTGGAAAAACCCAAGGAAAACGACTACCAGACCCAGAAGAAATTAAAATCCCTTAAAAATAAATTGAGCGGGGTGGAAAAACGCATTTCACAACTGGAAAAAGAGATTGCTGAAATCGACCACGAACTGCTTTTGGACTACGATGGCACTATAGCCAAAAAAGGATTTTTTGATGGTTACCAGAAGAAAAAGAAGGAATTGGAAACCTTAATGGGCGACTGGGAAAACATCTCGCACGAATTGGAATCATTAGGTTAAGGCATTTTCCTACATTTTAAACCACACTTTTTAACTGATACACAACATTTTCGAGCATATTCGTCGATAATATTTGTAGGTTTTTTCGACTTCATGTTACTTTGTAAGTAAATTCCTTACAACCAAATAAGTAATTCATGATTCGATTCGTAATTTTCTTCTTTTTATTGGTTACGTCCTTACATGCTTCAGAGCCTAAAGGACAGGTGACCCGTGCTGAAAAAGAGGCCCTATTGGACCTTTATAACAGTACCCATGGGGAGCAATGGAAAGTTACCTGGGATTTGAACGCCCCTGTTGAAACTTGGAAAGGTGTTCAGGTAAAGGACGGTCATGTTGTGGGAATTTCCCTTTTTATGAACAACCTCGACGGGGTATTGCCAGAAAGTCTGGGCAAACTAAAATACCTATCCGAGCTTAATCTGGCTTTTAATAATATCACAGGAGTTTTACCAAAGGATATTGTTAAGTTGGAAAAAATAAAAGTGCTTCGTTTGGAAATGAACCGTATTAAAGGTGCACTACCTGAAGAAATCGGCCAAATGAAGGAATTGGAGACCTTTTCCATGTTCAATAACTTTTTGAGTGGACCCATTCCAGAAGGCTTCGGATCACTTACCAATTTAAAAGAACTGAATCTTTCCAGTAATAACCTCAAGGGAATCATTCCCAAATCCATTGGGAACTTGACCAAGTTACAAGCCCTTGGACTTTTTGAAAATAACCTGGAGGGAGAGATTCCATCAGAAATAGGAAAATTGGGAGAACTTAAAGAATTGGTGTTGGCCAATAATCAATTGGGAGGTGAGATTCCACAAGAATTTGGACAATTGGCCAGTTTGCAGATACTTCAGTTGCAAAACAATCAATTCAACTCATTTACAGGACTTAAGAATATGAATACGAAACAACTTTTGGTATTCGATTCTGATGATAAGTCCTTAAATCCCAAGTTTAAAGAAATACAATTTGAGCGTACCCGCATGGCCGATACCAAATTCGAGGACGCCGAAAACGACAACGAGTAGTTAGTTATCAATTTAGTTTGTCTGGTTTGGGGCTGCCGTTTAGGGGCCCCTTTTTGTATTTGGGCAAGTTTATGGGGGATTTTATGAAATATTTAACCATTCTCTAAAATGTAGGAAATAGATTTGCAGCGTCATTAATTAACTAAACCAATGCGAAAACTAATCATATCGGCACTTGCTGGTGGTGTCATTATATTTGTTTCCCTCTATTTTGCAGGTTTAATTGCAGGAAGTAGGGACATGCGAAGGCCACAGGCACAAAAAGTTGTCAAAACCGTATTTGTAGACACGGTTTCCAACGGCACTGTCCCTATCGTGGTACCTGCCAATGGAAATTTGAATGCCAAAAAACGTGTGGAACTGTACTCTGAGGTTCAAGGCGTTTTTAGACCTGGCAGTAAATTGTTCAGGGCTGGACAAGAATATAAAGCGGGTCAGACCCTGATCCGTATTGACGAAAACGAATACTACGCATCCGTTCAAGCCGCAAAAAGTAATCTATACAATTTGTTGACCTCCATTATGGCGGATTTGCGTTTGGATTACCCAGAAATTTATCCAAAATGGCAGTCCTATCTGAACGGCTTCGATTTGGAGAAAACCACTCCTGCGCTTCCTAAAATGGATACGGAAAAAGAGAAATTCTTTATTTCGGGAAGAGGTGTGATTTCCAATTATTACAATGTGAAGAATTTGGAGTCAAGACTCTCCAAGCACACTATAACTGCTCCTTTTGATGGTGTTTTGGCCGAAGCATTGGTCACTGAGGGAACTTTGATTCGTTCAGGACAAAAGTTGGGTGAGTTCATCAATACAGGAGTTTACGAACTTGAAGTTTCCGTAAGTAAAACCTATGGCGATGTTTTGAGAGTTGGAAGAACAGTGGAATTGGCCAATTTGGATGGTACAAAAACCTACACTGGAGAAGTAATTCGTGTGAACGGAAGAGTGGACCAAGCCTCACAGACCATCACTGTTTTTATAGAAGTTAGTGGCGAAAATCTTAAAGAAGGTCAATACCTCGAAGCCAAATTGGAAGCTAGGGAAGAAACCGATGCCATCGAAATCAATAGATCTCTATTGTTGGACAACAACCAAATCTTTGTGGTCAAGGATTCCATTTTGGACCTATTGGATGTGAACCCTGTTTATTTTACGGATAGAACAGTAGTGCTTAAAAATGTGCCCGATGGCGAAGTGATCGTTTCGCGACCGATGACAGGTGCATACGCAGGCATGTTGGTAAAAATTTACAACGAAAGTAAATCCTAAAAAAACACCGCCGTGAGAAAACTTATTGCGTATTTTATCAAATACCACATGGCAGTGAATGTCTTTATTTTGGCATTTGTTGTATTTGGTATCGTAGGGATGTTTTCGTTAAAATCATCGTTCTTTCCATTGAACGAAGCTCGAAACATTTCAATTGCCATAACCTATCCCGGAGCCTCTCCCCAAGAAATTGAAGAGGGAATAGTGCTCAAGATCGAGGACAACCTTAAAGGTTTACAGGGTGTGGAGCGGGTAACTTCCACCTCAAGGGAAAATAGCGGAACCATTAATGTGGAGATCGAAAAAGATCGGAACGTTGATTTTATGCTATTGGAGGTGAAAAATGCAGTGGACAGGGTACCCACCTTTCCGACAGGCATGGAACCTTTGGTCGTTGCAAAACAAGAACCGGTGCGTCCCACCATTAGTTTTGCCGTTAGTGGAAAAGACATTCCATTGGCTACCCTAAAACAAATTGGAAGACAAATAGAGAATGATCTACGTGCCATTGACGGAATCTCCCAGATTCAAGTGGCGGGATATCCAGATGAGGAAATCGAGATCGCAGTAGATGAAGATCGTTTGTTGGCCTACAACGTTTCGTTCAGCGAAGTAGCCAATGCCGTTGCCAATGCCAATATTTTGGTGACCGGGGGTAACATTAAAACCTCTACCGAAGAATATTTGATCAGAGCGAACAACCGTTCCTATTACGGGGATGAACTTTCCCATATAGTGGTGCGTGGTGACTCTGATGGCCGTTCGGTGCGATTGATGGATGTAGCCACCATAAGAGATCGTTTCTCTGAGACCCCAAATGCTTCTTATTTTAATGATGAGTTGGCGGTTAATATTACCATTACGAGTACCAATACCGAAGATTTGTTGGAATCTTCAGATAGGGTAAAGGAATATATTGAAGATTTCAACGAGCGCTACACCAATGTGCAGTTGGACATTATAGACGATCGTTCCATCACACTTACTCAAAGAACCGAATTGCTAACCGAGAATGCCATTGTGGGTATGATCTTGGTTTTGATTTTCCTATCCCTATTCTTGAATACTAGATTGGCGTTTTGGGTGGCCTTTGGATTGCCCATCGCTTTCTTGGGAATGTTCATTTTTGCCCCGATGTTCAATGTGACCATTAATGTGTTGTCCCTCTTCGGGATGATCATTGTTATCGGTATTCTGGTAGATGATGGTATTGTAATTGCGGAGAATATTTACCAACATTATGAAGACGGTAAATCGCCGATCAAGGCAGCTTTGGATGGAACCATGGAAGTAATTCCGCCGATTCTTTCTGCCATAATCACGACCATTTTGGCCTTTTCCATTTTCTTGCACTTGGATAGTAGGATTGGTGAGTTTTTTGGTGAAGTATCGGTAATCGTTATTTTAACGTTGGTTGTCTCACTAGTGGAAGCTTTGATTATTTTGCCTGCCCACTTGGCGCATTCCAAGGCACTGCATCCCCAAGACGATAAACCGAAAACAGGAATAGCCAAAGTCTTTGCCGAATTAAGGGCGATCAATAGGTTTGGTGATAAAATCATGAACTTTATGAGGGATAAATGGTATGCTCCTGCATTGCACTATACCCTTAAATATAAAGTTTTCACTTTTTCCTTGTTCTTTATGGGCTTGGTGTTGACCCTGGGGTCCATTGGTGGTGGAATTATCCGTACCTCCTTCTTCCCTCAGGTTGCCAGTGATCAAGTGTCCATACAGTTGACCATGCCAAACGGTACCAACGAAAAAGTGACCGATTCCATTATAAGTTTAATTCAGGATAAAGCACGAATAGTGAACCAAGAGCTTTCCGATAAATACCTTCAAGGCACGGATAAAATGCTTTTTGTGAACATGATCAAAAACTTGGGGCCTGGTTCATCTGCTGCAAGATTGGAAATAAATTTATTGCCTGGTGAGGAACGCCCCGATGGAATTCGTTCCGATATGGTTACAGGTCGACTAAGGGAATTGGTTGGACCAGTGGCAGGTGTGGAAAGTTTGATATTTGGATCAGGTGGAAACTTTGGAGGAAGTCCGGTTTCAGTTTCGCTTTTAGGGAACAATATTCAAGAACTCAAGGCGGCCAAAGAGGAATTGAAACAAGCCATGTTGAGCAATTCAAACCTTAAGGATGTTACCGACAATGATCCGGCAGGTATCAAGGAAATCCGTTTGCAGCTAAAAGAAAATGCCTATTTGTTGGGATTGGACCTTCGTACTGTAATGAATCAAGTAAGATCGGGATTCTTTGGTGCACAGGCGCAACGTTTTCAAAGAGGACAGGATGAGATTCGTGTTTGGGTGCGTTACGATAGAGAAAATAGATCTTCCATTTCCGATTTGGATGAAATGCGGATCTTGGCACCAAGTGGTGACCGAATCCCGTTGAAAGAAATTGCCACCTATACCATCCAAAGAGGGGATGTGGCCATCAACCACTTGGAAGGAAGAAGGGAAATTCAAGTTTCGGCAGATTTAACCGATCCAGAAACAACCAGTGGTACCGACGCCATGGGATGGATTAGGACTGAGGTAATGCCGGAGATCACATCAAAATACCCATCCATTTCCCCATCATATGAAGGGCAAAATAGAGAGGCCAATAAATTGTTCGGGTCCCTTGGTTTTGTGGGGCCAGTGGTATTGTTCTTGATTTTCATCACAATAGCCTTTACCTTCAGAAGTATCAGTCAACCCCTATTGTTGATATTGATGGTGCCATTTAGCCTAACGGCGGTTGCTTGGGGACATTGGATTCACGGTTTCCCTATCAACATTCTTTCCATGTTGGGTATCATCGCATTGGTCGGGATTATGGTAAACGATGGTTTGGTGCTTATAGGTAAGTTCAACAGTAACCTAGTTGCTGGAATGACCTTTAATGAGGCAATTTATGAGGCAGGACGTGCCCGTTTTAGAGCTATTTTCCTAACCTCCGCAACCACCATTGCTGGTTTGGCCCCATTGTTATTGGAAAAAAGCCGTCAAGCACAGTTCTTAAAACCAATGGCCATTTCCATCGCCTATGGTATCGCTTTTGCCACCGTATTGACCCTTTTGATGCTACCATTGTTCCTTTCCTTTGGAAATGCCGTTAAAGTGGCAGCCAAACGTTTGTGGACCGGTGAAAAGGTAACTGCTGAAGAGGTAGAAAGGGCCATTCGCGAAAAGCATGAAGAGGACCAAATGAATGAAGATGATTTTGGAGGTATCAATGGAACAAGCTACGAGAACGACACAGAAAATGATGACCACGAAACTTCAAAAGTTGTAGAAGAGACCGCATAATGAAAAATACTTTTTATACTACAATCCTAGTTTTTATGTTGGTTGGTCAGTGGGCCATGGCTCAAGACCAGATATTAACAAAACAAGAGGCAATCAATTTGATTTTGGAGAACAACTTGGGAATTCAGGTTGCTAAAAACTCCCAATTGATTGACGAAAACAACGCTGGAATATTAAACTCTGGTTATTTGCCCACTTTAAGTGGCGTAGCTGGCGGGACCATTGATAAACAAAACTCTGAAGGGGTTTTGGCCAACGGCGATACCAGAACGGCCGAAGGGGCTGAAACCAGAAGGTACAATGCCTCTGTGAGCCTTAACTACACTTTGTTCGATGGTTTAGGAAGGTATTACGATTATAAAAGCTTTAAAGAACGCTCCCAACAATCCGAATTGGAGGTACGACAAACCATTGAAACCACTATTCTTCAGTTGTTTTCAGTGTATTACGAAGTAGCTCGATTGACCGAGCAGACCACTACCTTGGAACAGGCCTTGGAAATTTCCAAAGACCGATTGACTCGTGCCAAATACCAATTTGAGTTTGGACAAAATACGGGATTGGATGTATTGAACGCAGAAGTGGATATCAATACCGATAGCATCAATTTGTTGAACTCAAGGCAAATGTTGCGCAACACCATGAGGGATTTGAACCTTATTCTGAACAGGGAATTGGCCACCCAATTTGCAGCGGACACAACGGTAAATTTTGTGCCAGGTCTACAAATGGAAAATATGCAATTGGAAGCCAAGGAAAACAATGTTCGAATGCAGATCGTGGAAAAGGCCATCAATATTAGTGATTACAACTATAAGGGCAGTAAAAGCGGTTATTTGCCTACCATTGGCTTAACAGGAACTTACGGTTGGAACGAGTCAACAAACAATAGCCCTTTGGCATTTACGCTTCAGAATACTTCTACGGGTGTAACGGGAGCGGTAAATTTAAGCTGGAACTTATTTGACGGTGGTCGGACTATCACAACTGTAAAGAATGCCAAAATATCCTATGCCAACCAAGAACTGAACAAAAAGCAGATAGAACTGGAGGTAGAACGTGATATTCGAAATGCTTGGGACAGTTACACCAATGCCCTCTATGTGTTGGAAGTGCAGGAAAAGAACTTACAGACCAACATGAACAACTTTAACCGTACCGATGAACGTTACAAATTGGGACAGGTAACTTCCATTGAGTTCAGACAGGCCCAATTAAACCTATTGAATGCGGTGTTGGCGAAAAGTCAGGCTAAGTACAATGCAAAGATTGCCGAGTTGCAAATGTTGCAGATCAGTGGACAATTGCTTAATGTAGAATTTTAGGCCATGTACGAGCATTTCTTCCAATGTCCGTATTGTTGGGAAGAAATCTCTTTTTTGTTGGATGCTTCGGTTCGCCAACAAACCTATGTGGAAGATTGCGAAGTGTGTTGCAACCCCATTGAAGTAACTGCTAAATTTGAAAATGAAGAACTTGTTTTGTTCGACGTAAACGAATTGGGCCAGTAGCTTATTGATAAATTCTAACGTAGTCAATTTCAAAAGAATCCTGTGTAAAAGTTTCGGGAACTTCCCCGCCCAAATTTCCGCCAAGGGCCAAATTCAAGATCAGGTAATGGTCATGATTGAATGGCTTGTCTTTGGAATTTGGTAGTTCGTGTACCATTTTTCCATCCACAAAGGTTTTAATGGATGCTGAAGTCCACTCCATGGTAAAAACATGAAATCCACTCTCGTTTTCCAGAAAAGCTAGGGTTCCACCCTCATTTTTATACACCTTCGAATTTAAATCCCCCCAATGAAAATGGGAAATTGTACTGTTTTTGTCCCATCCTGTTTGTTCCAAAATATCAATTTCTCCGCATAAGGGCCATCCGACTTTTCCGAATTGGTCCCCAAAATAATTGCCAGTTTCATTAACATCAACACCCAAAGTCCATATGGCAGGCCAAGTTCCGGCTGAGGTGGGTAGTTTGGCTCGAACTTCCACTTTTCCATAAGTGAAGGCGAATTTCGCATTCATCCGAGCTGAAGTATAACCCTTGGTCGAATTTTGTGTGGTATAGTTTTCTTTATAGGCATTGATCTTTAAAGTGCCATCGCTCACGAATGAATTTTTTTCCCTGTCCGTGTAATGTTGCAGTTCGTCGTTGTACCACCCACCATTATTTGGGGGTATGGTTTGATGGTGCCATTTGCTTGTATCTGGCTTTCCATTATTATCAAATTCATCAGAAAAGACAAGCTGGGTAAATGGTTCTTGATTTTGGCTGAAGTATGTGTCTTCTGATTGTGGCAAACAAAAACCGATCAGAATTAGGGAGGTAAGTAAAGCTTTCAAAACGAAATATTTAATGTGCACTGAAAGCTACTAAAGAATTCTTATATATTGAAAAATTGTCAAGAAGAAGCTGCTGCTGTATCTCGTTTTTTATCCAGTTTTTTTTGGGTCACAAAAATCGCAATACCGATCAATCCCCCAATGAGTGCGAGAATAGAACCCACAACACTCGCATAGGTAACCTCCAACCCAAATACCATGGGCAAGCCACCCAAGTAGGCACCAGATGCATTTCCCATGTTAAATGCGCTTTGATTCATGGAAGAACCCAGTTTTTCTGCACCCTTTGCCGCTTTAATAATGGCAATTTGAATAGGAGCGGTAACGGAAAATGTAATCACCCCTACTATAAAACTTATAATATACACTGCTATTCCGCTAGATGCAAAAAGGGCGTTGCACAATAAAATGGTCGTCATGCTCAGCAAACTAATGACCACGGATTTTACTGGAGGAAAAATTTCCACCATTCGAGCTCCCAAAAAATTTCCCACAAACATTCCAGCACCTGCCACGATCATTACATAACCTACATTGGCCTCTGATAGTTGGGTTACATTGATCACCAAAGGTGCAATATAACTGTACCATGCAAAGAATCCACCGGTTCCGATAGTAGTGAGGGCAATCAAGGCCCATAATTTTTTATTCTTTAATCCCTCCGTGGCGCTTTGGTTGATATCGGTTCCTGTTTCCTCCAAAGATTGCACCGGCATCCAAAAATAAAGGCTGGATAAGGTCGCAATGCCTGCTATTCCAACCAGTAAAAAAGAATACATCCAATGAAATTCCTGTCCGATGTACGTGCCTAAGGGTACTCCTAACATATTGGCAACGGTAAGGCCGGAAAACATTACGGCCATGGCTTGGGCAGCCTTGCCAGGTTTGGCCAAATATCCAGAAACCACGGCTCCAATTCCAAAAAAGGCACCGTGCGGCATCCCGGATAAAAATCGGAACAACATCATAGTCCAATAATTCCCGGAGAAGGACGATAGGGTATTAAAAACGGTGAACCATAGCATTAAAAACAACAGGGTCTTTTTTGGTGTAAGCGTATGTGTTACCCTTGCCATCACTGGAGCACCAATAACAACACCCAATGCATAAATAGCAATAAAGTGCCCTGCCTTGGAGATGGAAATCTCCATGCTTTCGGCAATGTTCGGTAAGATCCCCATAATTACGAACTCGGTGAGTCCGATTCCGAATCCGCCGATTGCAAGAGATAATAATGCTTTTTTATTGGTTGAATTGGTGTTGTTTTCCAAGCTGAGTTTATTAAACGGCAAAGGTACGCCGTAAAGCTCGAAATGAATGCAATGATATTTGCTTAAATCTATTTAGGATTAACAGTAAAAACAGCCTTGATGGTCGGACTAATTCAAATACCTTCAAAAATGAAACAACTAATTCTGAAAAGATGGTAAACGTACAAGGCTGTTTTGAAGACTACTTCTACTGCACTGCCAAAGTACACATTGGGGATTGATATTTGGTAAATCCCAATCCGTCGTTACTTTTCCCGACCCACAAGAACTTTTTTTAAGAAAAAATAAAAAGGCCCGCTCAAAAGAACGGGCCCATAACCAACCTAACACATGTGCTTAATTGATACAAGGTGAAGGGAAGGGTCCGAAGGGGCCCAAAACTTCTCCATCTGGAGTTTCAATGGTGTACACATGTTCTTCTTCAAATGCCCCACTGGTATATGAAATTACCAGTTCGGCGGTGCCTGCGGGAACATCGACCTCAAAAGTGGCCTCAGAACCAGCGGCAAAGGTGTAATTGGTAGCAACACCATCTATTTCAAAAGTTACAAATGCACCATCCCAACCATCGCCGAACAAATCCTCCATTTCAATGGTCCAGGTCCCAGGAATTGTTGTACCTGACATTGGCGAACATTTTACCAAAACAATAAAATTAAAGGCTTGCAATTGTTCGGGTTGTCCAGTGACCGTAGGACTAAAATTATCCACTGTTACCACTGATCCGTCCATGCCTGTGGCGGTGCCCAAAAAGCGGATAAAATCCCCTCCCGAAATATCATCGACGGAAATGCCCAAGGCACTTGCCATTTCACTATATGGAATTGAGATGTCGCTTGGAAAATTGGTAATTGTGGTCAAGGCTATGGTGTCCGTAGAAACCCCGCCCAATTCCATGGTTACACTTAAGTCCCATGATGCCACATTGTTGCTGGGTGCGCTCACGGTTCCTGATAATGAGGAATTTGCAAGCTCACCTTTGGGTACAATGGATTCGTCCAATTTTATTCGAACATAAGGTGCCGCTGAATTTTCCAACTCGAATATGTTCAAAGGATTTTTATCGTCATCTTCACAAGCTGCCATGAACAGAACAGCAAGAAAAAGACCGAGAATATATTTAGAAGTACTTTTCATTTGTATCGTTTTTAGGTGATTATCATTTAACAAAGCCTTCAGGATTGGTATCCCAGAACACAGGAGTGTCAGGGGCACTTTTCTGAACAATGTTCGTGTTGCTGTCTGCAGCGGTTTGTGAATACCACATGGATCTTAAGAAAGTTCCCGGGTCTGAAAGTGCAAACGCGGGTGTAAGGTTATCTGGCTGTCCTGTCCTTCTGTACGTATTGTAGGCTTCAATACCGTTGCACCACAATGCGATAAAATATTGTTCAGCGATGATCCTCATCTTATCCGTATCGTTACCTGAGTCGAAACTTGTCAAAATTTCGGCTACATGACTATCTATGGCAGAAGTTGTCGGAACAAATCCAGATCCACTGGCCAAAGAGGCGCCAAAATTCACAACGGTTCCTATGGATTGTCTAATGCCGGATTCCAAATAGTCACGTGCACTTCCTGTTGTATTTAGGGTCAATGAAGCTTCTGCCAACATAAAATAGGTAAAAGAAGACATCATTATGGGTGAAATGCCCGCTCCCGCCAATCCTTCGTTTACAGCACCCGAACCGGATACATTCCTAAAGGAATCATCGTCGAACGGTCCGCCGACAGGGTAGGTTCCGTGTAATGTTCTAAAGGCATCATCTGGTGGAATTCCGTCATCATCCAAGTGGTTTCTTCCCCAATAGCCATCCAATCCATTGATCGCTGGAACGGTACAATAGGGTTGACTTGGATCCCACCAAGATGGAAGGGAAACCTCAGTAACGCATTCTTTGGTAATTACATCCGCTCCTGAGAAATCTGATTGCTGTCTATAAAAATAGTAGCGAATCCTTGGGTCGGGATCATTGTACTGATTGGCCATCAGGTCCATGTAATAATTACAGGTGTAAAAATCGGAACTGGGACCAGCACCATCGTAATTGGCATCAAAATAGGGGTGTCTGCTATCAGGCGAAGCATTATTGGTTCCCCATTGGAAGAAGAAATCATCTTCTGGATCGGTGATCAATTGGTTTCCACTGATCAACTCGTTGATCCTGGCCGTACTGATCGATGCACCAAAACCATCTGCATTGGCAATTCGCGTTTGAAGATATAGCTTTAGTCGAAGTGTATTTGCCAGTTTTTTCCATTTGGTCTCGTCGCCATTGTAAAACAGGTCATTGGAGGGTAAAACAAGTTCATCCCTGTTTAAATTGGTAATGGCATCCAACAACAATTGATCTACGGCCAAATAGATGCTTTCACCAGAATCCAGAACAGGATTTAAAATTCCCTCTCCGCCTTTGGCTGCTTCACTATAGGGAACATCACCAAAGAAATCCACCATGGTCATCATAATATAGGCTTCCAAAATTTGTCCTATTGCGATATGGGTATATTGACCGGCTTCCTCGGCCAAAGGGTTCATGGTACGTATATCTATCAATGCCCTGGCATACACATTGTCCCAAACCCTATCAAAATCGGTTGGGTCATAATTTTCACGATATGTGGGGCCAAAACCGTGTTGGATACGAACAGGTTCCATGCCAAATTGACTCAATCCATTTTCTGCCCTGCCTTCTTCTCCAGAATGAATTTGTGCGGTCATGAGCTGTATTTGATTTAAAAAGAAATCGACACTTGCCTGCGACGGATTGAGTGCGTTTGGACTCTCCACCACATCCAAAGAAGTGGTCTCACAACCCAACATAATTGTTAGCGCAGCGATTAAGAGACTTAGTATCTTATATATATTTTTCATAATATTATTTTTAATTCTTGTTAGCTGCTGTTAAAATGATGCTCTTACCGTTAGTCCATATCTTCTTGTAGATGGCCCGGTAAAGAAGTCGATTCCTTGACCATTACCTACACCAGTACTTGAGGAGTTGGTGTCGTATCGAATATCATCGGGAAAATTAACGGCCTTGAACCATAGGTTGGAACCGGAAAGGGTAAAGGAAAGACTGCCAAAAGGTGTTCTTTCCAACATTTTTGAGGGCAATGAATATCCCAAAGAGGCTTCTTGCAAACGGATAGTGGAACCATCAAAAACATTTACTTCGTTAATGCCCCCTCCAAAAAAGGTGTTGAAACCAAATTCTGTTGATGAAATGGCAACATTGTTGGGCGTGCCATCTGCAAAAACTCCTGGGAGGATATAATTGGATTCTCTATGTATCGGATCATCCGCATCTACAACCCCTCTACCGATCAAACCAGCAGTGGTAACAGAGTACACATCACCACCATGTCTGTACTGTAAATTGGCTGAAAGTGTAAAATTCTTGAAGGAAATGGTAGGAATCAAAGCTGTTGTCCAGTCAGGGTTGGGATCGCCGATTTCGGTAATGTTGTTGTTCACCAAATACCTTCCGTTACTTCCGACCACTTTGTTTCCGTTGTCATCTGTTTGGATAGTGGTCCCCAAGAACACACCGAACGGTCTGCCTTCAACGGCATAGTTTGCTGCTTCCCCGGCCACACCAAATGTCAATAGGATGTTATTGGTGCCTTCGGCCAAATCGGTAACCGTGGTTTCGGTCGTGGTAAAGTTTCCTGCAATATTAAATCCAATGCCAGAATTACTTTCTTTGAAAATATCGAAGTCATAATCAACTTCAACTCCTTGGGTCTCAACCTCTCCAATATTCACAAAAGTGGAACGGAAACCTGTGGAACTGTCCAGTGTACGATTGGTGATCAAATCGGTGGTCGATTTCTGGAAAACACTCACATTCAAATTAAGGCTGTTGAACAGGCGGGTATCCAGTCCAATTTCCAATTCTTGCACTTTTTCCGGTTTTAGGTCCCGATTACCCAAAACATCGGAAACGGTATTTCCAGAAACAACATTTCCGTTAGTGTCCACAAAAGCTCTAGATCCCAAAGTCAGTACGTCCCTTGTGTTAAAAGGTGTTGGGAAACCGGCGGATGATCCATATCCCAATCTAAGTTTTGCATAGTTTAAAACATTGCCCTGCAGGCCTGCAATTGCTGTTGTTGGGATAAAGGATAAACTGGCTCCAGGGTAGAACAGTGAATTGTTCTCACTTTCCAATGTGGAGGACCAGTCGTTTCTTCCGACAACGTTCAAATAGATAAAGTCTTTATAGGAAAGGGTGGCATCTAAATAAATACCCACGAGGTTTTCCTCAAAATTTTGGTTTAGGGCAACACCTGAAAAGGAATTAACGGTTGATGGAGTGGTAAAGTTAAAGTGCTCCAATACTCCAAAGACCAATTGCCCTTGACTTTCTACCCCATCTTGTGCATAGGTGTCGCGACGACTGTTTGCTCCGAGGGTGGCCTGAAGATTTAGATCATCTGTCAAAGCTTTTTCGGCACTTAAGATCAAATCGTGGTTCCAAATGGAATTTCTAACCGATGTGGTTCGCAAGATTCCCAAAGTTGGACCATCGACCCCACCACGGTTCTGACCGTAGGAGTTTAATTCGGTATAGGTATCCAGACCAACACGGTAGGAAAGGTTCATCCAATCGTTCAAAGCATAGCTCATGGATAGATTTCCTGTAAAGCGATCGGTTTCTTGGGAGGTTTTGGAGTTGGCTACGGTCCAATAGGGGTTCTGAATGTCATTTCCGGAGCGGTAGTACAAGCTCCTACCATCTGCTGCTTGAAAAGGAATGTTGGTCAAGTCAACACTTATTGGAGTATACAGTACATCCCCAAAAATGGCAGAACCGTTAAATGCGGCCCCACTTCCTGTACTCACAGCGTTCGGAGGTGATTTATAACCGGTTCGTGCAAAATTGAATACACCAGAGACGGTAAAATCATTGGAAAGTCGTGCGTTACCTCCCAAACTGAAGTTGTTTCGGGTCAATTTGTTTCCAGGGGTAACACCAATATCCTCATTTCGGCCATAGTTGGCATTAAAGTTTATTTTTTCGGAACCTCCACGTACGTTAACGGAAGTACTGTACACATAGCCCGTTCTAAAGAATTCTTTGACCCCATCATAAGGTATGTACGGATAATCATTATCCAACAAATCTTCATAGCCTGCAATAAGGGTAGGATCGGCAATATAGTTGAATGGGTGTTGAAGAATTGCCTCACCGTTGGCACCAGTCCTAATAAATTGACCTGCCACAGCAATTCCATCATCATCGGTACGGTCAAATCGAGGGCCCCAGTTGCTGAAAAAATAACCAAATCCTTGATGGAAACCGCCACCATAGTTTTTTTGATACTTCGGAATCACTGCATTGGACATGAATACAGATTGGGTAACTGATACTTCGGTCTTGGAAGACGTATCGCCTGATGAGGCACCTTTGGTGGTGATCAAAATAACCCCGTTACGTCCTCGGTTACCATAAAGTACCGTGGCACTCAAACCTTTCAAAACACTTACACTTTCAATATTGTTCGGGTCCAGATCCAAAAATCTGCTGGATTCGGTATTTCCGTCCAAAAAGTTGGTTTGGGTATTGGTTCCAGAATCAAATGGGATTCCGTCGACAATAAACAAAGGCTGATTGGATTGTGTGGCGGAGGAATATCCTCGGATTATTATGTTGGTACCGGAACCGGAAAGTCCGTTGTTGGCCGTAATGTTAACCCCAGCGACCTTACCGTTGAGAACACGGGCAATATCGGCTTCGGGCCTAGCTTCGACCTTTTCGGATTCCACCGTGGTTACTGCATATCCCAGGGAACGCTTTTCCCTAACAATTCCCTGCGCCGTGACCACCACCTCTTCAAGTTGGGAGGCATCTTCCACCAATTGGACATCAATGGTGTTGCCCGCGCCAACAGTACGTTCAATGCTTAGCATTCCTAAATAGGAAAATACAAGAACAGCCCCTTCGTTGGCATCCAGAGCATACATGCCATCAAAATCGGATTGGGTACCGAGTGTGGTTCCTTTTATAATAATGTTTACACCGGGCAAGGGCACACCGTCTTGATCGGTCACCGTTCCGGTCACCGTTTTTTCTTGGGCCTGGACAAATGCAAGTGATAAGCAAATTGCCATGAGAGCTCCAAACAGTTTCTTTACTTTCATACGAATAAAGTTTTGTTAGTAATTGAATCGAGTCAGGCAACTGAGAAAGGTGGGCGGAGCAAGGAAAAATGATAGCTAATTCAAATAATACTTCAGGGAAGTGAACAAAACTTAATGGATTTTGTTTTTTAGAAGTAAGGCCTCTCACCGCCCTACCTTTACAATTGCATAACAAATCAATTCATAAGCTGGTTGATGGAGGTACTTTTAAAACGGATGGGACTCTTAAAATCCCGTTGCCGATGGGGGAGTACCGTTTTTAACATAAAATCGAGGCGTTTAAATTTAAATTGGGACACAAAAAAAACCTCTTGATTTCAAGAGGTTTTTGCAAATAGCCTTAACGATTTAATGTTGATGGTCGGCTTTTTAAGCCATTTGAATTTCATAGGAGTAAACCATGGAACTTCGATAATCGTTCGGGCAAACTCCAGTTACCTTTTTAAAGGCCGTATAGAAACTGTTCTTACTGTTAAAACCCACTTCGTACATAATCGCCTTGACACTAAGATGAGGTTCCGATGCCAGTAAATGTTTGGCTTCCTTTATGCGATATTCATTTACAAATGCATAAAAGTTTTTGGAGAAATAGGTGTTGATCACTTGCGAAACCTTATATCGATTGTGGTCGATATGTGTTGCCAGATCATCCAAGCCAATGTCGTTGCTTCTGTAAATTTTGTCATCTTCAAAGGCTTTTCTGACTTTCTCCCTAATGGTTAACGCCTGATCCAAGGTAAGTCCAGATTTTCGATACTTTTTTGAAGCCCTGAATCGCGTTTTAATGGGTTCCTCTTTGTCAAGGTATTTAAATACCATGTGTTTTAGCAGTCTTCTCATTTGATTGAAGTTTTTGATTGATGACCACTAGTTACCCATAAAATAAGGATTTGTCGGTGTTCCCGATAAGAGTTTACCCGTCTTTAAGCAGCTCTAGATACTGACTCGGGGTAAGGTCAGTGTTTTTTTTGAACGCTTTGTTAAAGGATACCTTGTTGTTGTATCCCACTTCGTAGGCAATGTCAATGATATTACGTTCATTTTCTGTTTTAAGAAGTTCCACGGCCTCATTGATGCGATAAGAGTTCACAAATTGATGAAAGCTCATGTTAAAATGTTCATTGATCAACTGTGAGGCATTGTGTCTGGTAGTTTCCAATTTTTCGGCAACCATATCCAGATTAATATCATTGTGACGGTAAAGTTTTTCGTTTTCAAATAAGTCGGTCAAATTTTCCTTGAGTTCATTGCTTAAACTATGGGTCAAACCAGATTTTACGTATTTGGGAAACAGTCTATTCGTATAGGCATAACATCCACTGAACACATCGGGTTGCACATTTGCGGCATAACCAACATACAATACCATGGCACTCATTAAAATAATAGGGGCATGAAACATTATACCGGTATTTTTCCCGGCCATAATATAAAGTCCGTATATAATATAGACCACTACGTAACTCACATGAATCACGTACATGTTTTTTTGCCAAATACGGGTCTTTTGAGGAAGTCCATTGTTGTTTGTTCTAAGGATTCTATGGACGAAGTATGCATAAACTGCCAAAGAAAGTGCTTTGAGAATGACCAAAAGGACAAGCTTGGTTGAGTCCCCAGGGTTGAGTCCTTCTTGTAAACGGCTTAACATTTGAAGTATTTTTTCACTTCCCGTAAAAGCATACACCGTAAAAAACATATACAGGGTCAATGCCACGGTGGGCAGAAAATGGAGTAGGTCTTTGTTGTTGAATTGATGGGATTTGGATACCCGTCTAAAATATAGAAAAAGCAAGGGTCCATACATAAAGGAGGACCAGGTAGACATTAAATAGGTGTGTGGGTATTGAAATACATAATTGGTTTGGTTAACACATATATTTAAGATAAAAAGGGAGTGGATAAAAATGAAAATGGAAATAATGATCCGAGATTGTTTATCGATTTTTTTACTGACCAAAAGGAACAGGGCAATATAAAATCCAACCAAGGAAATAAAAAAATAGAACACCGACCAAGCAGTGATTTTAGGCACCACAGTCCCTGATAGCTTATTAAATTCTGTATCCTCCCTTATGGAGTCGAAGCCTTCATGCAATAAAAAAGTCGGATGAAAATCGATTTCGAAGTAATCATAGATATTGGAAAGTGCACTTTCTGGATTGTTTAGTGCCGCTTGGCTTAAGGCAAGCTTTTTAAAAACATGTATTTGTTGTTCTTTATCCCCATTGACCAGACTTTGCTCATAAAGTGGAATCGCTTGCTCAAATTTATGTGTGTTGAAATAATAGTCGGCCCACTCCAATGAGTCTTGAAAGACCACTGTAGCTGGAATTCCCCCTGTAATGGCAGTTGAGGTAAATCCATAGCCTATTATTCCATTGAACAACAGAAATAGTAAGACAATGTAGTTAGTTACTTGTCTCATTTTTGATTGATGATGAATTAGTCTTAACAATTTAGGGAATAAACATGTTAAAATTGTTAAGGAACTATTAAAATAGGTAAGCCCCGATAAAAGTTTACCTTTTAAATCGTATTTAATTAATTGATAAACAAGTTTTTATGTGATGTTTGATTTCCTTCGGGTTCAAAACAGGTTTATTAAAAGAGGTGCCCAACGTTTCTATCTTAACAACATTTTAAATTATAAAGAGGTTAAAAATGGGCATAAAAAAAGCCGAAAACTATTGTTTTCGGCTTTGTAGTAGCGGGGACTGGACTCGAACCAGCGACCTTCGGGTTATGAGCCCGACGAGCTACCTACTGCTCTACCCCGCGATGTGGACGGCAAATATACAACCCTTTTTTTATTATTTCCAAACATATCGTAATATTACTTTTTTACGGCTTCCCATCCACCCAAAATCCATAAATTCGGGGTTTTGACTTTATGGACGCAATCAACGATTTTATATCCTTTCTTTTGCCCTACACCGAGTGGCCCATGTTTATTCTGCTCATTGGTGGGGGACTTTTTCTGGTACTCTATTCAAAATTTGCACCATACCGCTACTTTGGTCATGCCATTGCTATCGTTTCTGGAAAGTACGATGATGTAAATGCCAAAGGAGATGTAACTTCTTTTCAGGCATTATCCGCAGCCGTAGCAGCTACTGTTGGACTTGGAAATATCTCTGGTGTGGCAATTGCTATTCATGATGGAGGTCCAGGGGTGGTATTTTGGATATGGATGACTGCACTTTTGGGAATGGGCATCAAATTTTATTCAGGAAGTTTGGCCATCATGTTCCGTGGTACCGATGCCGATGGAAAAATGCAAGGTGGACCTATGTTCTATATTACTCAAGGAATGGGGAAATGGGCAAAGCCCATGGCCGTATTTTTTAGTATTTGTGGACTGTTCGGATTTTTAGGGGTGTTTACCGCCAACCAATTTACCGAAGCATTTATGGGTGTGGTAGAACCCCATAAAACACTTTTGGTGGCAAGCGAATATAATTGGAAATTGGGGATTGGTTTTGTCTTGGCCATTATCACTTCACTTGTAATTTTTGGTGGGCTTAACAAGATTGCAAAAGTGGCATCTGCCATTGTTCCATTTATGGTTGGGGTTTATCTCTTGGCCGTGATTTTTGTTATGGCAAGTAATGCAGGAGAAGTATTTCCCGCCTTAAAAATGATACTCGTAGAAGCCTGGAACTTTGATACCATGGTCACTGGTGGATTTTGGGGCTTGGTGATTATTGGGGTTCGTAGAGCCATGTTCTCCAATGAAGCTGGTTTGGGTAGTGCGCCCATGTACCACGGCCAATCCAAAAATAATGAGCCCACCAAAGAAGGACTTGTAGCCATGTTGGGGCCATTTATCGATACTATTTTGGTCTGCACTTTTACCGCAGTCGTGATTATTTTAAGTGGCGCCTATCTTGAAGAAGGTAGCGGGATCACCATGACCATGATTGCCTTTGAAAAAACATTGTATGGTATTGGAGATATCCTTTTGATGGTAATTGTTACTGCATTTGCACTATCTACATTGTTTACCTATTCGTACTACGGCGTAAAGAGTCTTTCGTTTTTGACCAATCCTAAAATTGGTAAATGGTACAATGTATTTTTCGTTGTTATGATCGTTTTTGCCGCCATTGCCTCCTTAAAACTGGTAAAAAACCTTATAGATCTATCTTATGCGCTCATGGTAATACCAAATATGATCGCAGTGTTGTACCTTGCACCCAAAGTTAACGCAGCATCCAAAGCATATTTTGAAAAACGAAAACAAGGTGGCGCATAAATCAGGTTTTGTAAATATTATAGGTAACCCCAACGTAGGCAAATCCACGTTGATGAATGCCTTTGTGGGGGAGAAATTATCCATTATCACTTCCAAGGCGCAGACCACACGGCACCGTATTTTGGGAATCGTGAATGGGGATGATTTTCAGGTTATCCTTTCCGATACCCCTGGGATCATAAAACCAGCGTATGAGTTGCAAACTTCCATGATGGATTTTGTAAAATCCGCTTTTGAGGATGCGGATGTGCTTCTATATATGGTGGAAATCGGGGAGAAGGCCCTTAAGGATGAAGCCTTTTTTAAGAAAATTGAGAACAGTACGATTCCCGTTTTGTTGCTCCTCAATAAAATCGACACTTCCGACCAAGAAAAATTGGAGGAACAGATGCAATATTGGCAAGGCTTATTGCCGAAGGCAGAAATCCATCCTATTTCAGCCTTGGAAAATTTTAATGTTCAGGAAGTATTTTCCCGAATTTTGGAATTGTTGCCCGAAGGTCCAGCCTACTACCCAAAGGATCAGATGACGGATAAGCCCGAACGCTTTTTTGTGAACGAGACCATCCGTGAAAAAATTCTACTCAATTATAAAAAGGAAATTCCATATGCCGTTGAGGTGGAAACCGAAGAATTTCTTGAGGATGAAGACATTATTCGCATTCGTTCCGTGATCATGGTGGAACGCGATACCCAAAAGGGAATCATTATCGGTCATAAGGGAAGTGCACTTAAAAAGGTGGGTGTGGCAGCTCGAAAAGATTTGGAGAAGTTCTTCGCCAAACAAGTGCACATCGAACTGTATGTGAAAGTGAACAAAAATTGGCGCAGCAATGCCCAACAATTAAAAAGGTTCGGTTACAACGGCTAGGTTATTTCACCAATCCTTTTAAAACCAGAGATTGTATCCTTAAAAAAACGTTTGAGTTGTTCCATTTGTGGTTCACCTTTCGATTTTCCCAATCGCCCAAAAGCATAAAGTGCAATCCAAACTACTACTAAAAAAAACATGCCTACCATCCAAAGTGTAATATCCTTATCGAGGGAATAGTTTGAGTAGGCAAAAATGCCCAAAATCACAAAAAGGGTAGCTACCCCAAAATGAAGAAACATAAAAAAGGTCCATAAAGTTGGGTTGGGGCCAAAAACCCCTCGAATATTACTGATGCCCTTTTCAAAGGAAGAGAGCTCCAAGTGCAATTGTGGTGTCCAGAAATTGGTTTCAGCCTTTTTAAATTTGATAAAGATGTGTTCATCCAACCTTTTTACCTGAAAAGCATCAGCATGAACCCCATCAAAAACCTGTTCCAATTCTTCCAATTCTCCCTTTAGGGATAGGCGAAAACGCGGTCGTAAAACTATCTCATTGGTCAACTCGCTCATAATCTGTTGAAACTGATTGAAAAAGGTATCATTTTTTCTTCATAATAAATGCTATTTTTGCCAAAAATTAATGCTGATGGGAGCTATTGTAGCCATAGTAGGGAGACCCAATGTCGGGAAGTCCACATTTTTCAACCGTTTGATCCAACGAAGAGAGGCCATTGTTGATGCTGTGAGCGGGGTAACCCGTGATCGCCACTATGGCAAAAGTGATTGGAACGGCAAGGAATTCTCTTTGATTGACACGGGTGGCTATGTATTGGGTAGTGATGACGTTTTTGAAAAAGAAATCGACAAACAAGTGGAGTTGGCCATAGACGAAGCAGATGCCATTATTTTTATGGTTGATGTGGAATCTGGGGTAACCGGTATGGATGAAGATGTTGCCAAGTTATTGCGCAGGGTGGAAAAACCTGTGTTTTTGGCCGTGAATAAAGTGGATAATCCGCAACGAATGGCCGATGCGGTTGAGTTTTATGCGTTGGGATTGGGAGACTATTTTACCATTTCAAGTATCAACGGAAGCGGTTCAGGTGAGTTATTGGACGCCTTGGTAGAAGTGTTGCCAGAGTCAATTGAAGAAGAAAGCGAACTGCCTCGTTTTGCCGTGGTCGGAAGACCTAATGCAGGTAAATCCTCTTTTATAAATGCCTTGATAGGCGAAGATCGTTATATAGTAACGGATATTGCAGGTACTACAAGAGACAGTATCGATACCAAATACAATCGTTTTGGATTTGAGTTCAATTTGGTGGATACGGCAGGAATCAGAAGAAAATCCAAAGTACGGGAAGACCTAGAATTTTATTCGGTGATGCGTTCCGTTCGTGCCATTGAGCATTGCGATGTTTGTATTCTGATGTTGGATGCCACTCGTGGGTTCGACGGACAGGTGCAGAATATTTTTTGGCTGGCACAGCGAAACAACAAAGGAATCGTGATTTTGGTGAACAAATGGGATTTGGTGGAGAAAGAGACCAACTCTGTAAAAGAATACACTGCCAAAATTAAAGAAGTGATTTCCCCTTTTGAAGATGTGCCGATTCTTTTTATTTCGGTGTTGAACAAACAACGAATTTATAAGGCCATCGAAACTGCTGTTGAGGTATATAATAACCGTTCAAAAAAGGTGCCTACCCATAAATTGAACGATATTATGCTGCCCATTATTGAAAATTATCCACCACCAGCATACAAAGGCAAGTATGTAAAAATCAAGTTTTGTACTCAGTTGCCAACGCCGTATCCGCAGTTTGCATTTTTCTGTAACCTGCCACAATATGTTCGCGATCCGTACAAACGATATTTGGAGAATAAGTTAAGGGAGCATTTTGATTTTACGGGTGTGCCGATCACTGTGTTTATGCGTAAAAAGTAACCTAGTTCTCAGAGGCCAATCTTACTTGCACTTTTTGTTGAATTCGATTTCCTTCTTGGTCAACGGCCGTTAAGGTGTAATCCCCCGGTGCTACATTCAAGGTAAATTCATGAAAATCTTGGGTTTTGCCCACAAAGGTCTCGTTCAAATACCAATAAACAATGGCGCTGGATTGTTGGTGCGCCAATTGGAGCACAATATCCTTAGTGGGTTTGCCCAAATCTTTCGGCAATAAAATAGCCTCATCTTTTTTGGGATAGATAAACTCCATCAGTTGAGTGTCCATTTGAGAACAGTTTTCCAAATAGGGAGGAAGTTCCTGGTAATTTGGATTGGAACTGGCGTAGTAATATTCAATCGTAGGTGGTAGCACAAACCAATTTTTTGCCACCATATCCTCCATGGGATAACAATTGCCATTCACTCGATATTGCTCGGTGGCATCTAAAAATATTTGACGATGAAACGGGCAGGGGCCAGTCCGAACTCCGAGACTAGGCACCCATTTTTTATCCGTTTGATCACAATACACGGATGCTCGATAACCACTATCGGTACAGATTTCTACCTCTACAAGGTCATCAAACGGCTCTTGAAACCAACCACTTTGTGGTAAGGCGTCCAAAACATCAAAAAGAATGGGTGCAGCAGCAGTAATTCCCGTTAATCCTGGTCTTCCTTCTCCATCCGCATTTCCTACCCAAACGCCGATGGCATATTTTGGGGTAACTCCAATGGCCCATGCATCTTTAAAACCAAAACTGGTACCCGTTTTCCAAGCAATGGGTTGGGCGGCATCAAAAAAGTGCCAGTTTTCATCTCCTTCAGGTCGGTTTACTTCATACATGGATTGAAAGGTGTCAAAAATAGCCCCTGCGCCTACCACAGGTACTTCAAATTGAGGTTCTCCAAAATCTTTAGATTCATTCAATACATAAGTGGGATTCACAAATTCATTGGTGCGATAGGTGCTGGAGTTAGCGTTGAAAAAGTTGAGGGTAGAGGCCATGGCAGCATAGGTGCTGGTCAGCTCCCACAACGAACTTTCCGCACCGCCCAAAATCAAAGACAGCCCATAAAATGAAGAGGGTTTATCAATAGAGTTTAAGTTCATTTTTTGAAGCTTGTTGTAAAATTTTTGCAAGCCATATTCACGTAACAATCGAACCGCTGGAACGTTCAAGGAGCGTGAAAGTGCCCTGCTGGCAGGCACAGCTCCTGCGTATTTTTTGTCAAAATTTTGTGGGTTGTATCCATTGATAACAGTCGGAACATCTTCCACCAAAGTTTGGGGCAACAGTTGCCCCTCATTTAAAATGGAAGCGAACAACATTGGTTTTAAAGTACTGCCCGTACTTCTATTTTTGGTAATGATATCCACAAAACTTCCATGCTCCAAACCAGAAGGTGAATTTCCAACATACCCCAAAACTTGGCGAGACTCCACATCGAGCACCAAAATGGCCAAATTGTTTATCTCGTTGTTTTTGAGTTGATGGTAATGCCTTTCTGAAATAAGATTCAGTTGCTGTTGTAATGGTTTTTCGATGGAAGTTTGGATGCGTTCCCCATGATGCTCTTTTCGAATACGCTCCGTTAAATGAGGCGCTACATCGGGCAATGGCAGCGGTTTTTCAGGTAGAGGCTCCGAAATAGCCAACTCAAAAGTAGTTTGGTCAATTACCCCTTTCTCTTTGAGTTTTTCCAATAGGCGATTTCGTTTTTGAATAAAGATCTGCTCGTTTCGTCCCGGAAAAATAAGTGCTGGTGCATTGGGCAAAACGGCCAAAGCTGCACTTTGTCCCCAACTTAGTTCATGGGATGGAATTCCAAAATAGCGCCATGCGGCCGTTTCCAATCCCACCACATTGCCACCATAGGGCGTATAAGAAGCATATAATTTTAAAATATCTTCTTTGGACAATCGAAACTCCAATCGGGTCGCTTTGAAAATTTCCACACATTTTTCCCAATAGGTTCTTTTTTGGTTTTTTCGACTCAAACGAATTACTTGTTGGGTAATCGTACTTCCCCCTCTTCGAGATTCCTTAGTGAGATTATGGACAATGGCCTTGATAATCGAAACAGGGTTGACCCCAGGATGACTGTAAAAATATTCATCCTCAAATAGTAAAATACTTTGTTTGTATTTTTCTGGGACCGAATCCATGGCAGGAAAACGCCATTGTCCATCTTCCGCAATTCGCGCTCCGATCAAAGAACCGTCTGAACTGTTCACAACCGTTGAAGTAGGCTCGTTGAACAGATTTTTGGGTAGGCAAAACAACCAAAGCAAGAGCAGCACCCCAAGGGCTGCTAGTTTGTATTTATGTTTTTTTACCTGTTTTTGCTTAATCAGCAACTGCCAAACCTTCATGAATTCTACATCATTGCACCACTTTAACCCATTGTCCTTTATTTCGAGCTACATAATTGTTGTCGTACATGGCTTCCACTTGAGCACCTGGCAAATAATATTCCCCAAGAAAAGATGCATTCAATTTTATGGAGAATGTTTTTGATTTTTTAGCCTCCAAATCAAAATACAGATTCGTTCTGTCATCACGGGTATCCACATAATCGGCTTGTGAATTCGTTGAATTATTATTGGTGTACGACGTGTCCACAATTTCCCATCCACTTGGAACAATGTGTGTCAAGGCCAAGTTTTCCACATAATCGTTCGAACTATTGAAAACCGTTATTTTAGCTTCAATTTCGGTGCTTTGCCTTAGCTCATCAATGTTTAAAGAGTTACCCAGGGCATCCACATAACTCACAGATAGGTTCAGATTGTTTTGTTGGGCCAATTCTTTACCCACAGGTAGTTTTCCTGATTGTGAAAGAGTAACATAGACCACATTTCCGGAAGCATTGTCTATCTTGATTTCTTCTTTAAATGAAGAAATAATCAAAGGTCTTTGTGCAATCGCCCTATCGGTTTTAATCGAATTCTCTTTATTGTTATTACTGAACTTTACATTTAATGATTTGCCACCATTCTTAATCACCATTTTTGAAAGAGCAAGCAGGGCAAAAGATGTTTCTTGGGTGCTGTACCAATTTTGAGATGATAGATTTTTGGCCAAGGATTCTGCAAGTTCCCTTTGTTTACCATCACCTAAAATGGTCATGGTTTCCAAAGCCATGGCCCTATTTCGGAATACGGAACCATAGGTTCGATAATTGTAATTATTCGGGGTGAAATTGATGTTGGCCTTGCTGGCAATCTCCTTGGCTACCTCATTTTTTCCTGCCAACGCATAGGCAGCAGCCAAGCGCCATTTGGCTTCATTACTTAAGTTATTGCTCTCGCGTAGACGGTTCATGGCGGCCAGTTCAGGTTGTTGTGCCAATGCCAAAGTATACAAACGATAGGCTTGCGAAACATCGTCGTTGTAACCCGTACTTTGGTTGCTCCATTGTTTGGCCTTGTTTTTTTGGTAACGCAACCAGTTGCTCAAAAATGTCAAGGGGAGTTGATAGCCTTTTTGTTTGGCCTCCAACATAAAATGGCCAGCATAGGAAGTGCCCCAATCATCAGCTTGGATATATCCGGGCCAATAACTCAATCCACCACTTGGTAATTGAAAATCGCCCAATTTTCGAATGGCCGCTTTTATATTCTTTTCAGCTTCTTGTTTCTTATCAAAAGTAATATCCAGCACATCGGTCAAGAATAATTGAGGAAATACTGCCGAAGTAGTTTGCTCCAAACACCCGTGGGGATAACGCATCACATAATCCAATCTTTTGGAAAAATCCATGGGAGGCAAGGTCGAGAATTCCAAAGAAGCCTCGTTGGTGCCAGAAGTC
This sequence comes from Allomuricauda sp. NBRC 101325, assembly GCF_030268205.1. Classification (GTDB taxonomy): domain Bacteria; phylum Bacteroidota; class Bacteroidia; order Flavobacteriales; family Flavobacteriaceae; genus Flagellimonas. The sequence goes on from NZ_BSQF01000001.1 coordinate 1,549,448, forward strand.
CCAAAAGTTTCCATTGGAATGGTGGTCGATGCATTGCCTTCCAAGGTATAGCTCGTACTTTTTGAAGTGACTGGATTCGGATTCTCAACATCAATCTCGGTTTCGCTGCTAGCACTTTCACCTGCACCCGAAGCCGTAACTTTTATAGTTTGAAAGGCCGCTGCAGGGTTGACTTTAAAATCAAAATTCACGATTTGTTCCCCAACCGAATTGAACGAAATGTTTTTGGATGTTGGTCCCAAAGGTTCCAATGCATTTCCTGCATCAATGGTAATTTTTACATTTTTCACCTTGGATTCCATGGCAAAAACGGTCACAGGAACGGTCACTTTTTCACCAGGGGATAGTTTTCTTGGAAGTGATGTTAAAACCATGAGTGGTTTACGAACAGGGGTCGACTTTTCAGCGTTCCCATAGGCACTGTTTGCGTTACCAGCAACTACCATGGTGCGTACTGAGCCTACATAATTTGGCATTTGGATGGTGTGGGTAGCTTTTTCACCAGCTTTTAAAGTAAAAGGCCCCAAATAGGTCACAACAGGTCTGAACCGTTGTGCTTTTCTGTTTTTAGCACCAGCTCCGATGCCACCACCACCGATGGCGTAAATATTATCCACACTAACCGAATAGGCGCCCATCACATCATCAAAAATATCGAAGGTATTTACCCCTAAAGATTGTCTTGCATAAAATGACGAATGGATATCTGGGGTCTGGAATCGCGTTAAATCCAATAAACCTTCATCAACCACCGCCAAAGAATAGGTCATCGGTTTGTTATTGGCTTCTGACACCACCGCCTTAAAGGATGTTTCTGGAACCAAAACCTCGGGCATCGATATTTGTGGCTTCAAAAATGTTGCTGGATTTTCCACCAATAAGGGCACCACACCATACAATCGAATAGGCAAATCGTTGGCTACTTGACCGTGTGGTTGCAATAAAGAAATGTTGATATAGGCATTGGGCGCCATTTCTGCAGTTATGGGAATACTGGCTTTGGTTTCTTTTTCTGTGGTTTCCACCCATTGTTGAGAAAGTACTTCTGTGCCATTTTCAATACTGATGAGGGCCCTACCACCTCGGTTGGACGGGAAGGTAATTTGCGCTTGTTCGCCCAATTGGTATTTTTCCTTATCTGCGGCGAAAACCAATATTTTGGAGCTTTGAGCATCTTCCGATGCAGGTCTGCGCCACCAATTTCTATAAAAATAGGCGGTTCTTCCGGTTGCATGGCCAGAGGCTTCGTCCAATACCCGAATCAAAAATCGCCCGCCTTCTTCATCTGGAACATTCAAGTTGAAATTTGCTTTACCATTTGAGTCGGACGTGATTTCCATTTCTTTGAACGGACGGTGCACGGTGGCATTTTCGTACCGGGAAAGGTTATCGTACCCTCTGTTCCACCACCAACGCCATTCAATTTTAAATATTTGAACTTTAAGTTTTCTGTTGCCTGATGGGTTTCCTTCGGTATCTACCGTAACCACATCAAAATTGTTGTTCTCATCTGTTAGGAAAGAGCCGTAGCGTTTTGGTTCAGGCGAACGTAGCCCAACAAAATGGGAAAATGGGGCCAAATTTTTGGAGAAAACATCAATGGAAAAATCCCCGCCACCCTCAAATACTTTTGTGGTAAATGTAGCCTGAAGCATTCCAGGTGCATTCCCATTTACCTCCAATTTTTTGTCGATGTCCAATTCCCCTTCACTGTTCAAGGTAGAAGAGAGCCATTGCACTTCGGTTGAGCTAAATTGACGAACAGGATCTTGAAAAATATAATTTTTGAATTTTGGAAAGGCAGTATTGGTTTGACTCAATGTGGCATTGATGTCTATTTTGAGATTACGTGCTGGAGCTCCGTGCAACCACTTTACAATGGCTTTGCCCGAGTTGGAGGAATTGGCCTTTAAAACTTCATCCTCGAACGAAAAATCTACTTTTAATCGATTAGGTTTTACCGTGGCAATCTTTAATCCTTTTTGAAATTGGGCACCACCAACGATCACTTTTGCGGTCCAAGAACCCGTTGGAGCATTTTCGGCAGTGGGAATCGGGAAGTAATAAAAATTCGCTTCTTTTTTGGCAAATAGTCCGTCAGAAATTGGAATGGGTTCATCTTTGATCACATTGCGCTGCACCAATTTTCCACGGGCATCGCTAACTTCCAAAATAACGGGGTGCCCTTTAGGCAAGGGATTGGCTGTATCATCTAAAACAAATGTCAAGTGAACCACATCACCTGGTCTGTGTACACCGCGTTCGGCATAAAGAAACCCTTGCAGTCCACGTTGGAGTTCTTCTCCAGCTACATCAAAATTGCTTAAGGATAGGGCGTTGCCATCCGTAAGTTTGGCATAGGCATAATTTTGATTTTTTTCCGCTACCGCAAAAGCTATGCTTTTATCGCTGTCAAAAACCGAAAGACCGGATGCATCGGTTGTGACCTCGCCCAATAACTGTTGCTGATAGTTGTACAATTTGATTTTGGTGCCCGCTTCGGGCAGGGTCGTCAACAAATTCGTGGCGGCAAAGTGGTAGGTTTTGTTCCTTCCTTTTTTTACGATCAAACCAAGGTCGCTTCCCAATAAATTGGTAGCCGCGATTCGTTGGTAGTTATAATAGGCCTGATGGCATGGATTATTTTCTTCTTCCCAGTTGTAATCATAGTTTCTCCAATCATAGAGCTCATTGTCCCAATAACTTTCTTCGTCCGCCTCTTGCACGGAATTGCTTTCTGAGGATGCAAGGGCAACATCCGAATTATCATTTTCTCCGCAATCGTAAGTGGAATGTTCTTTCTTAAAGCTGAATTCAACGCGGTACAAAGAACCCGGGTGGACTTTAATCAATTCTGAAAGGTCCAATGCATGCGCTTTCCAATAACTGGAATTGTTTTCTCCATTTTCTGTTAACGGAATCACTTTGTAGGCCACCCTTCGTCCTACAGGTCGGAAATCGGGATAATAATTTTCAGTTAGGTCATAATTTTGAAGGTATTGCAGCATGTTGTCCTCATACACCTGAATTACCCTTACTTCAACAGCAGAAAGGTTGACAGTTTCGAAATAGATAGGGGTCGATTGCGCATTGGGTAAAATGGTTCCTTTGGAAATGAGCCGAACCGCGGGTTTTATTTGTTCGAATGAAACCAGTTCCGAAAAGGTATTTTTTAAGGTAAAACCGTATTCGCTTTTAATGCCTTCGAAGGCATTGACCCGTACTTCTCCCAAAATTCGATTGGAAGGGTATACTTTTAAAACATTGCCATCGATTTCATAACGTAGGCTTTCTGCATTTTCAATCGTGACCAATCCATTGAGGTTTTGGTTGGGCAATAAGGGTTCGGAAAAGTTGAGGGTCAAAACGGCATCCGATCCCGAAGAAGTCTTGGCGTCTACAATCACAAATTTGTTCAGTCCAGGGATGGGATAGATCTCGGCTCCTTCATTTTCTATATCCAAAGATTTTCCACTCCAAGCAATTTCTATCTCACTGTCGTCCGTTTTTCGTGCAATGCTATCAATACGAAAGCAATAGTACTGTGTATTGTCCGTGAGGTTGTCCCATTTTACGGGAATGTTTTTTCCATCTTGTATCACTTTTAAAACTTCTCCCAATTTGGTAGCCTCTAAAATATCGGCAGCATTCAAGGTTCCTGTGAGGTATTGCCATTCTTTACTGTAGGATTGTAAATTCCCAAGATTGATTTTAAAATTTGGAGTGATCGTCTTAAAACTGAAGGTGTAGGTTTTGAACTCTTTTTCAATGTTTTCAAAAAGCGGTTCCAAGGCTAAGGTTACCGTATATTCCGTGTTGGGTTTAAGATATTCGGCGGGCTGAAAAATGATTTCCCTACCATTTTCAATGAGGAGTTGACCTTCAACTTTGGGTGATATTTTCAGGTATTCCTTGGGAAGCTCTTGGTTGATCTCATAGTGTTCCAATTGTTGCGCCAAGGCGATGGTAATTGGAGTGGAGATGCTTTGGTTGCCATGGGTATGGAAACTTATGTAATCCTTGAACTTAAACAGATTGTCGGTTTCGGCGGAAGTATCTTTCTTTTTACAGGAAACAACAAAGATAAATAGCAGGGCAAATAGAAATTTAATGGATCGGGACATTCGAAATGCGTATTAATTTAACCAAGGGATTAGCCTAAAGCAATATAACTAAAATAGACCTTAAAATAGTTGTAAAATTGATGAATGGGCATTTATAATTGACGAATAATCAATAAAAAAGGGATGAGATATTCAGAATTTATTGTGCTTTTTTTGAAGAATCTTGATTTTTCATGAATTTTTTCTAAAAGTTTCGTTAAAGGGTGTGCGGGCAGATTTTCAAACTAATATTTTAGTTGATGAAACAACAATCAAAAAACTAACCACCCTTTGAAAAGATTACACACTAACCTCGTATTCCTATTTTTCCTTTTTTGTATTTCATCCACTTTTGGTCAAGAATTTATGATCAAAGGAAAGATTGTGGATGCCGCAACGGGTAACCCACTAGAAGCGGCAACTATTTATGCTGAAACGCTTCGTGACAGCTCTTTGATTACCTACACCATAACCAATGCACAGGGTGTTTTTGCACTTGAGGGCAAAACAGCTTACAAAAGGGCTCGAATTGCTTTTTCGTCCAATGGGTATAAGTCACAAACCATGGAAGTGGAGCTTAAAGCCAATATCGAATTGCCAACCATTCAAATGGATGAGCAGGTTCAGCAATTGGATGGAATTGATTTGGTCGGTGAACGCGTTCCCATTACCATTAAAAAGGACACCTTGGAATTTAATTCCGATTCGTTCAAAACTCGTCCGGATGCCACGGTCGAAGATGTACTGAAAAAATTGCCAGGTGTGGAAGTGGCCAGTGATGGAACCATTACCGTGAACGGAAAAGAAGTGAATCAGGTGTTGGTAAACGGACAGGTGTTTTTTAGCACCGACCCCAAAGTGGCCACTAAATCACTTTCCAAAGATGTGATCAGTAAAATTCAGATTACCGATACCAAGACCAAAGAACAGGAGTTTACGGGTCAGGAAGGTGACGGCGAGACCAAGACCATCAATTTATTATTGAAAGAGGATAAGAATAAGGGCTTTATGGGTCGATTGGCAGGGGGGTATGGTACAGATGACCGTTATCAGGCCAATGGACTGCTCAACTATTTTAACGATACAAAACGGATCAGCGTGTTGGGAAGTACCAATAACATCAATAACCCCGGATTTTCTTTTGACGAGATCTATGAAATGGTCGGGAATTCACGTGGTGGGGGAGTACGGTTCGACAGAAATGGCGGTTTTTCCATTGGTGATGCCTCCTTTGGTTTTGGACAAGGAATCACTACATCTTCAACCTTGGGTGCTAGTTTTGCCGACCAAGAAAAAGGAAAGTACCGCATAGATGGCAATTATTTTTATTCGTACAGTGATTCATACAACGATGAAAAAATAGCCCGAGAAAATATTCTGCCCGATGGTAGTTATTTTACGGATACGGAAACCAACTTTTTAGGCAACACCAATTCCAACCAAGGTGCGGCCAATTTGGAGTTCGATATAGATAAAACCACCCGAATTACGGTGCAGCCCAATATCAGTGTTACCAATACCAATTCCACCAATGTCGAGAATACCGTTTCTACGGATGAAGATGGAAATTTGATCAACAGTAACACTTCTTTGACCACTTCTGATGGCAACCAACGTAATTTTAGTAACCGATTGGAGGTAATGAAGAAGTTGGATACCTTGGGAACCTATGTTCGAGCCTACTTTAACAACAACAATAGGATAAACGATTCTGAGGGTTTTGTAAACTCGCAAAGAAGTATTTTTGGTGACAATCCGAGTGAGCAAGAGTTGGATCAAAGAACCTTGATCGATAACGCCAACGACTCCTATGAGTTGGGTGCTGCCTACCGTCACTTTTTTAACAAGGAATTCTATTTGGATGTTCGTTATGAGTATGAAAATACCAAACAAGAAAACGAGCGTTCCGTTTCTGTTTTTGATGAGACCTTGGGTGAATATGTCTACAATTCAAGTTTAAGTTCCGATTTTAAATTTACGGTGGACAAGCACGCTCCCGAAATTCGAATTGGTTCCAACGGAAAGAAATTGCGTTTTAATGTGAGGGCTAGATTGGAAAATAACAGTTTGGACAACGAGGATTTTGTGCAATCCACTACATTTTCCAATGCCTACAATAATGTGTTGTTCGGGTCTTTCATCAATTACCAAATGAGCAACAGTAAGCGTTTGAGTTTAAATTATAATTCCAACCTTAATGTGCCTTCGGTAACCCAATTGCAGCCAGTGCCAAACATTAGTAATCCATTGAACATTATTGTGGGTAATCCAAATTTGGCCCCTGAGATCAGTCACAATATCTACCTGAATTTTAATAATTTCAACTGGAAGGATCGTACGGGAATTTTTGCCTATTCAGGGTTTAACATTGAAGAAGACCAAGTAGTTTCCATTACCACCACCGACGAAGATTTTATCAGAACCACCACCTACCAAAATGTAAAAGGAAACTATAGAGGTTGGATGGGGGTCAACTATTCCAAACAAATTAAAAAGGATAGTGTTTATACCTTGAAATTTACTCTTAGCCCAAATTTGAACATTAGTAGACAAGTTGGTTTTACCAATGGAAGCCGATTAGAAGCTAAAACGTGGAATCTGGGTCCTAGAGTCGGGTTGCTCTTCAATTATAAAGAAATGATAGAGATTGAGCCCGAATATAGGATAGGATTCAACTCGACCCGTTATAATTTGGAAAGTGTGGAAGATGTAGATTTTACCACCCACAATGTCTCGTTTAAAATGACCACTTTTTGGCCACAGAACCTTGTGTTCGGAAACGATATTACCTACAGCTACAATGGGAATTTAGGGGATGGTTTTGATAAGGATGCCATTTTTTGGAACATGAGCTTGGGTCTTCAAATGTTCAACAAGAAGGCTACGCTAAAAGTGTTGGCCTACGATTTGCTCAACCAGAACATTAATACCAGACGAACCACGGGTCAGGATTTTATCCAGGATTTTCAAGGTACAGCACTTAAAAGATACTTCATGGGAAGTTTGACCATTAAGTTCGATTCCTTTGGAGGAAAAGGTGCGCCAAACCAACGTAGGGGTGGGCCAATGTTTATGAGGTTCTAAATCCGATTTACTTGATAAATACACTCAAGTTTAAAGGCAAGATCCCATTTTCAGTGTATTCGAACATGTGGTTGGGCACCAAAAGTTTATCAAAAGAAAAATAGGAGCCGCAACATTCGGATGACCCTTCAAAATCAGTGTCAAAGCTAATGGTAAAAGATGGCTTGTTTTCGAAATTGAGTGTATAGGACTTAGAACCATAAGGTTCGGCATCTACAGGAATTACCAAAAATTTTCCAAAGTTTGAATAAGCGCGAACGGTAAATTCCACTGTTGAGTCTGAAGCATCACGCACTGTTGTTGTTTCGGGATCAATGGTTCCTAGATCTAATAAATTATCCTGTGAAGTTTCATCCAATAGGTACAAATAAATCGCACTTGTACCCTCTGCACATAGCACAGCGGCGCAGTTAATATCTCTACCACCATCATCATCGGAATTGCAAGATAAAAGGACAGTTAACGATAAGATTACCGCAATAAAAAATCTGGTCATAGCAATGGTCTTTTTTTAGGAAGATGAAGAATTAAGTCAGAAGTTGCTTCAATATGATATTTACCAGCCTCCAGAGGCACCTCCACCTCCAAAACCGCCTCCGCCGAAGCCGCCACCAAAGCCTCCACCGCCGAAACTTCCTCCGCCAAATCCTCCGGAAGAACCAGAACTGCGGCCCATATTGCTCAAAATGATCATATCCCAAATATCGAGACCGCTACCTCTACGACCACCGCCACGGCCGCCGCGATTACCTTTGTTTTTGCGGCTCCACAAAATAATTAGGATCACTATAAAAATGATAAAGGGAAATATAGCTTCAAAAGGAAATCGCACACCGTTGCCAAAAGTGCGTTCTTCGGTAAATTCTCCGTTCAGCACCTTAAAAATGGCATCAGCACCTGCATCCAACCCACCGTAATAATCCCCACGTTTAAACTCGGGAATAATGACCGATTCAATAATGCGTTTGGACATCAGGTCGGTTAAGGAACCTTCTACGCCATATCCTGTGTTGATGGCAATTTTTCTATCGTCCCTTGCCAAAAGAATAAGGACACCATTGTCTTTGTCGGCTTGACCAATACCCCATTTTTGACCCCATTGTGCTCCCAAAAAGTTGATGTTCTCGCCTTCGGTGGAACTGATAATGGCCACAACAATTTGGGTTGAGGTACTGTCGGAATAGCGAATGAGTTTTTGTTCGAGAGCGCTGCTCTGCGAAGCCGATAACAAATTCACATAATCATATACGCTGGTTTGTTCCTTGGGTTTGTCTGGAATGGTAAACTGCCCCCAAGAAAGAGAAATACATAAAAATGCAAGTAAAAAACTAACCTTTGGAAATGGCATTGTTCAGTTCGTTGGTGTCGTTGTGGTCCCAAGGAAAATGGGCTTCCAATTCTTTTCCTGCTACGAGGATACCTTCAACAATACCCTGTTTAAAATGTCCTTTTTTAAAGTGGGATTGCATCACATCCTTTGTGGTATCCCAAAATCCTTTGGGCACGGCGCGGTCAATTCCTGAATCGCCATAGATCACAAATTTATGGTCGTCCACGGCTACGTAGATAAGCACACCATTACCTTCTTTGGTGTTGTCCATTTTTAGAAAATGGAAAATTTGTTGAGCCCTGCTAAAATGATCGATTTTGGCCGTAGCCTCAATATGGACCCTGATTTCACCAGAGGTGTTTTTTTCGGCCTCTACAATGGCATTGATGATTTCTTTCTCCTCCTCTGCGGTCAAAAATTCCTCTACGTGGGACATCATAATTTAATTGAATTCGAAATTCACTTCAGGAGCGTTTTCTGCCCCGGCATTGGCGTTGAAAAGTGCCAATTCATCAAAATTGGCCAAACTGGCCACAATATTGGTGGGTATCTGCTTTATCTTGATATTGTACTCCCCGGCCAAGTCGTTGAAACGGTTACGCTCCACATTGATTCGGTTTTCGGTGCCCTCCAATTGGGATTGTAGTTCCAAAAAGTTTTGGTTGGCCTTTAAATCGGGATAACGCTCCACGGTTACCAACAATCTCGAAAGGGCAGAGGATAATCCAGATTGTGCCTGTTGGAATTCAGCCAACTGTTCAGCAGTAAGGTTGTTTGCGTCAAGAGTGGTCGAAGTGGCCTTTGCTCTGGCCTCGATCACATCCGAAAGGGTTTCTCTTTCAAAATCGGCTGCACCTTGAACGGTTTTCACCAAGTTTCCGATAAGATCGCTTCTGCGTTGATACGAGCTCTCTACATTGGCCCATTGTTTGGTGGCCTGTCCTTTCATGTCGACCAAATTATTGTTGGTTCTAACATACCATCCGCCAACAATTACCGCCAAAACTATGATGACGATGATGGCTATGATGCCTTTTTTCATTTTATATGGTTTTAGTGTTTATAGTTGTTCTTTAATCTTCAAAAGTTCTGCTTTTACTTTTTGCAGTTTTTGAATGACCTCAAAGGTGGACAATGCTTTTTGTTTTTCCTCCTTTAAGTGGATTTTGGCACCTTCCAAGGTAAATCCGCGCTCCTTGACCAAATGGTAGATCAATTGTAGGTTTTGAATATCCTGCGGTGTGAATTTTCTGTTCCCCTTGGCATTTTTTTTGGGTTGAAGCACATCAAACTCTTTCTCCCAAAAACGAATCAATGAGGTGTTTACCCCAAATGCTTCGGCCACTTCGCCAATGCCATAATACCGCTTTTCAGGTAAATCGATGTGCATTAATCCAGGGATTGGTTTTCTTGGGTGGCCAATCTGAGCATGTTCTCAAATTCTTCCGTGGACAAACTTCCGTAGTAGAAGTTAATGGGGTTGATACGGTCCCCGTCTTTAAACACTTCGTAGTGTACGTGTGGAGCTTCCGATCGGCCTGTACTTCCTACAAAGCCAATAATATCGCCTCTTCGTACCTTTTGGCCCACAGTGACATTGTATTTGCTCATGTGTCCATAAAGTGAAATATAGCCGTAGCCATGGTCAATTCTCACGTGCTTTCCATAACCAGAAGAACGGTTATCGGCACGAACCACCTTACCATCGCCCGATGCATAAATAGGTGTGCCACGTGGAGCGGTAAAATCCATACCCCAGTGCATTTTTCTCGCTTTGGTAAAAGGGTCGGAACGCCATCCATAACCGGAGGCCATTCGGGTAAGGTCTTCGTTGCTTACCGGTTGAATGGCTGGAATGGAAGCCAATAATTTTTCTTTTTCCTCGGCCAATTTGGCGATTTCATCCAAGGATTTGGATTGGATCACCATTTGCTTTTGGATGATGTCCAACCGTTTTGTGGCGTTGATGATGATTTCAGAATTGTTGAAACCTTCGAGGGCATTGTATCGGTTTACCCCTCCAAATCCTGCTCTTCGCTGCTCTTCGGGAATGGGGTTGGCCTCAAAATATAAACGGTAGATGTTATTGTCACGATCTTCAATGTTCGCCAAAACCTGCTCCATTTGCTCCATTTTTCGGTTCATGATATCGAACTGAAGCTCATAGTTTCGCACCTCACGTTCCAAGGAAAGTTCCTTGGGGGTGTTAACAAAGCGAGTGTTCAACAAAACAATTAGACCCAAAAATCCGAATAGGGCCGCACCTAATACAAATAGGGCAACATTCCTGTATTTTTTCGATTTTTTCGGCTCGATCTTTCGATAGGAAAGCGTATCCGGGTCGTAATAGTACTTTACTTTAGACATGAAGGGATTTTATCCTATTTTTGCTCACTCATTTTAACAAAACAAGCAAATATAAAAATTGTTTTGTTTAATGTGTTAAATTTAAGAAAACCCTAGGAATTCAATGACATCCCAAGAAGTTAGAAAGCAGTTTTTAAACTTTTTCAAAGAAAAGAACCACAAAATAGTGCCCTCTGCACCCATGGTAATGAAGGACGACCCGACCCTGATGTTTACCAACGCGGGGATGAACCAGTTTAAGGAGTTTTTTTTGGGGAATTCCGTTGCAAAGGACAAACGACTTACCGATACTCAAAAGTGTCTTCGTGTAAGTGGTAAGCACAACGATTTGGAAGAAGTTGGAAAGGATACGTACCACCACACCATGTTCGAAATGTTGGGGAACTGGAGTATTGGCGATTATTTTAAAAAAGAAGCCATTGCCTGGGCCTGGGAATTGTTGACCGAAGTTTATAAAATTGATAAGGAAAGTCTTTATGTTTCCGTTTTTGAAGGAAGTGAAGAAGATGGATTGGCCATGGACCAAGAAGCTTTTGACCTTTGGAAAGCCATTGTGCCAGAGGATAGAATCATTTTAGGGAACAAAAAGGACAATTTTTGGGAAATGGGTGACCAAGGTCCCTGTGGTCCCTGTTCCGAAATACATGTGGACATTCGTTCCGCAGAAGAAAAGAAAAAAGTATCAGGTGCCTCTTTGGTGAACCAAGATCATCCACAAGTAGTGGAAATTTGGAACTTGGTATTCATGCAATTCAATCGCAAGGCCAATGGAAGTTTGGAACCGTTGCCAGAAAAGCATATCGACACGGGGATGGGCTTTGAGCGTTTGTGCATGGTGTTGCAAAATGTGCAATCCAATTACGATACCGATGTGTTTACGCCGCTGATTCGTGAGGTGGAGACCATCACAGGAAAGAAATACGGAAAAGACGAAGAGACCGATATTGCCATCCGCGTTATTTCCGATCACGTTCGCGCCGTTGCATTTTCTATTGCTGACGGACAGTTGCCGAGTAACACGGGCGCTGGTTATGTGATCCGAAGAATTTTACGTCGTGCCATTCGCTACGGATTTACCTTTTTAGGGATGAACCAACCTTTCATTTATCGTTTGGTAAAAGTGTTGGGTGAGCAAATGGGTGGAGCATTCCCTGAATTGAAAAAGCAATACCAATTGATTGAAAATGTGATCAAAGAAGAGGAAAGCTCTTTCTTGAGTACTTTGGAGCAAGGATTGGTGCTTTTGGATTCTGTGATAAAATCGTCCAAAAGCAAAACCATCGATGGTGAGAAGGCTTTTGAGTTGTACGATACGTTTGGGTTTCCGATTGACCTTACTTCCTTGATTTTGGAAGAGAAAGGCTATCAGTTGGATGTGGAAGGGTTTGAAAAAGCCTTGAAAGCCCAAAAAGACCGTTCCAGAGCAGCATCCGAAGTTTCCAAAGATGATTGGACGGTACTTTTGAGCGATTCAGAACAAGAATTTATAGGATACGATAGCTTGGAGGCCCAAGTGAAATTGGTAAAATACAGAAAAGTGACCAGTAAGAAAGAGGGTGACCGCTATCAATTGGTGTTCAATTTAACCCCATTTTATGCCGAAGGCGGAGGTCAGGTTGGCGATAAAGGATATTTGGAAGCTCCGAATGGCGATATCACTTACATCGTCGACACCAAAAGGGAGAACAACGAGATTGTGCATTTTGCAGAATCACTCCCTGCAGATGTCTCTGTGACTTTTAAAGCTGCTGTAGACGAAAAACAACGCTGGAGAACTGCCAGTAACCATACAGCTACCCATTTGTTGCACCAAGCCCTTCGAGAGATTTTAGGTAATCATGTAGAACAAAAGGGTTCAGCGGTACATTCCAAATATTTACGTTTTGACTTTTCCCATTTTTCCAAACTTTCCGTGGAAGAATTGAGGGAGGTTGAAAATTTTGTGAATGCTCGAATAGAAGGACATTTACCACTGCAAGAGGGTCGAAATGTGCCTATAAAGGAAGCGATGGCGCAAGGAGCTATGGCTCTGTTCGGCGAAAAATATGGCGATACGGTGCGCACTATTCGTTTTGGACAGTCCATCGAACTTTGTGGGGGTACACACGTGGCCAACACCGCCGATATCTGGCATTTCAAGATTGTTTCTGAAGGAGCAGTTGCTGCAGGAATCCGAAGAATAGAAGCCATTACTTCCGATGCGGTAAAGGAATTTTATTTCAACAATAACCGAATGCTTTTCGAGATCAAAGATTTGTTGAACAATGCGCAAGATCCTGTGAAAGCTGTTTCTGGTTTGCAGGAAGAAAACAATGCATTGAAAAAGCAAGTGGAGCAGTTGTTGAAAGACAAGGCCAAAGGTCTTAAAAATGAATTGATCGCGGAGCTTGAAGAGATGAACGACACCAAATTCTTGGCCAAAAAGGTAGATTTGGATGCTGGGGGCATCAAAGATTTGGCATTTGAGATTGGCGGTCAAATAGACAATTTGTTTTTGTTGTTAGCTTCCGAAGCAGATGGGAAAGCCTTGTTGTCTTGTTACATTTCCAAAGATTTGGCCACTGCTAAATCGTTGAATGCAGGAACCATTGTTCGCGAATTGGGCAAATACATCCAAGGAGGTGGGGGAGGACAACCTTTCTTTGCCACTGCAGGAGGTAAAAATCCGGCAGGTATTCCCGAAGCACTTGACAAAGTCAAGGATTATATTTCTTAATGGAACTACAGACCAAGATACCTTTGCAGCCCGCCGATAATCCTTTGGATTATCAAAGTAAAGTGGTGCTTTTAGGGTCTTGCTTTGTGGAAAATATGGGGAGCAAGTTGGACTACTTTAAATTCCAACAAATGCAAAATCCGTTTGGGATAGTGTTCCATCCCATTGCCATTGAAAACTTGGTGCAACGAGCTATTAACGAAGAACCCTATCTTAAAAACGAGGTTTTTGAACAAGAGGGCATTTGGCGTTGTTTCGATGCACATTCCGATCTACGTTCCGATAATCCTGATGATTTGTTGCAATTGCTCAACCAAAGGTTGAATGAAACCAAAGATGCCTTGGGAAATGCTTCCCACATCATCATGACCTTGGGTACCGCTTGGGTCTATGAGCATATGGTTTCTGAAAAAATAGTGGCCAATTGCCATAAGGTGCCCCAAAAGCAATTCAATAAAAAATTGTTGTCCGTTCAAGAGATTGAGGATAGTTTATCCCATTTAATAGAACTGATTTCAAGTCTAAATCCCAAGGCACAGATTATTTTCACGATTTCTCCGGTTCGCCATTTGAAAGATGGGTTTATTGAAAACCAACAAAGCAAGGCACACTTAGTTACTGCGCTTCATAAAATAATAAAAGGTCGCAATGCGACCTATTTTCCGTCCTTTGAAATAATGATGGACGAACTTCGTGACTACCGCTTTTATGCCAAGGATATGATGCATCCGAACGAATTGGCCGTGGATTACATTTGGGAGAAATTCAAATTGGTCTGGATATCCGAAAAAGTTTATTCCATAATGGATGAGGTGGATTCTGTTCAGAAAGGATTGCAACACAGACCATTCAACCCCGATTCTGAAGCGCACCAAAAATTCAAAACATCGCTGGAAACCAAAATTACGTATCTTCAACAGCAGTATCCTTTCATGAAATTCGAATAGATGAAAAAAGTACTCGTAGGAGCCATCATTGCCTTGGCCTCGGTGTTGATCTATAGATCTTGTACCGATGACAACAAGCAAAAAACGGTTTTGGAAGAAAATTCCATGCTGATTCAGCAGGAATTGAAAAACGTATCAAAGTTGATTGTAACTGAGGGTCACTTTGTGGAAGTGTACAATTATAAGGACAGCAGGGAGCTTTTTGGCCCCTTGGTAACCGCTGATAAAAAAGCTTTGGTGGTGGTAAATGCCGAAGCGACAATTGCCTACGATCTTTCCAAACTTACTTACGATGTGGATGAGGCCACAAAAACCATCAAAATTATTCAAATACCCGAGCCAGAAATCAAACTCAATCCCGATTTTGAGTACTACGATGTCACGGCAGATTATTTGAACCCTTTTAGCGCCAAAGATTACAACAACATCAAAAAAACAGTGAACGCCTCTTTGATGAAAAAAGTGGAGGCTTCCAGTTTACGAACCAATGCCGAAAACCGTTTGGTAAGTGAGCTTTCTCGAATTTTGGTTTTGACCAACTCCATGGGCTGGACCTTGGTTTTTGAAGACACTCCTGTTTTAAATATGGAGGAATTGGATTTAATTTTGGATTGATCTGTCACAATTGCGTTTTTGAGGCGTCTTATATTTGTCAATCAATCAACGAATCATGTTTAAAAGAGTCCTACTCACTGCACTTTTAGCCACTTTTCTATTTTCCTGTCAACAAAAACCAACCTCAGATGTAAGCTATTCCATCCGTTCCGTAACTCGGGATAGTTTGACCCAACTCCACATTAAAATGGAGTTTGCGGCCGATACGAGCGGGGTAACGAACCTATCATTTCCGAATGAGGCTTGGGGAGAAACCGATTTGTATCAAACTTTGGGCAGCATTCAATTATTGAATGTGGAAGGTGCCATTGAAAAGCATTTGGATAGTGGACGTATCGTATTGATGCACCCCAAAAATGTGGAGCGTTTGGAGGTCGAATATGTACTGCAGCAGGATTTTGATGGAGAATTGTCCTCCCGAGCGGTGTACCGACCCATCATCAACCAAGATTATTTCCACCTGTTTTCCCACAACATGTTTATGGTGCCCGAAAACACGGAAGATAAAATTGACATCAGTCTAAATTGGACCGATTTTCCAGACAAGTATACCATTCACAATAGTTTTGGGAGTGGGGAACGAGAACAATTATTGGCGGATATGGATATAGAATTGTTCGGCAACGCCATTTTTGTTGGGGGAGATTTTAGGGTTTTTGATGGAGAAGTTAAAGGAAACAAAATCAGTTTGGCCACTCGCGGCGAATGGGTGCCTTTTAAGGATGAAGAAGTTTTTGAGGTCTTGGATCAAACTTTGACCCACCAACGCAATTTTTGGGGCGATCATTCCCAAGGCTATTTTACGGTTACCATGCAACCTTTCCTACAAGAAATGGGCAGCAGTTTTCAAGGAACGGGATTGACAAATTCCTTTGCGACTTCAGTTTCCAACAACGATTTTACTGAAATAGGCCAAATGGTGTATTTGTTCAACCACGAATTGATGCACAATTGGATTGGCCATACCATTCAAAATGATAACGAAGAGGAACAATATTGGTTCAGTGAAGGTTTTACCGAATACTATACGTTTAAAAACATTGCTAAGAACAAAATCAATGGACTGGATGGCGCATTTTTTATTCAAGAAATCAACAGAACCATTCGAGATCTGTACGCTTCGCCTGTGGTTGAAGCGCCAAATGCAGAAATCAACTACGAGAATTTTTGGACGAGTTATGACTACTC
Source organism: Allomuricauda sp. NBRC 101325 (assembly GCF_030268205.1). Taxonomy (GTDB): domain Bacteria; phylum Bacteroidota; class Bacteroidia; order Flavobacteriales; family Flavobacteriaceae; genus Flagellimonas. The sequence goes on from NZ_BSQF01000001.1 coordinate 1,565,798, forward strand.
CAAATTGCCCTATTGGAGAGGGGCCGTTTTTGCTTTTTATCTCGATCAAAAAATTCAAGCAACCTCTAACGGTAAAAAAAGTTTGGATGATGTAATGCACCGATTGTACTCCGATGCCAAATCCAAAGACCAAAAACTGACACACGATTTCTTTGTAACCGTGTTGAACGATTATTGGCAAGGGGATTTCGAATCATTTTTTCAAAAACACATTGAAGAAGGACAAAAAGTGGATTTGGCTGGTTTGTTTACCGATTTAGGGTTGGACTTTTCCCCAATGAGCGATATTTATGAACTGGGCTTTACATTTTCTGATGACCGAAAATCTATAGCAAGTGTAGTAGAGGGAAGTGCGGCATGGCAAGCAGGTGTTCGTAAAGGAGATGAGGTATTCTCTCGCAGTATTTGGCAAGGCAGTATTGACCACGATGTGGAATTGGGCCTCCGAAGAAATGGTCAAGAATTAAATATAGCTTATCGTCCAGTCACAAAAGCAGAAGTGCCACAACTGGAATCGATCAAAGAAAATATTGAAAAACTCGGATTTTAACTCACCAAACTAGCGTCGACCAAGGCAATGCCATCATCAATCAAATGGCCTACTTTTGGGTTGTTTTGTTTGATGTTTTCCAAGTGCTCCAATATATCCTGTTGAAACTCCTGATCGTTGCCCTGTTTGGCCAATTCGTACAGTTCCACAGGCAATAACCAATCTTCTGGATGTTCTTGTTTGATGACTTGGAACACTTTGTTTCGGGAAATTGTTGTGTTTGTGCCCTCTATAAAATCCCGTACTTGCTGATAATACTGCTCCAATTGCAAACGTTGGGCGCTCTTTTTCGGTTTAATAGTGCTCTCCGTTATTTCATGGGTGATCAGATCAAAACTGTTCAAGTCTGCAGGTCCGTTGTAGGCTGAAACCACATTTTGTCCCACTGCCATATCGTACAAGCCCCATTCAGGCAAGAACAAAGTTTCCCCGTTGTGGGTCACCGTGCAATCCTTAAAAGTGATCAAGAGGATTTTTCCCATCAAGTTGCGGGTGCCGGTAACAATGGTGCCCTCAACTTTTACTCCTCCCTCAAATTCTAAGGAAATTTGCTCTCCCTCATAAATTTTATAAGCCTTTAAATCACGGGGACCCATATCTTCAATGGCAATATTGATGCCTTTTAACTTTCCAATTGGCGAACCAAATCCTTCCGCATGATATTCCGTACTATGCCCAACCAATTCCTTTTCGCGATAGGCAAGCGCTGTAGGTCCTTTGGTTTGCATATAAATGGGTTTTCCTTCGTGCTCGATTACATATTGGAATTGCCCAGAAATTTGTAGTCCCGTACTCAATTCCAAGGTACCCAAAGCTTGGGAGTTGATCAATTTTTTGATTCCGGAAAGTCCACCTTTGCGAACTGCCATGCTATTGGCAAAATCTTCCAGCACCTGACTCAAAAATGCGAAATCTGGTGTCACAAAAAGTTGTGGCTGTGGTTTCGTAATATCAAATTCGGTATGAGCCGCTTCAATCGAATATGGGATTTTTTTCACTTGGTCCGTCATGCACCAAGCACTTTCCCCAATGGAAGAAAGCAATCCTGCCCCGTAGATTTTAGGATGGTCCACTTCGCCGATCAAACCGTATTCCACGGTCCACCAATGCAGATTTCTGATCAATGCCATTTCACTGGGCTCCCCCATATTTTCTTGGAGGTACTCAATGTGTTTTTCAGCCTTTTCTATGTCTTCCTGCGGGGTGCCATGTGCTTCTTTAATTATGGAAAGGTGTCGAACAGCATCATATAATTCGTAATCCTTTCCACTGGATATGGCCTTACAGCCTATCTCGCCAAATCGCCTTAAATATTCAGCATATTCTGGATTGGCAATTATGGGCGCATGACCTGCCCCTTCATGGATAATATCGGGTGCAGGGGTGTATTCAATATTTTCAAGTTGGCGAATGTCCGAAGCGATCACCAACACATTATACGCTTGGAATTCCATAAAGGCAGATGGTGGTATAAATCCATCAACGGCAACCGCCGCCCACCCGATTTCCTTTAAAATACGGTTCATCCCGTACATATTCGGAATCTGGTCTATGGAAATGCCTGTTTTTTTCAATCCTTCCACATAAGAACTATGCGCCACGCGACTTAAATAGTCCACATTTTTGCGCATCACATAGCGCCAAACCGCTTGATCAATGGCCGTATAGTCTTCATAATTCTGCGGCTTTATGAACTGCTTTAAGTGCTTGGGCAATTTGTCCAAAATAGGATTGGATTCGTAACTCATTTGTAGCTTGTTTAGATTTTAAAGATACGAATTCGAGTAGGGATATTTTCTTAACTAAAGTTAAGGGCAATAAAAAACCGCCTCGAGGGCGGTCTGTATTTTTAATTGGAAGCTACCATAACTTGTGGCGGATATTCTTCCATGATCTGGGAAACAAATTCCTTGATGCGAGCTTCTTTCTTTTCAACACTCTTGGTGCTGCTCAAAGTGCCTACACCGCGACCTTGCCAAACCAATTCTTTCTTGTTGGCATCGATTACATCAATATATAATGAACCTTCGGTACTGGTGCTTACGTTGTTGCCACCCCAGCCCCAGCCCCATCCAGGACCCCAGGCATAAGGACTGTAAAATCCGCCCCAACCCCAACCGTAGTTGTTGTAAACATCCACACGTTCACGTTCTTTCGTAAAAATGCTGATCAACACATCGGGACTATCCGATTTTACAAATCCACGGGAGCTTAGTTCAGTTTCAATGGCACGAAGAATACGTTTCTTGTCCAAATCGGAAATTTGGGCTTTGTCGATACCGGTTTTGTAAAAAGCATAGCTTTTATAATTGTTGAAATCTGCCTTTTGATCATAGTCCGAAACTACCTGAACAGAACTACAAGACACGAACAGACCCAACGAAAAAATGACGAGGGCAAAACGAGAAAGATTTTTCATAGTACTTTTTTTAAATTCTTGAGATTGATTAACATACTCACAAATATTATGCCGAACAGTACATTTTTTAGCGGATGGTATTGGTTTTCGGATTGTACCCGTACGGACAATGTCGGCAACCGCTTTCGCAGCAATATCCCCGTTTTAGCAGATACTGCTCGGTAAACACCCGATATCCCTCTTCCGTGTAATAGTAATCACCCTCTTCCAAGGGAATGTATTCTTTCATGCAAATGTGCTGTTGACTACATAAATTTACGCCTTTCTGTAGGAAACCACCAACGTTTTAAGATTTTGAAAACAAGGTTATACACCGAAAATGTTAATGGATTTATCCCAACTATCAAATATTGAGGGTTTTTAGCACTTATATTTGTTATCACTGACCAAGTTGTGATAAGATGATCCTAGTCTTTAAACATTTCTTTTATAAAAACTATGTGGGGCTCTCACTTTGGCCTTTCATTTTCCTAAAGGAAGATTCCTTAAAGGCGGACGAAGTGCTCATCAATCATGAAAGAATCCACCTGAAACAACAACAAGAGCTTTTGATTTTGCCTTTTTACCTGCTCTATATTTCTGAATGGTTGTTGCGAACTATACTATATCTGGATAGTTACCGCGCCTACCAAAATATTAGTTTTGAGAGGGAGGCCTATGCCAATGAAAAGGATATGCAGTACCTTCGCAAGCGTAAAACCTTTGGTTTTTTGCGATACCTGACCCGTTAAGTTTTCGAATTGAACATTCCCAATCAGCATATTGACCAACCCCTTTTAAAGGAAAAGGGCGTTACCCTGTACCTGAAAAGGGAAGATACCATCCATCCGTTCATTTCTGGAAACAAATACCGAAAACTAAAATACAACCTGCTTGAAGCCAAAAAGCAAGGTCTACAAACCTTGCTCACCTTTGGTGGGGCTTTTTCCAACCATATCGCAGCGACTGCCTATGCAGGGCATGAACAAGGATTAAAAACCATTGGGGTGATTCGTGGGGAAGAACTTGAAAATAACTGGCAAGAAAATCCTACTTTGCAACTCGCCCATGAGCATGGCATGGAATTTTATTTTGTGTCTAGAAGTGATTACCGTCGTAAAAATGAGGTTGACTTTCAAGAACAATTAAAAGAAAGCTTTGGAGATTTTTACTTGTTGCCCGAAGGAGGAACCAATACTCTTGCCGTAACAGGATGCGAGGAAATTTTAACCGATACCGATGCGCAATTTGATGTCATTTGCAGTGCAGTGGGTACGGGTGGCACTCTTGCTGGACTTATCAATGCGGCAAAACCCCATCAGACTGTTTTGGGCTTCCCTGCTTTGAAGGGTGATTTTTTAACCGAAGATATTCGTAGCTTTGTTCAAAATGAGAATTGGCGATTGGTAACCGACTATCATTTTGGGGGTTACGCCAAGGTGGACGAAAACTTGGTAGCCTTCATCAATCAGTTTAAGGAAGCAACCGACATCTCTTTGGACCCCATTTACACGGGAAAAATGCTTTTTGGTATTTTTGACCTTGTAAAACAGGGTGCTTTTGCCCCTGGAACCCAAATTTTGGCCATCCATACAGGTGGATTGCAAGGCATAAAAGGCATGAACCTTGTATTGAAAAAGAAGAAATTACCCTTATTGAACGTATGATCAAGCAAATAGGATATGTGTTGCTAGGGGCCCTGTTACTTTCTAGTTGCGGTGCCAAAAAGCGAAGAACAACCGAACGAAATGGCGCCCCTGTTGTGGTGGACAACGGAAGGCCCATTATAAAAAACAAGACCGAAATGCCCACAGTGGGCGAAGATGGATTGTATCCCATGCCCGAAGATACCGGCAATTTTGAACGTTTTCCTATTTCCGATACCCAAGAGTATATAGAGACCTTTGCAGAAATTGCCCAATACGAAATGAAAGCTTATGGCATTCCTGCTAGTATCACTTTGGCGCAGGGCATTTTGGAAAGTGGTTCTGGTCGTGGGGAGTTGACCTTAAAGACCAATAACCATTTCGGGATTAAATGTCATACAGGTTGGGAGGGAGCCTTCGATTTTCATGATGATGATGCCAAAGGGGAATGTTTTCGAAAATACAACCATCCCATGTACTCGTTTCGGGATCATAGTTTGTTTTTGACTTCCCGCTCGCGTTATGCTTTCCTGTTCGATTACAAACCCAACGATTATAAAAAATGGGCACACGGCCTGCGTCAGGCAGGATATGCTACAGATAGACAATACCCTCAAAAGTTGATTGCCCTGATCGAGCGTTATAATTTGGATCGTTATGATCGTGAAGTGGTTCGCAACGCCCCCATTGAAATTGCGCAAGTAGACCCTCCAAGACAAAGTTTGACCACACATACCGTCTCCAAAGGAGAAACCTTATATGCCATTTCCCGAAAGTATGATGTTCCAGTCGACCAGATCAAACAGATGAACAACTTGCAGGACAATATTATTTCTATTGGGCAAGTACTTCAGATTCGTAGATAACTTTCACATCGAGCGGAGTCGAGATGTAAGACATTGTACCTCGGGTTTTTAGATTTTTTGATACTTTGATTTTCTGGCAACTATCATACCGCACGGATGCTGAGCGCCTGCCTGCGGCTGGCAGGTAGTCGAAGCATAATGCAGAATCCATAGGTAGTTTAAATGGATTCCTGCTTTCGCAGGAATGACATTATGTATGATTTTGGTCACTTTGTCATTCTGAGCGTAGCGAAGAATCTTTTTCACGTCAACCTGAACTTGTTTCAGGTTCCCATAGGAGTAAGTCTAAAGATGATGAGATGCTGAATCAAGTTCAGCATGACGAAGAGTGAATTGAAACTGTCATTCTGAGCGTAGCGAAGAATCTCTCCTTCCAATCATTTTCCGTTTCCCAAAACGAATGATCCTCATTACCTTTGTGGAGAGCAAGTCGAATTGCATTAATTTGTCATCCCGAGCGCAGTCGAGGGGTGCTTTCGTGCCGTTCTCGACTGCGCTCGAACTGACAGATATTGATTAAAAAGATTCCTGTTTTCACAGGAATTGCAAGATACACTTATGATCTACCAACGAAGCAGTGCCTTGTTCGCAGAGGCCAAAAAATACATCCCTGGAGGGGTAAATTCACCTGTACGAGCCTTTAAAGCGGTAGGGGGCGACCCTATTTTTATTAAGGAGGCCAAAGGGGCTTATCTGTACGATGAAGATGGCAATCAACTGATCGACTACATTGCTTCGTGGGGACCGCTTATTTTGGGACATGCGTACGAACCTGTGATCAATGCGGTAATCGAGAAGGCCAAAAAAGGCACTTCCTTTGGAACGCCCACTGAAATTGAGACCGAACTCGCCAAACTGGCGGTGTCCATGGTGCCGAACATAGACAAGATCCGTTTTGTGAACAGTGGTACCGAGGCCTGTATGAGTGCAGTGCGCCTCGCGCGCGGGTACACGGGCAAGGACAAGATCATAAAATTTGCGGGTTGCTACCACGGCCATTCCGACTCTTTTTTGATACAAGCGGGGAGTGGTGCCGTTACTTTTGGTAGTCCCAACAGTCCTGGGGTAACGCAGGGCACGGCCAAGGATACCTTGTTGGCCGATTACAACGATTTGGAAGGGGTAAAAGCCTTGGTAGAAGCCAATAAAGGCGAAATTGCTGCCATTATTTTGGAACCCGTAGCGGGGAATATGGGCTGTATTATCCCCAAAGAGGATTTTATAAAAGGATTGCGCGAAATCTGTACCCAAGAGGGCATTTTGTTGTTGTTCGATGAGGTAATGACAGGCTTTCGATTGGGTAAAGGTGGCGCACAGGAAGCCTTGAATATTGATGCTGATATTGTGATGTTTGGAAAAGTGATCGGGGGCGGATTGCCCGTTGGGGCGTTTGCCGCCCGAGCCGAGATCATGGTGCATTTGGCACCTGATGGACCGGTATACCAAGCTGGAACATTAAGCGGAAACCCTTTGGCGATGAGTGCAGGACTGGCCATGCTCACAGCCTTGAACAACCAACCTGAAATTTTTACCAGCTTGGTCGAAAAAACCGAATATCTGCACAAGGGCATTGCCCAAACCTTGACCGAAAAAGGGGTAACGCACCAAATAAACCGTTATGGCAGTATGATTTCCGTACACTTTACGGACGAACCTGTGGTGGATTTTACCAGCTCTGCGAAAGGCAATAACGATACCTTTAAAAAATACTTTCACGGGATGTTGGAGAACGGGGTGTATCTACCACCCTCTGCTTTTGAAAGCTACTTTTTAAATGATGCTTTGAGTTATGCCGATTTGGATAAGACCATAGAAGCGGTTGGGAAGGTGTTTTAAGTTGTCTCTTTAAAGAATTTTCCAAGATCATCGGACGACAGAGAAATCCATTTTTCTTTTAAGATTTTCGATACCCTTTTCGTAGGCTCAGTTTTACAGCTGAAAGCAAGAAGAATCAATACATAGATTTTAACGATAAGTACCTGAATATTACAGGGTTAAAAATAGGAGTTTGCCTTTGTGTTTTGTATCTTATAGGAATCAATAACTTAAATGTAGAATCATGAAAATGTTGGTTAATGTAAGCTGTCCCATTGAGCCATTCAACACAATGGTTAAAAATGGAACTGCAGGTGAAGTCATCGGCCGGGTTGTCGATGAAATTAGACCTGAAAGTATTTACTTTTCCGAACTAGAAGGACATCGTGCGGCCATTATGGTGGTCGATGTTCCTGATGCCTCCCACATTCCTTCGATTGCCGAGCCTTGGTTTTTAAATTTTGAAGCCATCTGCGAATTCAGAATTGCCATGACCATGGAGGATTTAATGAAATCCAATCTTGCCCAACAAGCTCAAAAGTGGCAAGAAGTAGCGATGAATTAAAGAGATGCAATGCATTAGTGGAACCACTTCAGGCGATTGGGGTGGTTTTTTTATGGGGTAACGATTCCTAACCTACGTTCGGAATAAAGTTTTGATGGTCATTTCGAAATGAGGAATGCAATGACGATTGAGAAATCTATTAGAGTTTGAGATTTCTCACACTTCTTTCAGTCGGTTCGAAATGACATTTCGTTTGTCATTTCGAAGAAGCGAAGTGACTGAGAAATCTGTATTTTATGGAGATTCCTCACGCTCCCTCTGGTCAGTTCGGAATGACGTTTTGTTTGTCATTTCGAAGAAGCGCAGCGACTGAGAAATCTAACGAATAGGGTTGAGATTTCTCACATATGTTCGAAATGACATTAGTTTTAGATTTACAAGTTTGTTACATTAGATTCTGAATGACATTGCCTTGTCATTTCGAAGAAGTGCAGCGACTGAGAAATCTATTTTAAAGAAAAGGGATATATTTAAAATGCTTTCTTCCTATTATGTTTATATCGTTACGAATGAAAAGAAGACGGTACTTTATATTGGCGTAACCAATAATATTCAGACAAGACTTTCATAACACCATTTTGATAGCGTCAATGCAAAAAAGTCCTTTGCAGGAAGGTATAACTGCTTTTCTTTATTGTATTATGAGCAATTTGATTCTATTGAATTGGCCATTGCAAGGGAAAAGGAGTTGAAAAAGTGGCGTAGGGAAAAGAAAGAAACATTGATTTCTGATTTTAATCCTAAATGGGAATTTTTGAACCATCAGGTTGTTTGAGATTTCTCCCATACGGTCGAAATGACATTTCGTTTGTCATTTCGAAGGAGAGCAACGACTGAGAAATCTGTATTTCATGGAGATTCCTCATATTCCTTTTCGTCGGTTCGGACGACATTTAGATGGTCATTTCGATATGAGGAACGTAGTGACGATTGAGAAATCTATTTGTATTTGAGATTTCTCACATACGTTCAAAATGACATAGTTGAGTATTATTCTTCAAATTCAGAAACCGTGCTGAGCACAAATTGTCGCATGGCTTCGCCCTCCACCAGATTGTATGAAATTTGTCGGAGTCGGGCCGTTTTTTCGCCGTTTTCAAAGAGGGGAAAACGCTGTACCAATTTGGTTTCCACCAAGGCAAATTCATTGTGTCCATTATACCCTTTGTTGATCGCTTCGTTTTCTTCCGTTGGGGGAAAATAGATCATGCTCATGGATTGCATATTATTTACTGAAAAGGCATGGACCATCCCTTTTTGGTTCTCGGTGTTTTGGGTAAAAACCACCAACTCTGGCGACCCATCAGAATTTAAATCTTCCACTTCGGTGCCGATTACCACTTGATCCTTAATGTCAAAGGTTTCGTTGAACTCGTTCGGCAACCCAAAGGTGAAAACGGTAAGTTGGTTTACGCCATCTTTCGCAATCTCCGAAACATTGAATCCCACATCTTGCAGACTCAACACTTTACTAAATTGGGTTTGGTCAATTTGGTCTTGGTCCAAATCTCCATCTATTTTGGCATAGGTGCCCTCCACCGTGGCCCCACCGGAACAATAAAAATAGAGGGCGCTGCTATCGGCTTCATCATCCGTGACAATGGAAAGTGAATTGTCCGCAAAGCGGAACAGCACTTTTTTGCCCTCAATTTGGGTATAGTAAAGACCATCGGTTTCTTTGTAAACTTCCACATCCAAGGTACAGGTAGGACGTTTTTTATCGGCCCGAGAGCGGACTTTAATTTCCAATTGATCATTCTCCAACTCATTTACAGTTACAGCAACCCAATCGTAACCTTCGTCTTTTTGCGCATAGCCATCGGAAACGTAGTTACCCGTAATAGCAGCACTAGCGGTAATAGGTTCCGCTTCGGGTTCCACTTCTTTTTTGGAATCGGTTTTACAGCTTACCATTAAAATGAAAGCGGTTAAACAAAGTATGATATATTTTTTCATAGTCAATAGCGATTCATAGGATTACACTCAATATATACTGAAGTTATCAATTTTACCCTTTGATCATGGTTCGTAACAACTGTTGAATGCTTTCCGAACGGCCCAAAGGTTCCAGAAAACAAACATAAATATTCACGACTACGGCCAAATAGGTAGCTGGGTGGGTAAGTTTCTTGTATTTCCATGCGGCCAGTAACAGCAAAATGATAATAAAAATTTGCGTGTAGTAAATGGGTGCCATGATATTTATATTGGGCCAATCTTGGTTGTGCAAACCTATATAGGCATTCTGTACACCACGCGACAAGGCAGGCATCATGATCAAGAATACAGTGCTGATCAGCCACCAAGCATGGTCCTCCAGTTGTTTTCGTTTGATGATGGCCATGATGACCGCAAATCCAAATGGAATCATCATTCCAATTTCAACCGAAGCGACCCCCATAAAGAACCATGGTTCAAACGGACCAAATTGTTCAGGGTTGGCCATGGACATATCGGTATACACAATATCACGGTGCAACATGCTTAGGGCGGTAATGCATACCCCACCGGCCAAGAACATCCCAATAATGCCATTGGTACGGTGTTTGGCCAATTGCCCGTGCGTAGCATAATAAGGCTGAATGATCAAATAGAAATACCAGGCTGTACCTGTCCAATAGTGCACATGAATGGCCCACGTGTTTTGGGCAAAGTCGCCCCAATAATCTCCATAAATTCCGAGTTGCATCACCACCATGGGGAGAATCATCCAAAGGTGGAGGGTTTTGTATTTTTCCATTTTTTACAAGGTTGGTCAGTAAATAATGGGGGAATTGATTGGTATTAAGGTAGTTAAAAAAATATTATCAATAAATAATGAAGGATAAACAATCTAAATTAAATAGGGTTAAGGGTAAAAGGTGTAAAGGTTTAAAATAGAAAATCGTAATAAGGAATCACTTTTATATTTATTTAGAGAACTGAGAACTGAGAACTGAGAACTAAGAACTGAGAACTGAGAACTGAGAACTTTTCTATTTTTCTTTCCCGCTGCCCACCATGGTATGCAACATACCGGCCCTCATGTTCCTAAAAATGTAATTTATAAACGAACGGGTACGGTCGCGTTCAACCTCGAATTGTCCGTGTCTAAAACCATCTTCATCCGCTTTGGTGTCTCCTTTTTTGGTCAATAGGTTGGCCACACCGCTTTTAAGCTTATTTACGGTAAGATGGTCTTTTTTTAACGCCACAAATGTAAACTGGTCATACTTCATTTTCATTTCACCTTGCGAAGTATATTCATTTCCACTAACGGTAAAATACATTTGGTTAATAGTGCCATCGATTTCTGCATTCAGCGTGGAACGAATAAACGGAACTACTTTTTCTGTGTCAAAATTTAATAGGGAACCTTTGGCCAAAAATGAGTTGTCCATACTTTGTGGATCAAAAGCGTATTCCAGAATAAACTGGCCATCTCCCATGATTTGGTTTTCAGCCATTATTTCGACCATGCCTTCACCTCGGCTATGTATATTTTTTACTTTGGAATTTACACTGGTGAGCGATAATTGTTGAGGGGCAACATCGACCATGGTTTTTTTATAAAAGTTCACTTGACCGTCGGACATAATCAAGGAATCTATTTTTAGATCAAGGGGCATTTCCCTTAAGATTTGATTCGGCAAGGGTTTTATTTTCGGGTTGGGTGGCATTAATACATTTCGATATACCGTAATGGTCGGACGAAGTACTTCTAAGCTTGGCGCATGAAGTTTAGGACCTGAAGTGCCCAAAATATCAGGTTGGTTCAAAGTGATCTGCTCTACGGTAATATCGAAATGATCATGTTCAACTGCAGTTCTTTTGGTAAGTTCTTCGCGGCTATATTTGGAACGGAAGATCAGGTTTTGGATGTTTCCTTTATCCTTGTTCAATCTAAATTGTTCCCATCGCATAAATTCCAAAGGGCCCACATCAAAATATAGGTCTTGGGCGGTAATTTCGTAGGAGTCCAATGTGAAAGGTGGTTGTTCTGGTCTGGTTTTTGGGTACAGTTCCAATTGAGAAAGGTTGAGGTTGATAGATTTAGCTTCCAATAAAATACTGTCGGATATGGCATTTCGAACGGTAAGTTCACCCTGGTCTATTTTAACTTTCTTGATGAGAAGCTTAGGGGCATTTTCTGGAGGAGACGGAGGTTCGTTTAATGTGTCGCCGAGTTGTTGTTTGATTAAAATTTTTGGGGTTTCCAAAAGTATCTCGCCGAGCTCAACAGTATTTCCAGACATTAGGGATAGGTAACCAATGCCTTTTACCGCCAATTTATTGGCCGTTACATTGGTTTTTCCATCGGTGGTATGGAGCTCAATATTTTCCAGAGCTAGGTTTCCCAAAAATACATTGGTGTTCAAATCACTGTATTCCAACCTTATGTTTCCTGGTAATTGTTCTGCAAAGGCAGATTTCACTTTGTGGGTAAACAACAATTGTGCTGTAAGCCCGATGACCAAAACAATTGCAAAAACCCAGAGGATAAGTTTTAATATCTTGGAAGTGGTATTGGTGGGCATACCTATCTGTTTTTCAGTTAGCTACTTACTAAGTTAGCTTTCTTGACCGAGAAAAACGAATATATTTTTATGCCATTGGCTACGGATTTTGAACGAGTAGATCTTTAAAATTGAAAAAGCGGGACACTACCCCGCTTTTCAAACTAACTAACTCAAAAAATACTGTAAAGGATGGTTCTTTTATCGAACCTATATTCATATACGGTGAAAAAATGGATATGGTTTAGCTGTAGGGGTATTTTCTCAATTTAAAACAAATCTAAATAAATTAAAATTTTGTATTTTTGCCCCTTATGTATTGAAATAGCGTTTGTTAAGTGTTTAGTTATTTCAATCCTCACTACACATTTATTCGGAAATTGCCGTCCTTTTGGGGCGGTTTTTTCGTTTACAGAAGGTTTAAAAAGTAGTTGTAGAGCATACCTGAAATAATGGCCAGACCAAAGCTGAGCAAGGTTCCAATAAGGACATATTCGGTAAGTTTTCGGTTTTTGCCCTTGTTCAGGTCCCCAAATCTAAAAACGGATTTAGCAGCGATCAACAAACCAATGGCGGCCCATTGTTGCATTAAAATAAAGCCAAAGACAAACAGGCGCTCCAGCATGCCGATATAGGTGCCCGCATTTTTAAGGGAACCTCCTTCGCCCGACTCATCTTCTTTAGTAATTTCATCAATATAGGGTGCAAGTAACATCCGCATAAAAATTCCGGATACAAAGGTTACAAAAACCAAGAAAGTGACCATCAATAAGCTCTTTGGTCCTAAAAGTCCATCAAAATGTAGGTCGAAAGGGGAGATAAGGTAGAGTGCAAGTGCTAGCACCAATAAGTGCAATAGTTGGTCGACTACGAACAGCCAACGGTAATTTTTAGGATTGGTCAAAGTGAGTTTGCCCAAATCGATAAGGAGATGGGTAACCACAATTAGAGCGATGATTCCCAAATATTTGAACTGAAGTAAAAGCAGTAATAGGACCAAATGTACCCCGACGTGAAAATACAGGTATTTGGACTTTCCTTTTTTTTGGAGTTTATCTTCGACCCAATGACTAGGCTGGAGCACAAAATCGCCAATAAAGTGCGCTAGAATCAATTTTAGGGCCAGAAGCATCATAATTGTGATAGTTGTGTTTTGTAAAAATGAATCATTTTTTGGACTTCGTCAAATCCAGCTTTGCCCAATTCTTCGCTGATGTTCCCCTGTGATTTGTCCAATAGGGCTGCCAGCTCTTTTTGGTTCAATTTTGGGTTTTCCATTGCAGTTTTAACCGTTTTGGAAATGGCGGGTGTCCAGTTATCCATTGTCAATGTAGCCAATTGGATCAACAAATTGAGCGTCTCATCAAACTTTTTGTTGTTGGTTTTTAAGGCTAATGTCTGTTTTTTAAGGTTTTCAAAGCATTTTCCCGAGTTTACAAAAGCAGGCCCATTGGATTGGGTAATTTTTTCGGCATCGTAGGTTTTCTGCCCAATGCCAATGGCTATCCGCACATCCATTAGACGGAGTTGCTTAATGCTTGCTTTGATGTAGATAGCGGCATCCAATGCATTTTCGGGCGGTGTTTCAAGCTGAAAACTATCTCCACGATAAATTTCCCATGTTTTGGGTTCCTTGCCGAATTTGCCCAAGACCTCCTTCAATTGGGGCAACCATTCAGTGGCGTTGTGCTCCGAAGAGTTTTTGATGTCTCCTGTAAGTATGGCAACCATTTCTTCTATTTTAAAGATATCTGCTTATACGTAGATAATAACAAATATCTGTAAAAAAGCAGATAAATACAAATATCTGTTGTATAGCAGATAATATTAAATGTCAATGGAGGAATTGGGGAAAAAAAAGAAACCGCGACCATGGCCGGCGCGGTTCCTTAAAATCAACAAAAAACACTATCTTCTTCTCCCTCTCTCCTGCATTTTCTTTTTGCCATGCATGCCTTTTTCCTTGCCTTGCATTCTCATTTTTTTCCAGGTTTCAAACTGCTCTTCGTTCAGGATGTCCTTTACTTTGCCTTGGAAAGCAATTTGACGTTCCAAACGTGCGTTTTCTTTTTCAAATTTTTCATCGGCAGAAAGTTTTGGTCTTTCGTCACTTTCTTTTAACGCTTGCATTTCTTCCCATCTCTCTTTTCTGAATTCGGCCTGTTCCAAATTCAACTTATACATTTTGTCCTGTTGTGCTTGAGAAAGATCCAGGGCCAAGGTCATGTGTTTGGTCTGTAACGTTGCCATTTGTTCTGCGGTTAAGTCCATTTTAGAACCTCTACGCATTCTGGGGCCATCATTTTTTTGGGCTGTTGCTCCTATACTGGCCAATAAAACCAATAGTACTGCTAATCGTTTCATAATTCTAAATTTTAATGATATACACCTTGGACAACAGCAGTTGTTGTTGGTTTAATCGAAAAATTGAATTTGTGAAGCTTTTAACAGCTTAGGAAAAGGGGGTAGACCTACTTTTGGTCTTCTTCAAGCTTGTTGAGATCTTCCAAAGGCTCGTCCAAATCATCGGCATCCTGAAAATCTGCCTCTACGTAGGTTTTGGATTGGAATTGTTCTTGAAATTCATCCTGTTGCTCCATAATGTAGTAAAAGAAGGAGGCTAATACAAAACAGGAAAAGTAAACGAGGCTTTTAGTCTTTTGGGTCATGATATTGAGATTTGGGATTACTAATGTAATCAAACCCATTGTGAATCTTAGTGATATGTTGTGAAACGACCCATTTTGTTTGTGAAGTCCAAAAAAAACAAGGTGTGACCAAAACGAATTCTGACCACACCTTGAAAAAATGGAATCTACTTAAATTTTAGACCTTATTTTGGGTCCAATATCTGGTCGATGCGCTCCAAGGCATCTTGCAAATGATAACGGCTCATTGGGTCCGAAATTCTGGACAATCCACCTCGGATATCACTCTTTAAATTATTAAGCTCTGCTCTTGCAACCGAACGGATATCTGACTGGCTGGCATTGATCGGAGTCGATTTACGATAACCTCCCGCATCTGGAAGTTTACGCTCGCTACCAGCGGTCATTAGATAACTCAAACGGTCGATATGTGCTTTTTGAAGGTTTCTTCTGTAGGTATCGATGGTTTTTCCATTGCGGGTTTCCGACCAGATACCTCTACGAAGGTCACGCATCATTTCCAACAATCCGTAGGCTTCGTCACCATTGATGGTCTCATTTTCGATAACCCTGGCCAATTTGCCCATTTGCAGCATGGTGTTCAGGTAGCGCTCTTGCAATGCACGGATTCGCTCCACTGATCCAGAAATCTCAATTTTGTTGAAAATGTTCTGGTCGATCATCCATTCAGGAGTGGCGAACAACTGATCTTGCATAAAGTTCATAGCTTTTTTCTGGTGCTCTTTGCTCACATGGGTGTACACTGCACCTTCTTGGTCGGCTGTTTTGTTGTATTCGTAAACACCACCAATATTATTGGATACGTGGCCCATGTATCTGGCAAATTGGGAAACCACATGCCCATACATGGTGTCTAAATCGTCATAGTTTTCACCAGGTTCGGTTGTCCATTCGATCAATTTGGGAACAATGCGTTTTAGGTTTTCAATTCCATACAAACTGGCTTTAACGGCATCATCACCCAAATCTTCGGTTTGTGAACTTGGATCGTGGATATCGCCTACTTGTTGGTGTCCAAATCGGTACATTGGGTCATCTGCATGCTCGGTGATCCAGCTGTTCAAAATCGGTTTCTCCTCTTTGGCAGTTTTGTCCAAAATAGGTTTGTATCCCCATTTGATGGCATATTTATCGTACACCCCGATGTTTGGCATTAAAGCTACACCTTCGTCACCTGGTTGTGCCACATAGTTGAAACGGGCGTAGTCCATAATTGATGGTGCGGTACCGAACTTTTGGGTAAATTCTTTGGAACGCAATGAATCTACAGGATACGCAACACTACTTCCCATGTTGTGAGGTAATCCTAAGGTGTGACCTACTTCGTGGGAAGACACAAAACGAATCAAACGACCCATTACCTCTTCTTTGAACTGGGTTTTTTGTGCTTCTGGGTTAATGGCAGCTGTTTGTACAAAATACCATCCGCGCAACAAGCTCATTACATTGTGGTACCAGTTGATGTCAGATTCCAAAATTTCACCACTACGAGGGTCGCTCACGTGGGGACCATTTGCATTTGGAATTGGTGATGCCAAATAACGCACCACAGAATAACGGACATCTTCAGGAGACCATTCTGGGTCTTCTTCCGGGGAAGGAGGGTCCATGGCCAAAATGGCATTTTTGAAACCTGCGGCTTCAAAGGCAACTTGCCAATCCTCGATACCTTGTTTAATATATGGTACCCATTCTTTTGGAGTTGCACGGTCTACATAATATATGATCGGTTTTTTTGGTTCAACCAATTCACCAGCATTGTATTTGGCAATATCCTCGTCCTTTACTTCCAATCTCCAACGATCTAAGTATGTAACGGTTTTACTTTCTTGAGCCTCTAGACCATAATCCACTTGTCCACGGGCAAACCAACCTACACGTTTGTCAAAATAACGACGCTTCATAGGTTCTTTTGGCAACAAGATCATAGAGTTGTTGATCTCCAATGAAATGGAACCCACACTCGAATTGCTAGGTGGCTCGTTAGAAAAATAGGTTTTTACGTGACGTGCCTCAATGTTTAAAGGGTAACTTTTTACAGATTCAATATAGCTTCTGTCTCCGTCCAAACGGGTTACCTTATATCTTTTTCTGTATCCATCAGGAAAACCCAATGCTTGAACATCTTTAGTGAACAATGGATCTACTTCTATAACCACGGCAGGGTTTAAAGAATCCTTTTTGTTGATAGCTTTGATGTCAAAAGCATAAAGTACAGGTTCAAAATTGGAGTTGACCACGGCTTCGTGAACCGGCAAAGAATCTGCAGCTACATTTTCATAGGAAGAAACGCGCAACAATACTTTTTTGGGCTTTTTCTCCCAACGCAATACCTGAGTGTTGATTTTTCCACCCCCAAAACCGATTCCATCGGCTGTTTTGGAGATTCGGGTTACCATCAACATTTCCCTGTTGAACAAGGAATCTGGAATTTCGTAGTAATGTTTGTCGTCTACATTATGAACGGCAAATAAACCTGTATCCGTTTTGGCATCTTTGGTAATGACCTTATCGTAAGGTTGAATATCTCCTGGCTTGGGTTTTGCTTCTGCTTTTTGTTCGGTGTTTTTCTTTTTTTTCTTGAAAAGTTGGGCTTGCGTCGAGGGAACAGCGCCCAGAAATAATAAAAGTACAAGTACTTGAGGTAGTAATTTCTTATTCATCATATGTTAGTTTGGATAACTTAAGCTTTCAAAGAACTTAAAAAGGAATAGATTTTACTGTTAAATAAATATTAACTACCACTTTTTTTCCAAAATATGCAAATCTTCGGGAGTCCTGCGTTTTACTGATAGTCCCGCGTGTATCCCCCTGTTTTTGGGGGCTCACAGCCGATTGGTTTTTCTAAAAAAAGTCATAAAGCCTGTAACAATTTAGAATTGGGCTAGTCTTATAAGCATAACATCAATCAAAAAATTCAATCAAAAAATGAACAAGTTATTAATCATTTATGGTAGCGTACTTTTTAGTAGTACCGCCATAGCAAACGACCAGCAAAATGCTACGATGGTCCAAACAAAATCGGAACCCGTTAGCTATTTGGAAAACAGTTATACAGCATTGAACATTGGTGCTGATTGGAACAATTCAAATTCGGAGATAGCAAATTATGCTTCTTATGAGTTGAATTTGGACGAAATAGTTTTCTTGGAAGAAGAACCTGAAATTGATTTGGGTTTTAACACCAAGGATTATCTTCCAGAAGGTTTTAACCCTTATGAAAGCTATTTTGATTTGAATTCCATCATATATCTCGAAAGTGAAGTTGAATTGGATCTAGGTTTTGATACCTCAAAGTATCTTCCTGAAAACTTTGACCCCTATACCAATGTTGTGGATGTACATTCCATCAACTATATGGAGGACGAGGATTTGGAATTGGGTTTCGATACCCGTGATTACCTTCCAGAAGGATTTTCACCTTACGAGGCGTATGTGGATCTTAATTCTATTACCTATCTAGAGATTGAAACCGAATTGGAATTGGGCATCGATAGTGAATATCTATTGCCAGAAGGGTTTAACCCATACACCGATGTGATCGCAATTTCTTCCATCAACTATATGGAAGATGAAGATATGGACTTGGGGTTTGATACTTCCAAGTATTTACCAGAAGATTTTGACCCTTATAAAAGAGTCAACGAGTAAGATGTTTTAGATTTCATTTTACAAATTTTTGAGTTAGTTAGTGGAAGCCCTCTTCGGAGGGCTTTTTTTATGGCCTTTTTTGTTAAAGGATTCTTTATAAAGGGCTGGTTAACAAAAAAATAACATGAAGATTTGTGCAGACGAATTCGCAGCGATTTTGAATTTTTGATGCGAAAAATGCAACGATTTATTGATTTGACTTCACGGAATGCATCAAATTTTAACGGGTGCTGAAAAAGCTGTTTTTTGGCCGGTGTAACTGCTTAGTTAACAAAAAACTAATTACAATAATTTTAAAAATAAAGGGTTATAAATTTGTACCCAACAAAGAGTTACAGTTCGCTCTTGCAGTGGACTGAGTAAGGTTGAGTTAGTTTCTTACATTTTTTTGAGTTAGTTAGTTTGTAAATGGCTCCTTCGCCCGAAGGGGCCATTTATTATTTAAAATAATAACGGAATTACAAACTGGAAGACCAACACAAGCAATACCACGGCAATTAGGTTCAAAACCACACCCACTCGCACCATTTGTGGAATCTTTACATAACCACTCGCAAATACGATGGCATTCGGAGGGGTCGCCATGGGCAACATAAAGGCACAGCTACTGGCAATGGTCACTGGGATCAATAGGTGTAAAATGGGTATATCCAGCCCTAAGGCGATACCCGCAACCACTGGAGCCAAAACGGCCACTAAGGCCACGTTGCTCATCAATTCGGTCATAAAAAGCATTAGGAAGATAAGGAGTGCGGCAGTAAACAAAATGCTGGCATTACTTTGCGCTATGGCATTGGCCACCATATCCACAATACCGCTGCTAGACATACCTTCTGCAAGAGCCAAACCACCACCAAAAAGAATCAAAATTCCCCAGGCCAGTTTGGAAGTGTCCTGCCATACGATTATAAAATCTCCCTTTTTAAGGTTGTAAGGAATGGCAAAAAGGGCAACAGCAGCAAAAATACTGATCATGGTATCGGTAAGCCCCAAAGTTGGGAAGATGCTATTGATCAAGGTTCTAAAAATCCAAAGAAATACAGTAATCCCGAAGATGACCAAAACCATTTTTTCTTTTCCCGAGGTCGGGCCCAATTTTTCCAACTCAGCATGAATCACTTCTTTGGAAGCACTAAACTTTAAATCTTTATTGGGGAACATCCATTTGACCAAAACCAGATAACAAATGGCTATCAATATAATGGAGAAGGGTAGACCGATGGTCATCCATTTTAAAAAAGAGATCTCCGTATTGTATTCGTTTTCCAACAACCCGATCAAAACGGAGTTTGGTGGTGTTCCAATTACTGTTGCGATACCTCCTGCATTGGCTGAGAAGGCGATTCCCAGCATCACGCTCAAAGCAAAATTTTTATCGTCCTTGGTAAAACCATCTGCATCATCAATCAATAAATTGATAACAGATAGGGCAATGGGCAGCATCACTACTGTACTGGCCGTATTGCTGATCCACATACTCATGGTGGCCGTGGCGATCATAAAGCCCAAAATTACCTTGTTGGGCGTGTTTCCCGTCAATCGAATAATGTTTAAGGCAATTCTGCGGTGCAGGTTCACTTTTTCCAAGGCGAGTGCCATTACAAATCCACCAAAGAATAAAAAAACAATGGGACTTCCGTAGTTGGCGCCCACTTCGGCAATCGGCAAAATTTTGAGAATAGGTAGTAAAAGTAGTGGCAGTAAAGCAGTAACAGAAATGGAAACGGCTTCGGTAATCCACCAAATCAACATCCAAGCTGCAACTGAAATTACGGGATCACCTTTTTCCGACACCAATTCAAAAGGTAATAGATTTAAAACGATAAATACGATGGGGCCCAGTGCCAGCCCAATTTTTTTGCTTAGTTCCATTGGGGTTCTAAGCTATGCTTTTTTGTTAAAAAAAGAAAATGCGAAGCATTTATAAACACTTCGCATTTTTAAAAATTTGTTGGGGACTAAACAGTTTGGGTTTAACCTATATATTTCGCTAAGAGCGTATCCGCTGTTTTTTCTACTTTCAAGAGTCCATGATTGGATAAGGCTTTGGTACTTTTGTCCCATTTTTTACCACTCAAGCCTGCTTTTTCTTTAAGTTCTGGCAATGGCATTTCGCCTACCGGTTTCAAAACATCCAAAATTGCTTTTTCCTCTTCAGAAAGCTCCACTTGCTTTTTCTCTGGTCGCATTTGCGGGAAGAACAACACTTCTTGGATGGATGAATTGTTGGTCATCAACATTACCAAGCGGTCAATTCCGATTCCGATTCCAGAGGTTGGGGGCATTCCGTATTCCAATGCACGCAAGAAATCTTGGTCGATGAACATGGCTTCGTCATCCCCTTTTTCAGAAAGTTTTAGTTGATCCTCGAAACGTTCGCGTTGGTCAATAGGATCGTTCAGCTCGGAATAGGCATTGGCCAATTCCTTACCGTTTACCATCAACTCAAATCGCTCGGTCAATTTTGGATTCGAACGATGTTCCTTGGTCAACGGGCTCATTTCTTTTGGGTAATCGATGATAAAAGTCGGTTGAATGTAATGGTGTTCACATTTTTCACCAAAAATCTCATCGATCAGTTTGCCAACTCCCATAGTATCATCCACTTCAATGCCCAAATTTTTGGCCACTTCTCGAAGTTCCTCTTCCTCCATTCCGGCAACGTCAAATCCGGTGTGGATCTTAATGGCTTCCAAAATGGGAACTCGAGGGTATGGGGCTTTAAATTCGATTTCGTGCTCACCAACGGTAACTTTGGAGCTTCCCGTGGCATCAACGGCCACTTTTTCCAATAGTTTTTCGGTGGTGTCCATCATCCAGTTGTAATCCTTGTACGCCACATAAAGTTCCATTACGGTAAACTCTGGATTGTGGGTGCGGTCCATTCCTTCGTTACGGAAATCCTTGGCAAATTCGTAAACGCCGTCAAATCCACCAACAATCAATCTTTTGAGGTACAATTCGTTGGCAATACGCAGGTACAATGGAATGTTGAGCGCATTGTGGTGTGTTAAAAACGGACGAGCCGCAGCTCCACCTGGAATGGGCTGTAATATGGGGGTTTCCACTTCCAAATATCCTTTTTGATTGTAAAACTCTCGGATACTTGTCGTGATTTTTGTTCTTTTTATAAAGGTGTCCTTTACGTGTGGGTTCACTACCAAATCCACATAGCGTTGACGGTAACGAAGCTCAGGATCGTTAAAGGCATCGAATACTCTTCCTTCGTCATCAACTTTGGGAAGTGGAAGTGGTCGCAACGATTTGCTCAACAGGCTGAATTTTTTCACCATCACGGTTTTTTCACCTACTTGGGTGGTGAACAGTTCGCCTTCAACACCTATAATATCCCCAATGTCCAACAACTTTTTGTACACCTCGTTGTACAAGGTTTTATCGTCGTCTGGACAAATTTCGTCTCTGTTAAAGTACACCTGAATGCGGCCTTCGCTATCTTGAAGTTCAGCGAAAGAGGCCTTTCCTTGAATCCTACGGGACATCAATCTACCAGAAATCACTACCTTTTTTCCCTCTTCAAAATCCTGTTTAATGCTCTTGGTGGTGGCATCCACTGGATATAAAGCGGCAGGGTAGGGGTCGATGCCCATTTCCCTCAATTTGGTCAGTTTTTCCCTTCGAACGATCTCTTGTTCCGATAGTTGCATAGTCTTCAAAAAATTTAAAGCGCAAAATTACACTTTTGTACTTTAAATTTAAGACTCTATTCCCTTTAATATGATCAAATACAAAGTTTGATTGGCTTCATCAAAGAAGAAAATTAAAAAAGTAATTCCAAGTATGTAACAATTCTTTGCTCAATACTACATATAAGCATCATCAATCAAAATCAAATCAATGAGTTTCTGGAGAGTTTTATTGGCCATACTTTTTCCTCCCCTTTCCGTAATCGGGAAAGGATGTGGTTCCATTTTAATTGTTTTTTTATTGACACTTTGTGGTTGGGTGCCAGGGGTGATTGCCGCTTTGGTTATTTTGAATAATCCGAACTAATAAAGGTCACGGGGTTTATTTGTCAAGGAAGTTCGTGTTAGCATTGTCGTTTATCCAAAATATAAGTTTCGGGTTGTCGGTAAAAGGACATTGCACTACTTTTAGCCTCTTTGAACTTAGGCACCAAACACTACAACCATTAAATATTTACACATGAAAACATTGAAAGCCTTATTAGTATGCGCCATAGTAATTTTGGCAGCTGCCTGTAATTTTACCGAAGAAATCCATTTTCAGGATGATGGTTCGGGAAAACTTTCCATTCAATTGGATGGCTCGGAAATGATGACCATGGCTGGCGATGAAATGACTAAATCTGGAGAGGTTGCGGTGGATTCCATATTATCTTTTAAGGATTTATTGGAGGAGAAAAAGGACAGTATTGCCCAATTGCCAGCAGATGAACAGGCAAAGTTGAAAAAATTGGAATCCTTTAACATGCGTATGGTCATGGATCCCGAGAAACAACTAATGCTATTTGATTTGTTCAGCGAGTTCAAAAACGTGAGCGAGATGAACGATGCCTTCAATACCTTTCAAGAAGCAAGCACCATGGGTCCCAATGCCAATCCGCAGCAAGCTCCAATGAAATCCCCAGAACAGGCTACCAAGGTCAATTACAGTTTTGCCAACAATACATTTACACGTACCGCCGAAATTATAGACCAAGCGCTTTTGCAACAACAAATTGATAGTTTGCAAGGTGCGGAAATGTTCTTATCTGGCTCTACCTATACGTTAAAATATCATTTTCCAAAACGGGTAAAATCCACCAATGTAGAGGAGGCCACTTTTAGTGCCGACGGTAAAACCATGATCTATGAAGTGGGCTTTATGGAGATGATGAAAAACCCATCCCTTTTGGATATTGAGGTTAAATTGGAAAAATAGTTTTCCTTGGCAGCTCTTCGTATCTTTGCAGTATGAACAAGAAAGTTGCATTACAAGACCTCGGTTATAAAGATTACAAGGAGACTTGGGACTACCAAGAAGCACTGTTCAAGGATATAGTGGATACCAAGATCCGCAATCGGAGGGAAGATGCAGGTTTGGAGACGCAGAACCATTTCTTGTTTGTGGAGCATCCGCATGTGTACACTTTGGGAAAGAGTGGGGACATCAACAATTTATTGGTGGATGAGAACATTCTGGAACAAAAAGGGGCGACTTTTTATAAAATCAACCGTGGGGGCGATATTACTTACCACGGACCTGGGCAAATAGTGGGCTATCCCATTTTAGATCTGGACAACTTTTTTACCGACATTCACAAATACCTTCGCTTTTTGGAAGAAATGGTCATTCGTACCGTGGGCGAATATGGCCTAAAGGCCGAGCGCTCCCAAGGTGAAACAGGGGTTTGGTTGGATGTGGGCACTCCTTTTGCCCGTAAAATATGTGCCATGGGCGTACGTGCTAGCCGTTGGGTGACCATGCACGGATTTGCCTTGAATGTAAATGCCGATTTGGGTTATTTTGATTTGATGATACCCTGTGGCATCAAGGGCAAGGCTGTTACTTCGTTAAATGTGGAGCTCGGCCAAAAAACAGTGGATGTTGCCGAAGTAAAAGCAAAACTGCTCAAACATTTTACCATGCTTTTTGAGGCGGAGTTGGTTACTTCGGAATCCATCGCTTAAGTAAATCACTACTTATATTTTCATTCGTCAATTCAAATGGGGTATTCGTCAATTGCCTCAAGAATTTC
The DNA here is from genome assembly GCF_030268205.1 of Allomuricauda sp. NBRC 101325. Classification (GTDB taxonomy): domain Bacteria; phylum Bacteroidota; class Bacteroidia; order Flavobacteriales; family Flavobacteriaceae; genus Flagellimonas. The sequence continues at coordinate 1,590,173 of NZ_BSQF01000001.1, forward strand.
CATTTGAAAAATTCTAACTTCACTTCTGTCTGCTTTCAGGCAGGTATCGGTCAGCAAAAATCACTTTGTGCTGAGCGAAGCCAAAGTATTGAAACGATTCATTTCTTAAATATTGGCTTTAATGTGTAAAAAAAGAAACCCAAGTGATTAACAATACAACATATTTCATAACTATCTTGTTTTTAAGTCTCAACATTTCTTGTGTTGGACAAGAAAAATTAATAAAGCATATTGAGAGATTTATACCCAAATCAACAATTGCATCAGAAACTCGTGTATATAGCGGTAATTTGAATCATGACGAGTTTGAAGATATTGTATTAAGGTTTAAAATTGAAAATGAACCTGAGGAAAGGGAACATTTTCATCTATTATTAGGTCAAAAAAATGGAACTTATAAACTAAGCTCTAAAAATGATTTCTTTACTGAAGATGGTGTTGATGGAACAGCTTTTAATGGAGTGGTAATAAAAAATGGATATTTTTCAATCGAATATGGGGGAGGAGGTAACACTTCTGGAAGTTATGATATAATTACGTTCAAATACTCTAAAGAGAATGATAATTGGCTTTTACATAGAGTGGGTTCTTTATTTATGCACCGTTATGCAGACACAGAACCAACTGAAGAGATAAGTACACAAAAAGATTTTGGGGAAATTGCTTTTAAAGATTATGGAATTGATAACAGAACTTTACAAGAGGTGGAAATAGACTTTTCTTTAACAGAGAAAAAGGAGATAGTTTTGGATATTAAAAATAACTTATATGAGCCAATTATTATAAATAGTTTTATTTTTAGTATTCCTTCACTTATATTAACAATTAAAGATAAAAATGATAATATAATTGCTATGCCACCTCCACCAATACCTCCAGATGATATAGAATTCCACGAGAAAATTATAAAAGGAAGAGAGAGCTTAGAAATACTTATTGGGGCAATTAGTGAAATTTTAGACAAAGTGCCGAAAAATGACATACAAATTCGCGGTAAAGGCTTTTACAAAACTTTAGAAGAAAAAAATAAAAAATATAAAATGACTTCAGAATGGGTAATTATTGAAAAACATAATTTAATATATCAACCTGAATAAGTAAAAACCAAAATTAAAAAACGCTAAAACCAACTATGGCTATAAACAATTGCTACTACAGGCTTATCCTGAAAATTCCGCAGGAATTTTCATTTTATCGTGTACTTGCAAAAGTTTGTGCTAAACCACGCAACTGTTCATAGCCCGTCCGATAAGTGTAATACATTTAAATTTCAAAATAATCGAGGTAAAAAATTCCCTTCCCTTATTATAAATTTTACCTCTTTGCTCCAAGTTTACAAACCTTATTAAAAATCCATTTCAAGAATAGTTAGGAAAGAATTCCAAAATATTTTCTAACTTCAATACCTATACTTTTCTTTTTCGATATTGGTTGATTTTGAATCAATTAAAGAGGTTGTCTTGTGAGAAAAGTACGGTTTTTAACTATGTTTAAATCCAATACCATGAAACATATTTTATCAGCACTTGTACTGGTTGGAGTTTTGTCTTCCTGCAATTCGTCAACAAAAAATAAAGCCGAAGAATCTGCAATGGAAGAAACCGTTGTAGACAGTACGGCCCTTGAAGTAAAAACAAACTTTGTTCCGATTGATTCCGATGAGGCTTTGGTAGCGGCCTCATTAATGGCAGCGCCAGCAGAAAGTAGGGATGGATGCAAAGTAATCGGCTACAATATGGCGGGTAATTTTGTAACCTTTAAAGAAGGGGACAATGAATTTATAGTGCTGGTGGATGATCCTAAAACAAACGGATTTAATGCGGCCTGCTATCATAAAAGTATGGAACCCTTTATGGCTAGGGGACGGGAATTAAGGGCCGAAGGTAAAACAGGGCCTGAGATTTTTGATATTCGGGAGGAAGAGGCCAAATCGGGCAAATTGGATATGGGCACACCCGGCGCAACCTTGCATTTGTACTATGGACCCAGCGATAGGTACGATCCTGAAACTTCAAAGGTAGAAGATGCACAGTACCGTTATGTAGTGTATTTGCCTTTTGCAACCGCGGAGTCCACTGGATTACCAGAACAACCTATCAGTTCCAATCATCCTTGGATCATGAACCCTGGAACGCATCGAGCCCATATCATGATTACGCCAACAGGGATGGTACATTAAATCTAATCAGTAATCCTATTGGCCTAGGGTAAAAAGGTCAATTCAAAACGGGCATTCATCAATTGGCTAGGAAATTTTAATTTAAAAACTTCTTTCTTTACTCTTATTCGTACAAGACCTGAATTCTATGCGCAAGCTTTCTAAAAGTGCTGTTTAGTTTATAGGTTATGAAGTGTTTAAATTGATTGAAAATAGGAAAAGCATGGAAATGAATCCGAATGAAAAATTTGTAATGGATTTTCTGAAAATGTTGGAAAATCGAAAATCTTCAAATGAATTGGAGAAATTTTATCACCCAGACTCGGAGCAAACCGAATTTCCCAATACACTTACCAAACAACTAACTGTTAGGAATCTGCAAGATTTGAAATTGGCATCTGAAAAAGGTGCTAATATTTTGACTAAAGAAGCATATGAAATAATGAATTTGTATTCCTTCGAAAATACGGTGGTATTGGAATGCATTTGGAAAGGGACACTTGCCATTGCATTGGGGAATCTTAAATCGGGAGATCAAATGACAGCTTACTTCGCCCAAATATTTGAACTAAAAGATGGGAAAATATTTAGACAGCGGAACTATGACTGTTTTGAACCATTTTCTTAACAAGTCATGATCAGTATTGTTTGAGGCGATTGAAATCCTTTTCCAAATTAAAGAATCCAATTAATTTAGTGGTTTAACCAATCAAGGGAACAATAAATTGATCGATCAAAATATCATCGTATTGCGGCACCAACTTCATGCAATGCCAGAACTGTCCAATTTCGAAGCAGGAACGGCAGCCATCATCAGAAAGTTTATAGCACAATTCCATCCCACCAAGATAATTGATGGAATCGGTGGCGCAGGTTTGGCAGCGGTTTATGAATTCCCCAGAAAGGGAAAATCCATTGTTATCCGTTGCGAATTGGATGCGCTTCCTATAATGGAAAGTAATCAGTTTGGTCATAAATCAACTATAGATGGTGTATCCCACAAATGTGGTCATGACGGCCATATGGCCATTGTGGCAAGTTTGGCCAACTGGCTTCATCATAGTGAAATTGAGTCTGGAAAAGTGGTGTTGTTGTTTCAACCTGCAGAGGAAACAGGGGAAGGGGCCGAAAGAATTGTCAACGATGAAATCTTTAAGGCCTTACAACCGGATTATGTTTTTGCCCTACATAATATCCCTAAAGAACCGCTTCACAAAATCATTCTTATTGAAAGTGGCTTTTCCGCCGAAGTCATAAGTTTTGTGTTAATATTAAAGGGAAAAGAATCACATGCTTCTGAACCTGAACATGGAATCAATCCTTCGCTTTGCATTTCGGAATTGGTACGCGAAATCAACACATTAAATGTGCCTGATCCAAATAGTTTGGATTTTGCGGTGTTGACACCCGTGCATATTCAAGTTGGACAAAAGGCGTATGGCATTGCACCTGGACATGGAGAGTTGCATTATACGATTAGGTGTTGGAACCCAGAAAAGATGCAAAGTTTAAAGTCCACCATTTCAAAATTGATCAACGAAAAATGTGAGCTACACGGATTGCAATTTGAGCTTGAATGGTTGGAATATTTTCCAGCGAGCCAAAATGATAAAGAATGCAACGGTATTATAAAAAAGGCAGCAGAGGAGAATGGTCTGGACATTATTCAAAGAGATTACCCCTTTAAATTTGGGGAAGATTTTGGATGGTTTTCCAAATCCTATAAAACGGCAATGTTTGGTCTTGGTGCCGGAATGCAAACCCCTGCTTTGCACAACCCCGATTACGATTTTCCCGATGCATTGATTGAAACAGGCTTTGCCATGTTTACCTCAATAATTAAACAAATTTTGGAAAGCCCTTCAAATACATTTTAAAAAAAAATGGGGTAAAGCCTCGGTGTCATATTTGAAATTAAAGGTTCAACTTGGCCAATGAGGAAATAATCAGCTAATTTCCACTTTAATAAAAGTTTTCTTGCCCTCCATTAGTTCATCTTATACAATCAACGGATTTTCTTGCATCCGTCAATTGAGAAAGGGGGTTGGTCAATTGGCTTGTACATTTAAGTTACATAAATACGAACTTCAGTCTTGTCTGCAGACAGGCAGGTATCGATCCATATCAATCATTAAAATGATTGATATCTTAAAAGTTGTAAAACATTATAAGAGACATGAGGAATATATTCTTAATACTATCACTTATTATATCAATAAACTCTTGGGGACAAATTGGAGTTGTAACTGACTCCGATGGTTATTTGAATGTTAGAGTAAGCCCTTCAGGAAAAGTAATTGACACACTACAAGAAGGGGAAGTGTTCTTCATAAGTGTGGATTCAGAAGATTCAATTTGGGTAGCAATTGAATACGGAGAAGATTATAAAACTGGGTTCGTACACTACAGCAGAATAATCGAAATTACCAAACTCGAAACTCCGACTGAAAATACTCCTGAGCTTATTTTCAACACCAAACCAGCGAAAGAATCTGAAAATAGAAATTTCTATGGTGGAATGAATTTACCATTGACTGAGTCATTTGAGTTGTATAAAATTGAAATTGTCCAGAATGTCGATACAATTCAACAAGATTGTAAATATTCAAAGGATGTATTGACTCCATTTTTACCTTCGGGAATCTATTCCAGTTCAGACTTGGTTTCTAACGGAAAATTAAAAATATATAGCTATAAAGAATTTGTTTATTACCGCATGAGACTTGGAGACGGAAGTGAATATTATGAATCAATATGGGTAGTTAAAAATGGAAAAATAATACAAAGACTAATTGGCTGGATTGTTTAAAAATAAAAACGCTTTACAACAACACCTATACGCAATGCTCTTAGGGACACTGCGTATAGCCAAATCGATAAGTGCCCATCAACTATCTTCTTAATTCATCTTATACACAATCAACGAGTTCTCTTGATCTTTCGCCACCAGCTCCAATTTTCGGTCATTATCCATATCTGTTAAGTCAATTAAAGAACTGCCATACACTGGAAACCCAGGAATGGGCTCTGCTTGGCTGTCAAAAAGATAAATTTGCTGGTTCTGAATATCGGTCACGGACACGTAGATTTTATCGTAGATGTAAAAAATCTTGGGTTTGGTATAAACACCCAAATCAAGTTCCACTTTTTTACCGCGAATACTCAGTTCATTATCGTTCATAAACACTAATGTGTTGCTAGTGGCATACATGCCATGATCTTTGTTCAAATTAAAATTGGTCGCGGTCAGTTTACCGTTGGTATCAATTTGATGCAGTACCCCAATTTTGTTGGTCACCGAAATCTTGTTTTTATATAGGAAGACCTCATTGGTGGAAAAATCTATTTTTTCTGCCACCTTAATTCGGTCACTTCCCACTCGGTGCAGAATTTTAAGGGTTTCGTCTTCCATTTTAAACACCAGATAATCCTTGCTGCCTACCCTAAAGTGTTTGGGAGCGCCCAAAATATTACTTGATGCTTCTTTGAAGGTAAACCCGTTCACAATTTTACCTTGGTTGTTGTACATATACACTTTTCTACCTTGTGTAATTACAAAGCGATAATTTTTGCTGCCATCATAATCAAAAATGGCCAAGGGATTCAAGTTTCCACCCTCAAAATCTATTTTAAACGGAGGTACATCCTCCCCATTACGATCCACGATCATAAATTGGTTGTCGGTACAAAAGGCCAATTGCAATCTTCCATTTTTGTAAATGTCCACCTGCTGCACATCCCCTTGGATTTTTCCTTCGAGCTGTTTGGTCCAGAGTACTTTCCCATCCGTTGAAATCAAATACAGCATATTGTTACGATCCTGAACCACAATTTCTTGCTGATTGGTCCTATGGTTTTTCACAAATTGGGGTTGCGTCGCCAAATCGGTATCCAATTCTAAAGTAAACAGTGGGGTAACGGTATTTGTTTCTTGCGTTTTTCCAATTTTGGACACCAAAGCATTAAAATGGGCAAAGCCATTGTCCATTACCATTTGGGAAGCGAAGGCAAATTCCTTTATATCCGCATTGTTTACATCCTCAAACACTTCGGATGTTAATTCCTCTTCCGCAAAATGATTGATACCCAAATCATTGGCAATAAATAAAACACTGGATTCCGTGGCCATGGTGCTCATAGCGGTCTTGTAGACGGGAGAATTGCTAAGTGATGAGGTGCTTTTATGATTGCTGATCAAGGTTTGCAAGGTTTCTTTGTCTTCCGTGAAAACAAAACTGTTCTCCAAAACGGTGCAAAAGTTCGACTCAAAATTTGAAATCAATGGTGTAAAGGCTGCTGTGATCAAACTCTTTTCCTGAAGAGCCATGATCTCGCTTCCTTGATAGTCTTCGGTTGCCACTTTTTGGGTATCTAGATAATCGTAGAGGCTTTGGGTGCCGTAAGAATGTAGCAATACTGCCTTACTGTTGTTCATATACACCACACCGACTTCTTCAATGGTGCTGAAAAGGGAATCCACAGCCTTTACTCTATCAAAATAGATGTTCTGATTTTTGGCAAAAACCTGATAATCATCGAAGGTATAGGATAAAATAGCTTTGGCATTGAGCGGTGCCAGATTTGGGGTTTTGTTCACTAATGCTTTGGTCCCTTTAAAAAGGTTGACGAAATTTTTAGTGGAATCGTTGGCCATGGCCACTCCACTCAAATTGATCTCATCGGAATTGGCCGTAAAATCCAAAGAAATCCATGAAGAAAAGGCCTTTATGTCCGTAGTCGCTTCCTCCTTTAAAGATAAAAGGGATTTGTTCCCTTCCATATTTAGGTAAAAGGTAGCCGATTTATCGGTTGAATTGGTTTGGTATACTTTTGATAAAATGGGGTCTATCGGATTTTTGGCTTTGGTGCGTGCCAAATTTTCCATCAACATTTGGGACGAACTCAACAATAGGTTTTTTCCCTCGACCAAACTATACACTTCTTTGCCATCCAATACATATTTTGAAATGGTGGCGCTTTCATAGGTAAGGGTCTCTACGGACTTATTGCTGATACTGTCCACATTGAATAGGTCAGACTTGTTCGGTGTCACCAAAATAAAATCATAGGTGTCCTTTCCAACTTCATAAAACCCCATAAGACACTTTGTGTCTGTAGCAAGTGGGTTTAACCCCTCCAACTTGCTGGATAGATCCTGAATGTTCGAAAAACCTTCCAGCTGTTTTAAAACCGAGTTGTTTTTAAGCTCGCTCTTAAAATTGGTAAGGTTGTTTACCTTAATAATAAGGGCTGGGTTGGGAGGTAGGTGGTCCAGTAGGGAATCTTTGGTCGCTACCTCTTTTGCGCAGGATACTAAAAAAATGGTGGTCAAACAAAAAAGTACCTTAAATCTCATGCATGAAGTTTCAAACAAAGTTAGAACTTTTAAATATCCAACGATAATTGTTCTTGAAGTTGTCGGAAGCTTTTTCTATGATATTTGGTTAGTCCGTATGCTTTTATGGCCGCGCGATGTTCTTTGGTGGGGTATCCTTTGTTCTTTTTCCAGTTGTACATGGGGAATTCTTCATGAATTTGGGCCATATATTCATCTCGGTAAGTTTTTGCAAGGACAGAGGCCGCGGCAATGCTCATATATTTTCCATCCCCTTTTACAATACACTCATGATCAATATTGGGATAGGGCTTAAATCGATTGCCATCTACCAATATAAAACTTGGTGTCTGTTGCAGTTGGTCCAAAGCACGGTGCATGGCCAAAAAAGAAGCATTTAGAATATTGATTTCGTCAATTTCATCCTGGAACACATGCTGCACAGCAAAGGCGACCGCTTTACGCTCCAAGATGGGTCGTAAGAGTTCCCGCTTGGTTTCGGATAGCTGTTTGGAGTCATTTAAAACGGAATTTTTAAAGCTTTCCGGCAAAATAATGGCTGCTGCGGTGACGGGTCCGGCAAGGCAACCTCGACCAGCTTCGTCGGTTCCGGCTTCAGAAAAGGATCGATAACAAGATTTTAACATGGGGTCTAAAACTTTAACACCTACTTGTCTGCTTTTGTGAATTTGGTTAAATAAATGTGAAATAAATTCCTACAAAACTTATAATCAGACAATTGACATTTTGTTGTTTGTTAAAAATAATAAAACAAAACTTAACATTGCCTTAACCCCCGTGATTGCTGGCCTGTTAAAATTTTTGCAACTCCTCTTTTTATGAAGATTTTTGGCGACGCTAATTCAAAATAAGTAGTAAATGAGAACTAAATTCATGTACGTGCTCATGCCATTTTTGGTGTTGTGCATGTCCTTCTCTTTTGGACAAGAGAAAACAATTTCAGGTAATGTAACCGATGCGACCGGTTTGCCATTGCCTGGTGTTTCTGTATTGGTGGTTGGTACTACCGACGGAACACAAACCGATTTTGATGGTAACTATACCATCTCTGCCGCAACTGGTCAGGTATTGCGTTTTAGCTATATCGGTCAAAAAACGGTAGAAAGAACCATAGGCGCTTCCAGTACCATCAGCGTACAAATGGAAGATGATACCCAAGCCTTGGAAGAGGTTGTGGTAACAGGTTATGGTACTACTTCTAAAAAGAAAGTAACTACTTCTATCTCTCAAGTGAGTTCAGAAGATGTTCAAAAAGTTTCCACAGCTAATATCTCTGGTGCATTGCAAGGTAATGCTACCGGTATTCAAGTAAGCCAAGCGTCTGGTGCTCCAGGTGGTGAGGTAAGATTGAGAATTAGGGGTGCAACTTCCATCAACGGATCCAACAACCCATTGTACATTGTAGATGGTGTTCAGATCGAAACAGGTACCACTGTTTCCAACTCGTTTGGTGGTCAGCAGAACAGTGCACTTTCAAGTATCAACCCTAACGACATCGAGTCTATCGAAATCTTAAAGGATGCCGCCTCTGCTGCAATCTATGGTTCTAGAGGTTCGAATGGTGTTGTGATCATTACCACTAAAAAAGGTAAAGCTGGTAAGCCAACCATTTCTATTGGTTCTTACGTAGGTATTCAAAACCCAGTGAACAAGTACGATGTTACCAACTACGGTGAGTGGTTGAAATATGGTGATGCATACTATGCCAACTCAGGAAGATTTCCGAACGGGCGTTGGACTGCTGCAGTTACTGGTGATCTTTCTTTTACTGAGTATTCTCAGGAAGAGTTGGATGCCTATTATGATTCAGTAGCTAACCAAGGTGATAACTACATGGATGCCATCTACAAAGACAATGCTATTGTTCGTGGATTGGATGTGGGTATTTCTGGTGGTACTGACAAAACCAAATACTACATTGCTGGTAACTCTTACAAGCAAGAAGGTGTGATCTTGGGTCAGGATTACTTGAGAGAAAGCTTTAGAATGAACTTGAGCCAAGAGTTCACAGATAAATTCAGATTTATCGGAGGTTTTTCTGTAACCGATGAAAAACAGACTTTGGTAAACGGTGACAACAACATTTATGGTGTATTGTCTACTGCTATCTTGGAATCTCCAGGTAACAGTATCTATAATGAAGACGGAACTTTTGACAGTTCTTCTTGGTTGTTCTCCAACCCTGTTCAAAATGCCTTGGAAAATGAGGCCACTGGTGATACCTTTAGGGTATTGGTAAATGCCGAGCTTCAGTACGATCTTTTCGATTGGTTGACTTTCAGCTCTAAATGGGGTCTTGACAACTTGGATTTCTACCAAAAAACTTATTTGCCTTCTACTTCTACAAGAGGTGCTGGATCTAATGGTTTGGCCGAGGATAGACAACGTGTGATCAGAAGATTGATGACAACCCAAGGTTTATTGATCGACAAGAACTTTAATGATTTCAACGTTGGTGGTTTCTTAGGATTTGAGTACAACGGACGTCAATCTCGTTCTACAATTGCTCAAAGAACAGGGTTTGCATCTCCTTTGTTGAAAAATGTTTCTCAAGGTGCTACCGTTACAAATGCAGAAGGTTCTTTTGCAGAAGATAACTTGGTATCTTTCATTGGTAGAGCATCTTTCAGCTACAAAAACAAATATTTATTGGAAGCTTCTTTGAGAGCGGATGGTTCTTCAAAATTCGGACCTAACAATAAATACGGTTATTTCCCATCTGTATCTGCGGGTTATATCCTTTCTGAAGAAGATTGGTTCAAAAACGATGTGCTTACTTTTATGAAAGTTAGAGCATCTTACGGTGTTACAGGTAACGATACAGGTATCGGTTCTTACGATGCTCTTGCAGGTGTAGGTGCAGTAAGTTATGCTGGTGTTGTTGGTACTGGAATCACAACTATTGGTAACCCAGACGTTAAATGGGAAGAAACATCTCAGGTAAACTTTGGTACAAGCTTCGGTTTGTGGAACGATAGAATTACCGTGGAGTACGATTACTTTAAGAAAGATACCGATGACTTATTGTTGAACGTTCCGCTTCCAGGAAACTCTGGTTTTGGAGTGGGTATCGATGGTGCTTCAGCTGGTATTATCAGCAACGTAGGTTCCATGACCAACAAAGGTCACGAAGTAGGTGTAACTGCAAATATCTTTAGGGATGGTGAGTTTTCTTGGAAAACTACAGTAGGTTTCAGTACATTGGACAATGAGGTTACCTCTTTGGATGGTAACTCTCCTATCAATACTGGTTTTGTTAGCCGTATCGAAGAAGGTGCTCCTCTTGGTGCATTCTACACTTTGGTTGCTGATGGTCTTTATCAATCAGATGATGAGGTTCCTGCAAACCTTGCTGCAAATGGAGTTGGTGCTGGTGATGTAAGATACATTGACCAAAACGGTGATGGCTTGATCAACGATGACGACTACGTAATCGGTGGTAGCCCATGGGCAGATTACACTGCACACTGGAAAAACACCTTGTCTTTCAAAGGATTCGATTTGGATTTCCTTTGGGCAATGTCTCAAGGTAACGATGTATTCAACAGTACATTGCAATTTGCTGGTTCTTCAACCAACCCTAACTATGGTAAGTTCACTAGTCAATTGGATTACTGGACTCCAGAAAACACAGATGCAAGTCTACCAAGACCGAACATTGACTCCGCTTCCCACAACAACTTGGATTCTACAAGATTTGTAGAGGATGGTTCTTGGATCAAATTGAGAAACGTGACCTTGGGTTACACCTTGCCAAGAGACCTACTAGGTTTTGACATGGTAAGATTCTATGTTTCTGGTGACAACTTGTTGTTGTTCACTGATTACTCTGGAATCGACCCAGAAGTTAACTACAGTGGTGCTTCAGCAGTAACATCAGGTACTGATTTCTTGACACAGGGAGCTAACAAAGTGTGGAAATTTGGTGTGAATGTTTCATTCTAAAAAAAAAATGATGAAAAAAATAATATACAGTTTAACATTGTCTTTGCTTGTGTTCGCCACAGGTTGTGAAGACTCATTACTAGATCTATCGAACCCAGGTCAGTTGGGTACAGCTGACTTTATCGTAGACGATACTACAGCAGATCAGGCCGTAGTTGGTATTTATAGTGCGTTCCAAAACACCAACATTGGTGGTGCGGTGCCTATCCAGGTTTCTGGACTTTATGCAGACGAATTGACCCACACAGGTTCATTCCCTACGTACACCGAGTATAACGTGAACAATATTAGTGCAACGGGTAACACCAACAACACTAATATCTGGGGTAGCTTTTATGCTGGTATCTTTAGAGCCAATTCTGTAATTTCAGCTTTGGATGCCCTTGTGGAAGGCGAGGTTTCTGATGCTGTAAAATCTGCATCCATTGCAGAGGCAAGAGCACTTAGAGCTTATTTCTACTTTTTCTTGGTTCAGGCCTACGGAGGCGTTCCAATTCCTGAAGGATTGGTAACACAAGAAGGTTCTGCTGCAGGAAATGTTGCAAGATCATCTGAAAGCGCAGTTTATGCTTATATCCAAGCCGATATCGATGCAGCTTTGGGCAATCTAGCCGATAATGGTCTTTACAGATTTTCCAACGATGCTGCAAGAGTACTTAAAGCAAAGGTGCATATGGCCATGGGCGAGTATGCAGCTGCTCAAACTGCTCTTGAACCATTGATTGGTAGCTACACTTTAGTAGACGATTACGCTGATTTGTTCGTGCCTGGTGCAAACACTGAAGCCATTTTCAAACTAAATTATTCAACTGATGATAGCAACGCATTGGCGTTCTATTTCTATCCATCTGCAGAAGGTGGTAGAAGGGAAACTGCTCCATCAGCATCCTTGGTTGAAAGTTTTGAAGCCGGTGACGCTCGTTTGGGTCTAATTAGAGATCCTGAGGATGAGACTGCCAGAATTTTGACCAAATACAGCGATGTATCTACTGGAACAGATCAACCAAACATCTACAGATATGCAGATGTATTGTTAATGTATGCAGAATTGTTGGCACGTAGCAATGATCCAACGGCTTCAACTTATATCAACGAGGTTAGATCAAGAGCCAATGTTGGTGATGTAGCCTTGACTTCTGGAAACTTTGTTGACTTGATCGGTCAAGAAAGACTTTTGGAGCTTTACGGTGAAGGTCAGAGATGGTTCGACGTAAAAAGATTGGGCTTGGCTCAAGAAGTTATCGAATCTAAAGGAATTAGCTATAACGATAACAGATTGTTGTGGCCTATCCCACAGACTGAAATCAATGCAAACGAATCTATTACCCAGGCAGATCAGAATCCTGGTTACTAGAAACAATATTGTTTTTCAAAAAGGAAAGTCCCGCAATTCGCGGGACTTTTTTTGTGTCCTAACTTTTCACATTTCTTTAGAAACAAAACTTTTACCTTTGCCCAACCAATACAGTGGAATGAGATTTTTAACGTTTGCCCTTATCTTTTTTTCGGCTCAGGCCATTTTTGCGCAGCAAGATTCAATACCACCTCCAAAAGAAAAGGATACCTTAATAGTGGTATCTGGTGACTCATTGGCGGTCAAGACAAAGGATTCAGCCAAAATGGATTCGATTAGGGCCGATAAGAGCGCACGAAAAGGTAGGGTTGTGCCGAAGACCAAGGACACCGTTGCTATAACCATAGCAGACTATAAAATATTTGATTATAAAGGAGCCTCCACCAATGTGGATACTACCTTGACCATATTTAAGGAGTATAAGTACAACTATCTAAGGAGGGATGATTTTGAGCTGATGCCCTTTGCTAATATGGGGCAGCCCTACAACGAATTGGGTAAAAACCTAAAAACAACATCATATTATCCTGCGTTGGGAGCCTCGGCACGCAATTATGGTTATCACGAAAAGGAGGATATAAAATACTATAATGTCCCCACGCCAATGACCGAACTTATGTTCAAGACCACAATGGAGCAAGGACAGTTTTTGGATGCACTTCTTACTTTTAATTTATCAAGAGCTTTTAACGCGTCAATTGCCTATACAGGATTTAGGTCTCTGGGTAAGTACCGATATGAAGAAGCCCAGGACGAAAAGTTTCGCATCACGTTTAATTATTTGTCCCCAAATGATAGATATGGTCTACGTGGACATATAGCCTCACAACGACTACGTTTAGAAGAAAGTGGGGGATTGTTGGATCGCAGTCAATTTGAAGACGGCTTGGATGATTTTGCGGATAGGGCCAAAATAGATTTGCTCTATGAAAATGCGAACAATCGAGTTTTGGGGAAGCGTTACTTCTTTGATCAGCAATTTAAATTGGTCAACCATAAAAAGGAAGCAACGGATAAGGATCCAACAACCTTGACCCTCGGTCATGAGTTTAGTTATGAAACCAAACTGTACGACTTTAGGCAAACTACGCTAAATGATGCGTTTGGGGAAGACCCCTTTATTACACCAATTGAAGATCGAGCCAGATTAAAAACAATGTTCAACAAAGGAAGTGTGGAGTTCTCCAATAAAACTTTGGGACGTTTGTCGGGCAACGTTAACCTATATAATTATAATTATTACTTCAATAGTCTATTGATTACTGAAGAACAAACCATACAAAACCAACTCAAGGGAGAGGAAATATCAGTAGGGGGAGCCTATAAAAATAGTTTTGGTCCATTGTCCTTGGAGGGAAATGTGAACTATACCGTTTCCGGAGAACTCACTGGAAATAATTTTGATGCATTGGCCAAATTCCAAATTACCCCGAGCCATGCTATTTTTGGAGGTCTGCACGCTTCTTCAAGAATGCCCAATTTTAATTTCCTATTGTTCCAAAGTGATTATAGGAACTTTAACTGGCAGAACACGGACAGTTTCGATAAGGTACAGACCAAGAGCATTGAGTTTGGTTTTGATTCCAAAATTTTCGGATTACTGCAAGCAGAGTTGAACACGGTGGACAACTACTCCTATTTTGCGTCGACAATTACCGAGGAGGATATTTTAAATGAAGCTGAGGAAACAGCGTTTGTGAAACCGTTTCAAGAAACAAATACCATTAATTATATTAAGGTAAAGTATCAAAAGGAATTAAAGTGGCGTAAATGGGCCTTGATGAATACCATAATGTACCAAGAGGTAGATCAGGACAATCAAGTGCTCAACCTTCCCCAATTGGTAACTAGGAACACTTTGTATTTTTCGAGTGATGTTTTTAATAAGGCCATGTTTTTGCAAACGGGGGTCACCTTTAAATATTTCACCTCATATAATATGAATGCCTATCATCCTTTGTTGGGTGAATTCTATATTCAGAACAATGAGGAGTTCGGTGCATATCCTTTAATGGATGTATTTATAAATGCCAAGGTGAGGCAAACACGCATTTATTTAAAATTGGAACACCTAAATTCCATTTTTTCTGAGCCCAATTATTACTCTGCACCCAATTACCCATACCGCGATTTTGTGATCAGATTTGGGTTGGTATGGAATTTCTTTTCATAAAATTTCTGGGCGAAAAAAAAAGGGAAACCTGAAAAACAAGCACTTAGAAATTAATTGAATTTTTTTCAAAAAAAATATCGAAAAACATTTTGCGGAAAGAAAATAACGTGCGTATATTTGCACCCGCTTAGCTGATAAGGCAGGGCGATAACGAAAGAGAAACAGGAGTAAAATCCTGTTCATTTTGAGTTAAAAAACAAAGAAGTTCATATACATATTGTAACGACAGCGTAAAGAGAATTAAGAACCATTTTGATGCGGGGACTCTGGGTTTCCGGGTGTCGGAAGACATTCAAGGAAATACAATGAAGAGTTTGATCCT